>CAZRCG010000003.1:0-273493 GCA_964598565.1 uncultured Bacteriovoracaceae bacterium | reverse complement strand
TTGGGCCAAGGACACGGCTGTCCAGCGGGAAGTCCGCATAAGATGGGACTTTGATTGTGGTGGACCCCAAAAGCTGGACACGAAAATTCGAGTTATAGGGATGAGAATGGGGTCAGAAAAGTGGGGTATTTTTAGGTTGCCAGATAGGGCCTCTGACGACGAAAGAGGAGATATCTATGCCTATCAAAAAACATGATGCCCATAAAAAGGCTCGAGTTGCTTAAGACGCCCTAAGGGGTCAGCATTCCCTGGCAGAGCTGGCATCAAAGTACAGCATCAATGTGAATCTTATTTCGAAATGGAAACAGCAGGCTGTTGCAGGCTTGCCGTCGGTATTGGAAAAACGAGTGGGCCAATCAGCCCAGGAAACCGGCCCGATTTTTGGGCTCTCTTTCCTTTATTTTTAGGTGATGCGGTTATTGTAAATTCTTTCTGGTGTTTACCCGTGTGAGGCGTTTACTTCCCAGCTTGGGTGCGCCTTATCGCAATCCTCCAAGGTAGCCGCCCTTTAGTACCTCCACGTCATCCTCGCCGCTAGATAATTCTGCAGAAAGCTGCGACAGCCGTCATGGTAGCTGACCGATTTACCGAGACTGGTCTAAACCAGCAATCGAGATATGGTGTCGATCGAGAGTTTGACTCCAGGTTTCAAGATTTTCAGCAATCTTTCGTTTGGTGAGATCATAGGCAAACTGAACAATCTGCCGACGCGATTCAAAATCCATGGGATTATAAAGAAACATCGTAGGATCACTCTCGTCGGGTTCGATAAGTAGAATATCGACCTTAGGATACAGATAACCCATATGCCTCATCGCCAAATTGACTCGGTGGCGAATTTCGTTGCGAAGACATTGATCCCAAATATAGGTGAACCCTTTATCTCGGATGCGCCCCTTCTCTTCAAATACCGTGCGAATGCGAACACTTTCTAGATCATTTCGCACAGGCACCATGGGATTAAGCGCAATGATGAGGTTCGCTCCTGCGCGCGCCGAAACATCTAAGTGGGCCGAATCCCCTAGCCCGCCATCGACATAGGAACGTCCTTCAAATTCGACCGGCTCAAAAAATATTGGAATTGAAGACGATGCACTAATGGCTTTAAAAAAAGGAATATGTCGAAAAGGTTCCTGACCAAAGACACAACGACGACCTGATTCGAGATCGTACGAAATGATATAGAGCTCCTTGGCAATCTCAGAGAAAAAAAGAGGAAACTGATTTTTTTCGAACGTCGTACGAATCCATCGCTCGTAGTACTTCATCGAAAAGAGACCTGCAGGCAGCGCATCTTTAAAGCCCCAAAAATATGATGGGGCCTCTTGAGGATCTTCAAAATGAAGATAGGTGATATAGAACAAAGTCCAAAGGGCTTTGCCGAGCTCGTTGATCCATTTGATGGGGCTAAAGCGATAGATATCTCGCCGTCGTATAAAAAACCGTGAGCCCTCTTCGTTCACAATCGAATGAATTGCGGCTTGGGGGCTCAAACCCACCGCAGTCGTGCTGGCCACGAGGCTGCCCGCCGAAATACCGGTAAAAATATCAAAGCTCGTCATCTTTCGACTCAGATGATCGTCGAGTGCCGCGAGTGCCCCGTAGTGAAAATAAGCGCCCGTCACGCCTCCCCCCATAAGGTGGAGAGCGACTTTAGATTTTAGCGGAGCCTCACTCACGGACGCCGCGAAGCTCAACACGCACTCGAACCGATTGCCGATGGTCTGATAGAAGATCTGCCGAGCCCAATAGATCTCGCACCGATTTCAGATGAAAGCGATTCATTTCACTCTCAAGAAAACTTGAAAACTTTGTTCGAAACTCATCGCAGGCTCCACCATCTAACGATGCCGATAGCTTCCATACAAAATCAAGCCCAAGACTCGTCGCCTGGCCCTCGACGTCCGAGGTGCCCCTCAGCGAACATTCAGGGCTGTTCTCAGAAATCGTTTGGTTATGACTGATATTCTCTTGCGAAGAGATGGCGACCATCGCCTCTTCGCCGTTAACGACAAGTTTAAACAATGAATTCTCAATAATCCGAGAGACCGCATCTTTGCCACCTTCCGCATTTGTAAGATTAATGCGTCTCGATAATGTCTCAGAACTGCCAGACATCGTTTTAATATCTACCGATACCAGAGCAAACTCTGGCCGATACACGATGAGATCCACACCCTGACCAAACTCTCGGGAAGCGAAAGATGACGAATCGCCATCTCCACACGCCTGAAAAGTCCCGAACAATAGTAAAGCCGCCGCCATCCGACCGTAGTCTCTATAATCTTTCATGATTCTCCCCCTGTTCTCATTTTATCGATGGCCCATGGAAAGAGAATCAATAAGTTCAAATGCGATGCGCCAGCACAACAAGTCAATACTGAGGAATGACCGGGAGAGTCAGTCTTGGCGTGAGATCTCAGCCCATCTGTATAACGACAAGCGTGATTCACTATTTTGGCTTCGGTGAGGATCCTGACTTCGGAGGTGGGTCAAGCTCAGGCAACTTCTAATTTTGATGGTGCCCGCGGTCCGGGTCGAACGGACACGAGATTGCTCTCACTAGATTTTGAGTCTAGCGCGTCTGCCAGTTCCGCCACGCGGGCAACTTTAGAAACTCAATGAATAAAATCTCGACGGAGGGTGCTTAAGAAACCGATATGACGAGCGCGTTTCACCGCCAAGGTAAGCTCTCGCTGTTGGCTACCTCTTAAACCTGAAATACGAGCTCCGATGATCTTGCCATCGTCTCCCAAAAACTGGGAAAGACGGCTGATATCTTTGTAATCAAACGTCAAATCGGCAGGGGGACGTTTCTTACGATAAGACATACGTCGCTTTGGACGCTTACGCTTATTGAAAGCCCCTTTGTCTCCTCGTCCATCTCTATCACCACGACCTTCGCTATCATGAAATCCTGCTGCGCTCACCATATCCTCAATTCTCTGCCTTAATGCCTACGGCTTTTTTTAGCCGAGGTGACAATGTCTCTCGATATTTAAGACAGGCCTGAAACAGACCGCCCAATTTATCAATGGTTCGAATCCCACGATGGGAGACCTTTACTCGAACAAATCGTTTTAACTCCGGAACATAAAATCGCTTCCAGGTTAGATTCGGAAAAAACCGTGTTTTTTTACGGTTGTTGGCATTGGACACCGTGTTTCCAAACTGAACATCTTTACCTGTTAACTCACATCGTCGGCTCATAAGTGGGCAATTTTGCGAAAAAAATACGGAAAGTCAATACATGGACTTCCCAAAAATAAGCTCTTTTAGCCGTCGAATGCCTTCCACAATATCGTCATCCGAAAGCGCATACGATAAACGAACAAAGTCCGGCATTCCAAATGCTTCTCCTGGAATCATGCAAAGACCTGCATTTTCGAGAGCTTTCGCGCAAAACGAGGCCACCGGCTCCTTAACAAGGGGACCCAACTTCAAAAATACATAGAAAGCCCCGTTGGGGTCCATCCAAGTCCATTTTGCATCGCCTTCTTTCAGAGCGTTCAGCATGAGATTGCGCCTCTTTTCGAACCGCTGAGCAAATAGAGCTGCCGCCCCATGCCCTTGGCTAACCGCATAGAGTGCGGCCTCCTGGGCGAGCGACGAGGGATTACTCGTAACCTGACTTTGCAACTTAACCATCGCCTCGGTGACCGGCTTCGGGGCCGCCGCCCAACCCAGACGCCAGCCTGTCATGGCATACGATTTCGAAGTCGATCCAATCACGCAGGTTCGGCTGCGGAAGCTCGAATCTATAGCAAGCGCCGAATGCCACGAACACCCATCAAATAAAAGACCATAATAGGTATCGTCGCTCATCAAGCCAATGGGATGCGGTTTCAAAATGGTCAGTAGAGCGCTCAACTCCTCACGCGTCCAATAGACTCCGGATGGATTGGACGGATTATTCAAGATACAGAGGCGAGTGCGCGGACTAATGGCATGCTCCACCGCAGCCGTATCGAGGCGGCCCTCCTTAGTCGCCACAATGACAGGACGACCTCCGACCATCTTTACCATCTCTGGAAACGATACCCAGTACGGTGAGAATATAAGAACCTCATCGCCCGGCGACAGCGTTGCCTGCAAGAAATGGTAAATCGCCTGCTTACCACCCGACGATAAAATCAGCTCGTCGGGCGAAAACGGAACTCCGTAGTCGAACTCAAGTCGTTGAGCGATAGCCTTTCGCACATGGGGGCTGCCACCCACCGCCGTATATTTAGTAGCTCCCTTTTTGGCGGCCGAAAATGCAGCGTCGATCACATCGTCCGGGGTATTGAAATCTGGCTCCCCTACTCCAAAGTTAATGATGGAGCGCCCTTCGCTCTTCATTTTTTTGGCCTTGGCACCGAGGGCGAGAGTGGCCGACTCTTCAAAACTTGAAACGAGCGGCGCTATTTTAAACTGCGAAACTTCCGAGGTAAGTGAATTGGCGTGTGACGACATAAAAATTTTTTCCTTCTTCTATCCTTTTTTGGATCTCATTTTTCTGGACTGAGGAGAACGATTACTCCCCAAGCGTTTTGTTAACGCCTTTTCTATGAACGCTGGCACCATACCCTTTGTCGAACCCCCCAGACTCACAATCTCTCGAATCATTGAGCTCGATAAAAATGCGAAGGGCGGATCGGTCATCATAAAGACGGTTTCAAACGAAGCCTGCAAATGCCGATTGGCCTGGGCAATACCAAGCTCATACTCAAAATCAGAATTAGTGCGAATACCGCGGATGACCGTTGCATGTCGCTTGGTCGCCACATAATCCACGAGTAACCCTGAGAACGAATCGACTTTCACGCGACGCTGTCTCTCAAAAACTTTTTGAATCATGGATTTGCGTTCCTCTAAACTAAACACGACAGATTTTTTTGTATTGATAAATACGGCTATCGTGACCGTTTCAAAGATATGAAGGGCCCGTTCCACTAAATTGATATGCCCATTGGTTAGAGGATCAAATGACCCAGGATAAATCGCATGCTTCTTCACAGTTGAAATCTAGACGGCATTTCTATTGCACTTCAAGAACTCAAGGTTTACTTCTTTAATCTATGACCGACCGAATTAAAGCCATCAAGGCTCGAGAAGTATTAGATAGTCGTGGATTCCCAACCGTAGAGGCCGATCTTATTTTAGATTCGGGCATCGTCGCACGAGCCGCCGTGCCTTCAGGAGCCTCTACAGGTGCTTTTGAAGCGGTAGAACTGCGCGATGCGGATGCCAAGCGCTACCATGGAAAAGGCGTTACCCGAGCTCTCAGAAATATTATTGAGGAGATTGCCCCAGCGGTCGTCGGCTTAGACCCTTGCGATCAATCTCAGGTCGATCAAAAAATGATTAATTTAGATCCTTCTCCTCAAAAATCTCGTCTCGGGGCGAATGCCACCTTGGCAGTATCGATGGCGGCAACGCGGGCCAGCAGTTTGATTCAGAAGAAAACCTTAGCGGAAGTTATTGCTCATCTCTTTCAAACAAAAGAACTTTGCTCGCCCGTTCCCTTCATGAACATTATTAACGGCGGCATGCACGCCGACAATAACTTAGATTTTCAGGAATTCATGATTGCTCCTGTAGAAGCCGCATCGTTTTCTGAAGCTCTGCGAATGGGAAGTGAAATTTTTCATACCTTGAAGACACTCCTTAAGAGCAAAGGTTTGGTAACCGCCGTTGGCGACGAAGGAGGCTTCGCACCGCGACTGAAAAGTCACGAAGAAGCTCTTCAGCTCATCATGGAAGCCATTCAATCGAGCGGCTATGGCGCTCAAGTTAAGTTGGGTCTCGATGTTGCCGCTTCAAGCTTTTACGACGACCAAGACTATGCCATGAAAAAATCGAGCAAGGGTACTCGCTCCTCAGATCAGATGATTGAGATGTATAGTCAGTTGGTTCGAGATTTTCCCATCATTTCCATTGAAGATGGGCTCAACGAAGAAGATTGGAAGGGTTGGAGGTCTCTGACCGCTAAACTGCCCGGAACTCAGTTGATCGGGGATGATTTGTTTGTCACGCAAAGCAGTCGTCTTGAACGAGGCATTAAAGAGCGCTGCGCAAACTCCATTTTAATTAAGCTCAATCAAATCGGAACGGTCACCGAAACCTTAGATACCATGCGCGTTGCTCAGAAAAATGGCTACCGCTCAATGGTATCGCATCGAAGTGGTGAAACTGAAGATTCGTTTATCGCTGACCTAGCGGTGGGAACCGGCTGTGGCCAGATCAAAACAGGAAGCCTCTGCCGCTCTGATCGTACGGCGAAATACAATCAGCTTTTACGCTTAGAAGAGGCGCTGCGCCTGCCCTATGCGGGCATTTCTGCCCGGTAGCGACTTTTTTTAACTATGATTCTAAGCGCTTAGCCCGTTTGAACCGACTTTGACCAAGATTCTCTACAATAGAGAAAGAGGTTTTTGTGGGTCGCGAGGGGATTTTTCAAGCTATCATGACGAGTTATCGGGACAGTGCTTTCTGTCTGGTGGGCGTGAGCTTGTCCATTTTCGTTCTTGCCAGCACGCTGCAGCCTTCCTTTGCTCAAAATTCACCTGAGCAAGAACCTTTTGGCATTCAATACCCATTGCCCTCCCAAAAAAATACACCTCTTAAACCAGTCATTCGCTGGAATGCCTGGGCGCCGAGCATGCCGGGCGCTCCCGTCACATATAACTTAATTGTATCAAGAAGAGCCCCTTGCGATTTATCTTCGGCAGTTACCAACACCCTCGTCTCATCTCTTTTTTGGGATCCTGGCTCTTTTGATCTCGTTCCTAATTCGACTTACCACATCTGCCTCACCGCTAACGCAGGATTAGCAGGATCGAAGCAGGCCGCTTTTAGCTCATTTACAACACGTGGTGATTTGAGCCCTGCCCGTAATTTATTCACCAGCCCACACACAACAAGCACTCAACGCGCCGGCAATCGATCCATTTTAGTGGGAGGCTATAATTCGGAAGAAGGCAGTATGGCCCGAGTGTATATGAAATCGGCGAGCGGAGATTTAGAAATGAATGTGCGGCGAATGCACGCATCAGCCGATGGAAAATTTTTTGTTCCTGTAATGCTACCCGACCGACTGCCCGCAGGTCGCTACGATTTTTATATTCAGTTTGAACGGCCCACCCAAGATGGAACGCCTCAAACCGCGATCTCATCGCCAGTGACTTACTGGTATGATCCGGCGAAATCATTAAATAAACCTTTCGTCACAAAGAAAGCTTCGATAGGCGCGTTTCAGATCGAACCCGTGGATAATGCTCGATACTATTTTATTTACCGAAGAGTTGCCTACGGATTTTGCGAAGAACCGAAACCTAAACCGAGTCCATCGACGGAACCCTCTCCTGCTCCCGAAAATATTCCTGAGCGATCCTGTTATCGAGATAGCCCCTTCCGATTCCTGGCTTCGGTTGTTCAACCCAGGCCCTTAGCGTCCATTGATTTTCAAGACAATACACTTAATGACCTGCCAGCTTCCGACAAGCAAAGAGGCGTCAGTTATTTCGTGATCGCACGCCGCTCGAGCGACGAAAGTCTTGCCTCCAATATTGTGACATTCGATGATTCCAATACCGCTCCTGCGGTAACACCTGCTGCCGCATTGGCAGTGATATCGGGATCTTCAGGACGATCCGTCGAAGTATTGCACTGTGGAAAGCCCCTCGATGAGGCACGAAGTCTTGCCATTGATCATAGTTTCGACCTGACAGCCACCTTGACGTGGACTCCCGCCAACGAATGTAACAGTGCGACCTTTTCATCTTCTCGTGACATCGTATCAAAATCTTTTAAGGTCGATGCCCTAAATACGGTGAGTCGCAGCCAGCGCAGCGCCAGCGCCTGCGTTATTGCAGGACGTATCTCCAACCTAGAGCCGAATACATCGTACTGTTTTCGATCATGTATGAGTGACGCTCAAGGTCATACAAGTAATACGTGCTGGGCTCTTACCTATAAGACTCAGAAAGATCAAACGGCCAGATCACCTTTTGAGATAAGTTCGCTGCGAGCCTCTGATAGCGGCGAAGGCCTCGACGTCCGCTGGTCAGTACTAGATCCTGATTATGTAGAAGAGCGGTATATTCGTTATGAACTGCGAGTTGAACAAAACGGCGAGATAATTCAGAACACTGTCGCTGCGATTGATGAACGCCGTATGCGTATTGAAGGTCTTAAAACGGCCGAGAATTATTGCGTCAGTCTTTGGGCGGTAGATCGAGAGGGCTCTCTTGTGGAAAGTTCTCGCGGCAGTGTTTGCTCTCAAACACTCGACAACCGCCCTCGGGTAGAAGGTGTTCATATTTTAGGTTACAAACTCGATGAGCCGTATCGAGTGATCGTGGGATTTTCCGTGCTCGATCGTGAAGAAAGCACCTTCGTTACTTTGGAGTCTTTAGAGTATCGATTAGACGGTGGAGAATGGAAACTATTTAACAATCACGACTTAGAACTAGCCCAACCGTTACGAACCAGCTCTTTTCAAAATGATGCCTCCACAAACCAGCTTATCATCAACTCTCTGCCTTATTTTTCGGGTGAACAACGTATTGAGCTGCGCTTTTATCTGAAAAAATCTCCCCCAGGCCTTCTATCGTCAGACACCTCGACCGCTCTTGAAAGAGATTTCTATGCTCTGAGTGAAAGTGATAGCCTTACCGTCTTTGAGGGTAAAACTACGACCACCCAATATGCTCGGGGCTCGCTTTCGGGTTGTAGCCTCTCTGCAAAGGCATCTACGGCATCGCCGTCATTCGATGAGAGCGAGCCATCACTGACCTCCCTTATATTGTTTCTTCTGATGACACTGTTCTTGGCAGCCTGGAGACATCGGCTAACGAACAAACTCAGCTCACGTCGCCATCGATCGATCGCCAGCTCTATACGAACTGGTACCCTAGCCCTCACTCTTCTGGCACCTCAATGGGTATATGCGACGATTTCTATCGACTATCCAAGGCAATCGATGATTTCACCCTTAAGACCCGAGATCATATTTTCTCACCGAGTGGAGCGTGATGAAAGTCAAACACGATACCGTATTCATCTGACGACCAAAGCAAACTGCTATCTTGAAGAGCCCTTTTTATTTTCGTCGACCTCTAGGCTCACCCATACTTTTCAGCTGCCTCAGGGAATTCGATTGCGAGAAGCTTCGACGTATCGACTCTGTATTACAACCGACGAACGTCTCTATATTTCGAGCATGATCACCTTTACCACCCTCAGTGAAACTCGAGTTCTTCCTCCCACTCTCTTACTTCACTTTCCTTCCCGAGCGATATCAGGCCAGAGTGCTATCACGCTGAAAGGCTCTGCTGAACCCGATTCGATTTATCGTGTGTATCAGCGCTGGCCATCGGGGCCCGTACTTGTTGCCTCCGGCGTTACCAATAAGACGGGAGAGTTTTTTGCTACCATCGACGTGCTTAATCTGCATGACAGCGCTGGCTCGCGAGATTATTTCGCTACTGTAGAACGAAGTGGAATATCGACGCTGGTCAGTGTTCCATCGACGCCCATCACTTACGATTACCAACCTTCGATTCAGCTGCCAGCGCCACAACTTACCTTGGCCTCATCGACAGGGGCACACTTCAAATGGAATGCGGTCGCTGGGGTTGAACGCTATCTCGTCTATAGACGCCACGCCCTCACACAGTGTAGCGTCGAAAATCAAGATCGATGTTATGGTATCGGCATCCCTTACGAACGCGTCGCCCAAATCGATGCCTCACAACTTTCGTCTTACGAGTTCAGAGATGAAGAATATAAGGCTCTGCGTGATAGTCAATTAGCTCAGAAATTGTCATGTACCTCCGCTCTTTGCCGCACAACGTTCGATCGTTATCTTAGCGAAGGGGTCTCTTATTTTGTTGTTTCAACGAGTCTTGATAACGGGGATCGGAGTCTTCGATCAAAATCGATATCCTTCTACGATCGCACGGCCCCTCGCCTTAACACCGATACTCGTACCGTCTACGTCACTCATCCTACAACCAAATTGACTCAAGGATTTATCTGCGGCTTGGGTAGCAAAGAATATCTTGACACAGATGTGGATCCCAGCCTGACGGCCATCGTTTACTCCACAGAAAGATCTGGCGCAGCGTGCAGTCGAAGCCAGTTTCCAACGCAGCTTGATCCCTCATCCTCTCCAGGCGTTGAAATTCTCTATCAAACACTGTCCTTTGATACGCTTACCGTAGCCAGTCAAGAGCGCCTTGCCATTGATCGCTGTGTTCCACTTGGAACTGTGGCCAATCTCAGAGAGACAAGGCCCTATTGCATCCTGACATGCTTTAAAGATTCGGCTGGGAATGAGTTGAAGGACTCATGCGCCGTATCAGAGTCTCACTCTGCGGCCGAGCGAATTGCTGCTCGATTTGGCGGGCTGCTAGGTCTAATACCCCATGCCTCTGGCGAAGCATTGACTCTCTGGTGGAGTCCACCGCCTAAAGATGAAGAGCGCGCTGAAGTTGTACGCTACGAACTTCAGGTGACTCATCAGTTCACCGACACAGGAGAGCCTCAATTTAAAATCCCTACTGAAGACAACCAACTCATTTCGGTTGGTAAAGATATTACAAAATATACGATCGAGGGGCTCGAGTCAGGACAACGCTATTGTGCTCGCGTAGCTTCCATTGATTCGGTAGGCAATCGTGCACTGAACCCTCGTCTATTCCTGTGCGAAAGCACCTATGACAATGTGCCCAAGATACTTCACTTTTCGGTGGGACGTTCTGACGATTATGTCTTAACTGTTTTTGTGGCCGTTAAAACCCGGTTCCGGCCGATCGACGGTCGCCGACTCACGCTTCAAGAGCCGAACGGAAAACTAAGTCTTCAACTAAAAACTGCCGACAGTGACTGGATATCGGTTTCACCGGACGATCTTGAGGGCCCCTGGAGTCAACTCGAGGGAACCTTAGACGAAGATAAGATTGCTGTTAATACTCTGAGGTTAAACACGCTTCCCTACACTAGAAACATTGAGGGATTAAAGTTTCGAGTTCAAGTGAGAGATATTCCTGCAATACAGGGCGATGAAGCGTCGCTCGCCACAGCCTATGAATCGACATGGGCACAAGACGCCCCTGTCGATCTCGTCGACAATCGATCGCTACTAGCTTCGACTTCGAGATCGGATTTTTCAGGCTGCCAACTTAACAGTCATTCATCGGCCCCATTTGGTCTTCTTCTCTGGCTCGTACTCACTATGATACTTCTGTGGCTTCAACGTACGACAAAACTATCGAGACCTAGGGCCACGAAGCCGCCGACGCATGCCGATAAGGCATAAACTAAATATCGCTAACGATAAGAAATATCCCCCAGATCGTGTTCGCTCACCACGTTTAGAAGCTTGTAGCGAGCAACCCCCGCCGCTGCTACACGAACGAGACGCAGCCGCGGGTTGGCCACACACTTCAGGAGCTCCCGTAAAAGCCCGAAGAACGAGGTCACAATAATTCTGAGTGGATGAAACTTCTATCACAGCGGCAGCCGCCAGCGCCTCTTGTTGATTAGAAAAGCCCAGTGCTGAGCTCGTCGTACAATCAGGATTATTCCAATACTGATATTTTAGCAAAGAGCTGCTCCCTAAGGATGATAAATAGGGCGAAATCGATGCGTATGAAAACGAAAGAAAATTATTCGATCCATGATTAATAATTCGATAGGAGCCCTGCTTCAAACCTCGAAGTTCAAATTCGCCATTCTCAAGACTAAAGGCTGAAACATTGTTCATTCCCTTAATCAAAAAATCACCCCCCGCTGAGGTGAACACATAGGGCAAACTTAAATCATCTTCATCTGTCTTGAGCGCAACAATATGCGCCCCAATGAACGGCTCGTTGTTGTAGAGAAAGCTCCCCTTGATCGTACCGTATGAGCTGTTAAAGGCGTCGTCCGGATAAATCGCCCCCAAAGCGGCAGCATCATCTTGAGATAAACTCCGTTTTGGAACACGAAAGAGATCTCTCAAGCTTGCAGGAACATCTTCAGACGGCTTCGAAGGATACATCATGGAATCAATCAACAACGAATGAGAGAGCCCAAGAAGATGACCTATCTCATGTATTAAAATCTCTAAGAGATCTAATTGAGTGGCGCTAGTAGGATTAGACAAGATCCACTCATTACGAAATGCGGGATTAATCAAAATATCAGCCTCTTGAATCTCAGCGTCATTGGCGCTTCTCACAGTGAATCCAGCACTATTGATAAGCGTTACGGCAATCACGCTGCTTGGAATCCCCAACGACGAAAAGCTGAGAGAAAAGTAGAAATCTGAATATCCATCAGCCGTCGGCACCGCGGCGTCTGATTCGCCCCGATAGTCCGCAACCACCGCGCCGGTAGCCTGCTCCCATAGGTTAAAGGCCTCCTCGATGAGTTCTTTTGCACCTTCAGGAACGCCATTTGTTCGCAGCCGCCACTGGATACGAGGTGACGACCACTGACGTTTCCATCGCTCGGCGTTGCTCCCGGCCTCCGCCAGCTGCCCACCTGCCTCGCTATCGCGGGCATCTCCGAGAAAACTAAGAAATGTGCCGACCACTATTACATAGACAATTCGAAGTCGATGATTCATCACTGCCATAAGCCTGATCTATTGTGAGGTGGGGTCGAGAAGAAATAAATCCAAAAATGAGAGAACGTCCTAGTGTGGGGAGTCCGTCATATCTTGATAATTTGAACGAGCGCTTTGGCTTAGTTGCACCGCCTCACTCCTGATATTGTCGTAGGACTTTTCGAAGATCCTTCATCATTTCATCAGATTGCCGAGCGGGTTCATGAGATCGCGTCCAAAGAGCATAGATCATCAAAGAGCTGGCATTGACAGCCATAATATACTGCCCAGCTCGCCGATAAAACCGCCGACGAAGATCTTGCTTTGACCGCACCGCACCAGTCGAAGCGATCCCCATGTCATCGGACACGTTGGATACTGCCACTGAACATGAACCGGGATCTATTGAGGATGGAGGCTTTTCTGAAACTTCATTGGACATCAAGGAAGCTGCTTCGTTTTTAGATCTTTGCTTAGAAGAAATTTTCAAGGCCAAATACATCAGCGGGACCGCTCCTAAAGAACCCAAAACCAGAGTGGTCGTTACAACTTCTCTATCCCAAGGCTGCCGATTGTCGTCGTAGACTCGGTCGGCGCTTTTTAATAGAATCTCAAGAGCCTCGTCATCGAAATTATCTAGGGCCAGCTCCACGTCATCGGCCATTGACTCCACGAGCATTCGTCGATCTTTCAAGGGTATCATGCGGTCCTTTAAAGCTCTGTCATAGAATAGTTGCCATAATTCTTTTGCGGCCTGTTCTTGGTGTTTGCGTAAGTGACGTCTTTCGGCATCTTTGAATAACTCGAGCGTTTTATCAAAGCTCCTGCGAAGTCGGATCAAGTCTTCTTCTCGTCGATAACGGGTGGAATTAAGAACACTCGCATCGATTCCCATCTTGAAGGAAGATGGCTCCTCTTGAGCCCCTACGACTCGCAGAGATAGTGCCGAGGCCACTATGCATGTTAAAATACCCACGACACCAGTGAGCCAGGGACGCCTTGAAAACCTCTGGCATATTCGAGCCTGGTGAAACCTCACCCTTAACCTTGCCTTTAACCACGCCAGTCGGTTCATCATAGAAACCAATTCCATGTCGCGAGTCATAGCACGTCTCGATTTTCTGGCCTAGAGTGCTTCGTTGATAAAATCACAAGACATTTCGGCTGGTTAGTCTGAAAATGATGTGTGCCTTCCTTACCCCTCACCGTGGCCTATATTGTGAAGAACGAGGCTCAGTTCTTCGAAGCCTCTCTTCGAAGTCTTGGCTCCTGGGCTGCAGAGATTCTTGTGGTAGATTCAGGCTCCACGGATGCCACGCTTGCGATTGCTGAATCTATCGCAGCGACTCGCAGCGTCACCATTCTACATCGACCTTGGACAGACGACTTTTCGGCAGCACGAAATTTTGCTCTCGACCAGGCGAAGCAACCCTGGATTTTTTTTGTCGATGGTGACGAAATCGTCGATCCTGCTGCCGAAATTCTTCTGTCGCAACTCGTTCACCGCGAATCTCCTCCGCAATGGGCTTCCGTCATTCAGCGAAACTACGTAGCCGACCCAACCTACGAAATGAGCGTCGCTTGCATACCACCTGCGTTTTTAGATCGCTCTGAGACCCAGTTGTATTATGCAGACAACTGGATGGAGCGAATGGTGTTTCGAGACTCCGACCTCGCGCGAAGCCATCTGCGCTACGAAGGCCGCATCCACGAATCGCTCGTACCATGTACGGAGCGTCTTCACTTTCGCCATGAACGCTGTCCTTTGATTTTGCATCATATGGGTCGGCTAAAGAACACTCACACACAGAAACTTCGTTACTACCTTCAACTCTCACAAGAGAAAATAAAGGATAATCCCGACGATGCCGTCGCATGGATTGAATTTCTCACGACAGCGAACGAGCTTCTGCTAGCGGCCGAGGCACTGCCTGCTGTGGAGGATGCTCTTCAGCGCTTTCCGACACATCCCGAAATTCTTCGAATGAGTTTTCAAACCCTTCTTCGAGCCGATGCTTTTGCGCACGCACAGAGCATCATTCATCGATATCTCGAATTAGTGCCCCACGATCCTTATGCCGAAACACAACTTACAACCGCACTCTTGTATCAGCGCCGATTTGCCGAGCTTGAAACATTGGGTCGCAAGCTTTTAAAGCAAGATCCAGAAAATTTGGTGGTTCATATAAATTTAGCCGTTGCCTACTTCGAACACAAAGATTGGAAACAAGCTAAGGAACACCTCGCTATAGCGCATCGCATCAAGCCTTCAGACGTTTTTGTTGCGACTTCGTTGCAAAAAGTTGACGCGCAACTCCAAAACAATTGACCAACAAATTTGTTGCTCGCTACCATTTTAAGTTAGGGGATTGAGACTCTTAAATTGTTTCTCAAGAGTTTCATAAAAAATTTATCGTTTTTCAGACCAAGTTGGGGGGGGATTCATGCGTCTTGGTAAAGGGGTTCTTGTTGTCGTTTTATCGTCAACGTTTGTGGGAGCGTGTGGAGATTCGTCGTCAAGA
Source organism: uncultured Bacteriovoracaceae bacterium (assembly GCA_964598565.1). Taxonomy (GTDB): domain Bacteria; phylum Bdellovibrionota; class UBA2394; order UBA2394; family UBA2394; genus CAZRCG01. Next base: position 258,394 of record CAZRCG010000003.1, on the reverse strand, counting down.
CAGCCATCAACGTCCCTTGGCTTGGAAGCTATTCACTCGCTTTCGTATTCAAATACGGAAAGTCGATTTGAGGAGTTTCAACTTGAAAACGAACCAGGCACGACCATTCGTTCTTTCAATCGTGATTTTCAAACAGTTCGGCGAATGGAGAGATGGACTCAAGACCGTTCTCCATTGGCCGTCTCTCCGACGGAGGACCTTGTAGAAAGAGCCCAAAAAGCTGCCCATGACTTAAACCCAGAAACCCAAATGCAGCTACTACACCTTCGTCGGGGAGATCGTTTTTGGTACGCTACCTTTCAACAAATCTATAGGGGCCGGGAGATTGTCGGAGCACGATTTATTTTGCGCCTCACCCAAAATGGTGACTGGGTTTCAACTCAATCTCGTCTTGTATCTCCGGCTCTGCTCAAGAATATTCCATCTGACACTAGCGAGTTTATAAATCTGGAGAAGTATTATGGCAAGCCACTCCAGAAGATTCACGAGCGATCGGTCATTCTGCCTCGTCGGCTTAATGACACATTAACGCTCCATGCCGCGCGTGAATTTTTTGTTTTTGATGCGAACAGAAAGGCGCCTTTCACTTTATGGATCGACGAGCACGATCATGAAATATTGACCGTCTTAGATTCCGTAAACAAAATGCGCCACATTACAGTGGAAGCGAACGTCAGTCCGAACAGTCCTTCGGACGAAATAATTTCTTCACCGTTGGCATTCGCGACTATTCTATCGGGAACTCGTACCTTGGGTTTGACCAACGAGTATGGCAACTATACGGTACCCAGCATTCCAGACCAAAACCTTCAAGTCTCGTTAGAAAATCCATCGCTTAAAGTATTTCGTCAGGGCTCGCCGTTTCGTCCAAGCACAATCGGTGAAGGCTTCGTCATCAACATAAGCGAACAGATTACCCCCGAAGAGTCGAATACCTTTTACTGGCTGAATCAGGCGATTGTCTATCACGCCAAAGCCTTGAATTTTAAACTGCCCTATCAACTGCGCGCGTATACGAATTACAACGGTGTTGAACCGTCATGCATGGTGAATGAGGGGATCTGGATGAATAAAGCGATAAACTCAAAGTACTGCACCCCCAATTCGACATACGCCGACAATGCTTTTTATATGAGCGGCATTAATATTCTAGCCTTGGGTACCGGTGGCGCTATGCTTAAGAATACAGCGCTATCGAGAGATATCATCTTGCATGAGTACGGCCATGCCGTCACCCAAGAAATCTATGGCTCCATCCGAAACTATGAGTTTAACGCCATGAATGAGGCGTTCAGCGATTACTTGGCTACGACGATGACCGACGATCCTCAGCTAGGTGATGGGACCATGCAAAAGGCTTTCGGTAGAAATTATCTACGAAACGTCGATAATCAAATGCATTTCGCCAAAGATTTTAGCGGTCAGAGCTTTCATTCGGACAGCCAGCTGTTTAGCGCAGCTCTGTGGAATCTGCGAAAAGTCATAGGCGCCAAGCTTGCAGACACAATGATTCACGAAGCGCGACTGTCTCAGGCTGCCAGCATTCGAGAATTCATGCTGGAACTTTTAGCTCTCGACGAAGATCGTGACGATCAAAATCCGTTTACACCTTCACGCTATCGCAATGCCATTATGGGGGCGTTCTACAATCGAGGTCTCGATAGTTCTATGCGGTTTGTGGGCCAGTGATAACTTTCTACGGTCTGATCGTCGTCTATCTCGAGTCTTACCGATAAAATATCTCAACTAGCTCATATCTGACGAGGGTATGAGCTAGTTGCGGAAAACACGCTGGAATCACATAGATCGTGGCATTAGACAGGGCATGAAATATAATTGATGGCCACAAAGAGCCCGTCACCGCCAACAAAAGACCGCTTATGAGTCCTAATAAAAAGGCCCCCGGATAGAGACTAAAATGAGCAATCATAAAGGCGGCACTTGAAAATAATAGGGCCATCCAAAAATGTCTTAGCTCGGCTGCCAAAACGCGAAGCAATAAATCTCTAAAGAAGAACTCTTCGACAATGGGGGCGACGATCACGGAAATCCAAAACATTGAGCCCATCGCGGGCAAAACAGAATCTCCGATTTGGGCCTGTGGATGCATCATCGCTAGCGCGCGATCTAAACCCCACAATACTAGGCCATAAATAGCCACCAGCCCTGCCGAAAGCAGTAAATCGATTTGTCGCCACTGAAAGAGTGATCTCCATCGGTATTTCAGGAACAAAAAAAGAGTCATCACGGCGAGCAAGAGCTGTATCCATAATGTCGATGCCCATACAGGCATGGAAGATAGGCCCACAAGAAAAGCCGAGACACCTAAGAGAGCAAAGACACCGACAGTGGCCGTATAGAGGCCTGCGCTTTGTAGGAAGAAGTCCTTGGATCTTGGCAGCATCTCTCCTTACGATAGAACTATGTATTTAGATCTTCTACTTTTAATTCTAGTTCTTGTTCTTGCTGTTCGAGGGGCAATATCGGGCCTCTATGTGCAGGTCTTCGGCCTCATTGCTTTACTCGCTGCGCTGATGCTAGCTCCGCATCTTGCGCAGTGGCTCCAAAACCAATCGATGTGGATCTGGCTATCGGCCGCACCACTTGCGGTATTGTGGATTGTCTCGGGAATTCTCATCATAACTTTGGTTTCGATGGTCGGCTGGCTTGTGATTATGGCTCAGAAGAATTCCAAACCTAGTCGGTTATCTCGTGGTTTAGGGGCTGGCCTTGGAGCTCTGAAGGGTCTGTTGTGCATTTCTCTCATCGGACTAGTGCTACAGCTGCTACCCTCCGATCGAATCGCGCGTTTCGACGATTTTCACCGAGATATATCGGAGTCCAAACTTCTGCGTATGAGTCAAACCATGCTGACATGGGATTCGCTCGCCTTCTTTCAAAGCCTCAAAGGCATTAAGTCGCAAATGGAAGGCTCATTCAAAGTTCCGGAGGTGGACCCCAAGGGGCCTTGGATTCCAAACGTCAATCCAGATTCTGATTGAGTCCTTTTCGAATATACATCGGCTGTCGCTTTAGCTTTAGGGTGAGGTGAATTACTCTTGTTGTTGCCTCAAGTAAGTTTCCCGTCTTGCCGCCTCAGGTAGTCAAGAATCTTAGTCAACCACTCGGGCTGATCGGCTTCGAACAATTTCCACTCACCACTACGAGGATGTTTAAATCCTAATCGGTACGCCACGAGCGCTTGGCCATGGCAATCTTTGATAAGCGCCTTCAAGGTCTCGTCCGATACCTGTCGCGCTCTGCCGTATAAAGTATCCCCCACCACGGGAAAACCTTCGGACGAAAGATGCACGCGAATTTGGTGAGTACGCCCCGTTTCGAGTTGGCACTCTACCCATGATACATCTGAAAAAACTTCACGAGCCTTCGCCAGAGTTGCACTTGCCTTACCTCGTGTCGATTGCCTTACCTTGACGAGCGCCATCTTCTGGCGCTGGTGAGGATGTCGTGCCATCATTCCCTCAACTCTCAGCACCTTCGGAAATCGTCCCCAGACCAAGGCCCAGTAGCGGCGATCAATCGAGTGATCTCGAAATTGCTGCGATAGACCCTCATGAATTTCATCGTTCTTAGCGACGACTAAGAGCCCCTCGGTATTTTTGTCGAGGCGATGAACAATGCCCGGACGAAACGCTGGCGAGTGAGCCACCTTGGAAATTTCCCCAGTTCTTCCCGCCGCCGGTGAGCCATTCCCTGAGGCCGTTAGCGAGGCCCCTTGCGCCTGCCTCTGCCCACCGCTCGATAGATGGCTGATCTGAGACAAGAGCCCATGAACCAAAGTAACCTGCTCTCGACCCGCTCCCGGATGCACGGACAATCCGCGAGGCTTGTAAACCACCAATAAATCTTCGTCTTCGTAGACTATCTTAAGATCCATCGCTACAGGCTCGAGCGAATGAGGGGCTGCGACCTGCCAATCGCACTCAATAAGATCGCCGCAGCGCAGCTTTGTGCCAGGTTCGAGAGGCTGCGAGCCTCGAGTTACCCTCCCTTGCGCCATGAGATTCTTCATTTGAGAACGCGTCGGCCAGCCGTCTAGACCCGATAAAACGCGGTCTGCACGATCCCACTTTCCAGAGAGATGTTCTGCACGTATAATAATAGAGAGGGCTTTAGATTTCGAAGCGTTAACTACCATAAAATATTCCGTCGATGATCGCGTTCTTATATTGAACCGATTCTATGCTCCTATTCATATTGCAGATGTGAAGCGAGCCGTCTCCCTTCTTCTGCTCGAAATGGCAGATGGCGTCGACGATGACTATACCACCTATACATGGCAGCAACTCGTTGCCCTTCAACTTACCGACGAGAAGCGCAAGCATTTTCATATGGTGCGTACCATATCACGAGAGTTCGCGGTTCCTAAGGTTCTTGTTCTGAAAGAGTTTGACGGACGGCCCCCTCAGACGGTCAAGTTTTCACGCGGCCAGGTATTTCAACGTGACCGACATATTTGTCAGTACTGTGCCAAAACATTTCCCAAACAGCGCCTGAACTTAGACCATGTCGTACCTCGAGCCCATGGCGGCAAAACTACCTGGGACAATGTTGTCACTAGTTGCATCCATTGCAATTGGAAGAAAGGGTCTCGCACACCGTCTCAGGCTGGCATGAGACTCTTAAACGTGCCAAAGAGACCGCAATTTTCTCCTAACCTTCATCTGCTGACGGCTGCTCATCCAACCTGGGAGCATTTCTTGTTTGTACGATCGTAAATGGGGATGCACTCGACACTGTGCGGATATCCTCCAGAGATGATCTACGGCGCTATCCATGACGATTTTTTCTCAAACTAGACTAGATACAGCCCCGGCATCAGATTGAGCATCGACGCCAATAACCATAAAAGAGCCCCCGAAATCAAAGGCATTGCCAGGTTGTCGTCGGTACGAAGCGGTAATATTTCGCCAATCATAGCGCAAAAGCCTCCGAGTAATGCAAATACCAAGCGATCGCTCCACGAGTGAAAGACGGGCGTATGAAGAAAGGAGGTCACCGCCCAAGTCACCAAACTGCATACGCAAAAGCACGCCAAACTACCTTCGACGCTCTTTGAGTGAAAGTCCGGATTGGGAAAGGGTCGCGACTTTCCAAACACGATTCCCACCATGGCGGCAATAGGATCCCCCAGCGCCAAAAATAGAATCGCCAAAATGGCCACCGACTTGGGAAATAAGAGCACCGCTAAAAAGCAGCCTAAACAGTAATAAAAAATGCCGCTCAGATGTTTATCTTCTCCCTCGCGAATCAGAGCATGCATGGTTCGCGTCGCCCACATGTTATAAGCGGGAATCAAGAACCTCATCGTCTCTAGAAAAAAGACAACAACCGTGGCAAAGGCCAAAGTCTGAAGCCATAACAATTTGGTGGGCATGCAAATGCCAAAGACTGCAATGGCAAACCCACTGACCATATGAAAAAGCCGTCGCGCCAAATGAAGATCTTGTCGACGAGGAATGAGTAAGTCGTGAGACGATGATTGATCCAACGCAAGCCAGTGTGACACACTTAGAACGTGAAAGAAAGAAGCCAAGATGAGTCTTCCTGATATCTTAGATCCTGATTTCTATCTTGGGGGTCACCATGTATCACTGCTAGTGGCTGAAGCGGGTCTATTGGCCTTTATCATCTCGGCCTATACGGCGATTGCATCGCTTCAGTCATCGCTCAGAAAGCAATCGGCCCCCTTCTTTTGGCTAGGCCTCTTTGCGCTTCTGTTTGCGATGTGGAATCTACTCTATTTACTCGCAGCGTCGCAGCGATCGGTTGAGGTATTATCTACTGAGTTGTCTGCAGACTGGGCAGAACACCTACAACTTCTTTTAGCCCTTTTTCTCCCCTATCTCTGCCAGCGCTTTCTTGTGGCATTTTTTGGCAGAAAAACGCTGGCCATTCGTCTCGGCCCCTTGCTGATCATGTCGCTCCTTACCTATGCTGCGATAGTTCAGATATTTCACCAAAGTGATCGGCGCGTCTTGATGATCGTCGGTCTTTTTTGTTTTTCTCAGTTTGGTATCATCAATCTCAAGCTGTGGCGTCTGGTGCAATCGACCAATGATCTTAAGGTACGAACACGAGCCTTTTTCATTTTTTTCGGCCTGACCCTTTGTCTTTTGTTTTCGCTCGTCGGGCAGATTCGCGCCGATCATATCTTTGGAGAACTTCCTCTCCCCTATCTCGGTACTATTTTAACGGCCGTTCTCACCTATTTTATCTATCAAATGACCCTCAACCCTCGCCTGCGAGAAGTCCGAGAGCTGATGCTCCGTGGAATTCGAGTCATCCTTCTTACGATTATTTTAACGGTCATTTTTACAGTCTTGCTCGCTTGGGTGGGAGACAACAACTTTGAGCTCTTTCTCTTTAATACTTTCATTGCCTCGTTCATCATCCTTACGGTGCTTGAGCCGCTGCGAAAGCAGGTCGATCGATTTTTCATTCGGCATTTCATTGTCGATCGCTTTGAATTCGAAGAACTGCTTATGCGGCTACCTCGTAAACTGCGAAAAATTCGTAGCACCGCAGAGCTGACCGAGGCCTTGGTCAATGGCATTCGAGAGTCGGGCCGCATTTACCAAGCCGCTCTGTTTTTGTGGGATAAATCATTGGCTAAATTTCGACTTCAAGAGCCTAGCAATCTCACCTTTGTAAATACTCTCGAAACAGACGATGCCTTTGTGTCTCAGGCGCTAGCGACGCGAACTTATTTTTTAATGGAACAAGATCAAGAATTGCCCCCCACACTTCGTGACGCTTTACGCGATCGACACGCGCATATTGTTCTACCTCTCTTTAAGGGAGATGAACTTTTGGGGTTGTGGGCTCTGAGAACATCGCTGCGATCGACAAATCCCTATACGAGCTTTTCCAATGAAGAAACCGCCCAGCTCATGGATGTGAGCAACGAAATTGTGGGAGTGCTCGAGCAAATTCAGCATTTTGAAACTCAAGATCGTCAAGAACGACTTGCGACACTAGGAGAAATGTCTGCTGCCCTGGCTCATGAGATTCGCAATCCCTTAGGGGCGATTTACGGAAGCGCCCAGCTCTTACAACACTCGCCCACGTTAAGCGATGCCGACGATAAAGAATGTGTGGAAATTTTGATGAAAGAGAGCCATCGCTTGCAGAGAACTGTCGACCACTATTTGGCCTTTGTAAGAAAAAGTGACGAGCCCATCGCCATATCTCTACCCGACTTAGCTCTTGGCATCATTGATGAACTTAAAGTGAAGGCCGCTAAAACCAAAACAGAGCTCTTTCTTGAAAGTAATGAGGTCATTCCCCCTGTGAAGACAGATCCCCACAAGCTTGAGCAGGTACTCTATAATTTAATTCAGAATGCGTGTGAGGCCTTTAGCCCTCACGTTTGGACACGCCTATCGGTCGATCACGAAAAGCACCTCGTTTGTATCGATGTTCGAGATGATGGGCCAGGCATCAAGCCCGAGCACTTAAATAATGTTTTTAATCCCCTCTTTACAACAAAAAAAGCCGGTAGCGGATTGGGTCTACCCATCTGTAAAAAAATCATTGAGTCACTCGGCGGTGAACTTACGGTTGAAAGTCAACTCGGTCGCGGCACAACATTTTCCATTAGGCTTTCTCTGGTAGAGATGCCGGTTGATAAGCCTCCTCAATCCTTTTAGGATGAAATCGATGATTCAGGTTCTTATAGCCGATGATGAAGATAGCTTTAGACGCGTTCTTGCGTTGCAGACAAAACGCTTAGGCTTCGAAGTCCGCGAAGCGGTCGATGGACTGAGTGCTTGGCAAGACATCCAAAAAGAGGCGCCCCATGTCGTCATCACCGACCTTAAAATGCCCGAGATGGATGGGATGGAACTTCTTCAGAAAATTCGTAAGGAGTTCCCTCAAATTCCGGTCGTCATGATAACCGCACACGGTACCATTGATACGGCTGTTGAGGCCATGAAGCGCGGAGCCTTCGACTATATTACCAAACCCTTTGATGCCGCTGATTTTGCTAAAATCATGCAGCATGCGGTTCGCACGGCGGAAGCCAATACCCACGAATTTCAGCGTTCGCGATCTTTTTTACGGCAAGAAGAAAAGATTATTGGCAGCTCCGACGAAATGCAGGCCATTTATAGTCTCATTGAGAAAGTGGCTCAGAGTACTTCCACAGTTTTGATCACAGGCGAGCCCGGCACGGGCAAAGAGGTCGTTGCGCGACTCTTGCATGAACAAAGCGATCGACGTCAGCGTCCCTTGGTGATGACTAGTATTCGCTCGAGTGTGAAAGAGCAACAAATGGACCTTCTATTTGGTGGCGATACCAAACAAGGGTGGCTCGAGCTTGCTGAAGATGGAACCGTCTATCTTGACGAGGTCGGAGCCCTCAGCTTAGAAGTTCAGAGTCGTTTACTCGATGTATTTCAAACATCGACTGTCGCACTCAAAGACCGATCGTACAATCTTCGATGTCGCTTGGTTGCCGCTTCAGACTTCAATCTTCTTGAGAAAATTGAAGAAGGGCTCTTTCGCAAAGACCTATTTTATAGACTCAATGTCATTCCTATGTATCTCCCACCTCTCAGAGAAAGAACCCTCGACATTGAACCTTTGGTGGACCATTTTATAAAAGTCTTTTCAAAAAAATTTAATAAACAGGTTGGCGGCATTCAAGATGACGCACTGTTTCATCTCATTCACTACCCTTGGCCGGGCAATATTAGAGAACTCGAAAATGTCGTAGAGTACGCCGTCAATATCACCGATATTACAACCATCGCAAAGAACCATCTGCCACCGCATCTCTTTGCGCCCGTCGTCAGCCCTCAGGGTTTCGAGCTTTCATCCCGAGACCGATTGAGAGATCGAGTCGATCGTCTTGAAAAGTCTGTCATTGAAGACGCGCTCAAGAGTTCTCAGGGCGATCTTTTGCGTGCGAGTCAAAAACTGGGCATTCCTCCATCTCTACTAAATGAAAGAATTGTTACGCTAAAAATTACTGAGACCCATTGACCCTTTTTCAGAGCTCTGCCTAAGATTTGTCATGATTAAGGTAGATAAGCTTACAAAGACCTATGGTCCTTTTACGGCCCTTCATGCGCTGTCGTTTGACGTTGCTCACGGCGAGATTGTGGGATTTCTGGGAGCGAATGGCGCTGGAAAGACAACCACCATGCGAATTCTCACCGGATTTTATCGTCCCACCTCGGGAAATGCCTGGGTAGCAAACCACTCGATTACCGAAGACCCCATGAATGTAAAACGAAATATCGGCTACCTGTGCGAGACCCCTCCACTCTATCCAGAAATGTCTGTGGAGTCTTATTTAAAATTCGTCTTAGAACTTAAAAAAGTGCCACGTGAGAAGCGAGCCGAGCACTTAGAATGGGCCTTAGGAAAATGCGGACTTCAAGATCGACGTAAGAGCATTATCGGCCATCTATCAAAAGGTTTTCGTCAGCGAGTGGGCTTGGCGCAGGCCGTCATTCATAAACCCGCTGTCATAATATTAGATGAACCCACCGTGGGATTAGATCCGCTTCAAATCATCGAGATCCGCTCGTTGATTCAAGAATTTGCCGGGCATCATACGGTAATGCTGTCGACCCATATTCTTTCAGAAGTGACCGCCACCTGTCAGCGGGCTATTATTATTCATCGCGGTCGCATTGCCGAAGAAATCTCAATCAAGGATCTATCAGACAAAAAGACGTTAGAGGAAACTTTTCTGGACGTCATTTCTAAAGATCATGCTGAAGCACATGGCGAGTCTGCATCCGTACGTGAGTCGACCCATTCAACTATAAAAAGGAGCTCCCTATGAGGGCATCATGGACTATCGCAAAGCGAGAACTTAAAAGTTTGTTTGTTTCCCCTGTCGCCTATGTCGGCATGGGCCTCTTTGCCTTGCTCTCGGGATTTCAGTTTGTGCGATTGGTAGAGCACTTCGATGCCCTTTTACAACAAGCTCAGGTACAAGCGAGCTTGCAACAGAATCAAGACGCTTTTTCTTTCATCAACTTGAATGGGTTCGTTATTGTCAATTTGACGAGCTTTTCGTTTTTCATTCTACTCTTTGTAATTCCGGCTATCACCATGCGGCTCTTAAGTGAAGAAAAGGCTCGTGGTACTTATGAGCTACTACTAACCTCTCCAGTCAGTTCTTGGGATATTGCGCTGGGCAAATTTATGGCGGCGACGCTCTTTTTTCTGATTTTACTGTCGACTCATATTTTGCCCCTTGGCGTCATGTTTCTCTATGGCAACCCTGAACCTCTCCCTGTTCTATCATCTTATCTGGGACTTTTTCTGGGCGGGCTGGTATTTATTGCGGGAGGGCTCTTCGCATCCTCCATCACAAGAAGCCAGTTTATTGCCGTCATTTTCAGCCTGGGCATTAACTTGGTATTTTTATTTGTGGGCGATGCCGCCCGAAGCCAGTCAGGAAACCTGCAGAAAGCGCTCGAAGCTTCGTCTCTCTTCTTTCATTTCGATAATTTTAACAAGGGCTTGATCACAGTCTCAGGACTTGTATTTCTTGCTACCGTGGTGATCTTTTTTTTAACAGCTACCAAGGTAGCCATTCAGGCTCAAACAAGAGCCAACTAATTTTAGAGGAGTGGTTATGAAAAATATCGCACGCTATTCGGGTATTGTCGGAATTGTCTTCATGCTCTTTGGAGGCTTAGGGTTCTTCGGAGTTACTGGCATGGGGCGCAACCTGGTAGTGACACAGTTCTTTCTCGGACTTGCGCTTTTAATATTCTTTTTATCGTTTTACTTGGGCGACACAGTCGCCAAAATTTCTGAACGCCGTGAAGCCATCTTTGGAGTTCTGGGGTCTGTATTTCTCTTTCTCATTCTTATTGGTATCAATGTCGTATCAAATTCCAAAATGGGCGAACAAAAGTTCGATCTCACCACCAATAAAATGCATTCTCTTTCGGCCGAGACCACTGAGATACTAAAAAACTTGAAAGCTCCTATCGAAATTTATGCCTTTTTTGGGCCAGGAGTTCGGGAGGCAGAGCTTCTTCGCAATTTGGTAGAGAAGTATACTTATATCTCGTCAAAGATTTCGTTCCGCGAGGTAGATCCCGATCGCGAACCCGCTCTGACTCAAGAAATGGATGCAGGCCCCAATGAGATCATTGTTCGCAATACCCTCACTCAAAAGCAACTTAAGTTGACGGCTCTTACGGAAGAAGGTCTCACCCTCACCATTCGCCGTGTCATGAGCGAGCTGACCAAGGTGGCGTATTTTCTGCAAGGCCACGGTGAAGGCGAGCTGGAAGGTGAAAAGCCCTCAGGTCTTTATGTGGCCAAAATTCTTTTAGAGAATGAAGGTTTCACGGTTAAGCCTCTTAACTTGGCTGAGGTATCGGCCGTTCCTGCAGACGCATCCGTGGTGGCAGCCTGGGGAGCTCAGCGACCCTTAAGCTCCGACGTAGCATCGAGACTTCTGTATTATGTCGAACGAGGTGGTCATCTCATTATCGGACAAGACCCACTCATTGCCCCGACGAAAGATCGACTACTGAAATCTGGTTTGGAACCCATTATGGATCGCGTTGGCCTTCAATTTGCCCCTGCCATTCTTTTGGAATATCAAGTTCAACTTTTTCGAGGTCGTGTCATCAATCCCAAACTATCCCTCAGTTCTTTTGAAAACCATCCCGTCACGACGGGCCTGGGGCAACAGGGCATTGTCGAAGTTTATTTCGCCCAAGCCATTGAAGAAAAAGCCAGCGCCCCGCAAAATAAAAGAGCGGCAGCTACACTTCAAAAATTAGCATCCACCTCTCCAGAGTCCTGGGCTGAGAAAGATCTCAAATCCATTTTTCTTTCTAAAACGCCTAATCCCACAGGCGATACGGCAGGCCCCCTTGCCGTAGCGTACAGCGCAGAACTTGCGGTGGATGATTCTGTCAAAGATCGACTATCTCCCAGAGGCAAGATCGTTGTCTTTGGGGATGCTGATTTTGCCACCACGCAGTTCATTCAAGGAGCCTACAACCGCGATTTGTTTTTGAACGCCTTTAACTATGTGACGGGCGAGGAAGCTAGTTTGACCATTCGCCCAAAGACCTGGTCGTCATCAACGCTTGAACTCACCCCCTCTCAGAAACGATTTGTGAATTTTGCCGCCGTATCGTTTATTCCTCAGTTGATTCTCTTGATCGCTGGCTTGGTGTGGATTTCAAGGCGACAGATTATATGATAGGGAATATTCCAGAGAAACGGGAGCGCGAGGAGATTGAATGAACAGTCGAAGTCTCATTGTCTTATGTGTTCTTGCCGTAGGCCTATTAACCTATGTCTACTATGGCATACAAAAGCCGCACGACGAAATCATGGAAAAGGGCCGCCCCGAAGATCGGCTAGCCCCTGGAGATTTTTCTAAGATTGAATGGCTCACCCTCCAAACAGCAGCTCACTCATTTCGTTTTGAACGCCAAAGCCGTGGCTGGAAAATGACCGAACCCGTAAAAGATATTCTCAGCCAATCCAAAATCGAAGCGTTGATTGCCGGGCTCGAAAAACTGAGAAAAATGAAAGACCTCTTTAGTAATGCCGAACTTGCCACCCAGGCGCCTAAACGTGAACAGTATGGTCTTCATAACCCCAAGATAGTTCTCACCTATAAGCTCTCGAATCTAGCCACTCCTCAAAAAATATCACTCGGCAATGTCAATCCGTCCTCGACCTCGACATTTGCTGAGACAGCCTCGCATGGTATTGTGCTTGCCACCATGGATCTCGATTATTTGGCGACGCAAACGGTGAACGACTTTAGAGAGATGCGTCTTACCACCGTCAGCGCCAGCGACTTTGTAGAGATGACCCTTGAAAATAAATGGGGTCGCATCGCTTTAAAAAAAGAGAATGATCAATGGAAGATGGTAGAGCCGGCGTTGCCCGTCGACATCGAAGCCGTGAGAAATTTTGTCGATAAGATAGGCTTTGTACGCTCCACCGACTTCGTTAACAAAGTGCCGGCCCATCTCAAGAAAGCATCCGCGCGACTGGTGGTGGGATTTGCCGATGGAGTAACGGACTTGCGAAGCAATGAAAATGATAAGCGCCCTCACGGTATGGAGATTGCGTTTTATCATGATTCAAAACCGCCACGAAAGGGCCAGACAGAGTCTGAAGATCGCTACTACGTTTTATCGGATAAAGCGGGTGCGGCGCTGACCAGTTCGTATCATTTTGAGAGCTTTCAAAAGAAAGCTGCCGACTTGGTTAAAAAGTCTTTTGACGATTTCTTACTCACCTCGTTGACTGGTTTTTCAGTGGCGAAAGGCTCTCAGAAGTTCGAGGTGCTACGAGACGATCAGGGACTCTATCGAAGTGGTGATTCGTTACTCGATAAAGAGAAAGTGGAGGCTCTCGTCAATAAAGTACGAAGCTTGAAGGCTGATTCTTTTATTGCGACAGCGAAGAGTCTTCCTAAAGATTCTCTTGTCACTATTCAATTCAATTTGACGAATCCTCCTAAAGAAAAATCCTCTCTATTTTTTGATACTTTTGCCTTCAGAAAGTCTGGAAAAGACCTGAGACTGTGGGCGCGGCGTGGAGACACCATTTTAGAATATAAAGTGGCAGCGAATGCCATCAATCCTAAAGACTTTGAGAAGGCCGCTCTCCTACCCTCCCCCAAGACTCCTCCAGAAAGCTCGCCGTCCACTGTCAGCAATTCGGCGGGCAGCCCCGAAGTTACTAATGGCTCCACGGCGCTTCCTGACACGCCTTCCTCTCCCAACCCCACGAAAGGCTCCCCATGACCCTGCAACCTGAAGTTACCTTTGAAACATTTATTTTATCTTTAGGCACCGCAGCACTCGTTGCCTTGGGTGAAATTGAAAACCCCGTCACAAAGAAATTAGAAAAAGATCTCGCATCCGCAAAGCAGCATATTGATATTCTAGAACTATTGGCAAAAAAGACGGCCGGCAATCTCTCAGATCACGAAGCCAAATTAATGCAGCATTTATTGTACGAGATGCGCGTAAAGTTTGTGGCGGCCACAGAAGGAACCAAATCATGAAACTCACTATCTTCTCATCCACCTTTTTTATAAGAGCGTCTTCCCTCGCAACGGTGTTTCTTAGCGCGACGTCAGTTACTCACACTTCGACATTCGCTCAAGCGCCTTTTTGGGAAGAACGTCAGGGAAGCCATAGCGTCTTAATCAATCTTCCCAGTTTTGCACCCATCGTTGAGAATGTGGATAAAACCATTGTGAACGTCTCGGGATCAGCCGATTCAAAGCCGCCTCAAGACAAAGACAATCCGCAGAATCGTCGACGAGGGCCTCAAGGACCAGTCGATCCCTTTTCTAATCCCGAAGAATTTTTTGAACGATTCTTTGGCCAACCTTTTGGAGACCGCCAGCCCGCTCCTCGTCGGGTTCTTGGTTCGGGATTCATCATTTCAAAAGACGGTTATATTTTGACCAACAACCACGTTGTTGAAGGGACCGATAAAATAGAAATTAGTTTGCTGGGCGAATCGCAATCGTCCAAACCTGCCAAGAAATTTTCCGCTAAACTTGTAGGCTCTGACCCAGCTACCGACGTCGCCCTGCTGAAAGTAGATACAGGATTCGACCTTCCGGTACTTCCGCTGGGAGACTCTAGCAAATTACAAAAAGGCGAATGGGTAATGGCGTTTGGAAATCCCTTCGGTCTCGATCACTCCGTAAGTGCAGGGATTGTGTCTGCAACCGGTCGCGAGATTAGCCCTAACGAGAATCGACGCTTTGATGAATTTGTTCAAACAGATGCAGCGATTAACTTTGGAAACTCGGGTGGACCTCTGGTCAACTTGCGTGGCGAAGCCATCGGCATCAATACCGCTATAACAGCGCAAGGTAGCGGTATCGGATTTGCGGTTCCCGTGAACTTAGTAAAAGACATTATCGTTCAACTTAAAGCCACCGGCTCTGTATCGCGCGGCTACTTAGGTGTGGCCATTGGCGATGTAACGGAAGAGCTGAAAGAGGCTATGGGCCTCGCCGCCTCCAAGGGCGTATTGGTAAATGATATCGTGGCAGGTGGGCCAGCCTCAAAGAGCGATCTTCGTCGGGGTGATATTATATTAAAAGTGAATGGCCAAGAAACCAACGATGCCAAAAGTCTTCAAAGAACCGTCGCTAAAATAAAGCCAGGTTCTAAAGTAAAGATGGATATTTTAAGGGACAAAAAGCCACTCACCCTCACGATTGTACTTGGAAATTTGTCAGACTCCAGCCCTGCGGCAGCTTCGGCCCCCAAAAAGTCTGAATCTGAAGATCGCTTAGGTTTAATCGTCGGCATGGCATCCGACGGATCTGGTGTTCAGATTCATGGCGTACAAAGTGGCTCGTCTGCTGACGATGCGGGCCTCAGAGAAGGCGATTTGATTCGCCGCATCAAGGGAGAAAACGTAAAGACGATCGCAGACTACGAACGTCTGGTGAGAGGCCTTAAGTCAAAGTCTAACGTGCTCTTTGATATCCAGCGCGGCGATACGAAATCGTTCATCGTTGTGAAGGTGCCCTGACGTAGGTTTAGAGTCGACATTTTCAATAGGAAGTTTGCGATGATAGCAGGCGGCACAAGCAGGAACGTAGGTTTCTTCAGCCCCTAGTTGAATGGTGGGCCCCTTCAGCGTGGGGCGACCATCCAGAAGCTTCATATTGAATACAGCTTTTCGATCGCAGTAGTGACAGGTGCTTTTAATCTCTTCGATACTATCGGCCAGTTCCATCAAGCGCCTAGAGCCTTCAAATAAATGAGTTCTAAAATCACCGCGCAGCCCATAACAAATCACAGGAATATTTCTTAAAACCGTAATCTCCCGAAGGTGGTCAATGAAGGCTACATCCAAAAACTGAGCTTCATCTACGAAAATGCACGAGAGCCCTTCAAGTTCCTCGCTCTTCAAGCGAGTCTCTGACGATACCAAAATATCAGCCTTTTTCTCGAGCCCGCTACGCGATCGAACATTCTCACGACCAAAGCGATCCTCCAGCGATGGCTTCAAAATCAAAACATTTTTTCCTTGCGCGCGATAACTATGAACTGCTGCCAGAAGATTTAATGTTTTTGCACTCCCCATGGCGCCATAACGAAAATAGAGTTTAGCCACTCTAAAGTTTTAAACCTAATGCCACCCCCACTGAAAGCTTAAAGATCTTGAACCGAGTCGAAAACTTGATAGTGTCGACAGGGACCATCTGCCAGTCGGCATACAGCGACAAGAGTTTATTAGAAATCGAGACGCTGATAAAAGATAATCACACCCCAATTCAAGCTAGCATCATCATGGGCCATGGCATTTTTTACGACCATAACGGTATGAGCGCCCATTTTCAAATGCAAACTCAGCGCAGGGTCATGCCACTGACCCTTCTTCACTGTTTCAATATATTTCTCCACCAAACCTTCCGTCACTCTCTGCTCGTTAAGACCCTCTTGAACCATATACTTTTTAAGCCCTGACAAACGAGCCAGTCCCCAAGCCCCGCGAAGAGAAGGATCTGAAGACATAAAGACGAGCGCCGCGCGAATTAAACTTTCTGCGATGGACGACCGACGAAGTTCCAAAAGATCAGGCAGTGTACTCAGATTAGCGAGAAATAGATAATGACCACCAGGAATATGGCTCTTCTCATAAGTTCCGTTATCTGTAAAACGTGACCACCAATCGGCATAAGGAGCAGGCTTGTACGAATAGAAATTGGCGAAGTAAATACTGATGCGAGCCAGAAAAATCTGATCTCCAATTCGTTGGCTATTTAAAAAACCGACCAATCGATCTTCACTCCATGCTAACCATTGCCCTTCGGGGAACAACTCCATACGCCTTCTTAACTTCGCTGGAGCTGCTGAAAGGCTACCCCAGGCTGCCCGCTCTAGGGCCTCCATTTCATTTAAAATATGATCTGGCTGCGCAAGCCAACTAAGACTACCGACACACGCTTCAACTCTTACGTGAGAAGCACGAACACTCTTCGCTCCGTCGGACCCCGCTTCAGAAGCTACCGCAGTCTGGAAAGTCACCAAAAGAACTCCAAGCAACATTAGGTACGTAACTAGACTCAAGAAAAACCTCCGGTTCAACAGCCAGTTCCAAACGCCCCTGGGTCACAGAATCGGTCAAAACGATGAAACTCCTAGCGTGTGTCAACCATGTCACCCAGAAAATTTGCAGGCTTGACCGCTCTCTCCTATTACAAATCTCTCTTGTTTTCAATTACATTGGTGTTCGCATTGTTGTATAAAGAAGGCCCTGTCGCCGAAGCAGTAAAGGCGGAGTAACGGAGACCTCCTTTCAGAGGACCGGCTAAACATTCGTCATTTCAATGCGAAAGGGAGAGACGCCTCCCGCTGGCGACGAAGTTTTTCTTTCTACGGCGCTCCTTGCCGCCCAGCGGAGCCTCTGAAACGAGGCCTCCGCTACTCCTCATTCACCAATTAGGCCGACAGGGCCAATGGCTCACGTTCGGCCTATATCCTTACGGGCTCACTATCTATTTGAATCAATCTTTTGAAATTGTGGGTGAAAGCTTCCATGGTCGCCTGAAAAAGAACCTTCGGTTTCGTCCGATATCGAGAGTGTTTTGTTTGCTTGCTGAAGACTCCTTCAAATGGCATACGCACCGAAGACCTCCATCGATCTAAATCGCGATTCTTGTGCTTGCGATTATTCTTTAATATCGCCCCATTGGCGCAACCCCTTTGCCGAATCTCGTCAGCTATCTTTTCACTCTCATAGCCTTTGTCTAACAAAACCATTCCCTCATCAGGACCAACGTAGTTGAAAACAGAGAATCGGGCCAACGATTTCAGATCTGTCGTTAAACGAGATAGCGTCTGCCTAATTCATCTGAAAACGTTCTACGACCGATCCATTTCTCATTGACCGCTTTCAAGCCAGCAGATTCAGTAAGGGTATGCTTGTGGTGATTGGGGCTATTTCGTTGGTCTGTCTAGTGTTAGGTATTTATTGTTTTTTACTTGTCAAAGATCGTCTTTTATTGCGTCAGGCTCTGCAAGAGGCCGAGCGCGAGATTCAGGTTCGTGATCAACTCAAGAATCAAGAGAATGCAGTTGAAGATCGTATGCAGAATCTTTTCAAGGCGCTTTCTTCAGAAATTTATCAGAATCAGCAGAAGCAATTTCTCGATTTGGCAAAGAATCAGTTCGATCAACACCACCAAGCAGCGAGCCAAGATTTGAAAGTACGTCAAGACACGATGGAGAAAACGCTGACGCCACTTAAAGAATCTTTACAGCGTATGGATATGAAAATGAGTGAACTTGAAAAAAGTCGCACTCGCGGCGAAGAAGCCATTCATCAACAGATTCGATCGTTGCTTGAAGCTCAGAAAGATCTGCGTAGTGAAACGGCTCAGTTGGTTACGGCCCTTCGAGCCCCACAGATTCGAGGCATGTGGGGCGAAGTGCAACTGAAGCGCGTGGTTGAGCTGGCCGGAATGCTTGAGTATTGCGATTTCGTAAAGCAAGAATCGGTTTCAACGGAGGCCGGACGCCTGCGGCCCGATCTTATTGTCAAATTGCCGGGTGGGAAAAATATTGTCGTCGATGCAAAGACACCGCTCATGGCTTTTTTAGAATTGGGTCAGCAAGAAAATCCAGAAGCGAGAAAAAGAAAACTCTTAGAGCATGCGACTTATGTGAAACGTCATATCGAGCAATTGGGTCGCAAATCGTATTGGGATCAGTTCCGCCCGAGTCCAGAGTTCGTGGTTCTTTTTATGCCAGGAGAAAGTTTTTTTAGTGCGGCCTTAGAAGGGGATCCCTCTTTGATCGAAGCAGGCGTAAGTCAAAATGTCATTTTAGCTACACCCACGACTCTCATAGCTTTGTTGAGAGCGGTGGCCTTCGGTTGGCGCCAAGAAAAATTGGCTGACAATGCTCGAATTGTCGGTGAGCTCGGCAAAGAGCTTTACAAAAGATTGTCTGATTTGAGTTCTCATTTCTCTCGTATGGGCAAAAATCTTGAGACGGCGGTCGATGCCTACAATAGCGTGGTGGGCACCTACGAGTCTCGCGTGATGGTGAGCGCCAGACGTTTTCGCGATTTGGATTCAGCTGGGGGAGCAGCCGAAGTCCATGAAGTCCCTCGTATTGAAAGAAAACTAAGAGAGTTGCCGCCAGAAACGCCGTAGTGAAAAAGTCTCGCCGCGATTTCTTAAAATTTTTGAGTGAAATTTTTTGCCCGGAAGGGCTGATCTCTATTTTGGGGCCCAGAATGATTTCATAGCGTTCCTTCCAGATAGTCGTAGTTCGCCTTCTTTGTCTTTAGATCTGAAGAAATATGGAATTGATTGCGGTGAATTCAACGCACTGTAGCTTGCTTCCTCGCTTTAAATGGCCTGAAGAAAGCCTCCCCTATTAAAATGAGAAAGCGCCAATTCGATTGTTGACGACTTTGGGCTCCTCTTGGTCTTCTTAGTACAGGATGCATAAGGAGGGGACAATCCATGCGACCATCGTTTTCTCTATTTTTAGGGGTCTTTGCGCTTATCGTAGGCTGCCGCACCTGGGCTCAACCCGAGGTTGTCGTGCAAGAAACTAGTTACCAGTCCTTGGAGCGCTTGAAAATGCTTGAGCTTCGAAAGGCTGGCTCTCCCTTCTATCAGCTGGATATTCAAGATCTTGACGATGCTGCCCCATCTCATCGAGCTTTCTTGAATCATTACCAAGAAACCATTTATCCAGCCCTCCGACAAATTCGCGAACTTGGTTTCTTATCCACCTGGTATTCGGTTGCCTTGGATCGTGCGCTCTACGAATCACCTACAGAGAAGGCGGAGTGGACAGCTGAACAGCTGAAAGTCGATAAAGCCCTTAACGAGTTAAAGAACGGAGAGGCTTGGAAGACGGCCGTTGATCGTTGGGCTACCCTCGCCGGTTCGATCGACGGTCGAATGGCTCATGAAGCCGTCTTAATGAAACGCCGTTTAGATATCGATGCCTTTACGCCTGATCAAATTCCAAAGCTGAACGAAGTCTCCGAATTGCAAACAAAAATTACCCTCACTGCCAATGATTCGCCTTTCGCCAACAATCTCTCAAAAGCAGCAGAAGCGATCTCGAAGGCGAAGGCGGCTTATGATGCGGGAACTCTGCCTCTGGCGGCAGCCGCTGCCAAAGTGGAAGAAGCGAGACTCCAGGGTGAGATGGGTCAGAGTCGCGATATTGCTCAACGGGTGAAGTCTGAGCTAAACCGTTGCGCCATCTTGCGAACAGAGCTCGCTCGATCCAAGGGCTATTCCACGTGGAGTGCGTATCGAGTGGCTGCGCAAGCCGAACCCTACGACGCGCGTTTCAATTCGGTAGAAGAGCGTATCGCCTTTCTGGAGGGAGCCTTAAAAAGAACAAATGCGGCTCTTGAAAAACTTCATGCTCGCCTCCTCGCTAAAGAGCTATCGCTGAAGCGACACGACCTTACAGAGAGTCATTTGGCCATTCTCGCACCGGATATCGATTCATTTGGCCGCTATTTTCCTCGCGAAACCGTCGATGCTCTCTGGGCGAA
This sequence comes from uncultured Bacteriovoracaceae bacterium, assembly GCA_964598565.1. GTDB lineage: Bacteria > Bdellovibrionota > UBA2394 > UBA2394 > UBA2394 > CAZRCG01. The sequence continues at coordinate 237,841 of CAZRCG010000003.1, read as the reverse complement.
AACTCTCAAACAAAGTGGATTTGATCCAAGCATTCTTGAGACCATCACTCGCGATGTGATGCCTCGCGAGAATAAATATACGCATGCGTATATGACGTCTCTCAATACCAAAATGCCGAAGTCTCTTACCATCAATGCCAAGACGCTCGACGTGACGTTGCCATCCAGTCATCAAAGCGAAGCGTGGATTCCCGCTCGGATCTTCATTCTGCAGAATTTTTTCTCAGACTCTGTAGACTCTCTTAGAGTCGCCTTTCATGAAGGGGGTCACGCCCTTCAATACGTATTTGAAGAAAATCCCTTCGAAACACCCGAGGCCTACGGATTTGTTGAAATTCATTCCATGACTCAAGAATATTTCGGCTTCGATAAGGAATTTTTAAAAGCTTCCGCTAAGACTCGCGACGGATCACAACCTAGCGATGAAGAGATTGAGACTTATAGTCGCAATGCAAAAATTCAAGACTTCCTTCAATTTCGAGTTCTCTTAGCCCGCGCCCTCTTTGAGCTCAAGTTATGGAATACGGCATTCACGGCAGACTCGACAGCGTTTACGGATCTTGCAGTAGCGCTCTACGGCGAGATTATCTCGCAGGGAACGGGAGTAACTGGCAGCGCCAATCACGGCGTTGATTTCACAGGGCGAGGCCCTTTAAATGCCCCTCATTTTCGATCGGGATGGGTTGAATATATCGGCTATGTTCTTGCCAATATCGCATCGTATCAATCTTATGAGTCACTCTTAGATCATGTTGAAAAGCAAAGTGGGCGTCGAAGTCTGTATCAACAGCAAGGGCTTAGCACTCGTCTCATTGAGGGTTACTATAAAAGTGGTTATTCTCAGCCCTTTCCTCAATCCGTCGAGGCATTCACCGGCAAAATTTTCTCGGTTGATGATTTAGCGAAATTCTATGAAAACGCGATGGAGCCGTAGCGTTCTCTGAAGTTTTAGGAGCTTGCAACGCGTGAATCCCACTCCCCAAACAAAACGAAACCCATTTTTCATAAGTCGCGTTAACAAAAGTGGCAATACTTGTCAAACCTCTGAAACTCTCTGGCAGTCTTATGGATCCCGAAAAAATGAGGGGCGCGTCGCCAAACTCAATTTTCGGCGCCATTAGGGCTGCCACTCGAGCGAGTGTTTATAACCCTTCACGCTGAGAGAATCGCCATCGTCACTCCACTGAAAATTGAGCACTGGCCGATTGTCTGCATAATCATTGATGAGATCAAAACCCCGCTCATTCAAACGCAAGACCGAACTCAAATGTGTAACCTATGTCTCCGGTATAAAGTGTTTCCCATGTACCCGGCATGGACCCAATGGAGTAAATCGTGCCCACCTGGAAGAATTCCGAACCGCTTGCATTGATTGGGCAGCGTGAAGTTGTTGAAATGATTTGGGCGGATTTTTTGGATGAGGACGCCCAGACGGCAGCCCTCGAACTTTAAATCCAAAATTTAAAAATTCTATTAAAGGATTTTTGCACAGTCTGAAGGTCGCCATTTGTAAGCCCACCCAGTTTTTTGTTTATTAACTGGCCATCGACAGTTGCCAACTTACTGAGCCGAACAAGGCTTGGATGTAACAACCCAGTTTTTTGCCAATCCTTTATCGAGCAATCTCCTTCGATTTTAAATCCGTCAATTTTACTGGTGATCATGGCAATAGTAACAAGGCGCTCCTGATGTGAAAGGGCCACTTGATGCATAACGAGTGCAGGCCTTTTCTTCTCTTCCTCGAGATTTGAAAATGGAAACTTTACGAGGACAACGTCGCCAGCGCTATAATTTGTCATAATCGGAATCTCTTGGATCGTGCCAGTCTTTGAACGCTGACTCGGACGCCTTGAGTAAAGCTCTTGTTTCAAGGCGATGACCGAAATAGCTTTCGAGGGCTCGCACTAAAACATCTTTGATGGAAGAATCTGTTTCCTGTGCTTCAAGCTTTAGCAAACGCATGAGACGCGGACTTCCAAGATCGGTTGATAGACGAGCATTCATATTCCCATCATTACATTTTTATGTTTTTATGTAAATACACGTTGCAAGCCATTGATTTTACACAGAAATTCGTGCCCAGCTGGAAGAATTCCGAACCGCATGTTTGGATTGTGCAGCGTGAAGTTGTTGAAATCATTCGGGCTGAGAATTTGGGTGACGAGGCCCAGACGGATTTCTCGAACTTTTACGGTTTCGCCTCTGTGGGATCGTGATCCCCACAGTTTCTGAGCGTGATATCTTGGCGTTTCCCTTTGGTATAAGTCCATGTGAACCGGTATTTTTTATCAATATAGGAAACCCAAATCGTATTGCCGTGAGAATCCGAGACGCCCTGCAAGACATGACTTTGAAGTCCACGATACTTGGGACCATGCTTAGCCATCAGTTTGAGGGCGTCCTGAAGATTTTCGAATACTTTATCTTCAAGACTCCCAACTGCTTTAAGCCATTGCGGAGTAAAACTAAATGTCCACTGACTCATTTGCGAACTTTTTTTCGAGCGTTATTCATTTGAGCCAGGAGATCTGTGACCGACACTTCAGACACAATATCACCATCGCGGATATGCCCTTCTACGGCCTTTTCATTTTTTTGCCATTTTGAACTGAGAAACCAAGCATCCTCTTTTGAGACTTTCACCGTGACCACGGGATTCAATACAATGCGCCCATCCTTCTGCGGCACAGGATCGAATTCCTGATTAGCGAATTCGGCTCCTAAATAAATATATCCTCGTTTATCAGCTTTCATGGTAATACTATATAACCGTATTACAGTAAATTCAAGGGCGCGGGCAGAAGCAGTTGATTTTATTAGATATTCTAAAAAATCCGTGCCCACAGGGATTCGAACCCCGGACCCTCAGATTAGAAATCTGATGCTCTATCCTGCTGAGCTATGGGCACACCAAAGTGACATTAACGCTGAAGAAGATCTCAATCAATAGCCAATCAATACGGATAAATAACCACCAAGGCCTGGGCCTTCGTTTTGCCAGGATTAAAAAACGTATGGGGATCCGTCGATTTAAAATAGAGTGCATCGCCTTCGGTCAATCGAAGTGAATCTCCGTGAATGACGGCAGCAATTTCGCCGCTCAAAATATACATAAATTCTTCCCCTGCATGGGTGAGGTCGTCGTGAGGGCGCTGGCTCTGCTGCGGCGATAATTCCACAATATAAGCTTCCATATGCTTCGTGGCTTCAGGCGTGGTTAGAAGTTCATAGGTATAATCTAGAACTTTGGCAGATCCAGGCTTCAAGAGCGGTTGAATCGTTTCTCGATCACCTCGACGAATGATCTCATAACGTTGGGTGGTCGGCCGATCTCTAAAAATATCGGCAACATTCACTTGAAGGGCCTTCGCCAAGCGAATGAGTTCGGCAATGATAGGCTGATCTTCGTCTTTTTCAACTTTCTCTAGTTTATCGAGAGCAATACCGGTTGCTGCCGATAGTGCCTCCAAAGATAGGTTCTGACGTTCCCTGAGTGCCTTAAGTCGTTTCCCTAGAGCCAGATACTTCACGCAGGCTCAGTATAGCGAACTAAGTACCCTAAAATATACGAGATTTCATTGTCGAGACGCCATTGCCGAAGTAGCCAGCTTGGACTAAGGTGGCCCTCTCATGCCAAGCCTTTCAAGTTGCATACGCCGTGGGATTTTTGTGTCCCTAGCCTTCTTGAAGGTCGGGATGGGCTCCCCCCTTGAAGCTCAAAGTTTATCGTCTGTGGTCGGAGGACTGACCGCCAGCCCTACTCGGCCGGCCCCCCGAAGTGCGTTTTGGAATCCTGCCCTAATGGGCTCCTCCAAAGTCTACCAGCTGGACACCAATATTGCGCTGATGGGCGGCTGGCTTATTTATGATCGAAGCGGTATCGACCCCAATACATCACAGCCCTATAAGAGTAGCTCGCTTTCAGCTATGGCTCCCAATCCTTATTTTTCAGTCTCAACACCCCTAGGGTTTAAGTCGCTGAGCTTTGGGTATAGCACCTACTTTCCTAGCGGCATTGTGGCTGACTTCGATGATAGGGGGGCTCAGCGCTATGAGTTGATTGAGGGCCTTTCCCTACCTTGGCATCACCAAGCGACGGTTGTTTACCGACCAAATTCGCAGTGGTCTATTGGTCTTTCGGGTATCTACTCACTGGGATTTCAGAAGGCTCGACTCTCTCTCGACCTCAATCGCCTCATGAAAAAAGTTTTAGACAATGAATTAATTCCTGCCGAACATCCCTCGCTTGAAGCAAGAGCCCGAATTCCTTTGTCGACCACCCATGCTTTTGGTGGCGCTCTCGGAGTTCACTATACCCCCCACTTTCAATGGGGCTTTGGCTTAGCGGTTTTCAGCCCCGTACAGTATATCTATGACTCGGTATTATCGATTGAAACGCCGCGCAGTTTAAGAACCATGGGGGCAAGTCTACGCGCCTTAGGTATCGAAGAGTCCATGGACTTGGCCATAAAAGCTAAAGTTTGGATACCGCCTATTCTGACTTTTGGCATACTTTACCAGCCTTACGGCTATTGGACGATGGAGACTTTTTTTCGATATGCTTTTTCGTCATGGCAACCCTCGCTATCGATTCAAGTCACCGAATCCCCTGTTGAACAAGCTCGATCGTATGGAAGGTCGGGAGAATCGCTTGATGATCATTACGTCGTGGGAAGCATTCAAACCTTTCAGCTCTGGGACTCCATAAAAATGGGACTCAACGCTCACTACGCTTCGAGCGCCGTGCCCTCCGACCGAGCCTCCGTCAGTCTGATTGATTTTGAATCTGTCTTGTTAGGAGCGTTCGTCCATTGGCAGTGGTTCCAGCGGCTCACACTAGGAATTGAGTACTCTCACAGTTTTCTCTTTGACCGGGTCGTACAGGATTCCACATTAGGGGCCTCCCCGAATGATATTTTTCCGGCTGTTTCATCTGACGGAAATTATAGGGCGGGCTCAGATCGCCTTGCCATCATGGTGAACTATGTATTTTAGAAAAGTCCCTTCTTATCGGGCTCAAAGGACTCCTCGGTGGCCATTCTGCCTCTTCACCATTTTTATCATTGTGGCCCAATCTCATACCTCGTTCCTTAGAGCTCAGCCCCTCGAACCCGGAAGCATTGGCATTGCCATTCGACCTTCTTTGGTCGACAAGATCTTAAACCATCTCTCTTCTCTTGTCGTAACCACTCCGAGAACGTTTAGATTTTGCTACGACTCAAAGGGCTATGAGGTAACCGTGCAAGGAGCTCTTAAAACGAATTCCTGGCATAAGGTCGCGTCGAATATTTTGCATATTATAATTCCGTTTTCAAACTTCAAAATGACGGGCTACGAGTATACTTCCTGCGATTTTTTGAAACTCAACGAATCTCTCGGTATGAAGAACGAGGAGTCGGGAACCATACAGCTGCGATGGGATCTATCGGATCTTTCCGTTCGTCTTCGTTTTTTCTTTGGTGAATCCAATTTGGTATTGGCGTCGTCTAAGTCTGAAAATATCGATAAAACTGTTCTATCGATTCCTGAGTTTCAATCGAGAATTATGTCGGAGCTGGTAGACAATATGTCGAAGTTCCTTACTCTATGGGTTCGAGAACGATTAAGGAATCTTGTATTTTCTCAAAGCGCTTTTCAAGTGATGGAAGATCAGAGTCTGTGGCAATCGGGAGTCCTTATCGAGAAAGGTGCGATTCGACTCGAACTTCTAGATGCTGCACCCGCACAGAAAGGCATGACCTTTGCCTTTTACCCTAGAACTCAAGGATCTCTCCTCGCCACTCAAGATGCCGTGCAGTTTTTCTTTAATGCCCTTTTACTGAATGGCTCTCAGGTCGGAGCCTTATTGAGCCAGAAGAACTATTCGCTACAATCGAGATCACCCCTTCAGCTTGCAGAAGATTTTAGCTCGTATTTGCAGCACTACTACCCTGAACTACCTCAGACCCAAGTTCCGCCACCAACTTTAAATCGTAGTCAAAGTGATATGACACTCTTTCTTCATCAGAATCTTACCAATGCAACTCTCAACCTTTTTTATCGGGAGGGCCTCCTTCGTTTTCGTGCAACGGTTGATGTTGGCAACAGTACGATGGGAATTATCGCAGACAAGGCCTACGATATTTCTACGGTGATATCGATTAGTCCACGATCGGCTCCTGAAGTGACCTTTGATCAAAATCTTTTTCGACTCAATATTTCGGGCTATCGAATGAATCTAGGAACTTGGATTGAAGATCGCATAATCCCCTCCACAGAGATCGAGGCTGATGTGTCCGTCGCAGCGCATTTAACCGTGAATTCAGCTAAATCCAGCGTGATGCTTGAAATTCTACCGGACGATTTTTTACTCTCATTGAAAGAACTGAAGGGGCGCATGAGCAGCGAAGATGTTGATTTCTTTAAAACCTTAGCCAACAAAGTTTGGATCGACTATTTACATAAAAATTCAGAGCTGCCGCTGCTTCCTTTTTTAGTCAATTCTTCAAAAACTGCGGCTGACGAAAATAGTGGGAAATCCACGAATCCGTTATCAAATCTACGCTACGATGTGACGCGAGCGGAACTGATAGGTCCCTATATTGCTCTCGATTTGCAAACAAATCTGGAGACGGTGACATGGTAAACTCTCTGGCACCATGCGGAGCCACCTTACGAAGTTGCGTCAGCGGCGTAGGCATCATCACCAGTCTGTTAGTGATAATGTCGTGTTCGTCGGGATCTTCCGATAGAATTTCGTATCAACTCGTTCGACCTGATCTGCACCTTGGAGAGTATCTTCAGGTTTTGAATGACAATACGATTGTCACGTTCTCACGAGACGCCGAGCCGAAGGGCCTGGCTCGCATTACTATCGAGACCGGAGAAATAAGTATCTTAGATGCCGATGCGTCGGAAGGCCGCGATCTAAAGATGAGTGAAGGGCTCTTCGCCTATCGTATCGGTACCGACATTTACTTTCTGAATAGCGCTCGGTTTCTTATTGTTTCTGAGGTGACCCATCTTCAAAGTTTTCAGTGGCACGGAGATTTTGGGCGCATTACCTATCGGACCAAAGATGGCTCTAGCCTTTGGAAAACCTTTGATGCGCACGGTAAATCAATAACCTCGGGCCGGCTCGGTGGCGCTGTAAAAGACTCGATCAAAACTGAAATGGCCGAATGGCTTTTCTGCCAAACCATAAAGGGTTTGGTGCTTCTCATAATGGAGTCGCGCGATCACGGCGCTTCACGCCAGATCACTCTGACTGACGATGCTTACTCCGGGCTCTATGTAGACGCTAAAATAATTGGCGATACGTTATGGATTGCTCATATGCATGAGATTCAGGGAACTTTCTGGGTTTCTCAACTTAAAGTTGCAAGTCTGAAAGACGATAAACCGGCGGTGGAAACCGAATTGGTGGATGGAGAAGCCGACAAGTCCTATCGAGGGCTCGATATCACCATTGCCGCAGTTGAAGGCCGACCCATATTTTATTATCTCGATGGGTGGTCGCTTCGCCTTCGACAGGCCCACAAAGAAGCCTCGGGTTGGAAGACTCGAGAACTCTCCCTCAATGGCGCTCTAGGATTTTATACCCAGATCATTTCTGAGAATGCAGAACAAATCGTCGCAGCCACTCACAATTTCAGGATCAACTTGGACGGCGTTCGACAATCGTTTGAGGACCTCCTGGTCTTTCGACTTGAACCGCCAAGACGTTAGGCTTAGCGTAGCGAAACTTCGAGGCCGAGTTTTGATGATTCTTCAGTCCAAGTTTCGATCATATTTTTTTAATTTTTGACTAACGGTGACAGATTCGGGGATCGTCTCTTTTGAGAGAAGAGACGATCCCCGAATCTGTTAAATATTCATAAATTGAAAAAAGAAATGATCAAAACTCGGCCCTGAGTAGAGTCTAAGCTGGTCCACCCAACTTAATAATATCCTCACTGAGGTGCGAAAATAATTCTGCGTTCTTCTTGAATTTGAGGGCAAGGTCTCGTACACAGTCACCTTCAGGAGCCCGCAATATTTTTGAGTCCACTCCTGAACAGTTGAGAGGCACCTCAAATCCAAACACCGGGTGACGCACCGTTTTTTGTTGCTCAAGAACTCGATTTTGAATTGCAGAAAGAAGTCTTCGGCTTACCGGAATCGGGAATCGCTCCCCTTTACCGTAACCTCCCTCCGTCCATCCCGTGTTTAGTAACCATACGGTCGCTTTGGAGGCTTCAATTTTCTCAGCTAGAAGCTTTGCATAGACGGCCGACGGTCGAGGCATAAAAGGCGCCCCAAAGCACGTGCTAAAAGCTGCCTGTGGCTCTTTCACTCCCAGTTCGGTGCCCGCTACTTTGGCCGTATAGCCCGAAATAAAATAGTAAGCTGCTTGAATCGGATTTAACTTGGCCACCGCCGGCATGGCGCCAAAGGCGTCAGCCATAAGAAATACAATTGTCGAAGGAGCCTGAGCTTCTCTATCGGTTGGAAAAATCTTAGGGAGAAACTCGAGTGGATAAGAACCTCTTGTATTTTCTGTCTTTGAGCGATCGTCAAAACAAACTTCGCGAGTCACGGCATCGTAGCCCACGTTTTCCATAATGGCCCCAAAGCGATGCACGGCCGAAAAAATCTCTGGCTCTCTCTCTCTCGAAAGATCGATAAGCTTCGCATAACAACCCCCCTCAAGATTCGAAAGACCCTTGAGCGACCAGACAATTTCATCATCGCCGATGAGAGCTCGATCGGGGCTAGCCGACAAGGTAGTTTTGCCCGTCCCAGACAGGCCAAATAGCACACAGGACTGACTTCCGTCTTCAAGGCAATTGGCCGATGCATGCATGGGAAAAATACCCCATTCCGGCATTTTATAATTACACAGAGTGAACGCTGATTTTTTGATCTCGCCAGCGTATGCTGACCCCACCAACGCTACTTTCATTTCAACCGGATCAAGAACTAACAGCGTTTCAGACGAATGCTCTATGCCGAAGTCTTGGGGTTTTGCATAGGGAGCATGAAAGATTCGAATCTTGTTTTCGCCTACGGCAGCAGGTAGTCCCAGCGTCGACGTGGGAGTACTACGAAACATATTCTGCGCAAAAAGTATATGCCAAGGCGATGTCGATATCACCTCTATAGGAAAAGGCCCCACGAAGGCCGACATTGAAAAAACCTCTTCGCGATCAAGCTTAGATTCTACTCCAGAAAATAGGCGCTTCGCTTTGTCAGGATCAATTCCCACATTGGTCGCATTCCATGAAATGGTTGATTTCAGAGAGGGGTACTGCACAATAAAGCGATCTTTTACAGCGCGGCCGGTATGCTTGCCGGTCGATACCATGAGAGAACCCCAAGAGTTCAAATTTCCTAGACCTCGCCGCACAGACTCTTCAATTAATTCGGCGCGTGTCAGATTGTGATGCCGCTTCATAGACCCTGACTCCCTAGGATGCGTTTCTGTTTGTCGAACGAAAGCCGTTAAATCCCCCATAAAATTTTCCCCCACACGATCACATCATTGCACAACGGGTTCCCAAGAAAAAGAATTAACCCCGATAAATCATAAAATTTTATCGCGAGGCGGCTCAGACGGGGAAAATCCGAGTAGAGGTCGGCTTTGCACCGAGCGGCCTGGTTAAAGCTCAATTTTAGGAAAGAGCGGAGGGGGATCTTGAAGATCAAGGCGCATTTGTTGAAATGCCAGATTTTTAGGCTGCAAATCGGGTCGTCCTAAAATTTCCTTCATCTTCTTAGCTATAGAAGGCATGAAAGGGTCTAAATAAACACTGATGACTGAGATCGAATACAAGGCATTGACCATACAGGTTCGAAACTCACTAGAGTCCCCGGCTTTCTTCCAGGGTTCCATCTGATTAAGGTATTCATTCGTCTTGCCCACCAATTCCCAAAGAAATTCAAGCGCCCGATGATGTTCGCGTGCCTTCATCGCCTGTTCCATACGCGGCGCGACGTGAGCGGTCTCTAAGTTTTGGTTTAATCCCTCAGCCGAAATGGACGGCACCCACTTCTTCATCGCAAGCTTTACGACGCGACTCACAAGATTTCCTAAATCGTTAGCCAGCTCACTATTGTGACGAGCCACCAAATCTTTACGAACAAAAGCTCCATCTAAGCCACTTGGAATGGCTCTTAATAAGTAGTAGCGAAATGAATCTAAAGGAAAATGACTCAATACCCACTCTGGGTCGACTCCATTTTGAAGCGTCTTCGACATCTTGCGGCCGTCTTCGCCTAAAACCATGCCATGCACATAGACTTGCTCTGGCAGTGGTTTATCGACCGCCTTTAAAATCGAAAACCAAATTACCGTATGAAACCATACAATATCTTTTCCAATGACATGCATAGACGCCGGCCAAAAGGATGCTCGTTTGTCGTCAGCAACCGCCGATACATAGTTAATAAGAGCATCAAACCACGTATAAATAACATAGTTTGAGTCATCTGGAACAGGAATGCCCCATCCTTGATTGGGCCGAGAAATTGAAAGATCACGAATCGGCTCTTTTTCGATGCGATTCAACATCTCTTTTCGAACCGACGCGGGACAGACACGACTTTTGTCGCTCATAATAATACCTTTTACCCAATCGGCATAGGCGCTGAGGCGAAAGAAATAGCCCTTTTCTTTGACCTTCTCCAAGGCAGTCCCATGAACAGGGCATATACCCCCTTCGATTTGCGTCTCTGTATAAAAACTCTCACATGCTACGCAGTAGAGCCCTTCGTAATCTCCGAAATAAATATCACCCTTGGCTTTTAGACGGCTCCAAAAATCGTAGCAGGTTTCACGATGCCGAAGCTCGGTCGTTCGAATAAAATCATCGTGTGACAAAGAAAGCTTGTCACATAAATGGCGAAATTTTTGTACCTGTTCATCGACATAGTCGGGCGTAGGTCGCCCTTCAACCTCGGCCGCCTTCACCAGCTTTTGACCGTTTTCGTCTGTGCCCGTCAAAAAAAATGTTTCGTACCCTAGCAGCCGGTGCCACCTCGCATAGGTGTCGGCCACAATTTTTTCATAAGCATGACCCATATGAGGCGAACCATTTGGATAATCAATGGCCGTCGTAATCATAAATCGCTGCGTCATGAAGGAACTCTCTTTCTTCTTCTCTATTACTTCAGTATGAATACGCGCATTTCAGGCCATTCCCCAACCACTCTTTTATCATCAAGAACGATCTGGGGCTCTTCAACGCCTAATTTAATTAAATAGCTTTTAATCGCTTCAAATCGCTGCTTAGCAAGGTCTATAGGCTCGCCGTCCCCCACCTGAGCCTGAAATAGCGCCTGACTTTGTTTTTCACTCTGCAAACGCTGATGGAGCGCTCCTAAAAACTTCTGGCTGACGGATTCAAACTGAACCTCCCCCGAGCTAAATACCACCACGCCCGGAAAACGCTCTTTAAGAGCCACTTTTTCATCCAGCTGCAGGCGCTTGTCGTGCTCTGAAACTAGGCTCAAGCCCTCTTTCTGAATTTGATCGACTCGTCGAGCCTCAGGAAAAGGAGCCTTTACCGGCTTTAACTCAGCTGCCAGAACCTCGTCGGGTTCTGGTGCGACTTCCGGAGCCACCACATCAGACAATACATCAGACAATACCGCTTGAGAATTTACAGACAGTGCGACCGATGCATTAGAGCCTCGAGATGCGATGTCTGGTGCGGGCGATGGCTCAGGCACTTCCCTCCCTGGCGAGGCGATCTGAAAGGGATCCTCCAAATCAGAACCATCTAAATCACTTATACTCACAGGAGTCGGCACCAACTGACGACTCCATAGCTGAGAATCACGAAAAAGACGGTAGGCCCTATCTCTTTGGCCCAAAAAAACTGCTCTGTCGCCTTCTAAAAACAGTCGTTCGGCCTCAATAGCTTCGTGAGCCGACGGATCACTTTTTTTCGCCTCTTCGAGCGCTTGAAGAGCCTCGCCGCGAGCTACTTTATGCGATTTTGGCGCGCAAGATCCTAAAGTCCACCCAAAAAAGACGACCAAGCAAATTGGCTGCGCCATTCTCATATAATTCCAGGTGGTCATGGCTGTACATCCCTTCTCGGCTTCTCGGGCGCTGGCAAATCTTCGAGCGTTAAGCGAATTTTCAATTTTCTTCCATCACGCAGAATCTCCATTGAAACTCCGGCGCCCGGCAGGCTTGTCGCAATGCGATTCTTTGCAATCACGGCGTTCTTTATAGCTTCTCCGTTGAGTTCCACCAAAACGTCGCCCCGTTGTAATCCGGCGCGATCGGCAGGACTTCGGGGATAGACTTCCACGACTAAAGCCCCCTGGGTCGAGGACAACCCCAAGGCTTCTGCCAACGGTTGATTAAGATTCTGAAACTGAGCGCCCATATAACCGCGGACTACTCGCCCTTGAGTAATCAGAGATTCCATCACCAAAGCCGCCATATCGATGGGGACGGCAAAGCCAATGCCCTGAGACCCTCCGCTCACACTGGCGATGGCCGTATTGATTCCAATCAATTCAGACGACAAATTGACTAGGGCTCCTCCTGAATTGCCCGGATTAATCGCTGCGTCTGTCTGAATAAAATCTTCGTACTCCGCCAGGCCTACGTTCGATCTTCCCACCGCACTCACGATACCTTGAGTCACTGTATGGGCTAGACCTGCATTCATCGGGCTGCCAACGGCAATGACTATTTCGCCAACTTCGAGTGTCGCGCTTTTGCCCAGCTCAATGGGAGAGAGTTTGGCGTCTACCCGAATGACGGCAATGTCTGTTTTAGGATCTTTACCAAGCACAGAGGCTTTCAGTACTTGTCCGTCCCACAGGCCCACGGAAATGCTTGTCGCACCGTCGATGACATGATTGTTCGTGAGAATGGTTCCATCAGCGCGAACGATGACTCCAGAGCCTAGACCGGACTGGCGATACTGCCGCTCGCGGGGCTTGGGCCGCTCAAAAAAGGGCCCAAAGAAATCATCGAAGAAAAAACTATCGAACGGAGAAACCACTCTTTGGCGATAAACGCGCTCTGTGAAAACCGAAACCACCGAAGGTCTTGCTTTCGCCGCGACGCGAACCAACTCATCGCTCAGATTGCGAAGGCCTACCTCTGTCAGTCTCATATTCTCGGATGTTTCGGCCTTCGATGCCTCAGAAACTGGGCTCTCCTGCGTCGCAACAGAAGAGCCCCCCTGCAAATTTTTAGCATCCCGAAAAGTCCAAAGCGAAACCAACAGCGCCGCTATCGACATCAACAGTGAAATCCACGTCACGATTCTCATGCCCTTCACTTTAAGCAAAACATAGGCTTAGGGCAAAAGAAGAAGCGCAAAGCTAACCTAAGCGGATTGCCCATCAGGTTAACTTTTTACGTGCGCCCATCAGGAAAGCTTAATCTGTCGAGGCTTTGAAGCTTCTACTTTGGGAATAGTAAGTGTCAACTCACCATTATCGAATAGCGCCTCAATTTTTTCAGCATTGGCCGAACTCGGTAGTGAGAAACTTCTCTCAAAACTTCCATACGACCGACCAATCCAGTGGCGGGTATCTTCATTCTTTGTAGACTCGAAGCGTCGTTCCCCTGATATCGTCAGGCGATTTTCGTGAACCTCGATCTTCACTTCTTCTTTTTTTATACCAGGAAGATCCACCACCACTTTAAACTGATTTTTGTCTTCCACGATATCGCACGAAGGATCAAAGACAGGAAGATTGAGCCCTTGTTGGAGCTCTTGCTTCACATCATCCCAACGGCTCAAGGGTCCCCAAAAATCTTTGTTCCACATAGATAATGCTCTCATAGCAATCTCCTTTCACTAAAAAAATAAGATCGCTTTTCAGCCTGTCAAGGCCTCTAAAACGCCTTTAAAAGCGAGCCGACCACTTCAAACGCGATCAGCAATATAATAATGATCTCGAGAAGGTGACTGCGACGCACATTACTTTCACCCTGAAGAATTTCAGACACGCGCGCTAAAAGGTTAATCTTACGGGTGATCGTCTCTTCCCAATCTTTGACACGAAATCGCCTCACCGAGGCCCTAAAAATTCGCGCCAAATAGAAATCCCCAACGACCTTGAGAGAATTTCCCATTCTCTCCATGATCTCGCTAAATTCCATGAAACGTGTATTGGCCTCTTCGACCAGCGCTAAGGCCGATTTTTTCAAATAATGGCGGCGAGACTCTTCAATCGAATCGTAGAGTCGATTCAGTCGACGATCGATGAGGTCATCATAATAACGCAGCTCTAATAAATGAGTGAGGGCAAATTCAATAATATCGGGAATCTCCTTCGACCCCGAAGGCTCGTAAACAAAGCTTGAGTCCCAATCAATCGCCACAAGATCCCGGTTCGAGTACTGAAACGTAGAGTCCAACAGTGATTGTGAGTAAGATAAACTGAGAGTCTCTTGAACTTCACCCGCAAGCAAAGGGGCTAGGGGAATCTGCTGGCTCAGAGGCTTCTCGGTGTCTAAACCCTCTAAGTTCTCCGCAAAGAATATGGCATAGTCTTCAGATACCGACCACAGCGCCGGTGTTTTTAGCGCTGGCAAGATCATCTGCGATATTTCTTTGGCCTTTCGCTCCGACGCCCGATCAATCTGCGCCACCAAATCGACATTCCAATGGATCAGCGATGAAAGCTGCATAAGCCCATTCCAATCCAAGCTTCGTTGAAAGGGAAAATGCCAGGCGATAGAGAGAGTGCCATAATTCCAAAGTGTGGCATACGCTTGCGGCGCGCCCAAAGGCAGCTCCGATCGATCTCCATTTTTTCCCAAAGGCATCTCGGCATCGACTAGAGTCAAACGAATCGGAGCATCACGCATGACAACCGCATCTCGGCTCTTCGCGGCCAAATGCAATCGTTCGTTGCCTGCTTTCAATAGTGATTCGAGCATTGAAAGATCAATCTCTTCAGCGATATCAAAGAGTCGATAGATGATGAGCGCGCCTTTAGTGAGCTTAAGTGTCATAGGTCTTGATCGCTCTTAAACACACGATCGGTAAAGAGGTTTATTCTATTTAGTCATTGATTTTTGGTTGTAGCTATGGACCTCTAAATCATGATTTGGGTTAAGGTCGTACATCTCGTATTTGTGGTTGCCTGGTTTGCCGGGCTTTTCTATTTGCCTCGGCTTTTCGTATACCACGCGGATAGTAAACAATCAGAGACTCAAGCCCTGTTTAAGGTCATGGAGAAGCGTCTTTATCTTGGCATCATGACCCCTGCCATGATCATTAGCCTAATCACAGGCCTGTGGATGATTTTTGCTTATGCATGGGCAAGTTATCAAGGCTCCTATTGGCTTCACACGAAAATTCTTTTAGCCGTCCTTTTGATAGGGTATCACCACTGGCTCGGCTACCTGATGAAGCGTTTTCAAAAAGATCAAAACCGACATTCGTCACGATTCTATCGCTGGATCAACGAAATACCGCTTATTTTTTTGATCACGATGATCGCTCTCGTATTGGTTAAACCATTTTAAGGGTAGAGCCTACGCGTCATTGTCCTTAATGCAATCTTGGAACCAAAGAATGGTCGAATGATTCTAGGTGGATATCATAGTCTATCAGGTGTTTTTGGCCGTGAGCCTCGACATAAATTGTCTCTTCGCCTCGTAGGTAGGGGACCCAAGGAATTGAATTTCTCGGATGCGAAGCTAATTCGAGACGTCCTCGCGAGAACTTGGATTTGTAATTTTTGTTTACAGTCACACAGAGTCGTCGTTGTACGGAAATAAACATGAGTCTCTTCAATGGCTTCACCTTCATGACACCATGCTGCGCCGCAGTACAGACTCCGCTAAACTTTGAAATGTCGGTAGGGCCAATTGGGGTGGTCACCGTCATTTTGGGGGTCATTTTGTTACCAAGGGAAAACTGACCATGAAAGCCATATCGTATTTTTTTAGTGCGTTTTTTGTGATGGGATTCCTTCTAGCGTCGAATGTCCATGCGGCACCGAAGTCAGAAGATCAAGCCACTATTTGCCACGTTCCGCCTGGCAATCCTGCAAATGCTCACACTATCACCGTAGGGGTATCAGCCGTGAAGGCTCACATCGCTCACGGCGATCATGAAGGTGCGTGTGTCGTATCAGCCGACAATTGTGACAAGTGCGCCTATAGTCACGAGGACTATCTTATGGCGGAATCAAGCTGTGTTTCGAGCTGCGGCTTTCTTGTAAAATAGAAATTGGAAAAACACCAATATTCGAGTCAGACGTCTACAGAATCGCCAGCTTTTTGATCACCGTCAAGATGCGGTGGCGGTCGTCTGAGTTGAGTTGGAGAAATTTGACGCCCATACCTGGCTCTTCTTCTTCGTCGCCTTCATTGACCCACATCACTTCTCCTCGGGTGCGAATTAAAAAATCATCGGGTAGACGAAACTGCAAATTAAGATGCGTACCCGGATCGAGAGGATCATGAGTGTGAATGAATATGCCGCTTGCCGAAAGATTCGATGAGATCTCAAAGAGATAGTGCTGCTGCGAGGCTTCGATATCGACTTTTAGCTGTACCGGGATACGAATGAAATTTCGTTTATCAAGCGCTCGCGCTCGTGCCGATTTCATTCGTTCGTTTGCTAACGGTTTTCCCATTTATTGTCATTCCCACGAAGTCTTTAAGCTCAAATTCAACCTTCGTCTTCCCCTGAAAGCTATTCTCTAAAGGCTCGACGATAAGGTCAAGTAGCACTTCACCCTGGGGGCGCTCTGACAAGAGCTTAACCCAAGGACTTTTAAAGTGTAAGACCTCACAGGCCTTTCCCTGCAAACGACCTAAAATCTTCAAATGAATCGATTTCATGACGCGGCAGTCTTGCAACTGGAGTCCCTGAAGCCTTAAACGAGGCTTAGGATTGCTGGGTCCAAAGGGCTCCAAAGCATTCAATACGGAGAGCGGAACGCTCGGCTCTCGCAAAACAAGATCGACCTCTGTAACATCGGCCACCACCGGGCGAGATAGAAAATGCTGTTCAAAGGCTTCTCGAAATGCGGCGACTTTCTCAGGCTTCATGGCGATACCTGCCGCCAGCGCATGACCGCCGGCCGATAAGAAAAAATCGGGGTCCATGATTTGCAACGATTTGAGGGCATCGGCCAGGTGGTATCCTCGCGGAGCGCGCAGACTCCCTTTAAAAATACGCGCTTTCTCTTGACCAAAATCAGCGAGGGCATGTTCATCGGTAAGCTCCGTGAGCACGCAAACAGGTCGTTCGAAGTTCTGTGAGAGCCGAGAGGCCACGAGACCCACAATGCCCAAGTGAAAGCTCGGATCGACAATCACTAATGAGGCGCGCGAATGGCCGCTTTCGAAGAGCTGCTTTCCTTGGCGGAGAGCGTCTTCAATTTGCTTATCTTGTAGCTCACGGCGTTGGCGATTCATCGACTCGCACTCTAGAGCCAGTGGCAAGACATCGCTTTCTGATTTCGCCATCAAGAGTCGAAACCCTAAATCAGGCTCGCCAATACGACCCGATGCATTCAGTCGTGGCCCAATGACGAAACCAAGATCGCGCGATTTAGGTGGTAAAGCACAATTTTGTTGTTGAAACATCCAGCGTAGCGCTGGCCACGATGAATTTGCCATCAACGATAGGCCCAACTTTACGAATGTACGATTAAGCCCCTTTAATTCAGCGACGTCACATACAGTACCCAGAGCCACTAACTCTAAAAAAGGAATGAGCCGATAATCTTGGCGGTCTAAACGACGACGCAGCGCCATGACCAGAAGAAATGCCACTCCAACACCCGCGAGAGATTTTTCGGGATACAGGCAATGGGCTTGTTTAGGATTAATCACTGCCAGAGCGGCTACGCGAACGTCGGGCACTTCATGATGATCGGTCACAATCGTATCAATGCCGTTCTGTCGAAGATTCTCTATGCCTTCAAAAGAAGCCATTCCACAATCACACGTAATCACAAGACGAGCTTGAGGAAATCTTGCTAATAAAGCGTCGCTCGCCTTAAGACTGACGCCATAGCCTTCTTTTACACGGTGAGGAATGAAGGTCGAAACTTTAAACCCAAGGTCTCTTAAAACAGTTGTTAGCAGAACGGCCGACGTTGTCCCATCGACATCATAATCTCCAAAGACAATCACTTCTTGCTGAGCGTCTCGTGCTTGCACGAGACGCTCAAGTGCGATGGGTAGATCTGCGAGTAAATCTTCAGGATGCGGAATATCCGATAAACGGGGCTCTAAAAAGCGACGAATGTCTGCCTGATCTCGAAAGCCCCGGGCCCAGAGTATCTCTCGCAAGAGACCCTCACGCTGGGGTTCGAAATCAGCGGGCAGACTCATCAAGCCGCTCGCCTGACAGGTCGCTCCTTTGTTTTTAACCAGTTCGTCCACAAAAGGGTGGGAGCCGCAATGAATACCGACGAATAGGCGCCCACTACAATACCAGCGGCAATAGCAAACGCAAAGCCGTGAAGAACGGGTCCACCCCATAAATACAGAGCGGTTGCTGTCAAAAAGGTGGTCCCTGACGTGATGATAGTACGCGATAAGGTTTGGTTAATGGCAATATTAACGATCTCTTCGAAGCTTTTGCCGCGAAGCGAATGTGCCACCTCTCGAATACGATCGTAGACAATAATGGTATCGTTGATGGAGTAGCCGGCTAACGTGAGCAACGCTGCGACCATCGTTAAATCAAACTCAATTCCAAAATAGGAAATAAGCCCGGCCGTAATGAGTACATCATGAATGAGCGCCAAAACAACGCCAGGAGCGTACACCAAATCAAAGCGCAAAAAGATATAGAGAAAAATTAAAACGACCGTAATCACAAAACTTAAAATCCCCGACAACTTCAAATCAGCACCGACCTTCGCTCCCACGAAATCAATTTTCTGAATTTCAGCTCTCTGTCCGCTGGCAGAGGTATACTCAGCTTCTAAGGTTGTCTGCAGCTGGCTTTGAACACTTCGATAGATCAGTTGATATTCGTTAGACGACTCTCGACCAAACGGCTGAACCTCTAACAGCTCCAACAGTCCCCTATTTTTTGATTTCAAGAGAGTCGTTAGTTCCTGAGTACCTAGGGGAGCAGCTAACGTCAAATACGCCTTCTCGAGCCCAACAAATCGAAATTCTTTAATGGGGTTTACGCCTTCAATAGTGCGGGCAAGAGCCAAGCTGTAAGCCTCTCGAACTAAGGTTTCGTCCAGAAAATCGGCTGCAAAATGCACATTGTAATCGCGAGACTTCTTATCGTCTTGAGCGCGCCCAAACTCTTGCACCGTCACGCCCTTCACTCCCATTTTTTCTAGTGTCACTCTTAAACTATCGGCTCCCTTATCTAATTCATCGGGCATCTGAACCACCAATTGAACTCCGCCCGCAAAGTCGACTCCAAAATTGAAACCGCGCTGCGCAATCACAACAATCGCCACCGCCATCACAGAAATGGAAAACATCACAAAGAGGGTCTTTCCCTTCATAAACGGAATGCGAGTTCCGTAACGTATCAACTCAAACATATCTTAAGCTCCCTACCTCTACACTATTCATCACTTGAATCCATCCGCTACAGGCGGCTACTCGCCCACCCATCAGACCGAAAGCCTTGTCGCCTTACCGCTGTCTAAGAACCATTCGTAAATCCATCTTGAAAACCATACTGAGGCAATGTAGTTACAGATCAATCCTACAATAAGCGTCACCGCAAAACCGCGGATAGGCCCTGTTCCAAAGTTATAAAGTACAATACCTGCGATGATGGTGGTGAGATTCGAATCAAAAAGCGCTCGATGAGCTCCCTCAAATCCTGCTTCAAGAGCGGCTCGAGTCTTTCGCCCCGATCGAAGCTCATCTCGAATACGCTCAATGATCACGACGTTTGAATCCACCGCCATTCCAACGGTCAGCACGATACCCGCAATCCCCGGCAGAGTAAGTGTGGCCTGAAAAAGCGCCATAATAGCCAACAACATAGAAATATTGATGAGCAAACACCAGTTCGCTAGCACTCCTGACCACCGATAGTAGAGAATCATAAAGACAACAATAAACAGCGCTCCTAAAAGACCGGCCGTCATACCTTGATCGATCGATTCTTTTCCAAGACTGGCACCTACCGTACGATTCTCTAAAATCTCCACAGGGGCGGGCAAAGCTCCTGATCGCAGCACGAGTGCCAAATCGCGCGCTTCTTCATACATCTTTTGACGATTGCCCGTGCCTAATGAAATGGTTGCCCCAGCACTAGCCGCAGGAATTTTCTCACGAATTACAGGGGCCGAAACCACAACGCCGTCTAACACTATGGCTAAAAGTTGTCCGACATTAGCTTCGGTAATTTTTTCAAAATTTTGCGCCCCTGCTTGTGAAAAACGCAATGAAACCTGAGGCTTTTCTGTCTGAGTATCCGATGTCACGCGAGCATCCTCTAAGGCATTGCCAGTGAGTACCGTCTCTGCTTTTAAAAGGTAAGGTCTCAACGACACTTCTCGACTACGAGAATCTCCAAGTCGCTCGAAAGAAACCAAGGTTCCCACTGGCAACTCTGATTTCATCGCCTGATTGAGAGCCTCCAGCTCCGTACGCGTAAACTGATTTCTAAACCCTACCTGATCACGGTATCTCGCAATCAGTCCGTCCAACTGCTCTGGGTCCATGGTTGAATCCACCACCTTAAACTCCAAAAGCGCCGTCTTTCCAAGCAACTGAATGGCTCGCTCAGGATCTTGAATACCAGGCAACTGCACTAAAATTCGGTCCGCCCCCTGTTTCTGTACAATGGGCTCCGCCACTCCAAACTCATCGACACGATTGCGAATAATATCCCGAGCCTGTTCCAATGAATCCACACCCAACTGGGTCTTATGATCGGGGTTTAATACCAAACTATAAAGGGCTCCTTCTCGGGTCGATACTTCGAGAGTGCCGTAGAAAAAAGAAGCCAAAACATCTTCAAATGCTTTTTGGTCATTGATATCTCGAAGTTTGACTACAACCGATTCGCCGGACCGATTTCGCTCAACGGTATAGCCGACTAAGCCTTTCTCTTTGAGCTGTTCATCGACACTGGTGGCCAAACGATCGAGCTCTACTTCCCAGGCTTTTTGAATCTCCACGCCCAGGACAATATGAATGCCCCCTCGCAGATCTAAGCCTAGGCTTAATTTCTTGCCAGGTAGATAGCTCGCCAACGAACTAGACTCTGGTACCAGTGAAGGCAAAAGCAAGATAATACTAACAATGAGAGCCACAAATGTGAGCCAAAATTTAGCCATAAATTTTAAGCAGCCTTTTCTTTAGAATCGGTTGAAAATTCATCTTTTCCGGCAATGGTTTGTCGATCGACACGCACTCTCACTTGAGGAGCAATTTCCAGGGTGACGACACGCTCAGCAATACCAACGATTTTTCCGTAGAGGCCGCTTTGCGTAACCACGGCGTCGCCTTTTGCTAGGCTCGCCAAAAACTCGGCCTGCTTCTTAGCCTTTCGATTTTGGGGCAAAATAATAAAGAAAAAGAAAACCGCGAGCATTAAGACGATACCCACCAAAGGGCTCCAGTCAGAACGTGCGGCAGCTGGCGCGGCCGCCTCTGTCTGACCTGTTAAGGCGGTCCAAAGCAAATAAAATCCATTCTGCATAATTAGGTGTCCTTTCGTCGCTATCCTGGAGTTCGTTACCGAATTCCTATTCTTGTAAGAAATTAGGCAAGGCCTGGGGGGCTGTAAAGGGCTAAGAGTCTCAAATAGTCATAAGACCGGATAATCATTGAATCCCTTTTCTCCGCCCAAAAAGCGTTGATCGTCGCGCACGAGAAAATCTCTCATGAACGATGAAAAGGTGCCGGCGGCGATGTGCCGCCGTATCTCACTCATGAGATCCATAAAGTAGGCCACATTGTGGAGAGTGGCGAGGCGGCCTGCCAAATTATCTCCTACCTGAAAGAGATGTCTTAAAAAAGCTCGACTGTGACGCAAACACACCGCACACGAGCATGACTCGTCAATGGGGCGATTGTCATTGCGATACTGAGCGTTAATTAGATTCATCCGGCCCGATTTCGACATAACAATACCATGGCGGCCATTACGCGATGGCAAGACGCAATCAAACATATCAATACCACAGGCCACCGCGAATACTAAATCTTTGGGAGTGCCCACACCCATGAGATAGTGCGGCCGATCTTCGGGCAAGTGAGGTCGAAGTGAGTTTAAGATGCGCACAAAATCGGCCTTATCTTCCCCAACGCTCAAACCACCCACCGCTACACCTTTCCAGGGCTGGGTGGGTGTCTCAAGAGCCAGTAAATCGTCTAAACTCTTTTTTCGTAGGTCTTCAAAGATGCCTCCCTGAACGATGGGAAACAACAGTAAATCGTCTCGCGTTTGACACAGTCGAGCTCGCTGGGCCCAAAGAGTTGTGCGCTGCGCCGCCCATTCGACTTCGTCGCGAGAGGCCTTGGCCGCGGCGCACTCATCTAAAACCATCATAACATCGCTGCCAAACGCTTCTTGAATCGAAACCACTTTTTCGGGAGTAAGTTCGTGCTGTTGACCGTCGAGAAGCGAGCGAAATACCACGGAGTGGTCGGATATTTTGCGAGAATGCGCCAAACTAAAGACCTGAAAGCCACCACTGTCGGTTAATAAATTGCGATTCCACGACATAAACGCATGGAGGCCCCCCAGCTCTTTGATAATGTCGACACCTGGGCGTTCATAAAGATGATAGGTATTGCCGAGCATGATTTCAGCCCCCAGGGATTCAACGGCGTCTGCCTCAAGGCCTCGCACATTGCCGCGCGTTCCTACTGGCATGAATACGGGGGTGTCGAGATTGCCATGGCTAAGAGTTAAGCGACCGCAACGCGCCGACGTCGCGTGATCGCGATTTAAAATTTCGAATGTTCCTGGAGTTTGCTGAAGCACCGACTATGCGATTTACGATCTTTATTCGCAGATAGCGAGAGAAAAAATCACCGAAGCATGCCTTTTGGGCGCGCTCACTTATTCAATCAACATGGCATCCCCAAACGAATAGAACAAATAATCTCGTTTAAGAGCCTCTTCGTAAACCGTGCGCCACTGGGTGGCCTGTGAGGCCCCATGACTCATAAACGTAGCGGCCAGCACGAGCAACGAACTTCGTGACCAATGAAAGTTGGTAATAAGCGAATCGACAATCTTGAACTCAAAAGGAGGCTTCACCGTCAGTTTCGTTTCGTAGTGCCCAGCCCCCCAGCGAGCCGCTGATTCGAGAGCTCGCAGGGCCGTAGTGCCAACGGCGACGATCTTCTTGCCGTTCGCCTTAGCGTGCATGATTCTCTGCCATGCTTCTTCACGCACGTCGATCCACTCGCCGGCAATCGCTAAGTTGGAGAGATCGCCCTCATCTAACGGAGCAAACGTGGGCGCTCCAATGTCAAGACCGATACGCATTGAATCAATGCCCGCTGCCTCCAGAGACTGAAGAAGTTCATTATCAAAGTGCAAAGACGCCGTGGGTGCCGCCGACGAGAACGAGGTCGTTCGAGGCCCTTGAGATGCTGCCAGTCGGCTCTGGTAGCATGCTTCGTCATGATCTTGCAGATCATTCCGCCCGCGACGCTTTCGCTCATGAAGAATATAGGGAGGAATGGGAATCTCTCCATGCGTCTGAAGAAACTGAGCGAAGTCCTCTCGGCAGCCTTCAAAGACAACGGCTCGTTCTTCTTTGGCGAGCACATGCAAAGCCCCAAAACCTTCAACGTAAATTATTTCGCCGGGCTCGACGCGGCCCCTCATCCAAGCTCTGAATTTGGACGACGCTTTGGAATCGCGTTTCGATAGAACACCTTTCAGCAAGTCACCCTTTGTTAAATTGGGCTCTGAAGTATCGGGCAGAAGCAAACCTTCGAGTTCGGCGCCGGTTTGGCGTCGCGCACGAAAACGAGCTCTCAAAACTCTCGATTCGTTAAATACCATCACACAACGAGACCCTAAAATATCGGGCAAATCGAAAAAGCGACGATGCGCCATTGACTGCGCGTCTCGGTTATAGATGAGCAATTTAGCTGACGACGGAGGCTGTGCGAGCTGTACCGCGATCGACGATTCAGGAACGTCAAATTCAAAATCAGAACTATCCAAAACGCATTCACTTTCTGTCAAAAAACATCGCTTCGCACCACCATAGCGCGACGATCTTGGCCCGATGAAATGAGAGATACGGGTACTCCCACATAGGCTTCTATGCACTTAATGAATGCATGCACTTCAGGTGGAAGTTCTTCTTCTTTGGAGGTGCCAGGAAAAATTGGCCAGCCCTTCAACTCTTCGTAAATGGCCTCGGGTTCGTCGACCCAAAAGTTAGGAAAATCTTTGGTCACCTCTCCATTAATTTTATAGGCTGTCGCCACTTTCACGGTCGGAAGACCTGAAAGTACATCGAGTTTACTGATGGCCAGCATATCCACGCCGTTCAGCTCTACGGCTCGTTTGAGGGCCATTAAATCAAGCCATCCGCAGCGTCGAGCTCGCCCGGTCGTCGACCCAAATTCGTTGCCTTTTTCGGCCATCCATTTACCAGCCTCAGCCTGCGAGCCCACGCACTCTGTCGGAAAGGGGCCCGAGCCTACGCGGGTGGTATAAGCTTTCGTCAAACCCACAACTCGTTGGATCGCCTTGGGAGCTACGCCGCTGCCGCAAGCAATAAAACCCGACAAGGTATTGGAGCTTGTGACATACGGATACGTGCCGTAGTCAATATCGAGCATCGTGCCCTGAGCCCCTTCAAAGACGATATACTTTTTTTCGGCCTGCTGATCACGAAGGTATCGAGCCGTGTCTACCAAATAGGGCTCCACTCGCTTAAAGAGCTGTAAGATTTGTTCCCAAACTTGTTCGAACTGCGGAATCTCAGACGAACCCAAGTTCTTAAGTTGTTCGAGCTTCTCATCAAACACAGGACGGATTCGATCGCGTGCGCGATCGGGCCAACGCAAATCGCCAAGGCGAAGCCCCAATCGCATCGATTTATCGCCGTAGGTCGGGCCAATGCCGCGGCCCGTGGTGCCGATACGGGAGGTTTTCTTTTCACGCGCCCGATCGAGCATGCCATGGTAGGGCATGATAATATGACAGAGCTCAGAAACTTTTATTCTCTTTGGGCTTATGTCCACCCCTTTATTAGCTAATGACTCACACTCGTGAAGAAAAACGTCCATGTCGAAGACAACACCGTTGCCGATGATATTGACTGTCTGAGGATGCAAAATGCCGGAAGGAATCAAATGAAGAACGGTCTTTTCGCCCCCTACGACAATCGTATGGCCAGCGTTATTGCCGCCCTGAAAGCGCACGACGCAATCAGCTCGTTCCGCTAGCGTATCAATAATTTTCGCCTTACCCTCGTCGCCCCACTGCAAGCCTACCAGGGCAATATTGTGCGCTCGCTCCACCATACCTCACTCCTTTTTCAAAACATTTTTTAGCTTCATGACTAAGTCTTCGTCTTGTCTCTGCTGAGCTTCGTTCGTCTGGGCCCCTAAGTGAGGTAGCCACAAAACTCGTTCGTGCTTCAGCAAAGGATGTTTCGCTAGTGGCGGCTCGCGCTCCAAAACATCCACCGCATAAGCGCCCCATCGTTCATCACGCAAGGCCCGCAAAATCGCGTGTTCATCGACCAGGCCACCTCGCGCCGTATTCACCACCACCACACCCGAAGGCATCTTGCTGATCGCGCGCTTATTAATCAAATGAAAGGTTTCTTCTGTTAAGGGGCAGTGCAAAAATAGAATTTGAGACTCTTCAACCAGGCCATCAAATGACCGTCTCTTAACACGGTGACGACGAAAATACGCCTCACTTCGGTACGGGTCGGTAGCGCATACCTCGGCACCAAACGCGCTTAGTAAACGCGCCACTCGGCCACCAATTCTTCCCAAGCCAATGATACCCGCCTTTATACCTGAGAGTTCGCGACCCCTCACGTGAGGGGCCCTAAAAAATCCCCGTTGAAAGGCCTCTCGATGCAAACGCGCACAGCGAAGGGCCTCAAGTGCTAACATCAGAGTGAGCTCAGCCACACTTTGCGTGGACGCGGCGGGTGAATGAATGATTTTGATACGTCGCTGCCGGCATAAATTTTGATCGATATGATCTAAACCTACCCCTGCCCGAACGACAATTCGCAGCCGGGGAAAGTTCGCCAACTGAGCTGCATCGATACGCGTGGATGAACGAATGAAAAGAATCTCTGTTTTATGCGCCTCAGAAAGAGGAATGCGAATACTTCTACCACGAAAATCAAATTCCTTGATGAATAGCGGCAGCCCTGTAAGCGCCTTTCTCAGATAAGGAGACAAGCCTTCCGTCGCGAGAAGATGCCATCTGTTCACTGCATAGGCCATTAGAGATTCAGTTCATCCATAAAAACCGTCAAGGCTTTCGAGAGATCGACGGGGTGATGGCGACGCTGCAGCTCTCGGCCTATCGCCGTCAGAGCCGACAAAAGATCAAAGGGCGAATAATAGCCGAGATGAGAGAGCCTCAAGACTCGCCCTTCCCATTGGTCTTGTCCTCCTGCGACGGTAAAACCATAGCGCTCGCGCAGGGCCTTCAAAAAATCTCTGCCGTCGACGCCCGCGGGAAGAAACGCAGCACTGCATGCCACGCATGGTGAGCGAGACGCCAATGAAAGACCGAGCACCTCAAGACCCTTTCGAGTCGCTCGCGCCAAATTACGGTGGCGCTCGTAGAGACGATCGAGCCCTTCTTCATTCATCATCGCTAACGCTTCTAAGAGACCTTCCACTAAAATCGTGGCTGGTGTGAAGGCGGTCGCACCTTCACTCTGGCTTTTGAGTTCTTTTCGCAGATCAAAATAAAATCGCGGCAGGCCTCCGCCATCTTCAATGCGTTTCGCCGCGCGCGCACTTAGACCGATGAAAGACAAACCCGGAGGCATCATGAACGCTTTCTGAGATCCTGAAATGAGACAATCAATCCCCCACGAATCCATCGGCATCGGTGTTGCCCCGATGGCCGTTATGCCATCGACAATAAGTAACGTCTGGGGGCTCGACTCACGCAGCATTTTGGCAATATCTTCGATAGGATGATGCGTGCCTGTTGATGTTTCGCAGGCCTGAATGCAAAGGGAACGAAACGCACGCGACTGCAGCGTCTTACGCAGAGACTCCACTGAAACAGCGTCCCCCCAGGCCACTTTTTCCACCGTGGGAACAAGCCCAAAGCTTTTGGACATCGAATGAAAACGTTCCCCAAATTTGCCGCCGTCCACCACTAAAATCTCGTCGCCCTTCTCATGAAGCGAGACCAACGAAGCTTCCATAGCGCCTGTGCCTGACGAAGTCAGAATGATCATATCGCCCTGGGTTCCAAAAATCTGTTTTAGTTCTGTTTGAGCTCTTTGAAAGAGTCTCTTAAATTCTTGAGATCGATGATAGATTGGCGCCTTCGCCATGGCGAGACGCACCCTGTCTGGAACAGGGGTGGGTCCAGGCGTAAAAAGAGTGAGTTTTTTCACCCCCTCACTTTAGGCCCAAAGTGGTCAGCCACCCAACTTAAATTTCTTAAGCCAGCCGAGCCAATCGCCACAACTTTTTACTCCGTTGACAGTTACCATCTGATGAAAATCAGCTGCCTGCGTAGCACTTGGTCGCGTTGTTACTAAAATGCGTTTTGTCATTTCTCGAGCCCCTTTCGCGAAAGCGAAACGCCTCTACCGTAAAGACGCCCAAAGCGAACCCGCATAAAAAACCCCAGGCAGTGACCACTAGCGCAGTCACTGCCTGGAGACAAGTCGTTTTAGAGCTGCTTCGCTCTATCCATCGTTCTGCTCGAACGAGCTCTTATTTTTTGGCCAATAGAGCGTCAATTACTTCTTTGAAATCTTCATAAGGACGAGCGCCCACAAGAAGGACTCCATTGATAAAAAAGCTCGGCGTACCCCCTGCATTATTCGAGCGAGCAAACTCGGCATCGGCTTTAACCAATTTATCAAGAGTTGGATCTTTCAAATCCTTTTCAAACTTCTTCATATCGAGCTTCAATTCTTTAGCCCACTTTTTAAAGTTTGCATCGGTCAGCGCTTCTTGACCCACGAAAAGCTTGTCATGCATTTCCCAGAACTTGCCCTGACGATGAGCCGCCATGGAGGCTATGGCTGCAGGAGTCGCTCGCGAATGAAAGGGAAGCGGATTGTGTCGAAATGCCAATTTCACCTTACCTTCATAATCTTTCATAACCTTATCAACCGTCGGAAGTACTCGTCGGCAAAAGGGGCACTCAAAATCTGAGAACTCAACAATCGTAATTTCAGCCGTAGCAGGACCTTTTACAGGGGCCCCTTCGATGCTTACATTCACACGATTCTTTAATTTCTCTTCTAGTGTGGGCTCTTGCTGAGCTTTACGAGCCTCTTCACGCTTCTTCTCTACAATCTTATCGATCGTCTTTTCGACCGCCTCGACGCCTTTACGCTCAAAATAAGAATCAACATATTTGTCAGCGATATTCTGACATCCACTAAATACAACCAATGCTCCGAGAGCTGCCATCAAACGATATTTCATGAATCAAAACTCCTTTACGTACCATGGTAAGGGCTTGAGGCCTTCAGGCTCAAGCGCGAATTCAGAAATCGAGGTACTAGGTTCTGTCGGCAGAGCCAAAACTCCTTGTGAATTCTATTATTCCTCGGCGGGAGCAAGATTCCCAACCCAGGCCCAGGCGCCTTGCTCCTTTTCTGCAGTCTGTATAGATACGTGCATAACCCACAAAGTTTCCCGGGTTCACGACAGCGGAATTTCCCGCAACTTGAAACTGGGGTTCTAAAGCACAATCTTTGAGGCTTGCTATGGCTCTCTTGATAATTCCAGAACGTTCAGCAATCTCAGCGGCGATTAGAGCCACTTGCGCGGCGGGGTTTTTCTCAAGAGGCAGCGGACTTTGAAGCAGGGTTAGAACCAACTGACGAGAGATTTTATCGCTGTGACCAGCCAGCATCCAAGAATTTTGTCGCCATGGATGATTTTCAATAAGCTCCAAGAGTTTTTCTTCGCGATCGAAAAGCTCCCGTTCAAGAGGGCTTAAGCGATCACTATAGAATGGATACGGCGTCAGTAATGACCAAGGACTTTGAATGGCTACTATAAGACTGACGGGAAGCCACAGGTCGCCCTCAACCGAATAACTTAGCCCTGCCAAAAGGCCTCCAAACAAACTGCTCGCCGCTATTTTTGCACCAAAAAGAAATCTGTTACCCGCGATAAAATCTGAATGAAGAACTTTTTGGAGTCGATCTCACGTTTCATGAAGTTCCGCAAAAAACTCTCGAATGTTTTGCCCGCCGGGAACAACTCTCACAAAAATTCCATTTCTTTGTTCAATGCCTAAGGGAGAATCAGGATCCAACATCCATCGCATTCCCTCCAATCGACGAAGAGCCGTTTGTGAAACTCGATCAGACTCTCGCACCACAGAAAAAACAGGCCCACTGACTCGTATGCAGGGAGGAGCTAAATTGCGGAATACTTAACTCGGGCGTGGAGCCTTTCTCAAGAGTGAGCAGAATAAAAGCCAGAACAATCATCGCCACTCTACCTAGTGAACTTGTGATTGTGAGTCAAATTTTAGGTTCGAATTGCCGCAAAGAACGCTATTTGTAGATTGGTTAGTCGGTCTGCTGACCCGTGGTACGGCCTTAAAAGTTCCTATCACACAGCTATATCCGCTAGCGGATATGGCGGAAAAGTGGCGGAAACAGATCAATTGTCGCTGGATTGTGCCAAGCAAATTGTTGTATCCGCCTTGCCGGCTACAACTCCACAACTCCTATAACGAATGGAGCCTAGCGGTTTAATATCCATCGTATTCATAGCATCTTCTAGAGAGCGGACATCGACCGATTGACCTTCAGGAAGCTCTCCCTTAAACGAAGTCGGCCAAAACTGTCCGTTCCTGACATCGAATGTTAGCAAAATTTTAGAACGCCTTACGATGATAGGAGGCGTAAGGCTCACGGATTGAAGAACAAGTGTTTGAGACAACCATTGATAACTCTTTAGTTCAAGAGGCCCCTTTTCAACAACCGTGTACTGAATCGGCTCATTCTTTCCCTCATGAACGATCACAAAATCAGCCCCCGAAAAAGGTGCCGCAGAAACGAGAAGTGGAAACAGCAAAGCAACCAGTGTTGTCGTGTGACCCACTAAATTAGATTTAATTCGATTCTTCATTTTTCCCCTCACAATATTCCCCGATTAAAACTTCCATTCGTTATCCTCACCATTCCCCTACACTACGCATTGAGAGTCAAGGCATTCCACGTCGTCGATACGACTCAATTTTTGTTGCCACTTGCTTCGTCCAGCTTCTGGATGATTTTCTGCGCCATTCCTCGAGTCATAAATCTCGTCGACGCTTTTTCTGAGAGCAATTCATTGACGATTCTGCCATTTAAGCCAAAACCTTCCGCAATGGCATTGCGATTTTGGTTCTGCTTGTGAAGTTTTTTTAAACGCTGCAGAAATCGTCTTTATCTCCGTAGCTTGCCGCGATACAAAAATGAGCTCCTGAGGAGAAGCCTTTGCGGCAACCGCAATGAAGGACGACAACTGATCACGCGCTGACTGGGAGAGTGGCTTATCCTCAACAAGAACCACGCTGGCCAGAGAGCCGTCGATAGTTGCATCCGTGGAGTCTTGAAACGCTCTCCATTTTGCTTCGTCCATCCCGTTTCGAAGATTGGGAAACGCCTGCAGGGTTTCGGCTATGCCCATGGCGTTTCGAACAAGATCCAAGTCTTCCTCGCGGCGATATTTTCTAAAGTGTTCTCTAAACTCCCTCACACTTAAAGGTTTGCCTTCAGGCGAAAGAAACTCTCGTCCTATTTTTCGGCGCTTGTCCAATCCGTTATCTCCCGATTTTAAAAGACCAAAAATCTTCTCAACGAGGATGACAAATCTTCCTTCATCATCATTTTTAGTGCGCCCCGCAGTCTGACCAGTAGGGTAACCCGAGGGGAACCAGGCTAATTCAATTTTCTTGAGACCGTTTGAAATTGAGAAATTTGATACGCCATCCAGCAGGTGTTTGAAAAGAAAGTGGCCTTATACAGCAAATTCGATGTCCACCAGATGAATTGTAACTGACTTAAAAGAGAACACCGAGACGTTGGGGCTCTCCTACGAATATAGAGCTTACCGTGTCATAAAAGGGTAATGAGCATTGAACGAGCCTTCTTGACATGACATTCTTATTTGGTAAGCCTTCGTCATGTTGTCACATCCTGGCCGTTTTTTTATCTCCTTTATATTAACGTGGATTGTTTCACACCCGTTGTTCTCTATGGATGACTGCGTAACGCGTGTCGGCGAGTTGGTGGAAATACCTACACTGACCG
Organism: uncultured Bacteriovoracaceae bacterium; assembly: GCA_964598565.1. Taxonomy (GTDB): domain Bacteria; phylum Bdellovibrionota; class UBA2394; order UBA2394; family UBA2394; genus CAZRCG01. The sequence continues at coordinate 206,467 of CAZRCG010000003.1, read as the reverse complement.
CTCATGAAACCTTTGGAGGCGAGAAACTTAGACTGCCTGCTGGGATAAAAACATTTAAAGTTGCTGAGACGGATTATTTTGTATCGCCTCAGGGAACTCCCAGCGCCGACATTTATTTAGCTGGAACGAAATCAGTAAACAAAGCAAAGCTTTTAAAAATTGGCACTTCCCAGATGGAATCTTACGGCAGGCAGTTTTCTACAATTGAAACCTATTCAGAACGGTGGGGTGCTTCTGTCATTCTCAGCTATACAGGGGATTTGAGCCCCACCAAAAAAGTGCCCATTGTGCGTGGACTATTCAGCGTTGAGATTAAGTATAGCGAATACGATGAATATCCCGCAACGATTGCAGCGATGACACTTTCTCCCGATAATAAGTTGGTCGCGATGGGCATGCGGGTTGGAGATAGCACTGGGGATACCCGTCTAGCTGTCTACGATATCGCAACATTGTACGATAGTGCAGAATTGGCCGACTATGGTGACACTTCAATCCCAAAACGAGTTGCAGAACCACTGGCACAAATCGATATACCCTTCCATAGCAATGTTTTGAGAACAGCTGACGGATTTTCACAGCTTTCTTTCAGCCCAGATGGAAGATATCTTGTGGGAATTTCATTTCAAACGCTTCGAATTTATAGACTGAGTGACGATCGAAGAACTCTGACAGAACTGCCTACAAATATTGATTTTATCAGACTCAATGATCAATTCAGATTTCGTCATGTCAGCTATGAAGTCGTCAAGTTTAGTCGCAGTGGTGCAGAGGTTGTTGTTTGGTTGTCATCTGTTCCGCACGGATATTGGAATAATCCGGGAGGAAACGACAAGGAACTATTTCAAATCACCGTTCCTGTCGCGGCTGTGCAGGAATAAGTTCAGAGAAGCCGAACTAGTCAGGAATTGCTACCTTGACTTAAAAGCTCAGATGAAATTATTTCTGTCTGTTTCACTTCCGTAGGCGTTTTTAGAGTAACTTTTCACGAGGTTTAGAGGGCAACATGAATTACGTAGAAATGACAAAAAATTTAGTGATGGGAATATTATCGACAGCAACCATTTACGTTTTATCATCTTCCGATGCTTGCGCGGCACGAGCCAAATGTCCCAAGGAAGTGGCTCGCGCGGCCGACCCTCGTTGGCGAGATGGAAGCGGTGATCATGCCTTGCGTGGGCAAGAGTCCGATGAATCCACGTCAGGATCGAACGCACGACGTCGAGAGTCTCGTGAGCGTCCCGACTCGTACAGCTCTCCGGACATCCCTACTTTCTATTCAGAGGACGGCCTCAATGCTGCCCTTGGTGATGACGATCAAGGCTATCGCTGAGCAGAGTCGTGTTACAGTATGACGAACTTTACTGGCTGTCAGCTTAAAATTGTTCTTCGCGGAACCAAACCGCCGATCCTGGCGACGCATTCAAGTGCCAGCCCATACGACTTTCGCCAAACTTCACGATATTCTTCAGGCGACGATGGGTTGGTCGGACAGCCATCTCCATGAATTCAACATGGGCTCTGATGGCTTTTGCTGAGGAGGCACGCAAGTAAATCTGTTTATAATCTAGTTCCTAAAATTGCCAACTAGGTTGGCGATCCACCGTTCAGAACTACTACCAGATCTTACGTGATACTCTTATCGGTGAGGATTTAAGTTCCTTCAAAACTTCTAAACCCCATCCCTCTGTCAAAACAAACAAGTTCTATATTTTCGATATCGGCGTTGTGAATGCACTAAAAAATCAAAAAGAGATCCCAAACCATACGACGGAATACGAGTGGGCACTGGAGGCTTATATTCATCATGAGCTACGAGCTTTATGTGACTATGCAGCGTCTCCACTCGACCTATTTTTTTGGAGATCACTCGATGAATATGAGGTCGATTTTGTATTGAATGGTCGGTCGGCCGTCGAGGTAAAGGCAACGCGAAATGTTCAGAACTCGGATTTGAGGTCACTACGAGCTCTTCGAGATGTGACCTCAATCAAATCGTTTTATTTGATATGCCAAGAGGTTCATGAGCGGAATGTCGATGGCATTCAGATTTTATCGCCACAAACTTTCTTGGCCCGACTCTGGGCTAACAAAATCCCGACTTAGTATTCTTGCTGCTATCCATAGCACTTCCATGCAGTCCAGAGCTGAAGCTAGCTAGTTCAAATCCACTCGCGCCCAGCGAGCTTCGATTTCACTTTTAAGCCCTTCGGCAATATCGAGCGTGGGATCTTGCTCTAAAAGTTGCTTCACTTCTTGCCGCGCCTTATAGAGCCACGAGAGATCTCGAGGCAGTCGAGCTACCTGAAACTGTGGAAGGCCTGATTGGCGCGTTCCCAAAAATTCACCCGAGCCACGCATTTCAAGATCAACCTGCGCAATTTTAAAACCGTCGTTCGTTTCTTCCATAATCTGAAGTCGCTGGCGAATCTCCGGCGTCGCCAAGTGGGCAGCTACCAAAAAACAATAACTCTCTCTCGCACCTCTACCAACGCGACCTCTAAGTTGATGGAGCTGACTCAAGCCGAAGCGCTCGGCATTCTCAATCACCATGACCGACGCTTTGGGATTATCCACTCCAACTTCAACGACAGTGGTCGACACAAGAATGGAGATTTTTCCCTCTTTAAAGTCGGCCAAGATACGAGCTTTCTCGGTAGCCGAGAGTCGGCCGTGAAGAGCCTCTACAGTATATCCGGCGTAGGACGCTCTCAAACTATCGAGAGTCGATTGAATGCTTTTCAGTTTAAGAACCTCTGATTCTTCAATAAGAGGAAATATCCAGTAGGCTTGATGACCGGCTTCTAGCTCAGCCTTCACTTGAGCGTCGAGACGCTCCCGCTGTCGATCGGTAAAAACTTTGGTTTGAATGGCCTTACGACCTGGCGGCATCTCATCGATCACCGACAAATCTAAATCGCCGTAGAGCGTCAGCGCCAAAGTTCTAGGAATCGGCGTTGCCGTCATCACCAAGAGATGCGGCTTAGGGCCCTTACCCAAAAGGGCCGCTCGTTGACGAACTCCAAAACGATGTTGTTCGTCGACAATCACAAGACCCAGATTCTGAAAGTCGACCGAGGGTTCAAATAAGGCTTGAGTCCCAAAGACCATCAACGATTTTTCAGATTTAAGGCGATTCAGAATATCTCGCTTTTCTTTTGCCGTTTGAGACCCTGTCAGCCGTACCAACTGGATGGGCAGATCTTTAAACCACTGCTCAAAATTGTGACGATGTTGATCGACTAAGACTTCTGTGGGCGCCATTAAGGCGACCTGGGCTCCTGATTCCAGAGCCACAAGAGCCGCCGCCGCGGCGACAGCCGTCTTTCCGCAACCAACATCGCCTTGAACGAGTCGGTGCATACGCTTCGTTGACGTCATATCATCGACAATATCTTGCAATACACGGCGCTGAGCGCCGGTGAAACGAAAGCCCAAGTGTTTGCCGAAACTCTCCCAGTAGCTTTTTGGCTTTTCAAATGCCGTCGTGGCTTCATCGCAAAAGCATTTTCGTTTTACCTCGAGCCCCAATGCTAATTCGAAAAACTCCTCAAAAATAAGTCTTTGATGCCAAAGGGTTTCTTGGGCATTTAACTTCTCAAAGTCGGCATCGACGGGAGGTCTGTGAAGCGCGACTAAGGCCTCTCTCTTCGACGGAAAATGGTAAGTTTGGCGCAGCGACTCTGGCAGTCGCTCTTCAATTTCATGACCGTGCAAATTCAAAAGACTCTGAATAATTTTTCGAATGGTCTTCTGGTAAAGTCCCGAGGTCTCGGAATAAATAGGAACAATCGACCTCGTCACTTGCGACTCGTCATAGGTCTTGCCCAACAATTCTATATCGGGATGCGCCATGGTGAGATTGCCTCGAAACAACTTCACCTCACCCCGTGCCACCACATAGAAACCTTCTTTCCACTTATCGCGACCATAGGGCATCTGAAACCAGGTGAGTTGTAACGTGCGCTTCGAGCTATCGTGCTCGAGCCAAACCTCAAAAGCTCGCCGTCGAGACTTCGAATAAAAAACGGGATGAGCGCGCACGATTCTTCCGACCACGGTAGCTTTCTCTCCGGGCACCAATCTCTCGATCGATTTCAGAGTGCGACGATCTTCGTAGATTCTCGGCAGAAAATGCAGAGCGTCTCGAAATGTAAAAAGATCTTTCTTAGCAAAAAGTGCGGCTAACGCATCGCCCACTCCCTTGGCAAAACGCAAGGGAGAATCGAGCTTAACGATACTCGACTTTGTGGATACCGAACTCGCGCGCGCCATTGGGTGTTTGAACCACTACTTCCTCGCCCTCACTTTTACCAATGAGAGCTTTTCCGATAGGCGACTCCAGGCTGATGATTCTTTTTTTTGGATCGGCCTCAAAGGGACTTAAAATTTGATAGATAATTTCATCGTTGGTTTCTAGATCAACCAAGGTGACCGTCGCTCCAAACATCACCGTAGGACCCGATAATTTCTTAGGATCTATAATCTCCGCACGAGCCAAACGGTCTTCGGCTTGATTCAAGCGAGCCTCAATAAGACCTTGCTCATTTTTAGCGGCATCGTAGTCGGCATTTTCAGAGAGATCTCCGTGAGACCTCGCCTCTTCCAAAGCCTTGATATTGCGAGGACGCTCTACCGATTTTATCTGTTCAATCTCTTTTTGCAGTCGAGTATAGCCCTCCGGCGTGATAGGAAAACGATCCATAAGGTCTTTAGACTAGCGAGTCTCGATTTTAACGTCTACTGTGGGGGCCTCAAAATATCAGGAGGCCTTAAATCTAGGCGATCCACCGTCAGACTGCCGATCACTATTTTGAGCCACTACGGGCAAATCTTGCAAAGCGCGCACCTTGAGCTCGCCCCGCATCCAGCGAAATAGTGAATTCACAGCCGCGCGCGCGCCCGTCAACGTCGTAAAATACGGGATTCCCTTTTGTAGGGCGGATCGTCGAATCGAGAACGAGTCTGAGATAGCCGCCTCACTGTCGGTGGTATTGATGACCATGCAAATATCGCCATTGATAATCGCATCGACAATATGGGGCTGGCCTTCTTTTACTTTGTTGATGCCCATCACTTCCAGTTTTTGATTGCTTAAAAATTCTGCTGTGCCGTGGGTGGCGAGCAAACGAAAACCCAGGCCTTTCAGTCTTTGGCAAATATCAAGAATCCGCTCTTTGTCATCATCTTTCACGCTCACAAAGACCTGACCTTCGCGAGGCAGGCGATTGCCTGCAGCAAGGAGGCCCTTCACAAAAGCTTCGTTAAAATCAGCCCCAATGCCCATCACCTCACCCGTCGATTTCATTTCGGGTCCCAGAAGAACATCGGTATTAGGAAATTTCAAAAACGGAAAGACTACTTCTTTCACCGAATAGTGCGTGAAGTCTCGCGGCTTTAAGCTAGGTGCTACCAAGCCCTGTTCTTGAAAACTCTTGCCAAGCATCGCGTGTACCGCGGGCTGCACCCAGTCTATGCCCGTGGCTTTACACACAAACGGTAGCGTTCGACTAGCTCGAGGATTCACTTCGAGCACATAAACCGAGTCTTGATGAATCGCGAACTGGATATTTAAAAACCCACAGAGTTTTAACTCTCGCCCTAGCTTCTCCGATTGCTTTCGAATTTGATCGATCATCCGATCAGACAGCGTCAAGGTCGGAATGGAACACGAAGAATCTCCAGAATGGATGCCCGCTTCTTCAATATGCTCCATGATGGCAATCACGATCACATCGTTTCCGTCGCCAATACAATCGACATCAATTTCAATGGCGTCCTCCAAAAATCGATCGACCAACAAAGGAAACTGTATGTCCTGCGTATTCAAAATATCATTCATCACTCGCTCTAGCTGACTCTCATAACGCAAGACCATCATCGACCGCCCCCCGAGTACATAGGAGGGTCGAATTAATACCGGATATCCTAAGACTCGGGCCACTGACGGCAGTTGATCGAGAGATTTAACGGCGCGAGACTTCGGCCTCTTGAGCTTAAGTTTTTGCAGCAGTCGATCGAACTTGCCGCGATCTTCAGCCCGATCAATCTGCGCAGATGCTGTGCCTAATATCGGATACTCTTTTAGCACCTGCGACAGCTTGAGCGCCGTTTGACCACCAGTCTGACACAGAATGCCCTTCAGTTGAGATTTCTCTTCGTGAAGAACACGACGTACCGACTCTTCTTCAAGGGGCTCAAAGTAAAGTCGACTTGAAATATCGTAATCGGTCGACACGGTCTCTGGATTACAGTTCACCATAACGGCCTCATAACCCAAGGCCTGAACGGCTTGAGCGGCCTTCACACAGCAATAATCAAATTCAACCCCTTGGCCAATGCGATTGGGTCCAGACCCCAAAATCACAACCGCACCTTTAGACTGATTTTTGAGATTGCTCGCAAGTTCACGAGCCTGCTGAATCGCATATCTGTCATTGGTTCCATCCGCCGAGGCGGCTCCATTCACCGAGGATGACTCCCTGGCCAGATTGGCCGCCGCGGGGGCGATCGTCCCTGGAAACTCTTCGGTACCAAAATAGTAGTACGGCGTCACCGCTTCAAATTCGCCCGCGCAAGTGTCGACTTGGTAAAGCTGCGAATGAATATCAAAACCATGCCTTTTATGCCTTACACTTTTGATACTCGTCTTCCAAAGCAGCGAAAGAAAGTAATCTGAAAATCCCATAGCCTTTGCAAGTCTGAGTTCCGTAGGACTGATGGTTTTAAGGTTTCGCTTGGCTAAACGTTTCTCCATGTCGACCAGTTCGTGAATTTCTCTTAAAAACCAACGATCAACTCCGGTGGCCTCAGCGACCTCATCGACGCTGGCCCGCTCAGAGCGAAAAAGCTCGGCAATCAACCACCAGCGATCAAAGCGAGGCGAGCGGATGTTTTCGAGCCGCACGTCGGATGCGTTCCAACCTTTGGGTAGCATCAAACCACATATACCGAGCTCTAAAGAATTCAAGGCCTTTTGAAACGCCTCTTTAAACGTGCGCCCTAGCGCCATCACCTCACCGACCGACTTCATTTGAGTGCCTAAGAGTGGCTCAGTGTTTTTAAACTTTTCAAACGCAAAACGGGGAATTTTTACAACAATATAATCTAAAGCGGGCTCAAACAAGGCAGGGGTTTTTTTAGTAATATCGTTTTGAATTTCATCGAGCGAGTAGCCAACCGCCACTAAAGCTGCGAGTTTTGCCACCGGAAAGCCCGTGGCCTTTGAGGCTAAGGCCGACGAACGCGACACACGTGGATTCATCTCAATGACCACATAGCGATCAGACTTGGGATCGAGCGCAAATTGCACATTGCAGCCTCCTGTCTCAATACCCACACCTCTCAAAATCTTCTTACAGGCTTCTCGGAGGCGTTGAAACTCTTTGTCGGTGAGCGTTTGAACGGGCGCTACTGTGATAGAATCTCCGGTATGCACACCCATAGGATCACAATTTTCAATGGCACAAACGATGACGAGTTGATCTTTTCCGTCGCGCATCACTTCGAATTCAATTTCTTTCCATCCTACAATCGACTCTTCTAGCAGAACTTGAGATACGGGCGATGCCTGTAACGCGAACGAGAGCTTTTCGCCTAGTTCTGATCGGTTAAAGACGATGCCTCCTCCCGTACCACCCAGAGTGAAGGATGGCCGAAGCACTAACGGAAAACCTAGCGTTTCAGCTTTCACGAGCCCTTCACTCAAGGAAGAGACCACAATGGAATCAGGAACAGGTAACGACAGTTGCTTCATCAAATCCCTGAAACGTTCACGATCTTCTGCCAAATCAATCGCATCTATCGAAGCGCCGAGCATTTCAACCTTATGTTTTTCCAGTATACCACGCCGATGTAGTTCCATGGCTAGGTTGAGGGCCACTTGTCCCCCTAGCGTTGCTAAGAGAGCATCGGGCTTTTCTTGCTCGATGATACTCTGAAGAACTTCGGGAACCAGGGGTTCGATATACGTACGGTCGGCCAAACCCGGGTCAGTCATAATCGTGGCAGGATTCGAATTCACCAAAACAATTTGGTATCCTTCGGCTCTCAGAGCTCGCACAGCTTGAGTGCCGGAATAATCGAATTCGCATGCCTGCCCAATCTGAATAGGGCCACTGCCAATCACCAAAATTTTCTTGAGGTCACGTCGTTTAGGCATAGCGCTTTTTTAACTCCTGATAATACCAGTTCGATTGAGAACTTGTTCTCACCTGCCGGTGGATATTCTGACTTCGCACCACCGTTTCAAAGGCCTCGATGAGAAATTCCTGCGGCACGGCCCAAGATTTTCCGACCTTCTGGCACAAGGCCGTCAGCAACGCGCTTTCAGAAGCCGGATGAATCCAAGGATGCGTCATAAAATAGTGATGAGCCACTGAGTGAGGCGCTCGCTGCAGAGGAAAGAGGCGCGCCTGAATGATCTGACCTCGTTCGAGTTGCCATACTTTCGATTCGATATGATCTCGATCGAACCACAAATGGCGTTCCATGCCGACCACAAGGTCTGTAAGAACGAGCTCACCTTTGAGCTCTTTTTCAATTCGATAGAGCGACCATCGATGATGCACACTTTGTCGCAGACACTCGGCAGACTCCTCTCTTAGAGAGCCCAAGGTCAACAATGTCAGCAGCGGGCTCTTCATAAATTGTCGGGTCGGATAGTCGTAGAGGTACCACTCAAGAAAACTCCGAGAGGCCGCTTCGAAAATATCGGCCTTCATTTCGTGCGACGCCCCCAATCGAGTAAAAAAAATCTTCTTGGCTTCTTGAATTTCTGTCTCAAAGAGCCCAGTCGACGCCACGCTTACGGCATCATCAAAAGCCTTTTGCCATCGCGCCACCATTGAAAGTTCTTCATGCAGTGAAGGGACCCCTCGAGTCACGAAAATCCCTTCTGAAATTCTTTAAAAATCTCAACGGAATCCAGAGGCCCTGGGGCTGCTTCAGGATGAAACTGCAAAGCGCGCACCGGCCACTGTCGATGCCGAAAGCCCTCGACCGTATGATCATTCAAATTGATATGCGTCAGTTCCAACGCCTCAGGCCAATCGTCTTGTGCGACGGCAAAGCCATGATTTTGGCTGGTGATTTCAACGAGGCCGGATCGATTATTTTTTACAGGATGATTCGCCCCGTGGTGCCCAAATTTTAATTTGAATGTTTTCAAGCCCAGCGCCAAAGCTAAAATCTGATGACCTAAACAAATTCCAAGAATTGGCAATTTACCTAAGAGCTCTTTGACGGTTGCGATCGCCACTGTTTCTGCGGCTGGATCGCCTGGACCATTCGACAAAAACAACGCATCGGGCTTCAGCGAACAAATCGCCTGCGCCGATGTCTTTGAAGGCAAGACCGTAATTTTTGAAAAACCCGCCGCCTTTAGATAGCGCAAAATTTGATGCTTTACTCCAAAGTCCAAGACCACACAGTGCGCCAAGCCCGCCGCGGCCGCAGCGTCCAAGGTAGACGCAACATCCGAGGCAGACACGTCAGCCCATGAACCAGTCGAGGCAACGGAATCAACCGACGTGGCCACAGCGAGCGATGTACTGATCAGTGGATCGAGCGATGCTGCCCATTCATAAGCCGATGGAGTGGATACCTCGGCTGACAAAGACAGGCCGGACATAGAGAACTCTTGAGCTAGCTTTTTTTGGAGTTGCTTCAGCGGTTGTCCATCGGTGGAGAGCACCGCCCACTGAGCCCCGACGTTTCGCAAATGCAAAACCAGTCGGCGCGTATCGACCCCCGAAATCCCTGGAATGCCCTCTTTCTCTAAGGCGGCCGATAGCGACTGTTTCAAGCGCCAATGGTGAGAACTTTCTCTCAACTCACGAACAATCGCCCCCGCGGCCCAAAGCTTTCGACTTTCATAATCGTCAGGATTCATCCCCTCGTTGCCAATATGAGGATCTGTAAACACCAGAAACTGACGATGATACGAAGGATCACTCAAAATTTCTTGGTACCCCGTATGCCCGGTATGAAAAATACATTCTCCCATCGCAGTCGTGCGAGCCCCGAAAGCTCTACCTTCAAAGATGGAGCCATCTTGAAGAAGAAGAACGGCATTTCCTTTAAGCTTCATAAACTTTTTTCCCCTTCAACCAATGGGCCTGAACTTGGCCTTTGACGCTAAATCCTTTTAAAGGAGTATTAGCAGACCGCGATCGATCGAAGCGCAGCGCGCCTGTCGTATTTGGATCAAAGACTACCATATTCGCACTCGCCCCTACGGTCCACGGACGCTCCTTCATTACCGATCGCAACAAGGTAGCGGGTCGAAATACCGCGGCCTCGAAAAATCCGCGCCACGACAATCTCGCTCGTTCTCGAACTTCTAAATAAAGTGGATAATAATTTTCGAGAGACACAATGCCGTGCATACAGTCCTCGTAGGGTCCCTCTTTCTCAAGTGAGCTATGCGGGGCATGGTCTGTTGCGAGACAATCTAAAAGTCCCTCTCGTAAGCCCGCCAACAAAGCCTTTCGATCTTCGTCTTGGCGAATGACGGGACAAACTTTGAACAGCGATTTTTGTTCGAGCGTGAGGCATTCAAAACCGGTCACATCCAGCAAACCATGGTGCGGCGTGAGCTCCGCTGAAAAAGAGATTCCTTCTTTTCGGGCCTTTCGTAAAAGAGCAATAGCCTCTTTCGACGATAAATGCCCAAAGTGAGGCGAAGCTCCCAAGCGTTTCGCAATAGCCAAATCACGTGCTACCATAGAAAATTCAGAGAGCGACGGAGACCCCTCAAGCCCTGCGCGCAGACTCGTAAGCGATTCGTGCACGAGCGACTTATTTGACAAACTCAAATCCTCTTCATGAAGAGACAAGAGCTTTTTTGCGCGATGGCAGGCCCCTAAGGCCTTCTCCATTAAAAGCGAATCGTGAAGCGGCTTGCCATCATCCGAAAGTCCGGCCACACGAGGATGCTTCAGTAAAGTTGACCAATCGGTCATCTTTTTGCCAAGGAGCTGTTTGGTGACGGCGGCAAACGTAAAAAACGAAGTCTGGAGTCGAGCCACTCGGCGGTCAAAGTCTTTGACGAGCGCAAGGGTATCCATTCGAGGCTTGGTATTGGCCATGGCCACAAGCGCACCGACGCCTCCTTTGGCGGCTGCCATCTCGCAAGTTTCAAAAGTCTCTTTATGCGATTCATCAAAATCTCGACAATGCACATGCAGATCGATCGCGGAAGGCCCGATATGAAAGTCAGCATAATCAATCACGCGAGCTTTCGTGGCTTTTAGGTGCCCAAAAATAAACTGCTTAATTTTACCTCGATCAATTTCAATCACGCCTGGTTCAAAGCGTCCCTTTGAAGAGTCCCAGATATGCTTGGATGCAACAACAATCATAAAGCTCCTTCCAAACAACGTTTCAAAAGAAGCTTTCGTAGCAGGAGTCCCGCAGCCACCTGCTTCGAAATCAACGAACGCTCAGGATGAGCCTCGAGCCACAACACCAAATCTTTCGAGACATCAGAATCCACCACTGCGGGCCCGGGATGCATAAGCAGTGCCTTAGCTCCTAAATCTTTTGGCTCCAAAGGTCTTTGCGACAAAAGACTTCCACGTTCTTTTTGAACGCGAAGACCCATCACAATATCCATTTTTTTCAAATCGTTTCGAGCTACAAGGGGAAAGCCAAAGGCTTCCGACATCCGCTTCTGATCGTCGGTTTCGTCATCACACAGAAAAATCTTATAGCCCAACAACGAAAAGAAATAGGCATCCGAACGAAAGACGCGGCTACGTCGGGTATCTCCAAAGAACGCTACAGATAGCGATGGTCGTTTCAGCTGATGAAGGCAAAACGCATCAAGCAAACCCTGCGTTGGATGATCCCAAGAACCCTCGCCTGCATTGATAACGGGAACTTGCGTCCACTTTTGTACATAAGACGACAGACCATAAAGACCGCTGCGGATCACAAACACTTTCGGCCTATACGCCGAGAGCGTCATAAAAGTGTCTTTCAAACTCTCGCCCTTTTCAAGACTTGAGCCAAAAGAGCCTACAGACACCCACTTCATGCCGAGCGCCAAACCCGCCGCCTCAAAACTCACACGAGTTCGGGTTGAAGGCTCTAGAAAAACTAAAAAGCCAAGATAGTTATCATGGGATGAGCTCGAAGAAAGGACTCTAGCATTCGTCGACTCTCGAAAGAGTCTTAATACCTGGTCCTTCGAAAGAGACTCCGAAGAGAGAAGGCCGGTATGCATCTTCATCGAGCCTTAGACTAGAGGACGCACGCTCATTCTGCCAATGGGATTTAGTAGATTCTTAACGCGTGTATCGATTGATTGGCATAGCGTAGCAGCTTAACGAATACCAGGATCATCTCGCGAGCCGACGAGGCCCTTAAGATTATTCACCTTACGCTCCATTAGAAAACGAACGGCCAGCGGTCTATCAGAGACCAATAGGTCTTTAAGTGAGTCTCGGCCAGTCGTTTGATCAAGTTTAGTCGGATATAACGGCACGAAGGCAGCCTCCGATTTTCTCGCTGCAATGAAGGCCCCTGCCACCTCTTCTCGAACTTTGCGCCACCGCTTTAAACCGCTGTCATCGGTCACAGCTGCAAGGCGTTCTTCTGTATATATGGAACTCACTTCTTTGAGCGAAATCGTAGGGGCGCTTTTAGAATTCTTCCAAGCCACCATAAGCAACGAACCATCTCTCATGGCACCATAACCAAAGATATAGTCGCGGTTGCCCCACAAATCTCTCGCCACAAAGCCCATGGGTTTTAAAAAATCTAAGTGAACGGAGGCCATCGTCTCATCGGTCAACGACGGATTATCTTGAAGTGGCAAATAAACCTGAGCGGTCTTTGTCGGAGTAAAAAGCTGGCGCACCACTTCGATCAAAGACTGATCGCTTGGCTCCATCGATGCAAACGCTACCACAATAACCAACGAATTTAACATGCCTGAGATCTCCCTCGGGTGCAGAACAGCACCTTTTATGGTACGCCGTTATAACAGGCTGCGTAAGGGCGTCATAAAAATGACGGAGACTGGGCAATCACGAAGTCAGGGGGGGGGACGCAAGGTGCAAAGACATGAAGCAACTGTGGGCATGCAATTGGACCAGCCCGTTGCCTGACTCCCTATGCCCGGTCAAAAGGCACTATCGGCCCAAGGCTTGGTCGACGATAATATGCTGACTTATGTCGAAGCCCCAGTCAGTAACAGGCAGTCTCATAGGCACTTTATACGAGAACTTCACAAGAATACGCCCCTGGTTCGATCGATAAACGAGAATCATATCTTCCGTGATGCCTTGAATTCCAGCCACCGTGAGGTGATCTCTGATTGCATTTCGTATGACGTTATCGTCGGGCGAGACCCTGTTTCGAATGAGCAACGAATCCACAGAGTTCTCTATTTCAACGCGCTGATACGCAATCATGGCATAGCGGCCCATCGCCAGTAAAACCAACGCCGACGCCGCCATAATGACAATAGATGCAGCTCCTCGATGAGATCTTGCTTTGTGCACACTCCATTATCACCCAGAGACTAGTCCACTGGAACATAAATTATACCCGAGCCTATGAACAGCTAAAACTCGAGCTATGGGCCTTGACACCATGGGAAGGCGTGTCAAAACATGGGGCTCACTATGACCTTTTCTTCCGTCCTACATAGCCTCTATTCTATAGAAAACCTTAGAGCGTATGCTTTGGCCCTAGCAGTCACACTTGCCATTGTTTTGGCCCTCTTTCTATTTCGTCACCTGCTCGTCAGTCGCCTGAAAAAAGTGGTCATAAAGACCTCCACAGAACTCGACGACTTTGGCCTGTCGCTTCTCGAAAATACAAAGAAATCTACAATCATCGCTCTGGGCATCTTGATTGGCCTTCATTTCATAGAACTTGCCCCAGGCATTCATAAAATCGCCATTTCCTCGATCATCCTCATTTTTTTGTTTCAAATTTGGTTCTGGGGGCGAGAAGCTATTGAGTTTCTGGCCTACCGACTCGTTCGCCAAGACCGCGTATTGGCCCAGTCTGATGAGCTGGTGGCGGGAGCCGTACCTGCTATTCAGTTCGTGGGTCGGCTTGCTCTCATCTCTCTTATCGTCATTGTAGGACTTGATAATTTTGGTGTGGATATTACTGCTCTAGTGACCTCCCTAGGTATTGGAGGTATTGCGGTCGCTCTCGCACTACAGAATATTTTGGGTGACCTATTCGCTTCACTCTCGATAGTTCTTGATAAACCCTTTCGACCTGGCGATTTCATCGTCGTCGGTGATGCGGCTGGGGTGGTAGAAAAAATTGGTCTCAAAACGACTCGTTTGCGTTCACTATCGGGAGAACAACTCGTTTTCTCAAATGGCGATCTTCTTGCAAGTCGCGTGCGCAATTTCAAACAAATGACAGAACGTCGTATGATTTTGAAAATCAGGATTCTCTATCAAACGCCTCTCGATAAAATACGGAAAGCTCAAGATTTGATTCGATCGGCTATCGAGAAACAAGACGGCGTTCGTTTTGATCGGGCTCACTTTATCTCATTTGGCGAATCATCCCTCGATTTTGAAGCGATCTATTTTATACTTGCGCCCGAGTATGGAACTGCCATGGACAAACAACAGGCCATTAACCTTGAAATCATGAAGCTGTTTGCTCAAGAGGGTATTGACTTTGCTTTTCCCACCCGAACGCTTTTTATACAACAAGACACGACAGCAAACAAAACGTCATCGACAGTGGCACCAAGGACGTGATTCTGTTTGGCCGAAATATTTTACGGGAGGCTCTTCGCGCTAAGGCAGCCCTGTCAAAAATTTACTACGAGACCGAAGCGGCCAAACGATTTGCACAGTCGTTATCAGGTCTGCGCCATGCCGATGTGGAATGGATTTCCGGAATTCCTGCAGCCTTTAGGCATCAAGCTCATCAGGGAATTGTCTTTGAAACATCGCATTCGTTTTACCGTCCCTACTCTGATCTTTCGTTAAAGCAGTATCCGCTGGTTATTCTCTGCAATCACGTCCAGGACATTCACAATTTTGGCTCGATTGCTCGCTGTGCTGCTGCGTTTCGTGGCGGCCTCATGATTCATGAAGAAGATCAAAGCGCAGAACTCACGCCAGCCGCTGTGAAATCATCGGCAGGCTTAGCCTTTCACATTCAGTTTGCCAAAGTTAAATCTTTGGTAGATCCCCTCAAAGAACTAAGTCGGCGTGGTTTTTCAATCGTAGGCCTCGATAGTGATCGCCAGGCAATTTCACTCTATGAGTGGACGCCCACCTTTCCGATTGCTCTGATTCTAGGCTCAGAGTCTTCTGGCATAGACGCCGACATAAAGTTTTTCTGTCGCGAAAGCGTGCGCATTCCAATGGAGAAAGTCGCCGAATCATTAAATGTTAGCCACGCTGCCGCCATCGCGATGAATTGGATTTACAGAAATTTTTAAGCAACTTTTTTTATTACCTGCGTACCACCTATAAAGTCATGAAGGCCCCGAAGCCAACGACACATAATCGAAATGAGAAAAATAGCACCGAATAGGTCTCGTGACGCGACGCTGGTGAGTGGAGAATTCTTTTTGAATGGCTTGAACCAAGGCTTTACGAGTCTGATGACTGGGATTCATGGGCGCCTGCAGAAATGGCGAATCTCCCTTCAAGGACTGAGAAAGCAGTGGCTCACTATGTCGTTCGCAGTAAAGAGCAGCAGGCTCCGAATAGTCGGGCTTAGAGTCATCGTTCGTCGTTTTAGTTTCGATGCCTTGAGATAAAGATCGGTGGACACCCGATAAATAATAAATCTCATGGCAGGTTGAAGAAAATATCCCTCGCCAAGGTCCGTTCAGCACTTCTTCTACCTGGCATGAGACCACCGGGGTCACGAAAGCACTGCCCCTTTGAGAAGGCATACTTCTCTGAATACGCGAAAAAAGTAAATCGGCCATCCCCCCCGTCACACGAGTGAGTTGGTGACCAAAGCGATGGTAGTGGACCACATGGCTTTGCTCATAACGCATTGAAAATCCCGTGGGTGCATCGTCCTGTTTTGAACTTCGGCAGGCCAGTTCTACTTCAGAGAGTTCAGATTCGTTGTCCGAAACACGTGCGGTCATCGAACAGTGTGGCTCCTCAACGGAAATGCTCTCATAATATGAAGACAGACCTTGAGTCCCCTGAAAAAGTTTTAACATGGCGGCCGCTTGGGCCGTAGGAAAATTCCATGACACCAGATGTCTGCCCGAATCCGAATCGCCTGATTGATAGCCACCGACTTGATCGAGGTCAGTAGCCCAAGTTACCGAAGACCTTTCGGCAAACGATAATCCGCACACGACCCCTAGTATCCCCCAGAGCTTTAATGTCACAAAACCCCATCCCCTTTCGTAGCCAGTAGATTCCCCAAAAAGAAATGAGGCTACCACTGGATTTTAAGAATGTCGAGATGCAGCCTAAAAGGGGCCTAAGAGGCCTATATGGGCTCTAACTATCGATTTTCAGAACAGCCAGGAATGCCTCTTGCGGCACTTCCACAGATCCAATCTGCTTCATGCGCTTTTTACCTTCTTTTTGCTTTTCGAGAAGCTTCCGTTTACGGCTCACATCCCCACCGTAACATTTTGCAAGAACGTCTTTACGAAGCGCACTCAGGGTTTCGCGCGCAATAATTTTGGCGCCAATAGCGGCTTGAATGGCAATCTGAAACATCTGGCGCGGGAGCAACTCTTTCATTTTCTTAGTTAAGTCCCGACCTCTGGCAAAGGCAAAATCGGTATGACAGATTAACGAGAGGGCCTCGACTTTCTCGCCATTGAGCAAAAGATCAACTTTGACCAGCGACGCAACTCCATAGCGTAGAAATTCGTAATCTAAACTGGCATAGCCTTTCGTAATCGATTTCAACTTATCAAAAAAGTTTAAGGCAATTTCGTTCAGAGGCATTTCATACTCTAAAATCACTCGCTCTTTGGTAAAATAATCCATCTTCTTCTGAATGCCTCGTTTGTCCGTACATAGAGTCATGATGGCCCCAATATAATCGGGAGGCGTATGAATGGTGACGCGGTAGATCGGCTCTTCAATCAGCTCAATCAAATGAGGCTCGGGCATTTTCGAAGGATTCGATATTTCTTCGACATGACCGTCGGTAAATGTCATGCGATATTTGACCGTCGGCATCGTCGAAATTATATCGAGATTGTATTCTCGAGATAGTCGCTCGGTGATAATCTCCATATGAAGAAGACCCAAAAATCCACATCGAAAACCAAAACCCAAATGCTCTGAGATTTCGGGCTCATACTGGACAGCAGAATCATTGAGCACAAGTTTGCCCAAGGCATCTTTGAGAGTCTCATAATCATCGCTGGCCGTTGGAAAAATTCCACAAAAAACCATGGGCTTTACTTCTTTGAATCCGGGCAGCGCTTTCGTCACCGCGCTTCGAAGATGAGTGACTGTGTCTCCCACTTTTGCTTCTTGGACTGATTTAATATTGGTCACAATATAACCGACCTCTCCCGATTTTAAGGAGTCGGCTTTTTGCGCTCTCGGCGTAAAAAACCCCACATCTTGCACTTCTTGGTTGGCATTGGTAGCCATAAACAAAATACGGTCTTTGGCTTTTACTTCACCCGAAAACACTCTCACTAAAATAATCACGCCTCGGTAAGCATCAAACCATGAATCAATAATGAGGGCCGCCAGCTTGCCTTCACACTCCGCTCGATCTTTGGGCGCGGGCGTATAACGCACAACTGCCTCTAAAACATCTTCAATGCCTATTCCTGATTTTGCAGAGCAAGGCACCGCGTGAGACGTATCTAAACCAATGACGTCTTCAATTTCTTTTTTTACTCGCTCAGGATTGGCCTGGGGCAAATCAATTTTATTGATAACGGGCACAACCTCCAAATTATTATCGAGGGCCATGTATACATTAGCCAAAGTTTGAGCTTGAATTCCTTGAGACGCATCGACGACCAAAAGCGCGCCCTCGCAGGCCGATAGACTGCGCGAGACCTCATACGAAAAGTCCACATGCCCCGGCGTATCGATAAGATTCAAAACATAATCTTCACCATCTTGCGCTCGATAATTGAGACGCACCGTTTGAGCCTTAATAGTAATGCCGCGCTCGCGCTCAATATCCATAGAATCGAGAATTTGTTCTTTCATCTCTCGCTTGGTTAAGCGACCTGTCTTCTCAATGAGGCGATCGGCGAGTGTGGACTTACCGTGATCGATATGAGCAATAATAGAGAAATTTCGCAGACGGTCGAGTGGAGGCATGATCTGACTAAAATCGAAGCTAGCCCCATTTAAGTCAAGTAAACGAGGACGTATATTGGGGTTGTCGCCAAACGCCCATGGAGGCCTAACCCTTTATCGCTGTGCCTTGGGCGACGAACGACCCGAGCCTTGGGCGAGAGTCTTTTCGACATCTTCGAGCACTACCCGAGCCCTCATCGACTGAGGCTGATGCTTCAGGGCCTCCTGGAGAACTATTTTCGCTAAGTCGGCTCGCCCGCCCGCGAAGCATACGACCCCCAAATCAATACGAGCCTCATGGTACTGTGGAAAGACCTTCAGCGCCTTTTCAAAGGCCTCTGCCGCCTTTTGGTAATTTTTGAGGTGCGCATAACAGAGGCCAATATTTCTCCATGTCGTGAACGATTTAGGATGCAAATCGACCAAACGCTGAAACGATGTAATAGCATCAGCCCAACGATTGCGCCTCATTTCGACGACGCCTCGGTTCAACAGCGTATCATGATGCTTGGGCGCAAATCCCAAGCACTCATCTAAGACGCGCGCCGATTGATCAAGTTTTCCGGTCTCGAGGTAGGCATAACCCAAATTACTCATGATAAGAGGATCTTTCGGCTTTAACTGATGCGCTTTCTCAAGTTCTTTAACCGCCTTGGCAGGATTTCCCTCGGTGAGAAACTCGACGCCCAATTCGAAATACGCCTTCCAATCATGAGGCTGCTCTTGAATTTTCTTTTGACCTTGCGCTCGATAGAGATCGTGCTTCTTTTTTTCCTGCGTAACTTCTTTTGTTGATCCGTAGTGATGAAAGGGAATATCGCTGGCGACAATCGTCCCTTTGATGGTCGACTCTACCAATTCATGAACCGTCCCGACAAAGCGAATGGAGGGAATATTTTGAAACAGCCGCACCTTACGACTCTCAAAATATCCTGGATACTGCTTTTCTTCCTCATACTCCCCCTTGCACGGCGAAAATCCAGAAGCGACGGGATTGTCCGAATAATTGCGCGTGTTAAATGAATAGGCCACAATGTTTTTCGCTTCCACTAAAGCCCGCATTTTTTCAATATCTCGAGCAGCCAGTCTCTCATCAGGATCAATAATCAATATCCATCGGCCCGTGGCACGATCGAGACTTGCATTGCGAGCCTTTGCAAAATCGTTTTCCCACTTAATCTGAGAAACGCGAGCTCCCTTTTCACGCGCAATCTCAATGGTACGATCGGTTGATCCAGTATCCACAACGACAATCTCGGACGCGAGTGCCTTAAGATGTTCAAGACAGTCGCCAATCCACTTTTCTTCGTTCTTGGCAATCAAGCACGCCGAGATCATAGCTCGTTACGGTAAAACGATTGGCCGTTTCGCGCCCGAGTTTCAAAAGCGGGCGGAACAATCAACCTGCCTTTGGTAAGTTGGTGAAGTCGATGCATTCGATCGAGAATTTTCTGCTCTCCAACACCAGAGACCCACTTCAGCAAGCCACCTCGAAACGGCGGAAAGCCAATACCGTAAATCAATCCAATATCACAATCTCGTGCGCTCGATATGACCCCTTCTTCAAGAGCCATCACAGCCTCTGTGACCATGGGCAAAATCAATCGATCTTGAAGGAGTGCCTCGGTCGGCTCGCCCTCATCGCGAGAGTCTTTCTGAAACTCGGTATTCAAAGCTAGTTTATCACCGCGCGAATTATAATGATAAAATCCTCGCCCCTTCTTTTGTCCCAGAAGGCCCTGGGCTACCATATCGTCAATCATCGGCAAGACCACCATATGAGGAAAGGCGGTCGCAATTACGCGAGCGACTTTCGCCGCTGTGTCGAGACCAATAACATCTAACAAGTGAAACGGGCCCATGGGCATACCAAAGCGAAGGGCCGCGCTATCAATTTGGTCTATACTATAACCCTCGTCATAGAGATGCACACTTTCAATCAAAAAAGGCATCAAAATACGATTCACTAAAAAGCCCGGCCTATCTTTAACGACAATAACTGTTTTCCCCAGTTGTTTTCCAAAAGCGACTGTCTGAGCGACCACTTCTGGCGATGTCTTATCGGTTCGAATTACTTCGACAAGCGGCATCTTTGGGACAGGATTAAAAAAATGCATCCCCACAATTCTCTCGGGATGTTTTGCTTCCTTTGCCATATCACCAATACTCAGCGAGCTCGTATTAGAGGCAATGATTGCCGTGGGCGATAGCTCACGCTCCAACTCCTCGATAAGTTTAATTTTTAGATCAAGTCTTTCTATGATGGCCTCAATAACGAAAGGCATCTGAGAGAATCCCGAAAAATCGAGCGTCGGTTGCACCGCATAGACACGCTTATGATAGTCACTCTTTGAAATTTTTCGGCGTTTTAAATCTTTGTCAAAGATGCCATGCGCGGTTTTAAGTCCATTCAGCAGAGCTTCATGAGAAATGTCTTTCATCCGAACCGAAATCGATCGAGCCGCCGCTACAGAAGCGATACCGCCCCCCATAACACCAGCCCCCACCACGCCACACTGAAAATACTTCGTGGGCTTAAACTGAGGAATTTCGTGAGCCGCCACCCCTCGATCTTTTTTAAGCTCTTCCGTTGCAAAAAAGAGATGCATTAAGTTCTTTGCTTCAGGGCTGATGGCTAAGTCCGAAAAACCATCGGCCTCAATTTTAAGACCTTCCACAATCGGCAAGCCATAGGTCTTTTTAACGACGTCAACAATGCGTAGCGGTGCGGGATAAAAGCCCTTGGTCTTCTCGATAATTTTTTTATGCGCTTTCGAAAATATAAAATTTCGAACCGGCTTCCACGTCATCACCATATCGACGAAAGAAGGTTCGACACTTCGTCTCGGTGTAATCTCACCTCGCGCTAATTTGCGACAGTGCGCCAACAAATACTCTTTAGGTACCACATCAGACACAAGCCCAACCTTCAGGGCTTTCTTAAAATCTAAGGCAGCACCGGTGGTCATCATTTCAAGGGCCGTCAACAAATTCACGGTTTTAGGAAGTCGCTGAGTTCCGCCAGCTCCAGGCAGAACGCCAAGCATCACCTCGGGTAGACCTAGTTTGGTACTGGGATTGTCGGATGCAATTCGCGTCTTGCAAGCGAGGGCCAGTTCTAAGCCTCCGCCCATGCAAGGTCCGTCAATGGCAGCGATCGTCCACTGCGGCAACTCGGCGAGCTCTTGAAAAACTTCTTGAGCACGCTCGACGAGCTCCATGGCTTGAGCCTTCTCCGTCATCGAAACAATTTCTCGAATATCCGCCCCGGCCAAAAACATATCGGGCTTGGTGCTACGTATAATCAGTGTTTTAATCTGATCGGCCTTCGCACGTAAAACACCGAAACAATCGCGCAGCTCTAGAAAAGCGGCTCGCGTCAGCTTGTTGACCTTTTCGTTAGGGCTATGAATGAGAATCTCGGCATGTTCTCGGTCGACCTCTAATTTAATAGTGGCAGCCTCTTTTTTCTCTTCGTCAAAAATGGGCATCTGACTACTCATAATTCTCCTTTAACCCTTCGTCTGGCTATTTAATTGCAAGCTTCCACTACGGCCGCGCCCCCTTGGCCCCCGCCAATGCACAAACTCGCAAGACCTAAACTTTTGTTTCGACGCTTCAATTCTTTTAAGAGAGTCAGTACGAGACGAGCCCCTGATGTCCCCACAGGATGACCCAACGCTATGGCTCCTCCATTCACATTCAATATCGAGTCATCGATCTCTCCGATCGCATCGTCTGCGAGATTATTCTTGGTCGCAAAGTCCCTCGAGGCAAACGCCTTTTGGCAGGCGATGACCTGAGCCGCAAAAGCCTCATTGATCTCAACTAACGACAAATCTTTTAACGTCACGCCCGCAGATTTCATCGCCTTGGGAGACGCAAATACTGGGCCAAGACCCATGCGCGAGGGCTCGCAGCCCGCAAACGCAAATGAACGAAGTCGACCTAAAATAGGCCATCGTTTTTCTCTGGCAAGCGACTCCTCGGCCAGTACTAACATTGTGGCGCCGTCGGTGATAGGACAAGCATTTCCGACCGTGACCGTGCCATGAGGCTTCTCAAAATAAGGCTTCAATTTTCCAAGCGCCTCTAAGGTTTGGCCATCTCTTGGGCCCACATCGTCGGCGACTACTTTTTTTCCTCCGGCCGGATAGACCGCTATGATCTCTTCTTTAAATCGATCTTTTGCTGCGACGGCTCGTTGATGAGATCGCAGTGCAAAACGGTCTTGATCATCCCTCGAAATAGCGAAGTCTCGGGCCAGCCTCTCGGCTGTCTGACCCATCATTAAGCCTGAGACCGGATCACGCAGACCTTCTTCCAGTCCAATCACCGGCTTCAAAAAGCGCATGCGAAACCGCCGAAGAGCGCCTAACTTTTGTCCAAGATTTCTCGCAAAAGCAAAGCCTGCAAATATACTTTTCAATTCTTCGGAAAAGAAAAAAGGTATCTGACTCATATTCTCAGTGCCACCGGCCACCACCACACGATTCTTTCCTGAAAGAATGGTGTGGTAAGCCTGAGACAAAGCTTCCATTCCACTAGCGCAATTGCGCTGCACGGTGAGGGCCGGAACCTGTTGAGGAATGCCGGCAAAAAGCGAAATCACGCGCGCAATATTGGCGGCGTCGGCAGGCTGCGCAATATTTCCAATAAATACCTCGTCAATTTCGTCTACGCTCATGCCAGAGTGCGCAATCGTTTCCTGAAGACAGCGAACTCCCAAATCCACGGCCGATACCTTATGAAAATCAAGCCCTGCCTTCACAAAGGGGGTACGAAGTCCAGAAACCACAACGACAGAACGACCAGAAGATTGCATGAACGCCTCCTAAGACATTTTTGCACTGCTCCCTACTTAAAGCCAGAATGAAAACATAAAAGGCATGGTAGACATTAAAGTTCATTTTCGATTCTCTTAATAGATCACATGCAGTCCTCGTCTCAAAAATGGGGGGTCCTTACACTGGGGGCTCTTGGAATCGTTTACGGAGACATCGGAACCAGCCCCCTCTATGCCCTTCGTGAATGTTTCGTTGCACCCCATGCGATTGCTCTCAACTCTGCCAATGTCTTAGGCATTCTGTCGCTCATTGTCTGGTCGCTCGTCTGCGTGGTCTCTATTAAATACATTGTTTTCTTTCTGCGAGCTGACAACCGAGGGGAAGGCGGCACTCTTGCCCTCATGGCCCTTGCCGCCCAAAAGTCGAATATCAAAAATAATCGCTCCATCTTTCTTATAACAATGCTTGGCATCTTTGGCGCGGCTCTGCTTTATGGCGATGGACTCATTACCCCCGCCATTACCATTTTGGGAGCTGTTGAAGGGTTGAAAATTGTTTCGCCCTTTTTTGCCTCTCATATAATCAGCATCAGTCTGGCAATTCTCTGCGGTCTATTTCTATTACAGCGATTGGGCAGCGGCCGTATTGGCGCGGTTTTTGGGCCAATCATG
Source organism: uncultured Bacteriovoracaceae bacterium (assembly GCA_964598565.1). GTDB lineage: Bacteria > Bdellovibrionota > UBA2394 > UBA2394 > UBA2394 > CAZRCG01. The sequence continues at coordinate 182,752 of CAZRCG010000003.1, read as the reverse complement.
CTCGTGTGGTTTGCTGTACTCGGGACCTTGGGGGCCATGGCTATTCCTCAAGCTCCTGAGGTTCTTTATGCCTTTAATCCTTGGCATGCGATTCGTTTTTTTATGGAAAATGGTCGCCAAGGATTTTGGATCTTGGCCGATGTTTTGCTGGTGGTGACAGGCGCCGAAACGCTCTATGCGGACATGGGTCACTTTGGTCGATCCGCCATCCGAAGAGCCTGGTTTATGGTGGCATTGCCAGGTCTTTTGCTAAACTATTTTGGACAGTCTGCACTTCTATTGTCAGATCCTACCACACTTGAAAATCCCTTTTACCTTTTGGCTCCCGAGTGGCTCGTTCTGCCCTTAGTGATATTGGCGTCAGTCGCAGCCGTCATTGCCTCTCAGGCCCTCATTTCGGGAGTTTTTTCTTTGACGCGCCAAGCCATTCAACTTGGACTACTTCCTCGACTTCTCATTCGTCATACATCGAGCGAAGAGATTGGGCAGATCTATATTCCTGCGATGAATGTCCTACTCTTTGTGGGCGTCTCTTTTTTAATGATTACCTTTAAGACTGCCAGCTCACTATCGGCGGCGTATGGAGTGGCCATCGCCACCATGATGGTCATGACGACATTACTGGGAACCATCGTCGCACGTCGCATTTTCCACTGGAGTCGTCTTAAAACAGGGCTAGTTATCGGCTTCTTCTTAATTCTCGATATGGCTTTTTTCTGGTCGACGATTACCAAAGTATTTGAGGGTGGGTGGTTCCCACTGGCCTTTGGCGTCGGACTCTTTATCATCATGACAACATGGCGACGCGGTCGCCAACTTCTGGCGGCCCGATTGGCCGACAACAATATTCCTATCAATACATTTTTGGCGACGATTGAGAAAGATCCCCCCCACCGCGTGGCCGGCACGGCCGTATTTATGACGGGTGATCCCAATGGAACTCCCGCTGCTCTTTTACATAATCTTCGACACAATCGTGTGCTTCATGAGCGGATTGTTCTCATTACCGTACGCACTGAAGAAGTGCCGTATGTTCCTCTAGACCACCGCGCTGAGCTGAGCCTCATTTCAGATAATTTTTACCGCGTGATCATTCACTATGGTTTTCAGGAATCTCCCAATATTCGTAAAATTCTACGGTTTTGCGAAGCCAAGGGCCTTGAAATTAAAATAGATGAGGCCACTTTCTTCTTAGGACGTGAGACTATACTGGCCACGCGCCGAGCGGGGATGGCCCTTTGGCGCGAACGACTTTTTGTATGGATGGCACGCAACTCTCTGAGTGCCACGTCGTTCTTTAAAATACCCTCCGACAAAGTCATCGAGGTCGGCATTCAAGTCGATCTTTAGAAGGTCAGTGGGACCAGGTTTATAAAACATCATCAAAAAGCCAAAAACGAGGCCTCAACTGGGAACCCATCGAAGGCCAGAAAATAGCGAGTGGAAAGGTAATTGCCTCCATTCGAATTTCACGGAAATTCCGTGCGAGGGTCTGTCGAGATGGGAAATTTATGCGCTTTATTTCGCTGCATCCCGACCACGACGGCGCTTACGACGAAGTCGGCGGCGAGAAGCTCTGAATTTAAATGCGGGAGGCGGATTGGAAGACCGCGTCTGGAGGTTGGAAATGACCGTATACAAAAAAAGAGTCCGTAGTACTCCATGCCCGGTGTCACAATCGCGGATTAAACATAGTCCTCAATTACTTCGTATTTACCAAACCACTCCATCAACTTGGCCTGGGGTTCCGAGGTCGCGCTGTACTCAACCAGTACGTAAGTCAGGCGATGAAACGAACCCAGCGAACGAAGGTCTAAGCTAAGATTGCGAGTCCAGGTTCCAGAATTAAAATATTCTTTTCCTGAGTTAAACTGTCGGTAGCCCGCCAAGTGGGTATGGCCAAAAACCACTTTCTGCACACCTTCCTCCATCAATAAAATTTCCGCACGTTCTTCTAATGCTTCGGCATCGGCTCGATTAGAAAAAATGCCAAAGAGCGTCCACCAATTGCGCCCCGGATAACTTCGAAGAATGAGAGCCTTCCACAGCATTCTCAAAAACTGCGCAATGAGTTTGAACAAAAAACGAGTTTCAAATAATAACGTCCATGTCAAATAATGCTTCATGGGCCGAACACGATAAAACTGCGAACGAACCGCACGAAGCGGTTGAATGAAATGCGCATTGAAGAACGCGCCCCACGGCAATCTTAAGAGGGAGAGGCCTTCTTTCTCCTCAAAAGCTCTCTCGCTATCGATGCGAAAAAATGGATCATAGTCGTGTCCGTGCTCAATATAAACTCCCGAATCCTGATAAGCCTGTGCTCGAAATTCCATTCGAGGCGAAATCGCTTTACGAAGCTCATCTTGAACTTTCGTCCAAAGAATGCCGCTGTCCGAATCTCCGAGAATATAAATCAAACGATGGCGTTCGTTCTCCATAAAACGGCTGAGAGCTGCAAACACGGTCGGATGACCTGCTATGGCCAACCTCACAATATCAAGAGCATAGGTTTCATAGACGATATCGGGCGAATCCACGGCCGCTCGACAGCGCATCATTTCTAAGAAATTGCCGTTTAAAACAAGCTCGAGCTCGTCATAAGCCTTTGAAAAAAAATCGACAAACTCCACAAACTTCGAATCGACTGTGAAGTCCTCTAAGACATTAATGGAACCGTCCCAGTTGCGGCGGCCCTCTCCCAAATGTAAGTCGCTCACCACAATTTTTGCGCGGCTACGACTTCTCTCCGTTTGACTCATAGGCGATGTCCATCTCTAACGGGGTAAACAGCCTTCAAGCTCCAATGAAATGGCTTTCTCCCAAAAACTCTGGGCTTGAGTCTGCCAGGAGCGAACAATATCCGTCGCCGACTCAGGAATCCTTCCCCGACGACATACCGTCTCGGCCAAACTCAGGCGCTGCACCAAACTCATCGAATCTCCCAGAGAGCCTCCAAAAAGAGCCAGAGCTTCAGCGGCCAACGAACTATCTTGAGCAACGGCCTTTTCCACCAGCCTCAAAGATTCATCCAGCCGTTCTCTGTCGAGAACAAAAAAACTTAAAAACGCCAGAGCAGCCTTGGGATAACGAAGAGACTTAAATTCTAATAAGGTGTCTCGAATGAGGCCATTCAGTCGGGAGTTCTTCATCATTGAAAACTGATACAGGTAAAGCTCTGCCACAGGGGCATTCGCCAATAAAAAATCTCGCGCTTCCTTGGCCCAATCAGCCCGATAGCTGCCAAGACGCATGACATTTCGTTTCAGCCGATCGCTGTCGGCTTTTGACAAATGAGCCTCAATTTCAGATTTCAAAACCTTCAGCAGAGCCTCACGATCTGCCCGCGAGGTCGCACCAAAATCAAAAATAGCAGTATCCGTCGCAGGTTTGTCGACCAAATCAGAGTCGTCTTGATCGGGCATCGTATTCGTCTCTGGTAAAGCGGGCGTTGACGCCGCGGATGGCGCACCAATCATCTGACTCTTCACTGACACGACAGCCCATGCCTGGCTCTTAAACGCTAAAACTACCCCCATCATCGAAGACAACAAAAAGACCCTAGACGCAGATTTTAATGTCATCCTTAAAATTTGCCCGTTTTTCTGCGAATTAGAAACGGATTTATCTTGTATAATACCCTATGGTCCTAGCCCGCCGATTTCATAAGATTCCAACTGCAGCGACTGATCCAGGGGCTTCAAGCAGCCTCCTCAGTTCGATTGGGTGTTGCATAACCATGGTCCTCGTTTTTGGAATATCCGATGGCCACGCCTCCACGGTTTTGCATGAGAACCCGGCCCAAAAGATTCAAGCGTCCGACCTGGTTTGCGCAGTGAGGGTCGAGGAGCAAGTGCCCTCTAAGAACCCAGAACTCACACAGCGTTTTCGTGTCCGACAACTCGAAACGCAGTGTATGAAAGGTCGTGAAGATCGAGATTTTTTTGTCATTGTTCCGGGAGGCAGCGAATCTGGCACATCCATGAGAGTCGCGGGCTTTTCTGGCATAAAGCTAGAGCAACATTATGTTTTGTATCTTGAAAAGTCGGGCGAACCAAAGACCTATCTCATTCGTGGTCTCTCCGATGGAATCGTCGACCTCTATGCCGATGCGTCGGGCAAACTATTTAGTCGTCTCGGCGGAAAGCCCCGAGACCTTCAAGCACTCCGGCGCGAGATTCAACGTTTGTCGGTAGTATCTCCGAAGAAATAGCGCTACATGATGGCCCTGTCGCCAACTCTCATCGCAACCTGGCTCGACTCATGCCGTACTCGACTGCTATAGTAGCAGGAAGTGTCACTTCGTTTTGGACTATGTTTTGTAGGCTTATTCGGCGTCTTTGACGCACAGGCCTCTTCTCAAGTTTACACCCCTTCAGATGGGCTGGGCTCCATCGAAGCTTTGATGGGCATTCCTTCAAGTAGTCCGTCTGACGAAGTGCTTGTGGAGCGGTGGGTTAGAGTGGATGGCACGCTGACGATCGGAAAATCTGCCACCGCCTCACTTCGTATTAAAACTCCTGAAGTAAACGCCGCCGTAAAACCACTCACGATGAGGCCATTCTCCTCTTTTCGGGGGATGGAAATCGTATCCGTCAACAACGATGCCGTCATCGTGCGGGGTCGAGACAATAAGCTTCACGAAATCTCCCCGGGCTCCGGAGCTTGGATTAAAGTTCTTGTCCTTGGTGAAGCCGCCGATGAAACCCTTCGAGTGCTGAGCAATTATCGCGCGATGACTTATGTTGCAACCTGGAATCGGAAGCTCGTAGCGCTTACGATGGGCTTTGAGTTGAACCTTTCTCAGACTTCGAAGGCTTCGCCTTCGATTTAACACGTATTGTACGGTGCTCTTGCTAATCTTATGGCCTTCTTTTTGAAGCCGATAGAGCAGCATTTCAGCCCCCTCGCCATGAATCTTTCGAAGATAACGAATGCGAATCTCAAGCTCCGCGGGAATCTTTCTGGGCGAGGTCTTCGGTCTTCGACTTCGAGGCCGTAGGCTTTCGATTTTATACTTTGATTCCCTAAGGCGTCTCCACCAGGTGTAAAAGAAGTCTCTCGTTACGCCTCGTCGTGCACAGGCTTCCTTCACATTCTGGAGCTTTGAAGCAAGGTAGAACAATTCTACTTTCTCCCGGATGGCCTTATCTCGATTTTTTCGCATTTGATTCGATAATTTCTTGCGAAGTTCGTCAAAAGAAATGAACTTATTTCTAAGCATTGTGTTTTCTCCCCTCGGACTTAAGTCTTCAAAATCACGGTGGTTTTGAAAACAATTATCCGAGGTGGAGAAGACCAACTCCCCCAGTTAGGCTTCCTATGCCTCTTTCCCCATCACCTGTGTCAGGTATCTCTTTGAACGGAAGATCGACTGTCATGCACCGAGCCCGATATATACGTCTATCGATGAGACTGCTCAAAAACCTGAATAATCCATAAATTGGGTGTTAGAAAATTAAATAAGGCCCGGGGCGGCTCTTTATTCAAATCCCGGAATTCATGACTTATTCAGGTTGACATCAAGATGAAAGTGCATCAGGGAAATGCCAACCAAAAAAAGGATCGAGCAGAGTGACAAAAATTTATAAAAGCATTTTTTCATTCCTAGTGACTGTAGTTATTTGCCTTTCTACTGAAGAGACTCATGCGGCAGTTCGTAGCTGTAAAGCCCTCCTCGCCAAAATACGAAACGACTTGGAAATGAATAATCGACTCCCATCCATCTCTCTTACAGCCACCTCTCGAGCGCCTTGGTTTTATCAAAAGGAATCCCTTAATCCACTGTTTGCTCACGTGGATCAGATGAAGTCGAGTGAAGTCGAATTGGTTTACGCAGGAAAGCATGGCCTTGTGATTCTTGTTCGCAATGAAGTTTATCTTCTGGATTCGGATTTTATTAACAAGAAGAATAGATCTTCTACTCTCATAGCCAAGGTTCTACGAATTGATCGCGAAGATCCGTCCAATCATGAGAGGCTTGCGATGTACCTCAAACCAATGACCGCACTGGAAAGTATAAGTTTTGCAGTGGACGTGCCATTATTTTTAGGCCCACCTTTCGCAATCTATTACTCAGCCAAACGCAACACTCTGAACGCAATAAATTTTGAGCTACCGATAGAAAAAATTTCTGCTCTTCGCACTAAACTTCAATCGGATCAAACAATTCAGCTTGAAGCCGCAGATTTTGAAGGTGCAAGCGCTTATGACACACGAGTCTTTCGAGGTGGGGTGAATCGAGCTCCCGCATTGAGTATACCTGCCGGCCTTGCTGCGTTGGTTCATCTTGTCATTCTTTTACGCCAACTACAATAAACCTGAAAGGCTTCGGCCTTCGGGAATTTCGCTTTCAAATATTCAAGACACGGGTCTCAGACCATTATGCCTTTGTGTTCCAACAATACAAAGTGAAGAGGCAGCTTCCGATAACAGAGAATCCTTAGTGCTTCTTCAGCAGATATCCGCGAATTTATCTTCCGATGGCCTCCAGTCCCCAAACCAAAACCGATTTTATCAGGTGAAAAACCGTTGGGTGCTTGCTATCCCATTCTTGCAGTCTCATTCGCATGACCTTCATGATAGTGAGTATAGTGGAGACACCTTACCATTCGACGTCCATTACAGGCTGGCAGCATTGAGCTGTCTTGGGATCAAGGTCGAGTGATTCGCTTTTCTCAAGTTGAGCAGCTCATCGATTTTTTGAAGAAGGTAGCTTGAGGTATGATTGCTTTGAATCGGAGGACGAAGATTTTTGTTTGCAAGGAGGCGACCGATATGCGGTCGTCTTATGATTCGCTGTTTCATCGAGTGAAAAGTCTTTTAAGCAAGGATCCTTTTTCAGGGCATTTATTTCTTTTTATGAATAGTCGCAGGACGAGTTGCAAGTGTCTTGCCAAGAAAGTGCCAAAGAAGTAAATGCGAGCCTTACCCAAAAACATTTGGCTACTTGTACTTTTTTTCTTCGCTTCATCTTGTGCAATAAGAACCTCAACGAATGTTAAGAAGCTGACGCAAAACTTCATTGAAATTGAAGCTGATATAGACAAAGTCTGGCTTGGTTGCTTTGAGATCAACCCAAAGGACCGCCTTTCTCTGATGATGTTTTACATAAAAGATGGGACAACAACACACGAGTTCTTTTATCGGAGATTGTTTGAAACAAAGGAATGCAAATCTCATCTAAAGGATTACCAAAGATTAACAGAAGAGATCGATCGAATAACCGTTGTTGGAATAACGGCTAAGTATGACCCAGAAGATACCACCGAAAGAATCGGAGACGTTCCCGAAAAATTTTCGACTGGCCAAAAGAGGCTCGCCAATGGGACCTTCATACGCCTGCAGACCCAAAAAGGCTGCAAAGCATACTTTGAAAATCACTGCAGGCCCGAGAATTATTGGGGCGGTTTAACTCCTCCCGAGTGATTGGATGATAAACCGCTCAACACGGTCGATTAGCCTCTACGCCGCATAACGGCCCCCCGGAGCGTGATAGCCTTGACAAAATAACAACTAGTTTATAAACTAGTCGGAATGTCGTGTAACGATGAAAGTTCTATCCATGAAAGACTTTGATTTAAAATTTCCCAAAAATACGATTGGCGCCTTTGATGCTAAAACTAATTTATCGCGCCTTTTGTTTGAGATCGATAAAACAAGAAAGACCTTCGTTATAGAGAAGAGAGGTCGACCTGTGGCCGTGCTTTCACCTTATTCTGCCGAGAGACCTTGCGATACGCGTTTAACCGTTGATTTTGAGAACTTTCGAGGTGGCCAAAGCAAAGAGAAAAAGAAAAAATCGCCCTTGTTACCGCGTGAGCTCGTTAACTTTGGTCGTCGTCGATGACCCCCGAAGTGGTAATCGATAGTTCTGTTGCGGCAGCCTGGCTTCTTAGAGACGAAGCAACTTCCGCAACAAGTAAGCAATTAGAAGTGATTATTGAGGGGAAGCAACGCCTGATTGTTCCCCAACTGTGGACTTATGAAATGTCGAACTTGCTGAGATCAGCGGTTCTTACACAACGAATCTCTGAGCCAGAGGCATTTCAGGCGTGGCAATTACTTCTGCGTGTCCCCATGACGAAGATTCCTGAGAATCTTCAGGATATGGTGGGCGTACTGCGTGTGTCGTTTGATTTTAATCTCAGTGTATATGATGCAACCTATGTCCACCTGGCGCAGACTTTTGGCTGCCGCTTGCTTACGCTCGACAAAGAGATTTTGAAGCTTCGCAAGAAGCTTTCGTGGATCGAGAAGCCGTAGTCGACACAAGTAGATCGATTCCCATGACAATTAATCCCGTCCATTCTATCGGAAATCATTGACCTCTTCGGCTTGGATTTTATCAAGCTGAAAACAATCATGCAAAATACGAACGGCGAGCTCGGTGTATTTCTCTTCGACAATGCAGCTGATTTTAATCTCTGAAGTGGAGATCATTCGAATATTGATGCCCTCTTTCGCAAGAGCCTGAAACATTCGCGCGGCCACGCCTGAATGCGACCGCATACCGTTGCCGATCACAGAGATTTTCGAAATACGCTCATCCCCTAGCACGCGCTGATGACCGAGTAATTCTCGCTTCGAATCGACCAAGTCGACGGTGCGTCGTAAATCACCGCGGGGAATTGTAAACGATATATCGGTGGTGCCTTCTTTCGACATATTCTGCACAATCATATCGACTAGAATTCCGGCTTGTCCTACCAGCGTAAAAAGATCGGCAGCAATGCCGACGCGATCGGGCATGCCTTCGACAGTGACCTTCGCCTCATTTTTTGTATACGTAATACCTGATACGACCAATGATTCCATAAGCCGAGCCTCCTCCAATACCCACGTTCCATCACCCTTTTTAAACGTACTTCGTACATGGACGGGAACTTTGTATTTTTTTGCAAATTCTACCGAGCGAGTTTGAAGCACTTTGGCCCCTAACGACGCAAGCTCCAGCATTTCATCGTACGTAATCGAATGAAGCTTGCGAGCCTTGGGTTCAATATTGGGGTCGGTCGTAAAGACACCTTCGACATCGGTATAAATATCACACGCCTCGGCCTTCAAGGCTGCCGCCAACGCCACCGCCGTCGTGTCACTACCGCCTCGACCTAAGGTCGTCAAATCTCCTTGCTCGGTGACCCCTTGAAAACCAGGCACCACAACCACGCGTCCCTGGCTCAAGTGTTTGTGAATTGACTCGGATGCAATGCCTTCAATGCGGGCCCGCGTGAAATCAGAATCGGTGATAATACGCACCTGAGAACCAAGCAATGATACCGCCTGTAAGCCGCGTGCCTTCATGCAGAGACAGAGAAGCGCCACCGATTTTTGCTCACCAGTGGTGAGTAAAACATCCAGTTCTCGAGGATCAGGATCTTTCGCCATTTGATGGGCCAATGCCAGGAGCGAATCGGTCTCGCCTGACATGGCGGACAAAACCGCAATCACCGAATGAGACTGAGCCCGCTCGGCAATAATATCGGCGACGTCTTTGATTCGCTGCAAACTACCTACGCTGGTTCCGCCAAATTTAAGGACCTGAAGTGTCATAACTCGATTGAGATTTATCGAGCCTGCCTCCACATCTCAAGAGTTCTTTCTTCCGAATCGCCGGAATCGTCAGTACGACGGATCTTCCAAATCCACTGAAAGCGCTCTCGTGGCAGACTCGTCTTTTCACTCCACTCGACAAAGACGATTTCATCCCTCCATTCGCGAAAATCCCAAGGCTCTTCACCCTGAAGACGATAGGCATCGATATGCAAAATAGTCTGCCCATGAACCTCGTGCACCACCATCAGTGGATAGGTGGGACTCGGTACGGCCTCTTCATAGCCCATAGCTCTCAAGGTGGCGCGTACGGCGAGAGTCTTGCCGATACCCATGGCGCCTTCTAAGGCAATCCAATCGCTGGCTTTGAGAAACGAAACCCACTGCTGAGCCGCTGCTTGCCAATCCGCCAGAGTTTTTAAGCGAAATTCACGGTAAAGCTTCATGACCTGATCACTTTCGAAGCCTCTTCACTAAAGCACGTTTCAGCACCTGTTTATCACGCTGCTGTCTCAAGACTTCTTCAGCACTGCCAACAGTATCGAGTTGATTCACTAAGGTGGAGCCTCGCGACTGAGCACGCAAAAGATCACCGACTTTCTTTTGAATTAAGAGTGCATTGATCGTCGCTCGCTGAAATAATTCATCGGCATTCTCTGAACTCGGTTTATTTTTTGGGCGCACTTTTGAGTTCGCTAGATATTTTAAGCCTGCAAAATATCGCGCCATGGAAGCTCCTAAGATCCCGGCCAGAATATCGCCACTTCCCGCGCGAGAAAAGATGGGATTGATCGACAAGTTTACATAAATATTTTTGGAGCTCGAAAATTTTAAGAGTCCTGGAGCTCCCTTTAAGTAGACACTATGGCCCGTCGCGCTCTGAAGTTCGTCGAGGCAGCGTAGCCGATCGTCGTGGTATAGGCGTCGTGTTGGATGAAGGCTTCGGGCCTCTCCCCAATGCGGCGTCAGCAAGGTGAGCGGTCGCTGGCGTAAAGAACGACAGACTGGCAAGGCCTCAGCATCAAGAACAATCGGCGTGCAGGAAGGTAGATGCGACGTCAACCATCGAGTCACGGACGTTGGTGGTGGGCCGCCGCAGCCCAAAACAAGCGCTGTTTCTCGTTCAAGCTGCGGTGTTTTCCACGAATTCGGATACAAAAACTGAAGGCGGCTCAGAGTCATGCGGGGCATGCGCCGATCGGCAAAATACAGAGTGACATAGCCGGCGTGCATACGGGCGGCGGCTTCTGCGGCAAGCAAAGGGGCTGTGGGAGTTTGTGATGAACCGCCGATAATACCGCAGCGACCGTAGAGCGTTTTATAGCCCGATTTCAAGTCGGGCAGAGGCGAAAAGTCGCTGTCTTCAAGCGCCCAAAGCATCTGCGTGGAAGGCGCCGGTGAAAATTCAAGGTCCAGACAGCGAATTTCTCCCGTGATGGCTGCTGCCGCTTCGTTCATAAAAACGGTCTTCGGATACCCTATCGTCCAAGTGAGATCGGCGCAAAAGGCATCGGAGGCAACAGCCCCTGTAGCGGCGTTCAAACCTGTCGGAAGATCGATGGCAATTCGCCGCTTCGACAGCGAGTTCACCAGACGAAGCAGTGTTCTCACCGGCCGTGGGAGCGTCTCGCGTCCACGGCATCCAAAAATAGCATCCACGAGTAGGGTCGATGGGCGCTTCAAAAGATACGACGCAACCTGGTCAGAAATTGAGGTCTGCCACTGGATACCTCGATAGGTCTTTTTTGCTTTGATGCCGTCAGGCGTTTCTGCGCTGAGAATATCACATACGACGACCGATCGACCGCGTTGCCTTAAAATTTCAGCCAGCCTCCAGCCATCGCCCCCGTTATTGCCGGGTCCGCAAAGAATACAAAATGAATCGGCCTCATTCTGCAATTCGTCGGCAAGAGCCGTTGCCACACGATTCATCAGATCGTACGACGTGAGATTAAGATGACGCATAGTACGAGCCTCGATGCGACTCATTTCGTCAGGCGTCACGAGCGCTTTCATGCGAGCAATCGCAGCATGCGCTGAACCGACTCGAAGAGACCAACGAAGACGGCATCACATACGAGCGAATGTCCAATATTTACTTCGGCCAAATGGGGCAGCGTTTTCATTCTATAAATATTATCTTCGTTAAGTCCGTGGCCCGCTCGCACCTCAAGCCCAAGCTCGTGAGCGTAAAGCGAAGAATCATGAAGTCGCTTTACCTCTCGGACCAGCGGCCCCTGCTTGTCAGGATTCAATCGACTTCGTTCAAAGACTTGCGCATAAGTGCCTGTGTGAAACTCAACGGCGTCAAATCCCAGACGAGATGCTAAAGCTACTTGCTCTCGCTGGGGATCAATAAAGGCCGAAAGTGAAAGCTTGGATTTGAGCTTATCAAGAATTTTTCTTTTCTTGAGCAAGACTGTCAGATCGAGTCCTGCTTCGGTAGTCATCTCTTGGCGCCGCTCTGGCACCAAGGTCACGCAGTCAGGTCGGTACCGCAGCGCTTTGGTGACCATCTCGGTGGTTAAGGCCATCTCTAAATTGAGAGGCAATTGCCCCCAACGTTTCAAATCAACTAAGTCTCGGTCTTGTATATGACGACGATCTTCACGCAGATGGATTGTAATTTGATGAGCTCCCGCTCGACGCACTTCATCAGACGCCTTGATCAACGACGGGATGCTCGCTTTTCGCACCTCTCGCAAGGTTGCAATATGGTCGATATTAACACCCAGTCGAATCATTCACCCGAGCTCCGCCTGGGCTACAGCCGCCAACGAATCAAGATCGGCTTCGATTTGCGCAAGCTGAGGCCCTTCCAACATCAAGCGCAAGACCGGCTCGGTTCCACTATAGCGAATACTTACTCGACCGGCTCCTTCGTAAGATTTTTCGAGTGTTTGAATGGCCTCCCACAAATTGGGAATACCTTCCAACGGTCGCTTTTCTTTGACTCGCACGGCCACTAATTTTTGAGGATACAATGAAAACGATTTACGAAGCTCGGACGCTTTCCATTTCTTTTTGTGTAAGAGCGCCAAGACTTCCAGTGCGGTAAAAAGACCATCGGCTGTTGTATTTTGATCGAGAAAAATCGTATGCCCTGAATTCTCTCCGCCCAGCACAAAGCCTTCTTTGCGCATGAGCTCGGTGACATAGCGATCGCCCACCTGGGTGCGACACGTCTCAATGCCCACTTTTTTTAACGCTACTACCATGGCTTCGTTCGACATCGTCGTGGTTACAAGCGTATTACCCGGCAAACGACCGCTCTCTCTTAGGAAGAGCGCCAAATGGTATAAAAGATATTCACTCGCAATAGAACGACCATTCTCATCGACCATAATAAATCGATCGGCATCGCCATCGACCGCAATCCCTAAATCAGCTCCATGACGCTTCACAAGATCGCCCAGAAGATCAGGCTGAGCTTGCGCGCATTGATCATTGATATTGGTGCCATTGGGCTCACAGGCGTGCACCGTAAGGTCGGCGCCGAGCTCTCGAAACAGCTGAGGCCCCACATGATAAGCCGCTCCGTGAGCGCCATCAAAAACCAAACGTTTGCCAACCAAATCAAAGTCATGGCGAAAAATAGTCTTTAAGTGAGTGAGGTAGCGCCCCTGAGCATCATCGATTCGTTTGGCACGACCGAGACGTTCAGGATTGGGCCGTAAGACGGTGATTTCATCTTCGGCCTCCATAAGGCGCTCAAGCTCGGCTTCGAGTTGGTCATCAAGCTTGAAGCCGTCGGGACCGAAAACCTTTAAGCCGTTATCTTGATAGGGATTATGACTTGCCGAGATCATCACGCCGCCCTGCGCTCTCATGCTTCGAATCAAATACGCCACCGACGGCGTCGGTAAAGGCCCCAAGATCAGCGCCGTTCCACCCATACTTACGATGCCCGAGGTAAGAGCATTTTCGAGCATATAACCCGATAGCCGCGTATCTTTGCCCACGATCACCTTGGGACTCTCACCCTTCACACGCAAAATCGAGGTAAGCGCCCGGCCCAATTTGAGGGCTACTTCGGAGGTCATGGGATAGGTATTGGCCACTCCTCGTATGCCGTCTGTTCCAAATAACTTACGTTTGCCCATGATTCTATTTACTGAAGCTCTACTAAAAAAGTCGATGGTTCAATTGAGAGCAACTTAAGGCCGCTTGGTAAGTCTACTTCGCCGCGCAATCGATAGCGGCCTCGACTGAGGCCTTGCGCCGACAAGACCACCTGAACTCGCGATTCTAAACTCAATAAATCGGATTCTGCCCCTGATACCAACACGCGAGCTTCCGTGGGCGTCGCCGTTGCTTTGCGCGAAACTCCACGTACTACCACAGGAACCGCGTCAAATTGCTTGGTCATTTCTGCCGACGAAATTTCGACCTGAACGACCACCGAACCTGAAAGGTCAATATCGGTGTCTTGGATATTAGGCCGTAGTGTTTCGACAAAAGAACTACGTCGATTATTCAACGGAATATCGACGACTAAGTCTTTCATACGGTTGAGCGTCGAGACAGGCCCACGAACTTCAAGTCGCTCCGGTTTAATCGTATACCGAGTCATCGACTGGCCATCAGCAGGTCGCCCCACAAACGAAACGCGCACCGGAAAGCTTCGAGACACTTTTTCTTCGAGTTGAACATTAAATGAGCGCGGGGCAATATTAAAAATTTCGACATCGAAGGGTCTTTTAATTAGTTCAGGATCAACCTCGATGCGCTTAATACCAGGGCCGACGCCCGACAGATCGACGACATAAAAAAGATCTTCTGGCTTTAAGGCTCGAATCTCTCGCAGAGGCCCGAAGACTTCAATTCGAAGATCACTGAGAGGCACGCGATGAAATACCAAGTTAGGCGATAACTGAACATACTGCAATCGAACGCGGCGCGACTCCTTCACGGTTTGGCTCGAGTTCACAATGGCCCATGTCACCACGGCCAAAACAAAAGAAATGAGCAGTAAAATCCACCGGGAGCTCAACCACGAAAACCAATGAAATAAGGGACGAGGCATAGTCATAGATACTCCAGAAGGGCTTTTCTCAACTGGCCTGAATCAAGCTGATGAATGATCTTGCCATGGGTGGCCAAGGAGACCGTTCCGTTTTCTTCCGATACGATTAAGCAGACAGCATCGGTTTCTTCTGAAAGTCCCAAGGCTGCTCGATGGCGAGTGCCCATCGACTTGTGGGTGGTCGCCGACATCGACAGCGGCAAAAAACTCGATGCCAAATAAACACGCCCTTTACGAATAATCACCGCCCCGTCATGCAGCGGCGATACCGGCAAAAAAATTGACGTCAGCAATTCTTTGGTCAGGGTTGAATCAATCATGACCCCTGCATCGGTAAATTCTGTGACGTCGGCATCGCGCTCAATGACGATCAAGGCCCCGACTTTTCGATTGGCCAGAGAAATGGCACTTTTTACTAGCTCTTCGATAAATTCAGGATCTTTATAAGACTCGACCCTTGAAAACCACGAGCTTCTACCCACCTGGCTCAAAATGCGACGAATATCAGACTGAAACAAAATAATGCCAATAATAAAAAGATTGTCGAAAACCGTAGAAAACAAAAAATGGACGGTTCGAATTTCAAAAAAGGCAGACAAGCCATAAACCAACGAAATAACGACGAGCCCTAAGAGAATTTGCGGCGTGCGAGTCCCTTTGGTTAAGAGCAGAAGGCGATAGATGATCCAAGTGACAATGCCGATATCGATAAGATCTAGCCATCTCAGCAGCGGCAATGTTTCTTTAAACCATGAGAAAATCACTATCTCTTATAGTTTCTCAGTTTGCATACTTAGGGCAATAGGATTCAAAATAGCATCGATTTGATTTCCGTCTAAGGTCTCACGCTCGAGCAGAGCTTCAGACAATCCCTTCAATTGCTCAATATGACTTTGCAATAGTTGCTTGGCTCGAGAGTAGTTGTCAGTCAGAATTCGTCGAATTTCTTCGTCAATATCAATGGCCGTTCGTTCACTGTACTCGCGCCCCGTGCCAATCTCTTTGCCCAAGAAGACATGCTCTTCTTTTTTTGAAAGCGCCACGGGCCCAAGACGAGACATACCCCATTCGGTCACCATGCGCCTGGCCATTTCAGTCGCTCGCTCAATATCGTTTCCAGCGCCCGTGGTGATATCAGGACATAAAATTTCTTCGGCTGCTCGGCCTCCAAAGAGAATGGTAATCATATCGTGAGCTGAACGAGATGTAAGATTGTGGCGATCTTCCTCGGGCAGTTGCATCGTAAGACCTAACGCCATGCCACGAGGAATAATGGTTACCTTGTGGACAGGATCTGTTCCAGGAATCAGCTTGGCAACCAGCGTATGGCCCGCCTCATGAATGGCCGTCACACGCTTTTCTTGGTCAGAAAGCACAACACTACGGCGCTCGGCGCCCATCATGACTTTGTCTTTTGCCTTCTCAAAATCAACCATCTCAATGGTTTCTTTATTGGCTCGTGCCGCAATCAAAGCAGCCTCATTGCACAGGTTCTCAAGATCGGCACCCACAAAACCAGGAGTTCCCCGAGCAATCACCGATAATTCCACATCGGTCGAAAGCTTTAACTTCTTTACATGAACCTTCAAGATCTCTTCTCGGCCCTTTAGCTCGGGTCTCGGAACCACCACACGTCGGTCAAAACGGCCCGCTCTTAAGAGCGCAGGATCAAGCACATCGGGTCTATTCGTAGACGCCAAAATGATGACCCCCTCTTTACCTTCGAAGCCATCCATTTCAACCAACAGCGCGTTGAGCGTTTGTTCTCGCTCATCATGACCACCCCCCAAGCCTGCGCCTCGATGGCGCCCGACGGCGTCGATTTCATCGATGAAAATTAAGCAAGGCGCCGATTTACGAGCTTGTTGAAAGAGATCTCGCACTCGAGAGGCTCCCACCCCTACAAACATTTCTACGAAGTCAGAGCCGCTAATCGAGAAAAAAGGCACATTCGCTTCGCCTGCGATAGCCTTCGCTATCAAGGTCTTACCAGTGCCAGGTGATCCCATAAGCAGCACACCTTTGGGAATGCGGCCCCCCAATTTTTGGAATTTTTTTGGATCTTTTAAAAACTCTACAATCTCTTGAAGCTCTTCTTTGGCTTCAGGAATTCCCGCTACATCTTTAAAAGTGACCCTTCCGCGCTCTTCATCACGTAGTAGACGCGCGCGACTCTTACCAAAGTTGAGAGCCTTGCCCCCTCCCGCCTGCATCGTTCGCAGCATGAACAGAAAGAAAATGACCAATAAAATGGTAGGCACCCAATTGAGAAGCATGACCCAAAAATTATCGTCCCGTGGGGGTACAAACTTGTAAACTGAAACGCCCGACTTCGTAAGCTGATCCACAAATGCCGAATCAATGGGCGGTCCTATTGTGGTAAACTTGGCGGTCTGCCCTTCCGCATTTTTACGTTCGCCTTCGATTTGGTCACCGGTAATTGCGACCGACACAATTCGTTTTTCGCGTAAATCGCGCTGAAATTCCGAATAATCAATCGTGACAATAGTAGCTTTGTACTGCTGCGATACCTGAATAAACAGATAGAGTATCAAAAATAGCGACGCCCATAACAGGGCAGTTTTCATTCCTTGGCTCATGGTCTCCTCAAAGTCATTGAAGTCATTTAATCTGGCCTTAATATTATAAGGTCAAATCCCCTCTTGTCGACGACGAAAGAACCCTGAATCGGAGACTTTCGCCTCTCTTGGCCCGATGAATCTGCAGATTTTTAGGGGCATTGAAGAAAAACGGCTCATTTGAATAGACAAGTTGAGCAAGGGCCTCGGTCTTTTCGCGAGACATGACGATTCCGTAATCTTTTAAGAGCCTAGAACGTAGTTGACGCTTGAGGCTGGCCAAGGCGACGCGCGCTGAAGGAGATAGAATCGGATCAGGCCGATTTAAGGCAACGCGACGTTCCCGCTGCTGCGTCTGCTGCAGCTTACTTTGCGGCTGTTCGTCTTGCTGCCGTTTGCCTGACTCACGATGGTTCTGATTCAGCCATTCCTGCTCGCGGAGCTCCTGAACTTCTTCATACTCCTGAATCTCTTCGATGAGCCCGAGAATCTTCTGGCGAACCGTCGGAAATCGCTCTTCGATTTTGGGCAAAATCTCATGACGTATGAAATTGCGACTATAGTCACTCTTAAAGTTTGTAGAGTCATCGACAAATGGAATTTGAAAGTCCTTGGCCAGCTGTTCGAGATCCTTTCGTGGCCACGTTAGAAAGGGCCTTACAATAGGCTTACCTTCTCGGTGACTCACCGCTTGCATGGCACGCAGGCCATCAAGGCCGCTTCCCCTAAAGAGTCGAAAGAGAAAGGTTTCAATTTGATCTTCGCGATGGTGGGCCTCCCAAATACTCGCATGCGGACTCGTCTTAAAGTAGGTCAATCGACACTGACGCGCCCACTCTTGAATGGCAGATCGCGAGGCAGTCGTGCTAGAACAACGAGGCATAGTCTCACAGCGTTGAATCGTGCAAGGTATTGTCTCCGCCTGGCAAAAAGCGGAAACGACTGATTCATCACGCAGCGACTCTTCTCCCCGAAGACCAAAATTAAAATGAACGGCCTCAAGATCGAGTCCAAGCTCTTCACGCAAGTACGCCAGAGCTTTCAACAAAGTCATCGAATCCCGGCCCCCACTAACACTGACAGCCATTTTCTGATGGCACAAGTGGGCGAGAGCAGGATGGGTCGAAATCCACTGACGGAGAGTCTGCAGCAAATTCAATGATTCGCCCGAATCCATAGGCTCTTGCATAAATGAAATTGATCTGGCTGGCGAGTGTGTTCGGCCGCTATGAGCCCATAAACCCCTTCTTTTTTTCAGACACCCATTTTTTATCCGGTAAGAACGTGGGAGACTTCGCTTTTCGCCAAGACTCAAAAAATCGACTTGTCGAACTGTCCTCCGTTAAAATGTGCTCTTTCCAGAGAACTTCGGGAATATGCGGAAAGAAATCTTCTGGATAACGAAGGTGTTTTAAGTCAAAGAATAACTTTTTGGCCATACCATGAGCCCCCTGGTACAAGTGAGCGAAAATCAGAGCTATTTTTTCTCGGTCACTGGTGCCTCGCCGTCGTTCAGCGATAATCTCGGCGGCCATTTGTTCCATCGAAAAGCGCAGGCCAGGGTCTGACGGGTCTTCTTGGACAGCACAATGAAAGAGATGGAGTGCTAAGTCTCTGCGCTCGTGCTGGAACGCCATCGCTAAGTTGAAGAAGATGTCCGCTTTCTGTTCAATGAGACGACACATGGCCAGCGTCTTGGAAAGCAATTCATCCCCACGATACAGAGTCTCATAAACGTACGATAAATACTCCGCGGCTTCCCGTTGAAGCTTCGGCACCACCAATACGCTTTCAAAGTAAGGAAGGCTCGCCTCAAACTTTGAGATTTCAAACAGAAGCTTCCCAATTTCAAACTTGCTGGATAGCTGATCTGGAAAGTGATCTTCAATTTTATGAAGACACCACAACTTGAGGCTAGCCAATGTCTCAACCGACAAACGAGAGGTCCTCAAACTACGTTGAAACAAAATTCCATGATGTGCCGCCTCCGCATCGGCTTTCAGGGTTCGAATGAACCACTTCTTACCCTCTTCAATCTTGCCCTGCTCAAAAGTCATCTGAGCCATGGCATACAGAGCCGGAATATGCCCGAACGATAATTCCAGTGCTCTCTTAAACGATTGCTCTGCCACTGAGAGCTCCACCAGATCGTAATGAGCCAGGCCCCACAAATAGTAGTCATCGGCTGTCTTAGGCTCCCCCATGCTCTGAATCAATTGCTCAGGACGCCACGCTAGATCGTCTGCCACTTTATGACCCAATAGATTTAACATAAGAGTGTCTTCGGCTCTTGAACGTTCTCCCCATGGAAAAGACCTTTGGGGCAGAGCCATACGCCTTATTTTGTTGATCAAATCAAAATCTCTGATTTCGCATCAAAAGACTCGACGTGCTAAAAGACCTTGAGTAAAAAATGAAGGTCTTTTATGGGCCGCTAGCTCAGTTGGTAGAGCAAATCCCTTTTAAGGATTGGGTCCCCCGTTCGAGCCGGGGGCGGCTCACATTTCAATGTAAAAAAGGTCGTGATTGATCAAGAGCGAGAAGATGATGAGATAAGAGCTCGCTGCTCAGCAAGCCCTGGGCTCGATCGGATTTTAATGGTTCGTGCACCTGATAGACCATCGCTGGATTTTTAAAAATTTCGACGGCAAGTGACCGAACCTTAGATTTAAGAACCCACGGAGCCGGCATTCGACCCGATAGATCAGACCCTAGGTCAAACGAGATGCTGCACTCCCTCGTCATGGCGCACAGCTCGCTGGTATGATTGTGAGACTTAAGGCGGCGCACCATTTCACTCTATCAAAAAAAGTGGGGCGACGCACCACCGTCAATAATATGACGCGAATCGGGCCAGAAAAATTTCGCTCACTAAAAGCATCACGGACGGTCAGCAAACTCGGGTCGATCGCCAAGCGATGCTGTTTGGTAGGGCTGCCGCCAAATGCCCATCGGCTCTGTAGCCTTCGTCAAGCCTAATGCTGCATGGCATCATAATTAGGCCGATCGGCTTCATCCCCAAAAAATTCCTGAAGTGCCCGAAACTTGGACCTTTCATCCTCATCGAGAATTGCGAATCCGTACTTCTCACGAAACTCATTGCGCTTCGATAAAAACTGATCGGACAAAGGTATCGCGCTCTGAAAAGCCCCATAATCTGTGACATGGGCATAACCATACATCTCAATCTTATCAATAATTCGATCAACCGCCTGCAAAGCCGCTTCGGGCTCAAAATCTTCGCCATCCGAAAATAAAAATGGAAATCGGTTCCACTCAAAATGGGGATAGTCTGTCTCCATGATCTCTTCTTGCAGTTTGACAGCCTCTTTCATCTGAGTTCCCCCCGCAAAATGCAAAGAAAAGAAATCCTTTCGGCTCACCCGCCTTGCTGTATCACTGGCAATAATATAGACGATCTCAACCTGGCTATAGGTCTTACGCAAAATAGCCTCGGTAAGTTGAACAAACTCATCGATCTTTCTAATTTTACCCAGCCCCATAGACCCAGAGGCATCGCGCGCAAAAAGAATAACAGCCTTATGCTTAGGCCTCTCTATAATATCGCGTCCGGTGACCACAATATCATCGGATGTATGATGCCTTAATCCAATGCGATAGACTTCAGCAAACGAATAGCCTGTGGGATCTTTGCCTTCTTTAGTGAGAATAGCCATACCCTTCTGATAAATTTTAGCCGCTGTTTCTTCAGGAATAGAATCTCCGGAGTCTCGATGCACGGCGCCCATACGTATATCATCTTCTTCTTTAAGATCGCCTTTTACTGTGCGGCGAAGGTTTCTTAACTTTAACTCTTGAATCAAATAGGTCGCCAACTCTTCTATCGGTACGCGAATAAAACGCGGATCATTGCCAGACCCATGACCCCCAGCACCCTCGTCATCGCCATCCGCATCTGCCCCTTCATCCCCCTCACCTTCTCCATCGCCCTCACCATCTCCGTCGCCTTCATCCCCTTCTCCTTCACCTTCGTCTGAGCTCGGATCGACAGGCCATAGATCTCCTGGCTGTCGATGAGCCTGGGCAATCAAGAGATCTTCATCTCGATATTTCTCAATTTCATCATCTCCCTTTACTCGAGAGCCCTTACCCACTTGATCGACTGGCGTAGCACTCAGAAGCTGGGCTCTCAATTTTTTTACTCGTCCATCAATTCTAAAGTTAGGTACCTCAGGAAAGAGTGCCAACTGTAGACCTCGGCCATTCCTTAAAAACTTTCCGCGCCAATCCCCCGCACGCCACAACTCCATAATTTGCGGGAGCCGTCGGCCCTTTTCAAATTCAAATTCTAATACAGCTTTAGCCGCTGTAGGCGCATTGACCTTCATCGCCTTCACATGCTTAGAAGCTGGCAGCTCAAGTCGAGAGATCCCCTGCAATAAAATATCTGTATGGCTCTGGCGCTGAGCATCTCGTGGATAGCTTACAGAGAGAGACAATTGGTAGCCCTTGATCGCATTCTCAAAGCGCGTCTCAAGATTAAGAAGGTCAAGCCACTCGGGTCGCTTTCGAAAGCTCCTTGGCTCATCTTCTGCATCACCCTCCACGATATCTTCTTCAAGAAACTCGACACTGACCTTGCCGGAAGGATCCACCGTCACTCGCATCGGCCACGTGGCAAAGTAAAGATGATGGAACTGAGCTAACTTCTGCGGGCTCAGGCCCTTCATTCTGCCGCCCCACGGAGTCGTCACTACATCATAAATATCGGCATCTGGCGGAATCTGACTCAAAAAAATCTGTGAGGCCACCAACGGCGACAGCCAGGCCAACGAAGCCACTGTGTCCAAAGAAACAGGCCTCCGCATCAATTGAGCCTTTACATAAAGAGTCTTTGCCAAGGATTGCCGCTCAAGAGGCATGAGCTGCCCCACATGATGCCGCAAGAGAATTCGCCCGCTGCCACCATCATTCAAATCATATAAACGAATATCCGGAATCTGATAATCAACATTGCGGAGCTTTTGTGCAATATACTGAATCACACGCTCTGGCTTCACCGTGACACAAATTTGATACTCCTGCCAGGGATCTGGGCTCTCTTTCTCAGTGGCTTTACGATAAAGAAAATATTTATTCTCCATAACCCAGCGATCATCGAGAGCCATCAATAAAAACGTGTAGTCGTTTTCGACCTGAATGAGCTGAGCAGCATAAGGCAAAAAATGTTTATCTCTCTCAAACGCTAGAGCCGTCTTTTTGTCAGAATCTTGTTCTTTATCAATTTGAGCCTGCAAAGTCCTCATCTCAGGTCGTTCCATGAAGCGGTGATAAAGACGCATCCAGGCTTCAGAGCCCAACCAATAGGGATCACTCAACTTCCGACTCCAAGAAGAGCCACTCACTCGTGAAAACTCGACCCGATCGGAAGGTGAGGGATAAGCATAGCGAAGAATGAGCCACTCCATGAATACCGAAAAACCCTCGTTCATAAACTTCGTCTGCATGACGAAAGGAAAAACTTTCTTCGTAGCCTCAAACTCTCTCGCAATGGTTCGAAACTCCTCACGGTATTCTTCTGGAAGATTGGCTACAAACGCCTGCAAAATAGAGGCCGTCTCAAACTGAGGATGTCGTCGCTCGATAAGTTTAGGCTCCACACGAACCCTGCCCGCAACGATATTTTCTTGCCAATCATGCGAACGATCGATGGTCTTTTCTTCGAATGTCTCAGGGGCATCATACGAGCCTCGACGCAGGTCTTGACCTTCCACGAGCGTTAATAAAAGTTGATAAAATCGCTGAACCTCATCTTTATATTTACCATTATCCAAAAGGCTTGCTTTTTCCATGGCGTCTGCAAGGCGTAACGAAGCCCGTATGGGATCGCCCTTGCGAATTTTTGAGTACCGACTCAATTCCGCAAACAAGAGATGGCCGACCGTATGAGCCGCCACTCGAGCATCTTCGTGCAGATCATTGATTGATCGATAGTATTGGTGATGCGTTGGTGCGCCCCCCCAAATAAATTCATAGACGAAAGCCGCTTGTTTTGCCGATGAGAGTACGCGAGCTCCGTCATAAGGATGCGGGGCAGGATGCGCTCCCGTCGCCAAAAGTGCGGCCATCTGAACCGGCTCCATATAATGAACTACCGACGGTGGAAGCTTTAATTGAGGCACAAGAGACATCAACTCTTCGGCTTTCGAATAGACCCTCTGAAACATCTCTCGACGACTTGCGAGGTCTTCTTCATTTCGGCCACTGCCCACCACAGTAACGGGCACAAGTCGCTGCATATGCTTGTGACATTCATCGTGAGCGTGCACAGAGAAGCTTCCTGTCAAAAAACTCAGGGCGAAAGACAACTTCAAAAACTTTATAGCGGTTGCCAAGGACGACAAGGCTTTCCAACGCATCATGATGCACTCCCTATTCGTACCATCCAGTCAGAACAGCGATCCGTGAAACGCTCGTGTTGTTTTTGCTCGGCAACTTGATCTTCATTGATCATAGGAACATTCTCAAGCTGCCCTAAGACACTGTTAGTATCGACCGGTAAGAAGGCCGTCCAACGATCTTCACGATCTGCCGTATCAAACAAAAGCTCTTGCAAACTTGGCAACTGGGCAAAGGCTAAATCATCGGTTGCCCTTTTGATCAGCGCAACTCCTTCATTAGAAATAGTCGCCCAATTTACTTTATGAATGGCTTGGTCCAGAAGAATGATAAACAGGCGAGCCACATCGTACTGCGAAAACTCAGAGGCCACCTGTGATGCGCGAATTTCTCCAAGAGACCTCGTGAACTTCAAATAGATCTGCATCATTTTCTTTTTTTGAGATTCAATATCAAACGATAAAGAGTCTGCCCGATGAAGCTGCTGAAACCATTCGTCTCGTGATTGAGTCCTTTTACGACGAATCATAAAATAGGCAAAGTCTGTCGACCACTCTTGCAGCTGGTCTAAAGTATGATTCATGACAGTTGCTTCCGTTAATTGGTAGAGTCGATTGATTCGATCGCCAGATACAAGGCCCGTCGATGTCGCTTCGGGACGCGTAAACTTTGGAAACGAAATGGAGCGTGTCTCGGCAATCCGCCTGAGACGCCCTCGAATCATAGAGTAATGATTCGGTGAGACAGCTCCCAACTTTTGATAGTCTAACTGCAACAGTTGATCGGCCGGAGCTTCTGCAAAATCTTTTAAATGTCGTCTCATGCCTCTGACAAGCGGCATGAGCAAAAAGCGCTGATTCGGAATATCGCTTTGAACCTGATCATCTTCCATAACCCCCGTCGCCAAAGTTAAAAAAGCCTTTTTTCTCATATTGCCAAGCATATAGAGAAGAAAATTGAAACGTCCTTCGAGATTCTCAGCACTGATGGGAATGACCTGAAACTGACTTGCAATAAACTGCTCCAATTGAGTGGCCGACTCCGACGACGATGCATCATCCCAAGAAAATGGCTGCTGACTCCCTCGAAAGCTATAGGCCGATCCAACCCCCGCGGCGGTCTCACCCGGTTTCACATTAAGTGGCCCTTCTCCAAGACTTTTAGGAATCACAATAGAAAACGGACTCTGAATGTCGCGATACAATGATGCAAAACCTCGACCACTCGACGTTGAAAAATCTCGGCCGTTAAGCCCTCTAAACTTTCTGACAATTTCATCAATCACCGTAGGGTCGGTGATCCTCATAGTAAGAGCACTTGTCAGTTGCATCTTGGCCGTTCTAACAATTTCTTCACGCAACTTAGGCCCCATAGAGTCTGGCTCATATCCGCTGTAGTTGATCACATCTCCAAAACGATTGATAAAACTACTTTCTGGCTCAAAGTCCGCCCCTGCAAAAGTGGCCAAAAGTCTCTGCTCAAGAGTGGGAAGACGTCCCTGACTGACATACTTTTTTAATTTCTCAGGATTATCTTGTAGATTGGTAATCAAAACAATCACGAGGTTTCGCGTCGATACTTCTTCGATTTTGCCTTGAGCATTTTTGACAGGCATCGTCTTTGAATTCTGCAACTGACGAATTCGCTTCAAGATGGCCGCCCTCACAGATTCATCGGCCACATGAATATCATCAAACACAAATACCGATCGCCACCCGTTAGGCGACGATAACATCTGATCGATCGTTTCGTTTAGCTTCTCTAAACTAATCTGATTGGCAGCAATGGACTCTTGTCCTTTGTTGGATCGTTCAGCACGAGGGTTCACCACCGACTCCAAACTAATATAGAGATACGGCAAGGGCCCTCGATCTTCTGAAGCGGGCGGCCCCATCTTCCACTCTTTAAGTCCAAATACTCCTTCGAACAACGCTCTAACGCCCGTAGTTTTGCCAGTTCCTTTGCTGCCGACAATAATAATGGACGCCGGAATATTGTGCCCCTCGGAAGGCAATACCATACCCTGCAGAATCTGCTGAGTTCTCATCTTAAACGGCAATTGTCCATAGTAACGACGCTCTTTCGTCGTACTCCAGCGACGCAAAAAGTCTGGTTGAAATACTTTTGTCAGAGGATCGCCTTCTGCCAAAATTTCTCGACTCAACGACATCGGAAACACTTGAACCAAACATCTCTCGATGAAGAAGCGATCGATCTTCCGCTGCCGTCTTAAATCCCAATTTTGAGTAAGCTCTGAAGACAGGCGAGCCGCCACTTTTAAGAAACTTTCAAAAACATCGAGCTGAAATTGGTTGGCTGCTAAATCTTCCGCCCGATTCACTAAATACTCCGCCACGACCAAAAACGGATCTTTATCGTGCAAAGCCACACTCGAACCAAAGGTTGAAAGATCTACTTGATAGTTCAACTCATTAATTTGAGGTATCTGAAAGACATTTCTAAGAATGTACTCAGCTCGGCGCTCGGCCGTGGGCGGCGGAACTTCCACCACTTCAAAAGCATCTGCCAGGCCCTGCTTCCACTCAGGTCCCGTCCGACCTTCTGATAACATTCGCCACTCCGCTGCTGTACCAATAAGAATAGTAGGGATCGTCGATTCTAGAGACTCCGGTCTAAATTCATTTAAAGGAATAGGGCGACCTTCGGTCGCCAGCCAATAAAGCATATGAGGCACCGAAGTACTCTCACTCACGGCAGCCGTCGAAAGAACATCCGTTCCTTGAATGACATTCGAGTCTTTTAAAACGAAGCCTTTCAGTTCGCCCCCACCTTCTCGACCCAACGTCGCTGGAACTTTAGGTTCAGATATTGAATTAATGGCTTCGAGGCTGGATACCACAATAGGCCTTTTACCAATCGCGAGCAGTCGCCTCATATGCTCGAAATTAGACAAGACATCTTCTTGAGGCATTTGGGGGGCTGAGGGAATATTCATAATCTTCAAATTACGATTGGCCAGAGACCAACCATCATCCGATTGCACAAAGGTATCACTACTACGATGGCGCAAATAAAGAGCAATCGGATAGTCAACCGCATAACGACGCATCGAGGGCGAAATTAAAAACACCACTCGTCTTGATTTAGACCCCTTTTTAGCGGCAGCCTCCAAAGCCCATCTAAAATCTGTCATAAAATCAACTGCGTACTCGGCACTATGACGCAAGCGATCTCGACGCGAACGCTCTTCATCACTTCGACTATCAGATTCACGAACAAGCCAAGAGCCGCCATCCATAGGCTCGTGTAACGAGCTGTCGTGAACCGGCTTCAAAAGCATTCGTCCACGCCCCCCCACGCTGTGCTCCGTCGAGTCATAAACTCGCTTCACTGTAAATTTTGGGTCATCCTCTGCCAATTCGGGCGTTAAAATGAAAGCTAACTGGTCGTTCGTAAAGCGACGCATACGCCCCCAAACTTCATCCGGACTCAAAAGATCCTGAGTCAACAAGCACTCTTGATACTCTTGATTGATTTGAAACTTTCCTTCTGAAAACCGAATGGGTACTTGCATCAAAACGGTACCGACGGCTTGCAACGTCATCACCACGGAGACGACACCGTGCCCCTTATTTTTGTCGGACGGTGGCAACACATCGACCACACTAAAGTGCAAAAGCTTTGAAAATGGCATCAGCTTCCCACTAAAATCTTTAGACAGACTTCGAGAGTTGATCACTAAGCCAGAAGCATGGTCGTCTGAGCTAGCCACTAACAATAACGAACCATAGCCCCGAAGTGAGCTCGACGTCTCAAACGCGTATCCTGACAACGCCATCTTTCGAGAGGGTCCTTTTTCGGCTTCCATACTAATGTGTTTAGACCAAAGCTGCATTGCCTCACTATCCGTCTGAATTTGAGGCAGCTGAACAATTTTGCCATTGATAAACTGAGACTTTACTCTTGGCTCTTTCGGCCTCGGCTCAAGGGTCTGAGAATCTGCTGAAGGCTTTTTTCCAATATAAAAACCCGATCGTCTAAAGGCCAATTCAGGATTGGCCTCCGTAGCTTGATATTCTCGATATATCACAGAAGATCCAAAATCAATTTCTCGACTTGGCTCTGGAAAGTACAGCTGAAGCTCCGATGTCTTTAAGGTACTTTGCAAATCAACTTGAGCCGCCACCTCTCGATATTGAGCAATATAATCATCATGGGATAGAATCTCTGGAGACGCGCTGATATCAAAGCCCACGATCTGTTTTGATCCGCTTTCATCAGATTGAAATGTATGAACGCGCCAGCCTAAGGACTCTTGATGGTAGAACTCATCCGCAATAGCCATCTCTGAAAGAATTCGAGGAGGATACTTCAAACTCAAAGAGTGGATAGCCGTCAATCCATCGCCGGCATCTGATTTCCACGACGTAATAAGGGTACCTGTCGTAGGCTCAGCCAGTGCTGATAATTCCACAATCGCACCCCTCAAAGGCTTCGGGGGTTTAATCTCCACTTTATCTACGATCTCCCCTTTGCTAGCTGCCACTCTAGATCTCTTTTCGGAAGGATCCACTCCCTTGGTAAGCAACCAATACCTACCTCCAGAATCTCGTAGTGCCGTGTACTTCGCTGTATGAAAATCTAATGCATGAATCGCATCATAGGCTCCTGACTCGTCAAACATAAAATAGCCATCAGAGAAAGGTACGACACGCCTCAGATCTTTGAGACTGATGTTTTTTTTCAGTTGCGACGGCAGCACGGATTTATGCATCGCAAGCTCCGGATCAAAGAGAGTTACCAAATTAAAATAATCGTTATCTTCTTCATATCGGGGAACTTCCAAAAGAACAGGCTCTCCTGTTTTGAGGCTGATATGAGGAATAGTAGAGAGCTCCTCAAGCTCATAGCCAGGAGGAAGCTCTAAAGACATCCAGTCCTTCACATCGTTTCGCCATTCCTTGAGAGCAAGGGGATCTGTTGGGGTCGCCTGCGATAGTTTTTTGGCCCACTCTCGTGAAAAGAACCCCACTCCATCATTCTTATCTAATGCCAATGCCGTAAGCTTATCGGCTGGCTCTTTTTGAAAACTTAAAATGACGGGCGGACCCATTAATCGAATTTTTTCCCCATGGGCAGCCTTCATGTGAAGGGCGAAGGCGTAGGTGATGCCTTTTACTCCCGATACAGGAAAGGCCGTAAGCTTTAGAGTCACGATGACCACCTGAATTTGATGGTTCTCAAAAAACGCGGTTCGTACATCAATATCGTTCCAAGACGTTATGGGCGGCAATTGGTAGTCAAACCCCGTCAACGGATCGCGAATCGGCACCGCTTCACTTCCAATATCAATATAGGGCAAATCGTTTAAGCCTTCGCCTTTGTCAGACTGACCCCGCGACGAGAAAAGTCTCAAGTGGCCATCCACAATACCTAACGATTCAAATCGCCCCGTATGGACTCCCATCTCAAGATTTGCCTTGAGCCTGCCAGAAGCAGGATCCAATAAAATCTTTCCAGAAAAAAGCCTTTCCCAACTGCCGTCGCTGCCGCGGCGGTACAAGCCAGGCTCGTAATCGGAGCCACCTCGCCCCTCCACCACCACCATGAAGGGGCTCCCCCCTCCATGATGAATGAGATGCTCATCATTCGCCCAAACTTTTTCGAGTAAAAGGAGCCCTACAAAAAGCAGACTCAGAACCATCCTTGCGCTGATACAAGTCACGTAATGGCCTCCCAAGTCCCCATCATTGGTCAAGCTCTTCACCTACTCAATATCTCGCAGTGCTTGCCACATTTCTAACGCCGCGCCAGCCGCGGCAGGGCTGTAGCCAAGATGAACTTCGAGATAATTGAGAAACGCCGAATAAAACGCTCTTTCTTCATCGGTGGCGAGACTTTCTCCGCCCGACTTGTAGGCTTGAAGAATACGTTCCATAACAGGACGCTGAGCCTGAACTTCATTGCCAAGCAACCATAGCGTAACCGCTTTCTCAATATCCGATCGTCGTGGCTCGGACTTCCACCAATCGGGCTTAAGTCGGTTCACGCCTGTGAACATGGATGCCAAATCACGAGGATTAATCGGTCGATCCATCGTCTTACGATAAGCCGCCACAATGCCCTCGTAGCGTTCCTTATTCACCTTACGACGTGTATTGTCGACGAGCGAAATATAGTGCGTCGCACTAGGATTTTGACCTCGTTCACTGATCTCAGAGATAAATTCCCAATACTCAGAAGCAATATCAGCCTTACGAGATGACGCGGCCGCCTTGGTTAGATCGCTTGAAATAGAAGGCAACAGCAGATCTGTCTTCACCACCTGAAAGAACAAGGTGACCTTTTTTCGCAGATCATGTTGGCGTTTTAATATCTCATCTTCCGACATGATACGTAACACCACATCTTCGATGAGCTGTGGCGTGACCGTCATTTCAGATCCCGCCTTTTGAGCCTCTGCTAAAAGGGCTGTCCAAAACTTATCAAGCTCACGTCCCCCCAAGCCAAACGTACCTTCATTCAAGCTCGTTGAATTTTCATGCATTTGTCGAAGCATATTAGGCGTCATGGCACTATTACCTTCCATAGCCTTAAGCCGCTCCGTGGCATTTCGCGCATGATTGGGAACAATCTCAGGATACTGCATAGAGAGCTTACGACCATCAAACTCGTAGCGAGTCAGGGCCGCCACTCGCGCCAACATCGGAAACGCATGGGGTGAGATACGAATCAAATTATCCCCCTCTTGAATCGCTAAAGCATAGGACGACTCTGGCCAAACGGCAGGCGACGATGGCGAATGCCTTGGTATGATCTCATCAATATCAACCTGCGACAGCGTCTGCCATGGAGCCTCTTCGATACCGAGCCTTCGAACGCGTACTTTGGGATCATTCATCAACATAATTTTCAAAATTTGTTCAGGAAAGAGTTCATGATTCATGGCAGGTGCCTTGAGGCGACTTAGCAACGGAGAGCCCGGATCAGACTCAATAATCTTCTGCAACTCTTCAGGGTTCGTGACCACATAAATCACTCCATCCCAAGGTGTGGCAGGGGCCCCATCAATCGAAATATAGCGGTCTTGAAAGAAGGTCAAAAAGACCCGCGTTAAATAGGGTTCGTTTTTCAAAAATTCTTCCAAGAAGACTCCAAAACCATTGCCTTGAAGAACCAAGCCATAGTTGTAAGCGCGAGGATCTTTGGGCCCATGTAAGGCACCAAACAAAGGGTGCAACGACATAAATAGAGGCCCCATACGCACATCTTTAGGCTGAGCATTAATCAACGGAAGATTCGAATCGTCTACAATCAGCCTTCGAATCTCCACGTGTTCATTCAGAGCCGCAAACTCTTGGGCTTCTGACAGAGACCCGCCATTATTCCACTTTTTGGCATAGTGAGACAAAATCGCATCGCGAATCCCCGCGATGGGCCGGATCATACGAACATCGGGCCCCGGATCATAGCCCGTCAAGGCTCGAACCCGAGGTGATACCGAATTAAGCATGGCCACCCGGATCGGCTCAGGAACGAGACTCAAAGGATTCACATAAATCTGTTCTTCCAGCTCATCCACAGTGATCGCGCCACCGTCTTTTTCAAGATACTTTCGAACCTCTTCAATTTCTCTGAGCTTCACAAAACGAGGAATATGAATAAAAGCCTCAGGATTTTGGAGCGTCGCCTTAGCAAAACTCTCTCGAACAACTTTGAGAGTTGCCGATTTCCCTGTGCCAGGAGCTCCAACAATCATGACAACATTGATTTTTGGACTACCCGAAGCACTCTGCTGCCATGAGTTTACAATCATTTCTAAACTACTCTCTTGATTGACGATACGGGTCGGCGAAAGAGGCGACGGGCCAGAAAAAAACTTCCACACCATTTTGGATGGATACCCTGGCCGAGAGTCCGGAACTTCTTGAAAACCCACCGATCGCGCCAACGCCATATGCCTCTGAGCAGCATTCATAGCCATAGACGGATACTTCCAAAGAAAACTCGATTCCGGGTCACTCGATGGCAATAGATCTTCCAGCTTATAGCGTTCTGCCAAGGCTGCCGCCACTGGCGAAGAACGCCCTAATGCAGCCTCACCACTTGGGTTAAGGGCTTTGACAACAGCTCGACAACGCTCTTCGATACTTGAGTCGCGGCCACCCAACGATATCGCCTCAGAAGCTGCCAGCCTTAACGAGCCACCTAGCGCCACGGCCAATAATACCAATTGTATTAAAGAAATAACCCTCACCCTCTCCTCCTTGGACCCAAGCGATCACAAAACGAAGGGCGCCCCCTAAACTGACTCCCCGCGCGCAACCAAGCTGGCACCGCCGAAAAAAGTCACCAAAAGTTCTGACCACTCAAGACCCAGAACTGCGTCGATGTTTTGTATTCAACCTAAACCCAATGAAATCTAAATTGATTTCGAAGATCTACGTCAATAGTTTCTTGTTGTGCGCAACAAATATTTCTTACGACATTTCAACTCGCAGATAGTTTATGCCACTCTTTAGCGACGAAGAATTACAGAAAGCTAAGGAACTAAGAGATAAAAAATTGATCGATCGGTCTGGTCTCTCACCCTCCGTGGGCTCGTTTGTGTTTTCTAAATCCCCACTGACGATGACGGTAGCTCTTGAAAACGATTTTCATGTGATTGTCCGCATCGTTGATGCAACGAGTGTCGAAGATCACGGCCTCTGGCTTCCCACATTAGATGAAGCACTTCACATCGCGAGACAACTCAAGATTTCATTCGCGCAGATCACCGATTATATTCATCGCAAACGTTATGCCGATGGCCGCGAACGCCTAGGCGTCTACCAACTGCTGATTGAGTCGCTGAGGTGATGCTAGGACTGTTGGTGAGCTCTCTCAAAGTAGGAGCTGGAAGGGTGTCGATTGTGTTTGCCAGATTATGCGACACTTCGATAGGAGTGGGGCGTGCGTGATATACCCTTTATTTTGGTGGGCGTATTTCTGAATGCGTTCGCTCAGTTATTCTTAAAAAAAGGGATGATGTCGGTCGGTCCCCTCGATTCACAGGCCTCTTCACTGGCCCCCCTTGTATTAAAAATTTTTCTTGAGCCCTTCGTCTTGGCAGGTCTTACCTGTTATGTCGTCAGCGTGGGCGTCTGGATGTTCGTACTATCGCGCTCAGAGGTGAGTTTTGCCTACCCGTTTCTAAGTATTGGCTACGTGGTGACGGCATTGGGCGGCTATTACTTCTTCTCTGAAACTTTATCGATCTCGCGTATTGCGGGCATTGTGACCATCTGTTTGGGAGTCATTCTTATTTCTAGAACCAGTTAATTCCGGGTGAGGATCATGTTCTTATGACACACATTGTGATCGGAGGAGAAGGCTTTACAGGTTCGGTTCTCACGAAAAAATTACTCGATCTTGGGGAAGAGGTTCTCAGTATTGATCTAATCTACAACAAAAAGAGAGACGCACGCGCACGCTTCGAGCAGGCCGACATCACGATCTACGAAAAACTACAGAGTATTCCACTCGGCGAGGGTGATATCGTCTACCATTTAGCGGCCCGACAATACCACAATGCACTCCCCTACGGGGCCAAGAAACGTCTCCAGTTTTTTAACCACGTTAATGTGGGCGGAACTCGAAATATCCTAGAGTGGATGAAACGCACAAAAGCTCGCCGCTTAGTCTATTTCTCTAGCGATATGGTCTATGGAATTCCGGATCAAACCCCTGTTCCCACGTCTCACCCTCGAAGACCTTTAGGCCCTTACGGTTTGTCCAAGGCAGAGTCAGAGAATCTTTGCATTCAGTTTCGATCTGACGGCGCCGCGGTTTCAATTTTTCGACCCCGAATGATTGTAGGTCCCGGTCGCTTTGGCATTTTAACTAAACTCTTTGAGCTCATCTCACGTTCTTTACCTGTGCCTATGATTGGTCGTGGACATAACGCTTACCAGATGGTGTCTGTCTTCGACTGCGCCGACGCCGCCATTCAGGCGTGGAGAAAAAATATACCCAACCAAGAGTTTAATTTAGGCTCAAAAAATCCACCCCCCATTGCTCATCTTTTGCAAGGCCTGATTGAAAGCGCTTCGTCGAAGTCAAAACTCATTTCGACACCCGCGCCGCTGATTAAAAAGATGCTGGGCTGCCTCGACGCAGTTGGCATAAGACTTATGGTCAAGGAACAATTTGGCATTGCCGATATCAACTATAGTGTGGATATTTCATCATGCGAATCGGTTCTCGACTGGCAGCCTCTCTTCAACGACGAAGCGATGATCACACAGGCCTATCACCATTGGTTGAAAGGAAAGTCGATGTGAACTCGAAAGC
The DNA here is from genome assembly GCA_964598565.1 of uncultured Bacteriovoracaceae bacterium. Lineage (GTDB taxonomy): Bacteria > Bdellovibrionota > UBA2394 > UBA2394 > UBA2394 > CAZRCG01. The sequence goes on along the minus strand of CAZRCG010000003.1, from coordinate 148,942 downwards.
ACTGGTAGTCGACTTAGATGGAACGCTCATTAAGACGGATACCTTGTGGGAATGCCTTCTCTTGGCCGTAAAGACTAAACCGTGGATCGTGGCACTGCTCCCTTTTTTTATTTTTAAAGGCCGCGCCTTTCTAAAAGCTTCGTTAGCTCAATGGGCCCCCATTTCGGTTGAACTGTTGCCTTATCGGAAACACGTTATCAACTATTTAAGAGAGCAGAAAGGGCTCGGTCGAGCTGTCTATTTGGCGACGGGCGCAGATATTTCGATCGCGCAACGAGTGGCTAATTTTTTGAATCTCTTTGACGGAGTCTTTGCCAGTAACGGTATAGAAAATTTAAAAGGTCGAGCGAAATTGAAACGACTCACGGATCATCTCGGAGAAAATGGCTTTGAGTACATAGGAGATTCGCTCGTTGACCTTCCGCTTTGGGAGCATTCTAAATCAGGCATTGCCATTAACCCGCCTGCCAGTCTCAGGCCACATCTCGAAAAACTGGGCGTCTTGATTTGGCAATCGGCAGATGCCACCTGGAGGCTTTGGTTTAAAGCTCTACGTGTGCATCAGTGGTCTAAGAACACTCTCATTTTTCTGCCCCTTTTGACAGGTTATCACTTGCTCAAGCCTGGCCAATTTTGGCAAACGGTCGAAGCGTTTCTTTCTTTTAGCTTAATGGCATCTGCCGTTTACATTTGTAATGACTTGTCAGATCTTGAAAGCGATCGTTCCCATCCGAAAAAACGCTTCCGCCCCTTCGCATCTGGAAATCTTACCATACCGCTTGGGATACTTGCCGCTTTTAGTTTAATCGCGGTCAGCCTGGCGTTGGCTCTACGACTTCCTCACTCATTTGGAACCATTGTGATGATCTACTTTATCACCAACATAACCTACTCGCTCTACCTTAGGAGTGCGCCTATTGTAGATGTTCTTTTTCTTGCCGTGCTCTATTCTGCCCGCATCTTTGCGGGCGCCGTGTCCGTAGAGCTCGAAGTCTCTGAGTGGCTGCTCGCCTTTTCAACATTTTTCTTTTTGGGACTTGCGATGATCAAACGATTTTCAGAAATCCGTCTCATAGCATCTCATGACAACCGTACTCCGTCTCGCCGAGGCTATCAGAGCGATGATGAGCCCTTGATTTTTACAATGGGTATTGTGAGTAGCTACTTATCTGTATTGGTCTTTGCATTTTACATCGATAGCGCAAAAGTAAAATTGCTTTATCGGCATCCGGAGGTATTGTGGTTGTGTTGCCCGTTGCTTCTCTATTGGCTTTCGATGCTATGGCTGAAAGCCCGACGAAATCATGTGCACTCCGATACAATCGTATTTGCTGCTAAAGAGCCTATGACTTATATTGTGGGAACTGCTCTGACGCTTCTTTTTTTGGTGGCAAAGTAATTACCTATGACCAACACTGTGACGGCCGAATTCTGGGACTCGCCTTTAAGACTGCTCGTCATTTATCTGCCCATTCTTCTGTGGGTCTTCGCAACATTTTGGTTCAGACGACTGCGTTGGCATCATTCATTCACCTCAAGACAGCAGATTTTGCTGGCAGGCTCTCTGGGAATGGCATGCACCGCCTATGTGATCGCCTATATCATAGCTCCTCAATTTTCGGACAACGTCGAAGTTGCAGTTGCAAACGTTTCTCTAGCGTGGAGTCACGGTCAGCCCCTGTATCATGCTCTTAGTGCTGAGAGTCTCTACAGTTTTTTGTACGGGCCCCTCGTCTTTGTCGTTAACGCTACCATTGCTAGTAGCCTGGGTCCGCACGAAAGTTTACTAAAACTTTGGGGTGCCATATCGACGGCGGCAGGCATTTTCTTTGTGAGAGCCCTACTTAAAGAAGTTCTGGGCTCTAAGTTAAGTCCATCGACACTTTGGCTAGTGCTGACAATACTGGCGACCGTCCTGATCAGCTTCGGTCACTATAGCTTCTCAAACAGAGGCGATGGCCTGGTATTTGCTGCTATAGCTGGTATCGCCTATTTAGCGCTCAAACCTCCAACTTGGAGGCGAAGTACAATAATGGGCTTACTTCTTGGTCTCGCGTGTGCGACAAAAATTGTAGCCGTTCTCTATGTCCTACCAACCCTGGCCCTGTGGCTCGGCCTTCGATACTATCGAAGCGCCTTTATGGTGGGTAGTATTGCAGCTATCACCCATTGTTTATTATTTGCTCCGACGTCCATTTCTTGGGTGCACTATTGGAGCTGGATCAACTTCGGTCGTTCCCATGGCCTAAGCTTCACTCACTTTTCATGGCTACTCGCGTGGACCTTATTTCTCACAGTCCCTTTTTACAGAAAGAAGATTATATCGTGCCTCGATGGACCTCAGAGAAGCTGGCTGATCGGGCTTTCCCTCGCCATTATCGTGATGTTTTTAACGGGCTCGAAGATTGGCTCAGGGCGCCATCATCTCCTGCCGATGATTCCCCAACTAATATTACTCGGGGCATGGATTCTTAAAAGGCAACCATACTTATCATGGAATGACGTCCGTATGAAAGGTTGGCTTGCCACTGTGACGCTCTATGCCTTCTATATGGGATGCGACGCCCTTCAAGATGCCTTTCGCGGCTATTCCCCTAAACTAAAGACCGAACTTATCGACTTGATTCGCGAGTCTTCTTCCTACGAAGTTCACTTTGGATACGGTGCTTATGATCACTCTGCACGACTTCGGTATCTTACTGTGGCTCACGAGCATAAACTTTTTGTAGAGCCCAATGCGTTCGCTGATTGGAGGTTCACTGATCGTGATTTTTCGAACTCTATGTATACTAATCTGGAGCGTTGCCACCAACGTCGATGGATTTTACCAAAAGGCGAACCGCCTTTCTCAAACGAAAAATATTTTAATCCACGGTTTCGCGCCGTCTTTTTGGCCTCTCATAGAAAAATTTTTTCCACCCCCTCATTCGACGTCTTTCAGTGCCTCTCAGACTCACTTCACTAACCGAAAATAGAGACCTAGGTCAGTCGACGAATATAACTCATAGTTTCTTTGTATCCACTGAAAGAGCGTGGGAAATCGCGCTAAACGAATACGATCAGTACAGGAGTTGGAGTTCCTCTGGACCCAAAAAATTATTTTGGGTGGTGAACGATACAGACTTTGCAAAGTTTCTCGATAGTGGGGATCGTCAAGATCTTCAGCAATGGCCGTCTCTTGGACACGACAGGGATCAAGATAGCCCATCATATGATGAAAAATAAAATGTTTCATAGGAGGCCTTCGACCAGTGGCAGTATAGATGCCGAACAGAGCATGACTGATCCAGATGGAATCCTCCGCTAGCGTATCTCTCTCAATGTTCTGGGCTAAGTCTCTAATCGGCGCATCCCAGTTTTTATTCCGATCTTGCATCAACAGCCAAGATGTTCTGGCAACGAATACTGTACCCACCACAGCACAGACAATCAGTAGGCATCTTCGAATCTTCACATCCTGTGCGGCATAGGCCGTCACGAGCGCTAAAGCGGGAATGAGAGCCACAAAGTAGGGCTGAGCATAACGATTGCCCACACAAACAACGCTCAAACCACCAAATAAAAGCAGGATAAACAAGAGGCGATCTTGCCACGTGGTCGTAGACCAGACCTTCTTTCGAATATCGTCCCGAACAATTACCCAACAAAAGCCTAAGGTCAACGGCAGCAAATAGCCCATAAGCGAGATCGTCGCATTCTGAATATTCGTACTTAACATAGGGAGTTGAATCTTCGGATCATGGGCTAAAAACCGAAAGTTAATAAGATAAGCCTCTTGCCAGATTATTTCGAACGGCACTCCCGAAGCCACATGAGTGATCGCAACAACGAAGCCAAACAACCCCACCATCGTCAGGCCGTGGTAGAAAGACAACGACGAAATAATTATGAGACCCGCAGGCACGGCCAGTACAACCATTGGAACTTTAATGCTTAAAAGCGCTGCCGTACAAAGCCCTACCAGAGCACTATATCGGTAGCGCCTTTCTTTTCTGAATTCGAGTCCCGCCCAAAGCGATATCATCACAAAGGGCAAACAAAGCCGTTCAGCCGAGAAGGCGCCATGACCAACTAAACTATTTACAACCGCGACCACAATGGCGCTCGTAAAGGCAGCTGAAATGCCGACACGAGGCTTCATAGCACAATACAAAACGTAGGCACCCAGAGCATTCCATAAAGATAAAAGAAACCGAGTTAACGGCTGCGACGTTTCACCCGCTGAGAGCAACCAGTGCAACTGGAGGAGTAGTGGGGGTTTATGATCGGTATACTGTTGATAGAGTTCTCCGGTAAACGCAAATTGCCCTAAGAATGCCCAAACCCCTTCGTCCGTGTGAATGAACGGAGTAAAAAAGGCTGGCGATGCCGCCACGAGAGAGAGAGCACAAAGCGTCGTAAATACCTTCACCGGAGACATCTTAAGGTTTTCTACAAACATAAAGGCGATCTACAAAGGGAAATCGTGAGCAGTCGAAGCTCTCCACCAAGAACCCTGCCTCCCTTACCATCGCCTCCCACTCGTGGATCGTGTGAAAATTCAGATTCTCGCCCTTCGTGAACTTCAGACCAGTCATTATTTTCTCGTGACAACGGGCTAAAAACGATAAAAAGCCTACCTCGATATTAACATCACGAAACAGGAATGAGCCCCCACTAGGCAAATGTTTGTAAAGGGAATGAAACGTCTTAACTTGGTCGATAGTCGATAAGTAATGCATAACATCAATGGCTGTCACAGCCACAAATCCACCTCTCTCCACTTTCTCGAAGCCTCCCAACCCAAATGAAAGATTTGCGAATTCTGAAAACGCTTTGTTCGCCATCTCAATGCGTCCACTATCGTGGTCTACTCCCATAACCTCTCGCTGCGCACCTTGGCGTGACAAGATATATGCAAAAAGACCATGCCCGCACCCAACGTCAAGCACTCTGCCGGTCTGGGGAAGTCGTTGGCCTATCTCGGCATAAGGTACCCACCTCCACCGAGCCCAAAGAAAAAGACGCGTCCACCAGGGGCCGTCATAAAAACTCACAGGATTTGCAAGCTGGGACAGCCTCATTGAAGCGCTTTCATAAACGTCAGAATAATCACTTCAGGAAATATTGCCACTGAATGTACTAGGTTTAGTCGAGTGAGAGAAAAATGAAATCGGAATGCCTTGCTTCTTCAGAAATGCCCAAGTGAGGGTCTACGTTCATCATCTCCACAGGCAAGGAGAGTAATTGAACTCGCAAAACACCACTATACCCCGCTCAAATCGGCTCAGTAGGTGGCCTTGGCAGGGGCTGTGCTCGACGCGCAGGAACCAATTTTTTACTCAAACTAATACGACTTAAGAGACAAGTTTCGCGGATTTTTCTTCCACTCGGGCACTTACCCAAGCTTCAGACTCAACGATATAAATCGGTCTCTTTTTTACCTCATCAAAGATAAAAGCGAGATATAGGCTTGTTACCAAATTTCCAAAAGCCAGTAGCCCTCCCCAAAGAGAAACCAGACATACGACAGTCAACCAACCGGGCTCAAATTGATGACCTCGATAAAGCTTCGTCATTTCGTAGCCAAGATAAAGAACACAAATTGACAAGCTAGAGACCGTCAGAAAAAGGTGAGTCAAGACGAGCGGCCTATTACTGAAAAGAGTTACCCCTCGGATAGCCAAGCAAAACATCTTGCTAAATGAATACTTCGTTTCGCCCGCAAATCTCGAGCGAGGTTTATAGGGAATAGTCGCAGTTCTAAACCCGAGCCAGTGGAAAAGACCGCGATTAAAACGATTTACTTCCGCCATTTTTAGGTACGCTTTCAAAAAATCGTACGATACAGCCCTAAAATCAGCTCCGCCCTGGGGTAGTTCCATTCGCGTAAAGAAATGAAAAAAACGATAAAAAAGTTGGCTCGTCCACCTTTTGAACGAAGACGAATTATCTGACGAATCCTCTCGGACCATTTGCACATGATGAAAGCCACGCTCAAGATAAGAAATCATGTCAGGTATGAGTTCTGGAGGATGTTGCAAATCAGCGTCTAATATAACGAAGACATCGCCTTGAGCAGCCTGGCTGAATGCTCCAGCCAAACCTGCCTGAATGGCCGCCTGATGACCAAAATTTCTCGACAACTTTACTAGCCGAACTTCAATATGACCGAGACGGCTACCCGATTGCTCTACTTGCCTTGAGGTATCATCCCGAGAGCCGTCATCGACAATTAAGACGACAAGCCTTTTACACGACAGGGCTGAAGATGTCTTCACGCGATCAATTTCATCTAAAAAAGCCGAGATGGAGTCCCGCTCATTATAAGCTGGAGCAACAACATAAATTGTCATGCAAACCTCATATCGCAAGTCGGCTCTTTGGGAAACCAAAGGTGCCATCAAAATAGCTCCTACACCCCCCCAGCCAACAATTTTAAACATTGGTATTCGGTCAGCCTGCCTGCTCGATAGGGGTCTGGAATTTGATAGAGTTCGAAATCATCGGCTAGCGCGGGATGCACGAATACCTCGGGGGCGGCAGCACCATGGACTTTGGCTTGAAACGACTGGGCGGAGGAAAAGTCAGACCCAAGGGGATAAACCGACCTCTCTAAATAGAGGCCGTTATCCTTAGGGGAATAGGTCATACGTAACCAAGCCGATAGTCCCATCAGGGGAATTCTTGAGGTTTGCAAGAGTGAAAAATCCCAAGGCAAACGAGCCGAAACCAGACCCAGGTCTTGCAGCAAAGGCCCAAATGTCGACATAAAGCCAGGAGCCAAATGACAATGCTGGTGAGAGGCCAAATGCTCACATCGAAAACCAGCGCTTTGTAAACGAGCCCACTGACCTTGGATTTCTGCGGCGATATCTTCGTAATGATAACATCCTAAAACGAATCGCGGCAAAAAAAGACTCACAGAATAAAACGAGCCTGATGAGCCTACGAGGCTTTTGCCCGGCGTAAGAGGCTTGCCCGTCGTTAAATTAAGATGGAACGAAATGCGAAGCTGGGGCTGTTGCTCTGTGAGACGCAGGAGCTCGTCAAGACGATGCTCAAAGAAGGGCATATTGGGGGTTAAAGCAACGCCGGTTACCACCGAGTCAGTAGCAAGCTCCAAAATGGCGTCGTTAACACCGGGCGAAAACCCCCAGTCATCCGCCGTCACCACAGTGGTTGTGGATCGAGTCGTAAATTGCTTTGCTAAAACCATTCTTGAATAAGTCTCCGGCCTAAAAATAATTATAAGCTTCGGTATTATAGGATTCGGTTTATTTACTTACCACAAGGTTTTTATAGGACCTACAAAAGCTGAGGGTATTTTCATTTTGGTAGTGAGTAGAGGAATTTTTAATAGCGAGTGCTATCATGCGCTTTGGCCCGTCGTCTGATCATCAAAAGAACCCACAAGATAGGCAGAAACATAGCCAAGGTCGCGGCAGAATTCGAGGGGCTTGCCCCCAAACTACAACCGCCTCCTGCGGAACTTGCCTCTTTCGCTGCCAGGGGGCGATCTGCCTGGGAAATATCAGAACCGGTGGCCATCAAAACGGCTCGGTAGGCATTGAGTCGCCCCCCGCTCATGACTTTATCTTCGAGATTGGGGAGTCGATCGACCGAGTTCACCAAAACTTCATGAACTCCTCGATGAGATAAACTTGGATTGGCCGCCCAAACCAACGCCGCAACACCGCTCACATGAGGAACCGCTTGCGACGTGCCATTCTTACGGCAAAACTCTCCGGCACAACCTTGAGATTGGCCCTCTGCAGGCACAAGGCCCAGAATTTGAACTCCGGGCGCAGCCAAATGCACCGATTGAACACCGTAACCTGAAAACGAGGCATAATTATCGGAGATATCGGTAGCGCCAACACATAGGTTACCCGTCGCCTTAAAATTGCAGGGAAAATAGCCATCCACATCATTATTTTTCGAGTGGTTACCGGCCGAGGTGATTAACAAAACACCTCGATCGGCCAAACGCTGAAACACCTCTTCGAGAAAACGACTGTAGCCCCCACCCCACGAATTACTTACGATGAATCTTAGATCTCGGTCTTCTGCCCAACGAGAATCAATATCTTGCTCAATCCATTCAAAAGCCCTGAGAGCGACGGTCGTATCCCCTGAACTTTTAGAGCCGAGAAACTTAACAGCAACGATCTGAATATCTCCCGGCACCAGTCCGGTCATGCCAATCTTATTGTCTCCACGGGCGGCGGCTATCGAAGCCACATGGGTACCATGACCATTGTCATCTTCTGCGGGCTTCGAGGAATCAAACGCATTATAAAAACCAACCACTCGGCCTTTTAAATCTTCGTGAGAATCGTTAACGCCTGAATCAACAATATACATCACCACTTTCGGTGCGCTCTTCACCACCGTCCAGGCTCGCATGGCATCAATGTCGACTCCCTCAAAGCGGCGTTCATCTTTAAAGACCGGAAATAGCGACCACTGCGATGAGAGCATTGGATCGGCTTTCACACTGGCCTCTCGCATTTCGAGAAGCTGAAGATCGTTTAATTCAACGGCATCACTGCGATAAACCACGGGAGCTTCAAATTCGATGCCCCCTCTCTCTAAACTTTGCTCATAAGCTATTCGTTCTTGATGGTTCTTAAATCGTAGAACCTGATAGTTCGATGTTTCGCCCTGCGCCGACGACGTACCAAATCGAGAATACCCCATCGACGAGTGTCGTGGCTGACGCACAATCAGTTGAGGAGATCTGTCGGCAATAGAGGTTGGGTCGACCGTCACTGCGTCGGCCATAGATGCATCGGCCGTTGATGCAGAGGATATCGATGCAATCACCGAAAGGGGTGCTATTGCAATGAAGCTCAAAAGAACAAAACTCAGTAAGCGAACCATTGAGTACCGTGAACTTTTCTTAGAAAAATTCTGAATCGGTGAGCTTATCAAAGAAAATGGCTTGGCCCGCGCAAACACTCGCATAGGCCTTTTTTATTTCAATTGTTGTGCCGTTTCGGTCTGAGGCTAAGTAACTGAAATTACTACTACTTACGAGACCTCTACGATGGAGACCTGCGACATGGTTGGGGCATTTCAGGATTCCGTGGGGCACCACTTCGTTGCCGCAGGGTCAAGGTCATCACGGCGAGAAGACCGAAGATAAACAAACTATAGCCCACCCGTGGCTGCGCACCGGGCCCAATGTGACAACCGAAAGCGCCTTTGGATGGCTCCGGCTGAGAATCAGCGGAAGCGGATGAGGGCATGCCAATTTCACCTGTTGCTGATGAAGGCTCGCCAACTTTTGAAGGACCTTGTGGATTATTGGAGGATACATCTCGTTCTCGAAGCTTCTCTTCAATAGCCGATTCTACGATACCGTCTGATACGGTGAGAGGTTCGTATGAAAAGATCCACGTTTTTGGAACCTCCTCAATTTCATATAAGGCATTCATTGCCTTCACCTGAAACTCATAAGAACCAGCATCGCTAATCGAATAGACGGCCTCTTTGTGAGAAGAAAAGGGGGTCCACCGTGAAAGGCCTTTAGGCGATTTTAATCGCCAACTAAAATAGAGATTTTCGTTGGCATTTTTAGAGGCAAATTTAAAAACGACGGAAGAGTTTTGGTGAACACGCTCAGGCCCCGACTCAATGACTGTCTGCAACACTCGTGCATTTTGATAAGGTTCGTCCGTCGCAGATACTTCGCCTCTAGACTCTCCGCCCACTTCAGGCCTTGGAGCTTCGCCCTGAGGTGAACCAGTCCTAGGACCTGCGCCCTGTGCCGAATCAGGCCTCGTTCCTTTGTCCTCAGCCGAATCAGACCCAGAATCTTTTTCGTTGTCATCCAGCACAAACAAACTGTCAAAACCCACTGTCAGCTCTGCCGCCTTGTCGCTGATAGTGAGATCTTCGAGGTGAATCTTCGGTTGGCCCTCGCCAAAGGACAAGGTTGAAAACCAGGACCGCAAACCCTTGGCTATGTCCCATTCGTGGAACCACTGCGCGGGGCCATGGGGCAGAAGTCCATCTGTTTTAATCGCACCATGCGCCTGCACAAAGGGCAAAAATGAGGCAAGCAACGAACTAAAAGCCGACTCGTCCTCAGCAGACCAACCCTCGACCTTCAAATCACTTCGCCAGCGTACCTTTGCCTTAAATGGTTGTCTCAACGTGATGGGAAAAATGGTTGAGAGTCGCAGCGACGAGCGATTGGCCCACAACCTAGGGGATTGATCAAACTCTTCCGAGAGAAAAGCGTAGTTTCTCTCTCGCACTTTGAGATCGGCGAACAATCGCGCTTCGATAGTATTAAAACCAAGTTTTAACTGGGGAAGCTCTGACGGACTTACCTCAAGGTACGATGAAATTTCGTTGGGCCGAGGAAGATCTTTGGACGATCGACAGATCCAACCGGAGAGGGAAGCTACCAAGGCTACAAAATCAAATCCTGCTTGAGTTATTGCCCCTCGAACCCAAGGCCTCTCATCATAACCTTCGAGCGTCCAAGAACCCGATCGTTTCTCGTCGAAAAAATCACTCGGCCTCCAAGTCCACCGAGAAGCGGGTGACCAGGAGATCTGCCATTGATCGCTCAGTTTTTGTGAATCCCTTCGCTGAGACTCCGAAAGACTCTGGCTCACCGACTCTGGACTCACGCTCAAGCTAGCGACACAGGGATCTCTGTGATGAAGCCGAATTTGTCCGTCCATAGTGATACGAACCGAGTTCTCTAAAAATTTAAAGTCCGAAAGTCTCGTTCGTATCAAACCCCTGGCGCCAGTTTTTGAGTCAAGGGGCCATCGAGAGCCAAAGACCTCTGCCAAAAAAACAGAGCGAAAAGCGCGATCGATTGGTTCCGATAAAAAATATTCAATCTGTTTTATTTTCTCGGGCGCGATCTCAAGAGTCTTCGTGGGAATCAAAAACATCGGCGACAAAATTTTTCCATTTTCAACGTCTTCATCGGATATATCCCCTCTCCGACCATTTCGGTAAATTTTTACTTGGGGCGAATCATCAAAAGATAGTCGCAGGGGCACAGTTTGAAATAACTGCCAAAATCCTCTCGGGTCACGGCGCATGCCTATCGAGATATCCACTGTTAAGTTTTCCAAAACAGCTCCAAACAAGAGTTCTTCTTTTGAGAAAAATTCAGGATTGGCTCGAAAGCCGTCGGAGGTTTTGCGATACGGTGAAACAACTCGCGATAAGCGTTTCTGCCGTCCAACATCGTGTACCATGCCCTGCAAGATGGCCTGACTAATTTTCATTCGCACCTTTACGCTTTGAGTGATCGGGTCTAGAACAATCTCTTTTTTGTCCATGATCAAATGAAGTCCTGCGACATAGATATCATCGAAGAAATGAACTCCAAAAATGGGGGCGGCCCATCCAAAAAAACGGGTCATTAAAACCTCGGCACCAATTTCAAGAGTGAAGCGAACCGCCGGGGGCAAAGGCTCTGCCGCTGAGGTACTCAAGTCTCGCAGGCTCTGAGAATCAATATAGATATGCCGGTCAAACAAAAGACCCCGAAAGAGCTTCGCCTTAGACAAAGACGTGCCATTAAAAAGGGATTCAAACTCTAAGGGTTTATTGCTCCAGTAATTGAAGAGAGCCTCAAGCGTCGAATACGAAATTTCTAAGTCTCCAATGCGAGGTATCCAAGGATAATCTTCGCGATACGGCTGGGAAGTCTTCAGCTGATCTAAAACGCTTAAGCCTTTGGAGCTTAGAACAACAGACACAGGCAACTTTGCCTGCGGATCATACTGAAGGCCCTCGTAAAGAGGATCACCGTTTTGATTACGAACAGGCTGCCCATCTTCATGAGTGATAAGCCGAAAGAGAAAATCGAGGTTCTCTTTAGTTGCCATCTGAAAAGGACGAGTCTCAATCTGAAGTGGGTCAGATGCCATCATCGACGGCGAAACGAAGCCGACGAGAGCCACTTTCAAACAGAGTCTAACGGCTGGCAAAAGCAGTGACACGGATGCCTCTTATAGCACGGTTTAAGGGGTGGAAGTCGAGCCTCAAGGCGGACACAAATGCATTGAGATTTCAAGAACTTCGCTCGAATCATAGCCTTTTTTAAACCCTGGAGAATAGGCCCCCGGCTATTTTAGGAGTCAGACGAAAATGTTCTTTTCAAAATCCCTGCGGGAACCGTAGCGTGATAACCATGGAGTGGGAAAACGATCCAGCATACCAGATGGCCCAAAAACAATTTGACGATGTCTCGGAAGCGATGAACCTCGATCGCAATGTGGCCGCTCGGTTACGTGTACCCGACAGGGCCATTCTCATCAGCGTACCGGTACGACTTGAAAATAATTCTGTTCACGTTTTTGACGCCTATCGTGTGCAACACAACGATACACGTGGCCCCTACAAAGGTGGCATGCGCTATGCCCCTGACGTGACTTTGGGTGAAGTGGCGGCTCTATCGACTTGGATGACCTGGAAATGTGCGATCATGAATCTACCCCTGGGCGGGGCGAAGGGTGGCATTCGCATCGACCCGACCAAGCACAGTCGCCTCGAGCTGCAACGACTGACACGCCGTTATACTTCGGAACTTGTCGGGTTTATCGGGCCCCAGCAAGACATTCCTGCTCCCGATATGGGAACCAACGAACAAACCATGGCCTGGGTGATGGATACCTATTCGCAACTTCGGGGCTATGCCGTGCCAGGCGTCGTTACCGGAAAGCCCATTTCAATTGGCGGATCTTTGGGCCGTACTGAAGCCACAGGTCGTGGTGTTGTGTATACCGTCATCGAGGCCGCGAAACATTTAGGGATGAACCTTGGCAGTGACACTACCGTAGCCATTCAGGGCTTTGGAAATGTGGCGACCCATGCCGCCCTTAAATTTGTGAGAATGGGTTGCCGAGTCACCCATATTAGCGATGTCTCGGGAGGCTATGTTAACTTAAAGGGTATCGATATTCAGAAAGCTCAAGACTATGTCATCCAACATAAGAGTTTGAAGGGCTTCACAGAAGCCGATACCTGCTCCCAAACGGATGTACTGACAGCGAAAGCCGATATTGTCGTGCCCGCAGCGACCGGACATCAAATCGATGGTGCTGTCGCACAGCAACTGAAGTGTCGCATTTTAGCAGAGGGCGCAAATGGGCCCACCACGATTGAGGGCGATCAGGTTCTCAGGGAACGACGAAAAGATATTCTTTTGATTCCCGATGTCTTAGCCAATGCGGGCGGCGTTACGGTTTCTTACTTTGAGTGGGTTCAGGGTTTGCAAAACTTCTTCTGGAGTGCCAAAGAGATCAACCGAGAACTTTCTCGTTTAATGCAAAAGGCATTTTTAGAAGTAATGGACTGTCAGAAACAACATGACTGCTTTATGCGAGTCGCAGCTCAAATGGTCGGAGTCGAAAGAGTGGCTAAAGCGATGTTGGCTCGGGGACTTTATCCCTAAAAGCCTTTATTTCCTAAACCTGTTGGCTCCTACAATGGTGTTCGACGCCCCAGCTGATGACTTCACTTAACTGATACTTTGACTTAAGAGACGGGCCAGATGGTCGACACTCTCAAACTTGGTCACCCATTCGTCACAGCCTTTTTCAAAACCTTGTCGGACGAGATCCTTGCCGGATTTCTCAGAAAGAATCATCACAAAAATCTCCTCGCCTTTGCCCTGGCGTTTTATTTTTTCACAGAGTGTCAGAGTGTCATCCACCAGTGTTCTTTCGTCTAATACAATGGCATCCCACTCATTCGCTTTTAAAGCTTGCTCGAGAGTGAAACGGCTATCAAAAATTGAAACCTCCGCTACACCCTGAAGTTTGGTCTGTAAGCCCTCCGTGAGAGTGGGATCACCAGAAACAACACCTATGCGACGTACCGCTCGAGCGCTTGCCAGCGATCTAAAATCAGCAATATTGACAACTTTTTCTTGAAGTAAGCTTTTGAGAGCCTTTCGGCGTGCTTTGAGCATCTTGTTTCTATTATAAGTCTTAAATGGCTCAATGCAAATTTATCCCCTGAATAAGTCTTAAAGTGGCGCTCCACGGTTAGAGCTTCGTTTACGTCCTTTTTCAGCTTCTGCAATCACCCGAAAGGCTTGACAAAAAGACTCATAGCGAGACTTGCGGCTCAATAAAAGCGGATGAAGCGCCCGCACCCTTCGCGGCAACATAATCCCTGCTTCGGTCCCTCCCACCCATCGTCGAGTGAATCGCTGCCAGCGAGTCTCTGGCGGAGGAACACTCTTCAATCGACTCACCAAACCTCGACGCACTAAGTCACCCTCTTCTTCTGTCAGCTCTAAAACCGATGGGATCGTCATAAAGAGATCATCTGACAGAAATGGCATAAAGCCCTTAAAAATTTTTCGACTTTCGGCAATATCCATTGTCCATGATTTTGAATCCCCGCAGCGAAGCCAAGTTCCTAAGACCAAGGTCGCAGTCTTCTGTCTTGGATGACGTTTGATGCGTACCACACGAGCCATGCGTGGATGGGCCAATACCAAGGACTCGCCCAGCGGCTCAGGAAGATCTGCCTCCATCACTTGAAGACGATCTTCGTAGAGCCAATACTGAATATCGGGGCTCAACCGCTCTCCCCATGACTTCTCAAGTCTTCGCGTAAGCCCCCACGAGTTAAGAATCAAGCGCTGCGCTCGTCGCGTCTTTTCTAAAGAATAACCTCTAAAGCCGCGCTTAATATCGAGGTCACCGTCCAAAACCTCCACCCCCCACTTTCGTGCATTATCCGCCAAAAACTCGCTGTACGATTGGCCCTCAAGATGGGTGACTTCTAGATATTTCTCATCTTCCGACAAACTTTCTTGAATCCAACGCTGCGTGAGGGTCCGTAAATTGTGCGAAGACGGCGCGGCAGGAGGCTCTTCCAGCTCCAGCAGCATCCAACGTTGAATATCCACATCGCGCTCCACAATTTCGCTCAAGTGATGAAGCGCTTTTTGAAAGGCTCGCTGCAGACGATCTTTTTTTAGCTGAACCAAATGGCTCATCGCCGACCAAGCATGAGGAAACTCTCTCTCAGTTTCCTTGAGGCGATTCTCTAATGAGCCATTGAGAGTCATGCGATGGCGAGGCAAAATAATTTGATGTCGCCATCGAGTCGCCTGTAGATGAGCGTCTTCTAAACGAAAAAATCCTGCTCTAAAAAAAAGGTCCGTCGATTGATAAGCCCCCATTCTATTCGGAAAAATCCAAGACGCCGAATGGTTTAATTGTTTTTCACCCACACTGCTCGATGGAACAAGAGCCACGCTCAGCCCTTTTCGAGCCAAGGCAGCTGCCACAAAAAGTCCCTCCGGTCGGTGATCTCCAAGAATGGCATAGTCGTAAGTTTTCGCAATCACTAGCCCATTGTAGTAAGGTGATTGCCTTATATCCATCATTAAAAACTTGATTACAAGCAGTATTTGGTGCCTGTAGTTCATGATGCAAAGACCGCAGCTTTACGTGCTTTGCGTGACTATCCCAATCCACACTGTAAGGACCGTCTCAAAACATTGGGCAACGTCGAATAGTCTACACAGTGGGCTTTAACGATCAAGATCCATACCATTCAGAAAAATTTGTCAAAGTAGGCGATTCTCGCGACTGAGCAGAAATTCTCGAACCCCTTGGTACTCAATCTGATGAACGGCGGCTAAGGCGTCGTCAAAGGTCCAGTGGCTTGCTCGCACCACAGACTTCTGAAGAAGAATTTCGCCTGCATCGACTTCGGGTACTACGCGATGAAGACTGATACCCAAGTGTGTATCGCCAGCGTCGAATGCCTTCTTCACAGCGTCTAAGCCACGATGTCGAGGCAGCAGCGATGGATGTAAGTTGATGAGCTCGCCCTCAAACGCTTCGATGAAGGGCTTGCTTAAAATTTTCATAAATCCTAAGAGCATCACCTTGTCGATACGATAATCGCGCAGCAAATCTAAGGCCTGACTTTCAAAATTGTTCGATGGGAGAATGTTGGATGACGATTTGTTGGTCGATAGCTCGTTAAATTGCGAGTTGCTTAAGGGTAATGCATACGCGGGTTTCTTAAATAGCTCGGCTCGCGATAGCCCTCGGCACGCACGATTGGCGAGCACTAAGGCGACTTCTTGAGTCTTGAGATGGTCTCGCTCGAGCTCCAAGACATTCTGCAAATTGGTACCTTCACCCGATACAAAAATCGCCCATCGAATCACGCGACAAACTCCACAGAGTTCTCAGAGTTCGTCTTGGAAGCAAGCTCTCCCAAAGGAATCCATGAGGGAGCGTTCTTTTTCATCATGGCCGCCGAATCTTTGGGAACGATCACCGTAAATCCAATGCCCATATTCCAGGTTGAAAACGCCTCCCGTTTGTCGAGCTTGGCCGCCTCACAAAAGCGCTGCATCCACGCAGGGGTGGTGATACTTGTTTCGTTCAGGACCGCTTTTAATTTTGTCTCATCAAACGCTCGAGGAAGATTCTCCACCAAACCACCCCCCGTAATATGGGCGGCGCCTTTGAGAGGCACAGTTTCAGATAGTTTCAAAAAGTCTTTCACATAGAGCGTCGTTGGCTCGAGCAAAAGCTCCCCCAATAGGCGCCCCTCGACGATATCGTCTAGCGACCATTTCTGCGCATCTAAAACACGTCTTATGAGCGAAAAACCGTTCGAATGAAGTCCAGAAGAGGCCATGCCGTATACCAGATCGCCCTCGCCTACGGCGCTCTTGTTGAAGCGCGCCTCGCGCTCAACCACACCAATGGCGAATCCCGCAATGTCGTAACGCCCGGGTGGATAAAATCCCGGCATCTCTGCAGTCTCGCCGCCAATGAGGGAGCAATTAGATTCGCGACACGCCTCTATAATGCCTTCAAGAACGTGATCTAAATCATGACGATCGAGCGTACCGGTGGCGACATAGTCTAAAAATACAAGAGGTTCTGCACGGCAACACAGAAGATCGTTCACACACATCGCCACCACATCTTGGCCCATAGCTCGATGTACCTGCCGGCGCACTTCGGAACTGCCGCCCCACACCTCAGCCAGCATAAGTTTTGTGCCAACCCCATCAGTAGAAGCTACAAAAACAGGCTGTCGATAGTGCGCCGGCGCTACGAACGAGGCGCCAAAATCTCCGAGCCCACTGAGCACCTCAGGGCGCTGGGTGCCCTTCATCTTCGCTTCAATTCGGTCTACAAAAGCGTCGCCCGCTTCGCGGTTGACGCCAGAATCTCGATAATCCATAGAGGCAAAGACTATCCGAAATCAGAAGGGAGTCTCAATGCACTTTCGCACGAAGAATCGAAATCGACGTATCGCCGTAGCGTCGGGTATCTTCGAGGGTCCAAAGACCTTGAACGGCCGTGAGTGACTCTCGCTTATCATGCTCCGCAATCACCAGGCCCTTCTTACTGAGCAGTGGATGATCGACCATGGTGTTGAGAGACGCCATCACCCAGTCTTCTCGATAGGGAGGATCCAAGAAAATGAGATCAAATCGATCGCCTCTCGACGATAACCATCGAAGAGACTCCAAGGCCCCCCGACAGAGCACCTCACCTCGTTCGATCGCTTTGAAATCTTTCAAACTAGATTCAAGTTGCTTACAAGTTTGCAGGTGATGATCAACAAAAACAGCCGACTGAGCGCCACGAGATAAGGCTTCTAAGCCTAAGCCTCCGTAGCCCGCAAAAAGATCGAGTACTTTCACAGTAGGCCAGCCTTTAATGAAACGGGCTTCCAAAATATCAAAGACCGCTTCTTTTACTTTGTCAGAAGTAGGCCTTAACTTGGCATTGGAACGCCCCACAATGGCCTGCCCACCCCATTCACCGGCAATGATTTTCATGGCCTGAGATATAGTCTAGGGCCTGCTCAGAAGCAACTGCGCTCATGAAAATCCCTGGGAGTTGGTTAAAAGCCTGCGAAGGTTCGGTGATCAGAGCTTCGCGCCAGTCCACAAGTTGATTTTGAAGAGAGATGAGATGCGTTTAAAATCAGCCCATAGGCTCCCTAAATAACCCGGGTTAAGGCAGCCTGCAAAAGCCCTCGAAAAAGAGGGTGCGCTTTCATAGGCTTCGAAAGAAACTCGGGATGAAACTGTACTCCTATGAAAAAGGGATGATTTTTGAGCTCGACCATTTCTACGAGTTCTCCGTCGGGCGACGTACCCACCACTTTCAGACCTTTGGCCTCAAGCTTGTCTTTATAGTCATTGTTGAATTCTAAACGGTGACGATGACGTTCCCAAATGGCAGAAGCCTCGTAGAGTTTAGCCGCCAGAGAGCCCGCCACCAAACGACACTCGTAAGCCCCCAGACGCATACTACCCCCCTTATCGATCGCCTCATTTTGCCCCTTCATATAGTGAATGATGGGGGTTTTTGTCTCTTTTAAAAATTCTTGCGACTGGGCGTCTGCCAACCCACAGACATGGCGAGCAAACTCAATAGAAGCCAATTGCATCCCCAGGCAAATGCCTAGAAAGGGAATCTTTTTTTCGCGCGCGTATCGAATCGCCGCGATCTTGCCTTCGGTTCCACGACTTCCAAAACCCCCCGGAACGATGAGAGCCTGCAACGAGCCCAAGCGCTCCTCGCAAAGTTGAGGATTTTGCTCAAGTTCTTCTGGGTCAATAAAGACAATATCTACTTTCACCTCTGTAGCGATTCCTGCGTGGTGAATAGCCTCATTCAAACTCTTGTACGATTCTTTGAGCGAAACATATTTACCAACCATACCCAACCGAAGAGTGGCGCGAGGTGATTTTAGTCGATCGGTCAATTGCTCCCAGGCTTTTAAATCAGGTTGGCGCGTCCAAATGTTGAGACGCTCAATGATTCGCTCGTCTAATCCTTCTCGATGAAAATTGAGAGGCACTTCATAAATGCTGGCCACATCTAAAGCCGTAATCACACATTGTTCCCCCACATTGCAGAACAAAGCGATCTTACGTTTCACCTCTTTGGTCAACGCTTTCGCCGTGCGACATAATAAAATATCAGGCTGAATACCAATACTCAGAAGCTCTTTCACCGAATGCTGGGTCGGCTTGGTTTTCATCTCTCCCGCCGTGGGAATATAGGGAATCAGCGTAAGATGAATATACAAGGTATTTTGCGGGCCAAGATCATGCTTCAGCTGACGTATCGCCTCAAGAAACGGTAGACCTTCGATGTCTCCGGTGGTGCCGCCTACTTCTACAATCACAACGTCTACATCTTTGGCTACTCTTAGAACCCGTTCCTTAATTTCATTGGTGATATGGGGAATGACTTGAACGGTTCCGCCTAAGTAATCACCGCGACGTTCTTTGGTAATCACTGAATGATAGACACGTCCGGTGGTAAAATTATTGTCTTGAGTAAGTACGGCGTTGGTAAACCGCTCGTAATGACCCAAATCAAGATCCGTCTCCGCCCCGTCATGCGTAACAAATACTTCTCCGTGCTCCAGCGGATTCATCGTTCCAGGATCGACGTTGATATAGGGATCCATCTTCACCAGGGTAATTCTTAGTCCACGCGCTTCAAGTATCGCGGCTATGGAAGAGGCGGCAATTCCCTTTCCCAAACTGGAAGCCACGCCTCCGGTCACAAAAATGAATTTTGATTTCATAGGCTTCCTTCTCGTTCACTACGCCTCCACACTCGGGTTCTCCGGGCGATCAATATCTCTCCGCCTCGGCCCCTCATGGGAGAACTCATTCTAGCCATCATTGTGAAACAGACACCTCGTTGCATCAATGAAAAGGCCACTCTAAAGAGTTCTTTCTAAATAGAAAGAATGTCGATGGCCTTTAAAGTGAGGGTGCTGGCGCGTCTTCGCTTGCCAACGATACGAGAAAAAGGAACAATTCGAATCTCTTTATTTTCAAGACCGATCATCACCCGAGTCTCACCTCGCAGCGCAGCTTCTACAGCCGCCACGCCAAAACGGGATCCTAAATTTCGGTCTGTGGCTGAAGGATTCCCACCTCGCTGCAAATGCCCAAGCACTACGGCCCGAATATCGCGATCAATATATCGCTTCAATTGTTTTGCCAAGTCGAGAGCATACCCTGGCGTTCCTTCTTCAGCGACAATCACAATCGAGCCCGTCTTGCCACGATCAATACCCCGCTGAATTTTCGAGACAAGTGACGACAGACGAAAACGTAGCTCCGGCACCACGGCATATTCCGCACCGACGGCCATGGCCGTCTCCATCGCAAGGTGGCCCGTATTTCTGCCCATCACTTCGACGATAAAGACTCGACCGTGAGAGTCTGCGGTGTCTCGAATTTTATCGATTGAATCGACCGCCGTATTCACCGCCGTGTCAAACCCAATCGATAAGTCCGTTCCCCATAAATCGTTATCGATAGTGCACGGAATACCCAATACCTGGAGCGGAAACTCTTTCGACAAATAACCGGCTCCCGCCATGGTACCGTCACCTCCAAGAGTAATGAGCGTCGAAATCTCCCAGGCTTTCAGTACGGTATATGCTTTTTTTCGCCCCGCCTTTGTACGAAATTCAGGAGAACGGGACGAACCTAAAAACGTGCCACCCCGTTGTAGAATATTTCCCACCGAACCCACGTTGAGACGACCCAAATGCCCTTGAATCAGGCCCGCATAACCGTTGCGTATGCCCACGGTTTCAATTCCAGAATAGGCCGCCCTTCTAACGATGGCCCGAATGGCGGCATTCATTCCAGGGGCATCCCCTCCTGAGGTAAGCACGCCAATGCGCTTAGTCTTATAATTTGCTTGAAGTTTTTTTTGTGGCACTGCGGCATCCCTTCTTATGCAAAACGTTATAGACTATAGATTGGGTGGGTATGAATAGAAATCAAGCGAAAAGGCCAAAGAAATCGGGCTCTTTGAAAAAGGCTGCCCCCAAAAAACCGTCGCTCAAGGATTTAGCGATGCCTCTAGACCTTCTTGAGAGCCGAGTCATTCAAGATCTTCAACAAACGGTTCAAAAACTTCTTGTCTTTGATTCTCTTGGAAAGACTCTAACGTCATCACTCGATCTTTCTGAAGTGCTTCGCATTGTGACCGAGAAGTTGGGTCAGCTTATTCAGTGTCAGCACTTTGCGTTGGTACTTCAAGATTCTGCATCCGGTGAGTTTTATTTTGAACATCCTCGCGATCCAGCTCTTCCAAGAACCAGCATGATGAACGGTCGCGGCTTACTCGCACGTGCTTTAGAACGTGGTCGAGGAGAAGTCATCGTCGAGCCCCTTAAAGATCCACTCTTTGTGCCGGCCCTCGATGGCCTGATCGTCAACCGCCCATCGAGTTTGATGACTCTTCCCATCATGGCGCGAGGTAGCGTCCTGGGTCTTTTAGCATTCTTTCGCACAGAAACCGAAGCCCCCTTCACCCCCGATGATTTTAAGACCGTCGAAACTTTTAGCGATTATATTTCTATCGCCGTCGAAAATGCTCGTAACTACAAGCATGTGCAAGATCTCACGATTTCGGATGATCTTACGAAACTCTATAATGCTCGCTATCTTCATCTCGTCTTAGAGCGTGAAATTGCGAACAGTGCTCGTTACAGCGAAGACATGTCACTCGTCTTCATTGATTTAGATAATTTTAAGCAGGTGAATGACCAGCATGGACACATGATAGGATCTCACTTGTTACGAGAATTTGGCGATTTTCTCTTGTCGATGGTTCGTCTTACCGATGTGGCCATTCGTTACGGGGGTGATGAGTTCGTACTCGTGCTACCGAGAACCAGCAAAAAAGATGCCATCATTTTTGTAGAACGAGTCGTTGAAAGCCTTCGAAACTTTCATTTTCTTAAGACAAAGCATCTTCATATAAAAATTACCGCGAGTTTCGGCATTTCGAGCCTACGAGAAGACGGCAATACCATCGATCAACTCATCACGTCGGCAGACAAAGCAATGTATCACGTCAAAAAGGGCGCCAAAGATGGCGTCCACGCTTCGGGTCGCCTGGTGGTGATGGTTCCCAAAAAATAATGATACCTTCACGTTGATCTTCGCACTTCAGATACTCAGAATCAGGCTGTTATTATAAACGCACGACGTATAAAAGCATTCGCATGAAAGCCGCCGTATGAAAGCATTAGAAACTCGTTCGCTGTACTGGGTTTATGGCTCACTCCTTGCTGCGGGTATCGTACTAGAGCTCTTATCGCCAAGTCCGCTGACAGATCCGCCCTTAAACGTTTTAGACCTCTCATGGCCAGCCTCTGTGGCAGCCCTCGTGCTGGGTGTCGCGCTCGTTATCATCTATCGCCTTGTCGGGCGCATCTTTCGATGGGGTCGTAGCCTGAAAGATTTTTTAAAGCAGACTCTCACGCCACTCTCCTACCTTCATGCCATCGTGATTGCGATTATCACAGCTGTTATTGAAGAGTGGTTCTTTCGAGGGCTTTTATTGCCACGTTTTGGCCTGGTATTGAGCTCTCTTATTTTCGCGCTGGCCAATATCCTTCCTCATCGTCAAAAAATTTCGTGGATGGCATGGAATCTCGTCTTCGGACTTCTTCTCGGCGTATTGGCCAAAGAAAGTGGCACTTTTTGGACGGCCGCCTTTGCTCACAGCCTCTTCAATCTCTCGTTTTTAATTCGACTCAATCAAGAGGCTTACCGATCGGCCGCTTCTTAAACGCCGCGGGAATTTGTTTGAAAAATTCAATTTGAGAATCAATGGCCCGATAAAAATCACACAACAATAAACTTTCATTCTCACTGTGCGCATACGCCTGAGGATCTTCTATTCCCACGGTGACCACCGGGGCATGGAACGCTCGCTCAAAGGGTCCAATGAAAGGAATGGTCGCCCCACATCCGATATACGCCACTTTCTGGCCAAAGCCTTTGTGAAACGCCGATTCAACGGTCTCAAATACCCAGCGGTGTCGAGGCTCCTGCGGATCCATCGACCAAGCATCCGCAGAGTCTCGAGGAGTGATTTTAAGCTCCACTGTCGAAGGTACCAACAAACGAATCGTTGCCACTATATCTTGCAAAACCGCCTGAGCTGTCTCGGTAGCTGTGATTCGTAAGCCGATACGACAAAACGCCCGATCACACACAATATTATTGGCAAGCTTTTCGCTACTTGCCTGAATCGCATTGATCGAAAAACTTGCTTCGTCCCATACCCGGTGCACGAAATTGGTGGGTACGGATTCTGTTTTTAGAACTCCCGCTTGCTGCGCAAATTCTTCTCGAGAAAGGGGGCAATCGCGATGCGGCTCTTTGTCGCGCTTCACCGACTTTAAAATCGGTCGACCTGCCTCATCACTTAGTTGCGCCAGAACTTTTACCAAAACCTGTACGGGATCTACCACGCCCCCACCCCAAATTCCCGAATGCAAGGGAGCGCGAAGCGAACGTATTTCGACGTCGAGTGATACCAGACCACGAAGGCTAGTGGTAATCGACGGCGTACCTTCACGAATATTGCCGGTGTCTGTCACAATAATCGCGTCGGCTTGCAAGGCGTCTCGACGGCTTTCAAGAAATTTTAGAAGGTGTGGGCTGCCAATTTCTTCTTCGCCTTCAATGATAAACTTCACATTCACTGGCAAGGGCTGGTCTTTAAATGCTAGCACCGAAGCCACATGACATAAAATACCCGCTTTGTCGTCGGCCGTGCCACGACCATAAAGTCTGCCGTTTCGTTCGGTGGGCTCAAACGGAGGACTCTGCCAAAGCTCCTCACGGCCGGCGGGCTGAACATCGTGATGGGCATAGAGCAAAAGCGTGGGAGCATTTTTGTCGACGATCTTCTCTGCCAGAACGTAGGGAAAACAATCGTCGATCGATTCAAGCCGAACGCGATCTAAACCCACACGCGACAACAAATCAGCCGTCGCCTCTGCCGAACGTTTCACCGCTGAAGCCTCAAAGCCCGGAAAACTAATACTCGGAATTCGAGATAATATCTTAAGTTCTTCTAGGGCAAATTTATGAACGGCCGTTAGCTCTTTTGATGGCGTAGTCATGGCCGCATCCTACGCTGATTTTTTTTGACTGTAGATTAAATTACTTAAAATTACTTCGCGAGATTAATCAGCTCACGAAGTTCTTTACCTACCTTAAAGTAGGGTAAGCGCTTCGGCGCGACTTCAATCGACTCGCCCGTTCTCGGATTTCGGCCCTTGTAGCCCGAGTACTCTCGGCTGACAAAACTGCCAAATCCTCGAATCTCAATTCGACCGCCTTCAGAAAGCGTATCCGCCATTGCACCAAATAATACATTCACAACAGCTTCAGCGCGTTTACGAGGCATATTCATTTTATTGGTCACAAGATCAATAAGGGCTGATTTATTCATGGCCTCTTCAGTGTATCGTCTTCACAAAAGGCTGCAAGCCGCGCGGCACTAGCCCATCGCAGCGTAAGTCACCGTTTTAACTCGACAAAATACAAGAAAATGACATAAGTCCGTTCCTAATGCCGTCTTTGTGGATTTCTAGCCCTGATTTAAAGAATCATAATGCGCCACGCATCTTCAAAAGACCCACGTGCGCTGTCGTGGTGCTGGGCGTATTCGCCGCCCTTTCCGTCGACAGCGTCTTTTCGGCAGGCTCTGTGCCATCGAACCATGGCCCATGTCTTGAACAAGTGGCTCTTGTCACACAAACAGAGCTGTTCAGACCAAGGGCCATTTACGCGGGATTTGAAGATAGTTCGAAGCATAAAAATCTTTTCAGTTACGTCGAATTGGAAAATTTTGCAGACCAAGATTTATCTTGCTTTCAGAACGAGGTCGACCGTTTGGCTAGCCAGATTGCTTCTGTTCTGGGAAATTTAGAGGAAGTGAGTGGGCTATGGAACGACGTCAATTTCCCGAACAGCATAATGCGCAGAACGACTGTGAGTAAAATCTCGGATGTGCTTTGGAGCAAGCCCTGGTTTCGAGAGGTTTTTCCTCATCATCTAGCACCTCTCGGACGAGACCGACTCTTTACCGATATGAGACATTTGATGGCCGAGGAATTGGTCGCAAAGATCGAAGCTGTCTTCAAACAGCACGCCGCCACTAGCTCTGCCTCTCCTGCCGATAACCACGAAGACATCTTACAATCGATGAGGCTTCGGGAACGGATCGAGAATGCTCTTCAAGAACTACTTTCTAGATACTTAGGAGAAGATCGACGGCCTTGACCCCATCGTCAGATTCTAAACGCCTTTTCACTCCCAAGGCAAAATGGACTCGCCACGCCCATTGCCCATCGTGGGAGAACTATCTTGAAACGTATTCTCATTCTATAGAGCATCCCGATCGTTTCTGGGCTGACAAAGCCAGTCGCCTCCAGTGGACGAAGCCGTGGAAGCAAGTGAAGCAAACAAGCTTTCAGTCGCCCGTATCAATTCGATGGTTTGAAGGCGGTGAATTAAATGTGTCGTCGAACTGTCTCGACAGACATCTGCCGTTTTTCGGCAATCGCTTGGCCATTGTTTGGGAGCCCGACAATCCACGAGAGCCCTCTCGCATGCTCACCTACAAAGAACTTCACCGCGAGGTCTGTCGTGCCGCCAATATGCTGAAGGGTCATGGAGTTCAAAGAGGTGACCGCGTTACTCTTTATTTGCCAATGATCGTCGAAGCAGCCGTGATGATGCTGGCTTGCACGCGAATTGGCGCCATTCACTCCGTTATTTTTGGAGGCTTTTCAGCCGAATCGATTGTCGATCGCATCAACGATTGTGAGAGCCGTTTTGTCATCACGGCTGATGAGGGTTTACGCGGCGGTCGAACGATTCCACTCAAACGCATCATGGACGAAGCGCTTGAGAGATGCCCGCAGGTAAAAAAATGTATTGTTGTTCGGCGAACGGGAGGCTCTGTTTCTTGGAAAGCGGGCCGCGACTTTTGGTATCAAGATGAAATTCAGCGATCGTCCACCACCTGCGCGCCAGAATCTATGGGGGCGGAAGATCCCCTCTTTCTTCTTTATACATCAGGCTCCACGAATAAGCCGAAGGCTATTCTTCACTCGACAGGTGGTTACCTCTGCTACGCATCGTATACCCATGAAATGGTTTTTGATCTTCGCCCCGACGATGTTTATTTTTGCTCCGCAGATCTCGGCTGGATCACCGGGCACTCTTATCTGTTATACGGCCCACTGTCGAATGCATCGACAATTGTACTATTTGAAGGCGTGCCGACCTATCCAGACCCCTCTCGTTTCTGGCAGATTGTCGATAAATATCGCGTGAGTCTTTTTTATACGGCGCCCACGGCGATTCGTTCACTCATGCGCGAGGGCAACTCGTTTGTGAAGCGAAGTTCAAGGCAAAGTTTGCGCATCCTCGGCACGGTGGGCGAGCCGATCAATCCCGAAGCCTGGCTTTGGTATTATGAGACTATCGGCGATGGCCGCTGCCCCGTTGTCGATACATGGTGGCAAACAGAGACGGGCGGTATTTTAATCTCGCCGCTTCCTGCTGCAACTCCCTTGAAGCCCGGATCTGCGACTCTGCCCTTGTTTGGAATTAAACCCGAACTCAGAGATGAAAAGGGAAATAGTATTGAAGGCCCGGGCGAAGGCAGTCTCTGCATCGCTGATTCTTGGCCCGGCCAGATGCGAGGAATCTACAATGATCCCTCTCGATTTGAATCGACCTATTTCTCTGCGTTTCCGGGGAGCTATTTTACGGGCGACGGCTGTCGTCGTGATGATGATGGCTATTACTGGATCACAGGGCGCATCGATGATGTTTTAAATATCGCCGGTCATCGCCTAGGCACGGCTGAAATAGAAAGTGCGCTTGTCTCTCACGAAAAAGTGGCTGAAGCGGCCGTGGTCGGTGTGCCACATTCCATCAAAGGCCAATCTATTTATGCCTTTGTGACATTAAAAGCTTCGCATCCCTATCCCGCCGCTGGAGATCTTAAGCTGCAGAAAAATTTAATTCAGTGGGTTCGCAAAGAAATTGGCCCCATCGCCACCCCTGAATTTATTCACTGGGCTCCAGCGCTTCCTAAAACTCGTTCCGGAAAAATCATGCGCCGCATCTTAAGAAAGATCGCCGAAGGGTCTGTCGACAACCTCGGAGACATATCCACCTTAGCCGACCCTAGCGTCATCGAATCTCTCGTAAAAACTCGCGCGTAGGTCTGGAGCACACTTACCGCCTTCGCGATGTTGTTTCGAGAATGCGCTGAGGGCTTTCAAAAAAACACTCGATTACTTCGTTCACCGCTTTGAGCGATGGAGCGCCTTTTATCGACGTATAAAGACTGTGGCCAAACTCCAGATAGACGCTGCTATGAAACGCTAAAAATCGAATTTTTCGAAGCGCATCGGCCTCTAAATAATAAGTCTGCATAGCCTGAACGACTCTTAGCAAAAACCGTCCATAATAAGCGCCCTGCTCCCAAGTGTCTGGAGCCTTTACACCTGAGGCAGATGCCAGCATCCACGGCTTCGACAGCAGTGCGCGGCCCACCATTACTCGAGAGCATCCTGTTTCTTGAAACATCTTCTCGACGTCAGCCAAATTTTGAATATCGCCGTTGCCCACAACAGGAATAGAAATCGCCTCTCGTACCTCTCGAATTTGCGACCAGTCGGCTGAACCGCGACGCCCTTCGCTCGCTGTACGCGGATGTAAGGTGATCCATGCAGCGCCGGCATTCTCTAAGCCTTTTACAAAGCGAATTAAAAACGCTTCATCTTTTTGAAATCCCGCTCTCAACTTAACGGATACAGGAAGCTTCGTCGAATTCACCGCCATTTCAGTCACCCGAGCGGCATAGTCGGCATCGCCCATCAAGGCTACGCCGTAATTGTGACGAAGTGCCTGGCGCACTGGGCAGCCCATATTAATATCAATTGCCACCGCCCCCCAGGCTTCTAGCTTCTTGATAGACTCGCGAATGAAATACGACTCATTGCCCAACAATTGTGGACATAGGCCTCGTGCTTTATCGTGAAAAATCACTTCAGATACCTGGTTTTCTTTTTGATATAAAACTCGTCGGCTCGACAACATTTCGGTAGGCCACAGCGATCGAATATCGGGACTCAAGCTGGCCAACGCCTCACGCACTGCAAAATGAGTGAGGCCCACCATGGGCGCCAACATAATAGGGCTAGGACAAAGGGCTTCAAGAGATCGCTGCGGTGTCAGAGAAAAGTTAGGGCCTTTCTAAAATGGCAGCGACTCCCATGCCCCCGCCTGTGCAGACCGATATTAAACCACGACCCGAGCCTTTCGCTTTGAGCTGATGCGCCAAGGTCGCAACCAGCCTGGCGCCGGTCGCCGCAAAAGGATGCCCTAAAGCCACAGAACCACCCGCAAGATTCATCTTCGATCGATCAATCGAGCCGAGCGCCTCGGTTAACCCGATTTCTTTCTTGCAGTAGTCCGCAGATTCCCACGCCTTCAGCGTGCACAAAACTTGCCCAGCAAAGGCTTCATGAATTTCAAAAAAATCGAAATCTTTAAAGGTCAAGCGATGCCGCTCTAAGAGTCTCGCCACCGCGATAGTGGGCGCCATCAAGAGCCCAGCACCCTTGACAAAATCGACCGCCGCCACTTCGCCATCAATATACTGCGCCAAAGGCTCTAGCGATTTTTTTTGAGCGTAGGCTTCGGAACCTAAAAGAACAACGGCCGAACCATCGGTCAGCGGCGTGGAGTTACCCGCGGTAAGCGTTCCCGCAGAGCTTCGATCAAAGACAGGCTTAAGCTTCGCAAGTTTCTCCATCGATGTATCCCCTCGCACAAAAGAATCTCTTGAAATGCCCCGGTAGTTCATCACCATGTCGCGATAAAAACCTGACTCGTAAGCTTTCGCCGCATGAAGATGACTCTGAACGGCAAGCTCATTTTGCTCCTGCATAGAAATACGCCATTCTTTAACCATGGCTTCGCAGTGCTGGCCCATCGACATTTTAGTACGAGGCTCGACAACCGCGGGCATGCTCACTGAAAAATCTTTCGGTCTGAATTGCGCCAACGCCGCCAGCTTCTCACCCCAAGATTTGGCCATCGTGAGACGGGCCATTTTCTCAGCGAAGGAGCGAGGCCACTCTAGCGGTAAATCGCTATTGGTATCGGCCCCCCCTGCAATACCTCCTTCGATATGAGACGCGCCAATCTTTAGGGCGATAAGATGAGTCGCTTCTAAGCTAGTTCCGCACGCACGTTGAATATCAAAAGCAGGAGTGCGCGGGTCGAGGCCAGAACCCAACACAGATTCGCGAGCTAAATTCCAATGAATCGAGCTCTTCATCACCGCCCCAAGGCTAACGTCGCCTAGTGTCTCCCCTTGCAACTTAAATCTCTCAACCAACGATTGCAACGACGCGACCATCAGTTCCTGAGTGGAAACTGAAGCATACGACGTGAACGAACGAACAAAGGCTGTGCGCTGGCCACCAAGAACATAAACCGAACGATTCTTTTGCATGCTCCAATTGTGCCACTAAAGTCCGTTTCGAGCTAAGTTTTTGCCGACAACTTTTTCGTTTAAGTCTTGCATGGTGGTATTGGCCTGACGAAGACGGGTCACGAGCGACTGCAACAAGGCTCGCACCCACGCCGGCTGTCGCTGCAACATATCTTGAAGATTCTCGGTGGGCATCTCGACAACTTCCACCTTGCCGACCGCTTCGGCCCAAGCCGAGCGGGGAGAATTATCAATAAAGGCCATTTCACCCAAAATTTGATTTATACCTAACAGACATATTTGAACTTTAGCGCCCAGCTTATCAAAATTATAGACTCGCACCTCACCTTGTTTAATCAGATAAAGACTTCGACTTTCCTCGCCCTGGCGAAAAATCACTTCTCCATCGTGATAAAAGGTGACCCTAAAAGGTCCATAAGCAATCATAGCCTTATTCTAGAAACTGTTTGGCCCTTCGACAACCGGACGTTTCCACCAAAAGCATCCACAGCCATAGCGCTGTTGGTTGGCCAAAGACTCGCTGGCGCCTACCATTAAATGCCCCACCTTGGAATCATCGGGAATCAGCGCAAATTCGTGCAGATGAAATCCTTCAAACAACGAGCTCACCTGCGCATAACTATAAATGCGATGAGCATTAAACTGTATGGCGTCTTGGCCTATCGGAACGACAAAGAGCAGATTTCCCCCGGGGGCCGTGACGCGCTTCAACTCCGAGATAGCCTTTAAGTCGCCGTCGTAGTCAATCTCGTCTCCGTAGCGACCCAAGCCAATATGTTCTACCACATGCATGCAAGACACACTTTGCAACGACTGACTTTCGAGAGTAAGGGATTGCAAATTTTCTTTTTTTACCTGCAATCGGGGCAAAGATAATTCGGGCGGACGAATATCATAAAATATTACAGGCGTAGACGCCGATAAGAGAGCCGAAAAATAGAGACTCGATGAAAAATCATGGTGCTCACTTGGGTGTATTTTCTGAAGGCATGCCATCGCCCACGCCGTATGGTAAATATAGTGACGATCAAACTCTGTCGCAGAACTCTTATCGTCTAAACAAGGATAGAACTCTTGCGTCGACAAACGAAATCGAGGTTTCGTCTGAGCGGCGAGCTCTTGAAAGCGATGAAAATCTCTGACAAAGCGCTCTTCCTGCTCTCGTCGATTGATAGGTGGCACTTGATTCATGATCGATACACCCTCAACTTGGCCGATCGTGCACGCGGATTCTCTTGAGCTTCAGCCTCTGAAGCCATGACCACTTTTTTAGTGATGGGTTCCAAGGTTTCTTTGAGCATCCACTTCACCATGCGATCTTCTTGGCTGTGAAACGATATAATAGCCACGCGACCCTCCGGCGCCAATATTTGAGGCAGTCTCGTTAAAAGACGCTCTAAAACAGTATCCTCACAGTTAATAAAAACCCGCAGAGCCTGAAATACCAAGGTGAGGGGGTGACGCCCTTTTCTATCTTTTGAATCGAGCCGATGACCTAAAGCTTCGACAAAATGTTTGGTGGTCATCAAAGGTCTACCCTCAGTGTCCATGCCCTTCAAATTCACGAGCGCGTCGCGCTCTCGTAGCCAACGATCGACGAGACGATGGGCTTGAAGTACTTCTCCCATACGTAAGACTCGCAAAAACTCATCACGATCACAGTGAAAAAGCCAGTCCGCTAACGCTCTGCCTTTCGAAGGGTCCATACGCATATCGAGAGGCCCCTCTTTTTGAAAACTGAATCCTCGAGTAGCGTCATCTAGTTGATAGGACGAGACGCCGAGATCCACCAAAATGCGATCGAAGCGATCGGAGGTTTGCTCTGCATAATCTGCGAAATTGCTATGTTCGAATACTCCCACCCACGAAGAGCCAAAACTTTCTTCGAGTGTCTTTTTGGCCTGCTCCAACGCCACCGCATCTTGATCGGTAGCTACGTACCTAATCGGTAACTTATTCGACAAGAGTAAGGCTCGCGAATGACCGGCCAACCCAACGGTGGCATCCCAAAACGATACAGAAGACCCTCCCCACGCAAGAGCGTCTTTAATCTCTTCCACAAGAACAGGCTTATGGACCCAGTGGCTTGCTGAATGTTCCCTATTTTCCAAGAACACGTATTTTGTAGGTCGCTTTAGATTTGTACGTATAGATCTTCTCGGACTGGATCGACTCCTCCGTACGCTGTGCGTCACCACACGACGCCATCATTAAATTATTTCCGTTATAGCTTTTGAGCTTTGCCTCCCATTCCTTGCAGGCCGTTTGCCATGTTCGATAGGCCGCTTTGATATGCGACTCTGGGCTACCCGAAACCGTATCAGAACCAGATTCTACGAAGACCTCTGGGGCTTGTAAGAGCTTGTCCTGACTTTCTTGTATCACGATGGTACGGTTACCCTTTGATTTTTTGGACGCCTCCGACTCTTGCGACCACCCCAAAGGCGACACCAAAAATAGTGTGACACTTAGCGCTGAGAAACTTGCGAAACGAAAAGACATTTTCATGCGCTATACTAACTTGAAAAATATAAAATTGTCCGCCAAATTTGCTGAATCGTTAAAGCTCCCCTAGAATAGAGAGACGTGCGTATTCTCCTACTAAACTCGCGTGAACCCATTCTTGACACCCTTCATGCCGAGTTTCAAATGATGGGCCACGACGTTCGAACACTCGTGGACTCTCCCTCCCTTTTGAACGATATTTCATCTCTCATCGAGTCCTTTAAGCCAGACGTGCTTTTGACTAACAATTTCGATTTCATGACTTCGAATCCTGAGGCTGATGCTGTCCTCGACCTTCTCTATCGAAAGGGTCTGTTTTCAATGTCGTGGTTCTTTGAATCACCAGAAATTGCCGGCGGATCTCAATTTTTATCGCGATGGACGCAACATCACTATCCGAGACACTTTGTAATCGCTGCTTCAGACACTTACTTTCTCGAGTTTTATCGTCAAAAAAATTTGGACGCCTTTTATTTACCTATGGCCGTCAATGCCAGAGACTTACCGTCTTCTCAATCATCGTGGCTACCCCACCACTCAGCCGAGTTGTTTTTTTCGGGTGACTCCGTCTCCGGGGGAGCCGATCAACTCTGGAGTGACAGCGAATTGAGAGACTATTATGTGCGCTGGTGTCTTCATGATCTACAACAACTTCGCGGATTTGATCTTCAACCCGCTATGGCGGAACAACTCCATGACGACCTACAGAAGCTATTCTCTCTGCGATCTAGATTTGACCTTTACTTTCGAGACGCTCGAAAACAATGGGTAAACGCCCGATCGAATCTTATGCTGAACAACGTTGACCGGATTGTATGGGCTATTTTTGGAGCCCGTGTGGACTTTCTGTTTTCTGGTTATCAGCTCGCCATAACCCTTCGTCAACTCCTTCGCTATCTCCCGATCAACCTACAAGGCTCTTCCGATTGGGCCACACTGGTTCCAGGACTGAAACATGCACCCCATCGTTTGTCTCAAAAACAACTTTTTGAATTTTTTGCTTCCTCTTTTGCGACTCTGTGTATGACCAAACAGACGTTTCAGCACTTTGTGCACGAACGAATCTTCATGGTTCTTGCCTGTGGTGGCTTTCCAATCACCGATGAGCGACAAGATCTTTGGAATTTTTTTGATAAGCGCGACATTGCCACCTATCGCTACACGAGCGAAATCACTGACCTCTTTTCTTTCTACTCCCGTCATCCAGAACGACGCCAAGAAATGATCGATTCTGGCCGAACCATCGTACTGCGAGATCATACTTACGAACGACGTGCCCACGAACTCGTCGCGAAGTTCAAAACGTATCTCGGCCGCCCCCGCGGCAATCTTCTGGTGGCCACTCCCCCTCCTTCCGGCTCCGCCGAAGAAGCTACAGTCGCTAAGTAAAAAATGGGTTTCTCAAAAGAACTCATCAATTTCTTCTTTATTTACATACAAGATCAAACATTTTAGCTTTTAAGAGCGAATAGAACTTTGGGGCGTTTAGCTCAGCTGGCTAGAGCGCGTCCTTCACACGGACGAGGTCGCAGGTTCGAGTCCTGCAACGCCCACCACGCAGTGATGCATGGTGCATCGCCGCGAGGAGGCGCTAAGGAATGATATCATTCCCAATGCCCTTCGCTCTATTTCTTACAGGAGATTTAATTATGAAATTAGTGACTACAACCCTACTCAGCCTGGCAGTGCTTAGTATTGCCGCTTGCCAGAAAACGGCCCCCACGGAGACGACCCCCGTCGAAGCTCCTGCAGATACGATGGACCAAGCCCCGGCTGAAGAGGCAGCTCCTGAGGCTCCTGCCGCTGAAGGCATGCCCAGTGAAACCCCTACCGGAGAATAAAGCTTTTTCTTTACCCGCATTCGCCATCGTTCTTAGAATGGTGGCGAATGCATATTCTTAAAGATATTCCTCAAGACCTCGATCAATTTGACGGCGATATTCTTGTGACCGTAGTCGCCGTTGATGAACGCCCCCTCAAAGGCTGTAATTCTTGGATCGACTGGCGACTCTACGGAACCCTGAGTTCTCTCATTGCGAAATCTTATTTCACTGGCGCGCTCGGTGAGAAGCTTCTCATTCCAACGTATGGAAAGTTTCGCTTTGATCGACTCATTCTTGTCGGGGGCGGCTACCTTAATAATATCGAAGCAAATACGGGTGATTGGGAAGCCACTCTCAAAATCGTGCGATCGACCGTCGAAGCTCTGAAAGCGCAGCGTATTGGGCTGGCGCTACCGAGAATGCCGGTCTTTGAACGAGAAAGTTCATTGCTACGCCAAATTAATGAAAGTCATCTGCCTCTTCAAACCAGCGTTTTTCTACCACGCGGCCTAATCCATCGATTTGCCTAGCAAGCACGATGATAGAGATTCTTGCGACTTTATTTCTCGGTGCCGTCGCCCTACCGTGGCAGCTCGAATCTCAAATACGCTTCAATCATCGTCAACTCGAACGCTGGGTCAATCCTGATAATGAAGATCATTTCAAAGTTTTAGAAAAGAGAAAGCCCGAAGATCTTTCGCTTGTTCTTGAATTAGAAAATCCAGATCTGCCTCTCTTGAAACAAGCAGTACCAAACAACGAACGCGCCAAACGTCAACGTCGCTTCTACAATCAAGATCGCCTTTGCCAGGCCCACACACGTCAGGCGTTTCCAGACCCGTTCGCATCACCTCGCGACCGCATCGTCGACTCCCTCCCATGCCATGATTTCACGCCTCATCCCCAAAGTGGAGCCTCCATTGAGTGGCCCACCACAAAAATTGCTCCTTTGCGGTGGATGAATGACACCCAGCTGCCCTGCGATCCACAGCACGCTCTCTGTCACTGGAATTTTAATCTCAACAGCCTTGAATCCCTCATTCTACAAATCGTTATGAGTTTTCAGGAAATCCGTCAATTTTTGAGCCGAGCCCAAATTCATTTTGAACAGATCCCCATCACGACCATTGCGTTCCGCGACCAAGGCAATCGTTCTTATTACGATGCCGACCATCGCCAACTCGTCTTTGGCGCTGGCTCACTCCCAGATGCGATGGATGCAAGCATCATTCTGCACGAATGGTTTCACAGCGTTATCGATGATTTGAACCCGCAACTATGGGGAGAGCAAGCCTATCTTCTTCACGAGGCCCTCTCCGATTTTTTCTCTGCATCTCTATTGAAGACTCCCTGCTTTGGCCATTTCGATGCCCACGATCTATCGGATGATTCGTCTCTCAGTTCCTTGCCCACTCACTTCGAATTGCCCACTCAAATTGACAATCTCTGTCTTCGTGATCTTAGCTCCCATCGCCCATGGGAAGTAGGCCTCAGTTCTCCTCGTCGCATGCGTGAAGGCGCTCTCGTGGTCGCATCCGCACTGTGGGAAATTCAGTCCCATCACCGACGATCAGCATCTCTTCACAATCCATGGCTGTGGCACAACAGCACATTAGTTTCGATTGCACTGGAAGCTTTGATACGAAGTCCAAAGCGACTACTCGTAACATCGTTTTGGACTAAGATGATCCAGATTGCGGAAGAACGGCAACTCAATCACTTGCAAGCCGCCCTTCAAAAGACCGGCGAAAAGCGAAAGATTCTCGACGCTGCCCTATCCGAAGAAAAAGAACTCTAATGGCAAATAAAAAACCTCTCCCGACGATAAGATTCTCATAAGAGGCCCTTCGTCATGAAGTAGCCCAATATCAACGGGATCACGCAGAAAATGCTCCAGTGTATCCAGTGTATCGCCCCTCCCCCCCCCAAAAAAAAAGGCTTTCAACATTGCTTAAATCGGCCGCTCTATAATTAAGCCTAGGCGCTCCAAGAGTGCGCCGAATGAGCCAACCAGCTTTAAAAGAAATTAACAATGTCGTTTGTCGTTGTTCATGTGACTTGAATCTTTAGCCGATTTGACGTAAGGACTTCATTCTTAAGGGTGTCAATCTAAAATTAGAACGGCGAAATAGAGGGCTTACACTTTGCGACGTAGTTGTGAGTATAACGTTTGTTATCCTATAAATATGAGAAATCGATTCGGAATCTCTCTGATCAAAGCCATCGCCATCGTAGTTATGTCATGGGCTCCACTTGTCACCTTGACGACGGCCACCGTAATGACTCATCACGACTGCATTCAGGCTATGATTCGCCTCGTTCGAGAAACACCCCTCGTTCCATCACTGCAAAAACCTTTAAGGCAGACCCTGGAGAGAATGTTATCTCATCATTCGCGTTCCGAAGCCCTGGAGGATGCTGTTAACGAGCTGTTGATAGATCAACATGATTTTAATAGGGGTCGCGAGAATCGGCTCTTCGATTACTTTACTTTGGAGGATCCCGTTCTGATCGCGACATTTCTGAAGATCTTAGGAGGTCAACAGGCCCTTCTTGGCAATAGACCAAGTTTATTGGACTACCCTGATTTCTCAGCCGCCCAGGACGCGTGGTTTGAATTTTTCCTCGGTCACTTTGATCGAAGTATTCTTAAACAATGGCTTTATTTACCAACGCAGCCTCGAAAAAATCTAATGGCCCTAGTCGACTTATCGATTAACATGCAACTTTTCTTTGAGACAAATCCAAAAGCTCGCGATGAGCTGCTGCAGTTCTCCGGCTACCTCAACAAGGTTGGTCGGTATCACATGCCCTTTTCTGGCTTTTCTGAGATTGCATCTCTTCATTTTGACCTCCTTCGAGAAAGCCACTATGTGAACACGGTTTTCGGTCGGCGTCTCAAAACAACTCTAGTAGTCGTGATTCGAGAAAAGAGCTCATAGCGCCCCTTGTACTAAACTGTGAATGAGCCGACGGGGCCGATGACTCTTTCTCAATAAGAGTCGGATTGACTCGCGCTCTAGAATTTGTGGGCTGCCGTTTCCCTGACCAAAAAAAATTTCACCTTCGACTTTATTGCCTCTTTCTATAGTTGGTCGCGGCGGTGTCACTGCCCCTGTCTCGCTGATCGATGATGGACCAGGGATGGGAGCCATGTATTCAGAGGCTCAGCTGGGCGGCAGTGAGCGTCGTAGAAAGAGAAACTTCGTCGCCAGCTGGAGGCTTCTCTCCCTTTCGCAATGGAATAAATAAAGTTTAGCCGGTCCTCTGAATACATGGCTCCCATCCCTGGTCAAGGATTGCTGAGTCGACAGGGGCAGGGTTTCGCCGCGATCTCAATGACTTTCAACTCTTTTCCCTTGGCGTCATGAATTGCGCATTGATAGCGTGAAACTTATGAAAATTCACGAATATCAAGCCAAGGCTCTCCTAAAACCCTTCGGCGTTCCGGTATCGGCCGGCGTTGCCATCCATCAACTTGATGATATCGACTCCGCTATTCGCTCGCTATCATCCGACGTCATCGCTGTGAAAGCTCAGATTCACGCCGGTGGCCGCGGTAAAGGCGGCGGTGTAAAAATTGCGAAAAGTCCCACGGAGGTTAAAACCTATGCCTCTCAGATTTTGGGAATGAACCTGATCACCCATCAAACCGGCCCCAAGGGGCAGAAGGTGCGAACCCTCTATCTTGAAGCCGGCACCGCGATCGATCGCGAACTCTATTTAGCCGTTCTTCTCGATCGAGACAGTTCTCAACTGGTCGTTATTGCATCGTCTGAAGGCGGTATGGACATTGAAGAAGTCGCGGCCAAGAGCCCAGAGAAAATTCACCGCATCGCGATCGACCCCCTTCTTGGGTTTCGTCCTTATTTAGGGAGAGAACTCGCCAGCCAACTCGCCCTGCCCGATAGTCTCGCATCCAAACTGACCTCGCTCGTTCAAAATTTGATTCGCGCGTATCTTGAGCTCGATGCCTCCTTAATAGAGATCAATCCTCTGGTTGTTACGAAAGACAATCAACTCGTGGCGCTCGATGCCAAGATGACCCTCGATGATAACGGCCTCTATCGCCACCCCAACTTCGAGACCTTGCGAGATCTTCATGAAGAGGATGCTCTTGAAATGGAAGCGGCGAAGTTTGGTCTCAACTATATTTCTCTCGATGGAACCATCGGTTGCATGGTCAATGGTGCGGGTTTGGCGATGGCCACCATGGACGTCATCAAGCTTGCCGGCGCTGAGCCTGCCAATTTCTTAGATGTTGGGGGCGGCGCTACGAAAGAGGCAGTCACCGAAGCTTTCAAGATTATTTTGAAGGATACCAAGGTGAAAGCCATCTTGGTCAATATTTTCGGAGGCATCATGAAATGCGATATCATTGCGAGTGGCATTCTTGAAGCGGTCAAAGCCACCAAACTGAAATTGCCTCTTGTTGTAAGACTGCAGGGCACTCGGGCCGCCGAAGGACTCAAACTTCTTGCAGAAAGCGGTCTTGCTATTGAAACAGCGGAGACAATCGGCGAAGCCGCCGAAAAAGTCGTTCGCAGTGCCCGCTAGGGAGAAATGAGGAAAGCATGTCGATTTTGATTCAAAAAAATACCAAGGTCATTGTTCAAGGAATCACAGGAAAAACCGGTTGGTTTCACGCCAAACAATCGTTGGACTATGGCACGGCCATTGTCGGAGGCGTTACCCCTGGTAAGGGCGGCACCTTTATGGAAGAAGGCACTTACAAGGTGCCCGTATTTAATTCAGTTCGTGAGGCTCGCGAGAAAACAGGGGCAACTGCCACCGTTATTTTTGTGCCACCACCCTTCGCCGCCGACGCCATTTTAGAAGCGGCGTGGGCTGGCATGGAACTGGTCGTCACCATCACCGAAGGAATTCCAGTCAACGATATGATTGCCGTCAAAGCCGAGCTAAAACGCCTGACCAGCTCGCGCTGTTTGCTAATCGGCCCCAATTGTCCGGGCGTGACGACCATGGGCGAATGTCGTATTGGCATTCAACCGGGATCGGTCGGAAAACGCGGCCCGGTCGGCATTCTATCGCGCTCAGGAACCCTCACCTACGAAGCGGTCGATCAGGTGAGTCGCGTAGGGCTGGGAGCCACGACCTGCGTAGGTATTGGGGGCGATCCCATTCACGGGGCAGACTTTATTGAGATTCTAAAGCGCTTTAAGGATGATTCAGAGACCAAAGGCATCATTATGATTGGTGAAATTGGGGGCTCCGAAGAAGAAGAGGCCGCCGAATGGATCCGAAAAGAGCTCAAAAAACCGGTGGTGAGCTTTATTGCGGGTGCAACGGCTCCGGCAGGCCGGCGCATGGGCCATGCGGGCGCTATTATCTCGGGCGGTAAGGGTACGGCACAAGCTAAGATGGAAGCACTTCGCAAGGCAGGAGTTCATGTGGTAGAGAATCCATCAGATCTGGGTCCTACCATGAAGAAGGTTTTAGCCTCACTTTAGGGACCGGTCGCCAGAGCTGCTTTCTGGGGCTGCCGAGAAACGTCCAGATGAGACGCCCGGCGAAGGATCCAGGCCGAGAGAAAATTTTCAACAACCGACGTTTTCGCAAGGAGCGCGTCGAACCTGACATTTAGATACGAGGAGACCTTATGACAACAGAACGAACTTTAAGCATCATTAAACCTGACGGCACAAAACGAAATCTGATCGGAAAGATTTTGACTCGCTTTGAAGACAACGGCCTTAAAATCGTCGCCGTCAAAAAACTGCAACTCAGTCGCGCTCAGGCTGAAGGATTTTACGCCGTTCATCGTGAACGTCCCTTTTATGCGTCACTGGTTGAATCGATGACGAGCGGACCCGTCGTTGTATCGGTCCTTGAAGGCGAAGGCGCTATTAAGAAAAATCGTGAAATCATGGGTGCGACCAATCCCAAAGATGCTGCTAAGGGAACCATTCGAGCGGATTTTGCTGAAAGCATTGAAGCGAATACGGTTCATGGGAGTGACGCCCCTGAGACAGCCGCGTTTGAAGTACGATTCTTTTTTAACTCGTCGGAATTAGTGTAAGTCGGTCGAGTAGAGTCACCATAAAGGCTATTGAGTTTAAACAACTATGAGATCTTGCGATGCCATTGAACACGCCTCCCCCATTGAAGGGCAAACCCCTGTGGATTTTTTTGGCCTCGAAATTCCTGAGGCCGAAGAAAAACTAGGCAGCCTTCTCGGCAAGCGGTATCACGGCTCGTCCTTCGTCAGTTTCGTCTACAAACATTTTGTGACGGATGTCGAGGCCATGACCTCACTGCCGGCGGGCCTGCGCCCTATGGTAAAAGATCTCGTACCGCTCCATGGTTTGCCTGTCGTGCAGCGCTTAGTATCAACGGACGGTACGGTTAAATTTTTACTGGGTGTAGAGACCGACAAGGGGCCCCAAGAAATCGAATGTGTTTATATTCCTGAAAAAGATCGCGTGACTCTGTGCGTGAGTTCTCAGGTCGGTTGTAAAATGGCCTGTAAATTTTGCCTGACCGCTCAGTTAGGATTTAAAACCCATCTAAAAGCGAGCGATATCGTGCGCCAAGTTTGGACGGTATTAAACGATACACAACTGCGACGGGTTACCAATATTGTCTTTATGGGCATGGGGGAGCCTTTTGATAATTTTGAAGAGGTTCGTAAGGCGACCCGAATTCTTTCTCATCAAAAGGGTCTCGATTTAAGTGCTCGCAAAATCACGGTCTCCACGGTCGGAAAAGTGGATAAAATCGACGCATTAACAAAAGAAGATCCGTTTCGCCTCGCCGTCTCACTCAACGCCACCACTGATGCGATTCGCACCGAGATCATGCCCATTAATCACCGATGGCCCATCGAGGAGCTGATGAGAGCGTGTCGCGACTACTCTGTACGCACCAATAAACGAGTCACATTTGAATATATTTTGATGAAAGGCATCAGCGACAGCCCCGATGATGCGCGGCGTCTAATACAACTGACAGCCCAGGTGCCCTGCAAGATCAATTTGATTCCCTACAACGAGAGCGAGTTTACCGAATTTAAACGACCTGATGACGCCACAATTATGCGATTTCATGCCGCCGTTCTCAAATCGGAGTCTCCCGTCTTCATTCGTAAAAACCGCGGTAACGATATTTACGCGGCCTGTGGCATGTTAAAGAAAGTTCAACCTGCCGCGTCGGTCTAGCCTTTTGCCGTCATGCGATATCGCTTGAGTATCATTGAACCCGCTCGCGGCGCCCCAGCCCCCAAAGCCTCTCAATTTATTATAGAATGAAGCCTGGGAGTCGCGCGAACCCTAGAGGTCTTTCGCGGCAGAATGGGTTTCAGCGCTATGATCTCGTATACCGTCTTATTTTTATTGTTTTCGCTCACGTCGACGCTCTTGTCGATCTCTCTGGTGCTTTTAACTCGGGCCCTTCGCCAAGTTAAAATGCCCCCTCAAGACGCTGACTACGAACATCTTCTCAATGAAAAGGCTTCTCTTGAAACACAGCTGGCTCAAGAGCAAAACCAGGCCGTTCAGTTTCGAAGTCAGGTCGAAACCCTCGAAGCCGCCCTAAGCTCCAAAACAGCCGAGTTAGAGGCTGCCCAGATCCAGTCAGCTTCGCCGCAAGCTTGAGAACCGAGAAATCATGGAATTTCTGCTGCAGCGACTGATCTAGGGGCATCATACGCGGCTTTGATGCCTTGCTCTCAATTCAATCGGCCCATTATTTGACCCCACTCATACCTTGGTCTATTGTGGATCTTTAAGGTTTATTGACAAAGGTCATTCAACGACGAAGACCTTGCGTCGGTAGTAAGGGTAGAAAAAGATTGTTTGAAATGACAAACAAGTTGGCCTTCAATTTCATCTGTGCCGGCCTCATTCTGGCTGGATTTAGCAAAATCAGCTCGCCCACAAGCGTGCTTAGGGCAAAGCCAAGGAATCGCCCGTTGGGCTTGAAGCCTTTGGAGCTGGCGCCCACTAAAGTTTTGGATCGTTTTTCGATTCATAGTTGTTGTGAAATTGCCTCTCAACGTTGAGGGGCTCTAAGAAGGCCTCCTTGATGGAGGTTTTGTGTCTAAAGATATTCTCATTAATTGTAGTCCTCAAGAAACACGCATCGCTGTTCTTGAGAGCCGAAAGACGGCCGAACTCTTCTTTGAAAGAAGTAGCGACAAAGGCATCGTAGGTAACGTGTACAAGGGTAAGGTCGTGCGTGTTCTACCGGGCATGCAAGCGGCCTTTGTTGATATTGGTCACGAACGGGCGGCCTTTTTGTATGCCGGCGATTTTTATAAATCGAAACATAATGTCGACGACCTAGACATCGATGACGATGAAGGGGGCGAATCTAACGAACGCAAACGACGCCGGGGCTGGGACGAAATTCCACCCATCGCAGAACTCGTTCGTGAGGGCCAAGAGATTTTAGTTCAAGTGGCCAAGGGCCCTATCGGCACCAAGGGCGCCCGCCTGACCTGTCATATTTCGCTACCGGGACGCTCGGTGGTTTTTATGCCCACACTGAAGCACAACGGCGTATCGCGAAAGATCGAAAGTTACGACTATCGAAAACGACTGAAAAAAGTCATCGATCAATTTAAAACTCGGGAGGGAGGTTTCATCGTACGCACGGCTGCCTCCAGTGGAGATCCCGAACGGCAAATACGCTCGGATGTCGATTATTTGCTCAATCTCTGGAAAAAAATTGATCGCAGTTTTCACTCGTATCCCGCCCCGAAACTTTTGCATTACGATTTAGATCTGACGACGAGAATGATTCGCGACTTTATGGACGAAGATGTCGAGCGCGTTTTAGTCGATTCGGAGCGCGAGCATCGTCGAATTCTGCGTTTTATTCGACATTTCAATCCCGAGTTGAGGGAAAAAATTGAGCTCTATGAAGAGACGACCCCTCTCTTTGATCGCTTTCATGTGGAGCAAGATATAGCTAAAGCCCTTGGCAAGAAAGTGTGGCTAAAGAG
The DNA here is from genome assembly GCA_964598565.1 of uncultured Bacteriovoracaceae bacterium. Taxonomy (GTDB): domain Bacteria; phylum Bdellovibrionota; class UBA2394; order UBA2394; family UBA2394; genus CAZRCG01. The sequence goes on along the minus strand of CAZRCG010000003.1, from coordinate 106,286 downwards.
CGGCGGTTATCTAATTATTGAAACCACCGAAGCGCTTACCTCCATCGACGTCAATACAGGTCGATTTGTCGGAAAGAAAACTCTCGAAGAAACTATTTTACGAACGAATATGGAAGCGGCGGAAGAGATCGTAAAGCAACTCCGCCTTCGAAATATTGGTGGCATCATCATTATCGATTTCATCGATATGGAGCATGAAAACTCAAAAGAGCAGGTCTATCGCTTTTTAGAAGAGCTTCTTCGCAGTGATAAATCTCGTACGACCATTCTCAAGATTTCAAATCTAGGGCTCGTCGAAATGACGAGAAAGCGAACGCGAGAGTCCGTTCATCGCTATTTAACCGATCACTGCCCAACGTGCGAAGGCAAGGGCTTCATCAAGAATCGCATGACTCTGGCCCACCAGGCTCTACGAGATATTCGTCGCGAGCTTTTGACTATTGAAAGTGATCATTTGTATGTAACCGTACATCCCGACGTCTACGAAGTTCTCAACGATCAAGAGCGCGACGCCATCATTGCACTCGAGAAGCATTTCCAAAAAGGCATCAAGGTGCTTTACGATGTCGCGTTTCACCATGAGCAAATTTCTCTGAGTGAGAAAAACCCTGAGAAAGCTAAACCTCTTAAGGCTGTGGCGCTTCCCAAAAAGACGGCCATGGTAGTTGAAGAGGAAGAAGAGGACGATCTCGAAGTGTATCAAGCGGAGGTCGCTCAGATAAAGGCAGCTAAAGAAGCCCGCCGTCTGGAAGAAACTCCCGTCATTCGTAGTGCCGCGCAAATCGACGCGCAACAACAGAGCCCCGCGACCGAAGAAGACGCCCCCCTGGATCATGCAGAAGCCGATTCACTTTCAGGCGGCAAGGCCGCAAGCATCGAGGCAGGTACGAGCGCCTCCGAGCCCTTGGCCGGAACTGCCGATGACCCGAAATGGGATGCAAATAAACGTTAGGGTATCTGCGAAAAATGAGTGCCAGCGTCGGGCTCTGGTTTTTTTACGAACAAAGGCTTTTCTCGTAAATACGCTTCTCGTCTAAGAAGATTTAAACGTTCTTCATGGGAACTTGCGAGCTGAGCACGAGCTATCAGGTCATTTCGAAGTATGGAAAACGACAGCAATTTTTTGTCTCGAAGTAACAGCACGCGCTCACGACTAGGGGCTTCTCGAAATCCGTTTTTTACTAGTCGCTCGGCCCACAGAAACAAACGATACGCGTTAAGAATCTTACCGTGAGGTGCTTCAAAGGCTGACTCGCTTAATAAATGGCGAGCCTCCCTGAGCGACAAACGCCCGACGATAACCGTCAAATCCGCCAGCACTCCTGCAACAAAGGCGGCGGCGTAACTGGTATCCCTTTGAGAATCAGTCAGCGTCGCCAGCACATCAACATTAGGCGCCAAAATATCAAGGCGGTCAGGAAATGGAGTAGTTTCCGTAGCCATACCATTAGGGTCTATCGATCCAACCAACAAGCCGTAATCTCTCATCGAATTATTATGCCACCGTTTGCCAATAACATTTTTCCATATATTCACCAGGGGAGCCCTATTTAAGCCCGCACCGAAAACAATCAGTCGTCTTGCATCCTCTTGAGGCGCATGGTGACCATCACGAAGCGCAGAGAAAAACTGGCTCACACTTTGCTCTTGTCCTCGAGAGCTACGAATCACCGCGCCCACCGCCACCACCACAGCCTCACTTTGGAGAACGTCGATAGAAAGCTTACCTCGAGTGGCTATGCCTTTATCAATAATTCCTAAATAGGACGACCCCATACCCTCACCGACGATGGCATGAACCATTCGAGTCGCGTGGGAAGCCTCGCTCGCATACGCGCGATCGACAATCGCCGCAGCGCTCGGTGATACGGAAGCGGCCGACCCACCGAGACGAGAAGTGACTCGTTCAGGCGATAGTCTCGAAATGTCAGGCTCCACTTGATCTATGATGAACAGACGCGGCAAATTCAGTTTCTTAAGGCGTTCAGAGTGCAAAATATCTTGGCGCACTAAATCGAGGCCTACAACATAGTGTGACCAGGGTACGTCGCTTGGTGGCGAAGCCTCTTCGAAATCGGACGAGGCAAATAAAGCACTTGGTTCTGGGGCGAAATCGAGGGCTCCCACGGGTAGGCCCAGGGTGACGCACGCTATATGCCAACAAAAAAATGTCGGCAGGAGCCTCCGTGCCAACAAAGCTTTCCGATGTATGAATGTCTGCTCTGAAAGTATCCCATGTATCCAGCCCATTTCCGTCGTTTATATACTTCAACGAGGCGCTTGAGGCAATAGCCGAGCCACAAAGGCTTTGATCGGCATGCCATACTTCAGCAGTTCGGAGGGTATCTGGGAGGCGAAGCTCCGCACCTCACTTGTATCTCGACATCTGTCGGCATAGCTCCGCTGCACTGTTGTTTAATCACTTGGCCACACGAGCGACCAAAATAAATAGCCAACCCGCTTTCAAGATCGGCTTTCAGAGCCTCTTCTGAAAGTGACTGGTCCGTCGGGCCTTGATACACGCCATAAGCAAACACAAAAGGCTGATCGCCTACCACCTTCATAAATTCAATCCCGATTTCCAGGCCGGTCTGATTGAGGGGTAGATTTCGCAGTTGCACGACGGAACCACTCGTGAAGGTATAGCCTACATCTGTAGCCGTATGCGGCTCGAGGGCCGACACATTCGCACCGCCCACAGTGCCTGTCAGAACGCGCGGTTTTGTTTGGGCTGGTTGAAATTTTACTTCTGTCCCTGTCGCGTTAGAGCGATACCAAATTCGGGCCGTCACACCGGGTTGAAGTACTTGGGCTTCTACATTATCCGCATACACGATATTTGCTACCACATCGATTTGATCACTGCCGCACGACGCCTGAGATGCAACCATCGTCACCAGAATCAGGGCCTTACCAAACGATAGGCATTTGGTGATGAACGATGCCTCCGAAATTGAAAATCTCCTCATCCTAGCCCCTATGATTCTTAGGCTCATGTTCGCTCCTTCCCCTGTACTTCTTCTTTTTCCCCATGCTGATGACGTTTCCATGCCGGATCACGCTGGCTGAGGTATGCCAAAACAGTAAAGTTCATTGAGGTCTACCGAAGTCGTGGCTTCTACAGCTCCTACCCTCAGCAGCCGTTTACCATCAATTTTAGCGGCCCAAAGTTTTACACATCGATTGCCGGGCGTAATCGTCACACTCGGATCGGCGTCTGCCCCAGCGGCTCCAAATGTTGGGCTATGAACAAACAGTACATAAACATAGCCCGATGCGGGCAGGGTGACGGCTGAGCCCTCCACCAAATCAGCGTCGGTGAGTGAGGGCACAATATTTAAGGTTCCCAAACTCGACGCAAAGGCCCGACAATCGGCCAAACTGGGATTTGCCCCATGAATGGTCGCCTCCCTATCGACCTGGTTGGTCGCTACCGCGCAGTTTTCAAAAGCCTCTAAGCTTTCCCCCGAATAGTAATAGATCTGATTATTAGCGCCTCGGACGGTCGGTTGATTCTGAGAGATGGTGCCCGAAGCATCGACTGTCAAAACCACCACAAACGTGGGTGTAACAGAGTTCTGATTGGAGTCGACACTTTGAAGGCTAAAGGTCTTCGAATCACCGCATGAGGCCAAGACTAAGACCCCCATCGCAACCCCCGAGAGAAGGCGTAGCGCCGTACCCTGTGAAATTCTTTGTAATGGTATCGCGCGATTAGACACTGGAGATAGTGTAGCGCGACTGCCGTCGAATGCTCCAGCCGTTCCTTCGCCGACCGACGAGAATCTGGGCAAATATCCGCAACTCCTTAATTTTGGATCAAAAAATTGCTTTGCCACAGGCCCTACCATTTGATAGCAAAAAGGCACTATGTTCGCAGTTTTTGAGGCCTTAGGCCGACAGTATAAAGTGTCCCTTGGGGACCGTATTAAGGTAGATCGCATTGTAAAGGATAACGATGACGCTCCCTTAGGCGCCACCGTCGAATTTCCTCAGGTATTGCTTATCGAAAACGATGGGCAGTTAACCATTGGCCAGCCCGCACTCAAGGGCGCAACCATTGAAGGGAAAATCGTTGAGCAGGGCAAAGAAAAGAAGGTAATTGCCTTCAAGAAGAAACGGCGTAAAGGCTATATGCGCAAAGTCGGTCACCGCCGTGCTTTCACGGTGGTCGAAATTAGTGCAATAAAAGCTGCTTAAGAAAGCTGTCTGAGAAAGCCGCTTAAGAGCTTGAGCCTTTGCAGGGGTTTTAATACATTTAGAGACTGAATTTAAGAACCAGAACGGAGATCGAATAGAATGGCACATAAAAAAGCAGGCGGTAGTAGTTCAAACGGTCGTGATTCCAATCCTCAGTACCGCGGTGTAAAGATCTACGGCGGCGAATCTCTAACGGCTGGTTCCATCATTATTCGTCAGGTGGGAACCAAGATTCACCCAGGGCGAAATGTTCGTTTGGCTCGAGATTTCTCGATCTACTCCTTAATCGATGGAGTTGTCGTATTTGAACGATTAGGCAAAGACCGAAAAAAGGTCAGTGTCTATCCGCTCGCCGCCTAATACGCTGAACAACGCTTTATAAGCTACACGACGCTTTGTATTTTCTTGTCGTCTCGCGGCTGACCGTTTCTCGACACCTCAAGAAAACAGTTTTGGCGACAAAGCCCTTTACCCACGGGAGGTCTTTTTGCCGCTGGCGCTTTTCGAGCCCGTTCGCTATGTCGATAGCGTATAGGCCGGTCCCCTGTTGGTGGGGCCGCCCCTTAAGATGCTCGCTCGTTAAAAGAATTGTGGATGCATTATGAGATTTGTTGATGAAGTAAAAATTAAAGTGCGAGGTGGCAACGGTGGTGACGGTTGCTTAAGTTTTCGTCGCGAGAAATATATACCTCGAGGCGGTCCTGATGGTGGCGATGGGGGCCGTGGAGGCTCTGTGATTCTAAGAGCGTCTAAAGACGTGCAAACTCTCATCGATTTTCGTTATCTCGATCACTACGACGCTCCGAATGGTGAAGGGGGTCAAGGCAGCCAGCGAAATGGAAAGTCGGGCGACGATATTACGCTTAATGTGCCTTTGGGGACTCTTGTCACTTCGGATGATGGACTCATCCAGCTCGACCTCACACAAGATGGTCAGACCGCTGTGGTTGCCGAAGGTGGCCTAGGCGGTTTAGGTAATATTCACTTTAAGAGTTCCACCAATCGAACGCCTCGACAGACTCGACCTGGAGAACCAGGCAAAGAGCGAACTCTCTATTTAGAACTTCAGGTTTTGGCTGATATTGGTTTAGTGGGTTTACCGAATGTAGGAAAAAGCTCACTTCTTGGCGCGCTAACATCCGCTCATCCAAAAATTGGAGACTATCCGTTTACCACGCTGGCTCCGATTCTAGGCAGCCTTGAAATGGGTGAGACGCGCATTACCATTGCCGATATTCCGGGAATTTTGGAACGAGCGCATGAAGGGGTGGGTTTAGGACTTCAGTTTTTGCGACATATTTCTCGGGCCGACGTCTTGCTCTTCGTTTTGGCCTACGATCCGAGCGTGGGCTTAGAAAGCCAATTGCAGATTTTGCTGGCTGAGATTCAAGCCTTTGATCCCACTCTGCTCAAACGAAAACGCATGGTCGCCATCAATAAGGCCGATAAGTTGGAAGATTATGACGATGAGCGTCAACGCGATCTGTGGAACGAAGAGTGGATCGCCTTTCACAACAAATATCCTGAAAGCGAGCTGATCTCAGCGAAAACCGGCCTCGGCCTCAATCGCTTGAAAGATAGATTTAAAGTGATATTCTGAGACTGCATTGATTGTACGACGATCATTATCGAGAGCAGCACTAGGCCTTAGCCTTTTCGGGGGCCTCATTTCATCTATCGAAGCCGGTGATATTGAAAAAAATGACGATGGATTCAAGACGATCGAAAGCCTTACGAAAGACTCGTTCAAACTTCAAGTTCGCCTCAAAGTGACTTTAGATGGCAGTGAAGCCGCCAGCCTTCTTCATAGGACTGGCTACATTAAAGACGATCTTGTTTTTCTCGATCGAGACCAGTGGCGATTGTTTCGACAGAATCCTTTTAACGCGGTGGCCTATGAATGGCTGCAAACCGACAAAGGTTTATTCCTTATATCGTCGCAAAACAACAGAAACTCCTCCCCTACATCGATGCCCGAAGGTCTCGTGATTCACTCAGTGGCTACCCCCCTTCATTTGGCGCAAGCCTGGGGTCTCATGGACTCACGATCTACTCTTGAAGAATTGCTCTCGAAGCTTACAGAAGGGCCTTTGACAAAAGACGAACACAGTCTCACGTTACAAATTGACGAGCCACCCGCGAGCCCGCCAGACAATGCGCAAGCCAACAAGCTTCCAACACCTGATTCTCAGAGGTGGCTTATACAAATCAAAGGCTCCTTGCTGCATGATAATAAAACGAAGGTGAATCTTGAAGGCACCTGGGAACTAAAAAAAATGAAAATCGTGCCTCAAGATTTAAACGAATTACTCATGAGGAGTTCCTAAGCTGACTCAGCCTCTGCAGAGAATTGCCTTTTTTGGCGGCACGTTTGATCCTCCCCATCTTGCTCATCGCGCCCTTCTTGAATCGATCTGCCAACAGAATCTTTTCGATGAAATCGTCGTGGTGCCGAGTCATTTCCCTCCTGGAAAGCTTGCTCGAGCGTCTTTCAACAAACGACTTTCGTGGACTCGTGCAACTCTCGAAGGCTTGAAAAAAGTCGTTGTAAGTTCGTTTGAAGCCGACACAAAAACCAGTCTTTTTGGCATCGATATTTATCGTCATTTCTCAGCACTCTATTTGGCCAAAGGTCCGGCGGAATTTTCATGGATTTTAGGTAGTGATCAGTGGGAGCAGCTTGCCTACTGGCTGAATATCGATTCCTACGCTCACGCCTTAACGTGGGTCGTGCTTAATCGAAATGAGTTCGAGTTTTGCCCATCTGGTGTTCTAAGCCGTAGGCTGGCCCAATCAACCTGTTCTTATCGCTGGGCGAAGACGCCTTTGTTTCTCAATATTTCTTCAAGCTCCCTACGCGAAGGGCTTGAAGAGAGAGGCCGAAAGGCTCCGGAGTTGAGTTGGATCGCGGAATCTATTAAAGACGAGGTGATTATGAATTATTCGAAAGGAGAGAACCATTGACCGAAAATTCTAGCCATGAACTTGCCGTTTGGTTTGCTCAATTGTTAGACCGCAAAGGAGGGCGCTCCGTTCAAGTGCTCGACTTAAGAAAACTTTCAAGTGTGACGGACTACTTTGTGGTGGCATCGGCTAACAGCCTAAAGCATCTTGAAACCTTGGTAGATGCTCCACTGATGGAACTTAAAAAATCTGATCGACCCGTAGGCGCCGTAGAAGGTCTAGGAACCTCATGGGTGGTCGCCGACTTTAATGATGTGATGATCCATGTATTTGATGATGAATCTCGAGCCTATTACGATTTGGAGGGTCTGTGGAAATCAGCGCCTCGAGTTGATTGGGCACCGAAGCGACTTTCACTCTCGGTAGCACTTTAAGGCCCTGTCGACGAAGCTATCCGTAGCTTAAGAGTCGGGGGTCATTGTCAGAGGCTCAGCTGGGCGGCAGTGAGCAGTGTAGAAAGAAAAATATGGCCGCCAGCTAATGGAGGCTTCTCTCCCTTTCGTAAAGGAATAAATGATGTTTAGCCGGTCCTCTGAAGCGAGTCTTCCATCACTCCTCGCTTACAGCTTGTACGACAGAGCCGCTAACTCGCTTCTCGCTACTTTACGAATGGATGATTCTTCAACTCGCACGCCACTCGGTAAAGGCTTTCCGCTAAAATGACTTGGGCAAGGCCGTGAGTGAGCGTTAGGCGAGATAGCGACAAGGTTGACTCAGCCTGATCGCGAAAGCTCCAATGAAATCCTATGGCGGGCCCAATGACAAAATGGCGCTCGGCAAAATGGCCCCCAGACGCAGAGAAACAAAAGTGAAAAAACTCACGGCTATTCATCTCTCGGCCGGTCATGTCGACCATGGTAAATCGGGGTACAGCATCTAAAAATTTTTTTTCCTCGGGCAGAAGTTGTGCGGAGCGCTTATCAGGGCAGCGCCTAAGAGCAATCTCCTTCCATTCGAAAGGAATCATTCTTTTAAGTCGGGCAATATAGATGTCTCGCTGATCACTCTTGGTCAGCCCAAAGCTTGTCACGCGTATCATGGCTTCAGACTCGGGCCTGTTCACCTTCGGCGTAAATGCGATCGATCAGACTCTTATACTTTTCTTGAATAATACGTCGTTTAAGTTTTAAGGTGGGCGTCAGCTCGCCACTTTCTGTCGAAAAGTGAAACCCTAAGAGCCGAAAATATTTGATCGTAGAATAGCGAGGCAACGTGGTGTTGATATCATCGACGAGACGCTGATAGTGATCGCGCAGCTCGTCGTTATCTACACAGTCTTGCAAGCCATGAATTGACACCCCATGGTTTAGCCCCCAGGCCTTGGCTAAATCTAAGTTGGGCACGATAAGAGCGATAATATAACTGCGTTGATCACCCACCAAACAAACACTTTCCACCAAAGGATCTCTCTTTAAGATATTTTCTATAGGTTGGGGAGCTACCTTTTTTCCAGCGGCGAGTACAATGAGATCTTTTTTTCGGTCGGTGATCTTTAGATAACCATCCGAATCAAATTCGCCGATATCCCCCGTATGAAACCAACCATCCTTATCGATAACCTCGGCTGTCTCTTTAGGATTATTGAAATAACCCTGCATTACCATGGGACCACGCACACAAATCTCACCATCACCGGCAATGCTCACTTCGACTTGCTTGAAGGGCTTGCCGACGGTGCCAAGACGAACCGTCTCGGGAGTATTGCAGGCCGTAATACAACATTCCGATAGACCGTAACCCTCAAGAATCGTAAAGCCCGCGCCAAAGAAGAATTCGGCGATCTCCTTAGAAAGGGGTGCTCCCCCACTAATGAAAAGCTGTGATCGACCGCCAGTAATGGCCCGAATCTTTCGAAACACCAGTATATCGGCGAGCTTCAAACAAAGAGAATCCCTTAGACCGAGACGTGCCCCATGAAGTCGACTCTGGAGTCGCTTTTGACTTCGAGCGAGAGCCCAACGAAAAATCCATCTCTGAGCCAACGAAGCGCCTTTCAGTTTTTCTTGAATGCGACCATACATTTTTTCGAAAATCCGAGGCACCGCCGTCATATAATGAGGGCGCACTTCTTGCAGATTCTGCACCAAAAGTTCGATGCTCTGAGCAAAGTAAATGGAGCAGCCTCCAAAGAGGAGAGCGCAGTGACAAATGCGCTCGTAAATATGGCTAAAGGGCAAAAACGAAAGAACGAGCTTCTCTTCCTCAATAGGAAGGGCTTCTAAAATGTCTTTAATATTAGACATGAAATTTCGATGAGTGAGCATCACGCCTTTGGGATCTCCCGTCGTACCCGACGTATAGAGCAAAATCGCCAAATCATCTTCGCTTAGACTCTTAAGGCGACGCTCAGCTTCATCGTCGCTCATGCGATCTTTTAAAAATTCAGCGTGACTCACAAACCGAATCCCGTTGAAATCTGCAGGAGCGGAAGATTTATCTTCCGGGTCGTAAATCACGATCCATTTTAAAAACTTAAGAGAAAGACCCGCGACACGCCTTGCGCTCTCGATGGTTGAAACGAAAAGTCCCTGAGCTTGAGACTCCTCTAAAATATAGCGGATCTGATCATCGCTCGATGTCGTATAAATGGCGGGAACTGCCGCGCCCATCCACTGAATGGCGTAGTCTGTAAGCATCCATTCCTCGCGATTCTCAGCCAAAATCGCAATTTTATCGCCCGGCTGGACGTTCAGACGCTGAAGACCCGCGAGACTGTGCATCACGAAGGTGAGGGCCTCGGCATAAGTTCGGCTTCGCCACTGATCGTGCCGCTTCGTAAAATACATAGGGCGCTGCGAATTTTTTCGAACTCGTTCTAGAAATGCTTCCGGAATGGTTCGTGCCTTAAGAACCGTTCTCATAGCGCCTCAGCAACAACTTCGGCCAAATCTTTAACTAGAATATCTTCGCGACCCTTCGCCTTCAAACCATCCGTCATCATTGTATTGCAGAACGGACAAGCCACACATACTGTCTTTGCCCCCGACTGGATAACTTCTTCAGCTCGATTCACGTTCACCCGACTACCGGTGGTTTCTTCAAGCCACATTCGACCACCCCCTGCCCCACAACAAAACCCCTGTTCTTTCGATCGCGTCATCTCAATAGGCTCAGAACCAGTGACTGAGGCGACAATTTTTCGAGGCGCATCGTAGATACCGTTATAGCGCCCAATATAACAAGAGTCGTGGTAGGTTACGGCTCGTGCTTTTTCTGAAACCTGCACCCGGCCCTCTTCGATAAGCCTGGCAATATAATCGGTATGGTGAATCACCTCGTAGTGACCACCAAATTCGGGATATTCATTTTTGAGGGTATTAAAACAGTGCGGGCACGATGTAAGAATTTTCTTCACATCATACTTATCAAGTATCTCTCGGTTGGCTTTGATCATCTGTTGACCAAGATATTCGTTACCCATACGACGTGCAGTCTCGCCGTTACAGCGCTCTTCTTTTCCGAGAATGCCGAAGGATACGCCAGCCTGTTGCAAAATTTTAACAACGCTCTCGACAACTTTCTTATTGCGATCGTCATAAGAACCTGCGCATCCAATATAATACAAAAATTCAAAAGGCGTTTTAGTGTTGGTCTTGTCATCAGCGGCGTTTCGATTGTCGACCGAATTGGTGAGGGTAGAATTTGAGCTATAGAGCGGGACGCCTTTATCGATAAGAAAATCTTGTCGTGCCTCTTCAGAAAGACCCCAGGGATTCGATGTCGACTCCCAATTTCTGAACACACGGGTCGCTTCTTCAGGGTTGGAGCCCTTGTTTAACACCAAGGCGCGTCGCATCTCAACGATAGCATCCACATGATCAATCATCACCGGACAGGCTTCCACACAGGCGCCGCAGGTGGTGCAATCCCAGATGACTTGATCACTGTAGGTATGAGGCACGAGCTCTTGCTCGAAAAATTCTTTGTCTTCAGGCGACCATTTCTCACGGGCCGCCTCCGAGCATCCATCTTCGGCCAACTGAATCAATAACGAGCTTCGCCTTTGAACCGCCGCCCGCATTTCAATCATAAGATTCTTCGGACGCAGGGCTTTGCCCGTCGTAGCTGTCGGACAAAACTCATTACAGCGCCCACATTCGGTACAGGCAAAGGAATCCCACAAATTCTTCCAACTTAGGTCTTCGACTTTCTGCGCTCCAAACGTGGTGATCGTTAGATCATCCATATTTAAAGAGGCCAGCTGTCCACGAGGCTCTGTCTTAGAAAAGAAAACGTTGGGACCCGCCATAATGACATGAAAATGTTTGGAGTAAGGAAGATAGTTTAAAAAAAGTAAAACGATGGCCAAGTGAATCCACCAAAACAAATCATGCCAAAAAAGCGAAATATCACCCTGCCCCCAAAGTACCGACAACAGAGTCGCGGCTGGCTTCGCAGAGGCGAATCCATCGATGCCGTTGTGAATAAGCACACTGTGCGTCAATAAATTTGAAATTGTTAAACCCCAAATCATCGCCAAAATAAAATAGGCATCGTTCTTCGATTTTTGAGAGTTGTCGGCCAGTCGAGCGGGCTTCACAAAAAGTCGACGATAAAAAGCCCACGCTACGGCTGCAAAAACAGAAACATTAAAAATATCTTGGGTGAAACAAAATAAACTATAGAGCTCTTTTCCCATGAAGGAAAAATCTTGTCCCGTGAGCCCATAAAGCATCCACTCGGCCGTGCCGGCCGTTAAAATAACAAAGCCCCAGAAAATAAGAACATGCACCATACCCGAGGCTTTCTGTCTCAGGAGCTTGCGATGAAGAAAGACTTCTTGAATCACAGCCAAAAAGCGTGTGGGCAGATCATGCCAGCGAGCCCGCGCCTTCGCTTGAAAGATCACTTCCAAGACTCGGCCAAAGCTGGCTGAAAAGAAAGCGAATGACCCGAATAAAACAATAAGGCAAATGATCTGAGAATTCGTCACGCTATCCCTTCTTGGAGCCTATCACTCCCTACCCCTCGGTACGAAAACGCTTAGGCTTTACTTAAGAGTTTTTTAACTTCTTGTTGAATCAGCGGCGCCAAAACAAACAAGTCTCCTACAATGCCATAACTAGCCTTTTGAAACAGTGGAGCTTGCGGGTCTTTGTTAACAGCCACGATCACCTTGCTCGTTCTCATACCGGCCAAATGTTGAATGGCTCCACTAATGCCGAAGGCCACATACAGAGAAGGGTTCACCGTCTTTCCTGTTTGACCCACTTGCATATCGTGTCCCGCCAAACCTTCATCGACAGCGGCTCGCGACGCTCCAACAGCCGCCCCCATGGAGTCTGCTAAGTCAAAAAGTATCTTGAAATTGTCTTTGGTCTTCAACGAACGACCCCCACTCACAATAATCGACGCCTCCGTGAGATCGGGGCGATCGGAAGTAACGGCTGTCTTTGATACAAACTTCAGACCCGATCCGGCAAAATCAAACGATGGCTTTAATTCTTTAACGGTACCGGCAGTAGAAGATACTTCGCCTGCAGGTAAAGAGTTGGGCCGCACGGTCACAAAAGAAATCTCGCCGGATTCTAAGACGATGTCTGCAGAGGCCTTACCAGAAAAGAAAGGCTTTCTAATCTTAAGAACGGGTTGCAATTGAAACTCTGTCACATCACATACCAAGGGCGCATCCAGGCGAGCGGCCAATACCGGAATCAAATCCTTACCGAGCGAAGAGCTCGACCCTAGTACCATATTGGGTTTGAACGCCTTAATAATCTCCGCGGCCGCCATAGCGTAAGCTTGCGGATGATACGCATCAAAGGCAGGATCACTCACCCAGTGAACTTGGCTGACGCCTAAACGAGCACAGGCCTCGGCAGCAGCTTTTGCATCTGATCCAAAAATAATAGCCTCTACAGTTAACCCCTTGGCCGCTCCCAAAAGCTCTGTGGTCGCTTTCTTTAACTGCCCTTTTTTATGTTCTGCCAATATTAAAATGTTCATAGCACTTTTGCCTCTTCTCGTAGCAGACGTATCAGTTCAGCCGCCTGTTTCTCAGGCTCACCCTCTATCATCTTTACTTGGCCTCGCTCGGCAGGCAGCGACCAGCTCTTAACTGTAAAACCTTTTTTCACGTCGCCCAGCGGAATCTCTTTAATCGGTTTAGCAGCTGCCGCACGAATGCCGGGCAGCGATGCCAGCCTCATTTTATTGAGACCTTTGTTGGCCATAATGAGAGCGGGAAGACTAACTTCATAAATTTCTTTCACACCCCCTTCGGTGTCTCGCTCTACTTTTGCAATCGCGCTAGCTCCCGCGCCTTGCCACTCCAACTTTGAAACAGGCCCCATATGACGCAGCCCCAATCGCTCCGCGACCATTTGCGAGACGGCATGAGAATCAGAATCGACGGCTTGCTTACCCGCAAAAATGAGTGTGAACGCCTCTTCTTTACACGCGGCTGCTAAGGCTTGAGAAACCGAACGAGAATCGGTCGCTTTCTTGTCGTTATCTACAATATGAAGCCCACGGTCGACGCCTACCGCAAACGCATCGCGCAGAGTTTTGGAGGCCCCGGCGGCACCTAGCGTGATACCCACAATTTCAGCGGCCTGCCCGGCCTTGGTCCACGCCTCTTTCGTCTTTACCGCTTCTTCAATGGCAAATTCATCATACGGATTAATCTCATACTTAAAGTCTGCCTCGTCTAAATCGCCGCCTTTAAGCTGAATGGCAGTGGTGGTCTTAGGTGTATGTTTAAGAAAGACTCCAATTTTTAATGTCATTATGCGTGTGCCCTCTTTATCCTTAATCTAATCAGGGTGTTGAGAGCGAGCAATCATGATTTTAGGCAATCTAAGGCGGCCGCTAAATAATCTCGACGGCGGTGAGATCAGAAGTAAAGGCGCGCGACCTAAACAGTTCTGAAGTCAAATTTGGTTTAAAGTACTATACGGCCCCTACATTCCTAGCGGCATATCAAGGATCTCTGGATACATTCAAGGGATTTATAAAAGGGTGGCAACTCAGCCTCTTCCTTTTGATCTTGAAGCTGCATTTCGATGGCTCCCATTTTTTTAAACTGGGTTCCCATCATCGTAACGATTGTCACCTTTTATTTTGTGGGGATTGCTTGAAAAATAAAGTAGGGTGATCAAAATATCTCGAAGCCGATAAGTGTATGGCCCTCGATAAAGCGAGGCTGAACATGTCGCCCCTCGAATCCCACCACATCTTTCAGCGGTAGTTGAGAGAACGATGATAAACGAGAGCTCAACAGAGCGCTCAAAAGTCTCGGCAGATGATCTAGATAATCTGAGACGATGCCCGCCATAAATGGAGAAGACGACGTGACGCGATCTTGAATGCCTAAAAAGTCGACTTTCAGGTCGCCGTCAGGGCCTTCACGAGAACTCAGTGTGAGAGGCATTGAAATTTTAGCGTTCACAGAAAGGGAGAGCCAAGAGAGCAGATCCGGAATCGATAAGACCACTCGCATCACGTGTTCTGGATGAATTTTTTTCATCGATTGAATGGCGGCGGCTACCTCAGCATCGGCCGAATTTGATTCCACGATTTGGGCTTCGCGCAGCGCCCGCTCTTGCTGACGGGATGATCGAGACTGAAAGAGTTTGGAAAGAGCTGAAACGAAGGGTTTAAAAAGTAGACGAGGTTTTAGAAAGGGCGCTTTCACTTTAACGAACGCATTAAAATTTCCGCGCTCATCAATAAACGGTCTCTCCATAACAAGAATTGAATCATTCTCTCCAAGAACAGATTGAAAAGATGTTTTGAGAAGCTCGCTCCAGTTAATCTCGGCTAAAATTTGATTCCAAATGTCTCGAGGCACCATCACTTTGACAGCGCCTGCCTGCGTCTGCATGAGTGGGTCCACAATCTCATCTGAGATAGACGTACCCACGAGCTTCGATGCCAAGCGAATGCGGAGTTGCGGCTCAGGGCCGGGCTTAAATTCCACTCCCGAAACGCTGAGCCCGGGCTCCAGAACCCCTTTGTTAGCTAAACCAATGGGAAATTTGCCTACATCCAACTTCTGAGAACGACGAAATGCTTCCGATAAAAACATCTTGTTCATCGACCCTTTGAGTGCGTCAACGTTCCAAATATCATAGCTCTGCCGAGCCTGTCGACGAGCCTCACAGTGTCCATAGAACACATGGCGCAGACGTCTCTCGTACATAGGAGAGTACGGCGGCAATGCGCTGCGAAGCTCTGTCCATAGAGAATCAGCCTCGGCATCTGAAAGACTCCAAGACGACGCTGCTTCGATAGCGTCAGGCGACAAGCGTTCACAATACTGCGAAAACTGAAACGCCATCGCATCGACTTCAACACGAGACTCTGCTTTATTGAAAAGTCGATCGAGCTGCATAACCAAATACGAGCGATTGTCTGTGCCGCTCACAAAGGCACGTGCTGCCATATAAACTGTATCATTCAGAGACTCGAGAAACGATGATTCCACTTGATCAAAGACAGAATCTAATTGTGAAAATAGTTTTGTCGCCTTCTGTTCTACAGTATCTCGATAGTCGGCCGTCAACGATATGGCTTGAGACATAACCCAGTCTTCGACAGGTTTTTTTATGTCGGCCCCGAGAGTCCACATCGTCGACGCCAATTCTGCTTCGTAACGATCGGCCTCACTCATCAGCCGCGATAAATGGCCCTGAACTAAAGGCGATTCTAGAAATCCTAGGGTCCACTGATGAAGAGTCCTATCGAGGCTCTCTGTAAGTGGCGCGATCGTTTTGGCATAAAGAAACTGAGCACCAGCACCTTGACCTTGATTGAGAAGCAGTTTCTCTAGAGACCATTTTACAATCCACTCCGCTTTGCCTACAGGATCAAGTTTTAATATCAAGGGCCCCATCCCCGACATACTGGCTAACGATTGAAGAAGCCCCTGTGGAATATTGCCAAAAAGTCTGTCTTCACCAAACTCAAGTTTAGAAAGAGATATATCCGAGAGAGTCGTTTGGAGGTGTCGCGGCACCACCACGATACTATGGGCGACGGGATGATAATAAAGATCGATCGTCATAGAGAGGGAGTGATTTTGTCGGCTTTTGTTTTTGAACTGCACGAGCACCTTGTCGGCCTGTGCCAAAGAGAGTTTACCTTTCAGTACCTTAAGATCTTCAAATTGAAGTCCTAAGGTAGGCCCCATGACGATGCCTAGATCAGCCGAAATGATATAGCGTCCTTTGCGACTATCCGATTGAGCAGAGTCGTCTCTAAATTTAAATCGAATTCTTTCTGGATTAACCCTCGGGGGCATCACCACTCCCGAAATCGTATAGCCTTCCAATGTTTCATTAAACGGAGTGCGTAAAGTTGACAGTCGCGTTGTCATCTGACCCCGAATTATTTCGATAACCTCGTTCTCTAAAGTTTCACCCACGAGTGATGAGGGAGATCGATCGTCATGGCTCGGCTTTCTCGGTTGAACGAACATACTTCGAATCGTGGGTAGCATCGGGGCCTGAGTCAACAATGCCACTGAAAAACGTCCGCTTTGTCGAGCGGTCCCGTGAAGCCATTGATCTCGAATGCGAAGATCAACTTGAGGTATAAAAAAGTCATCTAAGTTGGTTTCAAGATGATTCGAGTTCAATCCAAAGTCAGGAAAAGACGCGGTTGTTGAAGCGGTCAGTCTGAGAGGTTTTCGTCCACTTGACGCGAGTAAAGACTTCGCACCCAAATTAATACGCAATCCCACTTCGTCGCTGCTTATAACTCGCTCGCCGCGAAAAAAGCGAAGTTTCGCCACATCAATGTGGGGCACATCCGCATCGAGTTTCAAGCGAACATTCACATTGCCTGGATCGCCCATCGCTTCAATTCGCGCCTCTGTTATAGCGACCGAAAATGGCGCCTCCACAAGAAAGTCGGCTCGCTTCACAAGGCCTTTGGCACTCTCTGACTTTGGGCTTAAAACGTGAATCGTCTTCTTTGACACCGATGGTACGTCTTGCGTAGAGCCAGAGACCGACTCTGATGATTCATAAACGGCCAAAGGCATCGAAAGGGTTCTTTCGGGTAAAGCATCCAGGATCATCGAATGAAGGTAATTCTTTGCGAGACCCTGCAATATGGGATCATTCAGAATAAAGGAGACCCACGACCAGGGGCGCTTCTGATGAATCATCGCCGTTACAAACTCTGACGGCTTCCACCACGTATCATCCCCCACCGAAACAGATTTCAAGGACGCCAGCTCACCCAACGACAGTTTAAGATCATCTCTTTCAAAGCGAATCTCAAAGGCCTTGCTTCTCTCATTAAATAAAACTGACATTTGCGCACGAGCCACTTTTGTAGCATCGAAGGCAAAATTGAATCGAACTCGGTCACTCTCACGAACACGAATCGCTTCTTTCATAATCTCGGACTGAAGCGTTAGATGTTGAACACCAATAGACAGTTGATCCAAAGCCATAGCCAAATGCAGAGTTCCAAATACTAAAGCATCACCGTTTTTTCGAGGAACCGCTTCTGACTTAAACTGCACTCGCGTTCGAGAGGCATCCGCCACATGAGACACCTGAAAGGCCCCATCAATCAGCAGGGCTGCTTCCCGCTTCAATGGGCTTTGCGCACTGGCTACCGGCACCTCGATAAACGTCTTTTCCCGAACTTCGATATCTTTATGATCAAGGAGGTTCTTTAAGAACTCTAAGCCCATCAACTCCATGCGTTGTTGAAATTCTCGATTCGCCCCCAAATAGGCGAGGCTCTTTTGAAGCTGAAGAATATCAAGATCAATCACGGCCGCTGTATTCCAGCCCTCAGTCTGAAGTCGGTCTTGAAATTCAGAAAGCTCCCGCAAAAATCGATCGCGGTACGACTGCCAAGCCAGAGCAAAGTCTTCGTAACGATCTTTCTTTGTTTTGCCCTTGAGGCGAGTCCAGAGCTTGCGAGGATCTTGCGACTGAACCCAATGCTTAATAAAATCTTTCTGATCGGAGGCAGCGACGTCAGATTGAACGGCATCACGCATTTGCTTCATCGCATAGTTCGTCACCCTCGTTTGATGAGGGCTGATGAACAAATCCCATCCGTAGCCTTGGTCACAAAATTCGAACACAATATCGTCTCTTTCAGATAGCGCCGTGAACGCCTTAGGTGCAAAGCGATACGCCTTCGTGGTTTTACAAACCACAAATGTATGGCGACGGTCCGTGAAACCCTGTTGAGCATGCGGCGCTGAGGCCTTTTGGGCATACACCTTTTTTGCCGGCAATTGTGCCACGCAAAAAAGTGCAATAATCCAATGACGAAGTGATCCCCCCATATTCCTACCATAGAGAGCAAGAAACGTGCCGAGCGGCCACGTCTGTCATGGCAGATCAAAACCAAAAGAAAGGCCAAGAAAGAAATGGCTCTAAGGCAAGATTGCAGGATCCTCTCAAAAAAGAGCTTATGCTGAATCTCTTGCGATAGCCTCCTAGCCTTCGGTATCCTAAGACAACTATGCCTCAGTACGAGTACCAAGGAATTAGCAGCGCCGGAAAGTCTATAAAAGGTGTGATCAATGCCGATAATCTGCAAGGTGCTAAAGCGTCGTTGCGGCGCGACGGGGTATTTGTCAGTCAAATTCTTGAAGCCAGTGCGTCTCTGTTAGAAAAGAACCAGTCGATGGGCCTCATGTCACTTTTCCAGCGGGTCCCCGTGGAGGATATTTCGCTAGCGACGCGACAACTGTCAACTCTGGTATCGGCCCATGTGCCCCTTGTGGAGGCGCTGGATGCGCTGGTCGAACAGATTGAAAACCCCAAATTGAGTGCTGCGTTTTCTCAGGTAAAAACCGACGTCAATGAAGGGCTTGCCTTTCATAAGGCACTGTCTCGTTTTCCGGATATTTTTTCTGATCTTTATATTGGAATGGCCGCTGCAGGCGAAAACTCAGGCGCCCTTGATATCGTCATGCATCGATTGGCTGACTTTCTGGAGTATCAAGATCGCTTGGGCAAAAAAGTGAAGGCTGCCCTCACCTATCCGCTATTAATGGCGGCGGTAGGCTTGATCGCCGTTCTTATTATTTTCATTTTCATCATTCCTAAAATTGCTGTCATCTTCGAAGAAAACCAGCAGACGCTACCTCTCATTACCCAGATCGTTCTTTATATTTCAGAATTTCTGGTGGCCTATTGGTGGGGCGTCTTACTGGGAATTTTTGCGGTAGTCGATATTATTCGCCGTCTCTTAAAGAGCGAGTCGGGCAAAATATGGTGGGACGCAAAGAAATTGACCATTCCGATATTCGGCAATTTAGTACGTATGGTATCGGTTTCGCGATTTGCCCAAACGTTGAGCACTTTATTGTCGAGTGGTATACCTTTGCTGTCGAGCTTAAGCATCGTCAAGAGTGTGGTCGGCAATTCGACCATTGAGAAGGCCATTATTCAGGCTAGCAGCGACCTAACGGAGGGACAAAATATTTCGAATCCCCTACGAAAAAGTGGACAATTCCCCCCCCTGATGACTCACATGATTAGTGTGGGTGAGAAAACGGGTGATCTTGAATCTATGCTGAGTAAGGTGTCTGAGCACTATGAGTTTCGAGTGAACTCTTCAGTTCAATCTCTGACGTCAATTTTGGAACCTATCATGATTGTCATCTTAGCAGCGGTGGTATTGGTCATTGTCTTATCTGTCATTCTTCCAATGATTCAGCTCAATGACCTTGCGGGTTGAATTCAGTTTGCAGCGATGGACTTGACGTCACGCCGGCAGTTCGCCACCATAAGTTCATGATTGCTACCGCTTCAAAGCACTTCGGAATAAAAAAGAGATTCGCTACCAAAGCCTTCACCATTTTGGAATTGTTGGCCGTTTTGGTGATTCTTGGAATCATCGTCGGTGTCGTCGCTCCTAATATTATGGGCAGAGTTAAAAAGGCTAATATTGAGACGACGAAAGTTCAACTCAATACCATTTCTCAAGGTCTCAACCAATTTAGTATGGAATGCGGTTTCTTTCCTTCTTCCGAACAAGGCCTCGACGCTTTGATTGCGGCACCGACCATCGGCCGCACCTGTAGCTCTTTCGACTCGAGTGGCTATCTTGGAAAGAAGGTCCTTCCGCAAGATCCATGGAAAAAACCATTTATTTATGTTTCGCCCGGGCAGGTTAATCCAGAGAGCTTTGATCTCTATTCCTCAGGTCCTGATGGCACTCCCGATACCGAGGACGATATTAAAGCTTGGGAATGAGGCTCCTCTCTATCGACCTATTGGATTTTTCTCGCCGAAACTCTCGAGCGTTTACCATTCTTGAAGTTCTCATCGTACTTGTACTGCTGGCCCTCGTGTTTGGCATCACGGTCGGCGGCTTGAGTGTGGGCCGATCACGGCTCGCATCAGCTGCTTATGAACTCACACGTACCATTCAGGGACTTTACGCCGAAAGTATTCGCAGCGGAAAACTACATCGCCTCACTTTTTTTGATGGCGGCCAAAGCTATCAGATCGAACGCTTTGAACTCCCTAAACCACGACCGAGTGCGACCGACCTAAAGGCAGTAGATGAATGGGAAGAAGAACAACGCCTCAAGGAAGAAGCTCTTCGAGACCTTCCCACCTTGGAACGACGTCGTATTGATCGAGGCGAATTCAAAAAAGTAAAAGAAGGCGAAATTTCAAGTGGCGTTCATATGAAAGCCATTTTTGTAGGCCAAGATCAAAAGCAGTGGGACAATCAAGAAAAGATCCAGCGTGATGGCGGCACAGAGAAGGGAATTTCATTGATATTTTATCCATCGGGTGAAGTGGAACAAAGTCTCATCGTATTAAAAGCCGGCGAAGCTTCCGGCGACGGTCGTGAGTTGTCGCTCATCATCGAGCCCATGTCGGGTCGAGTGATCACACGTCAGGGTGAAGTGTCGAAAGAAGATTGGATTCGTCATTTTGGAGAACGAAAACCATGATACGACCACGAGAACATGCGAGGGGATTTACTCTGATTGAAGTTTTGGCTGCCTTGGCGTTTCTCTCAATCGCCCTTCTTGGATTTCACCAAGGCCAAAACGGCTCGTTACGTTTGGCCGTTCGTGCCGAGTATTTGATTCAGGCTACCTCATTGGCTCAGATGAAAATGACCGAAACCGAACTGCAGATTGAGAAACGAGGGTTTCAGTCATTTCTTGATGAAGAAAAAGGAACGTTCGATAACGAAGCGCTGAAATCATATCGTTGGAAGAGACTTTTAAGCCCGGTGGACTTGGGCTGCTTTGTCCCTTCGACCAAAGCGGCCGACGAGAGTGGTAAGGGCGGCTTCTTTGAAATTCTTCAGAAGTTCTTCTCGGACTCCGTTCGAAAAATTGTGGTGATCGTAGAATGGGACGAGGGGGGCAAAGTTAAACAAACCTCGCTCAGCCAGCTCTATGTACGCACTCAAGGATTGGGGGCCTTTTGAAGGGCTTCACTCTCATCGAAGTTTTGGCGGCCATTGTTATTTTTGGAGTAATGGCGGCCGGCGTCGCGACAACACTTGATCAAATGTCGAAACTTACGAAACGCGTCAAAAATCGT
This sequence comes from uncultured Bacteriovoracaceae bacterium, assembly GCA_964598565.1. Classification (GTDB taxonomy): domain Bacteria; phylum Bdellovibrionota; class UBA2394; order UBA2394; family UBA2394; genus CAZRCG01. The sequence continues at coordinate 84,624 of CAZRCG010000003.1, read as the reverse complement.
GAGGCGACCATCTTAGGAGCGCAGATCGCCATCGATCGCCTTCAACGAGATCTTCAAATGGCCTTTAATGAAAATATCGCAAAGAGCCCCTCCTTCTTTAAGGCCCGTGACGTGACCCACGGACCCGAAATCTCTTTCACCTATCTCGATTCTCCCACCAAAGTTTTGTTTGAAACACGAACTCCGGGGTTCAAGGCGCTGCGCTACCATGTGGAGCGCTCTGACGAGGGGTCGTTGCAGCTACTGAGAACCGAAGTGACAACCGACAAGATAGATGAGCTCGATCGCAGCCCTAGCCGTTTGATTGTCGACGGTCTCGGCAAGTTAAGTTTTCAGTTCTATCATTTTCAAAGCGATCGTTGGCTGAACTCGTGGGATACTGCGGGTCCAGAATCAGGAGGAAAATTTCCTCGAGCCATTCGGATCTCACTTGAAGTTATTGATTTCACCGCAAAGGAAACATCCCCTAAACGCAAACTCTTATTAGAGACCTCGTTTCAAATTCTTAATGAAATGGACACCAAAACATGAGACGACGAAAACAAAGATCGGGGATCGCTCTTTTTATTTTGCTCACTTCGGTAGTGATTATGAGTCTCATGATGCGAGAGCTCATTCAGTCGTCGTCGAATCAGTCGTCTCGCGTAAGAAACTCTGCCGATCGGATTCAAGCCGTTTACTTGGCCCGCTCAAGCTTGAATCTCGCCCGATTCATTTTATATCTCGATCAGCAAATGGACTCCCTGCTTGCAACCCAAGGCAGAGAAGCCGCCGACACCTTATTTATCGATCAAGACTTTTGGAATGCACCCAATTATTTCCCTCTAAAAACAGAAGAGATAGTCGCACTCACTCAGGCGGTTCTCTCCCCCGACCAACAGCAAGAGGCGCAGGAAGGGCCCGATCAAGATTTACTGAAACGCTGTGAGGATTTTTTCGAGGGCTTTCCAGGCTCTGCCACCTCATTGACTTCGGACCTTTCGGGTCGTTTTGTTTTGAACGATCTGCAACAACCCTCGGAAATTCCGCTGAATGTCTTCACCCAAATTTTAAGCCCGAATTATGACTTTGTGCGGCATCTTGAGTCGCTTCGCACCACACCCGAAGCCCTGGCTCGAGAGTTTCGTGATTACTGCGATACCAATTCGGAAGAAGAAGAAACGAAAACCCCAGAAGAATCGGCCTATTCAGCCATGAATCTTGATTATGGCCCCAAAAATAGGGTCTTCATATTACCAGATGAGATCAAACGTATTCCTCATGTGGACGACGTTATTTTTGACTATCTTGAGGAGCTGGTGAATCCCTATTTTGGCCTCCCACGTCCGGCGATCAAAATTAATATCAATACCGCGCCGGCCGCTATTTTTCAGGCCTTAATTCGAGATCGAGCGGACGGTGAAGAACTTGCAAAGACGTTTATTGACAACCGAACAACGCAGCGCACCATTTATACCGCTAGCAAGTGGCGAGACCAGCTACGTGACGCAGTGCCTTCATTGGGGGACAAAGAATTTTACGATTTAATTACAACTGTCTCTGATTCCTTTAAAATAGAAACCACAGCCACTGTGAATCAAATAACCTTACAACTTGAAACGATTCTTAGCCGACAGAGCAATTCTAAAAAGCTAGAACAAATTCGTTTCATCAGGATATCTCCATGAAGTGGCTGGTTATTGATTTTGGAACTAAGAAGATAAAACTTCTGAAACTTGGCGTCGAGGGTCAGCGCTTTGAGATCGAAGATTTTAAGACGCTGCCCGCAAGGTCTGAATATTATCGGGGGTTGGCTTTTCCTGAGGCCCCTGCGTGGGCGGCCATTACAATCGCGATGAATGAGTGGGACTGGCTTCCTGCCGAGGAAGAAATGATGATCATGGCCTCTTTGCCGTCGGCCTACTGCGAAATGCGATACTTAAAGTTTCCCTTTCGTTCCGACAAGAAAATCGAAAAAGTTCTCAATTTCGAATTGGAATCTCAACTCCCATTTGATCTTGAAGAAGTTCAGGTTCGTCATCATCTCCTCGAAGGCGCCGGAGTGAATATACCTCGCAAAGAGAGTCTTCTTCTTGCCATGGCCTACAAACGCTCTCTGGTAAAATCATTTGAGGCAGAGCTCAAAAAATTTCAGATGACGAGCCCTCCCATGACTACCCAGGCCTTGGCGCTATCGTCGTTACGTCAATTTATAGATCAAGTTCCCGTCTATGCCCTTTTGCAGATCGGACACACTCAGAGTCACCTCCTTCTCATGCAAAGTTCTGGAGCTATCTTAGGGGTTAGAACTCTATGGTGGGGCGGCAGAAATCTCATCGAAGCAATTCAAGAAGAAATGAAAGTCGGCATTGAACAAGCCGAGCACGTTTTGCTACATTTAGACCCAGAGAAAGTACCTACTAAAAATCTACAAGTCTCTCTGAGGGGCTTCGTGGCCGAGCTTCGACAGGCTTTTAAAGGTTTTCAGGGTTGGCATCTTCAACTACCCAAACCTCTTCCCATTTATACCTTTGGCCGAGTAAGTCACTATCGCTCTGCGATGTCTCAGATTGAAGACGGACTTCGCACTGATTTAGAGGCTCATATCGTTCCTTTTCCACTCGCTAAATTAAAGTCTAAGCAGATTCAGGGACTCGCCAAGATCGACGACTTAGAGGGAGCCCTTCCATGTTTAGCCGTCGCTCTCTCCCAGACACGGAATCATCGGCCCAGAATTCCCTCGTTCTCGGAGACCAACTTTCAGTTTCAACAGAATCTTAAGAAACTTCGGTCAGGCTCTCTCAACGTTTTCAAACGTCTTGCTATTTTGCTGATTGTGCCCTTTTTGTATGCGCTCGTTCATATCACGGTTCAAACACGCGAAAATAAGAAACTTCTGATGGAATTACCTCGTATTGTTTCAATGTCGGGTTTGCGATTTGAAGAGAATTTATCGCCTGAAGAAATCGCGGAACGCATGCGCAAAGAAGTGCAGTCCAATCGTCAAAAGATCAACCAATCCGTGCCTGCAGCCGCAAGTCCCCTCGCTGCTTTTTCACAAGTTTCTTCGATGATTCCACCCCATTTAAAAATCGACATAAAAGAACTTCGTATTACTGCATCGACCATTTCCTTTTCGGCAGAGACAAACTCGAATGATACCGCCGCACGAATTGTAGACCTTTTAAAAGAGAATTTTCCCTCTGTAAAAACGGGGGCCACGACCAGTTGTGCTGGCAATCAGAAGACGGATTGTCGATTTTTCAAGGTTGAAATCGAAAGGCAGAAATCATCATGACTTTCTGGAATGAGCGATGGACCGAACGTTTCGAAGAGCAGCGCGAACGTGTACGCACATGGTGGCTGGGCCTAGCCCCGCGCGAAAAAAGTGTCTTGAGTGTTTTGGCGGGACTAGTCGTCGTTTTGCTGATGGCCGTGATTATCAAAGAAACCTCCGTAATTCTCAACCGGGTGGCCAGCCAGGCTGAGTCTAATTACGGTCACATGGAGCGAATTCAGACTTGGGTATCGGAGCTTCAAAATCAACGCGCTTCTCTCATGCGCTACGATCGTCTAAAACAACAGCGCCGAGATGATTTTGAATTTCAGGCATTTATTGAACAAGAAGCAAAGCGTTTTAATATCAACCTCTCGAAGAGTGCTCCCGCGCGTGTCGTCGGAGGGCCAAGCGTTGAAAAATCAGAAGAATGGCTTGAGGTCGATCTCAAAGACGCCGCCCTTGAAAATCTCGTCAAGTTTCTCGCCAGCATTGAAGATACGCTAGGCTTAAGACTTGTAGAACTTCAAATTAAAACGCAGTTTCAAGATCCCACAAAATTAGATTCGACCCTGATCGTCTCAAATAAGAAGGTGATATGAAGAAGTGGCTTAAAACTTCGGCTATAGCCCTCGCTCTGGTGGCACTCTTCTTAGTGCTCACCTTCCCTTATGGACGACTTAGTCCACTGTTGCAGCGAGGCATTGAGAAGGCCCTGGGCCAGGTGGGACTCCAAGTGCAATGCTCCATCACGTCTCTCGGATTTCAGCTACCCTTCGGGTTATCGTGGGAGAAACTTGTTTGCATGCAAGGCTCTAAGGCAGCATTTTCTTGGCACAACGGCTCGCTTGTTCTTTTGCCTGGCTATCAGAAGCTCTCCACAGGAGTCGGTCAGGGTCAGATGTCTTTAACGGCCAATACAGGATTCTGGAGTCCGCCAAGTCATTTAGATGCAAACTTTAGCAATGTCCCTATTGATCTTTCGGCCATCTCAAAAATAATGCTCACCCAGTCAGCCAGGCGGGGCGGCGGCATCGGACATCAACAACTGTTTATGATGCTGAATGAACTTAAAATTGATGGTCAAGTGACGGGCTCGCTTGATTTTCCGCTTCAGCAACTGCACCGAAAATCAGGAACGATCAATCTCGATTTAAAGGGCCTCAAACTACCGGAGCAAGCGGCGCTCAGTCAGTATTTTGGTCTAAAGACAGTGGCGTTTTCAAAATCAGTCATCAAAGCTGAATTAAAGTCGGGCAAACTAACTATTGGGGATCTTGAAATGGTCAGCCCTGAAATCGCCTTTAAAGCCGAGGGCGGTTTCGAGTTTCAGGAAGATCTTCCAAAATCCGTGGGCCCTCTCACGCTCAAATGGAAGCTCACAAAAAGTGATGCCCTCCTCAGCAGCCCACTCGGCAGCCTCCAGGCGAACAACTGCCCTAACGAAGATGCCAAAGGCTTTTGCAATTTAAGATATCAGCGACTTCAAGAATTGATTTAAAGAGGTTCACTGCTGTAATCTCTTTAAATCACAGCGAAAATGCTCCACTCGGAACCACTTCAGAGGCCCTATTGCCACTTTGAGAAAGGTCCATTAAAAAGCCGCGATGGCTTTTCTTCAAATCTATCGCGATCGACTTCCTGTGATGGCTCTCAAGCTTACAAAGACCCTGTATAAAATAGGACGATCCCCATCGAGTGATATCGTCTTAGAGGATTCCTCAGCTTCTCGAGATCATGGCCTTCTCATTCTTAAAGATAGTGAATGGTGGTTTGATGATCTATCGAGAAATGGCATTGAACTTAAGGATCAGACGCCATCGGCATCGCGACTCACCACACGCTTCAAATTGAAGGAGTCAGAAGCGCTTCGAGTTACCCGTCATCTTACGATGGTGCTTCACTCGACGCTCAATATCTCGGACGACAAAACACTGATGATCAGTCGACAACCCACCCAAGTAATCTCTGTCGACGCGGATGCTCGCAAGCTTCGAATGAGAAGGGCCCTCATTGAAGTTGTCTCAGGGGCTGAATCTCAACGGCTTGAAATTCCGCCGCAGGGTCTTAGCATTGGAAGTCATTCGTCCAATGACCTCTCCCTACAGAACACCTCCCTCTCGAGATTTCATGCCACCATTCAACAGGCCGGCGATGAATTCATTCTCAGTGATCTTCAGTCGACCAATGGCACTTCAGTTAATGGTATTCGAAGTGATCGCTCGGTATTGCAGAACTCCAGTCGAATTCGTCTAGGCGATGTGGAGCTAAAGTTTATAATTGAATGGGAAGATCGATTACTCACCCCGTCTTCATCGCAGCGGTTAATGGGTCTTGTATCGGACCATCCCAAAATGCGATCACTCTTTTCTTTGATGGAAATTGTGGCACCCACCGATACCACCGTTCTCATCCACGGGGAGACCGGCACCGGCAAGGAGTTGGTGGCGCAAGCCATTCATCGTTTATCATCGAGGGAGCAAAAACCATTTATCGCTCTCAACTGCGCTGCCTTGCCAACGAATCTCATTGAAAGCGAGCTATTTGGACACGAGAAAGGCTCATTCACAGGCGCCATGCAAACCCATATTGGAGCCTTTGAGGCCGCGGATGGTGGCACTTTATTTCTCGATGAAGTCGGCGAGCTCGACCTAACAAATCAGGCGAAGTTATTGCGAGTTCTTGAGAGCCGCGAGATTCGACGGGTGGGCTCCTCAAAGTCGATTCGAATCTCTGTACGAATTGTCGGTGCCACACACCGTCACCTCAAAGACGACGTGAAGGCGGGACGCTTCCGCGAAGATCTCTATTACCGTCTCTATATTTGTCCGTTACATCTACCGCCACTACGAGAGCGACTGGAGGACCTTCCGCTTCTTGCTCAGGAATTACTGAATCAATTGGGTTCGAACCATCAATTGAGCGACGAGGCCTTGAAGCTTCTTCGGGGTTATCACTTTCCGGGCAATATTCGTGAGCTCAAGAATCTTTTACAACGAGCTCTGCTTGAGTTTCAAAGGCACAATGCGCCTTCTTCAGCGCTCGTTCTTCGGGCCAAAGACTTCGTTGATCTTCAAAATGAAGAAAAACTTGAGAATCTATCGGCTGAAGAAGAAGCGCATCGACGAACCATCTTGGAGCAACTTCAGCGACATAATTTTAATCAATCGCGAGCTGCTGAAGAGCAAGGGGTTCCCATCAGCACCTACAATGACTGGGTGCGCCGCTACGGCATCGAGAAACCTAAAACGCGAATGCGACCTAAAAAATAACATGTAAAGAAGGAGTAATAGCCTAGGCTCTGTCCGGCGAATATCTGAAGTGATTCATTTATAAATTGGTGACTGATTCAAGGGTGAGCTTTTTTTCTCAGAAGACCGCCCGTGAGCGTCAGCATTTCAGAACAAAATTCGTAACCGGCTCCTTCGCGGCAAAACAATGAGCCGCTCGATCCACTAAAGGCGTGCCGCTCAGAGCTTCTGAGAAAATAAACTCACCCTTGAATCTCTCGTCGGTAGTCAAAAATGAAATATTTCAAATGAACCGTCCAAAGCTGATTACAAGTACTCGAGTATCATTCCCAGCTTAATGACTCCCAAATAATGAAGCGCCAGATTTTCAAACCGGGTCGCAATGCGACGCGATTCCTTCAGCCAACCGATGCATCGCTCAACAATATTGCGATCGCGATACAGCTCTTTATCAAAATCTTCACGACGCTCTTCGTTGATCTTGGTAGGAATGACCTAAGCAGCTTCGTAAGCGACTTCTTTACGACAGCTTTCATCTTGTCACCAAAAAGTGTTGGCAGAAAGTCTACGCGCTCTAAGACGTAGTGGAGCTCTTAGGGAAAAATTTTCCAATGACCGTTTTGCAATATCATGGTGAGAACTTCCACTTCTTCTTGGCGGTCTAAACGTCGCAGGACTCGCACGTACGCTTTATCATTCTCATAGACCACTTTCTCAATTTTAAAGCGCGTGGCCTTGGTTTCGCGTTGCATGGCTTTGAGTTCTTCGGTGGACGTATTCTTAAGATCCTTGCGAAAGCCCTCTTGCGCTTCACTAGTATACGTCGAGACTAAAAGCTCCAAATTGAGGTCGGCAGCGGCGGCCATCCATGTTTGAAAGGTTTCTTCGGGGGTTTGAAACGATATTTTAGCGGGGCGTTTAGCACAGGAGGCCAAGATCATTAAGGGAAGCAGGAGGGCTAGGCATTGCGTCAGACGTAGTTTCATAGAAGTCTAAGCTACCAAAGCTTGCGTCTCATAAGAACGAATATTGGAGAAATTGCGAGAAGGACAGCTAATTTCTTCTAGAGGGGGGGTCGATTTCTTATATTAGAATGGATTTTGAGGAAGCTCTTCTCTTAATTTAAGATCATGGCAGTAGCACGGTTCCTTCACGAATTGAAGAGGTCACACTATAACGGAAGCTTATCGAAAGCGGATATTGGAAAGTCGGTTGTCTTAATGGGCTGGGTTCAGACGAGACGAGACCATGGCGGCATCGTTTTTGTCGATCTGCGAGATTTAGAGGGCATCACTCAGGTTGTTTTCGACCCTCAGATCAATAAAGACGCTCACTCGCTGTCGGAAGGTCTGAGAAGCGAGTTTTGCATTGGCATTGAAGGTTTGGTTCGGTCACGTCCTGAAGGCATGCACAACGCAGAGCTTAAAACCGGCGATATAGAAATTGCCGTTCATCGACTCGAGATTTTCAACAGCTCCCAAACTCCTCCCTTTCCTATTGAAGATGATATTGAAACCAATGAAACCGTGCGCCTTGAGTATCGCTATCTCGACCTTCGCCGAACCAAAGTAAAATCCCCCCTGCTACTTCGCTCAAAGCTGACTCAAACGATTCGGTCATTTCTTGATCAACGCGCATTCTACGAGCTCGAGACCCCGTTTCTTACGAAATCAACTCCTGAAGGGGCTCGCGACTATCTCGTACCCTCGCGTCTCTATCCAGGACAAGCCTATGCCCTGCCTCAATCTCCTCAGCTTTTTAAGCAGCTATTTATGATGGCCGGCTTCGACCGCTATTTTCAGATTGTACGATGTTTTCGTGATGAAGATCTTCGGGCCGATCGCCAACCTGAGTTTACGCAGCTCGATATGGAAATGTCGTTCGTAAATCAGGAAGATGTTTTTCATCTTATGGAAGAACTATGGAGTCATGTGTGGAAGACATTTCTTGGCGTCAACGTCTCCACACCGTTTCAACGACTATCCTATCGTGAATCGATGGAGCGTTTTGGTTCCGACAAGCCCGATCTTCGTCTAAAGTGGGAATTGAAGACAGCTACTTCCCTCTTTAGTCAATCAGACTTCAAGGTCTTTCGTGACGTCTTTGAAAAGAAGCAATTAATTCAAGTGCTACGAGTACCCAAAGGAGAGACTTTGTCTCGTAAAGATCTAGACGACCTAACACCACTCGCCAAGACCTTTGGCGCCAAAGGTATCGCCTGGATTAAGCTCAATGATCCACAAGATTTCTCGCAAGGATGGCAGTCTCCGATTGCAAAATTTTTGTCTCCCGCCGAAAAAGAGGGTCTACTCAAATTAACGGGCGCTGAATCTGGCGACCTCTTATTGTTTTGTGCCGATAAAGCGAAAGTCGTAAGTGAAAGCCTCGGCTTTATTCGTCTTCATTTGGGAAAGAAAATGAAGGCCCTTGATGAGAATGATTGGCGCTTCGTTTGGATCATTGACTTCCCTCTCTTTCAATATGACGAGACCGCTAAACGATGGGTGTCTGAACATCATCCGTTCACGAGTCCGAAGCCTGAATTTTTTGAGACGTTTGCTGGCGATCCAGGCTCAGCCTACGCCGACTGCTATGATTTGGTTTTAAACGGTATGGAAATGGGCTCAGGCTCGATTCGAATTCATCGTCCCGACAAGCAGCGCGATGTTTTTAGGTTGTTGGGCTTGAGCGACCAAGAAATGGAAGAAAAGTTTGGTTTCTTACTCAGTGCCCTCTCTTACGGCGCTCCTCCCCATGGGGGAGTAGCTTTCGGAATTGACCGCTTCGCCATGGTGCTTGCCCGCGGAGAGAGCTTACGTGAAGTCATTGCTTTTCCGAAAACCCAGAAAGGCCAATGCCTGATGACTCAGGCACCGTCTCGTATTGATGCTCAGCAATGGCGAGACCTCTCGCTACGAGCCATCCTACCTGAGCAAGAGAGAAACCCGTGATAGTTTATGCGGGGTGAGCATGTCTGACATTCATTTCATTGTGAATCCGAAGAGGCCTTCGATTGGCATGCGCTGGCCTTTCGAAGAACGTGCTGTAAGAGAGATCACGCCAAATTACCGAGTTCACTTTACGAGAGGCAGACTGCACGCTGAAATTCTTACCCGTGAAGCACTCAGTGCCGGTGCCAAGCTCATCGTCTGTGTGGGAGGCGATTCGACGCTCTGTGAAATAGCGAACGAATTGCTTCGTTCCGCCCGTTTGGGCCACGATGTCCCTGCGTTAACACTCCACCCACAGTTGCAACGGGGAGATGCTATTCGAAGCCTTGCCTTGAGAGAAAGTTTTAAAGATTTTCTGACTGCTTTTCTGCGGGGCGAAGCCCGGGAGGAGTATCTTGATTTGGGAGAATGCGAATTCACCGGAGATTATGGTCAAAAAATCAGACGCCGTTTCGTCAATGCCGCTGGCTTTGGCTTCAGCTCTCTCGTTGTAGACCGTCTCAGTCGTGACCCTTGGCTCAGTCGATCTCGCTTTGGTTTTTTGCGTTTGGTCTTGAGATTGGCGCCATTTTATAGGCCCCCCCACGTCGATATTTGGGTCGACGGTGAAAAACGATTTGAGCGAACTGCCATGATTACTGGCCTCATTCACAATGGCAAATACGGAGCTCGAGGCATCAAGCTCTCCGAAAAGGCCACGTTCTCCGATGGAAAACTAGAATTCACTTTTTTCATGCGAGCATTTCCTTTGAGGTATTTTACGGCTCTCGGGGCACTTCTGACGGGTCGACTCCGACCCTCGTCGAGCGTACACCAAGGCTCTTTTAAAGAAATGCTCGTGCAGCCCTCTCATGGGCACCGACGAATTCCCGTCGATTTCGACGGAGATGTTTGGGGCTATTTGCCGTCACGATTTCGCATCGTTGAAAAAGCATTAAAGATTGTGGTTTAGGTAGATGCTTAGTTGAGGCAACCCACATGCCAATGCCCTACCGCCAATCGATCACTTCCTTCAAATGCCACGTACGTACTCCATTAATCTCTTCCACAATGCCTACCCTCTTGTGGCCAATACCGCGTCCATAGACCTTGACTTCGTAGTGCGCTCGAGGATGTTTGTGAATCACCTTCACGCCGGTTGTTCCATCCGCGGCCACCACGCCTTTCTGCAAACTTCTCAAAATTCGCGGCACAAAAAGCTCGTGTTCTTTTAGAAACTGAAGCGTTTCAGGCCAGAAAACAATCGCTACGGTAAAGGTTTCACCATGTAATGTGCCCACATTGAGACGATAAGAATCGCCAGGCCGAATCTCGGTGAAACTTCGCTTGCCGATCACGAAATCTCTAAACTCCATATCGCCGCTTCCTTGTTCACCGTCCGTCAATTTCGTCACGCGTTTGCCATAGAGAATGGCTCGCCAATCAGCTTCCAGTCTCTGAAGTGAAACTTTCATTTCGCGAAACCGGTGCATTTGACTTAACAACCACTGATGAATCTCAGGGTGATAAACAAGCTCTTCGTACTCCGCAAATAGAATCTCACAGAGACTATCCATGGCGACACGCTCACGATCGTCTCGAATGCGGTGTTTTTCCACTTGGGCAATGAAGGTTTGAACTGACGAGTCGGTCCACTGCGAAACAAACTCTTTCAACTGACTGGGAATTTCGTAACGCTGCGCCACCATCGGCTCAGCGTTTTGCGCGAACGGCGGCAACCCTTGGGAGGGTTGGAAATAATCGTCCAAGGTGGCTTCTGACGCTAGATCAGGCCCACGCACGGCTTCTCCCTCAGCTATGCCGATGTTAGGAGTTGCAGTTGGGCTCAAGCTCACCGGCTTCAGGACTAAATCTCTAATGACCTTGGCCTCCAAGAACCATAATTGAACCCTTTTGATGCCTCCCGTAAAATTTTGCCCATGACACGTGACGCCTAACTGAAAGTAGGGATTCACCAATAGAAGTTCTCCAAATTTGGTAGGACGGTTCGATCGAAATACCCCCAAAGAAGCGGACTCGTCGAGCCCTTCAAAAATAAGGCGTAAAAACGCATTGGTCCCCGACTCAAGACCCATGGCGGGATAGGGAAATTTTGGAAACTTCGCTAAGTGATTGAGATAAGCCTCTTGATCTTCCGTTAACCACTTGCTCCCTCGATGAAAAACTAACAAGGGAGATGACTTACTAATAACGTCAACTAAACCAATAAAAGACAAAAACGATCGAAGATTCTTTGGACCCCCGAGACTGTCTTCAATGGACAAACTTTTCACTAAGGAAGTTTCATGGGCCAATCGCTCTATAAAGTCACGCAGTTGCAGCCAAAAAGACGCCGGTAATTTCACCTGCGCGCCCTCCAAATTCTTCCACTCCGCTCGATCGGCATCGCTCAAGTAGAGATGCTTCCAAAAATTGTATCGAATATTGTCAGGCTCGCTGATTGTACGCCATTCCTTTAAAAGGCGATTTTCGTAAGTTCGTATCAAAAGATAAGCTTGCTCGATCGACTCAAGCGAAAGCTTGCCAAGATTTCGAGCGGTTTGCCGGAATTTTTCAAAAAGAATGGCGAACTGAGCGGCATAGGACATCTCATCTTCGTCTAACGCCGTAGTGACAAGATCACCATAGCCCTCAGGGATAGGTCTTGAACCATTTACTGCCGCAATCGCTCGAGCCCGAGCCTGAGGAGCCATTGATCGCCAATTGGAATAACCCTTGGCGATGTAAGCCCTGGCTTTCTCAAAGCGAGAATTTTTATGAATGAAGCTCATCCGACTCATCGCCGCCGCACACGAGGTAACGTCAGGCCCAATCATCGCAACGTCAGGTACAGCTAAGCTATCAAAGTCGAATAGGGCTGCGGGCGATGCCATCAGCGTGGCCATTGAGACCATCATCGTGATGAACAAGCTGACATGAATCAAAAGCCTGAAATAAAAATAAGGCCATCGAAGACACGCACTACTTTTATAAGCCTTCCCAATCATCTGCAGAAAACCGCGTCTTTAGATAATCCAACATAAGTCAACTCTTCAAGTTATTGATTGTGCCAAATGAAATAGCCCCATTATTCTAAACGAATGCTGGGGTTTATGTTGTCGCTGTTTTTGATTTCTGATACTTCGTTTTTAGGTTTACCCGCCTTTGACCCTCGGGTGGAATGGCTCACCTTAGAGACGAGACACTTCTATATTCATTACGAGAGGTCGATTGACCCTATTGCACAACGAGTGGCGGGCCTCTTTGAAGAGGCCCATACTGTCTTAACCCCTCGATTTAAGTGGGAACCCTCCTCAAAAGTGCATGTGGTGCTCAACGACTCGTCTGATGAATCGAATGGTTTAAGCACACCGCTGCCCTATAATGCCGTTTACCTTTATATTGCACCCCCGGGCGATACATCGTCGCTCGATACCTATGACGACTGGCTGCGTACGTTGATATTTCATGAATATACCCATACCCTTCACCTCGATCAGGCATACGGTATCAACCGCTTTCTGCGCGCTCTATTTGGTAAGACCGTGGTGCCAAACGCGGCTCAACAACAGTGGGGCCACGAAGGTCTGGCCATTCTTCACGAAACAACCGAAACCACCAAAGGGCGCGGTCGATCGCCTTACGTGGATATGGTGCTACGAACCGCCATTTTGGAAAAAAAGTTTTTGCCGATTGATCGCGCCACCTACTGGCACGACCGCCATCCGTTTGGAAACGCCGCCTATTTTTATGGCATCAAATTTTATCAGTTTCTGATTGAGCGCTATGGCTCCGATGCGATCTATGAGTTCACCCGAGAAACAGCTTCTTGGCCCATTCCCTCGTTCATGAATTTTAAAACCAAACGTATTTTTGGCAAGAGTTTCCACCGACTGTGGAACGAATGGCAAAGCGAACTTGAAAGTCGCTATAAGACATTTTCACCAAAGCCCCTGTCTCGCGAATGGCTTAAACCTGAAGAACGTCTCGAGGGCTTCGGCACCTGGTCAGAGGACGGCCAAATCTTTTACGCTCCCGTCGCAAGCCTTGCCGAAGGCAGACAAATTGTGGCATTCGATTTTTCCAAAGGTTTGTCGTCGCCTACGCGACAGATCATAAAAGAACGCCTCGCCCCGTCACACCTTCAATATTGGAAGGGAAAACTCTACTACGCAAAACTATCGTCGATCGATCGCTATCGAAATTTTTCAGATATTTATGAGTGGGATCTTGCGAAGAATAAAGAACGGCCACTCACCCGCGGACTGCGATTGCGAGATCCCTTGGTCACCGATGTCGGCATCTTGGCCATACGTACGGACAAGCTTGAAAGCGAGATTGTTCGCCTCCATAACCGTCAAGAATCCCTGATAAGCACTGACGATCTCGAGGTAATCTATAAAGCTCCGCCACACTCTGCTGTTAGCCATTTATCGTGGCAGAATAATCAGCTCGCGTTTAGCCTTCGTGATCACGAGGCTCGCTCTATTCATGTGGTGAATTATGAACCCCCAAAGGCGCCTTCAAAAGGGCGTCGCTCTTTAAAGCCGAATACGGCTTCTAAGCGAATAGACGGACTTAACGATTGTTATCATCCAAGCTTCGTCTCTAGTACCACTATTGTCGCAGCCTGCTACGACACCTCGTCGTTGCCCGAACTCAACGAGGCCGTTTCTAAAATCGTAGTGCTTGATTTGCAGAACGGTCATCGGCGAATCATCAGCGAATCAGTGACGGGAGAGTTTTATCCCGTCGTAGGCTCCCGTTATAAAGCTTGGGCCCGTTTCACAAGCGATGGCTATAAACTAGAAATTGACGACGTAAAGCCCGCCGAAGCGCGAAGCTCCTTGGACTCGAAGCGATTTTGGCTGCGCGATTACAAGATCGGATTCAAGGAATCGGAATTTGAATCAACTATCCATGGCGCAACGGCTAAGGCGACGCCCAGCTCGTCTGCTATAATAGAAAAAACGGAGTACGATTCAAAGACTTCGCTTCTGCCTCATTTTTTATTTCCATTTTTCTTTTATACCGAAAATGATTTAGCCGTTGGCCTGCAATCCAGCTCTCAAGATCCGCTCGCCTTTTGGAACTGGGGCGCCAATGTCTATTATTTGTCTGCACCGCAAAGACCTGGCGGATCCCTATCGGTATCTTACCGAGGACTTCACCCCGTTCGACTCTTTGCAGTCTTTGCCTCCACCATTTCAGACTTAGGTACGATATTGGCCCTTCGCACCACAGACGGTTTACAGCTCAATAGGTATTACGAGCATACCTATTTTGTAAGTTCAGGTTTCGGCTGGACGCCCTACGGCGAAAAAGGTCCATGGCCCCTCAGCGTGAGTGCGTCGGCCTATTTCGAAAAACGAGGGAGCCTCTTTCAATTGCCAGCTAATGCCGTTTCGGGGGTAATTGAGGAACTAGAGATCACACGCTCTGGCATTGCCACCGCTTATACAAATACCCTCGGCAGCCCTGAACGAGGCTATCAGTGGGGCCTCAGCCTCAATCTTTCGTCATCGCCGCGTACCGTTCAAGCACCTGATGATATAAGTCCAGCCCACGGTTTCCTATGGGGCTTGACGGTAGACTACAGCCCCACCATCCCAAAAAATAATCTCGACTCCCTGACCACCACAGCCTCGCTTCGATTCTATAGAGAAGTGGTGCGCGATCATTTCATAGCGTTGAAAGTTGCCGGTGGCGCTCAGTGGTTTGAACCGCACTATCAAAGAAGCTTTCGATTGGGGGGGGCCTTTGGCCAAAGCCCATTTACGTCGGTGAACAAACAAATTTATGCCCTTCGAGGTCTTGAAGCTGGTCTACTTCGAGGTGAAGCTGTGGCTCAGGGACAATTTGAATATCGAGCCGCATTGCTCAAGTCTCTGCCGGGTTTTGGAACCGCACCTCTGTGGATCAAAGATCTATCGCTGGCTCTATTTACAGATATTGGTCAGACATTTCAGGTCTCGGACGATCCGATCACTCTTTACGAAGCCATTTCGAATCGCGTGCCACAAACCTTCGCATTGTGCCGATGGACCCACAGTGTCGGAGGTGAACTACGAGCGCCCATCAGTCTCATCTATGGGCCACCCCTCGTATTTCGAGCGGGCTACGGTCATGTGCTTTATAAGGAAGGAACCTGGGTGGCCGATCAAAAAGTGAACCAGGTCTATATGAGTTTTGGCTCTAGCTTTTAGAGCTCAGAAGCCATTTTTGCGTGAGAAAGAAGTGATCGTAGCTTAGCATCACTATTCGAATGCAATTCGAGTAATGCCTTATAAGGATCACCTGACAGGTTAAGGGCCGCTGCAAAGGCCGGTTCTGTTTTGAGTCCCGTTTTTCGCAATTGTTGAACACGATGGCGAAAGGGTTCACCTCCCAATCGAAGTAAGCGTTCTTCGATTTGAAAATGGAGCGCCCCTCGTTTCAGAAATTTAACGCTTTTTCCTTATCGAGGTAAATGGGCTCTCTTTTCAAGGCCAATCTCAGGGGTGCCTTAGGCGCGTTTTTAAAACGCAGCGGACTAGCAATAGTCGGTGTAAGGCCGTCTTCGAGGGTCGTGAAAATTCCCCTGGCAATCACATGGGCGTCGTGCGCCATTTCCTCGATATTGTAGAGAGGGCCATGAGGAAACGAGTAGTTCTTAAAAATCTCGAGCCATTCAGAGCGAGGTCGAGTTTTTAAGCGAGTTTCAATCAGCGATACCAAGACCGATCTATTGTTCTCTCGGGCTTCATTCGAGTGAAAGCGTATATCTTCATGCCACGATTCTTGAAGCGACTCACATAGCGAACGAAATTGAGCTTCATTACCGATGGTGATCAAAAGAGGTCGGTCGGCAGTGGAAAATACTTGATAGGGCACAATCGTTGGGTGCGCGTTACCCATGGGCTTCGGAGATTGACCTGTGACCAAATAATTCATAGCCAAATACGACAAGAGAGATGCCGATGTATCGAGCAGAGCAAGATCGATATGCTCCCCCCGACCCGTCACCTCACGCGCGCGCAAAGCCGCAAGAATACCAATGACCGCATAAAGACCGGTGGCGATATCAATAATCGCAACCCCTGCTTTAGTAGGATGATCCTCATCACTACCCGTCACGCTCATAAAGCCGCCCATAGCCTGAATCAGAAGATCGTAACCCGGCCGATGGGCGTAGGGCCCCGTCTGTCCAAACCCTGTGATCGATGCGTAGACCAATCTCGGATTCAGCGCCGAGAGGCTCTCGTAGTCGAGGCCAAATTTCTTTAGGGAGTCCGTTTTAAAATTTTCTACGCAGACATCGGCAGTCTTCATTAAGTCAATCAGCCGAGCTCGGTCGTTTGGTTTATTAAAATCACAGGTCGCGATACGCTTGTTCCGGTTGGCCGACAAAAAATAAACAGAGTCCCCGTTGAACATGGGTGGCTTCCAGCGGCGCGTATCATCGCCCTGCTCACTTTCAATTTTAATAACATGAGCGCCCAAGTCGCCTAAGATCTGCGTGCAAAAAGGCCCTGCAAGCACCCGCGATAAATCAATGACTGTGATACCTTCGAGGGGATGTCTGTTCTTCATTTTTGTTACCTTGCCACCTGTAAATACGGCTGACCAGATGCCAGTAGCCCCCAATCCATCTCTAGTTTGCAGAATGTGTCAATCATCAATGCTTAGAAAGCAACGTTCTTTACCATTACTGGCCTCAGTCTTATTTTAATTAATGACATCGAGAGATTGGCGCTCTAAAAAAGTACAATGAAATTTTGTTTGATGCTTACCCTTCTGGTTACGTTTTTAGTTCCGCAAGTATCGCAGGCCGTCGATGTCGATTACGATGGCTACTTTCGAAGTCGCTCAAATTTTTTCTACAATTTAGATCTCGATCGAAAAGAGAGCCCGAACGGTCGAAACTTCACCGATATGCGATTCCGGCTCGACCCCAAATTCTATGTGACCGATAAAATTCGCATCATGACCTCGCTCAATTTTCTCGATGGTTATCTGGGATCTAAGCCACTGAATAAGGCTCCTTATGCTAATCCGGCTCAGTCCAACGATCGAAGTCTCGACGTTTCAGAAACCGAGAGCATTCTGGATCGAAGCAGTGCCGAGATGAGCAGCGAAGGGGGCATCACCATTCCGGACAGTCTTGTGACCACCACCGATTTTACCCCTCTTCAATTACGAAGAGCTTGGGCTGAAATCGATCTACCCTACGGCACTCTGATGATTGGGAGAATGCCCTTTCATCTCGGTCTAGGCATCTACGCCAACAATGGCGATCTACCATCTCAAGAAGTGGGCACCACAAGAGATCGAATTGTCTTTGATACTAATTTTGGGCCCTATTATGCGCGACCAGGTATTGGCTGGTTGGTGGAAGGGGCTCTTGATCGGTCGAATGATGACTTCATGGAGTACTTTTTCACGTTAGGCCGAACAGCCGAGCATCAAGAGATCGCCATGCATATCTCTCTCAATAATCAGAAGCGATATAACCCCGATACGACAGTCACCACGACGTCCGACCTCGCCAATCGAGGCAGTCTTTTCTGGGTCTTTGATTTTTATGCGAAAAATAAGTTTTCGTTTGCGACTATCGGAGCGGAAGTGGCTCTTTTTAGTGGTAAAGCCTCTGGACGAAAACTACTCGCTATTAACTCGGCTGTTCAGGCGGATATAGAATTCTCACGGTGGAACTTTTTGTTCGAAGGCGGTTTTAGTTCTGGCACCAAAAAATCAGAAGTTGAGGATGGAAAGCTTCGCACGATTAGCTTTAATAGAGACTACAATGTAGCACTTTTGCTATTTGAAGAGGCGCTGCCTGGCGGTAAGCAAACAAAAAATTCTGCAGGAGCGGTTACGGCCCAGGCCACCAGCCCCCATTCAGGAGCCGTTTCCAACGCCTTCTATCCTCGCCTCAAAGTAAGCTACGACGTGGCACGCTTTTTTAAGCCTTCCCTCAATTTGATTGCCGCCTACTCGGCTGAAAAACCTATCGATGGAAGCGGCCGTTTTTTCGGTGTGGAATATGATTTGATGACCGATTGGCCTATCACCGATTATTTTACGGTAGAAGCAAGTTTTGGACATTTCTTTCCGGGCTCCTTCTATAAACATGTCGCGAAACCTCATCCGTCGATGTTGCTACGGATGGGTGCAAGCGCACACTTTTAGGACATTTACCATGGGTGCTATATTTGAAGGCTTTCGCTACCGAGACCATATACTTGAGAGCGAAGGAGTCAGTCTCGAAGAAGTCTCAGAAAAGGTGGGAAGCCCCACCTATGTTTATGTTTCTTCTATTATGTCGAGAGCCTTTCTCGAGCTTCAAAACGCGTTGAATCCTCTAGATCATATTATTTGTTACGCGGTGAAGGCCAATTCGAATCTTTCGGTTCTAAGAACCTTTGCCCAATTGGGCTCAGGGGCCGATATTGTCTCTGCCGGAGAGCTTTACAAAGCTCTCGAAGCGGAAATTCCCGCGGACAAAATCGTTTTTTCAGGAGTTGGCAAATCTCGAGACGAAATTGAATTTGCCATTCGAAAAAAGATTCGCTGTTTCAATGTCGAAAGTGAGCAAGAACTTCTCACCATTGACTTGGTCGCTAAAAGTTTTAAACGAATCGTGGATGTATGCCTGCGTGTGAATCCTGATGTGGACCCAAAGACGCATCCGTATATTTCGACGGGCCTTCGAAAATCAAAATTCGGCATTCCCTACAGAAAAGCTCTTGATATTGTAAAAGGCGCCCTCCGACTAAAAAATATTCGTCTCGTAGGTTTAGGTTGTCACATCGGCAGCCAGATAACCACCCTTCGCCCTTTCGAAGACTCGCTCGACCGCATGCTTCATTTGGTCGATCAGGTAACAAAGCTCAAAGTGGAACTCTCGATGATCGATTTAGGCGGAGGCCTTGGCATCACCTATCATAAAGAAAAGCCCCCATCGCTGACTGATTGGGCAGCTCCGCTTATGCGAGAACTTAAAGATCGCAAGCTCACCGTCGTTGTTGAGCCAGGCAGAAGCTTGGTGGGTAATGCGGGTATTTTATTGACGCGAGTGCTCTATCAAAAGAGAGGCGAGACCAATAATTTTATTATTGTGGATGCCGGTATGAACGACCTCATTCGACCCGCTCTTTACGATGCCTATCATTCGATTCTGCCAGTGAAGTATAAACGCTATCGAAAAATCAAGGCCGCCGTGGTGGGCCCCTGCTGCGAGAGTGGCGATATTCTCACGCTCGATCGTCGCATCCAAAATTTTCAGACGGGAGATCTTTTGGCCGTCATGAGTTGTGGGGCCTATGGGGCTTCAATGTCGAGTCACTATAATTCTCGTCCCCTGGCGGCTGAGGTATTGATTCACGATGGTAAAATTCATGTGGTTCGCGAGCGTGAGACCTATGAGGACCTTATTGCTAAAGAGAAAGTGCCTAGCTTTTTAAAGCGACCCCTGGCAGCGAACGCATAACCATGTTTGAGGGTCTTACCACAGCGTTAGTCACACCTTTTGAAAGCGATGGACATGTCGATTTAGAGATCTGGTCTCATTTGATTCAAAAACAGATGGTCGCAGGCACTGATTTTTGTGTCGTGGCAGGTTCCACGGGTGAAGGCGCCACGCTTTCGAGAGACGAATGGCGCTTACTCATCGTCGAGTCACTTAAAATCACCGGGGGCTCGATGGGAATTATCGCCAATTGTGGCACATCGTCGACCGCAGAGTCGTGCGAGCGCGCCCGAGAGGCCGAGCGATTGGGAGCGCAAGGTCTTCTTGTCGCTTGCCCGCCTTACAATAAAGCTCCGCAGCGGGGTCTGGTGGCCCACTTTGAAGCGGTGGCGCGAGCAAGCTCGCTGCCTTTGATGGTCTACAATATACCAGGGCGCTCAGCCGTAAATCTCAACCCAGAAACCTTGGCCCACTTGTGGAAGCAAGAGTCTATTGTCGCGTTGAAAGAGTCCTCAGGCCAACTTGATCAGGCGCTCATTATATTGCGCGATCTGCCTCCCACGAAGACTTTTCTATCAGGTGACGACGCATGGACGCTGCCCCTCATGGCTCTCGGAGCTTCGGGCGTGGTAAGTGTTTTCTCCAATTTGTTTCCAGCTCTTTTGAAAAAACTTTGTACGCTCATGACAGACGTTAAACTTGAAGAGGCTCGCCACTTACATCAAGAACTGATGGAACTTATGCCGCTGTTATTTTTAGAGTCTAATCCTATCGTGGTGAAGTGGGCGCTCTCTTTTCTCACTAAAAAAGATATGCCCCTGCGATTACCGCTTGTGGACTGCGATTCAAAATTTCATGGCTTGCTGATGGGCCCCTTGGAGAGACTCGCTCAACGAGAGCGCGACGTCTTACGAGAGAGAAAGGTGCTTTAGTGGAAACGTCGACCAAAACGGTTTTGATCATCGGAGAAAAGGGCCGAATGTCTCTCGAGCTTCAAAGGCTATGTCTAGAACGCCAACGACCCTTTGAGCTTTGGACCTCTCAACAATCGGAGCCGTCTCTTTCAACTGCACAGATAAAACAAGTGTTGGGACTTATCGATTTTAGCAAACCGGATAGCTCTGTAAAAATTTCAGAGTGGGCTCAGGCTCATCGCCTTCCCATCGTTTGCGGTACGACGGGCTGGCCCTCGCCCGATGCCTCACGCCAGCATTTTCTAGATATAAGCTCTTCGGTCCCGGTTGTTTTAGATTACAATTTCTCTCAAGGAATCGAAATCGTATGCCAGCTTTCAGAAATACTGGCCACAAAGTCTGGGCAAGATGTATCGATTACCGATTTACATCATCGGCATAAAAAAGATTCTCCAAGCGGAACGGCGCTTAAAATTAAAGATCGAATTTTAAGACAAGGCTCACGAAACGTCGCGACGAACTCGGTTCGACTTGGTGATATGCCGGGTGAGCACCGGGTGCTTGTGTCTTTTGACGAGCAGACGGTCGAGATCATTCATCGCGCTCACTCTCGCAGACCCTTCGCCCAAGGGGCACTCTATGCTCTCGATTGGGCCGCCCAACAAATTCCGGGACTTTACTCGATGGAGGATATTCTCAAATGATTCAAAAATCGCTTCGGCTTCAAAAATTACCGCCCTATATTTTTGCAGAAATTGACGAAAAAAAACGAGCCCTCATGGCAGCCGGCAAGGACTTGGTGGATCTCGGCATTGGAGACCCCGATCTGCCAACGCCGTCTCCTATTGTTGCAGAGCTTTCGCAGCGTGCTACCGATGGCAAGAATCATCGGTATCCATCGTATGGAGGAATGAAAGAATTCAAAGAGGCCTGTGCCACTTGGATGGAACGCCGATTCGGAGTCGCGCTAAATCCTAACACTGAAATTATGTCGATTATAGGAAGTAAAGAAGGCCTAGCGCATTTCACGGAGGCAGTCGTCAACCCGGGCGATTTTACGCTCGTGCCCGATCCCGCCTATCCCGTTTACGCGAATGCCACCTGGTTAGCAGGCGGCAGCCCCGTCTATTATCCTCTTACGTGGGCGAATCGATTTCAGCCTCGTTGGTCAGATATTGCCGACGACGTATGGAAGGCCATCAAAGTCATTTATATAAATTTTCCACACAATCCCACCTCAGCAACGGTGACTCTCGATTGCTATCAAGAGCTGGTGGAGCGTGCAAAGCGCTTTGATTTCATTATCTGTTCCGACGGTGCTTACTGTGAGCAAGGCTACGATGCGCTGCCTCCAGCCTGCCTTCAAGTGAAAGGCGCCAAAGATGTCACCATTGAATTTTTCTCAACCAGTAAGTCTTATAATATGACGGGTTGGCGCGTCGGATTCGCCGCCGGCAATCCTGAACTGATCGCCGCTCTCTATCAAATGAAATCGACCTTAGACTCTGGTGTTTTTCAGCCCATTCAGTACGCCGCAATTAAGGCCATGCTCGGTGATGAACGAGAGTTTGTGAAACCTTCCAAAGATGTCTATGGCTATCGAAGAAAGCTGATGGTCGAAGGCCTCCGAGCGAAGGGCTACGAAGTATTTGATGGAGGCGCCACCTTCTATTTGTGGATTCGCTGCCCAGCAGGCAAAAAGTCGGCAGAGTTTTGCAGCGAGCTTTTGGAACGTGGCATTGTCTGTACACCCGGCAACGGCTTCGGAAAAGCCGGCGAGGGTAGTTTTCGAATTGCTCTTACGGTGCCTGAAGAGCAATTGAAAGTAGCTCTTGAGAGATTGCCCGCCTGGAGCTGACCTCAGCGATGCCGTTGACCACACTCCTAAAATAGCAGACAACCACGGAGTATGTATTCACGCTAGATTGACCCCTTAAAATCGAGCAGCTTTTTTTATTCGGCGCCCGGGGGATATTTCTCGAGATCCCCATGCCATCAAAGAGGGCCGAGTTCAGGCTGTCTACTGGAAAGACTTTCTGGATCTTCTATTCCCCACTAATTTATAAACCAAACACAATGATTTGTGTGGCAGAGTCCATCGACAATTGAGAGTTTTTATTTTACCAGTCCGAAGATCAGCATGCGAAGCTGACCCGCCAACCTAGAAGGGAATAAAAATACATGAGGGGGCTTTTCAAGCCCCCCTTGAAAGATGTCCCCCTCATGCGTGGTTCGTTAAAAATTATCGGCGAACCTTCAGTATTTTTTGAACATTGCGCAAAGTCTTCAGACCTTTTTTACCTTTTAGCTCATCTTTAGGATCATGCATCGCTAGCTCAAAATCTTCCGAACTTTCATCTTTAGATTCATTGATGAGAATGTCTGAGGAGACAGCGAAAGCGGGCTCTGCGGTAAATGCCAAGGTACGCATTGCACGACGAGATTCGACTGACGAGCTTAACATTTCAGACTTGATGACTTCTCCAAAAGTTCCGCCCACAAAAATACCCCCGTGTCGACCATCTAATGGATTTGGTCCATAAAGACAGACGGCCGCATAAGCTTGTTGCTCGCTGTTTCTAAAGTTTTGACAGATCGCCACTCCTGGAATCACATACTTCGAACTGAAGGCCTTTATGCCCACGTTCATGCCGATTTGTAATTCGGGAACAACACTAAGAAGAGCTTCGGCATCAAATTCGCCGTTCTTCATAACTTCTCGAACAAAGAGTGGTGGCTGCAAAGCGGCCGGCATGGGAGCTCCATTGGGAAGCGTTGTCACAATATTAATTTTATCGTCCACCAACTTCGCCACATTGACTCGAATACCAATTTTTGAATTCGACTCTCGTGTCGCCGGTACAAAGTAGAGATGACCCCATTCGTCAGCCAAGGGAAATTCGCCGGCAAGACTTACTTCAAGACCTGACATCATTTCTACCTCTAAGTTAGCACTTTGATTTTCAGCATCGAGCTTCAAACTCACATTTTTACCGAGCTGCGCATCTCCACAACCGGTCAAGACAATGGCCGGCGCAAAAGCCAGCATCGAAAGTTGATTCCATTTCATAAGGACCTCCCCGTTAGTTAAATTCAAATACCCCTTCACGAACCACCCCGTGAACACAGGTGGGTATCGCAAGGTCAGTGCCACGGCTCTCAAACTTTAGTTGTCGCCCGGGTCTGCGAGGGAAGTGCCCCTTGAGAACTGAAGAATATGGCAGTCTTAGTAGAGCCTAGATGAGGGCTTCGCAATTAAGGTTCACACCGGATGGGATTTATCGTAGAGCTTCAGAGTGCACGCAATTTGTCACCCTCGCTCTGAAAACTTTTCCGATGCAGCGCCGCAAAGCCTGCGGCTTTATCATTGGATTCCGAGAACCGAGGTAGGCTTTCTTCAAGCCGTGGTAGACGCCTCCGAAGGACTGGCGCGCTTAAGAACTGAAAAACATGATGGGGATCGGTCGCTCGTTTTTTTTGTCACGAACAGCTCCCGGCATCAAGAGCTTGACGACCTGCTACGTTTATTTGGCTTTATCACACCTGAATCATCGGCCACACTCGAAGCGTTGACTCCCCCTGTTTCACACTCATTGAACTTTGCTTCGCAGTAGATTCAATTAATGCAGCGCGCCATAGAGCTTGAAAAGATACTGAGAGAAACCAAGTATACGAAATTATTAAATTAGTTTCGTTTAGTTGACTCTCCCTGTCGTCCCCATGTGTAATAGATGAAGGGGGAAAATCGTGAATCATCCAACAGCACCCATTCAGAATACAACGACTCAAAATACTGAGACGTCTATGTTTCAAAGTGAAGATCGCAGTCCCGTACTGCGTCAATTTGTTCAAACCACCATTGAGACTCTGGTAGGCTTTCAAAAACTAAACGAGCAACAGCTTAATCAAACCTTGGGAGCTCTGGTACGGACCAAGGCTCTGAGTGCCGATGATTCGTATACGCTACGCGATCAGCTATTGAGAACCGATTACTTTGATAAAGCCCTCGACTCTCGTATTGAAGCGGTATTGAGAAAACGAGGATTACTAGATAATGCTCTGCTTAATCGACTTCACATCGAAGAGTCTGCAAATCCGTCGCAGAACACGAAAAGTCCTTACGGCACCGAAAACTAATAAATGGAGCGTTTTAAATTATCAATAAGTCGCACACCTTGAAAATGAGCGGCACAGAGCCAACGCCCTTTGGGGCCTTTCAATGGGGCAGTCAAATCGTCATTCCATATTTCAAGATAATCCACCTGAAAGCCGGCCGATTCCAATAACTCAATCGCTTTCGAGGGCTTTGAGGCCGTCTTTAAAACGTGAAAAAGATAAGCGGCCGCCTCACGATAGGGCCCTGTCAGATAGGCATTTCGGGAACTCATGGCAAGACCCGAAGATTCTCGAACAGTGGGCACTCCCACAATTTTTGTATCGAGAAAGAAATCGCTCACTAAATGCTTCACCACCTGCAGTTGCTGATAATCTTTCTCTCCAAAATAGGCTCGATCTGCCTTCGCCAATATCAACAACTTCAGCACGATTGTTGCCACACCTTGAAAATGCCCGGGTCGAAAGGCCCCACAGAGACGATTCTCGAGGGACGGTGGCAGAGAGATTTTCATTCCAGGCTCTTGCGAATAAAGATCGAGCGCTGATCGAGGACTATAAACCGCATCGACGCGAAGTGAGCGAAGCAACCTAAAGTCTTGCCGCTCTGGTCGCGGATACTTCTCAAAATCTTCTCCTGCTGAAAATTGCGTCGGATTAACGAAAATCGATACCAAAGTTTTAGAGTTTTGCGCACACGACTTCTTAATTAAACTGGCATGTCCTGCGTGCAGGGCCCCCATGGTCGGGACAAATCCAACAGATCCCTTCACCGATTTTCTCCAACGCTGAAGGGCTTTCTTGTTCCGAAATATTTTCACTGAAACGAATTCTCCTGCGAAGGAAAATGCCCTAGGCAAACGGCGTCTCTATAATCTTGGAGAGCTTTCATGGTCCACTTCCCTCCCTCGGTGAATCGCTTCAAGAATCGAGGATTAAAATCGAGATTCAAACCAAGCAAATCATAGAGCACTAAAACCTGACCTGAACAGTCGGCTCCAGAACCAATACCAATCGTGGCGATCGAAGCGGCCGTCGTAATCTCACGGGCAAGGCCCCGAGGAATCATCTCGAGTACCAGCATCTCGCATCCTGCCTCTTCTAAGCATCGCGCCTCCTGCTTCAGACGCGCGGCCGCTGCAGGGTTGCGCCCCTGAACTTTGTAATCTTGAATCGTCTGAGGCGTTAATCCAATATGCCCACACACACGAATCGCCGCCGCCCGCAGCGCCCGAACCGAATCTTCCACAGGCCCCTCAACCTTCACCATATCTGCACCGGCGTCGATAAGCCTCTGGGCGTTTTCAACAGCGAGGCTTGAATTTTCATAGCTATGAATGGGCATGTCGGCGATCAAAATTGGGCTCCGTGAATTACCCAAACCTCGGCGAACGGCACGCGTATGGTAGATAATATCGTCGAGGCTTACTTCGAGCGTAGACGCGGCACCTTGAATCACCATGCCTAAGGAGTCTCCCACCAATACGGAGTCTATCGCTTCGCTACGCGCGATCAGCCGAGCAAAGGTCGCATCGTAGCACGTCACCATAAGATGCTTTTTTTGTGTCATATCACCCTCTTAACTCGTTTATGGGCTCGAAGAAAAGCTCCCGCCAAATAAAGCGATCCGACCACCAGGGTGGGCCCCTTGAGATTCGGTATCAGAGGGCCGAGACAGCCACCCTCGCCTGCCACTGGCAAACCTCGGCGCCGAAAGTAAGTCGCTAGTGTCGATGGATGAGCCTGCCTTTGACGATAAAACCATGGCAAATACACCCGCGAGCTCCAGGGAGCTAGTGCCTCCACCATCGACGGAAGATCTTTATCGTCCATCGCGCCAAATACGAGCGCAAACTTTTTGAGTGGATGGCGCTGACGCAAAAACTGAATCAAAGCCTGAAGCGAATCGCTATTGTGAGCACCGTCGACAATATGAAGAGGTCGACGCTGAATAATTTGGATGCGTGCTGGCAAAAGATCTTGTTGAAGCGCGCGAGCACATGCGACGTCGCTTATTGAATAATTCCACATCGCTTGAGCTTCTCGAAATACCGCATAGGCAAGTGACGCATTTTGACTTTGATGGGTTCCTCGTTCACGCGCGATTTGTCGAAACACTTTCTTTAAAAGAGTAGGCATAGCGCGCTCCGGAATAAACGCGAAATTGGGGACTTCTTTCAAGTGGGCTCCTTTGGCGGCCGCGCAGCGTTTTAACTCTCTACGAACCTCGGGATGCTGCCGAGACACAAAAACACGCCGACCTCGTCTCATAATGCCCGCTTTTTCTCGAGCAATTTTTGTCAGCGTCGAACCTAAAATAGCCTGATGATCATAATCGATCGATGTGATGACAGAAATATCGGGCTGAGAGGTATTGGTGGCATCCAATCGACCCCCCATACCCACCTCAAGAATCTGAATATCACACTCGCGATCTCTAAAAATTAAAAAGGCGACAACGGTCAAACGCTCAAAATAAGAAAGAGGCTCCAGAACCTCGGCGTGGTGTCGCTCATAGCGTCTGAGCAGGGCCTCTGAAATCATACGTCTGCCGATACGAATTCGTTCTCGTCTCTCGGTGACATGAGGTGATGTATACATTCCCGTGCGACTAGCGCAGGCTGAAAATAAATGGTTCAAATACTGAACGACAGAACCTTTGCCATTGGTCCCGGCGACTAAAATCGTCTTGCGCCCCAAATGCGGCGACCCCACGCGAAAAAGAGCCCGCCGAATGGGCGCCAACTTATAGGTATGCTTCGAAGGTATTTCTCGTCGCTTCCAGTCGAAGGACCCCGTGGCTCTCACAGCGAAATCGCTCATCTAAGCATGCCATCGCGTCCGACGGCTGAGATGTTGCAATACTTTCGACAGTCGTTTTTTCTGATCTTTACGATGAACAATCTCGTCAATCATGCCGTGTTCCAACAAAAAAGGAGCCCGTTGAAACCCTTCGGGCAATTTCTGTCGAATGGTCTGCTCGATGACTCTAGGACCTGCAAATCCGATGAGGGCTCCAGGCTCTGCCCAGTTGATATCGCCTAGCATGGCAAAGCTCGCCGCCACTCCGCCGGTGGTGGGATGCGCCATCAACGAGATATAGGGAATTCCTTCATCTTTTAATTTCTTTAAAGCTGAGCAGGTTCGTGTCAGTTGCATCAACGACAAGAGTCCCTCTTGCATACGAGCGCCTCCCGATGAAGATATCACGATGGCAGGAATACGTTTTTTTAAAGAATACTCAAAACATCGCGTAATCTTCTCTCCAACGATCGTTCCCATAGACCCACCCATAAATTCGAAGACAAAAATAGCGGCCGACAGTTCGACGCCTTCACAAAGACCTGAGCCCCAAATTATCGCGTCGTTTTCTCCCGTCTTTTTTTGGGCAGCCTTTAACTTGTCAGCATAAGAAATCGTATCCACAAAATTTAAAGGATCCGACGCCATCAAATCTGTGTCTTGTTCGACGAAGGTACCGACGTCAAACAAATGATTGACGCGATGTCGAGCCGGCATCGTGAAGTGGTATTGACACTTCGGACATACAAAATGGGAGCGTTCAATTTCAATGCGATAAAGAATAGTGCCACAATCGAGACACTTCGTCCAAAGGTCCGACGGCGCAGTCGACTCTCTAGGGCTCGAGCGCCTCTGAATGCCCGGGGATTTCAAATCTTTGACCCAACTCATACGAGTTTTTAGTGAAGTCCAGAGCCCGAAGGCGGTCAAGAGACATCTTCTTAGATTCCCGACAGTCCGAACTCTTGAGCTTTTTCTCGGGCCAATTTTAGGGCTTCTTCGCCTTTTGATTCCAGATCGGCCGCGGCTGAGTCGACAATACCTCGATACTTCGTTAGGTCGTCTCCTTCAAGCTGTTTAGGCACCGGTGCTGATCTCATAGAAGCGGCGACTTCATGATAGGCGCCTCCTAAAATTTTAAGTCCTTCTACGGCAGGTTCCGCGACCTGAAGTTTTACTAGCGCTGTAACATCGCTATACAGCGTCTCTAAAAGAGACATCTTCTTTTTGGTCTGAGCCTTCAAGGTCTTTAGATTGTTGAGGGAGATAGCATCAAGAGTCGCTCGGCGACTTTTAATGGCCCACAACTGGGATACGGCAAGAGCTTCTTGATTTTCTGGGCTCTTCGGCAGCTTTGCAAATTCAGCCGCCAATTTCTTTTTTTGAGCATCACGACCCGCCATTCGATAGACGAGCATCCCCATAGCCCCACGCTGATCTTTAGGCTCTTTCTGCCACTGCCGTTCCCACAGAGCGTAGAAGCGTTGGTAATCTTGCAAATCTTGAGGTGTCAGTTTTCGAAACGCAAGAAATCGACCCATCAAGGCGATCGCCTGAGGAGCAAATTTGGAGCTCGAATACTTGTTGGTCAGTAAAAAGAAGGATTCTTTCAACGCCGTAAAATCTTCAGATTTTCGTTCGGCAATGACGAAGGCAAAATTTTGGATGCTCGTCCAAAGTGCCGCATCCACAAAGCGTGACTGCGAGTACGATGAAGAAAACGCAAGATACGCGCGTGCCGATGCTTCCAGAGCCACCAACTTCTCGTCTCCCGACAGACCTTTGGCTCGTTTATCTTCGATCTCAAGCGCTTTCAGCTCAGCCTGCTCTTCAAGAGCTGCCAATTCGCTCTTTTTCTGACCCTCACCCTTTTGACGATAGAGTCTCGCGTAAGAAGCTACCTGCTTATAGTCCTTTTTAAGATTATAAATATCCAGAACGAGATGAGCACTCAGTTGACCCTCTTCGAAACTGGCGCTCTTTTCGGCCAAAGTTTGAAACAAGGGAAGAGCCTGATCAAACAAATTTCTTTGATATAGAAGTCGAGCCGACTGATAGAGAGCTCGTCGCTTCTGAGCTTCCGTAAGAAGACCAGACTCTGAAATTTTTTGAGCCAATCTCATATAGACCTGATCGGAACTCGACAAGGTTTGAGGAGATTTACCCTGATAGCGAAAACCATCGGCTGCTTTTTCGGCACTTAAAAAAGCATTCCACAACGATCGTGACTGCAACGGAAACTCGATGGCACTTGCCTCTTCGTAGTGTTTAGCCGAAGCCATAAAGTCATTTCGGTCATAGAGAATTTCTGCTAAGTAAAAATAAGCTTCAGCTCGAACTGTTGGCACAGACACGCTTTCAAGCAAAGTTTCGTAATAAGACGCTGCCGAGGCGAAGAGTCGATCTTTCTCAGGTCCTGTCGATGCTTTTTTTGCAGACGCATGAAACTTCTTGGCCGTATTCAATACCTGATCGGCAATTTTCTCGCCGCCTTCTAAACCAGCCAAAGAAGCCACTAAATCTTTCAGATGGGTCGCACGACCAAGATTCTCTTCGGCCTTAAGACGAGTCGACAGCCATTCGACTCGCTCTGAGTCTTGAGTATAATTCTCAATTAAAAGAGCATAGACGTCTGACGCGCTCTCAAAATCAGATCTCTGAAAAAAGGCCTTGGCTAAAGTCGACAGCGATAGCTTGACCAGCTCGCCATCTTGAAGAGTTTTTTTGAGATAGTCTAAAATACGAACACGCCCGTGAACTCGAAATGCCACTAAAACCATTTCTCGAGCCGCCTCTCGAGAATAATCGCCCCCTGTTTCTTCTGCTTCAGAACGAAGCGCAATAACCTTTTCAAAACTTGTAAGAGCTTCTTTGGACTTGCCTAGATTCATTTGAGCCCAGGCAAGTTTATAAATGACATAGCTCAAGGTTCGGCGCTCTTTAGAAGCTATTTGGTAGAAACTTTCGGCTTTATCAAACTCGTTTTTATCAAAGTAGAAATCTGCTAATTTCATAGCGGCCGCGCCTAAGACAGGCGATTGAGGATAAGTCTCGGCTAGCTCGGCTAAAATCGCGCCGGCTTTGTCCGTGTTTTTCTGCTCGTCGTACGCATTGGCGAGAATAAAAAGAGCTTCATCGTGTCGGTCACTTTTCGGAAAATCTTTGCGTCTCTTTTCTAGGGTTTGAATAGCCTTCACTAAGTGTTTATCGCCCTCCGCCCGATTCTCCTTTGCGAAATAGTATTTGGAAGTCTCGTAGTACGCTTCACCTAATCTCAAAAGCATTTCGGCCACCCGAGGTGAGCCTTCATATTTAATCAAGAACTCCTCTTGCAGCGGAATTTGGCGAATTCGAATTTCGTGAAGCTTTTCTCGTCGAGTCGCTTCATCTAAACTATCGTTTTTAGCCCATACATGGCCCTGAAAACCCAAGCCCTTAGGACTAAGGGCTCCCATAAAAGTCGCCGCCGTTAGAATGGTACATGCGACATAGAGTCCCCAACGAGATCGTGCGTTTAGGGAATTAGGCCACTTTTTGAGGGGCTGAATAGAGGCGGGGGCCTCGCGCTGTGTACGAGCTTTTAGAAAAAATACACAGTAATTTCGATTAGTTAGCATAAATTCCTCCGCAAGAACCTCTGTTTTTTAGAGATCTCCGTCTTAAAGATATTGCAAGCCGTATGCCAAAGACGGAGAAAAAGACAATTTCGCCCTGCCCCAAGAACCCCGCCCGCCTACAATAGAGTGTGGCCTTTGAAATCGACGATCTCACGCGGTCTTTTCTCTCGCCCGTACTAGGCTATTTAGATGACGAGACTGTGACCGAGATTCTCATCAACTCACCCTCAGATATTTGGGTGGAGCGCGCCGGTAAACTTACAAAAACCGATTCTTTCTTCAACGACCAAGATGCCCTATTGGCAGCGGTTCGAAATATTGCCCAGTACGTCGGTCGACGCATCGACGAAACTGAGCCCATCCTGGACGCTCGTCTTCCCGACGGATCACGCATTCATATCGTGATTCCACCGTGCGCTAAAGATGGCATTTATATGACCATCCGAAAATTTGGCAAAGAGAGCATCCAAATAAAGGATCTCATTCAATTCGGAGGGCTGTCTGTCGAGATGGCACGCTTTCTTCATATCGCAGTTCAGCTAAAGAAAAATCTGGTAATTAGTGGTTCAACCTCGTCCGGAAAGACCACTCTCTTAAATGCGCTTTCAGGGTTTATTCCAAAAGATCAACGTCTCGTGGTCATTGAAGATGCTTCGGAACTACAACTTCAACAGCCTCATACGCTTCGTTTAGAAGTTGTCAAAAATGATCACACGAACATTGAAATGCGAGACCTGATGAAAAGCGCCCTTCGCCTTCGGCCCGACCGCGTGATCATCGGCGAAGTCCGTGGCCCTGAAGCTCTGGACCTTCTTCAAGCGATGACCACCGGTCATGCGGGCTCTATGGCCACGCTTCATGCGAACAATCCGAAGCAGGCCCTCTCCCGACTTGAAACTCTCATCATGATGAACCAACTGGATCTTCCGCTTTTAGCCATACGTAGCCAAATTGCCAATGCGCTACAAATTGTTATTCAAGCCAGTCGTCTCAATGATGGCAGCCGTCGTATTACCCATATTTCAGAACTTCATGGCCTAGACGAACACGGGAATTATCTTATCGACGATATTTTTGTATGCGATATTCTTGGAATCGATGAGTCAAAGAAGTTTAAGGTGCAATTTTCACCTACCGAAACACTACCCACTTTTCTCGATGAGGCACAACGATCGGGTATCAAAATTCCAAAAGGACTTTTTTCAAAGTCTGCTGAGAAATTAGCATGAACTATCTTGCTCAGAACAGCAAGGCTCGCTCCCAAGATCTTACCGAAGGGTTTCTCGAAAACGACCCCTTTCATCCAAAACTGGAGTCTAAAACACTCACGTCACTTGATTTGGCTTTTTATTTCTCGGCCACTTACGCCACTCTCTTTCTAATCTATGCAGCCTTCAGAACGGTTAAATATATTCGCCAATCTCTTCAGAATCGTGCCTCATCAAGAGAGCAGAAGAAACGAAGGCGAGAATTCCGAGCTGTTCAGCCTACGGTAGATATATTTGATTTGCCTGCCATAAGACCTCGAAACGATGGATCTGAATTCATCTCCGAAGAAAATACTAATGTTACTGCAAAAAAAGAGGCGCCATCGATAGAGGAACTAAGGGGTAAGGCTCGTGAGCCAAAATCTGAGATCAGCGCTGATGCCAACGATCAGACGTTAAATCTGAACGATGATGCGATTACTAATATTCGTCCGCTGACCAAAGATAAATTGACAGATGAGAACGAGGAAGAGGCCCCTAAATTGCTCGATGATCTCCAAACAAATCCTAAGCGAAAAGGCGACGCCTAACGTAAAGTTGCCCACAAATAGAAAACCCCCTCTAAAAAAGAAGGGGTCTCCCATTAAACCTTAAAAAGTGTTTAGGCTTAGCGATATTTTAGTAGCGATCTCGACCACCACCGCCGCCGCCGAAGCCACGACCACCGCCGCCGCCGCCGAAGCCACGACCACCACCGCCGCCGCCGAAGCCACGACCACCGCCGCCGCCACCGCCGAAGCCACGACCACCGCCGCCGCCACCGCCGCCACCAGGTCGTCGGGTTTTATTCTCGGGATGAGCAATATTTACCACGATTTTACGGCCTGAAAGCTCGGCATTGTTCAATGCTTCGAGAGCTTTTTGGGCTTCTTCTTCTGTTTCGTACTCGACGAAGCCAAATCCCTTCGAACGTCCTGAAACTTTATCAATGATCACACGAGCTGAAACCACATTGCCATGACCAGCAAATAGGCCTGACAGCTCTTGATCGGTTACCGAAAAGGGAAGACTTCCCACATACAATTTAGTCGACATAGATTCTCCTTAAAAAACAACAATTCAAACACGACAGATTTCGTTCTTCATGTCTTTCACCGATCGTTGAATTTTTCTGGAGACTTGCTCAGAAAGGAAACGCCGGAACCGAAACACATATAGACAGACACCGTTCGTAAAATCACTATCTCATAGGTCTGGAACCGTGTCGAGACTCGTAGCGTTAAATTCACACCGCTTCACTCCCGCCCAGGCGCTCCCCGAGCTGTCGTCCGGCGGTCACAGCAGATTACACTCATGGGGGCCCTGATCAGAACCCACTGAAATTATTCATTTTTTGTCGTAAGACTGAGATAGAGGTGGCCGTATTGGCTCGTTAAGCCGCGTCTGTATGTTTCACTTTCTCCGTCAAGTCATGACCCAGAGCCTTTAGTCGGGTCAACATGTCCTCTTTTTCTACGCACTTAATATAGGCATCTTCGGGCGCAACCAAGCCATCTTTCACCAGCAAGGTGAGGTGATCGTTAAGCAATTGCATTCCATACTTCCTACCCGTCTGCATAGCCGAAGCGACCTGGTGGAGCTTGCCCTCTCGAATATTATTACTAATACCGGGCGTGGATGCCAAAATTTCAAGAGCCGCTATGCGACCCTTACCATCCGCCCTCTTCAGCAAGGTCTGAGATACAACGCCCTTCAGAGAATCAGCAAGCATCATACGAATCTGAGCCTGTCGATCTGCTGGAAACTGATTGATAATACGGTCGACCGTTCCTATGGCCGTATTTGTGTGTAACGTTCCAAAGACCACATGCCCTGTTTCGGCTGTTTCAAGCGCAATTTCCGTGGTTTCTAAATCTCTCATTTCACCGACAAGCACGATATCAGGATCTTCCCGCAAAGCGGCTCGCAGGGCGGCTTTGAAACTGGTCGTGTGGGCCTTCACCTGGCGTTGATTCACAAGACACTTTTTGTTCTCATGTACAAACTCAATCGGGTCTTCAATCGTGATGATATGGTCGTGTCTTGTGGCATTGATATAATCGACCATCGCTGCCAGGGTTGTCGACTTCCCACTGCCCGTAGGCCCGGTTACCAGAACCAAGCCTTTCGTTAACTGACAGAAACTTTTACATATAGGTGGAAGATTTAACTGTTCTATCGAGAGAATCTTGGCGGGAATTTGACGAATCACCGAGCCCATACCTTTGTGATCTCGGAACACATTCACGCGAAAACGAGCAAGATCCGCAATTTCGTACGCAAAATCCGTATCATGCCGTTCTTCAAATTCTGCCTTGTTTTTCTCGGGCATAATCTCTTCGAGCAATTGCTTAATAAGAGGCGCCGATGCTTCTTTCATGCCCTCGACATTCACAATGCCTCCGTTCAATCGAAATCGAGGAATCGTTCCCGAGCTCAAATGAAAGTCGGACGCATTCTTGTCGATCATAATTCGCAATACTTTGTCGATAGCTGCCATTTGAATCCCCTCATTGAACACGTTCGCATTATCAAGAACGAACGAAATACCGTTCATTTTTTCAGTCGACCTCCTCTCATTATACGCGAAAGGAGGGTCTATGGTTCTATTGACGCTATGCCCAGTATAGAGGCTGAAAGAATTGAGTAGAACGCTCCTACGGCTCCACCAAGCGCTATTGACAGCCTATCGACTTGCAAGAATATCGCGAGAAATTACCAAGCGCTGAATCTCGCTAGTGCCCTCGCCAATTTCGCAGAGCTTGGCGTCACGCCAGTAGCGCTCGACGTGATACTCTTTGATATAGCCATAGCCCCCATGAATCTGAATGGCTTCGTTGCATGCACGAATCGCTGCCTCAGACGCGTACAACTTTGCCATCGAACTCTCGGTAACCGCAGGTTGTTTCTGATCATGCAGCCAAGCGGCTCGATAAATTAAGAGTCGGGCGGCGGCAAGCTCCGTGGCCATGGTTGCGATTTTCCATTGAATCGCTTGAAAATCTGCAATTCGCTTACCGAACTGCTCGCGCTCTTTCGCGTAGGCCACACTCGCTCTGAGAGCAGCCTCCCCTAAGCCAAGGGCCATAGCGCCAATAATCACACGCCCTTTATCGAGAATTTTTAATGTATCGATAAAGCCACGATCTTTTTCTCCGACAAGGCCCTCTCGCGAGACGAAAACATTTTCAAAACTAAGTTGCGCCGTATCACTGCCTCGGCAACCCAGCTTGTCTTCGGGCTTCAGAGACGAAAAACCTGGCGCCCCTCTTTCAACGATAAAAGCCGAGATGCCTTTCTGCCTTTTCTCGGGGCTTGTCACCGCTAGCACTAGGTAGGTATGGCCCACCGAGCCTTGGGTGATGAAGGCCTTCGATCCGTTGAGCATAAAACCGTCGCCTGACTCTGTGGCCCGCGTACGCATGCCACTGGCATCACTGCCACTGCCCGGCTCCGTCAGAGCCCACGCGCCTAACTTTTTTGCTGACGCCAAGTCTGGCAAATAGCGCTGACGCTGCTCTTCACTACCAAATTCTAAAATATGTTTCTGACAGAGGCCATTGTGAGACGCGAGCGTCAACGCCGTAGAACCACACTCTTTAGCAACCTCTTCGATCACAAGGGCCGCCGACAGCATATCAAGCGCAGCACCCCCATATTTCTCTGGAAGTGTAAGACCCATGAATCCTAGCGATGCCATCTTGGGAATAACTTCAAACGGATATATAGCCTCATCATCAATGCGACGTGCGCGGGGACGCAATTCTTCCACTGAAAAATCTCTGGCTAATTTTTGAATCGCCAAATGATCTTGAGAAAGTTCAAAGTTCATGCCTTTATCTCCCCGTATCTTTTTGAATCCAAGTCACAATGGTAGCGAGCGGTGTTCCAGGACTAAAGACCCGCTTCACTCCCGCTTTGGTGAGAGACGCAATGTCGGTGGCGGGAATAATACCGCCGACATAGAGCGGCACCTTTCTCATGCCCTCTTTTTTTAGAGCCTTCACCACTTTAGGAATCAGCCCCTTGTGAGCGCCTGACAAAATACTAATGCCAATCGCATCCACATCTTCTTCTACGGCGGCTCTGGCTAGCGACTCTGGAGTTTGATGCAGGCCAGAGTAAATCACTTCCATACCCGCATCTCGAAGCGCCATCATCACCACCTTGGCGCCTCTGTCATGGCCGTCGAGGCCGACCTTGCCCATCAAAATTCGTATGGGCGTTGAATCATGACGCGTAGGAATGCCAGACACTGAGTTGTTTTTTTTCTTCGCTTTCGCCACAGTTATCACCTCACCCCAGCCTCACGCGCCCTGTTTTAGTAGATCCCGCGCTATCACAAGGCGCTGAATCTCGCTCGTCCCTTCGTACAGCGTCGTCACTCGTACATCTCGATAAAAGCGCTCCACGGGATAATCTTTAATATAGCCATAGCCTCCGTGAATCTGAAGCATCTCTTCACAAACGCGACAGGCCTTCTCCGTCGTAAATACCTTCGCCATCGAAGCCTCTCTCGTAAAGGGTTGCTTAGAATCTTTTAGATGCGCAGCTCGCTCTATTAACAGCTCACTTGCCGCAAGAGCGGTTGCAGAATCGGCAATTTTCCATTGGAGAGCCTGAAACTCTGAAAGCTTGCTTCCAAACGCCTCTCGCTCTTGAGCATACGATAGGCCCGCCTCGAGAGAAGCTTGCGCTATACCAAGCGCCTGAGAAGCGACTGAAATACGACCACTATCCAATGAACGCATGGCAATTTTAAAACCTTCGCCAGCAGCGCCCAGTCGATGTTCTAAAGGCACACGAACTCGATCTAGAACGAGCCGAATCGTCGATGAACCTGTTAAGCCCATTTTATCTTCTTCCTTCCCGAGAAGAAGCCCTTTCGCCTCGCGAGGCACCAAGAAGGCTGAGATCCCATCACCGTCGCGGGCCATCACTAAAAAAACTCCCGAGAAAGCCCCGTTCGTTACATAGAGCTTTTCGCCACTTAGTTCGACATGATCTCCAACCAGCGTCGCCGAAGTTTTAAGCGCTTTAGCATCGGAACCACTTTGATTTTCAGTCAAACAAAAACTGGCCGTAGGAAATCGACCCTGCACGAGAGGGGTCAAAAACTCCGCGCATTGCTCGGATGTCCCCTCTCGAGCTAAAGTCTCAGCCACCATATTCGTGACTGCGACTGTCACGCCTACCGAACCACAGACTTTAGATATTTCTCGAATGACAAATGAAAACTCTCGCGACGACAAGCCCGAGCCTCCCAAGCTCTCAGGCACCATCAGGGTCATCAATGACTCCTGATTTAAATCGTCTAAAAGACGCCTCTCAATTTTTGTTTTAGAGTGAGCGAAGGCATGTGGTGCAATTTTTTCTTGCACGAGCCTTTGAATCCATTCGCGAATTTGAGGCGATACCGTCATAACGCTTTCAGTGCTTGGTTCGCGATCAAGAGCCGCTGCACCTCTGAGGTACCTTCGTAAATCTCACAAATCTTGGCATCTCTAAAAAGTCTCTCGGCCATATAGTCTTCAACGTAACCATAACCACCGTGAATCTGAACGGCCGCCCAGGCATTCTTCATACACATTTCGGAAGCAAAGAGTTTGGCCTGCGAAGACTCCATAGGTGTGCGCAACCCCTGCGATTTAAGCGTGGCCGCCTTGTAGGTAAGTAACCGAGCAGCGTCGAGCTGCACTGCCATATCTGCAAGCATAAACTGTATGGCTTGAAGCTGCGCAATCGGCTTCGAAAACTGCTCGCGCTCCTTGGCATAGCTCAAAGAACACTCGAGCGCGGCGGCGCCGATTCCATTGGCTTGAGCGGCAATACCAATTCGCCCCACTTCAAGAGTCGACAAGGCTACTTTGTAACCATCGCCTTCTTCATGAAGAAGATTTTCTGAAGGCACAACCACATCGTCTAAGACGATTTGCACACAAGAGCTGCCTCGTATGCCGAGCTTTCTTTCTTTTTTTGAAATACGAAAGCCTTTACTTTTCGTGTCCACGATAAAAGCGCTGATTCCTTTTTTGCCTTTGGTCGGATCACTCGAGGCATAGACGATGGCTATATCTGCCTCAGCACCGTTGGTAATAAACTGCTTTGTTCCCGTTAATCGATAGGAAGAGCCATCTTTTTTGGCGATGGTTTTCTGATTGGCGGCGTCGCTTCCTGCCTCGGGCTCAGTCAACGCATAACAGCCCAACCATGTCCCGCTTGCGAGAGGCTTCAAAAAATGTTCTTTCTGATAGGTATTTCCAAAACGATGCAGTGGCTCACAGACCAACGAATTATTGACGGACATGATCACAGCCGTTGAAGCGCATACTTTGGCAATTTCTTCAAGAGCGAGCACATACGAAACCATGTCCATGCCTGCGCCCCCATCGACCTCGGGCACACAAATGCCCAGCAACTTTAGCTGTGCCATTTCTGCCATGAGCTCTTGAGGAAACCGTGATTTCTTATCGAGTTCGTCGGCTATAGGCTTCACGCGCCTTTCGGCGAAGTCTTTCGCCATGGCTCGAACCGCCGTCTGCTCATCTGTAAAATGAAACCCGAAGGGCTGTGCCAAACTAGACAGGGATGTATCGCTCATGCCCTAAAGATTAACGAGATCTGTAGATATCTGACAATCATAACAGTTTGACCAAAAAGGAGGCCTCAAGAGACTTCGTTAGGTCGGCCAAGAGAACTTAGGCTCTCGCTTTTCTAAAAAGGCTGCCATCCCCTCTTTGGGCTCACCGGAGGCGAAGAGGCTAGCAAAGGTCTCACGTTCCAACAAAAATTGATGATGACGACCTTCCGTAGCATGAGAACGCACCAGACGGCGTGCTGCCAACAATGAAAGACAGCCTTTCTTTGCCAGGGCCTGCGCGATTTGCTGCACCCGAGGCATAAGCTCTTCTTCAGAAAATACATCGAGAACCAAGCCTACGGTCTTGGCTTCAGCCGCCGACAACGTATGCCCTCTTAAAATCATCTCCATGGCGCGATGAAATCCCACGCGATGAATCAAACTAGATGTTCCACCGAAGCCAGGCACGATACCTAGATTGGTCTCTGGCAAGCCCATTTTAGCCTTCTCACTCGCGTAAATTAAGTCACAGGCCATCGCAAGTTCAAGCCCACCGCCAAGAGCGAAGCCATTCACCGCAGCAACCGTCACACAAGGGGACTCTTCCAGAGTTTGAATCAAGCCTTGGCCCATCTCCGCAAAGGCGCGCCCCTGTAGTGGAGTCATATCTCGCATCGATGCAATATCAGCGCCCGCAACGAAAGCTCGGCCCTGGCCCGTGATAATCGCAACAACACAGTCTTGCAGATTTAGGATCGCCGACTGCAATTCTAAAATAAGTTCCGAGTTTAAGGCATTGAGAGCCGTCGAGCGATCGATCGACAAAACCGCCACTCGGTTCTCTATATTCACTTTAATAAACGCCATGTGATTACCCCTTGTCGTAATTGTAAAAGCCTCGACCTGTTTTTCTGCCTAAGAGACCCGCCGATACATAGTTGCGAAGTAAAGGACACGGCCGATACTTTGAATCCCCGAGACCCTGATACAGCACTTCCATAATAGCGAGGCAGGTATCCAAACCAATAAAGTCTGCCAGTTCGAGCGGACCCATCGGCTGGTGAGTGCCCAGTTTCATACCCATATCAATATCGTCTCGCGTACCGATGCCTTCAAAAAGCGCATAGGCAGCTTCATTGATCATGGGCATCAAAATACGATTAATTATAAAGCCCGGATAATCTTTCGAGGTCACCATGGTCTTTTCGAGTAAGGCCACCAACATCGACACGCGAGCCACGGTTTCGGGCGCGGTGAGCTGCCCTTCAATAACTTCGACTAATTTCATCAGCGGCACCGGATTCATGAAATGCATTCCAATCACTCGGTCGGCCCTCTTCGTATAAGATGCTAACTCTGTGATGCTGATCGAAGAGGTATTCGAAGCAATAATCGCCGAGGGCTTTAAGAGATTGTCGAGCTTGATAAAAATAGTCTTTTTAAGCTCTCGATTTTCACTGACCGCCTCGATGGCCACTTCAATATCTTTAAGATCTTCGAGTTGAGCGCTGAACTTAATGCGTCCTAGGACATTCGCCGCATCTTCTTTCACTTTGCCTTTCTCAATTAATTTTTTAAGGCTCTTTTCAATAGTCTCTTTCGCTCGCGATAGCACGCTGTCATTCAGATCATGCAGAACAACTTGAATACCGTAGGTAGCTAAGACTTGAGCAATTCCTGCGCCCATTTGACCCGAACCAATCACGCCAATCGAATTGAGTTGTGTGTCGACCATAATCTTCTCCTTGATTTTTATAGACGCTCAATAGCAACGGCAATGGCTTCACCACCACCGATACAGAGTGTTGCAATGCCTCGCTGCTTGGGTTGCAGTGCATGAATTAAGGTGGTCAAAATTCGAGCCCCGCTCGCGCCGATAGGATGCCCCAACGCCACAGCACCCCCTCGAATATTTACTTTAGAATCGGGAATCTCTAATTCTTTTTGAGCCGCCATGGTGACCACCGCAAATGCTTCATTAATTTCAAACAAATCAATTTGATTGGTCGTCAAGCTAAGATCAGAAAGCAGCGCTTTCATGGCCCCCACGGGAGCCGTTGTGAACCACTCTGGTGCCTGAGCAAATTCTACTGAATGCAAAATTCTCGCCAGCGGCTTGGATGGAAGAGCCTTTTCAGCTCCCACGACCAGCATGGCGGCTCCATCGTTCAAAGAGCTAGCGTTTGCTGCCGTGATCGTGCCTGACTCATCAAAAGCCGGTCGCAATTTTGCAAATTGATCGAGCTTTCCTCGTCCTGGTTCTTCATCGACGACAAAAGTAATTTTGTCTTTCTTGCTCTCCATCACAACTGGGGCCACTTCGCTCGCAAATACGCCCGACGTAATAGAATTGAGTGCCTTAGAATATGACTGCTGAGCAAACAAGTCTTGGCTCTCACGAGAAAACTTATACTCTCGAGCACACAACTCCCCGGCTTTGCCCATATGAAATTGATTGTAGACATCCCAGAGGCCATCCAAAATCATGCCGTCTTGCATCTCTTGATTTCCCATGCGAGCGCCCGATCGAAGGGCCTTCACATAAAAAGGGGACTGCGACATATTTTCAATGCCTCCGGCTAAGACCAAATTTGCTCTGCCAAGAGCAATTCGATCGGCAGCCACCACAACGGCCTTGAGGCCAGAGCCACAAACCTTATTAAGCGTCAGCGCACGAACCCCTTGAGATAACCCCGAAAAAAGAGCGACCTGGCGAGCCGGCGCCTGCCCCAAGCCCGCAGGCAAAACACATCCCACAATCGCTTCGTCGACGGTCGGGCCACTGCTACCAGACTGCGCCGCCCCCGCATGAGTCGAGCCCTCACGAGATGCGCCGAATATGGGGCTGGCCGATAAGGCTATGCCTGCGAATTCTAAGGCCGACCTCGCGGCAACAGCTCCTAGTCGAGGCGCCGCTACCGACGCCAGACTACCCATAAAAGACCCAATCGCTGTACGTTTGGCAGAATAAATATAGGCTAATTTCATAGGCCTCAGTCTAACGATTGGGCTATTTCGGGCGCAATGCTTAAGAACGAAGTTAGAAGCGGTCTCATAAATAGCTGGCGAGGCGAAAATGGAATTATTGAAATTGCGCAACCTATTGCCGATAATCATTGAAAGTAGACAATAGGTTGCCGACTATGAGTCCATCGCGAGGGAGTGGCCCCACCCGAAATCGAATCGGGACGCCCTTGCGAGCCACAGATTTTAAGTCTGTTACGTCTACCAGTTCCGTCATGGGGCCACGAAATACCACTGTCTATTTGATCGGCTATGATCAGAAATAAAACATAAATCGAGCGTTGGCAAATTTTCTTAGTGTTTCCATCTCAGCGTTTCAAAAAAAGATGGCGATTGAATAGCTTGACGTTGGTTCCCACGATGTCCATGGGTCGACCGTTATAGGAGAGCTTGAACGCAGAAGAATCTTCAAATTGAATCTCGATCTCTCGTTGAACGGAAATCGTCTGACTATCGCCCGCCTTATAGCGCTGGGTCTCGGCGACCTTTCCATCCAATCGGTACGTCAACTGGCCGTCTTTCGCCGCGGTCACTACCAAAAGGGATGCCTTCACCGGAACAGCCATCTCGGCCTGCGCCGCAGTGGGTGAAGTCTGCGGTTCTTGAATCAAGGGAGGTTCAATCATTTGTGATGGGGCAATCTCAGGTGAGACCGAATTATCATCTTCCAAACTCGGGGGAGCTAGAGATGAAGTCTCCTCCGTACCCAGGCGAGCAATCGATACAATGCCAAGCATGAGCAAGCCACCAAGTACGGCGGCCGCTGTCAGGCCTCCCGCCAGCCATCGCACTTTGGTCAAATCCTTAAACCCCTCGGGCTTTGTCTCTCTTTTTTGGTTAAGCTCTCGAATCTGAGTCGGAATAAGAGAGCGTTTTAGTTGGTCGTAACGAGCTAAGACCTCTTCACTTTCAAGACCCAACTCTCGCGCATAAACTTTTAAAAATCCTTTTGCAAAAGCATCGTCTGGAAAATTTTCGACATGGTTATCTTCGAACGCTTGCAAAAAACGCTTTGAAATACGCGTGGTTTTTGAAATGGAGTCTATCGTAAGACCCGACGCTTCGCGGTGTCGTTTCAGATAATCTCCAAAACTTTCCGTGTAAAGCTTGCCGTCGGCATTCATGTCTACCACTGTCATGGCAATAACCTTCTTCGGCAGAGCTCCCCATAATATCCCGTGGGGTCTACCGCAGCGCCTTGTTTAAATTGGGCTTCCGCCTTTGCGTCATCACCTCGTTTCAAATAAATTTCTCCTAAATAAAATCGAGGTTCTGCACACTCGGCACATAAGCGGGCAGCTTCTTGCATCAAACTCTCAGCGCGATCGATCTCGCCTTCTTTAAAATAAAGACGCCCAAGATTTTGTGAAGGCAAATAGATTCCTCGACCGTACTCAATCGCCTTACG
This sequence comes from uncultured Bacteriovoracaceae bacterium, assembly GCA_964598565.1. GTDB lineage: Bacteria > Bdellovibrionota > UBA2394 > UBA2394 > UBA2394 > CAZRCG01. The sequence continues at coordinate 41,032 of CAZRCG010000003.1, read as the reverse complement.
AAAAGCCCCTACGGCTTCTTCACGCCGCCCCATTGCTTCAAATACTAAACCACGGTTATTATAAACACGCTCAGGATACAAATAGAGTGGATTCTCCAGAGCTTTATCAAAGGCAGCCAAGGCCTCAGAATAACGCTTTTGGTCGTAATAGAGAGTTCCTAGATTATTCCACACTTCAGAACGTCGACCATCGAGAGCAGATGCCGCTTTAAAAGCTTCTTCTGCCTGTTGATATTTTTGCTGTCGAAAATAAATCAACCCTAAAAGATTTTGCGCTTCTAAAAATTTAGGCTCTAATTCAAGCGCCTCGAAAGTCGCTCCTAAGGCCGGAATAAGGTCGCCTCGCTCATACGCGGCTGTCGCCATATCGTAATGAATGATAGCCCGTTTACCCGCCTCTTCAGCGGAATGCCGACTTGCGCAGCCAATACCGGCCGCCAAAACCAAACCTATCAACAAAAAAATTCTCATGGGCTATTCTCTTAACTTGGGATTTCTTTGTCCAGAGCCTCTTCAAGTTCTTGCTTGATCTCTTGAATACGCTGCTCAGAGCTGCCCTCGATACGAATCACTAGTACAGCCTGTGTATTGCTCGCTCGCACCAGAGCCCATGATCCATCAGGATAACCCACACGAACGCCGTCAATCGTATTGAGTGATAGATCTCGTCCGAGAAACGCCTTTTTTACCTTCTCCACCAAAGGCAGCTTCTCTGCCTCGAGGCAAGGTAATCGAAGCTCAGGGGTGACATAAGAGGCCGGGAAGGCTTCGATCCATGAGTCTAAATCAGTTTCAAGTAGTTCGAGAGCTTCCATAACTCGCAGCGCCGCATACGTAGCATCGTCAAATCCAAAATATCTATCGGCAAAGAAAAGATGACCAGACATTTCACCCGCTATAGGCGCCTTCACTTCTTTCATTTTCTTCTTAATCAAACTGTGACCCGTCATATACATGAGAGGCTGACCGCCACAGTGCTTAATATGTCGAAACAATTTTTCAGAGCACTTCACTTCTCCAATGATCGTGGCCCCAGGATATTTTTTTAAGGCGACCTGCGATAGAAGCATCAAAATTTCGTCCCCCCACAAAATTCGCCCCTTGCGACTGACAACGCCGAGTCGATCGGCATCACCATCAAACGCGAAACCGACATCAAAGCGATCGCTCTTGACCAGCTGAATCAAATCCGAGAGATTCTCTGCCACCGTGGGGTCAGCTTCGTGATTGGGAAAACGACAGTCGACCGTCTCGTGAAGAACTTGCAGATCAGAAGCTATCGTCGAAAAAATGGCTCGTGCATTGACCCCGGCCATTCCATTGCCACAATCGAGAGCGATCTTCCATTTTCGCTTCAAAGGAATCGATGACAGTAAAAATGCTTCATAGGCTTGTAGCAGCTCGGCATGCTTGTCGGCCATTTCAACAGGCGTTTGTACCTGCCACAAATCTTCAGGACACTCCACGCGTCTCGCTTCTTCATAGAGCTCGACAATCTGCTCTCCAAAGAGAGTTTCACGGCCCAACATCATCTTAAATCCGTTATCATCTTTAGGATTATGCGACGCCGTGATCTGAATAATTCCATCTAGGTTGAAGTGATAGTGAGCGAAATACGCCATAGGCGTTGGAATTTCTCCCAGCTCGACCACCTCACAGGTTTTGCTCAGCGCCCGTGTCAAAGCCGAAAAAATCCGAGGAGAACTTAAACGACCATCTCGACCCACTCCAATAATCGGCTTTTTCAAACTCGAAGCTTTATTCACGCTTTTAACCGCCATCGCGCCGTAGACAAGGCCGATGCGAGCCACCACTTCATTCGTGAGATCTCTCTCTCCTACCCCACGAATATCATACGAGCGAAAAATAGAGCGAGGCAATCCCTGAGCCACTATAAATGTCTCTTGATTACCTTCGCGACCTTTCAGAGTGCTTGTTTGTACCATAAGTGGATCTAAGCCAAGACGCCTCAAAAACAGAAGCATTTCTTTCAACGATTCTTCGCTCTCTTTCAGAGGGGCCCTACCCTTCGGTTTAGGCACCGATCGAGCGACCTCAAACTGGGGTTTAAATAAAAAAAGATACGTGGCCATGGGAGCAAGAGACAAGAGCGTGGGCACCACTCTTGTCAGAGAGTTGAATGAGATATCGACAGTTACAATTTGAGGATCATCCTCCAAACCTAGCGACGAAAAGTCCTCCGATCGAAGCTCACGAACATCGGTCTCTTCTTTCACGATCACCCGAATGTCGCTGCGCAGTTTATCGTGCAGTTGGCCTCGCCCCACGTCGACGGCCACCACTCGTTGAAAGCCCAACTCTAAAAGACGCTCTGTAAATCCGCCTGTGGACGAACCAATATCTAAGGCCCAGGCTGAAGTCGATCGTGGCTCAATGAAAAAACGCTCCGACAAGCCCTTCAATTTCAGATAGCCCCGTCCAACATAAGTTCGTGATTCTTTACGTTCGAGTGCTTGGCTCTCAGAAACGCGAAGAGCTCCTGATGAAAAAATAATTCCAGAAATAGGATCGCGAATTTGTCCTGCCAAAATGGCCCTGCGAGCCTCATCCACATTCTGCGCGAGAGATCGACTCACCAACAGAGTCTCCAGCCGAACCTTGCCCTCATTCTTCACGCTCGTAGAGTATCGACTTAAAGCCCTTTACGTTTCAAGATAAGTTTGGCCTAAATAACAGATGCCAAAGACACCACGCCGTCCACTGTCGAATGCCCCCCATCACCCAGAAGAATCAGGCTCTCGATTTCTCATTCTCTGGGGACTTCTTGCGGGAGTGATTGTTGGGCTCGCCTTTAATTACTGGGGTGATCAGCCCCTCCGAGCGTGGTTGCTGAAGAATATAATTGACCCCACAGGTCAGATTTTTTTGCGCTCACTTTTTTTAATTGTCGTGCCGCTTGTTTTTTCGTCTTTAGCCGTTGGCATTGCCAACTTGGGATCGGCCGAAGTGGTGAGTCGCTTAAGTTGGCGACTGGGAGGCTACTATGTCGTCACAAGTGCTATTGCCATTCTCATTGGTCAAGCCCTAGTTTTGCTGATTCATCCTGGAGGAAATATTGCCCCTGAGGTGCTTGATGCGTCCCGCGAGTCAATGGCCAATCAAGTCTCGGGCCTTATGGAGAAAAGCCTGGTCATCCACGAATCATTTTGGCCGGGAATTCTCTATAAAATCATTCCTTCGAATGCACTCGATGCGATGGGCAGCGGCAATATGTTAGGTGTTATTTTCACGGCGCTGCTCGTGGGCCTCGCCCTTGTTCATTTACCTCATACCGACAAAACCCAAGCGTTTCGTCATATACTTGAAGCGCTGTCGGATATAGCCATCAAGGTGGTGGGTTGGATTATGAAACTCGCGCCTATCGCCGTTGCCGCGCTTATGATTTCGGTTGTCAGCCAACTTGGCATGGAGGTCCTCAAACAGCTGTCTCTTTATGTGCTTGTGGTACTTTTTGGATTTGTTATTCACGCGACTCTGACGTATGGGTTTATTTTACGTGCCGTCATTGGCATGGGGCCCATCGAGTTTATACGTAAAGCAATGCCGACTATTTTGACGGCCTTTTCAACAAGTTCAAGTAGTGCCACCATGCCGGCCTCCATTCGCACGCTGCAAAACAATTTTAAAGTGCCCCGCAAATTGGCGACGTTCTCCATTCCTCTCGGAGCCACCATCAATATGGATGGCACGGCGCTTTTTGAAGTGGTGGCCGCGCTCTTTATTGCTCAGGTTTTTGGCATTGAGATAAGTCTTGCAGGGCATATTACGCTGGCGCTTCTAGTGCTGGTCACATCCATAGGTGTCGCTGGCATTCCCGGCGCAAGCATTCCTCTCATCATGGCGGCCATGGCGACCGTCGGCATCCCCCCGGAGGGAATTGCCCTTATTTTGGGGGTCGACCGGCTGCTCGATATGTGTCGAACCGTCATTAACGTCGTAGGTGACCTCGTCGGAGCTCTCTATTTAGCGAAGATTTCGCTAAAACATGGGGACGAGCTTTGATTTGAGGGCTGTTCAGCGCTAGGAAAGGCCATGGGGTTAATTTCTACGGTAGCGCTCGTTTCGCAACTCATAGTTCAAGACACGTGGGACTTAGAGCTCGCCACCCGCTGGCGAGAGACTCGCGAATCAGGGCGATCCTTTTCTGGTGCCGAAACCCGTGGACTTATCGTGTATGCTGCTCAACCCACCAATACATTAAAATTGGCCCTAGGGCTGGGCACCTATGATGAATCCTCAGACAATCAAGCTTCGATGATCGGGCTCACTTCTTCTGGAGGTAATATTCGTCTGCAGCGAGCTCTTTTAGAGTGGTCTGATGCGGTCTCCCCGCAATGGTCTGGGGGCGCTCACCTCGGTCGTTTCGCACCAGATGATTTCACAACGGCTCTTTCGGGCGACCCCAGCACGGCGGTAAGCGGAGCCCGACAACGAATCTCGTATCATCACGATTCTACAACCATTCACGTGATCACCCAGCAGGATTCTCTGGCTGTGAGCCCTGAAAACCAAGCCCTCGGACAACCCTTTGAAAATCGATGGCGTTTTGATATGGGTCTCAAGGGCTCCTTAAGAACACAGGCCGCCACTTTTTCGACCACCCTCGTTCATCACCATTTCTCCTCACTTTCTCTCGCGCTTCGGCAGCGTTCAGCACTCAACGGCTCTTCCTTTCAGGGCGACCTGGCAGCGCCTCGGCTGAGCGAATCTTTTTCTACCACCGTGATTCAAATCGATGCAGAAAGTCGTCCTCTTGATATACGAAGTGTTTTGAGAGGAGCCTTCGCTTATAATTGGAGGACCCACGAAAATCAGCATTCTTATTTTCTCGAAGCTCTCATTGGCAACGAATGGGAGGCTGAAGAGCTTGCGCTCTCGTTTTCGTATGCCTCACTTGAACCTGATGTAATGCCGGCCGGTTTGCTAGACCCTCGATACGGATTTGCTAACCGAGATGCCTACCGTATTTGGGTGGCCTATTTTCCTTGGAGCCTCATGAAAATCTCATTTGATTTCATGCAATCGATTGCTCAAACTCGAAGCGACCTTCAGAAAAATCGATTTAATTTCATGGGTGGCCTAGAGTTTCGGTGGACGTGGCCATGAGTCGAGGCATTCCACTGCTAAGTCTTTTTTTAACACTGAGTCTAACCGCTTGTCGGAACGATCAGTTTTTTCAACACGATCGCTTTCAGTGGAGCTTCGAACCTGCGCTTGAACTCAATCATTTCTCTTACAAGCCCTGTGAAGAAGAGAGGGCCTGTCAATATCTTGAGATCCAAATCACCTTAATTCGTTCCGATGTCTCCGATCGCGCCCCCTATGAAGCCTCTTGGTCTTTGCCAGAGTTCGTAACCTCTAAAGAACTTAAATGGCTGGGTGAGAATACCCTGATCATGACCGCAGAAATTCCGAATGATGACTTCGATTTCCATAGCTCTACAAAAAGCTATTTAATTTTAAAGCGTGGAGATCGAGAGAAATATTTTGAAATCGCTCTCTCCCCTTCTAGTCAAACGCTCACTGTTAACTCAGTCGGCTCCGACGAACCACTAGAAGCTCGCCGCGACCAGCTGGGCTATGTCTTTAACACCGATACGTTAACAGTACGTGGGACCAATCCCCATCGAGCGTCAATCCTTACCGATCAGCTAGACTTGCAATTTGAAATCATTAATTCCGGCTTCCCTGCAGGGTATCCCCTTTCAATTCAACTGACCTCACCTCAGACCGTAGACCTTGGCATGGCTGCCATAGGTGAAGCGCAATCGTTGCGCTTCTCGTTGCCGTGGACATTGTCTCATTTTGAACCTGATGGGACGCTCTTTCTCACCTTTGATGTACAGCCACAGAGAGGTTCTTCGCTTCTGTGGCTCGTAGCTCTTTCGTTTTCGAGAGATCATCCTCCTTCGATTGTCTACAATAGGGTTGTGACGAATGACCCAACCGACTCTCAGATTGACTTACCCCCCGCTGCTCCACTGCATATTTACGAACTGAGTTTTGACAATCCCCAATGGCCTGGCGACCAAGCCAGTGTTCTGCCCTTGAGGGTGCGTCATCGATCACAGTTAGTAGGAGGTACAGAAAAGGCGATGCCCCTCATGCGGCTGAACTTACAGGGCTCTTACGTAACATCGAAGCAGGCTGAACCAGATCAAATTGAGCGATTTTTGCTTACAACCACTCAAGAATCTAAGCTATTGATTCCACTTAAGTACCCTTCTTTGGGACGTATACTTCTTCGAGTCGACGTCGTAGATTTACGACGTACTGACCCTTCGTTTTTGCTTATAGACTTAGAGAATCGTCGTTTAGACATTTTGACCCGTGACTTCGTGAGTCATTATTATCCCATTCTCTTGCAATAGAATCTCTTCACAGACGTTTACTTGACGATGCGAGCGCTGCAGTAAAAACTAAAAGGGTGATTCTTTTCTTTTATATGGCAATATCACAAGTCGAGCTTCAGTCGGGTGAACCTGAAGAAGTTAAACGCTTTCAAGAGACCATCGAGAGCTATCAAAGAAGACAGGTGGGAACCGTCCAAGAAGAACTGATTACCTTAAGGGCTCGACTGGCAATTGCTCAAAAGCGTCTCGTTGACTTAGATACACGCCCTGCGGGTGAACAAGAAGGGCACCTGAAACGTCCCCTTGAAATGAAAGCGCTAAAAGCTGAAATTGATCACTATATAAAAAAAATTGAACGTATTGAGAGCTCGATCTTACAGAAAAAAAGAACTGAACGAGAGCGCGCCATCCAAAAGAGAAAAAAATGAGAACAAAATTTAAAGTTTCGACCTCAAGTTACTGGCTATGTCTATTCGCTATCGCCGCGATTTTCAGCGGCTTGATGGCTAGATCTCTTGAAGCTCAAGAATCTGATGAGGAGACATCTTATCAAGATCCTTTCGCCAATGAGAGCCCTGCGACGGAGGACCCTGTCACTGAAAGCTCCACGGTTGACAACCCAGCGTCCAACCTATCGCCCCCACCTACCGAGTCACTGGAGCCGGAGCTCACGCCGCTAGAGTCACCGGCGGCAAACTTCGCTCCATCAGACTCCATGTCTACTCCCGCACCTAACTTTGATTCATCGGCACCAGCTCCTGGCTCCGCCAATTCACCTGAACCTTCCCTCGGCCCCTCCGATCTCACAATCGAATCGGCTCCTTCTGCACCATCGCCCAATATCGAATTTCCGTTTGAAGAAAAGCCTCTCTTATTTCCCGGAGCTGAAGATGATGGAAGCCCGGTGACTCAAGACGTCTTCAAACGAGAAACCCGTGAAGCTGTCACACGCACCTGGCATCTCGCTGTTGATCTCGGCATCGCCTTGAATCTCAATCGCCGCCAAGAACAGTTTCATATCGATATGGGCGGCGGCTACCGTCTCACACCTGAATGGGAGTTGGCGGGTTCCATGTACTACCGATCGATTAAAGATCAACTCATTGGATTCATAGCTGAGGGTCGTTATGTTTGGACTTTTTATGAAACACCGTCGCTGGTGATGGAACTTCTTCCCATCGCTGGCCTAGGCTGGACGCTGCGCGCCCTGCCCAGTAGTTCAAAGTTTACAGAGGGCCGAATGACGGTGCGACTCGGGGCTCAGTGGCTGGGGTATTTCTTACCCTCTACAGCGGCTGTGGCGACGCTCAATATCGACTCTTATATTTTTTCTTTACGACAAGGAGCCGGCGCTCAGAATCTCATGAAAAATGGTGGGCCCCCTACTCAAGCGCTTCTTACATTTGGAGTGCGATGGGATTTTTGAAAGAGACTCAGCCTTCTCGAATTTGATGCTCTTTCATTCGAAGTTCCAAAATTCGTCGCGTGGTGCCCAATATTTCAGCGATCTGTGTATTTGAAACATTGGGATATTTTTCTAAAGCTCTTTGAATAAGCTCCTTTTCTAAACTCTGAGCGAACGACTGCAGACGCTGCCATCCCCCCTCTACAGGAACAGCGAATGGCAGAAGTTCAAAAAGTTCCTTGCTCTGATCCTCAAACATCGAGCGAGACAATATTCCCGATTTCGTCTTTAGCGCAGCACTCTCTAGCAACGAGAAGAGCTCCCGTGTGTTCGCCATGAACGATCTCGACCTCAAATAGACAGACGCCTCATCGTCAATCGATAGAGTCAGCCGAAACCGCTCGGCGATCTCCTTTAAAAAGTGATGCACTAAGGCATCAAAATCATCCGCTCTATCTCTGAGCGACGGCACTCGCACAGCCATCGATTTTAATCGATCCGCTAAATCAGGTCGAAACCCGGGCAAGTCATTAATTTCTGGAAATAAAGACGCTGTTGTCACAATTGCCATCTCTTCTTTTTGAATCCATTCCCACAGTTGATCTTGGAGCGTGGCCGACGCACTAAAAACCTCCGCCACCATCAGCGTGCCCATGCGCTTGGGCACAATATCTTTAAATACTAAATCATCTCCGTGAGAGCGGGCATCGATGATACGAAATTCCTTCTTCGCTCTCGGGCTCTGCTCATGGAGCCAGCGAGCTGCCTTACTCTTTCCCACGCCTCGCTCTCCGTAAAGCAATACTAGAGGATTCGCCACGAGGCGTTCGAGCTTCGAGGCAAAATCTCTCATGGCTGCACTGTTACAGATCCAACCTTGAGGCAGTGCTTTTGAAAAACCCAGCAGCAAACCCCTTTTTTGGATGGCCGAACGAACCGCATCCACCATCTCCTTATTTTCAAAGGGCTTCACAATATATTGAAACGCACCGCGCTTCATCGCTTCAACCGCCTGAGGGACGCTGGAGTAGGCGGTCATGACGATCACAGGAATATCTAAATCACGACGTTTCAACTCCTCCAAGAGCGTCAGTCCGCTCGCCTCGGGCATCGACACATCTGTCACAATACAATCAATAACCAAGGAGCCATCTAAGAGCTCCACGACCTCTGGCACCGAATAAGCCTTTTTAATAGTGCCGATTGGTTTCAATAGGAGTTCGAGTGAACGAACCATCGCTACTTCGTCGTCTACAATAACTATCTGCGGCTCTCTCACGACAGCACCTCCGAATCAGAGAATACCTGAGAAAATTCAATCGAAAAAACAGTTCCCTTACCTTTATGAGAAGCCACTCGAATATGGCCCTGATGCCGCTCGACGAAGGCCTTCACAAACAGCAATCCCAATCCTGAACCTTCCGATTTAGTGGTTGAAAAAGGCTGAAACAAAGCCACACCTTCGGCAATACCAGGCCCATTATCTGTAACCTCAAGCTTAAGTTCCGAACGACCTCGCCCGATGGTAATTTCAATCTCTGTGGCACCCGCTTCGCACGCATTCGTCAATAAATTCATCAACGCCTGTTTTAATCCTTCGCGCTCCATTTCGAGAGAACTTGATTTGGCGGTTTCTTCATCATAGCGAAAACGCAGTTCGATATCAGAAAAACGACGCAGAAGATCATCACGAATTTCCGATAACAAAGGCCACAGTGGAAAACGAATCCGCTGAGCAGCAATGGTTGACTGATCAAATACCGATTGCACGGCCTTCGAAACGCGCATGATCTCGTCTTGAATGGTTTTAACGAGTTCTTCACTCTCGCTACCTTCGACTCGCTGTTGAAGTAGCCCCGCACATACCTTAATAATCGCCAAAGGGTTTTTCATATTGTGCGCCAAGAGGGCTTGCATACGACCGACCGCCAATAGACCTTGCTGAGTTTGAACAAAATCTCTCAATAAAAGAATCTCAAGAGCGCGACTCAATTCGACCAGAGTCTTCTGCCAATCGCGAGAGTAAAATGGATCGAACGCAATTCGATCGCCTCCTTCAAAAAGCAGCTCCCCCAGATGGCGTTCGCCCCGATCGAGTGAAAATCGATACTCCGATCGACTCGGCCACTCATGCAAACGCTTGATGGTATCTCGGTGAATCGTCCATATCTGGCGATTGGCCGGCCCATAGGCCTGACTTGGATCGAGAGGAAAGGCCAGCACGATATTTTTTAGCCAAAGATTCTGAGAAAGAGCTCGGAGTATTGTTTCGAGAAAGCTCTTTAAGTCCTTTGATCGATCGGCCATTTCAAGCACCGAAGGATATGGAACCCGCGTACGAATCAACCCGTGAATGGAACTTTCCACCCAACTAGCTAATGGCTTGGCCGCAATCAGCGTGAGAACCACAATTGACACCCACAGGGGCCAATCTTTTTCAGCCAATACTTTCCATTCGCTCCAGGCCCAACCCAAACTTACAGCGAGCGAAATACCAATCGACAAAAGAAGTAGCTGATGCGCTCCCTTTCGAAAAAGCCGTTCTAAATCAAATACATTGTCCTTTAAAAAAATAGCCGCAAACGCCGATGGAAAAATGAGAGACAGCCCAAAAATTCGCTCCAGCGAAAAATGGGGAACATCTGAAAACTGTGCCCAATAGAGCGCTCCCGCCGCCGTAAAACAAATCAGAAGAACAAAGCTCGCTAAACGAGCTCGTCGGCGGGCCCAGAAGTCGCGCGATTTTAAGAGCGTATGAGAGACACTGGCAAAAGCGGCCAGTAGCGCCAAACCCGACAAGCCCATTTCAAAAGGAAAGAGCGAAAGTCCGGTTTTGGCCGACCCCATGACACTCAGGGCAATCACAACACCAGCAACGCAATAAAAAATGAGTAACAGGGTGTGCCGCAGCGAACGGCGCATTTTTTCTTTGGGATAAACCCAGAATAAATGCAAGACCATCACTGAAAATAAAATCAAAAACGACGACAGGACAACAGGCCACCCCAAACTTAACGCCGGCAGATAGGCTAACATCCAGAGTGAAAAACACCAGGTCAGAAGCGACAAAACCAAAACAGGTTCGCGACGATGAATATCGATTTCTCTCAGAAAGAGAAAGGCAATTGAAAATCCAAAGAATAAAATAGAAATGAGAAATGGAATTAAACCCAAAACAAAACGGTCATTGGGTGAGTAACGCCTCAAGATCGTCTTCATTTTTTTTGTCTCACCACTTCGAAGAATCTCTAGGTTGAGGTGAGCCCCTGGCTTCAAATTGCGAAGCTGGTTCTTCGCCGCTTCACGACTAAAGGGACGACCCCCTACGCTTACGATCTCATCGAGCGGAAAAAACCCCAGCCCCTGAGAGAGCCAATTCTCTCGCTGCAGCGGTGACAAGATGCCATGCGAACTGACAAAAAATTCAAACCGAGCGCTACTCTTTTCTTTTTGAAAATAGATCAAAGACGCCACGAAGACAAAACTCCAGAGCCCTGTCATCAAAGTCGCCATAGCCCAACGACTTTTCTGATGGCCTTCAAACCAGGTCTTTAACGCGCCCATAAGGGCCTGTCTTATCTCTGATTGAACAAAAAATCTTGCCCGAAATAGAGATATTGCGACCACTAACCAGCTTCTTTTAGGTTATACTTGAATGCAGGATGGGGTGGTTAATCATAGTTACGTGTGTTCTCTTAGTTCTAGCGCTGTTGGGTGTATCGCTATTCTTTATTGTTACTCGAGCGAAACGCGGCTTTAAGTGTATTGCATGTCGGTTTGAAGAATCCTTTTCGACCGTTAGGGCGCTGCTCGGAGAGAACAAAATATGGTACTCCCTATTTTTGGACGACCCCTCTGAACAGGCGCTTTAAAGTCGCACGCGGCCCCTATGCATTAATTGTTGAATAATATTTTTTCCGCATTTTGGAAAGGCGCCAAACTAAACTATCAGACTCATAAAAAGCTTTGCGGATCTCGGTCGATTCGAACTTTTGATTTCAGCTTTAATCGATCAAGATCGTCATAGAGGGCTAAAAGTAACGACGACAGAGAGCCTTTCAATCGATCTTTGATGAGAATTTGCTCACGATAGAGGTTCTTCCACCGAAAGAGCGGAGCCGGCGTGGGGCCCACAATCAAAATCTCGAGTCCCTTTGCCATCTGACTCAGTCGCTGCTGGAGCAGAATCGATTCACGCTTTAAAAGTGCTCCTTCTCTGTGCGAAAGCGTGATGAGCGCCATCTTTGAAAAAGGTGGCAGATCGGCCATTTGACGAATCGGTCGCTCGGCTTCAACAAAAGCATTGACGGGATCCGAAGCCCTTAACCACTGAAAAATGGGATTGTCCTTTTGAAAGGTCTGCACCAAAAATCTCGATTTTTGCCCTCGACGCCCCCCACGCCCCTCGAGCTGCAAAAGCAATTGAAAGGCTCGCTCGTTGCCTCTGAAATCAGGAACACTCCAGCCCTGATCGGCCAATATCACTCCCACAAGCGAAAGCCTGGCAATATCGATGCCTTTAGAAATCATCTGGGTACCAATTAATATATCAATCCGTCCCTCGGCAAAATCACGAACGATTCTTTCAAGATCGGAGAGTTTTTTTACTTCATCACGATCGAGTCGCGCGATTCGTGCATCGGGAAAGCGCGTTCTCATTTCAGACTCGATCTGCTTAGTTCCAATACCGCCAAAGAAAAATTCTTTGCCCTGACATTCCTGACAATTTTCTGACTCTCGTTTTTGAAAACCGCACCAATGACATACAAGCCGCCTAAAATCATGGTGGTAGGTAAGTTTTACCGCACAGTGCTTACATTCATCCACATGCCCACACGACACACACAAACGCTGCGACGCCGAGCCGCGTCGATTTAAAAATAAAAGACTCTGACGCCCCTCTTGTAATTCTTGAGTTACCGCTTCGTGAAGCGCCTCTGAAATAAAAGTTTTATTCCCCTCGGCCCACTCGTGCTTCAAATCGACAATTTCTAAAGGTGCTTTCTGCTTTTCATGAAAGGCGGGCAATCGGTAGTAGTGACTTTCTTTACGTGTGACACGTTCCAATGATTCTAAACTTGGAGTGGCCGAACCTAAGACCAACGGAATCTTTAGATCATGCGCTCTCAAAACCGCGGCATCGCGGGCGTGATAAAGTCCGCGCTCATTCTGTTTATAGGACGCATCGTGCTCTTCATCGACCACGATTAATTTTAAATTTGTAAACGGCAATAAAGCGGCCGAGCGCGCACCTAAAAAAATATCGGCCCGTCCCGATAGAGCGCGAGCCACAATTTCGCGGCGCACTTTCTCTCGTGCTTGCGAGTGAAATACCGAAATAGCCCCACCCATGCGCTGCTGCAGGCGCTCACAAAGCTGAGGTGTGAGCGAAATTTCAGGCACCAGAAAAAGAGCCTGACCCCCTTCACTAATCACTTTATCAAAAAGATGCGCATAGACTTCTGTTTTGCCGCTCCCTGTTTCGCCCTGAATCAAATGCACCTGATAACCCTCAAGAGCTTGAATAGCTTGTACGACCTGTGTTTGGCGCTGCGTTAGGGTCGGTAGCAGCGGAACAAAATGCTTCGTCTCTAAGCAATGAGCTTTTTCCACACTCAATGATTCAGGCAATGCTGAGGCCAAGAGTTCGCCAATCGATAATCCATAGTACGCTGCGAGACGCTCGTAAAATAAAAGGGCCTCTTGAGGAAGAATGGGCGCGCTGTCTTCCACCGCCACGATCGACTTCAAACCCTTCGGTGACTGCTCCGTTACGCCCCATACGATACCCGGCACTTCTCGCGATCGAAACGGCACACGCACACGCATACCCTTGGTGAGCACTTGATCGCTTTCATACGTGAAAAGTTTTCGCAGCGGACTTTTAACCGCAATTTCATAGAGCATACAAACCCACTAAATCACACACTGACTTCAAGAGCGATTAGCAAGCATGGGCACACGAACCTGATGCTGCTTCGCAAACGCAAGCGCCTCCTCATAGCCCGCATCAGCATGTCGCAGTACGCCCATCGCGGGGTCCGAGTTTAAAACTCTCTGCAATCGCCTCTCGGCTTCTGGGCTCCCATCCGCCACAATCACCATGCCCGAATGCTGAGAATAGCCCATGCCCACGCCACCACCGTGATGCAAGCTCACCCATGAGGCCCCGTTCGACGCATTAATCAGTGCGTTGAGCAACGGCCAATCCGATACCGCATCACTGCCATCTTTCATCGCTTCTGTTTCTCGGTAGGGAGATGCGACCGAACCGCAGTCTAAATGATCCCGTCCAATTACAATCGGTGCTTTCACCTTCTTCGACCTAACAAGGTCATTGAAGAGTTGTCCTGCTTGAGCCCTCTCTCCATATTTCAACCAACAGATGCGCGCCGGCAGACCCTGAAACGCCACTCGACGACTCGCCTGATTGAGCCAGCGATGAAGATGGCTATTGTCCGGAAATAAATTCATAAGCGCCTCATCGGTCACAGCAATATCGGCGGGATCACCTGACAAGGCAACCCAACGAAATGGTCCAGAGCCTTCACAAAATAAGGGCCTTATATACGCCGGCACAAAACCCGGGTACGCAAAGGCATCCTCATAACCGGCGGCCTTCGCAAAGCCGCGCAAATTATTTCCGTAGTCAAATACAATCGACCCTCTTTTTTGCATCTCGACCATGGCTTGGCAGTGCTTCACCATCGTTTCAAGACTTCGCGCTTTATAGCGCTCGGCATCTTTTCTTTCTTCAGCAAGTTTTTCGAGAGCAATACCCTCGGCTACATAGCCATGAACAGGATCATGCGCCGACGTTTGGTCCGTTACAATGGGAGGCACAATGCCCCGCTTTAAAATTTCGTGATAGACCGTGGCCGCATTGCCGACAAGACCGACAGAAAGGGGGCGCTTTTGCGCGCAACTCTCGTCGATCCATCGCAAGGCTTCATCCAAGCTCTCTGTCATGCGATCGAGATATTTTGTATCCAGACGCCTCTGAATACGTTTGGGGTCTACATCGACACCCAGAAACGAAGCCCCCGCAAAGACCGCAGCGCGAGGTTGTGCTCCGCCCATACCTCCTAAGCCTCCTGATAAAATCCACTGTCCGCCGAGCTCTCCCTTAAAATGCTGTCGGCCACACGCCGCAAATGTCTCGTAGGTACCCTGCAAAATACCTTGGGTACCAATATAAATCCAAGAACCCGCGGTCATCTGGCCGTACATCATCAAGCCTTTACGCTCAAGATCATCAAAGACCTCCCAAGTAGCCCACTTCGGAACCAAATTCGAATTCGCCAAGAGCACCCGAGGCGCATCGCGATGCGAAGGCAAAATCCCTACGGGCTTTCCGGATTGAACAAGCAATGTTTCGTCGTCACCCAGCCCTCTTAGCGACTGCTTAATCGCTGCCAACGCTTCATGCGACCGGGCGGCCTTGCCTCGACCACCGTATACAATAAGCTGATCAGGATCTTCTGCGACCGCTGGATCCAAATTATTTTCCAACATTCGAAGGGCGGCTTCTTGAACCCAACCCTTACATTCCAACAACAATCCATGACGAGCAGGCATAAGACTCACTGTGGCGATTATCCACGTGACCGTAAAGTCTCGTGTAGACGGTCGACCAAAAATTCCTAGATCTTCCTTGCCAGCTCTCTCAGCATCTACAGTGCTTCATCATCTTTTTTGTTCTATTTACTGTAGAATGCAAAAGTGACGACGGCACTCTGTCCTATACAAAAGTCAGGATCAGACTCTCATTGTAGGTCGGTCTTCAAGAGCCGCATCCACGTTTCTTCGATACGGTTTTCAACAAAAAGAGCGTAGTCATACGATGGATAGGCCGCCACGACCTCAGCGACAATCGCCTCCTGTATTATACTTGACACATATCTCAAGTGATTCAAGCAATATCTGAAAGCTCATTGCTAAGTAAGATTCGAGTTTTAAGGCCAGTAGGTGATCGCACAGTACTCTGGAGCTTCCTTAAACATTAGAGGGGTGGGTCCTATCGATACGGGAGTACGATTCTGAAATCCGAGAGTGGCTCGCAGCTGAGTGTGATAACAATCGCTCGCATAAACATCGGGCCGTCGATCACCGTCTAAATCACCGCGAGCTGTGATGGTCATATGAATTCCGTTAGCGGGAGGTCCGTTTCTAGTATAATCCCTCCAATTAAATCCACAAACTGCCTTAGAAGGGGGTACATGATCTGCCGAGGATGTAGCGTTTAACCAGTAGTAGACGGGTTTGTCTACTGTGACACCCAAAACGTTGACCATGTGAAGCTGATCCCACGACGGAGTAGCACTAACCCATGAAGCGGGGCTAGGCCCCCAAAAATTATCAATTCCACCAGAAGCGGTTAAATAACATGGCGTTCTAGACTGGCCAGCTGTTCCTATGCGAGGCGTTGAAAAAAATTGCAACTGGGCTTTTACAACGCGATCTATAAGAAATACCCCCTCTGACTGTCGAACTTTGTACACCATGGTGTTATATGTGGGAATGGCAATGCTCGAGATCATGCCAATAATAGCCACCACAAAAAGGGCTTCCAATAACGTAAAACCCCCGCGCGCACGATCAAGATTATTGTAAGAGCCCCGTTTGAGCCCGGGACCATTCGGTAAAATATCGTTCATCTGTACAACCGCTCTCGTCTTCATGATACGTGATAGGCTTAAAAATCGATAGAGCCGCTAAAACATGCATAGAAGTTCGTTGGTCCGAAACACTTTCATAGGCAAGCTCCCACGGAATAGGCGATTATCTAGGGCATTTATTTTAGGTCGTAAGAGCAAGCCTATGATTTGCAACTGGACACGCCTAGAAATCCTGTTTAACGCTCTCCTACATGAATTGGCTTATAACCACATTGGCATCGACTGTTTTGTTAGTGAACCTGAGCAGCCTCTACGCAGACGAGGGTCGCGATATCCCATCGGCTCCCACAAAAGAAGAGGGCTCTGAGACACCTGATACTTCAGCATCCGATATTCCGACATCCAATGCCAAAGCAGACAACCCTCAAATAGTTGGTCAACATCAATCGGACAGCCGAAACATGCGATTTTTTGCCATAAATATGGAACCGTTTAGCCCAATGAATCTTACTTCTCGTAACGAGGGGCAGTGTTCTCGCAGAGTCCTGAAGCTATTTAAGCCTCGTATCTCGTGGATGCCTTAACAAAATGTAAAAGACTGGGTCCTTGTAGAATGGTCACGATTCTTTCCCACACGCGAATCAAACGATCGGGGCCACCGGATGAATTCACTGCCATCACGACCACCAACACACTAACCAAAATAGTCGCCCAACCTCCTATTCGTCTGGCATCACAATCGTGCATGTGAAACCATCGAAACCGAGTCTTGACCGGCCGCCACCATAAGCTCTCTGGCTTCTTCAATCATCGCACCAAACGGAAGATCTCCTCGCTGTTTCAGTGCGGGAAATTTTTTGAGCCATCCACCCAGAAAAATCTCGACATCAGGTGAAAAGGCTACGCCCAATCGTTCTTTTTCAATAAACGAAGCTCTGACCGCCGTAATAAGCTCAGAGGCCACCAAATACTCGAGATTAAAAATCATGCGTTGAGCCTTGCGAGCGGCCCAGGGTGCCATACTCACATGATCTTCTTGGTTCCCGTTGGTAGGAATCGAATCGGCCGAGGCAGGATGAGCCAGCGTTTTATTTTCACTCGCCAACGATGCCGCTGCCGTGTGAACGATCATCAGCCCACTTTCAACTCCCGCTCGTGATGCTAAAAACGGAGACGCTCGCGACGTCAGAGGGTTCACCATCTGATCAATTCGCCGCTCAATAAAATTTCCCAAGGTCGCGGTCACCATACCGAGCGCATCACACGCTAAACTAATAGCCTGACCATGAAAGTGCCCTCCCGATCGCAGACAGCCCTCTTTCAAGTCCACAATGGGATTGTCCGAGACACTATTAATTTCGTCTTCTAAAATTTTCTCTGCCCACTGAAATAATGAAAGAGAAGGCCCAAGAACCTGAGCCGTACAACGAAACGAATACGAGTCTTGCACGATATCGCAGTTTTCATGCTTGTGCATATGGGGCGATCTTGAAAGTTTTTTCCACAGACGAGCCGCCAAGTCTTTCTGCTGGGCATTCGCCTTAAGCTTCATAAGATTTGGATGAAACGAAGCCTTCGTCGCTCGATGGGCTTCGAACGAAAGAGCCGTGATATTTTCCATGATCGGCCAAAGAGCTTTTAATCTGAGAAGCGCTTCTAAGGCCAGCGCCAATGAAAATTGAGTACCATTGACGAGAGCCAAGCCCTCCTTGGGCTGCAGTGAAAGCGGCGAAAGCTTGTGACGCTTCAAAATTATCTTCGCTTCTACTCGCCGCCCCTTTTCTCTGAAATATCCCTCTCCAATAAAGGTCAACGCCAAGTGAGCCAATGGGGCCAAATCTCCGCTAGCTCCAACCGACCCTAATTGAGGAATTTCTGGAATAAGACCCTGATTCACATAAAACAAATGTCGCTCGAGCAGGGCTTTCGAAATACCACTCACACCCTTTGACAGCTGTAAAATACGAAGAAGCAACAATCTCCTCACCGAACGAGGGGCAAGCGCTTCACCCAGCGCTGCCGCGTGAGAGCGCACAATATTGACTTGAAGAACCTTAAGCTCATCGGGCGAAATTCGAATCTGAGCCAGTCGACCAAATCCTGTATTCAAACCATAGACTGCCTCGCGGCTGGCGGCGGCTTTCTGCACAATGTCGTAACCTTTTTGAACTGCTTTCCTACTTTGCGGCGACAATGAAAGAGATTTCGCCGTGACGAGACTCTCAAAGTCCTTCACACGCTTCCACTTAAAAGGATCCAAAATCATAGAGCCCAAGATTACGAAATATTGGACGCTTAGATCAATGAACGATCCTCTTCTCTTTCGTCTTGATTCCCCTCTGAAGCACCTCTAACTTGACATGGAGGGAGATCACTATGATTTATGACTCAATTTTACAAACCGTAGGCAATACGCCACTCGTCAGGCTACGAAAACTCAGTGAAAGCCTCCCTTTAGAACTGGTCGCGAAAGTTGAATTTTTTAATCCCGGCGCCTCCGTAAAAGATCGCATTGCCATCAAACTTGTCGAAGAAGCTGAAAAACGAGGTCAGCTTAAACCTGGAGGCACCATCGTCGAAGCCACGAGCGGAAATACAGGCATGGGTCTAGCGCTTGTCGCCGCCGTCAAAGGCTATAAATCAATTTTTGTTATGCCCGATAAAATGTCGATGGAAAAAATTCAATCCCTGCGCGCTTTCGGCGCGCGTGTCGTTGTCACCCCCACTAATGTAGAGCCCGATGATCCTCGATCGTACTACTGCGTAGCGAAGCGCCTGTCTCAAGAAACTCCCAATGCCTTTTATGCCAACCAATATCATAATCCCGACAATCCTCAGGCCCACTATGAAATGACGGGTCCTGAAATCTGGAGGCAAACCGACGGCAAAATCACAGCCTTCATAGGTGGCCTCGGCACCGGAGGAACTGTCTCAGGCGTAGGGCGCTATTTGAAAGAGAAAAATCCTGCCATTCGAATCATCGGTGTTGATCCGGAAGGGTCTGTCTATACCGAGTTTAAAAAAAGCGGCAAGATGGGCCCCGCCTTTGTCTACAAAGTGGAAGGCATTGGCGAAGATTTCATGCCCTCTACCATCGATTTTAATTTCATCGACGAGGTGGTTCAGGTCTCCGACAAAGACAGCTTTCAGTGGACACGACGATTAGCCAAACAAGAAGGGCTCTTTGTGGGTGGCTCGTGTGGTTCGGCATTTGCAGGAGCCTATCAGTGGGCGAAAAAGCAACAAGGCCCTGGCCTTGCCGTCGTCTTGCTACCCGATTCAGGATCTCGCTATCTGTCGAAAGTCTTTAACGACGATTGGATGCGCGAATGTGGATTTTTAGACGAAGCCGATATTTTGGTAAAAGATGTTTTTAAGTCGCGCGATCTCATTACGTGTCGAACAGGCGACCTTGCAAGTCACTGCATCGCTCGCTTCAAAGAGACCGGCGTTTCTCAAATGCCCGTTCTAGATGCCCAAGGAACTCTCTACGGAATCATCACGGAATACGATCTTCTGTCGGCCGTCATGGGAGGCTCCGCCAATCTTTCAAAAGCGATTGATCCCTTTGTCGTTCGACCCGTGGATACGGTGAACTTGCGCGATCCCATACAAAAAGTTCAAGAGCTCCTCAAAATCGATAAAGTGCCGGTCGTCATGGACAACAGCAAAGTCTTAGGTTTGGTCACTAAAATTGATCTTCTTGATTTCTATACCCAGCGCAACAGCGGTCTGGTCTAAAAGAAAGGTCTAGATATGAAAACTCACGCCAACGCTACCAATATTTCAACGTTGTCCTTCGCCACGAAGGCCATTCACGCTGGTCAGTCGCCCGATCCCACCACGGGTGCCATTATGACTCCCATTTATCAGACTTCGACCTATGTGCAAGAAAGCCCTGGTCAGCACAAAGGCTATGAATACGCGCGAACACACAATCTGACGCGCGCGTCTTTAGAAAACAATATTGCCGCATTGGAGCAAGCTAAGTACGGCCTTTGCTTTTCGTCGGGCTGCGCGGCCATGATGAATGTGCTTCACACGCTCAAATCAGGCGATCATGTGGTGGTTTGTGACGATGTCTATGGCGGCACTCACCGACTATTTTCTAAATGTTTTCCTCAGCTGGGAATTCAATCAACCTTTGTCGATCTGACGCGCCTCGAGAATCTCGACAGCGCCTTAAAGGCCGAAACTAAACTCATTTGGATTGAAACTCCCACCAATCCGCTTCTGAAACTCATCGATATCGAAGCCATTTCTAAAAAGGCTGCTCTTCAGCATATTCCTGTTTTGGTCGATAATACATTCGCATCTCCGTACTTGCAGAATCCTCTCACTCTTGGGGCGACCTATGTATTGCATTCCACCACAAAATATATGGGCGGCCACTCGGACGTCGTCGGCGGCTTTGTGGGCATGAACGATACGGCAATATATGAAACACTCAAGTTTTATCAGAATGCTTTGGGAGCCATACCCGCTCCGATGGATTGCTTTCTACTTCTTCGCGGCACCAAGACTCTTCATGTGCGCATGGACAGGCACTGTGACAATGCTCAAGAGCTTGCCGGCTTTTTATCGCAGCATGCGTCTGTGGAGCGTGTGATTTATCCCGGTCGTGAGGATCATCCGCAGTTCGCCCTTGCGAAACGCCAAATGAAACGCCCGGGAGGCATGCTCTGTTTCGTCGTCAAAGGTGGTCTTGAGGCGGCGAAGAAAGTGCTGTCGCGAGTTCAGTTGTTTGCCTGTGCCGAAAGCTTAGGTGGCGTCGAAAGCCTTATTGAGCATCCAGGCATTATGACTCACGGTGGTTTAAGTCGGCAGCAGAGGGAAAATCTAGGAATCGTCGATGGACTCATTCGCGTCTCGGTGGGCATTGAAGATGTCAACGACCTAAAGAAAGATTTGAATGACGCTTTAGCGGGATGATCCAGTCTTTAGTGGGATGATCGAACGCTTTATAAAGACGGCGGAGACTGCTACGTTTCCCTCATGAAATTTAGTTTTGACCTCCACGTCGCTCTTCAGGCCGCTGCCGTTGGGGCCCATGTTATTCGTAAGCATTCTGCCAAGCCATTTACCTTTCGGCTGAAGGGGGTCCGCGACATCGTCACGGAGGTCGACGAGAAAACTCAAGTCGCGGTTGTGAAGGCCCTGAAAAAATTTTTCCCTAATGACCAAGTTTTGGCGGAGGAAGGAGATTTTTCAAAGACCGGTGAAGCAGCGCGACGCTGGGTTTTAGACCCCATCGACGGCACCACCAATTTTGCTCACGGCTATCCATGCTACTGTCTCTCGTTAGCGCTTCAAGAAAAAGGTATCATCACCGCCGGCGTCGTTTTTGATCCGACTCGAGATGAAATTTTTTTTGCCGAACATGGCAAAGGCGCCTTTAGCGTTCAAGGAAAAGCCCTCGCAGCCAAAGGTATCATTTCAAACGATGGCAGCATTGTCACGAAGGCTCGCGACATCAAAGCCCTTCGCAAGTCCTCGAACAAAAAACCACCGCTTATAAAATTGCCTTCTAAACGACTCACAAGTCTACGCGTTTCAAAGGCAAAAACCCTTCAAGAAGCCCTGTTGGTATCTGGGTTCACCTATGATTTTCAGCGACCTGGCTTCGATAATTCGCCCTATTTTATGCACTTTCAGCGTACGGCCCTCGCCGTTCGTCGTGACGGATCTGCCGCCCTCGATATGGCCTATGTCGCCGCCGGTCGCTTCGATGGCTTCTGGGAACTGGGACTTAAACTATGGGATTATGCCGCCGGATTATTACTTGTTCGGGAAGCCGGAGGGTTGGTGACCGGCCTCGACGGAAAACACTTAGGCCTAGGGGCCCACGCCGTCATTGCAGCCAATCCTGCCATAGCCCAAAAAATCGTTAAAGATATTGAGGCCGTACGGTCGTCTCAGGCTCATAAATCTTGATTTTGGGAGCCATACCCCTGCAAACCCCCGATGTCATTCCTCCAATGGTATGCCTCCGCGGCCATGCCTCGGCTGCGATCGCAGAGCACAGAAAATATATTTAAAATGGGCGTCAGTTGATTTTTCTTGGAGGTAAAGCCTACACGGTTTAGAACGCTAGGATGGGTTTAGGGCGCTGGGGTTTTGTCATCTACAGCTTTTTTTCTTTGGTCATCTTAATGGAGGGGGGACTGTGGGCGCGAGACACTCATGGCGAATGGGGCACCCTTGAGACCGTTCGAAGCTTTCTGAGCACTCAAGATACCCTTCGTATTTTTATTTCAGATACCCCCGGCTTAGGGTCTCAAACCGCTGCTTTTGATAGTATGGCCCGAGCGAGAGAGTTAGGCTTCAAAGGAAAGTTTGAAGTACTTATCGACTGGCCTGGGCGTCTTGCTACCTTACGACAGCGCTTGGGTGTCGTATTTCCTGAGGGCACACAGTGGTTGAGGCCTCAGCACGCAAACTCTCCAATCGCTCGTCACGGAGATGATTTATTCTTTCAATTTAGCGCCGAATTGGCCCTCAATAATAAAGTCGAAATGGCATGGACGCTTGATCACGCGGGCGCTCGTAATCCAAGAGTATTTGAAATTCTGAACGCCCATCAATTCTTGGTTCTTCAGCCAGCTCACTGGTTTGCCCCCAAGGGTCGATGGGACCGAGATACTTCAGGGAGCCCTATTTTCACAGATCTTCCAGAGCTTCAACTCTTGGGACCCCACCCCTCTCAGACTCGGCTGTTGCGATCTCCCAAGTCAGCAATCGTTCAAGAGTTACAGAAGTGGCGCTATTGGCCAATTTACTCCGCCTTCATTGATGCTGTTTCTATCGACCGTCTCATGAGCTCTACTGAGTTTTTGGCTCCTGACAAAACCCCCGAAATTTTTGTAATAGTCGAGAATAGTCACCGCACCGTGGCGGAGGATTTATTGCCGGCTCTCAAAGAACTGCGAAAAAATGTGCGAGTAATTAGAAAAAATTACTTAGCTCGTGATCTTAAAGCAGCAAAAGATCAAAACCAGAAAGCCGTCGTGATCTTAGATCCCCTCGCGCACCAAGACTTTGACTCACTGTTTGCGGGCAGCTTGTATCCACCCCTCATTGAAGGCAAATCAACTGAGGCGTTCTTACTTGCCAAGGGTAAACCCTTTATTTTCGCCGGCAGAGATATGTCTCTGGTCGCCTTTGAGGCAAAGTTTCCTGACTCAGAGATTGTGAAACGATGGAGGAGTGTTTTTAGCGAGATGCAGGGCGACACTGATGGCTTGAGACACGCTGAAGCGTGGATACGCGACTGTCTCGATCGTGGCAGTGAAGTATCGCAGTGGTTTAACGCTCGATCAAATGAATCTGTTGAAGAAGATCTTTTCTACAGAAGTATGACTCTAGCGATCGCCGCGGCTAAAAGCGGCTCCTCACGGTCCACGGGGGTAGCTCGTGTTCATGAAGTATTTCAGAGAACGAGAGACAGAGAATTGAATTTAGATTGGAAACCACATCTAAAATCCCATCGACTTATCTCCCAAGTTTCTCCCTCAATGGAATCACCCAACTACGAACAACATGAGGGCTTCGATGGCACGATTCAACCTATTGCCGCTGGCACTGTTTTTAGAATCTATGGTCGTAATAATAATTTAGACCTGACTGATAGAATTCCTTTGGAGAAGGCTTTTAACTTAAGCTTAAAGACACCCTATGCAATTAAGACCTATCGAGATATCTTTGGAATCACGGTTCTAGCCCTGGACCTGCCTAGCCTTTCGTTAGCTACCGATGAGGACAGCCGTCACGATTTTGTTGACTTTCGATTAGAGAAGGATCTCCCAGCATGGCGAATGCATGCGGCAGGTGGTACATCTATAGATTTCCTGCCTCTCCCGCTACCAGGTTCTAACGAGTATAACCTATTACAGCAACACGGAGGCTTACCCATCCGTATCATACGATATCAAAAAAGAGGCCGTCTCTATGGTGGATGTTCTCTCGCCCTTTCAACACTCAACTAAGGGCCTCTACAGTCGCGTATCACACCGGCCCGGCGCTGACGAAGATGCCTTCGGTTTCGAGCGCCTTCGCGGCCCCCAATTTGGCACAGGGCTTGCACTGATACGGTTGGGGAGAGAAACCGACGATGTCCAACGACGAGTCATCTAAAAAATCGCTTGAGCCAACGCTTGTGGTCGCACCAAAGAGCGTTCAGCGACGGCCTCGCTCAGTTGCAAAAATTGGAGAGATTTTGATACGCAAAGGCTATGCACGACACGATCAGATCGACATTCTGCTGGCACTTCAAAGACAATACACGGCCGCGGGACGCTCCATCGCTTTAGGCGATCTCTGCATTAGTCACAGGGTCTTAAGCTCACTTGAAGTGACAGAAGCACTCTTCATTCAAGAAGAAGGCTCCCCAGAGTCTGTCGAAGGCTTTATTTCAGCCATTCGGTTCGTACCGACCTAAGCACCTCGTCTTGCTTTTAAAAGAGCTCTCGCGATTTCTTTACCACGTTCGACGCCTGGCT
Source organism: uncultured Bacteriovoracaceae bacterium (assembly GCA_964598565.1). Lineage (GTDB taxonomy): Bacteria > Bdellovibrionota > UBA2394 > UBA2394 > UBA2394 > CAZRCG01. Next base: position 16,137 of record CAZRCG010000003.1, on the reverse strand, counting down.
GATCAAAGGCGTTCACTGCTAAACGCTCTCCCGCATACTCAATAAAAGCCTGCATCAAACCTATATAAGCCCCAATATCTTGAGCGCGGGTCTCAAATGTCCATCGCGCCAAGGGTTGGCCAAGCTGAGAGTCACTCGTTCTTTCGAAGAACGACTGGAAGGTGGATTCCATTAAAATATCCATAGCCTCAGATAAGGACGACGTTTGAGATGCTTTGTCTTTTATCTCATAAAACCACAAGATTTCATCCAAAGGCCCATCCCTCAACAACTGTAATACGGCGTGTTGATCTTGAGGCCCCTTTAGAACGATGGGAAAAACTCCGGTTCGCTTCCCTGACTTTGAAATTTTTCCCAGACTTTCAGCAATCACTTGCTGCGTCCACTCGAGCAGCCCTTGAAAGCGTCCGCTGTAACCCCATAAAATGAGCCTACCCTTTCCTGACTGAAAAATCTGTTGATAGAGATGCTCCAGTGGCTGGGGATTTTTCACGAGACGGCCTACTTCATCTTTTGCCGATTGCCTCATCGCTTCAAAGGGTATTGAGAAACGCTCGAGCAGAGCCTGATGAAAACAGGTAAAATTTGTGAACCGCCCTCCAATCGTCGCAGGAATTGTCAAACTGGGCAGGTTCTCCTTCTTCGACAATTCTCGCAACCAACCCTGATTTGGATCTGTCACCACCATGGTCTGAGCCAGAAGATCTTGCGAACGAATCGCCTCAACCAGAGTCTTAATTTCTAAGGTTTCACCCGACTTACTGGCGACACAGAAAAGTGTTTTAGCGTCTTTAGGAACTCTCTTCCAAGCAAGAGGATCCACCGTATCGAGAAAGAGAATTTTGTCCGACAGGTCAAAAAAATCGACAAACGCTTTTAAGGGTAAAACGCTGCCGCCCAAACCGACGACCACAAAACGCTCATACTCCTGCCATTCATCACGCACGAAAGAAGGTAGCTGCTCCACATTGTAGCCAAACATAGGATGCTTAGCGTCAAAAGGCTGGACAGAACCAACAGAAGTCGGAAAGAGTTCGTAATTCATGGGCCCCAATCTAACGGTCTGAGTTCCTGAATAAAAGAAAAAAGAATATCAGGAGTTTTCGACTGCTGAGGCGCCGCCCTTCAGACGTTTATGAGGCAAAGGCATCCCACTGCGACAAAGATTTCCTGAGACATCTAGACGTTGACCCGTCTATGACTCACAATGACTAGATGGGCCTGCGACGAGAAAGCCTCTACCTCTTTCGAAGGCTTTATCACTATGGAGTGATGGCTTTTCTCATTATGTCTCTGACAGGTTGCTCCGTATCGTATAACTCTTCCACCCTGCGACTTCCTGAAAATGAAGACAATCCCTTTGCAGAGGCTGTCATCAATAACGAGTGGGCCAAGGTTTTATCGTTAGCGAAGAACCGATCAGATCCCTTTATTCAGCTCATCGCTCTTCGAGCGCTCTATGAACTTAAACATTATGAGCAGATCGAAAAAGAATTTCTTATTAAAGAACCTCGTTTCTACTCGTACGGTCTGTTTATCAAGGCTCTTAGTTTGTTTGAAACGGAACGCTGGAAAGACTTAAAGAACTTCTCTATTCCTGATGACTTACCTTTCGCTCTTCAAGAGCGATTACTTTCTATGCAAGGTGAAGCCGCCCAGCAGACGATGGAACTAGATCGAGCGATCATTATCTATGAAACGTTTTTAAAGAAATATTCCCAGAGCTCTTTAAGAGCCGATATCTTAGCTCGTTTAGCCGACCTCTATTTCTCGTCTGGAGACGAAGAGAAGGCCCTTGAACTCTATGAAGAATTGTATCGATCTTTTCCTTTTGGTCGCCATGATTCGGCGGCTCGAGCAAAACTATTAGAAGCGGGACGTTTCGAGCGCATCGATATGGATGCTCATCTTAATCGTGTGTCTGCTTTTCGAAAGCAAGCGCGCTTTTCAAAAGCCTATAAAGAAATTGACCATCTTCTTAAGAGCGCCACACCTGACGTCCGCGCACGTCTACTGCTGTCGAAAGCGCAGATTTATTTCGCCGACAAGCGCTACGCGAACGCCGAGAAACTTGCGCGAACAACTCTCAAAAAGACGCTGCCACTTGATCTCGATTTAGAATGGCGACAAATTCACGCGGCGTCCCTGATTCGCATCGGAAAATATCCGGAGGGCGCCGCCGTCTATCGAACGATTCTTGGGTTGAAAATTTCGAAGAGCCTTCGCGAATCGATTTTATATCGACTCGGCATGTTGGCGCTCGATCAAGAACTCTTTGATGAGGCGGCCAAAAGCTTCCTGCAAATTAGAGCCCTCAAGATCGATGGCGCCTACAATGAAAGCTCCCGGTGGTTTGGGGCTTGGGCCTCGATTCAAGCCCATCGGAGTGAGGCTTCCGCACCACAAAACTCTGAAAAACTTCTATCGGCCACTAAACTTCTCGATGAGCTTGAAGATCGCCTTACGAGCCCGATTCTTAGCTCTCAAACCCTCTATTGGCGATCGAAAGTGGAGCATCTAAAAGGACGCTCTGATGAAGCTCAAGAATATAGAAACAAGCTCCTGTCAGAGTGGCCCATGAGTCTATATTCCCTGCTTACGATGCCTTCGATGCCCACTCATTTTTTGAAACCTCTTTCTAAGCGAAGTCAGACGACTCCTACAAGCCCTCCTGGAAAATCTGACACCGATATTGGCGATATGGCAGAGACCTTATCGTGGCAACGACTCGAATTATTTAGAGCCGTTCGTTTCAATTCGTGGGCTCAAATGGAGCTCGATTCATTTCTCTCGTCGTATCGTCAAGGTACCGCAAGCGTTCGTCTCGCCGTGGCTGAACGGCTTTATCAACTCGGTGACTGGGCAAGCTTGGTCGTATGGGCCGATCGATATTTTAAACAGTCTCTTCAAAAGGCCAACGCTTCAGAGCCGTCTTTACGTTACCATTATCCGAAAGCGTATGAACCTTTAGTGCTTAAAGCCGCTCAAGAATTTAATGTATCCCCCTTTCTAATTTGGGGAGTAATGCGAGAAGAAAGTCGTTTTCGCCCCGATGTAATCTCAGCCGCCGGTGCCGTGGGCCTACTTCAACTTATGCCATTTCGAGCGCAAAAAATTGCCAAGGTTCTGGGTGAACGCGCCAGCCCCCTTTCAGAGCCTAGACGCAATATTCGATTGGCCGCCTATCACCTTCGCGAAATCGCATTGAGCGTCGATACGTATCCTGTGGACGATTCTTTCAAGCCCATCTTGCAAATCGCCACCTACAACGCTGGGCCTGAGCCCGTACGACGATGGATTCGAGAACGCAATACGAACGAACTGGATGTTTTTATTGAATCTATTCCATACACGGAGACTCGAAACTATGTGAAACGAGTCATGCAAAGCGCCTATATTTATTATCGACTTTATGGGGCAGAATCCACTCACCATATCACGTCAAACAGGGAGACAACTCGTGAAAAAATCTAATCGAAATGAGAAAACATCCACGGGCCGAACTCAAGTCATTCGCTGGGGAGAACAAGCCACCAAAATGACGGTCATGAAGTGCAAACTCACCATCACATCTGGCGATGCAAAGGGCCGTGAATTCATATTAAGTCAGCCGGTCATTCATGTGGGTACCCGCAAAGAGAACGAAATTGTATTAAAAGATGAAACCATGAGTCGCCTACACTTTGAAGTTCATCAAACCAAGCAGGGCTATTTGCTACGCGATATTGAAAGCATGAACGGCACTCTTATTAATGGCGTAAGAGTCAAAGAAGCCTATCTTACGACGGGTGCCATTATTCGCGCAGGACGAACCGAGATGAAATTCGCCCCTCAAGACGAAACCTTCGAAATTCTTCCAAGTAAAAAAACTCGCTATGCCAGTTTAATTGGCGGCAATATGGCCATGCGAAAAATCTATACCATCATTGAGAAGATCGCGCCCAATGAGGTCACCGTGCTAATTGAAGGCGAATCTGGTACAGGAAAAGAGCTCATTGCTCAGGCTCTTCATGAAAAGAGTAAACGGCACAAGCGACCTTTTGTGGTCTTCGATTGTTCTGCGGTGGCCGAAAATCTCATCGAGAGTGAGCTCTTCGGCCATGAGAAGGGATCTTTCACGGGAGCAACCAATATGCGCCAGGGGGCTTTCGAACTTGCCGACGGCGGCACAATCTTCCTTGATGAAATTGGAGAACTCGGCCTCGATCTTCAGCCTAAACTCTTACGAGTTCTTGAGTCTCGAACCGTTCGACGCGTGGGCGGAGATCGCCACATCAACGTCGATGTCCGAGTCATCGCTGCCACCAACAGAAATCTTGAATCCGAGATAAAGAAAGGAAAATTTCGAGAAGATTTGTTTTACAGACTAAACGTCGCCACCATCAATTTACCACCTCTTCGCAAGCGAAAAGACGATATTACGATGTTGGTGGAGCACTTCATTGAAGACTTCAACAAAGCCAACAATGCGCGTCAGGTGGAGGGCATTGATCCTCAAGCTCTCGAAATTCTGAAAGCTTACGACTGGCCAGGAAATATTCGAGAACTTAAAAACACGATGAGTCGTATTTTTTCGTTTATGGAAGGTGATCGCATTACCCTTGAAGATATTCCCGAAAGAATCCGCATTCCACTCACGAAAGCGGAGCTCGATATTCCCGAAGACTTGGGTTTCAAAGATGCCAAAGAGCAGTGGATCGCATCCTTCGAAAAACAATACCTTTTGGAGTCTCTCACTCGAAACAATTTCAATATTTCTGCCGCAGCCAAAGAAGCCGGCATTGATCGCAAATCAGTTCAGCGGCTGATTCGCAAATACAAGATCAAGAACAGCAGCGGCGATGATCTCGAAATCGAAGACGACGCTTAGAGCCCATCCGAAAAGTGGTTTCGTTGTGAGGGCTCTTAATCAGGCGATTAGCAGCCTAACGACTATTCGACCCAAGAGCATTGGGGTCAGGTCAAAGCTCAATAAACTCGCGTAGTCAGAGAGAACTCCCCTCGCGAGCCATATTTCGATTCCACCCAGGAATTTCAACCACCATATCTTTGGTTCCATTGGGCACACATTGACACGCCAATCGAGATTCAGCGCTATTGGCCGGAGCAGCCTCCACTTGATCGAGCTCAAAATCCTCTGCCTCATTACAAGTCTCTAGTCCTGTTTTCACATAAACGTGGCAGGTTGAGCAGGCCGATACTCCCCCACAGGCATGGTCAATCTCAACCCCATTGTGTAAGGCGATATCCAGAAGACTTCCGGCTAAACCGGTCTCTCCATATGGCAGCGCCTCTGGCCTCACTTCGACCACACGGTCCATGGGCATAAATCTCACTTTATAAGAGTCACGAGGCTTCTCGATCGTATTTTGGTATTTAAGATAAGGGTTGGATCCTGCCATGGTAATTGGCTATAAATATAAAGGCATGGACCCCGAAGTCAAAGCTGGAATCGATCGATTCAAAGTAACCTGCGAACAAATTCTTCCAGGGGTCAAACTCGTCATTCCTGTACGGCCTACGCAAGGAGCCTTTCTCATTAGCTTCTCCCATGAAGGGTTTCGCACGTATGGGACCCTAAAGGAAGATGATTTTGCTGAGTGGGGGGATCTCGCCAATCACCCCAATATGCTCAAACAAGCCTCTCTTTATATAAGAAAGCTCCTCGAAGGCAAAGAAGGCCAGGCATAGGCCGTATCCGTCACCCTTGAATCAACCCAATTTGATGGCGTCTCAACTCGTACGATTTTAGGTTTAACCCGGATAAATCATGGCCAGGCTCGTAGGATGTACCCTCATTTTCGAATTTCCACCTGCGGCGCCCCCTTTTGGTCGCACGGCGCGACGCCCGAGCTTCGGTAATATTTCATTTTTGACTGACGATGAGAGATTCAAGGGTAGCCTCTTGTCTCAGAAGCTCGGAGCGGCCTACTTTTAGTGGAACAAGAGAATAGCTGGTTGGCCGCGAGGGAGCCGACCGCCTATTTATTTTGAAATGTGGATCGCCAAGGCGGTCTTCTGAGAAAAGAGGCTACGCTTGAATATATTGCCAATCTATAAATGAAATATTCTAGAAATTCGCCTGGCTCAGTGTCGCCTATTTCACACGTACTCGAGTCATGATCACGTCATCTTTAGGAACATCATCAAAATAGCCTACAGTATGGGTTTTAGTTTTGCCGATTTTATCGACAATCTCTTTTCCTTCAATGACCTTACCAAAAACAGCGTAGCCGGCGTTTCCGGACGTGGCGTCTAAAAATGCATTGTCCTTCAAATTAATAAAAAACTGAGCCGTTGCGGAGTTGGGATCTTGAGTGCGTGCCATCGCCAATGTATAGGCCTCGTTCTTAAGTCCATTTTTTCCTTCGTTGACGATAGGAGCTTGCGTATCTTTCTCTTTCATCCCAGAAGCAAAACCGCCCCCTTGAATCATAAATCCATCGATAACTCGGTGAAATATCGTGCCGTCGTAAAAGCCTGCGTTGGCATAAGTCACAAAATTTTTGACTGTTATAGGAGCTTTTTCTCCATCTAATTCTGCCACAATCGTGCCTTGATTAGTCTCAATTTCAATTTTCACAATCGTTCCTTTCTCTGTGGTCGTCTCTACCGCTGCCTTTGAGTCCGTCGGAGTCACCACGGATTCTTTCTTGGTGCAAGCTCCCATACCAACCACCACTACAAAAAATATAAGATACTCTATTTGTTGTTTCATATTCATTCTCATCACATCATTTACCTTAAAAAATATGACGCCTCAATGAAATCGACAGCAAAATACCAACGGCAATCATATTGGTAATAAAACTCGAACCCCCATACGAAAAAAATGGCAACGGCACCCCCACCACCGGCAACAGTCCGATTTCCATTCCCATATTCACAATGACATGCCACAAGACGACCGCGAGGGCTCCCACACCCAATACAGAGCCAAATTTATCACGGGAGTGGCGACAGATCTCCATACCCATAAATAAAAGTAGTAAGAAAAGCCCCAACAAAAACAAAGAGCCCAAAAAACCCCACTCTTCTGCAAAGGCCGAAAATATAAAGTCCGTATGATGCTTAGGTAGAAACTCCAACTTGCTCTGCGTACCTTCAAGAAATCCTTTGCCGGTAATTTGTCCACTGCCGACGGTGATCATACTTTGCAACGCATGATAGCCCTTGTGCAAAGGATCTCGGGAAGGATTAAGAAAGGTCTTTACTCGATCTCTTTGAAAATCGCGAAGAACAAACTGGTACGCCAGGGGCACAGACACCACAAATGCAATCACCATGGTCAACAAGGTGCGCCATCGCAATCGACAATAAAAAATCACCGTGGCTGAAACAAAGATGGTCATCATCGTAGTACCCAAATCTGGCTGAGCAAAAATGAGCAGTGCCGGCGGTAATAAAATCGCCAACACAGGTACTAACTCCCTAAACCCGTAACCTTCTGCAAGAGCGACTCGCTCGTTGGCATAAAACCGAGCCAACACAAAGATCATCGCGAGTTTGGCCAACTCCGAAGGTTGAACATGAATGGGCCCAAGCGGCAGCCATCTCTGAGCTCCTAAAGCCGTTTTACCCATAAACTCAACCGCTAACAAAAGCACCAAGACCACACCATAAAATGGATAGGCCAGTTTTTCCCAAATACGATAGTCAATCAGCGACAGAATGAGCGCGACAATCCATCCACCTACAAAAAAAATCAGCTGCTTGTAAAAAATTTCGATCTGGTTGTGGTAGGTCGATGAATACAATGTCAGAAGCCCCAACAGGTTAATAAATAGAATCAAGCTTGCAAATGACCAGTCGAAGTGACTTAAAAAGCGACCTTGATTTCGACCATCATCTTTCATGGTTCTCACTTTCTTTTTTCGCCATTTTTGCCTTTGAAAAATAAACTTCTAACATCTGTCGCGCTATGGGTGCCGCCGCTCGAGATCCCTGGCCACCGTTCTCAACAATCACGGCAATCGCTATATGGGGGTTTCTGGATGGTGCCACTGCAACAAAGAGTGCGTGATCCTGCAATCGTCGCAACGTTGAATTCTTCGTCGCTGCCAAAGCTGCCACTTGAGCCGTTCCAGTTTTGCCGCCATACATTAAATTCGCGATGCGCGAAGCTCTTGCCGTGCCCTCTTTCCCCTGAACAACTTCTTCCATTCCTCGAAGAATGAGCTCTTCTGTTCGAGGCTCGAGTTGAATTGTCGTCTCCAGACGGCCCTGAAACGACTCAACCGCTTGTTTCTTTGCATCCAAAGTAGAAAGAACGAGTTGAGGCTGATGGACTTTTCCCCCATTGGTGAGTGCCGCTACCATGCGCGCCAACTGTATCATGGTCACCGTCACAGCTCCCTGCCCAATGGAAGCATTCAATACTTCCGCATCAACGGTAGTGCGCCTCTTAGACTGAACCCACTCCAAACTTGGTATAAAACCTGTTTGCTCAGAGTTAAATCGAAATAGGCTATCCAGTTTTCCCTTAAAAGCTTCGTGCCCCAATGCCGTTCGACGACCAAATCCATACCGAGCAGCCCAGTGATAAATTGAATCTAGGCCCATCTTCAAACCAATATTATAGAAAAAAACATCGCAAGAGCGCTCCAGCGCCTGAACGATGGTGACGCGACCGTGGCCATCTTTGGCATGACATTTCCAGGCCCGATTGCCAAAACGATAATATCCCGGACAAAAATAACTTGTCCGCTCATCAATGATGCCCTGTTCTAAAGCAGCAGCAGCCACAACAAGTTTGAAAATAGATCCAGGCACATAATGTTCTCCCATCGTGCGATCGAGAAAGGGCTTATCATCGCGGTCAATCCATCCTTTCAGGGTCTTACCCGTCAATACTCCTGTGAAGGCGTTGGGCTCAAGGGCGGGCACGGACACGAGGGCAAGAACCTCTCCGTTACGAGGATCTAAGGCCACCACCGCGCCTGCATGGCCGCTCTCCATGAGCGCTTTCTGCGCTACTAACTGCAACGATGCGTCGATGGTAAGCCGCAAACCCGTTCCCGAGCGCGGCTCTTCTCGCGGAATCTGCGGTAACAGACGCCATTCGCTACGCGCGACTCGCCTGCCTTTCACATCTACCACGACAAAGTCGTTCCCCTCTTTACCCTTCAAAAAACTTTCGTAGAGAGCCTCAATTCCCTTTACACCAATCTGATCGCCGCGTGAATACACATGGGCAGGATATCGACTCTGAATGGTCTTTAAATCGCTGTCTCCTACTTCTCTGGTATAGCCCAAAACATGAAAGAAACTTTGTCCGTAGAGATAATCACGAACCGACTGAGCTTTAATTTCAAGACCCTCTAAATCTAGGCTGTGACTTTCAATAAGTGTCAGTTCGTCAAAAGTTAAATCGGTTGCAATGACGACCTCCTGATAACGCCCTGCCTTAGAGATTCGAACCATGACCTGATCTAACTTCGCAGAATCCCACTTTAAGATATCTTTAACGAGAAGCATCTCACGCTCCAAATCTGGAGAATAGCCTCTCGTAATTGTCAAATCAAAACGCGGTCGACTGTCAGCAATGAGCACGCCCTCGCGGTCAAAAATAGGTCCGCGGGGTGCCGCAAGCTTTTCAATTTTAAATCGATTGCGATCACTAAAGGCCCTAAGTTCTTCGCCTCGCCAAATTTGCAAATACCAGAGTCGTACTGCCAAAACGAAAATCAAAAAACAAAAACCGATCGTAACGCCCGTAGCTCGTGATGCAAACGTCGATACATTGTAGGGATCGGACAATTTCATCGCGGAGAAATCCAGGTTAGAAATCGAGGACCTATTAAAAATCCAGAAACGCCCTCAATGAGAGAAGCTTGTCCGAGCTTCAAAAATAATCTCCCAATAAAAAAGTCTTCCTCCGACAGACGGTGAATCAAAAACCACTGAGTTCCATAAAAGCAGAGCGCAGTTCCAAAAAATAAAAGCGCTACCGTCGATCGCTGCCTCAGTTCAAGAGAATCTAAGATCAACTTCAAAACAACAAAAGCTACGAAGAGAGACCAGAACACTATGGCCGTCGGCATCAAAGAGAAAGCTCCCCAAACCCAAGAAAGCAACAACAATACCAGAGCTCCCTCTAAAAAGGGCCACCGTAAAGCCACCGCCGACAATACAACAGAAATTCCTACAAAGAAGAAAAGAGTCTCCACAGCGAAAACTCTCGATAATGCCAAGAGTCCAATCCAAGCTCCCAGTAAAAAAAGATCAAAGGTTCTCGAAAGAGTTCCGTAGGGGTTTAGGGGTTGGAGGGCCATCGGTCCACCGTCTTTACGATAAAAATTTCTTCGACTTTATTCATATCGACTGCCGACTCCAGTCGAGCGGACTCCAAAACAAAATGAGGGTCTCTCACTATCGAAATCAAAGTTCCAATGAGAAAGCCTGGGGGAAAAAAGCCTCCAAATCCTGATGTCAATATACGATCGCCGGGTTGAAGATCAAAGCGCCTGGGAAGATAACGCAAATTCAACGATCCATCGGCCGATCCGCCTACCACAACACGAGCTCGTGTCCTCTCGACAATACCTTCAACACGAGACTCGAGATCATTTAACAATAAAACGGTCGATCGATGCGAACTCACGGAAACAATACGTCCTACAACTCCTTGAGCGGATAGTACGGGCATTCCCTTTAAAACGCCGTCGGATTCACCACGATTGATATCAAATGCCTGACGAAATACACTTCGATCATAACCGGTAACTCGACCTACAATGAAAGACAGTCGGGGATTCACGACCATTTTCAAGGAATCTTTTAATCGTCGAGCCTCGGCCGACTCGGATTCCAGTTCTTGAATTCGTAAACTTAACTCAGAAATCTGATGCCTCAGCTGCTTGTTGTCTTCAGCAGCTGTCCACAAATCTTGAAAATGAATCGTCCAGTCCGCTAGCAGTAATTTCCCGCTCTCAAATATCCATGTAATAGGTGTGAATACTCGAGCAAAAATTGAATCAATATACTGACCTCTCTCCTCAGTGGGCCCTCGAAAAGTAAAATCCAGATAGGTATGAATGGAGAAGACACCTACTAAAAGAAAAAGGAGCCATCGCTTCTGGGTATTAACTGTCGGAAGAAGCATTCCCCACTCCCTATTTCCTCGCTCTCATTAACGTCACAAAATTTTAAGGCGGCGTCAGTATTGACGCTAGGTTCAATGCCTCAGCTCTTAACGTCCGCGCTCGGTCACTTTTTTTAGAAGATCCAGTTCGTCCAGAACTTTACCTGAGCCTCGCACAACGGCCGTCAAAGGATCCTCTGCAATAATTACGGGCAATCCTGTCTCCTCTCTCAGCAAAATATCTAAATTTCTCAGCAATGCTCCACCGCCAGCCAAAACAATGCCTTTTTCGACAATATCGGCCGACAATTCCGGAGGCGTTCGGTCTAACGCCAATCGAACCGCCTCAACGATGGCATTGATAGGTTCCGACAAGGCCTCTCTCACTTCATCGGACGATACAACGATCGTTTTAGGAAGACCCGCTACTAAATCTCGTCCCTTTACTTCCATCGTTCGCTCGACCTTATCGGCATCAGGATAAGCCGAGCCCACTTCAATCTTAATGCGCTCCGCGGTGCGTTCCCCAATCGCCAAATTGTATTTTCGCTTCATATAATGAACGATAGCCTCATCCATTTTATCGCCCGCCATACGAGCCGAAGTGGCAAACACAATTCCTGCCAGCGAAATGACCGCTACCTCGGTCGTTCCGCCACCAATGTCGACAATCATATTGCCTGAAGGCTCTGTAATTGGAAGACCCGCCCCAATAGCCGCCGCCATGGGCTCTTCGATCAAATAGACCTCTCGAGCCCCCGCCTTTTCGGCCGACTCTCTCACAGCGCGCTTTTCAACTTCTGTAATTCCTGAAGGCACACAGATCACAATTCGAGGTCGCACCCCAAATTTTCGGTTGTGCACTTTTCCTATAAAATAGCGCAGCATCTTTTCTGTCACTTCAAAATCGGCAATGACTCCGTCTTTCATGGGTCGAATCGCCACAATATTGCCTGGCGTACGGCCGAGCATTTCCTTGGCCTCTCGTCCCACGGCATGGACAATATGTTGGCCCCGAGAGTCTTTCTCGACCGCTACGACCGAAGGCTCACTCGAGACAACACCTTTACCCTTAACGTAGACCAACGTATTGGCCGTTCCCAAATCGATGGCAAGATCATTAGAAAAGATCTCCCAGAATGCGTTCCACATAGGATAATCCTAGGGAGTAGATTACGCGAAAGCTACAGAATTTTTTTGCCATGGGTGCCCGCATTTGCGAAGCTCATCAGATGTCCATGGATTTTATACGCAGCCGACAAAAATCAGTAGTCACCGTTCTTATTTTCGGGGTCATCATCTTAAGCTTCATCTTGTGGTCAGGGCAGGAGAACCCTGGTACCGGCGGTAAAATATGGGTGAAGGTAAACGGGACGCCCATATCGTACAAAGAGTTTCAAAGAACCCTCGCACAACAAACCCGAATGTTTAGCCAATTTATGGGCGGTCAAACAATGAACGACGAGTTTATGAAGATGATTGAGCGCCAAGTCGCCATGAACGTTGTGATGAAGGAGTTGATGTGGCAAGAAGCACGCCGACTAGGCGTAGTCATAGGCCAGGAGGAGATCATTGAAGAGCTAAAAAAAGAATCTGTATTTCATGACTCTAAGTTGAAACGCTTTTCGCCGTCGGTCTACGAGTCGGTTTTAAAAGCCAACGATTTAGAACCTCGAGAGTTTGAACGCGACCTTTCCCAATCTCTAGCGTCCAATCGCTTTCGAGATATTTTGGAATGGTCTGCTTCCGTATCTAAAGCAGAACTTGAGGATATACGGCGTATTGAAAACAAGAGCTTTAACTTGAAAATATTATCGTTTGACGCCGACAAACTACTTTCTAATGCAAAGTGGAGGCCTTCTAATACCGATCTTCAAAATTATTTTGAGAAAAATAGGGCGCTCTTTCGATCGGAAGAAAAACGAAAGGTAGAATATTTGTCGCTAGACACCTCGAAAACTACCATCGACATAAGTGACCTTGATATAGAATCCTATTTCAAAACGGTTTCTTCCTCTAAGAATGGTGATTCCAAGCTAGGCCAAGGAGTTCAAGCCCGCGCGCTTCATATTTTGATCAGTGATACCAGTGACAAAGGATTTAAGCGTCTTCAGGAGCTTGCTAAAACCCTGCGCAGCGAAACTCTATTTAGAGCCGCCGCTCAACAGATTTCAGAAGACTTCTCCAATGCGTCTAAAGGAGGCGACTTAGGTTATTTCGGTAAAGACACCATGGTAAAGCCTTTTAGTGATGTTGTCTTTTCAAGTAAGTCGGCGTTTCAAAGGCCTTTAGGTCCCATCAAAACAGACTACGGACATCATTTAATCTGGATTATGGATCGCACTCCGGCCGAAGTGTCACTGAAAGCCCGGCGAAACCAAGTGGCCTATTTGCTAGAGCAAGAACGCCGTCTCTCCGCTCGAGACGCTCTAAGAGCCAAGGCTCAGGCGGTGGTGACGTCGAAGAAAAACATTGCAGAAGAGCTCTCTAAACTTGGCTTCAGTAGTCCGCAGTCAGTCATTGTCGACCGAAAAACGCCTGGGGTACTTCCGTTTATTTTAGTCCAAGCGGCGCTGTCTGGGAAACTCAATGAATGGGTGGGTCCCGAGGAAGCTGGAGACTCTCTCATGGTGATTCGACCAACGGAATCCGTCGCTGCCGAGCCATTGCGATTCGAACAGGCAATCGCTCAAGTTCGTCAGAAATGGCAAGCTCAACGAGTGGAGGAACTCGTCAGAGAATTTCAAGCCTTAGCCAGCCAAGGAAAGAAGCCTATGAAGGAGCTCGAGGCACTCGCTAGTAGTAAACAGGAACTGAAGAGCTTACGTCCGTTTCAGAATCCGCTTCCAGCACCTTTGGACGAGAATGATATTTTAGCGAAGGCATCTCAAGAACTGTCGGCCCAAAGTCCCATCTCTGCCCCACTATTCAATGCAGGAACTTGGACTCTTTTGGTGGCGTCGCAATTTAAAAGCGACCTGACGGCTGATGCTCTTTCAGCCAAGGAGTCAACGACAGCAAAGAAAGGGACTTCTGCCAAAGGCTCCGCAAAGGACTCGGTTGCTCAAGGTAAAAACGGCGAAAATGACTCGTTGGCAAAGCTTCGTGAAGAGGTCTTGTCCCGTAAAAGATCGGCATTCTACGACGCCTATAGCCAGAAGCTGTTACAAGAAGCAAAAATTCCAGATAGCTTTCGAAAACAGTATCAGCTCGAGAAGATTTAACCTTGTCCTTTTCTTCCCCAGTTCCTACGAAAACACGAGAGATCCTAACCCCCTTCATTCCTTTGGTCGTTCTCGTCGGCATCATCGCTACCGCCAGTTTACTATTACGATGGCTGCTCGGAAGTGCTTTTCCCCTTCTCATTGCAACGCTCATTCTTTGCTTTTTGACACAGCCCTTATTTCGACTACTTGAGAAACGAGGTGTCCCTCGTTTTTTCCTTCTTATTTTCGGCTTTGTCCTTTTCTTTGGTGGACTTGCCGTCGTGGCGTTCTGGCTTCTCCCTATGATCTTTCAGCAATTAAAGGATTTACTGCAGGCGCTTCCCCAGCTCGTCGAACAATTATTAGAAAAGGCACAAACGGCTTCTGCGTCCCTAGGAATCCAAATTCCCATAGACGTACAGGATCCTCTTGCCTATTTGCGGTTGCACTCCCAGGAAATTCTTTCGAGCATCGCAAAACCCTCATTTCAGTTGCTGTCTACATTTTTTACCGGGTCAGCCTCGGCCCTTCTATGGATTCTCCAACTTTTTTTGGTCCCGATATTTTTTATTTATTTGTCGAGTGACTGGGAATATATGGTCGCCAAAGTGAAGGGTATGGTGCCTCCGCGTTTCGAAGCTGCCATTCACAAACATATGTCTTCGCTAACAACCGTTTTCGTGGCGTATTTTAGGGGCCAAATTCTGGTCTGTGGCTTCTTAGCACTCGTTTACTCCATCGGATATGCATTCATTGGAGTACCCTTTGGATTTCTTGTAGGCCTTCTTGGCGGACTCTTAAGTTTTATTCCTTATGTCGGAGCAGCCATCGCCTTTGGTGGGGCGATATTGCTTTGTCTAGGTTACGGACTTCCCGTGAGCACATTGGCTCTGGTGATAGGCCTATTTTTACTGGCTCAGACAATCGAGAGTTATTTTCTGACGCCTCGTCTCGTAGGCAAAAGTGTAGGACTCAATCCCCTTCTAACTATTTTTACTGTCATTGCCGGGGCCAATGTGGGCGGAATCATCGGAATGATCGTCGCCATTCCTATAGCCGCCTTTCTCAAAATTGTGTGTCTGGAGGCTTATGAAAGTTTGAGGCATTCTGAGTTATACTCGAACTAGTGAACCGTCATTTTTCAGCGCTCATATTTTTTAGTCTACTTTCTTGTCAGCCTCATAAAAAAAGCCCTGCTGATTTCTCAACAGGGCCTTTATATAAAGGCGCATCGTCCTACTCTCCCATGCAGCTTCCCGCATAGTACCATCAGCGAAGAGCGGCTTAACTTCGGAGTTCGGGATGGGATCCGGTGGAACACGCTCTCTATAGACACACCAAATTCTTGAGGAATAATTCGAGCCTTTACTATTTACTGCGATTACCTATTGAAGATATTTCACTTCAATTCGATATGATTGATTTCTTCAATCTATTTGATTCTATCCAATTTATTATGTTGCTTGCTCGAGCTCTCGCTCCTGCCAGTCTTCACCAACAAGAACCGAGATACACTCAGATATTTTATGACCAAGCCACACGACCTATTAGTACTGGTAAGCTTAGAACTTTACAGCCCTTACACACCCAGCCTATCAACCTCATCATCTATAAGGGGTCTTTAGGAGGTCGAAACCTCGGGATACCTTGTTTTGAGGTGAGTTTCGCACTTAGATGCTTTCAGCGCTTATCTCATCCAAACTTGGCTACCCAGCTAATGCTTCTGGCGAAACAGCTGGCACACCAGTGGTTTGTCCTTCCCGGTCCTCTCGTACTAAGGACAGCTCCTCTCAAGTATCCTACACCCGCTGTAGATAGGGACCGAACTGTCTCACGACGTTCTGAACC
>CAZRCG010000002.1:0-415419 GCA_964598565.1 uncultured Bacteriovoracaceae bacterium | reverse complement strand
CAACGCCCCATAATGACTCAGATTTCCACATTTCCAACTTTTTAAAGAAAGTACCTGAAAGATTTCCAAAGACAAAAGTCTAGCGGAAATGCCCAAAACCTCCCCAATTCCCATTAAATCATAGATTTAAATGATTTCGCCCTGGCATAAACGACAAGCCTAAATTGGCAGGGTTTTTGCATTTGACTCGCCAGTAAGCCCAATCTACATGGTGGGCGGAAACTGCTGTCGTTTATAACTTTAGGAGAGATATCAATGAAACCAAATTATAACATTCTTGCATTGTCGACGATCACGATTGGTCTTTCGGCCTGGGTGGTTTCGTCCTGTGGGGGGGGGGCGGATGGGAGCGGCTCTAACGTCGTTTCGAAGAACTCGTTGGCGGAATTTACTGCCTTAACAGCTGAAACTGGTCCCTCAGATCTTTCTGATACGCAACTAAAAGCGTCGTTACTCTTCCGAAATCTGTTAAGCCGTAAATACTTTGTGACCCCTGAAGGGAATTACAATTACACCTTAAAGGGTGCTGACCTTGCTCGCCCTTGTCCCATGGGAGGCGAGATCGCGGTACAAAACTCAGAAGCGTCTGCGAAGCAGACTCGAACGAGTGACACATCGAGTGAATATAGCGGGACTATCAAGTCCTCAGTTTTAGCTAAAGACTGTAATCTTTTAACGAAAAGAAACTATGTCGAATCAGAAGACTCCACGGCCGAGAATGTTAAATATGAAGTTGAAGCTATTTCCGCTAAACACAGGTATTCTGTTTCTGGCTCGGCTGACCTAAGCTCCTCTATTTCTGGGACGGTAGCTAGGTTAGGTGGAGTGCCTATAAGCCAATATTCAAAAAATTCACCCGATTACGAATTTATTGTCTCTCACTCCGCAACGGGCAAGGTGAATCTCAGCGTTCCCGCGGACGATACTTCTGTCACCCACGCTTTTGACCTGACGAATTACAGTGTGGCGTATTTAGCTAGAGATGAAGATAGAAAAGAGCTCCGAGAGATTGCGGCAGATCCTCTGGGCAGCGAACAAGTGCGAGAACGAAAAGTAGAATTTTTCTCAAATCGCTTGAAGTGCAAAGGTGTCGTGAAAATCGACAACCTAGAGTTTCCTTGCGCACCCTTTACCAAACGGATGATCATCGAAATGGTTAATGGCGAAATTGAATAAGTAGATTAAAATAATTGAAATGACATATCGGCAGGGGCAACCCTGCCGTTTTTCTTTTGGTGGCCGAGGCGACCGCACTCTCTCCTGTACACTCCGACCACGATTCCCATCACCTCCCGTTCGCTTCTTGTGCGGGCGGAAGGGGGCCTGGTAGGGTACCCGAAATGAAGCTCTTTTTGGTGTATTGTGGATTTTATCACAAAGAGACCTGTGATAGTCGTTATGAGGCTAGGCGAAGGCGATGTCTGTAAAACTATTTCAAGTACTTGCCTGTTTCAGCGCGGCCGTTTCGGTGGCGATGATGGCCGTAGGGTCTCATATTGTGCCGGGGCCTCAAGAACAGCGACTCGTGGCCTTAGCGGCGGAGCTGCAGTTGTATCACAGCCTCTCCATTTTTTTTGTGACCTTAACGCTTGGGTTTTCTGTGGGGCCTCTCGCGCTTTTCGCGACGGGGATTTTGTTGTTTTGCGGCAGCTTGTACGGCAAAGCCTTCGGGCAGTGGCCCTCGTCGCTGGCTCCTGTAGGCGGCTTGGCACTGATTCTTGGATGGGTGCTATTTGGCATCGCGCTTCTACGAAAAAAGAAGACGCATTGATTGCATGAACCCCTCGTCGTTAAAGACGTTTGATTTTTAAAAACCTTCATCTTTAAAAACGTTCGTCTCCTTATCGAGCAGTTTGAGATCGACCTTCTTTGCTTTCTTTGCGTATGGCGTAAAACCGAAGGCAATGGCGGCGAGCATGAGGGACCAGAAAATCCAGAAGGCAGGCGAGGCCGACGAATGAAAATCGAAGCCTGGTAGTTTAAATCCATCGAGTAGCAGCTTAGCGCCCACGAGAAAGATCAGCAGATAGGCCGACTGCTCAAAGGAGGGAAATTTATCGAGGAGTTTGATAAATCCTCCCGCAGCGAATCGCATCAAAATTAAGCCGATGACCCCCCCGGTGAAGACCACCCAGAGTTTATTTGAAATGGCCGCGGCAGCCAAAATAGAGTCCACGGCAAAGGCAATATCGGTTAGCTCAATGACAAATACCACACGCCAAAACGGGAGTCCCTGTATGCCCCTGGCGGCCTTTGCGGCGTCGTCTCCCCCGATCCAATGCTTAAGAGCGACATAGGTGAGATAGCCTCCACCGACCCATTTAATCCATGCAAAATGAATGAGCTTGGTAACAAGAAAGAGGGCTAAAAATCGAAAGACGATGGCGCCCACAATTCCATAGGTGAGGGCCTTCTGGCGCAGCCGAGGCTCGACTTGCTTGGCCAATATCGCGAGTACAAGGGCGTTATCGACAGACAGAATTCCCTCTAGAAATATGAGAAGCAAAACCGTAAAAATATCGGCTGTTTCAAACACCATCGTTGATTCCTTGCTCGAATGCTCAACGAATCGCGTGATCTGGTAAAGATCTTTTGACGATTTAGGGGGTGGTGATTAGGTTTGGCCCCATGGCTGCCACATCTCGAATTCATTTGGCTCGAAAATACAGACCGATGAATTTTGTTGAAATTGTCGGGCAAGAGATTGTTGTAAAAAATTTAAAAGAAGCTTTAAAGCAAGATCGCATTGGTCCAGCCTATTTGTTTTATGGCCCGAGAGGCACGGGTAAAACAACTTGTGCGCGTATCTTCGCTCGCGCGGTCTCCTGTCTTTCGAACGATAGTGGGGCGAGACCCTGTGATCACTGTGCGTCTTGCACAGCACAGCTTGCGGGGCGATCGATGGATCTTATTGAAATGGACGGTGCCTCTCATACAGGCGTCGATGATGCTCGTTCGATTATTGAAACGGTAGCCTTTCGACCCTCGGTTGGTCGAAAGCTTGTGATCATCATTGATGAAGTCCATATGTTGTCTACTGCCGCTTTCAATGCCCTTCTTAAAACATTGGAGGAACCGCCGAAGCATGCGCTCTTTTTGTTTGCAACGACGGAGCCCGAGAGAATTCCTGATACGATTTTGTCACGCGTGCAGAAGTTGCCGTTGGCAAGACTATCGGACAAGGTGATCGTCGAAAGATTACAAGACGTCTTAGCGCAAGAAAAAATTGAGGTGCCGACGCCTCTCATAAAGCAAATTGCAGGATCGTCTGACGGAGCGCTGCGAGATGCTTTGACTCTCTTAGAACAAGCGTTGCTGCTTTCGGGTGGTTCAACCGTTAAGCCAGAACTGGTTTCGCAGTTTCTTGGGGCGATTGGCACAGATCAAGAATTAGTTTTGTTGCGCCATCTCGCCGCGTGTAAGTCGGATGCGATGGCCGTTGAGCCTTTGTTGCAGGCCGCATCTTTATTAAGTTCTCAGGGAAAAAATCTATCTTTATTGGTGGAGCGATTCATTCTCTGGGTGAGAGCCTGTTTGGTCGCAAAAGCGACAAATTCTGTGACGTTGGCCTCGCAGGATCTCGTGGAAGGCGATGTCAAAGAGGCCATGAAGGCGTTTCAGAGTTGGTCTTTTGACGAATTAGATTTTTTGTTTGAGATTTTGTGGCAAGGAATGGAGCGCCTCAAAAAGTCTCCGCTGCCTCGAGTATCTCTGGAAATGATTTTTTTACGTGCTTCACGAATTTCTCAAAGAGTAGAGGCTCCATCAGTAGACCTTGTTTCTCACGCCGCCCCTTCGGTAGTCCGAGCGCCTGCGTATGAGATGTCCAGGTCTACCTCAGCCGAGGTCCTAAGCCTTACGTCAGCCGAAGCTCCTAGGTCCGTCGCTGAGGCTAGTCGTCCGCCCGACGAAGCTCCTCGAGCCTCTCAAGAAGATTGGCTTGTTCAGGTAAAAAAGAAGCGTCCGACACTTCATGCACTCATTTCGTCGGCATCGCGACGTGAAATAGACACGAAGTCATTGCGATTGTTTTTTACGCCGGGCCACTTTGCATTTCGACAATTGACGATGCCCGCCAACCGCGCCGACTTGGAAGCTGTTTTAAGATCTATTTCGGGTGTGGCCGATTATGCGGTGATCGTTCAAGAGGTAGCCGCAGGAAAGGCGGCGGCCAGCGATAGCAAAGCAAATGATATTAGTTCTAATGCGCCGAGACATTTTATGAAATCCGCACAGAAGTTTGCTTTAGAAGATTCTGCAGTGAAGCGGGCCCAAGAGGTCTTGAAGGGTAAAGTAGAGTCGGTCGTGATTTCAGGTATACGAAACGATTTGTCGTCGTAGGAGGTTTGTGTGGCAAACTCTGAAGCATTTATTCTTCATACGACGGTGGCCAAAAAGAAAGATGCGAAAAGCCTAGCCTCCCAAATAGTGACGAAGCGTTTGGCAGCTTGCGTACAGATTGTTGGGCCTATTGAAAGTGTCTATCGATGGAATTCAAAGCTCTGCCGTAGTCGAGAGTTTTTGTTGCAGATCAAGACATTGAAAACAAAGCGAACCAAGCTCCTGGCCTTCTTGCAGAAAGAGCATCCTTATGAGGTACCTGAACTTGTAGAGCTTTCGATCGATAAGCTCTCCCACAGTTATCTGCAATGGATGAATACGCAATAGACATTCTTGGTTGCTTGGGTAATCTAAAAGGGCCATGTCACAAATTCTGCATGTGCCCCCAGACTCAGAGCCGCCCAACCATGAAAATCTCGTGATTGAGCCTCCGAAGGGTCCGAAGGCACTGCCTTCTGATGTTATTATTTTTCCTCTTTCTAACTTTGTTGCATTTCCGCACATGATTTTGCCCATCGTCGTACCCAAGGGTAAATTGTACGATCTACTTCACAAGGGCAGCCAAGAAATCGAGTATATCGGGTTTTTGGGGCGCCGCCGCGGGCAGGGAGAAGATCCCTCTCCTTCCGATTTATTTGAAGTGGGAGTGCTAGCTCGGGTGCTGCGCACGCTGAAATTGCCCGAAGGTAGCACCAGCTTGATTGTTCAAACACTTCGACGATTTAAGGTAAAAAGTTTCGTGAGCTCGGTGCCGGTTATTAAGGCCCACATCGAATATATGGAAGAAACGCTGGGCGATCAGAAGGTGGTCGAAGCGTTGGCGGCTTCTGCTCAAACTTTGTTGCAAGAGATTATTCAGCTCTCTCCAGTATTGTCAGAAGAATTTAGTTTGGCGGCTCTTAATATTGACGGGCCTTCTAAGCTTTCCGATTTTATTGCGGCGCATTTAAAGCGCATCGATTTGGCCGTTCGACAAAGTTTACTCGAAACAACTTTGGTTGAAGATCGTCTCAAGAAATGTATTTTTCATCTGACTCAGGAACTCGAAATTTTGAAACTTGGCCAAAAAATTCAGGGCGAGATTCAAAGTAAAATAAATACTAACCAGCGAGAGTACTTCTTAAGAGAGCAACTCAAGGCGATTCGCCGAGAACTGGGTGAAGACAAAGATGGGCCTTTGCAAGAAGTACAGAAAATGAAGGAACGTCTCGATGCGGCTGGCTTGCCGGCGGATGCTCGAGCAAAAGCTGACGAAGAACTGAAGCGATTTTCGATGTTGCCCCCTGAGAGTGGCGAGTATTCGTACGTCCGTAATTATTTAGATTGGCTGGCGTCCTTGCCTTGGTCTCAGCAGACTGAAGATCATGACGATCTCAAAGAGGCTCAGGCGATTCTCGAAAGAGACCACTTTGGTTTAGCAGATGTAAAATCGCGGATCGTTGAGTTTTTAGCCGTTAAATCTCTTCGCAAAGAACTGTCAGGCAGTATTTTGTGTTTTGTGGGCCCACCCGGTGTTGGCAAAACCTCGTTGGGAAAAAGTATTGCCGAGGCACTGGGTCGAAAATTTTTTCGATTGAGTTTGGGTGGCATGCGAGATGAAGCAGAGATTAAAGGACATCGTCGCACCTATGTAGGCTCGATGCCGGGCCGAATCATTCAGTCGTTAAAGCGTACGGGCTCTAAGAATATTGTTCTCTTGTTTGATGAAATTGACAAAATTGGAACGGATTGGCGAGGCGATCCTGCGTCGGCCTTGTTAGAAGTGCTAGATCCTGAGCAAAACAAAAACTTTTTAGATCACTATCTCGATATTCCTTTCGATCTTTCGAAGATTTTATTTATTTGTACGGCGAACACTCTCGATACCATGCCGGCGCCCTTACGCGATCGCATGGAGATTATTGAGATACCGGGTTATATCGAGAGTGAAAAAATGGCGATCGCCGCCAAATATTTGGTTCCCAAACAAATCAAGAACGCGGGTCTTCTGACAAAGCAGATGAGAATTCAGCCACCGGCTCTTTTGAAAATGATTCGTCTTTATACAAGAGAAAGTGGCGTTCGAAATTTAGATCGAGAAATCGAGAAGCTTTGTCGAAAAGTTGCAACGAAGGTAGCTCAGGGCAAGCTCAAATCGGCTACGATCGGTCTTGAGGCGATCGAAGAGTATTTGGGGGTTCCTAAATTTAGTCCTGAGGCTCTTTTGCCGCGAATACCCGGTATCGTGATGGGATTAGCCTGGACGAGTTACGGGGGTGAGGTTCTTTTTATTGAAGCTCAGAAAATGCCGGGTGCCAAGAACCTGCAGCTCACTGGTAAGCTGGGTGAAACGATGACCGAGAGCGCGAAAATTGCTCTTTCATATGTTCGTTCGGTGGCTAGGAAATTCAATATTGATCTGAGTGACTTTGACAAAACAGATTTGCATATTCATTTTCCTGCCGGAGCAATTCGAAAAGACGGTCCTTCGGCAGGTATTACGATCGCCACTGCGCTGATCTCGTTATTTCGCAAGGAGCCCCTTCGAAAGGGGCTGGCTATGACAGGGGAGATCACCTTAAGTGGACAGGTTCTCGCCATTGGGGGTCTTAAGCAGAAGCTGATTGCCGCTAAAGCCTTCCACTGCAAAGAAATCGTTATTCCCTACGAGAATAAAAAAGATCTGGCCGATATTCCGAGTGACGTGAAGGGCTCATTTAAGTTTCATTTCGCCAAAACCTACGATGATGTATTTAAGGCAGTATTTGGCTCATGATTAAGCGAGCTCTGATATCGGTGTCTGATAAGACGGGGCTAATTGAGTTGGGCAAAGCTCTCAAACATTTTCATGTCGAAATTTTGACCACCGGCGGTACGGCTCAAGCTTTGCAAGAAGCCCAAATTCCCCATCGACTCATTTCGGATTACACCGGCTTTCCGGAAATGATGGAAGGCCGTCTAAAGACACTGCATCCAAAAATTTATGGAGGACTTCTTGGGCGACGTGATGAGCCAAGCCATATTTCAGAGGCTCAGAATTTTGGAATTGAATGGATCGATCTGGTGGTGGTGAATTTGTATCCTTTTCAAGACGTGGCGTCTCGTACAAAGAAGCCAGCGATGACGGATCTGATAGAAAATATTGATATCGGCGGAGTAACCCTGCTACGAGCGGCGGCAAAAAATCATGAGCATGTGACGGTGGTCACCGAGCCCAAAGACTATGGGCGCATCATTCAGCGCTTGAAAGACAGCCCCGAGAATCCATTTGATGCAAGCTTTCGTTATGATATGGCGGTGCGAGCCTTTCGCCATACTGCTCTTTATGATTCTGCAATTTCAGAAACCTTAAGTCAGTTTCAGTGGACCGGATCCGAGCTGCAGCGACAGGATTTTCCGCTCTATAAGTCGATTCACGGAAAGCGAATGCAAGAACTTCGCTATGGAGAAAATCCCCATCAGGCGGCAGCCTTTTACCGACTTCAAGACAGCGACGAAAAGTGGGTCATGAGCGAGAGCCTGCAAGGCAAAGAACTTTCGTACAATAATGTGCTCGATGCCGATGGAGCGTGGAGAACATTGGCCGAATTGCCAAAAAATTCCTGCGTTATTATTAAACACCATAATCCCTGCGGGATCGGACTGGGTGACAATTGTTTGCAGAGTTATCAAAAGGCGTTTCAGGCAGATTCTCAGAGTGCGTTTGGCGGAATTGTCGCCATTTCTGGGACCGTCGATTCCGATTTAGCTCACAAACTGAGCGAGCCTTTTTTTGAGATTATTTGCGCTGAGACATTTTCTGTGGATGCGAGAGAGATACTTCAGAAGAAGAAAAATCTTCGGTTGATGCTCATTCCATCTGATCTGGGCCCCGACAATGTGTACAGGTCCAAGGTGGATATTCGCAAGGTAGTCGGTGGTTTTCTCACTCAAGACTCTGACCATGTTGCAAGTTTCTATGAGGGTATTTTTGGGCCTGAAGTTCATTGTGTCACACGTCGGGAGCCGTCCGAGCAAGAGATGGCGGGTTTGAGGTTGGCGTGGGTGGCGGCGAAGAATGTAAAGAGCAACGGCGTGGTGATAACCAATGCCACTCAAACGCTGGGCATTGGATGCGGTCAGGTCAATCGCCGCTATTCGACCGAGTCTGCTTGTAGTCGAGCGGTGACGTTTGATTCGAACCTTAAAGTTTGCGGCAGCGACGGTTTTTTCCCTTTTGCCGACAGCATCGAGATTTTACGTCAAAGCCAGGTCACAGCGATCGTTCAGCCCGGCGGTAGCATTCGCGATGCCGAAGTCATTGAAGCCTGTGACAAAGCTGGCATCGCCATGCTTTTTACTAAGATTCGTCACTTTTCACATTAATCGCAGTCTCGTTTGATGGCGGATCCCATTGGCACGATTTTCTCTTGGGCAGCCAAAGTCGAATTTGTGCAAAGGCTCGATAGATGAGCCACGCCAGAGGATAAACTCCGCGAAGGCGTAAGAAAAACGAGGCCCATATCCAGCGAGGGCTGAGTCTCAGTATCTCAATAATGGCCTGAATGCCGGTAAATGTTTCGCCCGTAGAGCGTCGCACCATATGGAGCTGTTTTTCTAAGTCCGCAGCTGGAATCGCGGGAAATGTGGAGCCTTGTTCGCCCGCTCGAAAATTTACGACTTTAAATTTTGAAGCAAACGGCTGACGCATCAACCAAAGGGCATCCAAGTAGCAGAGGTGGCAGCTAAGATCGAAATAGATTTCATATTCATGAGTTGCGGAGGAAGGAATAGAGCTCACAGCCCCAGTATACACCAGAGCATGGGTTGGAGGTCTGTCAGGCTTGGCACACCAAAAGATGCCATGAAGGGCGTTTAAATTAGACTTTGGCCCATTTGGCCATCGTGGCCTAAGCCCGGATAAATCGAGCAGAAATTCAGGGTTCCCTGCGGCAAATGATGCGAAATGATGGGGTTGAGACGAGATTTTTAGTCCGATCGAGGTTAGTCTTCGTCCATGTCAAAGAAGAAAGTCTTGGTGTTGGGCAGCGGGGGTCGAGAACATGCATTGTGTTGGCATCTGAAACGCTTTGGTTATGAGACTTTTTGTGCGCCGGGCAATGATGCCATTGCCGATATCGTGCCCGTTTTTTCGTTTTCGACTTTTGAAGATTTGGAATCTTTGATTAAGCGTCACGCGATTGACGAGGTCATTGTGGGGCCCGAGAAATATTTAGCGGAAGGTGTCGCTAATTTTTTGAAGAATCGAAGTATTTCGGTTTTTGGTCCCACCAAGGAGGCTGCGCAGCTTGAGACTGATAAAGCTTGGGCCAAGAGCTTTTGCCTTCGCCACGAAATTCCTACCGCTAAATCCCTTACGGTAATAGCGGGCGAAAATTTGAGAGCCGCTCTGCAGACATTCAAGGCGCCCTATGTCGTGAAAGCGTCGGGACTTGCGCAAGGTAAAGGCGTTTGGATCGGAAGCAATTTAGACCAGGCCACCGAGTTTGGGCTCTCAGCCCTCAAGGATCATCGGTCGGTCGTAATCGAGGAGTTTATTGACGGCGAAGAAATTTCTTATTTTGTATTGGTGGAAAACGGTCGCTACCTTTCGCTCGGAGGGGCTCAAGACCATAAACGTTTGTTAGAGAATGATGAAGGCCCTAATACGGGTGGCATGGGAGCTTACTCGCCCTTGCCGCTGCTCACACCAGCGCTCGACGAGCGAATTCTTTCGGAAGTCGTGAAGCCAACGGTTCAGGGGCTGGTGAGCGACGGTCTACACTATCGCGGGATATTATTTTTCGGATTGATGATTCGCGAGGAGCGAATGGCGCTACTCGAGTTTAACTGCCGACTTGGAGATCCTGAGACGCAGGCCCTTATGCTGAGGCTAGAAAGTCCGCTGCCCGAACTTATAGACAGTTTGTCCACAGAGCCGATGGCGCCACGACTTTCCTCACAAGTGGCGCTCAATATTGTTTTGGCGGCGAAGGGCTATCCTGAGAACGTGAAGCATGGTTTTGCTCTTGAGGGCCTTGAAAAAGCCCCAGCAGATCTTATGGTATTTCATAGCGGGACCCGTCGCGAAGGTGCTCATTACTGCGCCCACGGTGGCAGGCTTGTTTCGGTCGCCGCACTTGCCGACAGCCTATTTGAGGCGCAGCAGAAATTATATCCGTGGATCGAAACTCTTCCGTTTCTAAACGATATTACTTATCGTCGGGATATTGGCGTTCGTGCGTATCGCCACTTGGTAAAGGAGCCTCATGCCTGAGATTCGAGCATTTAAAGCGTGGACGTATTCAAGTAAATTTAAAAACCAACTCTCTTCGTTGTTGTCGCCACCCTACGATGTCTTAAGTTCAGCCGATTTTAAGACCATGTGTGAGACGCATCCTCATCAAAGTGTGCAGCTGGCGTTAGCAAAGAATCCCGATGATCCCTATCGCTACGAAGCCATGGCGAGTTTATTTAGAGCCTGGAAAGACGAGGGGGTGCTCGCTCAAGTTGAGCAGCCCAGCTTTTATTTGGTCGAAGAGATCTTTGAAGATGCGGGTCGAAAGCAATCGAGAATCGGATTTGTGGGCCTTGTGAAGACCGGTTCTTACGAAGAGAAACAGATTGTGCCACATGAACATACGCTGGCTGGTCCAAAAAAGGACCGTTACGATCTTCTTCATACGATTAAGGCTGAAATTTCTCAGGTTTTTTTAGGCTATAAAGATCCCGAAGATGTGGTCGGAACTATCTACAGACAGCGTTGTGTTGAAGAGCCTTATTTAGTGGCTACGGATTTTTCGGGTGTGGCGAGACGAGTATGGCTCCTTTCTGATGGCGCGACCGTTAACGCCGTTGCAGCATTGTTGCAGCAGCGTTCGGCGTTAATTTGCGATGGCCACCATCGGTATGAAACAGCGTTGGCCTCTCAAGATCTATGCCCTTGGGCGGCAGCCTACTTTACTAATTTAGATCAGCCTGGTTTTGAGATTCGACCCATTCATCGAATTTTTTCACTTCCTCCCGAGCATTCGTCTGACAATTTCTTAGAGAAGCTACGAAGCGCTTATCACGTTGAAGAGGTTGATCGCCTTCCTGAAAGTTCTGTACGACTCAGTTCGACCACGAAAACGTCAGACAAGTTGGAGCTTCACCTAGCTTTACGAAATAAGATCTTTCGCTTGTCGCGGCCTAAAGGGGGCCCTGAAGATGCAGAAATTTTTTCTATTCACCGAGATATTTTTGAAACCATTTTGGGTTGGAATATTCAGGAGCTAAAAAAGGGTTTGATCACTTACGCAAATACGACACCAGAGTTTGTCTCGGCCGTTCAAGCGCCCGACAAGGTGGGGCTCTTCTTACCTCCCACCGATTTAAGTTTAGTCATGAATCTGGCAGCCCGTTCGCATCGTATGCCTCAGAAGAGCACCTTCTTCTTTCCAAAAATTGCCTCAGGTTTAATTATATTCGATTTAACAAATTATTAGGTCCATCCAGAAAAGTTTTCTGTCCCAGGCTTCTTAAATCGGACGCGCAGTCATGGGAGGCTACTTTCGATAAGCTGTTTCAGGAAAGTTTGATACGGAATTTGCTTTGCCTTCGCCATGGTCTTGAGCTTTGCCAAGAGGCTGACTGGCAAGCGAATACTAATCAACTTCGTTGGCCCTCGATGCACTCGAAGCTCGGCAGCTCCATGAAGAAGTCTGTAATCATCAAGGAAAGTTGCAATCTGGGATGGTGATGCCTTTCGACAAATTTCGAGATAATCATCCGTAAAGAATTGAAGCGCTTTCACTTTAATCTCTCCAAGGCCTTGATGTCTTCAAGATCTTGTGGTCGACCCACTAACCTCTTCATCTTCACCAACGACGGAATACTCAAAATCTTAACCGACACGCCATGTACTTCTTTGGTGACTGTCTTATAATTTGAAATATCGTCCTTCAAAAGCAAATCAACCATGCGAGTTGGATCTTTTGCATCTATAAAGCTCCACGCAATAAGATTTCTTTTTTCAAGATACTCTTTTCTAAATTGGACGATTTCAATATGCGTGACAGGGATTCTTGAAATCAATCCAATGGATTTTAAGGCCGCTTCCGCTCCGGCAAGGTGCTTTGGTTTCAGCGAAATTACAAAATCGATATCAACAGTTCCCCGGACAGCTCCGTGTAAAGCGACCGCATAGCCACCTGCTACGGCGTAGGGCACACGGTGACTGCTGAGGGCCACAATCACTTCAAGTAAAAACATATATATAGTATATACATTATAAGTATGCAACGACAAGCGCACCTTAATTTGTTGAAACTCTCTCGCCATTGAAATTTGGTGGCTTCCTAGAAGCTCAGAGGGGGCTATGAGAAACATGACTCTTCAGCTATGAATAGAATGCGAACCCATAAGCTGAGTAGGGAACGAATTTTGCTTTATTTCCAGGCAGACATGCGTGGCCCAATACTGATCGCTCTTCTCTCATTACGATTTGGCTTCGCAAGATTCTTTTTTAATGAGATTAGCCAATGCCCGTGACGGATGACGCACGCGGGCGGTTCACGCGATTTTGAGGAAGGGCATCGAACCACATTCCATTATCTATCGTTGCTATGGGCACCACACTTGTCTCAGGCAGATCGGCCACCTTGCGAAAGGCTAAATCAGCTCCAATAAATTCCTGCGCCCACAGAAGAGACAAGGTATAGGTATATAAGAATTGGAAATATTCGACTCATTGTGGGTTCCTGCTGACACCGAATCTAGTAGACCACCATGGCTACTAAGAGCTAAACGCTCCAAAGCACTTCTACTGCAAGAACGATGCGCCATTAAGAGTACGTTATCCCTTCAAAACCAGGGCCTTCAGTAAATCAGAGGTCGTAAATATTCCGATGACCTCATGATTGTTTTGAATGACTGGCAGGCATGAAATTCCTTCCGAGAGCATCCACCGTGCTGCTTCAAGAAGGGTCGTGTTTGGCTCTGCCACCACAACGCGCTTGCTCATCGTTTCTGTAAGCGAACCACCTTTGGAAGCCAATAAATCTCGATCTGAAATAATTCCCACAAGAGTCTTCGATGTGGAGACAATAGGAATATGTCGGATCTGCTTCTCGATCATGATCTGCTTGGCTAAATCTAAGCCATCGCTCTCCAACAAGGTGACAACGGGCGTCGTCATCGCACTTTCCACGAGAAGACTTTGCAGTGGAGGCCCGTGATCTTTATTACTGCTATAGCGAGCGAGGGTCTTTTCAGCTTTGCGTGGATTAACACGAGTGGCTCGCTTGACCGCTTCAGGAGGTGATATAGAGACGACGGCAGGAGCTTTTCGGTAGGGCTCAAGTGTTCTCAATTCTGTTAAGACGTACAGCACGCGACTTACTCGCTCAGACGATAGCGCAGCTCGGCCTTCATCGCCTCTCGAATGGCCAAACGAAGTTTCTCATCGGAAATCGCTCGCAGGGTCATTTCTTGTCGCTCCGAAAGTGGGGTCTGCTTTGCAGGCGCTTTATCTGCCGCGGTTAATCGTTGTTTTGCGCTCGGTAGGTTCGTAATTTTAGGCGTCACCGTGCCCACTGTGAAATAAAGCTCATCAATCAATAAATGAGGACATACGCTTCGAATCTTATTAAGAATCGAAGGCGATAAAAAATGCAATTGGTGAGCCCAGGCTTGATGAGCTACCGTAATCACGAGAGTTTTGGCCTTCACTTCTTTTGGGCTGGTCACTCTTGACAGCTCGGGCCCCACGATCGAGGTCCACTGGGCCCACAAATCAATATTCTTTAGATGGTTTCGAACCGATTTTGCCACCTTCAGTCGATCCATAATATCGCTAACGGCCGAAAAGTTGGATAATTTTGGGCTAGCGTTGTCCTCAGGTCGAGAAGCTTTCTGAGAGGCTGTGCGTCGTGAACCCCGGTATCCCATGCTGCAAGGTTAACATTAATTTGGTTACAAGACGAAGGCTTTCGCTCTTAAATAGAGCCATGGAAACGATTAGTCCAGATAGCCTATTTGATGTTCTTAAAAAATCCATTCTTGTGGACGGCTTTGATATGGTTCTAGATGCCAAGCAAAGTCGTGGCGCGCGGTTGTATTGTTCTAAAAATAAGAAAACGTATATCGATTTCTTTTCATTTTTCGCTAGCAATCCGCTGGGTTTAAATCATCCCAGAATGTCGGAGCCCTCTTTTGAGAAACAGCTTCTCGAAGTGGCAAAACTGAAAGTTTCTAATTCAGACATTTATACCGAGGCATATGCGACCTTTGTTTCTCTTTTTCATGAGAAGGTGCTGCCGCAGTTCGACCGATTTTTTTTCATCGAAGGGGGAGCCCTGGGAGTCGAAAACGCCATTAAGACCGCTCAAGACTGGAAAGTTCGTAAAAATTTAAAAGCGGGACGTGGTGAGAAGGGGACGCAAGTCATCCACTTCAAAGAGGCCTTTCATGGGCGTACGGGTTATACCATGTCGCTTACCAATACAGTGCCCGAGAAGGTTGCCTATTTCCCTAAATTTGATTGGCCAAGAATTACGAATCCAAAAATGAGTTTTCCTTTTGTGGGAGATAGCCAGCGTACTACTCTAGAGTTGGAAAAACAGGCAGTCGCTGAGATTGAAAAGGCGTTTGCAGAACAACGCGATGATATTTGTTCCATTATTATTGAGACGCTTCAGGGAGAAGGGGGTGATAATATGTTTCGCCCTGAGTTTTTTAAGGAGCTGCGTCGCTTGGCCGACCAACATGAGGCTTTGCTGATTTTCGATGAAGTTCAGACGGGGCTGGGTCTGACGGGAAAAATGTGGGCCTTTGAGCATTTTGGAGTCGTACCCGATCTTATTGCGTTTGGAAAAAAAGTGCAGGTCTGTGGGTTTGCCGCCCAGTTGAAGCGACTCGATGAGGTAGACCATGTCTTCAAAGTTTCTAGCCGCATCAACTCCACCTGGGGTGGCAATATCGTCGACATGGTGCGCTCAACCCAATTTATCAAAATTATTTGCGAAGAAAATTTGCTCGCTAATGCCACAGCCATGGGAAGTTTTGTACGAGCGGAGCTTGAAAAATTATCTCAGTCGTATGACTTTATTTCGAATGTTCGAGGTCTTGGTTTATGGCTTGCTTTTGATCTGCCGACACCTCAAGTCCGCGATGATCTGATTGAATTAGCCTGGCAGAATGGTCTTATTGTGTTGGCGTGTGGGCAGAAGAGTATTCGGTTAAGACCGGTGTTAAATTTGAAACAAGACGAAGCGGAAGAAGGACTTTCGCTGTTGAGAAAATCTTGCGCTGGTTTGAAATTGGCCAGTCATTTCGTATCCTCTAAGGAGGGCAATGCATGAAAGATCTAAAACGCGTGAAGCTTGCCGAACCATCTTCTGAAAGACCCTATGGACCCGAAATTTTGGGAGGGCATTGGATCGACGGAAAATTGATTCGAGGCAGTCGGCACTTTAAGTCGATTAATCCTTCGGATGGTTCGGATACAGTGGGCACTTTTCCAACGGCAGGCAAAAAAGAGGTTGAGCAGGCTCTCGATGTGGCCCAGCGCGCGTTCGACGATTGGCGACGTGTGCCTGCTCCCATGAGGGGGGTTTTAATTGGGCGTTTGGCGACCATTCTTGAGCGAGAAAAAACAAATCTTGCGCGTATCATCACACGAGAGATTGGAAAGGTTCCGAGAGAAGCCTTAGGAGAAGTTCAAGAGGCTATTGATACGGCCCAATTTTTTCAGTCTGAGGGGCGACGGCTTTACGGGCAGACGGTTCCTTCAGAGTTGCCCAATAAAGAATTATTTACCTATCGCAGACCGCTCGGAGTTTGTTTGATGATTACGGCCAGCAATTTTCCTTTTGCCGTGCCTTCGTGGAAAATTATTCCGGCGCTGCTTTGTGGAAACTCTGTCGTGTGGAAGCCGTCGCAAGATGCACCTGCGACCGCTCTGGCATTTGCCATGTGCTTTGAAGAAGCTGGATTTCCACGAGGTTTGGTCAATGTGGTGTTTGGCGATAACAGAACAGGGGAGCTTTGCCTCGAAGGTGTTGAGAGCAATAAGATTCAGAAAGTTTCATTTACAGGCAGTTCGAAAGTTGGGCGCTCGATCGGTGAAATTTGTGGTCGTGCGCTACAGATTCCATCCCTCGAACTAGGGGGCAAGAATCCCTTAATTGTGATGGAGGATGCTCGACTCGATAAGGCCGTTGCCACCACTTTAGTTTCGTCTTATGGAACAGCCGGGCAGCGGTGTACATCGACTGGTAATATCATTGTGCACAAAAAAGTATATGAGGAGTTTAAGAAGCGCTTCTTGGCAGCTATGGCTGCGATGAAGCTGGGCAATAGCCTCATCGACCCCGATGTGTTTTATGGCCCTCTCATTGCGCAGCGGTATTTAAAGAATTTTGTAGATCACTTGCGTTGGGGTAAAGCCGAAGGTGCGAAGCTATTAGTGGGCCAAGGCCAGATTACCAGAAAAAATCCTTACAAGAGATTTTCTGGTAATCCCGACGCGGGTTGGTATGTGGGCCCGACTCTATGGGAGAATGTCACTCCCAAGATGCGCCTCTTTCAAGAAGAGATTTTCGGACCTACCGTGAATCTGGTGAAAGTAAATTCGTTTGAGGAATCTTTGGAGGCAGCGAATGCTCATCCTTACGGTTTGTCGTCTGCTTTATTTACCGAAGATCCAAGAAAGATGCTGACGTTTAAAGAAAGCATTCAGGCAGGAATGAGTAGTATCAATAATTCGACGACGGGCGCAGAGGCCCATTTGCCCTTTGGCGGAACGCGGGCATCGGGTAACGGCATGCGTGAGTCGGGTATTTGGGTTCTCGACAGCTATACGCGGTGGCATGCGGTCAATGTTGATTTGGCCGATAAACTTCAACTGGCTCAGATGGACGTTGACGGCGGCTCTGTGCGAGAGGCCTGTGATTTCTCTGAGTGGACGAAGGGTAAAGCTTAGGCTACGAACAAGGGCATGAAGCCGCTGGCCGAAGCCTTAAGACCAAAAAATCTCCAAGACGTCGTTGGTCATCGAGAGCATCTGTCACCTGGCTTACCACTTTATGATGCCATTGCGAATGATCAGATATTTTCGTGTCTATTTTACGCTCCTCCAGGCGTGGGCAAGACAACGCTCTCATCGGTGATTCGCCATTCAACAAAAAACCGTTGGATAGGAATGTCTGCCATCGCATCAGGCGTCAAAGACTTAAAAGCGGCACTCGAAGAGGCTGTTTTCTGGAAGCAAAAAGAAGGCAAGGGCAGCATTCTTTTTGTGGATGAGATTCATCATTTTAATAAGAGTCAGCAAGATATTCTTCTCGGCGCCATTGAACGCGGAGACATCATTTTTATTGCCGCGACCACCGAGAATCCTGCCTATGAAGTGAATGCCGCTTTGCTGTCACGCTTGAGAGTGTTTAGATTTGAGCGACTTAAATCAGAAGACATTCTCTTTTTACTTTTGCGGGCCAAAGACTATCTCAATCTTGAGGATGTTCCCGAGACGGCATTAGCATACATTGCTGAGAAGTCTCAAGGAGATGCCCGTATTGCTCTGGGCGTTTTCGAATTGGCGCAGCCGAAATTTTCAATGCCTCAGATAGGAGCTCTTTTTAAAGATCAAGGCTTTTCTCACGACAAAAGAGGTGATCTGCATTACCAGGTCATCTCCGCCTTTATTAAGAGTATGCGAGCGGGCGAAACCGATGCGGCGCTCTATTATTTGGCGCGGCTCTGGGAGGCTGGAGAAGATCCTCTGTTTATTGCACGACGTATGGTCATCTTTGCATCTGAAGATATCGGCAACGCTGATATTCGAGCGCTGGCGGTGGCCAACGCGGTCAAGAATGCCTGTGAGTTTGTCGGAAGACCTGAATGCTATTATGCCCTTTCTCAAGGCGTGATTTTTTTGTCGGATGCCAAAAAATCACGAGAGGCGGGAGACCGCTTTGAAAAAGCTCGAAAGCTCGTGCACGAAAAGGGGGCCTCGAAAGTTCCAGATTTTTTGGTTAACGGCGTGACGGCGCTCGATCGATCGCTGGGGCGAGGACGAAAAAAAAGGGACGGCGAGTCCTATATCTCAGAAGATCGATTGGTTGATAACGAGGCTTCTTGAAACGCATCCCAGGTATTCTCGATGAGACTACAGATCGTCATGGGCCCAACGCCTCCTGGTACCGGGGTGCCGTAAGACGCCACCGATTCGTAAGCCTTCAAATCAATATCGCCGACAATGGCGCCTGACTCGAGACGATTGATACCCACATCAATCAGCACAACGCCCCTTTTTAGAGTCTGCTTCGAAATAAAGTTTGGTTTTCCAATGGCAGAGACGATGAGATCTGCGTTAGCAAGGTGGTCGTCGATAGAGCGAGTTTTCGAGTGAGCGACCGTAACGGTGGCCCCTGCGTGATCGAGCAAGAGACTTATCGGTCGACCCACAATCAGAGATCGCCCTAAGACCACAGCATTCAGACCTTCAACCTTAATTTTGTAAGCCTCCAGAAGCGCCATAATGCCCTTGGGAGTGCAGGGTTGAAAGCAGGGGAGCTGGGCTAAAAGTTTTCCACGATTAAGAATATGAAAACCGTCGACATCTTTAGAAGGAGCAATGGTCTCTATGACTCTCGCTTCTGATAAGGGTTTCGGCAGGGGCAGCTGTACTAAGATGCCATGTACTTTTTGGTCTTGATTGAGTTGCATCACGCGAGCCTCAAGTTCTTGCTGAGGCGTCGTCGATGGCAGGCTTATTTCTTCTGAATGAAAACCGAGCTCACGACACGTTTGAATTTTCTTTGTAACATAAATTTTAGAGGCCGGATCATCACCCACACGAATAACCACCAAACCGGGCTGGCCCTTGGTAGCGGCAACTTTTGTTTTCAGAAGATTCAGGCGGGTCTCAGCGAGAGATTTGCCATCCATTCGAATCATCAGGCCTCTCTTTCTGAAGGAGATTCTTTGTCCTCAGTCTCTGCATCATCGAGATCGGGGCCACCCGCATGAATTTTGTATTCCTGAGTTTTGTAAATCAAAGCTCTTCGGCTTAAGCCTAAAAGCTGTGCAGCCTTAGTTTTATTAAACTTGGTTTGAGCGAGAGCCTTACGAATGAGGCACTCTTCTGTGTAGGCGGTCACTCTTTCAATCGCCTTTTTTAAATCCCACTCATTCTCGGGAATCGTCACCGGACCCGCCAACGGAACTTCCTTAAAAGGTGGCGGTAATAAGTCGGCCGTAATGATATCATCGGTCGACATCACCACCACTTGCTCCATGACATTGTGAAGTTGGCGAATATTTCCAGGCCAGTCATACGCGAGAAGTCGCTCCATCACATCGGGAGCAAATTGCTTTGCCTTTCTCTGGTAGTCACGGCTAAATCGCTCAAGAAAATTCTGACACAGAATGGGAATATCTTCTTTTCTTTCTCTGAGAGGAGGTAGTGAAAGAGCGACAACGTTCAGTCGATAAAAAAGATCTTCTCGGAAACGCCCATTTTTCACTTCGTCTTCAAGATTTCTATTCGTCGCAGCTAAAATGCGAATGTCCACATTGGTCGGCTGAGTTTCACCAACTTTTCGAAAGCTCTGCTCTTGAAGCAGACGAAGCAATTTGCTCTGCAGGTCGAGAGGCATCTCTCCAATTTCATCTAGAAACAGAGTGCCACCATGGGCTTCTTCGCAGAGCCCTTTTCGAGGGCGGTCCGCGCCGGTAAACGCGCCCTTTACATGGCCAAACAGCTCGCTCTCCAAAAGATTGGCCGCTATAGCGGAACAATCGAGCACCACGAAGGGTTTGTTGTGCCGAGGACTGTTAAAATGGATCGCCTTGGCAATGAGCTCTTTGCCTGTGCCACTTTCCCCCAAAATAAGCACGGTGGTTCGCGTGTCAGCTACTCGACGAATCTTGTCAAAGATGGCTTGGAGAGCCGCAGATTTACCAATGATTTTTGAAAAATCAAACTCAGACGCTATATTTTTTTTAAGTCGAATATTCTCGGCGACGAGCGATTTCTCGCGTTGAGCTCTTTCAAGAATAATGCCGATTTCCTCAATCTCAAATGGTTTTTGAATATAATCATAGGCCCCGTTCTTCATGGCCGTAAGAGCTGACTGAATCGAGCCATGAGCGGTGATCATAACGATGGGTGTTTCAGGACTCTGGGCATGCATTTGACTCAACAAATCAAGCCCATTTCCATCGGGTAGGCCAATATCACAGAGAACCAAATCGTAGAGACCTAGTTGAAACTGAGCTAGACCTCCTGCAAACGTTTCTGCACACGCTACCTGATGGCCAACTTCTGCGAGATTCATTTTGATGAGCTTTAATAAGCCTGGCTCGTCGTCCACTACAAGAATTTTCATGGGTAATTCCTTATTGTCATCGTCGCAGCCCCCTCTTGAAGAGGCAAGACGAAATAGAATCGTGATCCGTGGGGCTCGATGGCTTCATACGATATCGTGCCTCCGAGTTTCTCGATGATCTCCTTTGAGACAGACAGCCCTAGCCCACTGCCTTCGCCAGCAGCCTTTGTCGTGAAGAATGGCTCAAAAATCTTATCTCGTAGCGTAGGAGGAATGCCAGGGCCAGAGTCTTGCACTTCGACCATACACAAAGAATCTTTCTCTCTTACAGTTATTTGAATCATTGAGTTCTCACCACTGACTGCAATCGCATTAATGATGAGATTGAGAACCACCTGCTGTATTTCGAGTGGAGAACCTCGAACGATCGCGTTACTTTGAGTCGATAATTTTAGGGTGATATTTCGCTCTCGAGCTTCCATTTTCACGAGAAGTATTGTGGAATCGAGGACTTCCTGAATGGAGAAAAGACGCTCCGAACGAGCCTCCGCTCTCGAAAAGCGAAGCAGTCGTTGAAGAATATCATGGCAACGATCGGACTCACTTTGAATGATGATGGCGCTTTCCCGTAACGATTCATCCGTCACCTTTTGGGCTAAGTGTTTGGCGTGGCCCTTCATCGACATGAGAGGATTCTTAATTTCATGGGCCAGACTGGCGCCCAAAGTTCCAATCGACGATAAACGCGCTGAGTGGGCTAGCTTTTCTGCCGAGAGTGACAGATTTTTTTCTCGCTCTTTGAGGGCTGAAGACATTTCTAAAAAACTTCGCGCGAGAGCGCCAATCTCATCCTGTCTATCAAGAGCTGGAATCGAGGAGTCATAGTTACCCATTCCCAGCCCTTGCATTCGCAAGGCGAGCCGACTCAGAGGCTCCAAAAACCACGAGCCTACTAGATAGGCCATCGCAAGCGCTAAGCCGAGCAGTACTGCAAGAAGAAGAGCAATTTCGATTTGTGCCTCTTTCAAAATCGCCATTTGAGATTGTCGAGGCATCGCATCGAAGATCCACAGGTTGATTGGCTGAACGAACGAGAAAGCACAGATCCACGATTGGCCTAGACGATTCTTGCACGGTGTTACTAACGACCCAGCACGCGGCGCAATAGCCAGAAGAGATGAAGCTTCAAAACCGTCAGGGAGCTGTTGAGTCTCATCAGAGAAAATCCATACATTCTCCGGTAGACGCGTAAGGCCATCGCGAAGAATCTGGAGCTCTTGAAGCTGTACGCGCGCGGCCAACGTATCGTAGATCTGTGTATCAATCTCTCGGCTGATGCGGGCATTGAACCACAGCGAAAGGCTAAGGCCAACAAAGAG
The DNA here is from genome assembly GCA_964598565.1 of uncultured Bacteriovoracaceae bacterium. GTDB lineage: Bacteria > Bdellovibrionota > UBA2394 > UBA2394 > UBA2394 > CAZRCG01. The sequence goes on along the minus strand of CAZRCG010000002.1, from coordinate 393,428 downwards.
AATGACGGCCGTCGTAACTAAAAAAATTTTTGTTTTAATGCTCATTCAATGTGCCAATGGCTTAGGGCTTTATTACGTGAATTTTCGTCAAGGGACTCCTGAACTCAACCCCATCTTGAAAGCCAGTCACTTGCCAGTAAACAAGGCCATGATCGATAAAGTTTAAGTTTAAATAAGGTGTTTTGGTTTGTTGGTCAAAAAGTCGGTTTGATCTATCTAATTGATTCTTGGGTGGTATGCTAAATATTTCGAACAGGTAGTGAACATCGTCTCCAAGATCTTCCCAAGCAAATGACAGAGCTCCGGCTTTGTTAGGATCTACCGTGATCGTCTGGTTTTCAAGAGGTTGTACAATTCTTAGGGCAGGTTGAAAGGGTGATGGCGGAGATATCGTCTCGCCTTGAACTTCTATTTTCTGTTGCTTCTGAAGTAATACTTTTTGATCGGGTTTCTTCTTGGAAGAAAAATCAGCAGATCCGGAAATAAGCGCAATTTCAAGTTTGCCGTCTATTCTCTGAGCATCCATTCGAGCTGAGGTCTTCTCGTCGCCGCGCAGTTCGACAAAGCCTTCGGGTGTTTCAATTCGAATCTGTTGAGCTTCCGTTGTTGGCGCTATCCGCATTCGCACGGAGCCATTTTCTAAGAGGGCAGACTTCTGGGAGCGATCGCCTTGTTTTCCGATGACAATGAGCGTGTTGGGTTGGATGGTAATCACGGAGCCCATACGATAGCGTAACGAAGCCGTCGCATGGTCGAAAGTTCGGAGCGTATCGCCTTCGTGAAGGCCAAGCTTCTCTTGTGCAGTCTCCCATGTGAAGCTCCTGGCCTGTCTGTAATCAACTCGAGGCTGAATATGAGTGATCAAAGCATCATAGTCTGTGGTTGTACTAGCCATTTGTTCGTCAGGAGCCGGTGTGGATAGGTACTTCGAAGATAGTTTCAAAAAGCCATAAGCAAGAATAGTAGCCAACCCTAGAAGAAGCAGACCCGACTTTGTCTTCTTCGGAGTCTTAGTATAAGTGATAGATACAGCCTTTCGTATTTCGTTTTTATCGAATGGATTAAACGTGAGACTTGCGATTTGGGGATCGGATGAGGTCAGATTGTGAGCCACCAAAATTCTTTTGAGCTCATCATGAATGACAAGAGCCTCGTCGTGTCCAAAGGTTCGACCCACAATATAGGGCGTGGTACTCATTGCTGACAATATATCGCTTCGTTCCTGACCGTAGACAAGGCGACACGATGCCCGAAGAGCCGCTTCATTTGGAAAATGAATGAGCGACAAATGGTAACGTGCGTTTTCTGGCATACTGTGAGCCTTCATCGATTATCTCACTGACAAGGAAATCCGAAGAACTCGTAAAGAAGTCCATCTTCCGTTGTTTTTCCGTCTAGCGTGCGACAATTTCCCAGAGCTATAAAGCCATGGGCTTGAAAAATATCGTTGTCACGATTAGAAATCGATTTTGCTTCAAACAGCTTAGATGAGTACTGAATAGTCGACGGGTAAGCTAGTTTGACAAGTCCTGCGTCGACGAGGTAACGCCCGTCAATGGGAAATGCCACCTCTCCATTTAGAATGGTACTAAGGCGCAGCGTCATTTTCATGGATGCAAAGGCCGATCGTAGTTGAAAAGGAACTTCCACGGGCATTTGAGTTCGCAAGATAACTAACTTCTGCATCAGGGCGTAATACGGATCGAGAGAAAGAATCTGATAATTTTTTATTTTCGGTGGAACGCGCTGAATCGTCCAGGCTTGATAGCGATTTCGATCAAAACGCATCTCGACTTCGAGTCGCAAACCATCTTCTTGGGTCGAGAAAACAAGATGAACGGGTTTCGAGGTGTACTGCTTAAGTAGCGTTATCAAATTGGATGCCTCAAGAGTTTTTTGAATTTGGGCCTGGCTATCGACAGGAATATTTACGTACTGCGTTTTCATTTCAAAGCTGAGCGTGGTTTCTCTTAAACAGTCGTCAACGACGCTGGCCTTATAAGCCGACTCGTCTAATCGCTGTTGCTGAAGAGAGGTCTCTTGTTGTTGGCCGACAGCTCTTGAAGAGCCTTGTTCAACAGCTATTTTATAGAGGTCATGAGCCCATTTATAATACATATAGCGCCGTGGCGCATTGTCACAGGTAAGTGTTTCTGTGAAATCTTTCTCATAATTCTCACTAAAAATATAGAGAAGGCTTGCAAAGTGCTTCGGGTCGCTTTTTGGATAAATATTGGGATTGGCAAAGACATTCATACTGTTTTGTGCAAACTTCTGAATGGCTTCTGTTCGTATTTTGTCGAGCTCTCCTGATTCAATGGTCGAGTTAAAGACATTGACGGCTTTCAAATTAGACCCATTATAAATTGTTGTTTTTAACGTGGCGGCCGGTCCCTCGGTAGGGAGGGTCCATTGAAATTGAGCGGGTACATGGACATCCACAACAAAGAGATCATCAAATTGTCCTCTTCCAAGTTGATAATAGTTGGCGGGCGTCTCGATGGGCCCAGCCAACTCTAGTTCGACCAGTCGCACTTTGTTTCCATAGGCCTTGTCGAGGCCAGAGGCTATCACCTGCAAAACAAAATTCTTTACCTCATCGTTGTTCAGCGAGGCCTCATTAGTGATAGCAAGTGCAACGCCCATTTTTCGATTAGCGGCTAGAGCCACAATACCCTCGTTCTCTTTCTTAGAGGCGCAGCTCCCTAAGAGCAAAGAAATGAGTGTAAGAAAAAATATGGGCGTATAAACGTGAAACAAAATAAAAGTTTTACGAGAAATCATGCTCCTATTATAGCCCGACCCTATCACGGACAGTCTGCATCATTTTTCGTGCATCGACGCGAGCTTTTTCAGCACCCCGCTGCAGAACGTCTTCAAGCGCCGTAGGATCTTTGATCCAATGAGCATAAGATTGGCGCATTGCGCCGTAGCGATCCATCAAACACGAAAAAAGCGTTTTTTTGGCGTCTCCGTAGCCGTAGCCCCCAGCTTCAAGTTGTTCTTTCATTCGGCTTGTTTCTTCGGGCGCTGCGACCAGCCTAAAGAGTTTAAACACCAGACAGTCTTCTGCTACTTTGGGTTCGGCTAAGGTTTTGGAATCGGTTTGAATACTCATCACCTGTTTTTTGAGTAGAGCCTCATTTCCAAATATGTCGAGGCCATTATGGTAACTTTTCGACATCTTTCGGCCATCGACGCCTGGGACGGTCGCCACCGTTTTGACAACTATTTCTCGTGGCAGTTTAAACGTTGGCCCATAGCGCTCATTAAAAAAAGTAGCGATGTCTCGAGTCATTTCTAAATGTTGCTGCTGGTCTTCGCCAACAGGCACAAAATCACTGTCGAAGAGAAGTATGTCTGAGGCCATGAGCAGTGGATAATAAAAGAGTCCCATTTTGACGACTTGCTCTTTAGCTATGGCGTCTTTATACGTATGAGCTCTTTCGAGAAGACCCATCGTTGTTGGGCAGGCAAGAAAGTAGCTTAGCTCGATGTGCTCCGCTAAATCGGACTGTCGCCAGATAATAGATTGATTTGGATCTAGGCCTGCCGCAAGCCAAGCGGCAGCGAGTTGATGGGTATAGGTTCGTAGGAGGCCTTTATCGGGTAAAACCGTAAGCCCATGCAGATCAGCAATGAAGAAAAACGTCTTGCATTGACCCTGTCTCTGGAGTGCGGGTTGAATCGCGCCGAGAAGATTGCCCAAGTGAATAGAGCCCGTTGCTCGGATACCCGTAAGAACGCGATGTTCCGGTTTCATGGCTAAAGGAGTTGTCATGGAGTCATCTTATTACCACGCTTCAAACAGGCAACCCAGCGATTCTCTTCAAATTTGAGGGCCGGTACTTCGGCGCTGCACGCCTCAACCGCCTCGCGACATCTCGTTCGAAAGACGCAACCACTGGGAGGGTTCGTCGGCGAGGGTAAATCTCCCTGAAGAATCGACTCTTGCTTGGGCTCATTGGGATGTTTTCGAGGCGCTGACGCTAAGAGAGCCTCTGTATAAGGATGATGGCGATTAACGGAATGCCTCAGCTCTTGAACAGGTAGAATCTCCATGACCCGACCAAGGTACATAACGACGACACGATCACAGAGATGCTGAACGACATTGAGATCGTGCGAAATAAACAGATAGGTAAGGTTTAGTGATTCTTGAAGATCTTTTAGTAAGTTTAGGATCTGAGCCTGAATGGAAACATCGAGGGCCGACACAGCCTCATCACAGACTAGAAATTTAGGTCTGAGCATCAGGGCTCGAGCGATGCCTATTCTCTGTCTTTGTCCTCCAGAAAACTCATGCGGAAATCGTTCGAGGCTATCTTCTCTAAGACCCACAAGAGATAATGTCTCGAGCACTCGCTCCTTAATTTGCGAGCGGCTACCTTGTCGATGAATGATCAAGGGCTCTTCCAGAATATCTCGAATTTTCATGCGCGGATTCAAACTCGAATAGGGATCTTGAAAGATCATCTGCATGTGACGACGCAGTCCTCGCAGGTCCTTGGCGTTACTTTGTCTAATGGAGCGACCTAAGAAAAAAATATCGCCCGATTTGATGCGAAGCAGTCGCAGCAAGGCCTTACCCAGTGTGGATTTTCCACAGCCACTTTCGCCCACAAGACCGAGTGTTTCGCCTGCCCTAATAGCAAACGAAACGTCGCGTACGGCAATGAGCGGATTCTTTTTTTTCTCCAAAAAGCCTGAGGCGCGATTAAACTCTACGCTGAGATTTTTTACCTCAAGTAGGGAGGCTTCACTCTGTTCGACCTCCCCTCGTCTGACATTAGAAGGATCTGTCTGTTCATCATTAGAGAAGCTCATTGGGCTCGTTCCTGATTCTTGTCGACGGGATGGTAGCACGCTACCCAGTGCGACGAGATCGTCTTCTCGAGAGCTGGTGCGATTTGAGTGCACTCCGATGTCGCATAACTGCATCGGTCATGAAAATAACATCCTGGGGGCAGGTGATGCAGAGAGGGCACCATGCCCGGAATGCTGTACAGACGCTGGCGCGCCTGGGCGTACGCAGGAATCGATTGCTGAAGGGCGACCGTGTACGGATGCCTAGGACTGTCAAAAATCGTCAGCACGGGTCCTTTCTCGACGATTCTGCCCGCGTACATGACGGCGACGTCGTCAGCCGTTTCGGCCACGACGCCAAAATCATGGGTTACCAGTAGGAGAGTCATTCCGAAATCTTTCTGTAAACCTTTAATCAACGCTAGAATCTGAGCTTGAATGGTAACATCCAGGGCAGTCGTGGGTTCGTCTGCAATGAGGAGTTTCGGTTTGCAGGCTAAGGCCATGGCGATGACCACTCGTTGACGTAGTCCGCCAGAGAGCTCGTGAGGGTAGGCGTTATAGCGGTCTTCACTGTCGGGAATGCCCACGGCGTCCATAATCTCAATCGCCAAATTTCTGCTCGTCCGAAAATCTTTCTTTTGATGAGTTGAGAAAACTTCTTGAATTTGTTTGCCAACCGAAAAGAGGGGGTTTAGTGCAGTCATGGGTTCTTGAAATATCATTGCAATTTGCGAGCCTCTGGTACGCTGAATCTGATCTGCGTCAAGCTGCAACAAATCCTGGCCATCAAAAATAATTTTGCCTTCTATCTGGGCGTTTTTTCCTAGGAGGCGAAGAATGGCCATAGACGTCACCGACTTTCCACAGCCACTTTCTCCGATAAGGCAGAGACTTCGACCAGACTCGATACGAAACGATAACGAATCGACCGCCGTCACCCAAGATGTTTGCGACGGAAAGCGAATTTTTAAATTGTGAATTTCAAGGTCTGCCATGATGACCTAGTCTTTGGGCCATTTTTTTGTTTTACCGGAACCCGTAATCTCACGAGTGAAATCTTCTTCACTATAAAACTTGGACGTGAGATTGAAGCAAGCCCCGAAGCTTTCGATGCTTTGTGGGTTTTTATGCACGGCGGGTAAGGAGCTCTCGCCGAGATAATAGTTGCGAAGAAACCATGACACTCCAGTTTCCGAAGACAGCATAATCAATAAAGGCAGGCCTGAAGAAAACTGAATTTTATCGAAGGCAGCATATTGTGTGGGGTCGGGTGTGGCGACGATCAGTCGCTTACGGTTTCCTATCGGTCGAATAGAAAGCGGCACGATTCGGTGCTCATGGGCTATTTTCAAGGGAACAGCTCGCAGCAAATCTTGGGTAATTTGAGCCGATGGAATACGGGTGACATCGATGGTAGGTAATTTGAGTGCCTCGGCAAGGCTGGCAATCATTCTTTCCTCAGTGATATAGCCCAGCGAGACTAAACAGTTGCCAAAGCGCCGGCCGGTTCTTCGTTGTAAAGAAAGTGCTGATTCAACCTGAGCAGAATCAATAACTCCTTGCGTTACCAAGATTTCGCCAAACTTTGCTTTGCCCATGGCTTAGTGTAAACGGGGATGACAGTCGACAAAAGTGAAATCAATCTGCAGCGTCTTGCCCTGAGACTCTACCGTGCATGATTCTGGATGGCGCGACGATGAGCGCGGATATTTGCAACGAAATACAGCTGGATGTGCTCGAAAGTAGACAGGTTCTTGAAACGAATTACTTTGAATATCGTCGTCTTGGTCCGTCTGAGGAATTCCTAGAAGGAAACTCATCCATTTCCACCACGAATTTTCGGGAAAATAGACAAGAACGTTCTCGAGTTCGCCAGCGCTTAACTTCGATACGATGTTGCGCTGCGTCCCTTTAAATCTGATTTTAGCAACAGGATGTAAGAGAGGGTCTCTCAACAGAACCTCGATAGAGGATTTTTCCCTAGAGAGAGTGCCTTTAATATGACCTCGAACAGAGCCAAATGTACTGTCTTCAGGAATAGAGGCACGAAAGCGAGAGTTGCAAGACCAAGGCTGGTGAAAACTCGACTGATAGCGATCTAAGCTTGCTCGGGCACAGCCTGTGAACGACCAACCTAGGGCAACAAAACTTACCCACTTAATCACGGGGAGAGGCATCAACAAGAAGCGACATTTTCTCTCGAACACGCTCCTTCACTAACCGAGTCTCTTGATCTTCACTAGTGCTTTCTGCAGAGGCCTGAGGTGTTACGATTCGGCGGTAGGTTGCTAGAGCTTCGGGAATTCGATTGAGTTTGTGTAAAGTGTCCGCCAGATGCTCTAAGAGAACAGCATTGTTAGGAACCAATTCGTTGGCTCGGCGTAGCAGCTCATGAGCTTTTGAGTAACGTCCCTTTTTGTAGTAGAGCCATCCGAGGGAATCCAAAATATAGGCGTTATTGGGAGCGAGTTGAACGGCCTTTTTTAGAAGGGCTTCAGCTTCCTCTAAATAAATGCCGCGCTCTGCGTAGCTATAGCCAATATGGTTCAGAGCCTGAGTATTATTTTCATCAAACGTCAGAATCTTTCTCATCGTTTGAATGGATTCGTCGATTTGACCGATTCGCTCCTGGAGCGATCCTAGAGTTAGCAGGAGTCTCTCGCTATTGGGAAAATCATTTTGACGACTCGAAAGCACCTGGATTGCTTTCTTGATATCACCTCGGCCCTCGAAAAGATTAGCTTTAGCCAATATAAGCTCTAGGTCAGGCTTCTCAGCAATAGCCTGGTCAATATTCTTTATGCTGAGATGTTGTTGTTTTAGTTCTTTTTCATGAATATTCGAGATTTGAATTCGAGCCTCCACGTAGTATTCGGAGTCGCTTTTTATCTCTTTGAGGGAGCGGATGGCGTCATCTTGTCGATTGAGGGAGTAGAGCGTGCTACCGAGATAGAAATGGACGCGATCGAGAGGTGCGCCCTCTAAAGATTGCGCCGTTCGAAAATAAAATTCTGCATCGCTGAAATCCCCCAGTTTAAAATGGATGAGCCCGGCTCGTAGATTATTCTGGAGATCGTCAGGTTTCCACTGCAAGGATTGGCGAATATACGACAGAGCGCTACGTAGATCATCTTGAATCAAAGATAGGTTGATGAGTTTCTGAACGAGGTCGTCATCTACAGCACCCGATCGAAAAGCATTTTGGTAGACAGCAAAAGCTTCATCGTTTTTTCCAGAAAGTTCGTAGATAAGGCCAAGTGCCTTTGCTGCTACGGCAAAACCCGGACGAAGTTCGAGAGCTGTCTTGTACGATTTTACGGCTAGATTTTTCTGGTTAAACATCGAGTGAATTTTACCCAAGAAGTAGTGAACAATCTCATCAAAGGGCGTCTTGGCGATAAAGCGCTCCAGGGTTTTAACAGCTCCCTTGTAGTCCTGCTGATCGGCCTGAAGAGCTACTTTCGTTAGGGTTATTTCGCGAGCCTTGATAATGTTGTCTCGGGCAAAGTAAAGTTGAATGGCGCGGTCGAGATCTTTAAGACCAAAGTCGTGATGGCCCATTTGAGATTCCGCTCGAGCTTTTAGAACAAAGTAATCAGCTTCTTTCTGAAAGTGAGGGGCAATTTCATTAAGGAGTTTATTGGCAGATGCCGTTTCTGAAAGGTTGAGATACTCCTCGGCCCGTTTTAATTTTATATAATGGCTACCAGAACTCATTTGTTCTGACTGACCATAAAATCGCAAAGCTTCTGTAGAGTTTCCATTCAGACTTTCGAGCGTGCCTCGAATAAAATTGAAGTAGCTTTCAGCGCGAGATGATTTATGGCTTTCAGCATTACTAGTCTTCATAGGAATAAGGGATGTTGCGACAACGCTGACTGTCATGATGAAAACGCAGAAAATGCGATGGTAATCTCGTTTCAAAAATGATCTCCCCAAAAAACCCGGTCTCTTACTCTATTGTATCTTGGAGAGGTTCCTGACGCAGGGGGCCTAAAGAAAAAAGGCCGTTGTGAGTTAAGGGAGAAACTCACAACGGCACCTAGGGAGTAATAAGAGTTAGGGGTATAGCCTTAGTTGTTACGCCAAGACTGATGAGATGATATTGCAAAGGCAGTGCCAAGGGAGCACCTGCCTAAGCATCTATAATCGCTTCAGTCTTTATATACGAATTCGTAGCCCGTGAAATAGATGCATAGCCCACTACGCATTATAGTCTTTGACCGCTTGCCAACCTCAAAGAAAGGCTGTCTTAATAAGGGCATAAAACCGGGGTGCCTTATTCCGCATACCTTTGGAGGTAGGCGGGGAGAACGAGGGCTGAGATTAAACCCGTATAACCTGATCTGGGTCATGCCAGCGAAGGGAGCGTCTATGCCTTTTAAATCCTCTTTTTCATTTATCTCTGTTTTAAGTCGCTGGGACTGGTTGGTATTCGGCCTTTGCCTATTGGGGACGGTCTTGACGATTGTCTATGGGCAGTGGCTCCGGAAACAAGCCTTTGGCTCCTCAAAGATTGCAAATGAGGAAAAAGAATCATTTTTAGACGCCATGATTATGAGCCGCCGATTGACGCTACCGCTCTTTGTAGCCACCCTCGTCGCCACTTGGTATGGCGGAATTTTTGGCGTGACCCAAATTGCGTTCGATCACGGTATTTTCAACTTTTTGACCCAAGGTGTATTTTGGTACGCGACTTATTTGTTTATGGCCTTTGTTCTCGTCGCAAAAATTCGTCGTTACTCTGCGGTCACTTTGCCTGAACTCACCGGGCAGATTTTCGGCCCCCGATCTGCAAAGGTTTCGGCAGTATTTAATTTCTTCAATTGTGTGCCTGTTGCCTATGTGGTGAGCATGGGGCTACTTTTTCAGTCGTTGTTTGGAGGGGACCTTCTCTTTCATATGATCTTGGGCACCAGCTTAGTGGTGATTTACTCATTTGCGGGAGGTTTTCGAGCCGATGTATTCTCGGATCTTTTTCAATTTTTCATCATGTGCAGTTCTGTCGCCTTGGTGGCGTTTCTGTCTTATGCCCAGTTTGGGGGTTGGGACTTTCTGCAAAGTCGATTACCAGCTACCCATTTTGAGTGGCTCGGGGGGCAGAGTCTCGCTGAGACCCTGGTGTGGGGCTTCATCGCGCTTGCCACTTTAGTGGATCCAAATTTCTATCAGCGTTGCTTCGCCGCTGCGACGGAAAAAACAGCTCGCCGAGGTATTTTGATCTCCACAGCAGTCTGGATTCTGTTTGATGTCTGCACTACGGCAGGAGGTCTGTACGCACGAGCCGTCATTCCATCGACAGAGTCGGGCCTGGCGTATTTGACGTATAGCTTGCAGTTGTTGCCCGAAGGGCTGCGAGGGTTTTTCTTGGCCGGAATATTTGCAACCATCGCTTCAACGCTAGATTCCTTTCTGCTCATTGCAAGCTCGTCTCTGTCTTATGATCTTGCTCCAAAAAAATGGAAGTACTCTAAGTTTCACAGACATGTGAGTCTGATGCTGGTTTCACTTATTTCTATAGGCATTGCCTCCTGCTTCTCAGGAGATATCAAGCATATCTGGAAAACTCTTGGAACTTATGCGGCGGCTTGTTTGCTATTACCTATGATGGTGGGATTTTTCTTTCCAAAGAAAATATCCGATCTACAATTTTGTTTAGCGACTGTTATGGGAGCGATAGCTGTGACCTATTGGAGGTTCTCGGAATTGGCGAACTTCTATGGTTCGGTGGATGAACTCTATATTGGTATTGTTGCTACCGGATTGGTCTTGGCACTTACAGGTCTGTGGAGAATTTCTATTTAACCTTTTTTCTCAGGGCGAGAGCCTCGACATTTTTTGGATTTAGTTGAAGCGCCCTTCGAATATGGGCTTTAGCTTCGCTCGTTTTTTGATCGGCAATAAGAGCGAGTGCGGCCGCTGTATGGGCACTATCGCTTTCCTTAATTTTTAATGATCTTCGAGACGCTTCAATGGAGGCCTTTATTCTTTTTCGTTTCAATAAGACACGACTGTAGCGAACCCAAAGCTCGGCGTTATTGGCATCGAGTTTTAGAGCTTCTTCATAGCTTTCGGTGGCCGATACTAAAAGACCTCCTTGATACTCACAATCAGCCTTCTCAGCCGCATACTGTTTCAACCGTTTCTGACGAAGCAAAGATGCATAGGCCTTACTTCCGAGTTGAGCGTTGCCTAGTTTACAATGTAAGCGAGCCGACAATCGTTGCGCTTCAATTTTTTGAGAAGCGTTGGTCCGAGCTTTCCGATCTAAAACTTTAGTCACATGGGTAAGTGCTAAGTTTGGATCTTTATCTACCAGCGCCTCGGCCAGTTTCAGGCGCGTTTCGCTGTCTTCATGATACTCCAGAGATTTCTGAAGCAATTCAATTCCCTTATCTGTTTGACCCTGAGCCAGCCGAATATCCCCGGCTAATCTGTAGCCACGCGCCTCCTGGCCGGCCTTTTCCACCAGCTTCAGCACCACTCGAAGGGCCTCCTCAGGCTCACCAACTTCAAAGAAATAATCTTTTTGTAGTTCGATGAGCCATAAAAGATGAGGCTCGATACTCAGCGCGCGGTCCCAAGGAGCACGCGTCAATTTCACTTCACCCACTCGAGCATAAAGCATTCCTAAGTAGGCAAATATGAGAGGATCAAAGGGATGCGTTTGAGAAAGACTCATGAGCAATTCTCTTGGTACTCGAATGGAAATATTATCGGTGGCCAACTGCAAAAGTGCAAAAGCCTTCGATCGCATCAGATCTGGCGAAGACGGATGAATTCTGAGTTCGTCCTCGACCTGTCGTAGAACTTGCCTAATTCTGGTACTGTTGTCACCAGCACGTTGCAAGAGAGATTCAAAGTAAATAGATTTTGCCTCAGGGGACGGAACTTTTATAGACTGAAAAAGTCGAATAGCCTCTTGAAAATCACCCGCCATATAAGCAGGAAGAATGGATTCTAGGTCATCCGCCTTTTTTGGGTGTCTTGAGGGCGAGGCAACCTCTTGTTTATCAGCGGCTGGTCGAGCGTTCTGGTCGTTTGGATTTAGCGAGCCTGATGAAGGCGAAGATTTGGCAATAGACATCGGCTTATTCTCGTTCGTTGTATTTTTTGGAGAGCCAATTAGTTTGTTGAGATATGGGTCGACCTGAACCACTTCTTCAGCTTTAGGTCGCGTCCACAAATAAATGAGGCTTCCCAAAAAGCCAATGATAACAAGAAGGCCCCCGGCAATAATCCATATTTTCATGGGATTCGACAAGCTTACGATTGACGTGGCTATTTTAGGGTTGGGCTTAGGCTTGGCCGCTTCCCTAGGCGCCGATCGGCTTTCAGTATTAGGAGATTTATCTTTGCTCGAAACTCGTTCTTTGGCCTCATCGATCGAAGGAGAATTGTCGAGTCGCGATGTAAAAAACTCCTCTGTTGAATCCGCTTCGTCAGGAGTTGCCTTTGATGTCGCATCTTTCGGTGTTGGTTCTTGGCGCTGATCAAGTTCGATCTCAAAATCATGATTTCTCAAAATTTGAGGGGAGGGGTTATCTTCTTTTGGGATCTCCTGAGAAATTCGACGCGCCTTTAATAGTGAAATATGTTTCGCAATTTCACTATCTGATGTCGCTGTTGTTACTGTGGCGTCGTCTGACTCGTGCGGCGTTTCAGACGTCTGATAGCGTTTTACAAATTCACGAGTATTGCCCAATTCTTTCCAAGGGCCACTGCCTTTATCGGGGGTCTCTGGCGATTCTACTTTGACCTCTTCCATCATAGGCTGTGCGATAAAAATATTCTTACATACGCATTTTAGAGCCCGGTTGGTTTGCGTGGCGGGAACTTCAAAAACCTTCCCGCACTGACTGCACTGAACTCTCATAGATTCGCTTTCAAGAAATCCGACACTCGCAATCCATGATCTTCTGGAAACTCAGATTTTACAATTTTCAAATGTTTGTTTTCCGCAAGCATCAAATTTAAGGGAGTTTTATCGGAGTCGTTGACTCTAATGACGATAGGGCGATCCATTTCACTGTTGTCTTTATAGGCCACAACGACGGCTAGCGTTTGGTCGGAAAGTCGTACAACGGATGTGACAGGGTAGGCTCCCATCGTAGAGATGAAAGCATGCAGGGCAATAGGGTCGAATATGGAACCGAATCCTTGGGACATAATCTTCAGGGCAATATCGGGTAGAATACGTCGATGGTAAATTCGGTCGGACGTCATCGCATCAAACGTGTCTGCAATGGCGATGATGCGGCTAAACGGATGCAGTCTAATCTTCTGGCCGACGTCAGGATAGCCCAGCAGATCATAGCGTTGATGATGTTCGAAAGCAGGTACAAAATTGAGAACATCGCCAAGGGTGACTTCGGTTTCGTCAACAAGTTCTAAAAGTGCCGCCCAAGGGTGAGATTTCATTGTCTTTAGTTCGACCGATGAAAATGAAGAGGGTTTGTTCAATAAATTGAGGGGAATCGATATCTTCCCAATGTCGTGGAGAAGGGCTGCCCAGGCGAGGTCTTTAAGTTCTTTTGGAGAAAAGCCTAAACGCACACCAAGACCTATGGAGATTTGTGTCACATTGAGAGAATGAAGATAGGTATACTCATCGTGACTTCTCAATTTTTTGAGCAAAAGAATCTCTTTGGTATAGTTCTCGAGTTCGCTTCCGAGATAGGGCGCAATGTCTTTCTTAATTCTATGCATCTCAGCGATGACCTCGCTTTAGGTAGCCGTCCATCAGGGTTTGTGCTTTATGCCTATGCCCTCGAATAATGCCCTTCATAAGCTTGGGCCATGCGCTCAGCAGAGCTTTGGGGCTGTACCGCAAGAGGATTCGAATGATGTCCATTTGTTGTTCGGCTTTTGGCCGTTTTGAAAATAATCGAGACGAGAAAAAGTAAGTAGTGATATCGCGTAGGGCTTGAGGCTCATCAAGATGCAACAGAACTTGTAACCAATCTTCAAGACAATCTTCGCTCTGAAGTGAGTCGCGAACTTTCTGCCATATCGACGGATAATGGTTCGCTGTCCACGAGGGATACAATGACGGTAGTAGAAGTCGCTTCGTCATAAAATCACCCTTGAGTGCGCAATCAAAAAAGTCCGCGGGCTGGCGAAGACAACGATAGTGAAGCAGTTTTAATGCTCTGTTTTCAGTGGCATGGCCTCGAGCTTTCAAACAAAGTGAGACAATTGATTCTGCCTGAAGTCCATGAAACAGCTGAGACCAAGTCAAAAGATCTTGGGGCTTGGGATCAAGTAGTTGCAGAATTTCAAAGACACGATCGTCCTGTTGAAGGATTTTCTCCCAGAGACGTGGCTGGCTGCGAATGAGGTCGACCGCCAATTCTAGTTGTTCCCACTCGCAGCTCAAGCGAATAGCCCGCATAATAAGTTTCTCGGCAATAGGTTCGGGTGTTTCAACGCCGAGAAATTCTTTCACAATCACCACAAAGCGTCGAAGCAAATGCAAAGGCCCTTCTTGTCGCAGCTCCTGTGCGAATCGGGCTACTAAATCGGATGGCATATTCAGGGGTGCCGCCAGAGGTGGAATCGTTGAGTTTACCGAAAAAAGTCGCTCGGGCTTGTCCTTGATAGAGCGATCGCAGCGAATAATTTCTTGGCCTTGATCATCATACGCTCCCCAGATGATGGCCTCCTGATCGAGACTTTCGGGATCATGGATATAGGTTTGTTCGAGATCGTTGAGTCTCAATAGCCATTTTTCGAGATCCTGAGGGCTGGGTTCAAACAAGTGAATATCCGAGAAACCGAGACCGTTAAGAAAAAGAAGAAGAGGCCATTGATCCAATGAAATTGGTTTGTCAGTTCCGTCGTCAAAATGAGCTTTGGCGTTCTCGAGGTCGAGGCGGACCTTTCGTTTTTGCAGGAATTCCTGGAAGTTTCCTACAGACAGACTCACTTGGCTATTGTAACACCTGGATCTTGTGACGCAGGGTAGTGAATTTCAAAGTAAAAATGGTGAGACATGAGCACCAATCGATGGCCTCTCATTTTAGCGTTAGATGGATCCGTGGCAGAAGCCAAACTATGGGTCTCTCGATTAAAGAACGAGATTTGGGGCGTCAAAGTGGGCTCTGTCTTGTTCACTCACGAAGGTCCCCAAATTGTGAAGTATTTCAAGGACGAGGGCGTGAAGGTGTTTTTAGATCTTAAGTTTCACGATATTCCCAATACCGTAAAAAAATCTGTTGAAGCGGCGTTTCACAGTGGCGTCGACTTACTAACGGTGCATGCATCAGGAGGGCGAGCCATGTTAGAGGCGGCGGCGAAGTTACAATCCTCTGCACAGACAGTTTGTGCTGTAACAGTATTAACGAGCCTTGAGGCCAGTGATTTGGCCGATCTTGGTTGTGGTCGTGATATGGCAAGTCAGGTGGAGAGTTTAGGCCGGCTGGCGTTGCAGTCGGGTATTCGTGGTTTGGTCTGCTCACCCTTAGAGGTGGCCTCTCTGCGCGAGCAGTCTTTAGATGCCGTGTTGGTTGTGCCTGGCGTTCGTTTGGCGGGAGATACATCGCATCAAGATCAAAAGAGGGTTGCAACTTTTAGTGAAGTGTTTAAAGCGGGTGCCACCTATGCTGTCTTGGGTCGAGCGCTAACCGCAGCAAGCGATTGGGGTAAAACATGGAGCGAGATCCAGTTTTCTATGGACGACATATTTTCGAAGAAGCCTTAAGCCGCAACGTTCGGATCTCACGCGTTTCTGTTTTAAATAGTGAAACGGAGCGTTGGGCGAATGATACGGTGAGACGGGCCAAATTTACGGTGGCCGTGGAGCGAAAAGGCCAAGTTCCTCCGTTCCTTAAAGATCAAAACCATCAGGGTTTGTGGTTCTCCTGTCGACATGATTTTTATCATGATTTTAATTCGGCACAATGGCTCCCTCGTGAGAGAGTTTTACTCCTCAATCATTTAGAAGATCCTCAGAACTTGGGTGCACTCGTGCGGTCGGCGGCAGCTTTTGGATTCGGCTCGATTGTTCATGAGCGAGAGCGCAGTGTATCCGTGACTCCCGCAGCAGTTCGAGCTTCGGCAGGGCTGGCGTTTGCGGTTAAATTTTTCAAAGTCTCCAATTTAAAACTCGCGGTCGAGCGCCTACGGCAAGACGATTTTAGTGTTATCGCCATCGACGGCCGTGCCTCCCAATCACTTTATGAGTTTGAGCGACCGCCCCGAGTGGCCATGGTTTTGGGGGCCGAAGGTTCTGGCATTGCGCCCACATTGTTGAGGCAGTGCGATGAGGGTCTGCGTATTCCGATGGCGCCCGGAGTAAATTCCTTGAATGTTGCTCAGGCTGGAGCCATCGCCATGGCCTGGCTGGGCGACTATCGCTAGCGACGCGTCGGTTGAGGCCGTTCGGCGCAAAGCCGCCCTTTGGTCGGACCGCCCCGTCTGAGCCGCCTCGCGACAAAATTTTATGGTTTGTCGGGATTAAGAGGTCTCAAGCGGCTAAGAGTTAAATTGTGTGTAAAAACTGGCTCACGCCATACCAAGAAAACAGTAGGGAGCTCACCAGCACGAGCACGAGGAGTAGGGCAAAGATATAGGCCCGTTGCGCCACCCTGAAATTGACGGTCCAACCCAGGGACGGAATTACCTTGGGAGGCCAACTACGAGGATCATCCGGATTCACATAAAAGACGCCCCACAGCAAATAGGGCTTCATGTCCTTGCCGAGAGGCTCGTGACCTGGCCGCCCCCCTTTTTGGCGGCCCACCCAAAAAGTATAGAGAAGAAGGGCTAGTAAACTGAGACAAAAGAATACTGCAAAGATCATCGCAATCATTTTATCGAAAAAGCCATTGCCGGTCTAGGCTGGGCGTTCCTTTCCCAACAATTTTTCTCCCAAAGCTCTGTCTTTTCCGCTTATATGTGGGCTTAGCTGTTGCTGGCGTAGCTCAGCTGGTAGAGCAACTGATTTGTAATCAGTAGGTCGCGGGTTCGAATCCCATCGCCAGCTTTGTTACAGCTTGTTATTTGAGAGTTTAATGCTGAGTGAGGGAGTGTCACGTATCGAACCCGCGACCTCGGTCGCGTTCGGCCCTTGGGCCGACCTTCGGTCGGACGAATCCCATCGCCAGCTTGTTATTTGAGAGTTTTGCGGGAATAGCTCAGCGGTAGAGCACCTGCCTTCCAAGCAGGGGGTCGCGGGTTCAAATCCCGTTTCCCGCTCCATTTTCCACATGGAGAGGTAGCGAAGTGGCCAAACGCGGCAGACTGTAAATCTGTTGACGCAAGTCTTCGGTGGTTCGAATCCACCCCTCTCCAAATTTCTACCTTGCTGCCCACGTAGCTCAGTTGGTAGAGCACTTCCTTGGTAAGGAAGAGGTCACCGGTTCAAACCCGGTCGTGGGCTCCAGCCCAGCAGAGTCAGTTCTTCTCTGACTGCTGAGGGGCGGTAGCCATAATATAGAAACCAAAGAGGACTTGAGGAAAAATCATGCGCGATATCATTGCCCTAGAGTGCACAGAATGTAAGAGAAAAAATTATACAACGACTAAAAATCGAAAGACGGTCACCGAAAAGTTGAACCTTAAGAAGTATTGCCGTTCGTGCCGAAAACATCTGAATCACAAAGAGGCAAAGACCTGATTTTTTGTTAATATCTGTATCTAATCGACAGAGGTTGTTGGATTGTTGTTCTAGTTAGGTCAGTAGCTCAGCTGGTAGAGCATCGGTCTCCAAAACCGAGGGTCGGGGGTTCGAATCCCTCCTGACCTGCATGTCCTCAAATTTTGAACCTCTTTCTTGTTGATCTGTGTCTTGGATTTGAGTCTAACGTTTATAAACCGAAAATGGCTCTCTATAAGGAGTTTTCTTGGACAACGAGAATAGAAAATTTACTGTTGTGTCTTTTTTTGTGCTGGCGTCTCTCGTAGGCCTGGTTACAAACTTGCTTTTAGCGCAGATTTTTTTCTCCCTGAAGCTTCCTGCGCTTCTAGGATATCCTCCGCGAGTTTGGGCTGTGGCAGCCGCTGTTTTGACGGGGCTCATCCTTTTTGTTGCTTTGATGACGAATGGCCGAGCGACAGGGTATTCCGATGAGGTATTTGCCGAGTTGCGAAAAACCACCTGGCCTGCCGGTCGCGAGACTGCGCTCTCAACGGTGGTCGTCTCTGTATTGGTCGGAGCTGCGGCACTGATGTTTTTTTTAATGGACACAGTATGGGGGCTGTTTTTTAAGGCTTTGTTGTGATGTCTATGGCTAAAGAGTGGTATATCGTTCACGTACATTCTGGTTTTGAAGCAAAAGTGCAGGAAGCTCTGCGCGATCGCATTCGTCAAGCTCATGCCGAGGAGAAGTTTGAAGAAATCTTGATCCCCATGGAAACGGTTGTCGAAATGAAGAAGGGTGAGAAGAAGTCTCGCTCGAAGAAGTTTTTTCCTGGCTATATCTTTGTAAAAATGGAGCTTAACAATGAAACTTGGCAGGTGGTTAAAAACACGCCGCGAGTGACAGGTTTTGTCGGCAACTCTATTAATCCGCCTTCAATCTCTGAAGAAGAGGTGTTGAGAATCACTCAGCAAATTAAAGACGGAAAGATGAAGCCAAAATTGATGATCGAATTTGATAAAGGCGAGAGCGTCCGAGTTAAAGAAGGTCCTTTCGCCAATTTCAATGGTGTTGTCGATGAGGTCAACCCTGACAAGGGCAGGCTTAAGGTTCTCGTAAGTATTTTCGGGCGTTCGACGCCTATTGATCTTGAATTTGGCCAAGTAGAGAAGGCCTAGTGAGTAGAGAAAGAGAGATTTAATTATGGCAAAGGAAGTCACAGCACAGGTTAAGCTTCAGATTCCGGCCGGAAAAGCGAATCCGGCCCCGCCCGTCGGCCCAGCCCTCGGTCAACACGGTGTGAACATCATGGAGTTTTGTAAGCAATTTAACGCTCGGACCCAGAAGATGGGTGATACTATCGTCCCCGTTATTATTTCTATTTATACCGATCGAACGTTTACGTTCATCATGAAGAGCGCGCCGGCCTCCGTTTTGCTGAGGCAGGCTGCCAAGGTACCTGGTGGTTCGGCAACTCCGAACCGCATAAAGGTGGGTAAAGTAAGTGCAGCGCAGGTCACAGAAATCGCGAAGATCAAGCTGCCGGACTTAAATTGTTATACGGTCGAGAAGGCAGAATCTATCGTTCGTGGAACGGCTCGTAGTATGGGCATTGAAGTGGCAGGATAATTTATGCAATCAGCGTTAAAGCAAGATGAAATTAAAGCGATCAAATTGAAGCGTGGAAAGCGATTTTCACAGTCATTGAGCCAGATCAGAGCGGCTGTTCCGCTTGAGACGAGTGTCGATATCGTTAAGGCACTTGAAGTTGTTCTCGCAGCGCCAAAGGCCAAGTTTGATGAGACCGTCGATGTTGCGATACGGCTGGGCGTTGACCCAAAGCATGCCGATCAAATGGTACGAGGTGCAACGTCACTTCCTCATGGGCTTGGTAAGAAATCGGTGGTTGTCGTTTTTGCGAAAGGTGAGAAGGCTCAGGAGGCTGAGAAGGCTGGAGCTGACTTCGTGGGGGCAGATGATCTTGTGGAGAAAATTTTAGGTGGCATGCAAGATTTTACATCGGTTGTGGCGACGCCTGACATGATGGGTGTCGTAAGTAAGCTTGGTCGAGTCTTAGGACCAAGAGGTCTGATGCCCAACCCAAAGGTAGGTACGGTGACCTTTGATTTAGCGAAGACCATCGGAGAGTTGAAGAAGGGTCGAGCTGAGTTTCGGGTTGAAAAGGCAGGTATTGTGCATACCCCTATTGGTAAAGCAAGTTTTGGTGTGGAAAAATTGGCAGAGAATTTTGCGGTATTGATGGAAGCCATCATGCGTGCAAAGCCACAGACATCGAAGGGGCATTATGTGCTGTCTTTGTATGTTTCCACGTCCATGGGACCTAGTGTCAAAGTAGACCATTCGAAGTTTGTGAATGTTTAGAGCTGAGAGGAGACGGTTGTGAACCGCACAGAGAAAAGTGAAGCAGAAGTCGTTTTGAGAGAGAAGTTTGCAAAATCAAGCGGCGTCTTCGTGGCTGACTACCAAGGTTTGACAGTTGCCGAAGTGACGGCACTGCGGTTTGAGTTAAAGAAGGTTCAAACAGATCTTAAAGTTGTAAAAAACAGAATCGCCTTGAGGGCGTTGGATTCAAGCGGTTATACGCCGACGTTCAAGGCCCATTTCGATCGAATGACGGCCGTTGTCTTAACTCAGGGGGATGTCTCTTCCGCAGCTAAGGCAATGACAAAATTCTCGAAGGAGAATAACAAGTTTAAAATCCGCGGTGGTTGGGTTGAAGGTAAGGAAGTTACGCCAGAAGGCGTGAAAGCTCTTTCAACACTGCCATCGAAACCGGAGCTCTTGGCGAAGCTTCTCGGCACTTGGTTGGCCGTTCCTCAAGGGTTTGTACGGGTTTTGAATGGTGTGCCAGCAAAATGGGTATACGTACTCGAGGCCATCAAACAGAAGAAGTCTCAAGGTTCCTAAGAAAGTCTTTGACTTAGGAAATACTTGATTGAAAAGAATGTTGTAGCGTTAACAAAGACTGGAGAACTTATGGCAGTAACAAAAGATGAAGTTGTAAATTTTATATCGAATATGAGCGTCCTTGAGCTCTCTGAGTTGGTGAAGGAATTTGAGACCAAGTTTGGTGTCTCCGCCGCTGCACCCGTTGCAGTAGCTGGAGTTGCCGCCGGGGCCGCACCTGCAGCTGCAGAAGAGCAAACGGCATTCTCATTGACCCTTGAAGCGGCTGGCGACAAGAAAATCGATGTTATTAAGGTGGTTCGACAGATCACCAACCTTGGCTTGAAGGAAGCAAAAGACTTGGTAGAAGGAGCTCCGAAACTTGTTAAAGACGGACTCGCCAAGGAAGATGTTGAGAAATTCAAGAAAGACTTGGAGGCCGTCGGGGCCAAAGTTAAGGTTAGTTGATTTTTCTGTCTTCAGCCTGGCGCGCTGTGATCTGTTCTTCTAGCCAGGGAATTCAGGCTTTTTATTTTCGGGGGCCTCCAAGTTGGGGGTCCCCATTGGTCTATTTAATCCCTTTGGGAGGCTTGTCATGGCAAAAAAAGAAACTCGTGCGCTCGAAACACAAGAATTAATTTCGAGTAATTATCGCTATCGAAAAGAATACGGGCATATACCGAGAATCGTCGATATACCCAATCTTATCGAGATGCAAAAAGACAGCTATGGCCGTTTTTTGCAGGCAGATATTTCAGCCGACAAGCGACAAGAAGTTGGTATTCAGGGCGTTTTTAAAAGCGTATTTCCCATTAAGGATTTTAATGAGACAGCTTCCTTGGAGTTTGTTGGGTATGCTCTCGAAGAGCCCAAATACGATGTCATTGAATGTCGCGCTCGTGGCATGACATTTGCGGCGCCCCTTAAGGTAACGGTACGCCTTGTTTTATGGGAATTGGACGACGAGGGTAAGCCTCAAAATATCCGCGATGTTAAGGAACAAGAGGTATATTTTGGCGAGATTCCTTTGATGACCGCCAATGGCACCTTTGTCATTAACGGTACCGAAAGAGTCGTCGTTAGCCAGCTGCATCGATCGCCCGGTGTCTTTTTTGATCGCGAGCAGTCTAAGACGGCTTCGGGGACTCGAGCGAGTTTTACCGCGCGTGTCATCCCCTATCGTGGATCATGGTTAGACTTTGAATTCGATGCCAAGGACCTGCTGTATGTTCGCATCGATCGTCGAAGAAAGTTTGCGGCGACCGTCGTGCTGCGAGCTCTTGGTATGTCGGAAGAACAGATCATCAATTTCTTTTACGACCATGAAACGTTCACCATCTCTGGCAAAAAGATTACCAAGAATGTAGTTCCTGAAGTTTTGCTTGGTCAGACGACAGCGTTTGATGTGAAAGACAAAGCGGGTAATGTAATTATCAAGGCTGAAAGGCGTTTCACCAAGTTCGTGGTAAGAAATTTAGAGCGAAGCGGGGTCACCTCTCTTCAAGTGACAGAGCAAGAGCTGATCGGTCGAATTGCTGCCAAGAATATCGTGGATCCTTCGACAGGCGAAATTCTTGTCGAGGTAAATCAAGAGATTACAGAAGCACTTCTAAAGAAAATTTTTGAATGTGGCCTTGAAGAGCTGCAGTTGATTTACATTAACAATCAAACGGTATCATCAGCGAT
Organism: uncultured Bacteriovoracaceae bacterium; assembly: GCA_964598565.1. Lineage (GTDB taxonomy): Bacteria > Bdellovibrionota > UBA2394 > UBA2394 > UBA2394 > CAZRCG01. The sequence continues at coordinate 371,445 of CAZRCG010000002.1, read as the reverse complement.
CCGCGACACACTTCTTGCGGATAAAATTCAGAGTCCCGAAGAAGCGATGATGGAGATCTACAAGAGACTGCGACCTGGAGATCCGCCCACCATTGAATCGGCTCGATATTTCTTTAAGGGCCTCTTCTTTGATGCTGAGAAATATGATTTGGCTCAAGTCGGTCGTTTGAAGATCAACCACAAATTTCGCTTGAAGACGCCACTGGACGAAAGAGTGCTCACAAAAGACGATATCTTGGCCACCATGAAATATTTGGTGGGCTTGAAAGTTGGAAAAGGTGAAATCGACGATATCGATCATCTCGGGAATCGACGGGTTCGTAGTGTGAGTGAGTTGCTTGAGAATCAATATCGAGTGGGTCTCGTCCGCATGGAACGAGCCATTCGCGAGCGACTGAGTTTGCAAGAGCTTGAGACATTGATGCCTCACGAGTTGATCAACGCAAAGCCGGTATCGGCCGTTGTGAAAGAGTTTTTTGGAAGTTCGCAATTGTCTCAGTTTATGGATCAAACAAATCCCTTGGCAGAGATCACTCACAAGCGACGACTATCAGCGCTTGGCCCTGGGGGTCTTACGAGAGATCGAGCGGGCTTCGAGGTGCGAGATGTTCACCCGACTCACTACGGCAGAATATGTCCGATTGAAACTCCGGAAGGTCCGAATATCGGTTTGATTGCATCGCTATCGACCTATGCTCGCATCAATGAATTTGGATTTTTGGAGACGCCTTACCGGAAGGTGGTCGATGGCCGTGTGACTGATGAAGTGGTCTATGCCTCTGCGCTAGAAGAACAAGATAAAGTTATTGCCCAGGCGAACGTTCGTACGGATGAAAAAGGTCGGATGACCGAAGAGCTTGTTTCGGCTCGAAAATCGGGCGAATTTCTATTGATTCCTCCAGCCGAGGTCAATCTTATCGATGTTTCTCCAAGCCAAATCGTATCTGTGGCGGCGTCCTTGGTGCCTTTTCTTGAGCATGATGATGCCAACCGTGCGCTCATGGGAAGTAATATGCAGCGACAAGCGGTGCCTTTGGTCATGAGCCGCGCTCCCTTGGTGGGAACAGGAATGGAGCGTGTTGTAGCGCGTGATTCCGGAGTGACCGTAGTTGCGAGAAATCCTGGATGGATAGAGAGTGTCGACTCATCTCGAATCGTCGTACGTCTAGATTTATCGGCTTCTGGAGTTCAGAGATCAGAAACGGGTTCAGGAGTAGAAATCTATTCTTTGCTCAAATATGTTCGGTCTAATCAGAATACCTGTATCAATCAAAGACCGATCGTGAAGAGCGGTCAGTATGTGCATCCCGGTGAGATTCTTGCCGATGGGCCTTCTACTGAATTGGGAGAGCTTGCTCTCGGTCAGAATGTAACTGTCGCGTTTATGCCTTGGGGTGGATACAACTTCGAGGATTCCATTCTCATTTCTGAGAAGACAGTAGCAGAAGATACATTTACAAGTGTGCACATCGAAGAATTTGAGTGTCTCGCTCGAGATACCAAACTTGGCATGGAAGAAATTACTCGAGACATTCCCAATGTTGGTGAAGAAGCCCTCATCGATCTGGATGATTCGGGAATTGTGCGCGTTGGTGCGAAGGTAAAGCCTCAAGATATTTTGGTGGGTAAGGTCACTCCAAAAGGTGAAACCCAACTCTCGCCCGAAGAGAAACTTTTGCGAGCTATATTTGGCGAGAAAGCCAGCGATGTTAAAGACACATCTCTTCGCGTGCCCCCTGGGGTTGTAGGAACGGTTATCAACACGCGCGTTTTTCAACGCGAAGGAGTTGAGAAGGATTCGAGAGCGAAGTCGATCCAAGATTCTGAAGTGAAGCGAATTCTTCAAGACCAGGAAGATGAGATTAGAATCATTCGTGAGTCTACCGTACGCAATATTCAAAAGTTGCTAGAAGGCAAAACGGTTAATGGACCTGTGACAACGGCTTCGGGCGAAGCTTTGTTGAAGAAGGGTGACAAGATTACTTTAGATGCCTTGTCACAGATTTCTGAGTCTCAGTGGATGCGGCTACCTCTCAGTGATGAAGGGGTTGAGACAGAGCTTCGACGTATGGTGGAAGCAATGAGCAACCAAGTGGAGTCGATTAAGATTTTGGCTCAAAATCGTACCGACAAGCTCAATCGCGGTGATGAGCTCCCTCCCGGAGTTATTAAAATGGTGAAAGTCTATGTAGCCATTAAGCGAAAAATTGAAGTTGGCGATAAGATGGCCGGTCGTCATGGTAACAAGGGGGTTATCTCTCGCGTTTTACCAGTGGAGGACTTGCCTTATCTCGCAGACGGAACGCCGGTGGATATCGTCTTGAATCCTCTGGGAGTTCCTAGTCGTATGAACGTCGGGCAGTTGCTTGAGACCCATTTGGGTGGAGCCGCTTTGGGAATCGGTCGAATTTTGAATGAGATGCTGGAACGAAATTCAGAGGTGGAAGGCCTTCGATCGTACCTTCTTCAAGTCTATACCGCAGAGTCCGTGCAAAAGTTTCTAAAGAGCGCCAACCGTGAAGAGTTGGTAGATTTTGCGAAGAAACTTCGAAAAGGCGTGCCGGTGGCCGTGCCCGTATTTGACGGATTAGATGAGAATGAAATCAGTCGAATGTTGGACTTAGGAGGCTTGCCGAATGACGGTCAGGTCTATTTGTTCGATGGCCGAACTGGAGAACCATTCGAGCGTCGAGTGACCGTGGGAACGATCTATATGCTCAAGCTTCACCATATTGCAGAAGATAAGATTCATGCGAGAAGCATCGGACCTTACTCCATAGTGACTCAACAACCACTGGGTGGAAAAGCTCAGTTCGGTGGTCAGAGATTGGGAGAAATGGAAGTGTGGGCGATGGAAGCCTACGGCGCCGCTTATTCACTGCAAGAATTCTTGACCGTTAAATCGGACGATATCATCGGTAGAACCCGAATGTACGAAAGTATTGTTAAGGGAGAGTACAATCTGGAACCTGGTCTACCGGAGTCATTTAATGTTTTGACGAAAGAATTAAGAGCTCTAGGTCTGAATGTTGATTTAGTTCAAGCAGGACAAACAGAAGGCAAGTCGGCTTAAGACTTAGCGGAGGATCATAAACGTGGAAAATTTTTTCAATTTATTCCAAAAACCTAAAAATCCAAGTTCGATTGAAGCCTTTAAGGTTTCAATCGCGTCACCCGAGCAGATTCTTGAGTGGTCTTACGGCGAAGTAAAGAAGCCAGAGACAATTAACTATCGAACTTTCAAGCCGGAAAGAGGTGGACTTTTTTGCGGAGCCATTTTTGGTCCTATCAAGGACTACGAATGTATTTGCGGCAAATATAAGCGCATGAAGCACCGAGGGGTTGTATGCGAAAAGTGTGGTACCGAGGTTATTGAGAGTAAGGTTCGCCGAGAACGTATGGGCCATATCAAGCTGGCAACTCCGGTAGCTCATATTTGGTTCTTGAAGAGCCTTCCTTCTCGGATTGGCGCGATTTTGGATTTAACTCTGAGAGAGCTTGAGCGCGTTCTTTATTACGAGAGTTATGTCGTCATTGATACGGGAGAGACGCCCTTTAAAGTGGGCCAGGTGCTGAGTGAAGCAGAATTTCGTCGGGCTCAGGACCAATTTGGGGCAGAGTTCACCGCAGGAATGGGAGCGGAGTCGATCAAGGAACTTCTCCAAAAAACAGACTTGGAGGGGCTACGAAAAATTTTACGAGAAGAGCTTGCCGAGGTTGCCTCTGAGGCTAAGCGAAAGAAGTTAGTGAAACGCCTTCGTGTCATTGAGGCGTTCTGTCAGTCTGAGAATAAACCTGACTGGATGGTCTTAGATGTTCTTCCTGTATTACCACCAGACCTTCGTCCGTTAGTTCCATTGGATGGTGGCCGGTTTGCAACAAGCGATTTGAACGATCTCTATCGTCGAGTGATTAATCGAAATAATCGGTTAAAACGTCTTCAAGAACTGGATGCTCCAGAGATTATTCTTCGCAATGAGAAGCGTATGCTTCAAGAGTCTGTTGATTCGTTGTTTGACAACGGTCGACGCGGTAAAGTTGTCACTGGTTCTAACAAGCGACCTTTAAAATCTTTGTCGGATATGATTAAGGGTAAACAAGGTCGTTTCCGACAGAATTTGCTCGGAAAACGGGTCGATTACTCAGGACGTTCCGTTATCGTGGTAGGTCCGAATTTGCGTCTCCATCAGTGCGGGCTGCCTAAGAAAATGGCTCTCGAACTGTTCAAACCGTTCATTTTCAATAAGCTTGAAGAGCGAGGTTATGTCAGCACAATTAAAGCCGCGAAGCGTATGGTCGAAATTGAAGCGCCTGAGGTCTATGACGTTCTGGAAGAGGTGATCAAAGAGCATCCAGTTTTGTTGAATCGAGCTCCGACGCTTCACCGTCTTGGAATTCAAGCTTTCGAACCAGTTCTTATTGAAGGCAAAGCGATTCAACTACATCCCTTGGTTTGTACGGCGTTCAATGCGGATTTTGACGGCGATCAGATGGCGGTGCATATTCCTTTGTCCATTGAAGCTCAAGTGGAAGCACGCGTATTGATGATGTCGACCAACAATCTTTTGTCCCCTGCCAGTGGCAAGCCCATCATTTCTCCCACCCAAGATATCGTGCTTGGTCTTTATACCATGACTCGAGAAGAGCCCTATGGTTTGGGCGAAGGTAAGCTATTTTTGAACGCTGACGAAGTTCGTGTGGCCTATGAACAAGGTGGCCTCGGGCTGAATTCTCGAATTTTCTGCCGCATCGATGGTAAACGAGAAATAACAACCGCTGGTCGTGCTATTGTTCGTTCGGTTGTTCCAGAAGAAGTTCCGTTTTCTTATGTCAATAAGGAGCTCGATAAGAAGGCCTTGGCGCATTTGGTGGAGATTGCTTTCAAGAAGGCGGGTCAAAAGAAAACGGTTCTTATGGCGGATCGTCTGAAGAATCTGGGATATGAATTTTCAACCAAATTCGGAATGTCGATTTCCATGAGCGATATCGTCATTCCTGAGTCGAAGGTGAAGTTTTTAGCAGATGCTAAAAAGGAGATTAAGGAAATCGAATCCCAATACGCCGAAGGTATTATTACCGACGGGGAACGTTATAATAAGGTAATCGATATTTGGACATCTCTGTCCGACAAGATTGCCAAAGACATGATGGCGAATTTAGGAGTTCAGGAATTTAAACCCCAGGCTCCGGTTCGTGACGAACGATTTCCAGATCGCAAAGGCGATACGGTAAAGGGCAAGTCTTTCAATACAATTTTTATGATGGCTGACTCCGGCGCTCGGGGTAGCAATCAGCAAATTCGGCAGCTCGCAGGGATGCGGGGCCTTATGGCGAAGCCGTCGGGCGAAATCATTGAAACACCCATTATTTCGAACTTCCGCGAAGGGTTGACGGTTCTTGAATACTTTATTTCGACCCACGGTGCTCGAAAAGGTTTGGCCGATACGGCGCTCAAGACGGCAAATGCCGGGTACCTTACCCGAAGACTTGTAGATGTTGCGCAAGATTCGGTAATTCGTGAGTTCGATTGTGGGACGTTGGAAGGTATCGAAGCTGAGTCTCTGGTAGAGAGTGGCGAAATTATAGAGCCGTTGTCTGAAAGACTCTTGGGTCGAATGGCGCTGCATGATGTTAAAGATCCCGTAACCAAAAAAACTTTGGTAAAAATGAATGAAGAGTTCCACGAAGAAGCTGTGAAACAGATTGAAGCTCTTCAGATACAACGAGTTGCCATTCGAAGCCCTCTGACGTGCAAGAGCCAGAGAGGTATTTGCGCTCTGTGCTATGGACGCGATCTCGCACGAGGAGCGATTGTGAGTGCAGGTGAAGCCGTAGGAATTGTCGCCGCTCAGTCCATTGGAGAGCCAGGAACCCAGCTCACCATGCGAACGTTTCACATTGGGGGAACCGCCAGTGCGATGGCTGAACAAAGTACGATTGAAATTCGCCACGACGGGATTCTGAAGGTGATGAATGCGCAAGTTATTACCAACCGTAATAACGAGACGGTTGTCTTAAATCGAAATGCAGAAATTGTAATTGTCGATTCGGGCGACCGTGAACTTGAGCGACATCGCCTCGTATCAGGTGCTCGCTTGCGAGTCGCTCCTGACGGTAAGGTTAAAGTAGGCCAGTCGGTAGCCGACTGGGATCCTTTCGCAGTGCCGATTTTGACAGAGTTTAGCGGTAAGATTAAATATGAAGATCTTGTAGAAGGAGTGACCTTCAAAGAGCAGCGCGACGCGGCGACAGGCTTATCTCGCAAGATCGTTATTGAGAATCGCGGTAGCGGCGATCTCCGACCTCGATTGGTAATCGTCGATGCTCAAACAGGCGCTGCATTGATTAATCCCAAGACAGGTACGGAGGTTCGCTACTGGTTACCTCTCAATGCGTCGATTTCGGTTTCCCCGGGTCAAGAAGTTCGACCGGGGGATGTTTTGGCGAAGATGGCAAAAGAAAACATCAAGTCGAGAGATATTACGGGAGGTTTGCCCCGAGTTGCTGAATTATTCGAAGCCAGAATTCCGCGCGATCATGTGGCGGTTATCTCTGACATCGATGGATATGTTTCTTTTGGTAAAGACACTAAAGGTAAACGAAAGGTCATCGTAACGTCTGAGAAGGGCGAGCCCACTGAGTACCTCATTCCAAAATCTCGACATATTATCATCCGTGAAGGTGATTTGGTGAGAGCCGGAGAGGCCTTGGTAGAAGGGGCGATTAATCCGCATGATATTTTGAGAGTTTTAGGAGTGAAAGCTCTTGCGAAATATCTCGTGGACGAAATTCAAGAGGTCTATCGACTTCAGGGCGTTAAGATTAACGATAAGCATATGGAAGTGATTGTTCGCCAGATGCTTCGTAAGGTGCGCATCGTGAAGGCCAATGAATCCACTTTCTTGGAAGGTGAACCCGTGAGTCGATGGGTTTTTGATGATGTAAATGAGAAGCTCATTAGCGAAGGCAAAAAGCCAGCCACCGCAGAGCCGATGCTTTTAGGTATTACGAAGGCGGCTTTGAATACGGACTCAATTCTGTCGGCAGCGAGCTTCCAAGAGACGACAAAGGTCTTTACAGAGGCTGCGATTGCAAGCCGTACGGATCTTCTGTTCGGACTCAAGGAGAATATTATTATGGGTCGTTTATTGCCGGCTGGAACTGGTATGCCCGAGTTTAAAGACGCTGAGATTTCAGTAGAAGGGGGCGAGGACGCCTTCTTCGATGATGTGGACTTTGATGCGACTGGCCAAGGCCCCAGTTTGGCCGCTGGCAGTTGATTTGAAAGATGGATAATTGACTAAAAGAGGACTAAAGACATAGATCTTCTTTGTTAAGAATGGAGTGATGAATGCCTACAATTAACCAGTTGATACGGAAGGGCCGGGACAAAAATCGATATAAATCGAAATCTCCCGCTCTAAAATGCGCCCCTCAAAAACGAGGGGTTTGTGTGTCCGTTAAAACGATGACACCTAAGAAGCCCAACTCGGCGTTAAGAAAAATTGCGCGGGTTCGTCTCACGAATAAAGAAGAAGTTACGGCCTATATCGGCGGTATTGGTCACAATCTTCAAGAGCACAGTGTTGTTTTAGTGCGTGGTGGACGAGTGAAGGATTTGCCGGGCGTTCGTTACCATATCGTGCGAGGCGCGCTCGATTCTTCGGGTGTGGCCAATCGAAAGCAAAGTCGTTCTAAGTACGGCGCGAAGCGGCCAAAACAGTCGACCTAATAATTTGTCATAGATGAGGATTTAGTAATGCCCAGAAGAAAAAGAGTCTTAAAAAGAGCCCCCGTTTCCCCCGATTTTAAGCATGGTGATTTGGTAGTATCAAAGTTCATTAATATGTTGATGTGGGACGGAAAAAAGACGAAGGCGTCCAATATTGTTTATGGTTCGTTTACCGACTTAGAGAAAAAGGGTGAAAACGGATTGAAGGTTTTTAAGAAGGCCGTCGATAATGTTAAACCTGAGATTGAAGTTCGTTCCCGTCGAGTGGGTGGGGCCAACTATCAGGTTCCTATGGAAGTGCGACCGGAGCGAAGGTTGACGTTGAGTTGCCGCTGGATCATCCAGAGCGCACGCAGTCGTGTCGGACGCTCCATGGCCGAGAAGCTCTCTGCAGAGCTTTATGAGGCGGCTCAGGGTCGTGGTGGCGCGATGAAGAAGCGCGAAGACGTCCACAAAATGGCTGAAGCCAACCGAGCGTTTGCTCATTTCCGCTGGTAAGGCTGCACCCTTTCATTTGGTTCCGAGCTCTAACTCTTTCTTTTTGATCTTTGGCGCTTCATAATGACTTTCTGTGAGGGGAGCTTTGAAGCCCGAAGATCTTGAGATTCTGAATGCGGTTCAACTGGATCAGGCGGCTGTCTTAGTCTGCTATGGGGTGGATCCCCTTTTGATCGAAATTTATCGACGAGATCTCCCCTACTTGAGGTCGATTATCGTTATTGAAACTGAGTCCGAAGTTTTTAAGAATCTACGTCAAGAGCCTTGGGTTCAGAAACTGGAAAGCGATTCCCGATTCTCCTGGATCATTGCTCACTCCTTGGCCTCCATTCAGTCGCAGCTTAAGACTGAGTTTTTTAAGAATTTAGCGGGTCTGAAGTTTCTTAAATTTGTGACAAGTAGCGAGAGATTAAAATCTCAAGAGAGATTTTTGCAGGCCTTCTTGCCGCTTCTGATGGAAACGCGCGATCACTGCGACCGATCTGCAGGCACATCGATTGATGATTCCTTTTTAGGATTTAAGTCGACTCTAGATAATTCGAAAACCATTTTCTCGTCTGGTGCGCTTGAATCGTTGTTCGCTAAAGGCCGAGATTGTGTGGTTGTTTCGGTAGCGGCGGGTCCATCTCTCAATGATCATTGGGAATATTTAAGAGCTTACCAAGACCGTCTCATTATCATTGCGGTAGATACGGTGCTGAAACCCATGCTCGATCGTGGCATAGAACCTGATTTTGTCACGGCGATCGAACGAGTTTCGATAGTAACCGACTTCTTTAGGGGGCTTAAGATTCCTCAGCGTACTTCGTTAGTAGCGCCGAGTCTGGTGCTACCTGAGACGTTTGAGGCCTTTCAGGGCCGACGATTTGTTTATGGCCCTGCTGCTCCGTATCGAGAGGCTTTGGGTTTAGGATTTCTTCCTGTCTTGTCGGCCGGCAGTTCTGCAGGCAATTTGAATCTCGCTCTAGCCAAGGCTCTGGGCGCTTCAAAAGTCATCTTAGTGGGTCATAATTTGGCTTTTGCAGAGAATAGTCACGAATCTCATGTGAAGGGTACTATTGATCCGGCACGCGAGAAATCCCGCTCTCAGAGGGATGTCCAAGCTTTAGCCAATGGCGGGCTTGTCGTGAGTCAAGACGGGCAAACTCAGGTTTATACAACAGCCGACTGGAATCTCTTTCGGTTTCAAATTGAAAATTTGATTTCCGATAATCCCGAAGCAATCTATATCAACACCGCACTACGAGGGGCGAAAATTCGAGGAGCTCAGGGGATAACTTTCGAAGCCTCCTTGAAGGAGTTTGGTATACTGTCTCAGGCTGCGTGCCCGCCGAACTTGCGTCAGGATGTCGAGTTAGCTGGAAAACCGCGTGCGAATGCTCAATCGTTTTTTGCAGTTCACAAGCGTCGAAGACGAGAGCTGGTGGAGAGCCTAAGTCACCTGCACTCTCGGCTCGAGGAGACTTTAAAGCAAGATATGAAAGTCGTGGGCGATTCCGGAGATGTCTCTCAATTGAAGCTCGCTCCGGTTGTTCGAGAGATTTTTTGCCATGACGATGCCTTTAGGCAAGTCATGAAATTCATTATATATCCACGTCTGATCGAGTATGAAAGAGCGCTACTTGAGGCCAATTTTACACAGAGCCGCCATTCAAACTCAAGGTGTCCCCGGCAGTGGGATCTCACTCGATGCTTTGTCGCTGATTTGATGCTGTGGACGATGCAAGTGATCGGCGTTCTCGAATCCAATAGTTTAGACGAAGCGGTCTTGCAAATAGCTCAAGAGTAAGCACATCATAAAAGGCTCTTCTCTCGCTTTTCAAAATAGAACATTTCTTGTTTTCTCCATTCATGAGTCGTGACCTTCATAAGATAAGAAACTTTGGAATCATCGCCCATATCGATGCGGGAAAAACGACGACTTCAGAGCGCATTCTATTTTACACAGGCGTGACTCACAGAATTGGGGATGTCGATGAAGGCAATACCCAAATGGACTGGATGGTCCAAGAGCAAGAACGCGGCATAACGATAACGTCAGCGGCCACAACTTGTTACTGGAAAGATATTCAACTCAACCTAATTGATACCCCGGGACACGTCGATTTCACCATTGAAGTGGAGAGAAGTTTGAGAGTCCTCGATGGTGCTGTCGGCGTCTTTTGTGCTGTGGCAGGCGTGGAGCCTCAATCAGAAACGGTGTGGCGCCAAGCCGATAAGTATCGAGTTCCTCGCATTGCCTTTGTGAACAAAATGGATCGGGTAGGGGCAGACTTTAACCGCGTCCTCGGTATGATGAGAACTCGTTTAGCGACGACGCCGATTGCCATTCAGATACCAATTGGCAAAGAGGAGAACTTTGAGGGCGTCGTAGACCTTATAGAGGAAAAGGCTTTGATTTGGGGTCAAGATCAAACTGGCCAGAACTTTACGGCCGTTCCGATCAAAGACTCACTCAAAACAGAAGCTCAAGCCGCCCGAGACGCGATGATTGAGGCCATTGCAAATATCGACGATCAAGTGGCAGAGAAATATTTGGAGGGCCAATCGATTACGCCTGATGAAATTCGACTAGCTCTTCGTCGAGTGACGTTGTCCTTAAAGGGAACCCCTGTTTTAGTCGGGGCTTCATTCAAGAATCGAGGCGTTCAGCCGCTGATCGACGCTGTCGTTCACTATTTGCCTTCGCCCCTCGAAGTGGCGAGTGTTACAGGGTTTGATCCCCAAGAGCCCTCAAGGGCCGTGAGCCGTCGAATCGCGGCGGAAGAGCCTCTAGCCGCATTGGCGTTTAAAATTGTGGCCGACTCTTTTGCGGGACCCCTGACGTACTTGCGAGTCTATTCAGGCAAACTACAGAAGGGTGAACAGGTTCTAAACTCATCGAAGAATAAAAAAGAAAGAATCCTTCGCTTACTTCGTGTTCATGCCAACCAGAGCGAGGAGCTTCAAGAAATTTCAGCGGGCGATATTTGCGCAGTGATTGGTCTCAAATGGACGGCGACGGGGGACACACTTTGTACTTCAGGAGCGCCAATCTGTCTGGAGGCCATCGCATTTCCTGAGGCGGTGATCTCCATTGCTATTGAGCCCAAGTCAAAAGCCGACGAAGAAAAGCTGACCGAGACCCTTAAGCGACTGATGCTGGAAGATCCCAGTTTCAGGGTGCGCATAAATGAGGAGACTGGTCAGACCTTAATTTCTGGCATGGGCGAATTGCACCTCGAAATTATTACGGAGCGACTTTTGCGAGAGTTTAAGGTGAACGCCACCGTTGGAAAACCGCAGGTATCGTATCGTGAAACTATTTCTCAGCCCGTAGAGGCGGACTATGCTTACAGCCGCCAAATCGCTGGAAATGAGCAGTATGGGGCCATTTGGCTGAGGCTAACGCCCATAGAACGGGGTGCCGGCATCGTCATCGAATCAGAATTGACCGGCTTACCATCGAGTTTTGTAGCTGCTGCAAAAGAGGGTGTCAGTGAGGCGGTGGGCTCTGGCATGTTGGTGGGGGCTCCGCTGGCTGACTTAAAAGTGACACTTCTCAAAGGGCGCATGGATGAGAAAACTTCAACGGATCTTGCTTTTCGCGTGGCCGCGAGTTTATCTGTCAAAGAAGCCCTCAAAAAGGCCAAGCCTCTTTTGATGGAGCCGGTAATGTCTGTCGAAGTTGTCGTTCCCGAAGAGTATATGAGCGCAGTAATTGGCGATCTCAATTCTCGAAGAGGGCGCATTCTTAAGATTGACGAGCTGGGGGCAAATAAGGTTATCAAAGGAGAAGCTCCATTATCTCAAGTTTTTGGGTACTCAACGGATTTGAGATCTGTTACTCAAGGACGTGCATCGTATTCCTTAGAGCCTCTTCGGTACGAAGTGGTGCCCACAAATGTGGCAGAAGGAATTGTAGGAAGGTTTGTTTTGACGTAATTTAATTTGTTTCAGGAGGCACTATGGCAAAGGCAAAGTTTGAACGAAAGAAAACGCATGTAAACGTGGGAACGATTGGTCACGTCGATCATGGAAAGACAACGCTCACAGCGGCTATCACGAAAGTGAGCGCCACCAAGGGCATGGGCGAGTTCCGCGCCTATGATCAAATTGATAAAACCCCCGAAGAAAAAGCTCGCGGGATTACAATTTCAACGACTCATGTGGAGTATGAAACCGCCAACCGACACTACGCTCATGTCGACTGCCCTGGGCATGCTGACTACGTAAAGAATATGATCACGGGCGCCGCCCAAATGGATGGCGCGATCTTGGTATGTTCGGCGGCAGATGGTCCCATGCCCCAAACTCGAGAGCATATTCTTTTGGCACGACAAGTCGGTGTTCCCTACATCGTTGTATTTTTGAATAAATGTGACATGGTGGATGATCCCGAGCTGCTCGAGTTGGTTGAAGTTGAGCTTAGAGATCTGTTGAAACTCTATAAGTTTCCTGGCGATGAGATTCCAATTGTTCGTGGTTCAGCATTGAAGGCACTCGAAGGCGATGCGGGCCCGCTTGGAGAGCCGGCCATCATGAAGTTGTTGGAAACCTTAGATTCCTATATTCCAGACCCGGTGCGTGATATTGACAAGCCGGTGTTGATGCCGGTTGAAGATGTTTTTTCGATCTCAGGTCGAGGAACAGTGGTTACCGGTCGTATTGAGCGAGGCATCGTCAAGGTCGGTGATGAAGTGGAGATTGTCGGTATTCGTCCCAACCAGACAACCGTCATTACGGGTGTTGAAATGTTCCGCAAGTTGTTAGATCAAGGTCAAGCTGGCGACAACGTTGGGCTTTTGCTTCGTGGAACGAAGCGAGAAGATGTTGAGCGCGGTCAAGTCGTATGCGCCAAGGGAAGTATTAAGCCGCATACGAAGTTTAAAGCTGAGGTCTACATCTTGACCAAAGAAGAAGGTGGAAGGCATACTCCCTTCTTTAAAGGATATCGACCTCAGTTCTATTTCAGAACCACGGATGTGACGGGAGTTGTAACACTTCCTCCGAACGTTGAAATGGTGATGCCTGGTGACAATATAAGCGTTGAAGTGGAGTTGATAACACCCATTGCGATGGAAAAGCAGCTTCGTTTCGCCATCCGAGAAGGTGGGCGCACGGTAGGTGCCGGTGTTGTTACTGAAGTGCAGGATTAATTTAAGTTAAGGAGAGCGGTCTGTGCAGGGTGAGAAAATCCGAATTAAACTTAAGGCTTACGAATCTACTTTGTTGGATTCTGCCATTCAAGAGATCGTTGCGACAGCGCGACGAACAGGGGCGGGCCTAGCGGGGCCTGTGCCTTTGCCGACTCAAATATCTCGCTACTGCGTACTTCGTTCTCCTCATACGGATAAGAAGTCCCGAGAGCATTTTGAAGTTAGGACTCACAAAAGACTGTTGGATATTGTGAGTCCTACTCAGCAAACCATTGATGCTCTCATGAAGCTTGACCTGTCGGCAGGCGTTCACGTTGAGATTGAGTAGCGCCTCGGCGGGTTGGAGATAATTTTATGAGCGTAATTTTGGGAAGAAAAATTGGAATCACGAGTTCTGTATCAGATGATGGGAGGCGTATTCCTGTAACCGTCGTCAAAGCAGGTCCTTGTAAGGTTGTTGAGCTTCGCACGAAAGAGCGAGATGGTTATGAGTCTGCCATTCTGGGCTTCGAAGCGATTCAAGGATCCAAAGTCTCTTCAAAGGCTCTTTTGGGCTTTTTCAAGAAGATGGGAAGTGAGTGTTATCGGGTGCTGCGAGAGTTTTCGGGTGCGGGTCTCGAGCGTGGAAGTGAGATTACGGTCTCTGCATTTAGCGTTGGAGATATTTTAAAGGTTGAAGGTATCTCTAAAGGGCATGGTTGGACCAGTGTTATCAAGAAATGGAACTTTTCTACGGGACGAGAGTCTCACGGCGGTAATTGCCAAAGAAAGATGGGTTCGTCCGGTATGCATACATGGCCAGCTCATGTCATCAAAGGCAAAAAGATGTCGGGTCGTTGGGGTACGGAGCAGGTGAGCCTTCGATCTGTTGAAGTTGTGGCGGTGCTCCCTGAGGAAAATTTGATTTTGTTGAAGGGCCCATTGCCAGGAGGCAAGGGCGGTCTCTTGAAGTTAGAGCGCTTAAAGGCAGCTCAAAAAGCTGCGGCTTAGGAAGTGAATTATCATGGCTGAGATCACGATAAAAAATTTAGCTAATGGAAGTGTAGGAAAAGAAGTTATTGATGATTCCATCGTCAAGGCGACATTCAATCCTACCTTGCTCAACGATTATGTAGTTATGCAGAGGCGCGCTCTAAGGCAGGGGACACACTCCACAAAGACAAGAGCGGAAGTAAGTGGCACAGGAAAGAAGCCATTTCGTCAAAAGGGCACAGGCAACGCGCGACAAGGTACGTTGATTGGTCCTCATCAACCTGGCGGTGGTATTGCGTTTGGACCTAAGCCTCGGAACTACGAGAGTTCCATGAACGCCAAGGCAAAGCGCGAGGCCCTGAGAGGCGCACTTTCTCAGAAGAATTACGAAGGTAAGCTCTTTGCAGTCGAGGACTTTGTTGTAGCCTCTGGCAAAACAAAGGATGCTTGGAAAACGGTCGCTTCTTTGGGTGGCCGATCCTACCTGGTGATTGGTGAATTTGATGCGATGACACTCAGGTCCGCGAAGAATATTCAGTCTCTGAAGTTGTTGAGTGTGAAGGGGCTAAACGTCTTCGATATTCTTAAGCACGACCAAGTTTTATTGACAAAGGCGGCTATTAAGGCCGTGACAGAAAGGTTGGCTGCATGAGCTCGGTTGGTTTTGTAAAGACACGCGAGATATATCCTGTCGTTACGGAGAAGGCTGCCGGATTGCAGGCCTCCGCAAATCGCTATGCGTTTTACTGCGACCTCGATGCGAACAAACTGGAGATCAAGAAAGCTGTCGAAGCGCTGAAGCCCGGCATCCAAGTTGAGGACGTAAGAACGATGATTCTTCGGGGAAAAGTTAAGCGAATGGGACGCTCCATTGGTAAGAGAATTAATAGAAAGAAGGCTTTCGTTCGCTTGAAGGCTGGACAAACTTTAGAATTATTCGAATCGGTATAGGTACTTTATGGGATTTTATAAACCAGTTACTCCGTCGCGACGGTATTATACGAAACGAGATTTTTCTGTAATCACAGAGAAGAGACCAGAAAAATCGTTATTAGGACCTCTAAACAAATCTGGGGGCCGTAACAATCATGGCCATATCACATCACGTTTTCGTGGCGGTGGTCACAAGCGCTTGTACAGGGTCATTGATTTTAAACGGGACAAGGTCGGCGTGAAGGCGAGAGTTGTGAGCATCGAGTACGATCCAAATCGCTCGGCCAACATAGCTTTATTGGCTTATATCGATGGTGAGAAGCGCTATATTTTAGCGCCGGATGCCTTGAAGGTGGATTCCTGGATTAGTTCCGGGCCCGATGCCGATATTCTTGTGGGTTGTTCGCTTCCTTTAAAGGCCATTCCAGTGGGTACGTTTATTCACAATATTGAATTGAAACGTGGAAAAGGTGGGGCCTTGGTTCGGTCGGCGGGAGTCTATGCTCAATTGCTGGCCAAGGAAGGCGAGTACGCAACGGTTCGATTACCTTCGAGCGAAGTGAGAAAGGTGCATGCCGACAATTTTGCGACCATCGGACAGATTGGCAATTCTGAGCATATGAATATCAGTTGGGGTAAAGCCGGTCGTATGCGATGGATGGGACGCATGCCCCATAACAGGGGGACTACTATGAATCCTGTGGATCATCCACATGGTGGGGGTCAGGGTAAGACCAAGGGTGGACGACATCCGGTAACTCCTTGGGGTCAACCGACAAAGGGATATCGAACTCGCAATAGTAAGCGAACCGACTCTATGAGAGTTCAAAGACGCAATTCGAGATTAGGAGCATCATAGAAATGGCACGTTCGCTAAAAAAGGGACCTTTTGTTGACTATACGCTTTTAGATAAAGTGATGGCGGCGAAAGAAAGTTCCAATAAAAAAATGATTAAAACTTGGTCACGTCGATCGACCATATTGCCTGAAATGGTGGGCTTCACGATTGCGGTGCACAATGGAAAATCTTTTATTCCTGTTTTTGTAACAGAAAATATGGTCGGCCATAAGCTGGGGGAGTTTTCACCCACCAGAACCTTTAAGATGCATTCGGGTGATAGAAAATCAATGAGAGGAGCTGCTTAAGATGGAAGCATTTGCTCGACACAATTTTGCACGAATTTCAGCCAAGAAGATGCAGCCAATTGCTAAGATGGTTCGCGGCCGACCGATTGAGTTTGCATTGGCAGCTCTTGGAGCTACTCCTAAAAAGGGCGCGATTTACATCAAGAAGGTGGTCGAATCTGCCCGAGCTAATGCTCACGAGAAGCAGATGGATGTGGATGCACTCAAGGTGAAAGAGATTCAAGTTAATAAAGGTCCGATGATGTATCGAATGATGACCCGCCAGCGAGGTATGGCTCATCGAATGCGTCGACGATCGGTACATATTTCGGTCATTGTTTCGGATGCGGAATAGAAAGTAGCGAAGGAAGGTTCAATGGGTCAGAAGATTCATCCAGGTGGATTTAGATTAAAGGTTATTAAGGGCTGGGACTCGATTTGGTTTTCCGAGAGAAAATACGGGTCGCTTTTGGCTGAGGACCTAGGCATACGTAAGTATATCAAAGATAAGGTTTCGCATGCAGGCGTGTCGAAAGTTGTCATTGAAAGGTCTTCGACCAAGGTACGAGTGACCATTCATACCTCTCGACCTGGAGTTATTATTGGTAAAAAGGGTGCTGGTATCGATTTGCTTAAGGCAGATTTACAGAAGCTTGCGTCTTCTGAACTGCTCTTAAATATCAAAGAGGTTCGAAAGGCTGAAACCGATGCGAAGCTTGTGGCCGAAAATATTGCGAGCCAGTTGGAGCGTCGAGTGGCTTTTCGAAGGGCGATGAAGAAGGCAATTCAGGCCGCTGTGAAGTTCGGTGCTGAGGGAATTAAAGTGCAACTTGGGGGTCGATTGGCGGGCGCGGAGATGGCCCGGGTTGAGAAGTATCGGGAAGGTCGAGTTCCTCTGCACACTCTGAGAGCTGACATTGATTATGGAGTGGCGACAGCCTTTACAACTTACGGTGCTATTGGTGTAAAGGTTTGGGTCTTTAAGGGTGAAGTTTTGGAGAAGAAGGCTGTGCAGGATGAGCCCGTTCCAATGACGGCCTCCTAATTTTCCGCGGTAGTTGAGATTTTTTCGTAATATTTGGATGAGGAATAATTAAAATGTTGCAACCAGCAAAGCAGAAGTGGAGAAAGCAGTCGAAGGGTCGAAACCGAGGGCAGGCCACACGAGGCCAGTTTTTGTCCTTTGGAGATTTTGGTCTGCAGGCCGTGGATCGGGGCCGGCTGACGGCGCGTCAAATTGAGGCCGGACGTATTAGCATTAATCGCCACATTAAGCGTGGTGGAAAGCTCTGGACTCGAGTGTTTCCAGATAAGCCGGTTTCAAAGAAGCCTCTTGAAGTTCGTATGGGTAAGGGCAAGGGAGCTCCCGAGTATTGGGTTTCGGTAATTAAGCCCGGCCGCATTTTGTTTGAAATTGAGGGTATTGATGTGACTATTGCGAAAGAGGCCTTTCGCTTGGCGGCGTCTAAATTGCCGTTAAAGTGCCGCTTTGTATCCCGAGCAGCAGCGTAGAGAGAAGAAGGACTGAGTTTATGGCAGAGAAAGTTAATTATAAGGAACTGACAAAAGATGATCTTACCAATCGTCTGAAAGAGACAACGGATGAGTTGGTTGTGACTCGTAGAAACTTTCGGCTGGGGAAGTTTAAGAAGACTTCCGATTTTTTACGTTTGCGTCGCGAGGTCGCTCGGATTAAAACTCATATTCGCATGAAGGAATCGGCGTCTAATTGATGCCTCATTGGAAGGTTTAGAATGGAAAAGACAAAGCGTAGAATTGTTGAAGGAATTGTTCGGTCCGACAAGATGTCGAAGACGGTCGTCATCGAAACCTCGACTCTTGTGAAGCATCCGAAATACGGAAAATACTATAAAAAGTTCAAGAAATTTAAGGTGCACGACGAAAAGGAAGAAGCCAATGTGGGCGATAAGATTTCTGCGGTGGAGTGCAAGCCGCTTTCAGCACAAAAGCGATTTCGCCTACATAAGATTTTGGAGCGGTCCAAGGACGATACTGTCGGCATCGTGGAAGAGGTAGCTTAAGATGATACGAGAACAAACTAGGCTCATTGTAGCCGACAATACAGGGGCTCGTGAAGTCGAGTGCATTCGCATACTTGGTGGATCCAAGCGCAAGCGTGCCAGTATAGGGGATGTCATAGTCGTAGCCGTTAAAGAAGCGATTCCTTTAGGAAAAGTAAAAAAAGGTGAAGTAAAAAAAGCGGTCGTCGTTCGGCAAAGCAAAGAGTATGGCCGGGTAGACGGAACTTACATTCGGTTTGACGATAATGCCGCGGTTTTGATTGGAAATGATTTGGAGCCCATAGGCACGCGGATCTTTGGTCCTGTGGCGCGAGAATTACGAGCAAAAAAATTTATGAAGATTTTATCTTTAGCGCCGGAGGTGCTGTGATGGCTGCGAAGTTAAGAAAGGGAGACTTTGTCATCGTTAGAACCGGCCGAGACAAAGGTAAAACCGGCAAAATATTGAAAGTCGATCCTCGAGAAGGTACGGCAGTGGTTGAAAAGATAAATGTCGTAAAGCGCCATCAAAAAGCCCGTCAGGGCGGAGGGCCTTCGGGCATTATGGAAAAAGCGCTGCCCCTTTGCCTATCAAAGCTAGCTTTGGTCGATTCAAAGACCCAGAAGGCGACGAGGGTGCGTTTTGATGTGAAGGACGATAAAAAGGTCCGGATAGCAGTTAAATCAAAAGAGATAGTGGCGGCCTAAGGCCCAACTAAAGGAGTTGGTTCGTGTCAACGAAAGAGACAAAGGAAAAACCAAAGAAGAAAGAAGGGTCATCTTCAAAGGCAACTACCAAAGCAAAAGCTAAGGAGCCGATGGAGCCCGCTGAGGCGGTATTTCCACGCCTTTGGACAGCCTATAAAGAAACTGTGGTCCCTCAGATGGTTAAAACTTTTGGGTATGCTTCAGCGATGCAGGTGCCTCAGATTCGAAAGATAGTGCTTAACTGTGGTCTTGGAAAGTCGACTCAAAATATCAAGATTATTGATCAAGCTGTTAAAGATCTCGCCGCTATTGCTGGGCAGAAGCCTGTTACTTGCAAGTCTAAGAAGGCGATTTCAAACTTTAAGTTGCGTGCGGGGTTGCCGATTGGCGTGATGGTTACTTTAAGAGGTCAACGAATGTACGAATTTTTGGACCGACTTTTGAGTTTGGCTTTGCCTCGAATTAAAGATTTTAGAGGAATTTCTGATAAGGGATTTGATGGTCGTGGAAATTATACTTTGGGACTCAAGGATCACTTGGTGTTTCCGGAAGTAGAGTTCGACACGGCGGATTTGGCGATCGGGATGAATATCACGGTGGTTACTAATGCAAAGACGGATGACGAAGGAAGAAGCTTATTGTCGCTCCTCGGCTTTCCGTTTCGCAAGAAGCCACAAACTCAACAGAAGGCTGCATAAAATGGCGAAGAAAAGCTCCATCGAGAAATACAAGAGAAATTTAAATTCGATCTCCTTACATCAAGAGAAGTACAAGAAGCTTAAGTCGATTGTAAAAAGCATTACGGTGTCTGAAGAGGAGAAGGAAGCGGCAAGACGTGCTCTCTCTAAGATTCCAAAGACCGCGCTACCGGTGCGTTTGAAAATTCGCTGCCAGATTACGGGTCGAACTCGAGGCGTATACCGAAAGTTTAAGCTTAACAGACATAAATTTAGAGAGTTGGCCCATCAAGGTATGTTGCCGGGTGTTGCGAAAGCGAGTTGGTAAATTTTATGATGACAGATGTTGTAGGTGATTTTTTTACCCGTGTGCGTAATGCGCAGATGGCGAAACGAGAAACTGTTGAAGTAGGTTTTTCAAAACTGAAGCTGAGTATTGCGGAGCTGTTGAAAAGAGAAGGATTTGTTCGTGATATTGAAACTGTCGATCAAGGCGGTGGAAAAAAGAAGCTCGTATTAAGGTTAAAATACGATGGTGAAGGTAAGGCCATTATTGATCATATTGCGAGAATTAGCCGACCTGGCCATCGAGTTTATTCAGGACGTCCCGTAGAAGGTAAAGTAAGATCTGGTTTAGGTTCCATGATCTTATCGACGTCTCAAGGGATTATGACTGATAGAGAAGCTCACGAAAAAAATGTGGGTGGAGAATTAATAGGAGAGATTTGGTAATGTCCAAACTTGGGAAAATGCCTATTCTGATTCCGAAGAACGTGAAGATTAGCGTTCAGGGTTCTTCGTTTTTGGTCGAAGGGCCAAAAGGTAAAATCACGCGTTTTTTACACCCTGGAATTCAGTTTGAAGTAGAGGGTGATAAGGTTTCTGTGAAGCGAGCAAACGATGAACGAGAGACGCGCACCTTTCACGGAATGACGCGATCTCTTTTGGCGGCGGCCGTTAAAGGTGTAAGCGAAGGGTTTGCAAAGACCCTTGTGGCGGTTGGCGTTGGGTATCGTATGGCCTTGTCTGGCAGTAAGTTGACACTGAACGTTGGGTTTTCACATCCGGTTATTTTTACTCTGCCCCAAGGAATTACTGGCAAAGTTGATGACCAAACGAAGCTAACAGTTTCTGGTATTGATAAGGAACTTGTAGGAATGGTTGCAGATAAGATTCGCTCCATTAAGCCCCCAGAACCCTACAAAGGAAAAGGACTTCGCTATGACGGTGAGGTTATTCAACTTAAAGAAGGTAAATCTGGAGCCGGTGGAAAGAGTGGGTAATTTTTATGTCTGAGTCGCAAAGAGATGAGGCGCGGCTGCGCCGAAAAGAGAGAATCCGAAAAAAGGTTTTTGGGACGACTGCCCGGCCTCGCTTGTCGGTGTTTCGTTCATCAAAATTTATCTATGCACAAATTGTAGATGATTCCGCTCAGAGAACGTTGGTGACTTGTTCATCCTCAGAGAAGGCTTTGAAGAAGACATTGAAGAGTGCGCGAGATGTTGAGGCTTCGAAAGTGGTAGGCAAAGAGCTTGCGGCGAGAGCCAAGAACAGAAAAATAGTAGATGTGGTATTTGATCGCGGTGGTTATGTCTATCATGGCCGAGTGAAGGCGCTTGCCGATAGTGCCCGCGAAGCCGGTTTAAATTTTTAAGGGTAATTATGGTTATTTCACGAGACATTGTAGCAAATTTGGATCTTAAAGAGAGAATTATTAACGTCGCCCGAGTGGCCAAGGTGGTTACAGGTGGAAGGCGTTTTAGTTTTAGTGCGCTGGTCGCCGTTGGGAACGAAAATGGTTTTGTGGGAATTGGATTAGGAAAGGCGAATGAGGTGCCAGAAGCGATTGCCAAGGCGACTGAACAGGCTAAGAAAAGTCTTGTAAGAGTGCCGCTGAAGGGAGCCTCTATCCCTCATGAAGTGGTGGGTCTTTTTGGAGCTGGCCAAATTCTGTTGAAACCGGCCAGCGAAGGAACTGGAGTTATTGCGGGTGGAGCCACAAGAACTATTCTGGAACTTGCAGGTATAAGGGATATTTTGGCAAAGAGCCTTGGTACCAATAACCCCCACAACCTCTCTAAGGCGACTCTAAATGCCTTGAGACAGTTAAGAGGTCTTGAGGAGCGACGTCAAGCTTTGGCAAGCTGACAGATCGAAGGTGAATATTATGGCAAAAGCTTTAAAAATTAAACAAGTGCGTAGCTCGTCACAGGTTGCTGATAAGCAGAAGAAAACTTTGGCGGCTCTTGGCTTAAGAGGAATTGGATCTGAGATATTTCGCAGCGATACTCGAGCTATTCGAGGAATGCTAAACACCGTGCGAAGCCTGGTAGTTGCCGATCAAACAGAGCGATCCGCTGTGAGTCGACCCAAAAAGACGGTTGCCGCCGCAACCTATAAGATTTTGTAGCTAGGGAGTGTGTAGGAGAATTTATGTCGATTTTATCTCGATTAAAGCCAACAGCAGGGCATAGAAAAAAAATGAAGCGTCTAGGCCGTGGAGATGCATCAGGCCATGGTGGTACATCCACTAAAGGTCACAAGGGGCAGTTGGCCAGAAGTTCGCCAGATGTTTCTCGAGGATTCGAGGGTGGTCAGATGCCATTGCATCGTCGATCTCCTAAGTGGGGCTTCACCAATGTTTCTAAGGTGGTCTTTAACGTTATCAATTTGGACGATGCTGAACGATTGTTTACATCGGGTGAAGAAGTGAGCTTGGAATCTTGTCTGGCAAAAGGGATCGTACGGCGCAGGTCGGCTCCCTTGAAGTTGTTGGCGCGAGGTGCTTTGACGAAGAAGTTGAATTTTAAAGTCTCAGCTGCATCGGCGAAAGCCAAAGAAGCGGTTGAGAAAGCCTCTGGGTCTCTGGCTATCGTGGCTTAGTACGTTCTACGCAGATTCGGTTGGTCTGTTAGATTAATGTCTTTGTAAGAGGGTGGATTTTGAGTAATCAAGCAGTGTCAGTGGCAAGAGCTCCAGAGTTAATGAAGAAGCTCTGGATTACATTTGGAATTCTTTCAGTCTATCGCATGGGATGTTTCGTTCCGACTCCTGGGGTCAATACGGCCAAGCTGGGGGAGTTTTTGGCTGGGGGAGCGAGTTTTTTTGGTCTATTCAATACGTTCTCAGGTGGTGCGTTGGCAAACTTCTCAATTTTTGCCTTGGGAATTATGCCTTATATTAGTTCGTCGATTATTTTTAGTCTCTTAGGGGTGGTCAGTGAGAAGCTTTCGGCCCTCCAAAAAGAAGGGGAACTCGGCAGAAAAAAGATCAATCAATACACCCGTTATGGAGCGGTGGTCTTAGCGGTCGTGCAGGCCTACGGGATAGGTACCTGGCTTCAAAGTGAGCCGAGTGGGATGAAGATCGTAGAGAATCCCGGTATTGCTTTTATTGTGTTGACCATCATCAGTCTTACAGCGGGCACGTGCTTCATTATGTGGCTGGGTGAGCAGATCACCCAACGTGGTATAGGCAACGGTGCATCGCTCATTATTTTTGCGAGTATTGTGTCAGGGTTTCCGTCGTTTGTCGGACAAACATGGAATCATCTTCAAACAGGTGAAATGACAGGCGGCTCAGTATTTGGATTGTGTGTGATTGCTATTGTTGCAGTGGCATTTATTATTTTCTTTGAGCGTGCCCAACGCAGAATACCCGTTCATCATGCAAAGCGCGTCGTTGGTCGAAAAGTATTTGGCGCCTCGATGCAGTTTTTACCATTGAAGGTCAATATGGCGGGTGTTATTCCTCCTATTTTTGCGTCTTCGATTCTGCTTTTTCCTGCTCAGATCGCTCAATTTACAAAGCAGAGTTATCCTAAGCTGTCTGATTTCTTGGCGTGGCTCACCCCTGGAGCATGGCCTTATGAGACTTTGTTTGTCATAGGCATCGTATTTTTCTGTTTCTTTTATACCGCGATTCAATTTAATCCCGACGATGTGGCAGATAATGTAAAGAAGTCAGGGGGCTTTGTTCCTGGAATCCGACCGGGAAAGAATACAGCGGAGTACATTGACCGCGTTTTGACTCGATTAACAGCGGCTGGCTGCGTGTATATTTCAGTTGTCTGTGTCGCTCCTCTGTTTATGCTTAATAATTATCAGGTTTACCTAGGGGGAACCTCGTTAATGATTGTTGTGGGGGTAGCTCTGAACTTTATCGAGCAGGTTCAGTCTTATTTAATGGCCCAGCAATATGAAGGTTTCTTGGGTAATCAATCTCGGGCCAAGAGATTTCGTCGAGAAGGGGCTTGATTTCATTCGAGAGAATGAAGTGAGACCATATAAAATAGCATGATGGGGTTGTTTCATTGAGCTTAGATAAAAGTATTGCTTGTATTCTGCTCGGAGCGCCCGGAAGTGGTAAGGGCACCCAGGCTAAGAGGTTGCAAGCAGACTTAAAAATAGCTCATATTTCTACAGGCGATATTTTACGAGGTGAGATTGCAAAAGCATCAGCTCTGGGCCTTCGGGTTAAAGAGGTCCTAGCTTCTGGGCAGCTTGTCGATGATGCCCTCATTCAAGCGCTCATTAAAAGCCGTTTTGCTGAAAGTGATGTGGAGCGGGGATACGTTTTAGATGGATATCCCCGAAATCCCGATCAGGTGGAGCAGCTCGAGACGATTTTGCAGGAACGACATCTGCCTTTTCCCAAGGTGATTTATTTAAAAGTGGATCCTGAAATTTTGACGAGTCGAATTGTAGGACGGCTTTCTTGCTCGTCGTGTGGAGCTATTTTTCATGACAAACTTAATCCGGCAAAGCAGCCCGGCGTATGTGACACTTGTGGGGGTGGCTTAGTTCGCCGCAAGGATGATGATGCCGGAGTTGTTCAAGAGCGCCTGAAGGTTTTTGAGCTAGAGACCGCTCCTCTTCTGGCTCTTTTTGGTAATAAGCAGAACCTTTATGAGGTGGACGGTCTTATGCCTATCGAGGATATTACGGGCAAGCTGAAGGAGATTTTAAAGCGGTGATGATATTTATCCGAAAACCCGACGAGATTGAACGAATTCGTAAAGCCGCCCAAATCGTAAAGGCGTCTTTGGACGAGGTTGAGGACGCTATTCGGCCCGGTGTGACGACTTGGGAACTCAACGATATTGCAGAAGCCACGACCCTGAAGTTGGGTGGGAAGCCTGCCTTTAAGGGTTATCGAGGATTTCCAGCCTGTTTGTGTACGTCGGTGAATGATGAAGTAGTGCACGGAATTCCTCGAAAGGATCGTATTTTGAAAGAAGGGGACCTCATTGGAATTGATTATGGTGCTAGTTTTGAGGGCTACTTTGGCGATAGCGCGCGTACGATTCCGGTTGGCTTTAAGCCGAGTGGTCGGGTAGCCGAATTGATTGAAACGACTCGCGAAGCCTTAGAGTTGGGCATCCAAGCGGCGCGTAGTGGCGGCTATGTGTCTGATATCGGACGAGCCATTGAAAAGTTAGTGAAACCCCGAAGATTTGGTATTGTTGAGGACTACGTAGGCCATGGAATTGGACGTCAACCTCATGAAGATCCTCCCATCCCCCATTATATAACGAGGGAACGAGGGCCGATTCTCAAGGAGGGTATGGTCATATGCATCGAGCCTATGATTAATATGGGGTCGCACGAGGTCTTCCTGGAGGAGGACGGTTGGACAGTGGTAACAAAAGACCATCAACTTTCGGCTCATTTTGAGCATACGCTAGTGATTACTAATAATGGTGGTGAGGCCTTGTCCGCTTGACCTTTTTAGTTGAGAGTTGGTTACGGCTTTCAAAAGAAAACTTAAATCCGAGGTTGAGGCACAAGAATCTATCATAAGTTAAATTTTAGATCTTTCACGTTTGACAAGAGGGGGGGTAGCCCCCTAATTCTGTCAAGGTAAAATCAACCTCACTTTATTCACCTGGAGACTTCGATGAAGGTAGTTTGTTCTGTAAAAAAACGCTGTGAGAAATGCAAAATTATAAAACGGCATGGTGTCTTGCGAATTATTTGCGAGACCAAACGTCATAAACAACGTCAAAAATAAGGGCGATTGAGAGAGAGTTTAGATGGCACGTATTGCAAGTATTGATCTTCCTGGAAATAAACGAATCGACATAGCGTTGACCTATATTTACGGCGTAGGTCGAGTGACTGCTTCAAAAATTTTAGATGAGTTGTCGATTGATCCTTCTACCAAGGCAAAAGACCTCTTAGACGCAGATGTGAATAGGATCCGTGAATTTATTGAGCGGGACCTTCGCGTGGAAGGTGATTTGCGGCGTCAGACAAGTTTGAATATTAAGCGACTTATGGATCTTGGAACCTATAGAGGTTTGCGTCACCGAAAGGGCTTGCCCGTGCGTGGTCAACGAACACATACAAATGCTCGAACCAGAAAAGGCCCCCGACGAGCCGCAATTGCTATGGTCAAGAAGGCCGTTTAGTTGCCTCGATTAATGGAAAGAATGAGAGTAGAAAATGGCAGAAGAAACTGAACAGACAAAGCCGGCAGCGAAGCCTCGCAAGAAAAAAGATCGAAAGAACGTTCCCGTGGGTGTTGTGCACGTGGACGCGAGCTTTAATAATACGATCATTACGTTTTCAGATCCCGCAGGAAATGTTCTTTGCTGGGGATCTGCTGGTGCAGCGGGATTTAAGGGTTCGAGAAAAAGTACACCTTTTGCAGCGCAAGTCGCAGCAGAAGGAGCCGCTCGTAAGGCCCAAGAGTTTGGGTTGCGATCGGTGAGCATCCGAGTGCGAGGTCCAGGTACAGGACGAGAATCTGCGGTGCGAGCGGTTGCTCAGGCGGGATTTCGTGTTTCAAGTATTGAGGACATAACGCCGGTGCCTCATAACGGATGCCGACCGACGAAAAAACGACGAGTTTAAACTGGAACGATTAAGAATTGAAGGGTCCCGTTTTGGGGACTCTGGGAAGATTTGAGGAGAAATTATGGCCTTAGCAGAAGTGGTATATCGCAATTGGAGAGATCTCATAAAGCCCCGACGTGTCGATATTGATCCGACAACTTTAGCCGATACGTACGGAAAGTTTGTTGCGAAGCCTCTGGAGCGTGGTTTTGGGATTACACTGGGCAATGCGATACGCCGTATTCTTTTGTCGTCCATTCAGGGAGCTGCTGTGACCGGTCTTAAGATTGACGGCATTCTGCATGAATTTTCTCCCGTGCGAGGTGCTATTGAGGACGTAGGGGATATTATTTTAAATCTGAAGGGTTTGCGCTTGAGAATGGATACTCCGGAGACCAAAGTGCTACGTCTGAAAGCTACCGGACCAGGGCCCGTTCTTGCGTCCCAAATCGAAACCGGTGGCATGGCTCAGATTTTAAATCCGGATCATAAGATTTGTACTCTCGGGGAACGAGCAGAGATCTCTATGGAGATTCAAGTGAAGATGGGTCGGGGCTATGTCTCGACGGAAAGCCAAACGGAGGCTGCAGATATCGGATTCATTCCAGTGGATGCTTTTTTCTCACCAGTGAAGAGAGTGACTTATTTTATTACGAATGCGCGGGTAGGCCAGAGAACCGATTACGATCGACTTACATTAGAGGTTGTAACCGACGGGAGTGTTCGTCCGCAAGATGCACTTGCCTATTCAGCTAAGATTTTAAAAGATCAGATTTCAATTTTTATTAATTTTAACGAAGCCGATGAGCCTGAAGCCGTTGAAGAGCGGTCGGAGCTTGCTCCTCGATTCAATGAAAACTTAAACCGTAGGGTCGATGAACTTGAGTTGAGCGTTCGAAGTGCCAACTGTTTGGCGAATGCCAATATCCGCTATATCGGAGAATTGGTGCAGAAGACCGAATCTGAGATTTTGCGTACAAAGAACTTCGGTCGCAAATCACTCAATGAGATCAAGGAAATTTTGGCGGAGATGGGATTGTCGTTAGGTATGAAGCTTGATGGATGGGTTCATCCAGATCAAATTGCAGCTATGGCGAGTCCACAGATTGAGGAAGAGCCAGAAGAGTTTTCAACTTCGGCGAGTGACTTTGAAACAGGCAGCGAAGACGACAATCAACCTTGATTTGAACTGAGGTAGAACATGAGACATCAAATTCCCTATCGAAAATTGAGCAGACACCGAAGTCACTACACGGCATTGATGAGAAACTTGGCTTTTTCGCTTTTTGAGAAAGAGAAAATCCACACCACTGAAGCTAAGGCGAAGGAGGTTCGTCGTTTTGTCGATAAGCTTGTGACTTTGGCTAAAGGTGGCACGCTCCACCACCAGAGACAGGTACGCGCATTGTTGGGAAACAAAGTCATTGGTTCGTCGAAGGCCAAGGCCTCTGGTATAAAGGGTTCCAGCCATAAGGTGGATATTGTGGGTAAGCTGTTCAAGGATTTAGCGGTTCGCTTGAAAGATCATCAGGGCGGGTACACGCGGATCACAAAAACAGGCTACCGCCCTGGGGATGCGGCCCCCAAAGTAATTCTGGAACTTGTGAAGATACAGATTGCACCAAAAAAGCCTAAGAAGGGCGAGTCTGGCGAGAAGGATTCTTCAAAAGCTGCTGCAGCGTAAGGCGTCGATTTCTCACAACGTTTTTAGATGGAGCGTGCGCTATGTCGGGTGAGTGCTTTGGCGTGGACGCGACGGTCATTCGCAGAGACAATAGATCGTGGTAGTACTGTCACTGTTAATAGGTCTTTGGGGGCTTTCGTTTGGCCTGGAGGGCAAGTGTGCCTTTGAGACTTTCACCGAAGAAGCAGATCGATCCCGCCTTGCTCAAATAGCTCACGACAAAAGCGGGCGCCGATATTCGAAGGGCTTTTCGGCTCGGCCGGGATTTGAAGCGGGAGACTTCGAAGGTACTTTTCTTCTTCTACATTTTTGGGCCACCTGGTGCCCGCCCTGTGTTGCTGAATTGCCGCAGCTTGATCGCTTGGCCGACCGCTTTAAGGGAAAGAATTTATCTATAGTAGCGCTTTCGGTAGATGACGGCTGGCCAGAGATCTACGAGCTTTATAGCCGGCTGCCAAGAAGTCCCCGATTTTTAACACTTTTAGAGCCAACTCAGTGTTGGGCTCGCTTTTTAGGTACCACCAAATATCCCGAGACTTATTTATTTGGGCCTGATGGTCGCCCCATTTATCACTGGAAAGGTCAAATTGATTGGTCGCGCTCCGATATTTATTCAGACGTGGAGCAAATGATGGTATCTTGGTCTGAGGGCAATCGAAAAACTGAATAAAATCATCGTCTTTTCAATTTTGTCGTGATAATTTTCGACAATGCTGGGAGAAGGGTTTGGGCCTTGAGAGGGTCGTGTTCCGATCTATGGTCAAAGGGAGATCAAATAAGCCAGAACCCAAGGGAGGGGAAAGCTTGATTCAAGTAATAGCGGCAACGTCCGTTCAAGCATCTAATAAAATTGTTATCTGTAGGCATCAGGGCTGCCATGATATCGCAACGACAAAAGAAATGTGTCGTTTTCATTACTTAGCGAGTTGGAGAAAGATGAAAACTAAGGAAGCTAAGAAGCATGGCAAGGCTCTCGAAGAATATTTAGGGGAGCTGGCTCAGAAATTTCCCGAAGAATTCCTCTTAAAATTGAAATCTGACCTCGAAGAAATGTCTGAAAAAGAAGACAGTACTGAGACAGAGGAAGCGACAGAACGCACCTCGGCCTTTGATCAGCTCGATGACGATGAAGACTTAGATCATATCGTTCACGGCCTGAAGGTCGAAGATTACTAAAAGTACTGGAAGGCTCAGCCGTTTTCGATAGTGTAGGAGGACGTGAAAGAGCGTCTTCAAGTCGTATTATCAAGAGCTGGCCTTGGATCTCGAAGGCAGATTGAAACATGGATTCAAGAGGGCCATATTATGGTCGACGGTCGGCCAGCCAAGTTAGGCCAAAAGGTCGATCCAGCGATAGAGTCCATAAAGTATAAACGAAAAGTTGTTCGAAACTTAAAGCCACAAGATTCGTTGGTTTATGCTCTTCATAAGCCAAGAGGAGTCGTAAGTAGCTCAAAAGATCCTGAAGGGCGCACAAGAGTTGTAGATCTTGTACCTAAGGGGTTTAGAGTGTTCCCAGTTGGACGACTTGATATAAACTCAGAAGGTTTGATTCTTCTGACGAATGACGGGAAGCTTGCGCTGAAGTTAACACACCCTCGTTATGAAATTGCAAAAACTTACGAAGTTAAGGTGAGAGGCTCTCTGGACGATAAGAGACTCGATTTCTTAAAGCGAGGCTTCAGCTTGGGACCTGTAAAGTACCGAGGAGCCGAGATCTTGGGCTTGAGAGAGGTGACTCAAGACGGCGTGCGTAAGCATGTTGTGAAGATTCGAATTCGGGAGGGCAAGAATCACCATGTTCGTAAGATGTTTGAAGCCGTGAATTGCCGCGTGGTTCGTTTAAAGCGAATTGCGATAGGTGGTTATGAGATGAAAGGCTTGGCTAAAGGTGAGTTTAAGAAGCTCAGTCGCCATGAGCTTGAGAGGCTTATGTTAAACCCTGAAGGGAAGCATTGATGCTTCATTGGAATTCTCTGAAGTCTTCGCTCAAAGGGGAATCCATTCTTGATTCATTAAATTTAGATTTAAAAACAGAAAGTGAAGCTTACCAGTTTTTACTCACCTATGGATTCGATTGGTATGTCGATAGTCACCGCAACAAGCTCACAGGTCTTTATAGAGAAGCTTGTCGCTTCATTGAGACCATGGTTGGAGGAAATATTCCTGCAGCCTTAAATTTTGAAACTGAAACACCTCCGCTACTTCGAATATTGAGTGATCCTGATCGACAAGAGTTGGGCGGATCATATGCGAGTGTTCTTTGTGCCATTTTGAGAGTTATGCATGTGCTCGTTCACATCAGGAGTGATTTACGCCTGCGATACTTACCAAAAATTAGGCGTCAAACGGTGGGTCGCATTGAGTCGCATCTTCACAGAGACGGCGATCAGCTTTATTTGGGTTTTGAGTCGGACAAAGTTCGCCTCCACTCGTTTGAAGTCAAAGACCGCAAGATGGAGTTAAGTGTGGTCGTGAAATTGTTGGCAAAGGCTGAAGCCATGGCTCATGATATTTCGGATTATTTGGGTGTTCGCATGGTCACAGAGACAAAGTCAGAGACGATTTGGGCTCTAAACTATTTATTTAGACATCACCTGGTTTCATCAGCAAATCTCATGAGTGCTCGACTCAGAAATACAGTGATGAACTTCGAAGTATTTGAGGCCACGGCTAAGAAATTAGATTTGCCCAGCAGCCGGGCCTGGACTGAGCAGGAGCATGCCTCGTTTGACCAACAGATCGCTGAGGAAGGTTCTGAAATTCAGGATGGTGGAAACCCGGAGAACCCATTTTCGTCTTCTGATTACCACGCTTTGCAACTCACCTCTCGGCCGTTGATTCGGATTCCGTCGCTACGAAAGGGAAAACAAAGCGAAATAACCTTCTTTTTTCCTCTAGAGATTCAGTTGATGGATCGTCGGTCTTACGAAAAAGCCATGTCTGGGGAGGCCAATCATGAGCTCTATAAGAGAAAGCAGCTCGAGGCGGCAAAAAGACGAATTTTTGGACCCGCAGTTCCTCAATTTATGGTACAGAGCTGAAGGAGTTTTTGATGGCAACGATGCAATCGCTTACAGCACTTTCTGACCGTCCTACCATTGCTTTTGTAAGCTTGGGATGTCCAAAAAATCTCGTCGATACCGAACGCATGATGGACCAAGCTGCTCGCTACGGCGCTATTTTATCGGGAGAGCACAACGAAGCCGATATTGTAGTCATCAATACCTGTGGATTTTTAGAACCGGCCAAGGATGAGTCTCTTTCCACCATTGATGATTTTGTTAAGCTGAAGGCGAAAAAGAAGATTCGCGGCGTCATTGTGGCCGGCTGTATGACTGAGCGATACCTCGGTTTGATGCAGGAAAAATTTCCGTCGGTCGATGGGTTCTTACAGACAAAGGATTTTTCGAAGATTGGCGAACTGGTTGAGGATATTTGGCTTAAGAATGTGGAATCTTTAGAACGTCGCCGCCAACTGCTCGGAGAAGCGCCCATGTTGGCAGGGTATAGTGAGTTGCCCGACTATAATCTTCGAAGCCCGGGTAAACGTTCGTTTGCTTACATCAAAATTTCTGAAGGCTGTAACCGTACGTGTAGTTTCTGTATTATTCCAAAGCTCCGAGGAAAGCTACATTCTCGAAGCATTGAAGGCGTTGTCAAAGAGGTTGAAGATCTCGTAGCCTCGGGCACCAAAGAAGTTGTTTTTATTGCCCAAGATCTCACGAGCTATGGACGCGATCGAAATGATGGTGCTTCTCTATTGGCTCTTCTTAACGCGGTGGAAAAGGTCGATGGATTATCGTGGTATCGTTTGATGTACAACTATCCTCGATTTTTTACCGACGAAGTCATAGCGACACTTTCTCAATCGACGAAGTTTGCTCGTTATATCGATATGCCACTCCAGCATGTTAGCGATCGCATACTCGCTAAGATGAAACGACCCGAGTCATCAGACGAGATTCGAATCCTGGTAAAGAAATTACGTGAACAAATACCCGGAGTTTTTTTAAGAACCACTCTGATGGTGGGTTTTCCTGGAGAGACCGAAGACGATTTTCAGCAACTGAAAGAATTTGTGGAAACGATGGCTTTTGATCATCTGGGTGTTTTTACTTTTTGTCGCGAAGAGGGCACGCCCTCTTATGATTTTCCTGATCAGGTTGCTGACAAGATTAAACGTCAGCGCCTGCACGATATTATGAAGTTGCAAAAGTCGGTGAGTCGCCGAAGTCTTAAGGCGATGATAGGTCAAACGACCTCCGTGATGCTCGATATTCTCCAAGAGAAAAATGAGAAGGCGTGGATCTATCGAGGGCGGCATATTGGTCAAGCGCCTGAAGTAGACGGAATGACCTATGTGGTATCTGACGCCCCGCTCGAAGTGGGCGAGATTGTAGACGTTCAGGTGAATCGGGTAATTGGAGATTACGATCTACTGGCTCAACCACTGATCGAAAGTGCTAAGGCGCATGTATCTTAAAAGTTTTTACCTAGAAACCGAACACAACTCAAATTGTCAGATCGGTTTAAACGCAGGTATAGTGCTCAGAAGTAAAAGATGCTGAAGTAGCTCAGCTGGTAGAGCAACGCATTCGTAATGCGTAGGTCGCGGGTTCGAATCCCGCCTTCAGCTTGTCTTTTCAGGTATTTAGCCGAAACGAAAATTAAGGCGGGAATCCTAAATCTCATTGAAGCCAAGCATGATGGCGATATTTGCCAAGACTCAAGCGGGCGCGTCGTTCATTCGTGGACTAAGAAATAAGCCACGTCCCTATATCCACAGTTTTTTAATCAGAGAGAGTTTATCACCTCGGATTTTCTTTTGTCTGCTCTGACAACTCACGCTACGAACCAGTTTTGTCGCATTAGGGGTGACTACGCCGACGGGCGGTTCCTTGGCCGGAGAATTTAAAACAAAACCTTCAAGTCTCACGCTTTCCGATTAGTTCGACTCATTCCGGTTCAGTATTCACACATTATAAGGATTCGCCCTCCACAAATTCGGCGTTAGAAGGTGTTTGGCTCCTGTTTCCGCAAAGGAAACAAAGGCATGGTAAAGAGGAGCCATCCTGAATCAGGAAAAGAAGAAGCTAGTTATTGCTGACATGATATAGCTTGGATCCCGATGCTCAAGCTTTTATTGATGAAGAGACACCTGAAGTGCGAGGTCTGCAGGACAACTGATAAGGCACGATTGGACAAAGTTCGCTGATTCGGCTTCGATTGAGGAATGTTTACCAAAATAAAAAAGCTATTTTTGGTGGGGCTATTTACCTCTGCACCGCTTGCGTTGACGGTTTATGTCGTAGTTCAGCTCATTGTTTGGTTTGACTCATTATTTCAGCCAATTGCAGAACGCTTTTTAGGGGTATCAGGGCATCTGTCGTTTCCTGGCGTGGGAATTTTAATGGGTATTCTGTTTATTTTAGCTGTGGGGGTAGCAGCTCCGAGCCTGCTGGGCCGGCAGCTTATGTTGCTGGTGGAGAAAATCGTCGAAAGAGTTCCCATTGCTAAAGTGGTCTATTCAGGTGTGAAGCAGATTTTTGAATCTCTTTCGAGTGAAGCCCTCAAAAAATCGAGTCGAGTGGTATTGGTGCATTTTCCCCAGCAGAAAGTGTGGTGTATTGGTTTCGTGACAAAGGAAATACCGAAGGGAGAATTTCCGGAAGAGGGGAGCGATTGGGTGGCGGTATTCGTACCTACTACGCCGGTTCCCTCGGCAGGCTTTCTTGTTTTTTGTCAGTCAGCGGAACTCATTCCTCTTCAAATGGGTAGCGAAGAGGCCCTAAAGTATATTGTGTCTTGTGGTTTGGCCCGCGGGCATCTTATGAGGGCAAAGGCACTTTAAGAGCTTTGTCCCAAACTCAGTTTGGTAGGGCTGCCGAGGAAGGTCCAGCCCCTTTAGCGTCCTAGTTTCAACAGATTAGAGAGGGGCTACCCCCCATTGCTGCGGAGCGTTATAATGAGTTGTGGTATTGATTGGGCTTTATAATCCGTTAAACATCATGCGGGAAAGACGCCATAGAAGCGAAATGATGGCCGCTGGCTCCTCGGTGCGTAAACCGAACGCCGAGGGTGCGAACGAGGACGAGGCGCCTTCTCTTTCGAGCTTTGGCAGCGACGAGTCATCGTATAGGGTCCAGGAGTCCAACGACTATTTTTACACCGACATAAAAAATCGTCAGTTAAGCGCGGCAAAAAAAATGGGCATCCACAGAGGAATTCTCGTTAATTTGCTGTCTTGAGGCGCTTGGATCAGTCGCCGCAGCATAAGCCTGAGCGCCTCGCTAAGCAGTCTCGGCCGCTTTCTCAAACAGCATGATGGGCTTTTCTTTTTTCAAAATGACGTCTTCATTGACGATTACTTCTTTGACGTCACTGCGAGACGGTACTTCAAACATTAAATCCATCATGGCATCTTCGAGAATGGCCCTTAGGCCTCGAGCACCACTTTTTCGCTCCAGAGCTTGGCGTGCAACCGCTCTCAAAGCGTCTTCTGTGAACTTGAGCTTTACGTTTTCCATATTGAAGAGCTTTTGATATTGACGAACAATCGCGTTCTTGGGCTTTCTCAAAATATCGATCAACGCTTCCTCATCAAGTTCGTGAAGAGTGGCCACGACGGGCAAACGGCCTACAAACTCAGGTATAAGACCGAATCGCAGAAGATCTTGAGGCTCTAATTTCTCAAGCAACTCGCCGACCTTTCTTTGTTTCTTAGACTCTACCTTGGCACCAAAGCCGATCGTATTCTTACCGATACGTCGGGTGATGATTTCTTCAAGCCCCACAAAGGCTCCACCGCAGATGAACAAAATATTGGTCGTATCAACTTTTAGGAATTCTTGCTGCGGATGCTTTCGGCCCCCTTTAGGAGGAACATTTGCCAAAGTCCCTTCAATAATTTTTAAAAGAGCCTGCTGAACTCCCTCTCCACTCACATCACGCGTGATGCTAGGGTTCTCGCCTTTTCGAGAAATCTTGTCGATTTCATCAACGTAGACGATGCCTTTTTGAGTTTTCTCGATATCGTAGTCAGCATTTTGGAGAAGATTCAAAATGATATTCTCGACGTCTTCTCCCACATAGCCGGCTTCAGTCAGCGTGGTGGCATCCACCATCGTAAATGGAACTTTCAAAAGTCGGGCGAGTGACTGGGCCAATAAGGTTTTTCCAGAGCCCGTTGGGCCAATCAAAAGAATATTACTTTTTTGAAGTTCTACATCATCTTTCGGATGGGCCTTAGAATTGATTCTCTTATAGTGGTTGTGAACTGCTACCGAGAGGACGCGCTTGGCACGGTCTTGACCAATAACATATTCGTCGAGCACCTTTTTAATTTCTGAAGGCTTAGGAACCTTAGTGGCTTCGCCAGGGGCGTCAGCACTGTCGTACTCTTCCGCGATAATATCGTTACAGAGTTCAATACACTCGTCACAGATATAGACGCTAGGCCCAGCGATGAGTTTTTTAACTTCACTTTGATGTTTGCCACAGAAAGAACAGCAGAGATCTACAGAACGATCATCATCTTTACGGCTCATAATAACCTCACTTTACGAATCTATGGTGAAAGGGCCCTTGAACACAAAGACCGATTATTTATCTTTCTTCGCGGCAGGAATGAAACTCTTCTCCACCACTTTGTCTACAATACCATAGGCGACAGCATCTTCGGCACTCATATAATTGTCGCGATCAGTCTCTTTCATTATGTCTTCAAAGCGCCGACCCGTATGATTGGCGAGAATCTGGCTTAAAACTTCTTTCAGCCTCAAAATTTCTTTGGCGACAATGGCAATATCCGAGGCCTGACCCTGCGCGCCGCCCAGAGGCTGGTGAATCATCACTCTAGAATTAGGCAGCGAATAGCGTTTTCCTTTCGCACCGGCCGCTAAAAGCACGGCTCCCATGGAAGCCGCCATGCCCATGCAAATCGTATTCACCGCAGGGCGTACGTACTGCATGGTATCGTAGATCGCTAGTCCAGCGCTCACGGAGCCGCCAGGACTGTTGATGTACAGATAAATGTCTTGATCGGGGTCTTCAGACTCCAAAAAGAGCAGTTGGGCGACAATAAGATTCGATACATTATCATCGATCGCTGTGCCTAAAATTACTATTCGCTCGCGCAGCAGGCGAGAATAGATATCGTAAGATCGTTCCCCTCGGTTGGTTTGCTCAACGACGATAGGTACTAAGACGTTTTGTGGATTCATGCTTACCCCTTATTTTTCATCGTAGCTTTTGAAAGGGCATAATCAAGGGATTTCTCATCTAGGATATCAATTCTCAGTCTCTCGAGCCTCGAAACAGGAGAGTCTTCATCTCGACTAGCGTAATATTGCTTAATTTGTGCTACACTGTAGCCTGTTTTAGCAGCCGTTTCCGCAAATCTCTTTTCAAAATCATCGGGAACCAGTTCAAATTTTTGCTCTTCTGCAATTTTCTGAAGAATATAAGAAAGCTGAATATCGCGTTTGGCTTTTTTTAAGCTTGAGGCGTGCAGCGCCTTTTCATTCTCTTCATTTTCTTCGTGCTCCACTCCCATGTCATGCATCATCCGATGGGCTTCATGGGCCATTTGATGGGCAAGAGTTTGCAGCTGGCGCTCATTCACTTCAAAGTTATGTAGATCGACTAGTTTATCGCCGACGGCATCTTGAAGAGATTTCTTGCGCATTCGCTCACGTTGCTGAGCAAGTTCAGCGCGAATTTTATCTGTAAGCGACGCGAGAGTGGGAGTTTCTGGAAAGAGCTTGGCGGCCAATTCATCGGTGAGCTCGGGAAGTTTTTTTACTTCGATAGCAAGGATTTCGGTGTCAAAAGTTACAATTTGGTTTCGAAACTTCTCGGCGTGATAATCTTCGGGGAATGTCACATCGAACGATTTCTTCTCGCCTTTGCGCATTCCCAAAATGGCTGTCTCAAAGTCTGGAAGGAAATGCTTTTTACCAACCTCGAACGAATGACCTTCCGATTGAAGCTCGGGTAGGTAGGTGCCGTTCCAGTGACCTTTAAAGGCCAGGGTCACTTTGTCGTCGTTAATAATACCGCGGTCTTCGATAAGAGGGACAAAGTTAGCCTCTGTGTCTTGGAGAATCTTCAGTTGGCCTTCAACGTCGTCATTGGTGACCGGTTTGGTCTCGATGTCTTCAATTTCTAGGCCTTCCCAACGAATCTCAGGAACGGCTGGCTTCAAATCAATTTCCACTTCAAATTTGAAGTCTTTTGTTTCGTCTGGAACATCTGTGGCTAGAAGTTTGGGTGGGTAAAGTAGTTCCAAATTCTGGTTTTCGACTGCCTCCGATGTAAACTCAGCGACCATCCGTTCTATAAGGTCTGCTACGGAGTCTTGTCCGAAATGCTGGCGCACCACATTCTTAGGAGCTTTGCCTGGTCGAAATCCAGGAATTTTTGCCTTCTTTGCCAACGATGAATAATAGTTGTCAATGCGTTGCCCGACCGTGGTGGAGGGGACCAAAACAATGAGTTTAGCTTGAGTGGAATTAATTTTCTCGATGCGAATATCCATACGATGGTTTGACCTCAATTTTGGGTATGAGACAAGCAAAGTGATGGCCCTTTCAAATGGGCCAGGACCTTTTCAACGCGGGGTTTGGGGGTTCTTAAACTTTAAGAGTTGTCGAATTTGTGGACGCAGGCTACTTAAGGAGAGTCGTTCGTGGGCCGTTAGCTCAGCTGGTAGAGCAGGAGACTCTTAATCTCTTGGTCGGGGGTTCGACTCCCTCACGGCCTAATTTCGTACTTCACAGCCTACTCAAAGAATGTCAGAGATCTTACCATGAACTACCGTTTGCCTCCGGAATGGGCTCCTCATGCGGCTACCTTGGTGGCCTGGCCTGCGGCGCGTGACTTGTGGCAAGACGACCTTCCTGCCGCCCAGATTGAATGGGGGGCACTTTGCAAAGCCATAACGGCCGCACCTGCGAATGGTTCACCCGATAAGCTGTTTGTTGTGGTGCGAAATGAACTAGAAGCCGACGAGGCTCGAAATCGACTTTCTGAAGTTGGGGTCGATCCATCTCTTCAACGATTTTTGTTTTTAGATTACGGCGATATTTGGCTGAGGGATACAGCGCCTCTGTTTGCTGTGGCCCAGCGTACGACTGCAGGCCCGCAGGCAGATTTGCCAGATGAGGAAGCTTTGCCGGAAGCGATTCCGCTAACCTTAAGTTTTCGATTCAATGGTTGGGGTGAAAAATACCAGTTCCCGGGCGATAGGCTGCTGGCGAAGAATATTTCCCATTGCCTCAAAATGGACCAATTGTCTTTCGATCTCTGCACGGAAGGGGGCGCCCTTGAGTGGAACGACGAGGGGCTTCTGCTTACGACCGAAAGTTGTCTTGTGGATGCGAAACGAAATCTGGGACTGTCTCGAGCGGATATTGAGCGCCAACTTCTGAGCGCATTACAGCTCGAAAGGGTGATTTGGTTAAAACGAGGCCTCATCAATGACCATACCGATGGGCATATTGATACCCTGGTACGTTTTGCCCCGAATAAAACGATCGTGCTGATGGTTCCTAAAGATCGCGATGACCCACAAACCGAAAGATTGTTGGAGATTCGGGAGAGTATTCTGAAGGCGTTAGACGTTTTGCCAGACTACCGTTTGATTGAGTTGCCTTCTCCGGGAAAGATATTAAGTTCTGACGGGCATATCATGCCAGCAAGCTATACCAATTTTTATATCTCTAATGGAGCTGTCGCCGTTCCAATTTATGGTTCGCCTCACGATGAAGAAGCCACCCGGATCATTTCGGAGTGTTTTCCCGATCGACCCACCGTCGGACTTTCAGCGAGGGCTATTCTGACGGGGGGTGGAGCTTTTCACTGCATTACCCAGCAGATTTGCCTTCTCTCCAAATCTGATCAAAAGTAGAACGGATCATGCTGAAGGTAGCGGCTTTACAACTCGAGCTTCACCAGTCTCGCGACGACAACGTAAAGAGGGTGGTGACTCATGTGCGTGCAGCCGCTGAACAGGGGGCTCAGATCATTCTTCCTCCCGAGCTATTCGAAGGGCCTTATTTTCCTCGTGAAGAAAAAGACGTCTTTTTTGAGTGGGCGAGGCCGTTCGAAGGGAATGCCACCATTCAGGAGTTTCAAGAGCTGGCCCTCGCCTTAAAGGTTGTGATACCGGTTTCTTTTTTTGAACGCGATGGATCTCATTTTTATAATTCAGTGGCCGTCATAAATGCGGATGGTCGGGTCTTAGGCCTCTATCGAAAAAGTCATATTCCCGACGGGCCGGGCTATGAAGAGAAGTTTTATTTTCGGCCAGGTAATACGGGCTTTAAAGTGTGGCAGACAGCCTACGCAACGTTTGGTGTGGGTATTTGTTGGGACCAATGGTTTCCAGAATGTGCTCGTGCCATGATGCTTCTCGGAGCTGAAATTTTATTTTATCCCACCGCCATTGGCTCAGAGCCCGAGGCCCCGCAGTTCTCAACTAAAAATCTTTGGCAGCGAGCTATGATTGGCCATGCCGTAAGCAATGTTGTTCCCGTGGTGGCTGCCAATCGCATTGGCAACGAAGGTGGCCAAGTTTTCTATGGTCATTCATTCATTTCAGATCATCGGGGTGAGATGATCGCAGAGCTTGCAAGTGATAAGACGGGTATTCTGACTGCTTCTTTTGATCTTGAACAAATTCGTCGTGACAGAGCGTCATTCGGATTTTTTAGAGATCGTCGACCCGAGCTGTATAAACCCCTTGTCGACATTTGAGGCTCATCTATACATGAGTTCATCGGCTTTCTCATCTAACAGAGAGTGGGGGCTCCAACTAACATGAGAGTGGGTAGGGACAAGAACGAGAAGCCCGCCGTCGGCGTTATTTAAGGCCTTTGAAAAATTTGCGGGATGAGGGACTTGAACCCCCATGAGTTGCCTCGCCAGGTTCTAAGCCTGGTGCGTCTGCCAATTCCGCCAATCCCGCGACAGAGGCCTG
Organism: uncultured Bacteriovoracaceae bacterium; assembly: GCA_964598565.1. Classification (GTDB taxonomy): domain Bacteria; phylum Bdellovibrionota; class UBA2394; order UBA2394; family UBA2394; genus CAZRCG01. The sequence continues at coordinate 331,135 of CAZRCG010000002.1, read as the reverse complement.
TATAGTCCCCAGATACTGCCATGGCAGCCCGTTTTTGTCTCTGGCAATCACAGGTTTTTTGAGCGGTGGGTCGAGTGAAAGGCGTTTCGACAGGGGATTTTCTTGGACCCAAGGGGGGGCTCTGCTAAATGAAGGTATGGCTCGAGACGTCGCAGAAAGATTTCGTTTAAAAGCAGATTATTTTGAAGAGCTGGCTCGCACGGAACCTCCGATGCCTCGTTTGCAGAAATCGTGGAGCAGTCGATTTTTGAGAAGCTTTTGGCTTTTGGCGGAGCGGGGATGGAATTTATTGGTCGGGGTTTACATGGTAACGACTTTTGTTCTCAATTCTATTTGGAAGATTGGCCTCACGGAGCGACAAAAATCATATCGACCTCTCAATTCATCCAAGCCACTCAAGGTAGGCATTGTCTCAGAATATTATTATCCCCATATGGGCGGATTGAGTGGCGATGTGCATTATGCGGCCATTGAATTTGCTAAGCGAGGCTACGATACCTGTTTAATTACTCCCAATACGTTCGGCGTTGCCAATCCAACCACAACGTCTTTGGGCTTTCGTATTATACGGCTGGGATGGGCCATTCCCTATTTTGCCAATGGCAGTTTAGCTAAAATCTGCGGCGGTTTTTTCTTGGGGCGACAGATTCGGGACATGTTGAAACGAGAGAAATTCGATATTATTCACATTCATTGTCAAATCACGCCTGTCTTGCCTTTGCTGATTCAGCGTTATGCCGATTGTCCGATTGTAGGGCATCATCATACGTTGTTTCGTACGAAGCCTTTTTTCTTCAAGTGGTTTCCTAAGGCGCTTCGACGATTTGTACACGACTTTGATGGCTTGGTGGCGGTTTCGGAGCACTGTGCGAAGCAGTATCGACAGTGGCTGGGGGGGAGTTTTAAAGTCATTCCCAATGGCGTTGAAGTTGCGTGGATTCGTGATGAAAAGCTTAAGGTGGAAGCTTTTGATGACGGACGAATCAATTTGTTTTTCATCGGTCGTATGGAGTTTAGAAACGGAGTGAGTGTCTTACTGGAAGCGTTTAAAATCATTCATGAGCAAGAGCCTAAGACGCGACTCTTGTTAGCGGGTGGGGGGCCTCTGAAGCCCTATTTTGAAAGTTTAGTCGATGAGTCGATTCGAGATTCTGTTGTATGGTTGGGGCCCATTCTAGAGGAAAAGGCTCGTTATTTTCAGACGGCCGATATTCAGATTTGTCCTACGTGGCCGGTAGCGGCTTCTTTGGGCGTTATTTTGCTAGAAGCCATGGCGTCGGGTAAGCCCACAGTGGCGAGTGATATTCCGGCTTTTAATGAAACAGCGGCGGATGGCGAAGAAGTTTTGATGGCGCATCCGTATAAACCAGAGGAGTTTGCATCCCAGGTTGTGAAGTTGATTCGGGATCGTGAGCTAGGTCAAAGGTTGGCCGCGGCGGCGCTTAAGCGAATGGAAACCGCTTACGATTGGTCTCAAATTATTGAGCGAGTCGATGCCTATGCGTGGGACGTGGCGTTGAATTCGTTAAAGCGTGAGGGCTCTTGCAAAGTATCAGAACTAAATTTCTAAATTTATGGCGTTATTGATTGTCGCGGATGTTGTGCCTGCCGTCCAAGTGAATGAGAGCATTCGTCCACTCACTGGGTTGATTCTAAAATTCATATTCACGGTGGCTCCCGCCGCTATATTTTGAGTCTGAGGCATATTGTCAATTTTAGTATTATCGCCGTCGGCTGCAACAAACACGATCGTCATAGGCACAGGGTTCGGATTAGTAATGGAGATGTTATTCCATTCTGACCAGCATCCAAAAGCTGTGGCCACAGCACAAGCCCCCGTATAACTGATGGTGGCCGGCCACCCACTGGGAGTGGTGGGGGGGTTCCACCCGCTAAAGTCATCGACAATGGTCACCGCGGGAGAAATATTGGCTGAGGTGCCGTCCACTGTCCACGTGAGGCCAACGTCTCGATTGATGCCATTGATCCATTTACGAATCAAAAACGATGTATTCGACATCGCCGGAACGATAAAGACATTTGGGCTAAACTCCATGTCGGCGGTGGCCCACAAAGACACAGTCATATCTTTACTATTTGGATTTTCAATAGTGATAGACGTCCAGTTGGATAAACAAGGTGGAACTCCAGCGGCGCACGAGTTGAGGGTTATGGGGGCTGGCCAGCCTGCCCCACCGGAATGGGTGGGCGGAAGAATCGGGGTAGACAGCGTAATAGTCGTTAGTAGGCCAGCGTCTTCCGGGCTCAAACTATCGCGGACGCCTGGAGCACCGGGTTGAGTGTCGTCCCAGGCCGTGGGAAGACTCGCCGCGGTTACTTCGTGATGTAAATTTGCTGACACCGTATTAGGACTGCGCCAAGTGCCTTGAAACGTGCCCGAAGCAGAACCGGCCAGGGCTTGAATGGTCAAGGGGAGACTTACTCCGGGTGCCACTGAGGCAGGATAATTCCAAGGAGTCGCCGTTGGCATGACGAGGCCGCCCAAGGTGCACAAATAGTTCACGGGACATACCAGGGCTTGAAGCTGGAGATCGAGACTAATTGACCGGTCGTAGGGGTGAGCAGCGGCCGCAGTATTTATGTTTTGAATAGTGAAATTCTGGGTCTCACCTACGAAGCTAAAATTATGCGCCGTGGTCGGTACGTTGGGTGGCAATACCTCAGGGCAGTCATTGCACGAATTGTTGGGGGGCGCGCACCGTGATCGCAGTGGATGAGATCGAAGAGCGTGGCCAGTGAGAGCATCAGGATCGGCCCAGGTGTCACATCGTGGTGTCGGCTCGTAGCAGCCTGTCATGGCGCCTGCGGTAATAGCGGCGTTAAAAATAATGGGAACGCCTTCAAGAACGCCGTCGGATGTCGCACTAACACCTAAGGCGGAAGACGATGGTTTTGCTCTAACTAACAAAGCAAAAGAGCGCGCGTCTGTGAGGGTTTGAGTAGTCTGATCGATGGCGAATGAGGGCAGAACACCACTCAAAGGCGTTAATTTAATTTCGACAATTTTCAAGCTTTTGTAGGCGGTGAGGTGGTGACCATATGCATTTTCAAGCGTGGGATCGGCAGAAGCTTCCATCATGTACTGGCTACCTTCTACGTCGATTCTGAGAATATTAGTCGCGTTGCCTACGGGAGACAGTTCGTCATCTGGAAACGGATCTGCTGATAGATCGACAAGGACATTACCAGTTCTGAAGAATTGTATCGTTTGGCAGGTGTTTTGCGAGGCGAAGAGACGTCGTAGGTCCATCTGCAATTGCCGAAAGTCACTTTGAGCGTCGGTTGCAGTGCGGCTATTACGAATGCTAGTGTTAACGAGAAACGTTCCCGCCACGATAATACCCGCAAGAACGAGAGAGACCATGAGCTCAACAATTGTGAAGGCCTTGAGGGTGCTTAAATTAGGGGAGTGACGCTTCATCAAAAACTATTACTCCTTAAATAAATACCAATCTGAAACCACTCATTATTCATACTCATTGGATGAGAAAAGTGGTCCGGCGACTGGTATGGAATTTGCCATGGTAATAAATCGTGCATAACGGCCTACTCGATTAGTCAAGTCGCCTTCTCCGCCGGCCGATAAGTCGCCATCAAGATCGGCTACCGCGCGCACTCGTAAGCCTTGGGTTGTTAGATCAGTATCGTGGGTGCCCGCGTCACCATCAAGGCAGTAGCCTTGAACATTGCCAACTGCCGGATCAAAGGCGTCGGTCAGGTTTGGTCGGTTATCCATAGAATACGAGTAGAAGACGGAACCAGACGGACGAAAGCCGACTACATTGAAGGCGGCCGGAGGGGCATCGGGGGCATTCCAACCCTTGGCTTGCGGCAAAGGGCGTTGATTCATCTGGTAGGGATGTCGATTACTTGAAGTGACCCAGCATGTTCTTAACTCTGTGCCGTCGGCTTTATTGATACGCGGCTTCTCAAGAAATGCGAGCTCGCCGTTTACAATATTTTGTAAGTTTACGGGAGCTTCAGCGGTTCGCGCCCTCAAGATATACGACTGATATGCCGGTACAGCGACTGATGCAAGGATGACCAAGATAATGGTCACCGTGAGAACCTCCATAAGAGTGAAACCTTTGTTCAAATTATTTCTCACACTCCAACGCCTCCTAACAACACGCACAACCGACATTGCATCTATAAGTGTAATTTTAGCTTAAGTAGCCGAAGAGACGAGGCCACTATCGTTAACTATTGAAAATCGTTAAAAATTAAAATTCACTTTCTTAAAATTCACTCGTCTATTCGTAGTCAAACTGAGAAATCAAAGGCCCTACGGTCGGTTCACCATTTACAGTTGTGATGACACGGGCATAGCGTCCCATGGTTTGAGGAGTGATCGTTTCAATGGGACTCGTCGAGTCACCGTCTAAATCTCCTATAGCTCGTACTCGCAACGTCTGGATGCTCAAGTCTGCAAATCCGTCTCCAACACCCTCGAGGCAATAACCATCAGCGGACGGTTGTTGCACGAAACTCCCTGTGTCTGATCGAGAATCCATCGAATACGAGTAATAAACATTGCCCGAGGGTGCAAAGTTTACCAGCGCGAACGAAGCGGGTGGAGCAGGAGTCGACCAACTTACCGCTAGCGGTGTGAGCATAACACCCATGCGAGGATGCCGATTGATAGATGTCACATAGCATGTATAAAGTTCGAGCCCAGCTAGGTCGATTCTGGGTCGTTCAATAAAAGCGAGCTGGCCATTGACCATAGCTTGCAGGTTTGGCGGTACTTCTGCAGTTTTGGAGCGTAGGATATAGGTGCTATAGATGGGAACACTGATCATCGCCAAAATAGCTATCATGACAACCACCGTCATCAGTTCTAACAAAGAAAATCCCTTACAAACAGATGGAGAGACTTTTGATAAAGGGCGCTGTCGCATGTCTCATTATAAACGTACCTTGAAAATCTAGCGATAGGGCCTCAGGCACTTTGTCGCATCAGATCAATCGAGGTACGAACAGAGGCAGACGCATGGGGCATACGGTGCGGTTCATGAAACACGCTGATATTCTTACCACCGAGTTGAGGGCGCTTCATGAGGTATTCGATACCTACAACGAAGTTTCTTTCGGAGAGCTCTGCCATTTCGTAGTCTCTCCCCATTCGAATAGCGTCGACAGGACACGCTTCTTCACAATAGCCGCAAAATACGCAGCGTAATAAATCAATTTCATAGATGGCGGGATATTTCTCGACCTTAGGATTAGGAGACTGCGCAGCCACAATGTGAATACAATCAGCAGGGCAGTTTGTGGCGCATAGCATGCAAGCCGTGCAGGCGATTTCGCCATTGTCTTTTTTCGTTAAAACATGCACTCCCATAAATTTATCAGAGTATTTTCGTCGTTGTTCGGGGTACTGAATTGTGGGGCGTTTACGAAATCCAAAGAGATTTCCAAAGAAGTGACGTCCGGTAATAATAAGGCCCTTGGCGAGGCCAAGGAGGTAAGATTTTTTTTCAAGATTGGACATGGTCTTCCTTATACTTGGGCTAGGCGTTCGCTCGCCCCTGTTTTTAAAGCCTGATTTAAATGCTCCAGTATCGTCACTAACGAGCGAGCTTCTTTAAACATCGTAAAGGAGCCCTCGGTCTTTTGCTTACGACCGTCGCAGTTCACAAATGTACCCGCCTTTTCATAGTGACTTAATGTCGGGAGAGAGAGAGCCTGAGGCATTGTATCGCACGCTGCCTGTTGTGGGGTTAGCAGAGTCACAAAATGACCTGGCTTTAAGCGATGGGCCATGGTCGTCACAGCAGCGAGAGAGCGCACGCCCTCTGGGCAAATCACCACCAAATGAGACAAGCTCCCCTTTTCAAGACCTTTCGTTAGGTCGTCGAGCGATTGCACTTTAAGTTTGGCCGCCGAGAAGATCTCGAGAAATCCACGGCTATTCGGGTAGGGATCAGATCGAAGCAAAAATTCATCAACCGTCGCATCAGCTTTAACGAGGGCTTCTACGTTTTCTGAATAAAACTTTGTGATGCCGCAGGTTCTGAACAACAAATCTACGAGCGACGATAGCTCCTCGCTTGTGTGATGCGGTGTGATCCAAACGCCGATTTCATCCGAGCGTTCTGAGCTGAGAAGTACTTTGAGATCACTTGCCCACGTTTGAATCGCTTCCATATAGGACATATCGACGCCACCCATTTTGGCACTCGTGAGTCGACGATCAAAATTGGAATCTTTGTAGGTGTATCGCCCTTTGTCGCACATCCACCACTGATTGACATCGGCATTATAGCGAGGCTTCAGCCGATAAATATGGCGGCCCTTTTTGTGATGAACAGAAACATTACAGCCTTTGGAACAACCCGAGCAGACCGAGTCGACCTCATCAAGAAACCAAACGCGCTGTTCAAAACGAAAATCTTTCGAGGTAAGTGCGCCCACCGGGCAAATATCGACGGTATTCAGTTGGTAATTACCTGTCAGCGGTTTGTCGTCAACCGTGCCAATCACGGAGCGATCACCGCGATTGAAAATTCCGAATTCATGGGTTTTAGATATTTCAGCGGTAAAACGCACGCAGCGCGTGCATAAAATACAGCGCTCTTTATCGAGAACAATATGTTCCCCTAGATCGACCACTTTTTCTTTGTGAACCTTCTCCTCGTGCATGGAGCTTTTATACTTTCCATGCTTCATATAATATTCTTGGAGACCACACTCACCCGCTTGGTCGCAGATCGGGCAGTCAATGGGGTGATTGATCAGATGAAACTCAAGGCTTGATTTGACCGCTTCTTTAACGCGATCAGATTGAGTAATGACTTTCAAGCCATCTCGACACTTCATATTGCAGGCTACCTGCAGCTTCGGAATGCCTTCTTCTTCAACGTAACACATGCGGCATTGGCCAGCGATGGGAAGGCCAGGGTGATAACAGTAGTGCGGAATCTCAATACCGTTTTCGGTGGCGACATCGACAAGATTTTTACCTGCTTCAGTCTCAAAAACGTGGCCGTCGATGGTAACTTTAACGTCAGGCATGGTGAGCCCTTTGTGGTGTAGGTGATTGTTTAAGATAGTTCTCAAAGTCTTGAGGAAATTTTTTTCGGTAGCTCTGTACTGGCATCGCAATGGAATCGGCCAGAACGCAAATGGTTCGCCCGAGCATATTCGATGCGACGCGATCGAGCAGTTTCAAATCGTCTTTTGTCGCTCGCTCTTCGGTATACGTATGAAGAATTTTTTCAATCCATCCGGTGCCTTCTCGGCAGGGAGTACACTGGCCGCACGATTCATCAGCATAAAACTCCGCGAGATTCTTTAAGACAGGAACCACATCACGAGTTTCGTCGAGTACAATCATACCACCAGAGCCGAGCATCGACCCCTTGGACGCGATCGACTCATAGTCAAGCGTGCACGAGAAAGCTTCATCGGCTGTCATAATAGGCGCGGAGCTTCCTCCAGGAATAATGGCTTTCAGTTTCTTTCCCCCACGCATTCCACCGCAGCAATCGTTCAAAAGCACAGAAAACGGAGTGCCGCACTCGAGCTCGTAAACTCCGGGTCGATTGACATCTCCTGAAACCGACCACATTTTGGTGCCCTTACTTTTCTCTGTTCCCAAAGCAGCGTAGGCTGCAGGACCGTTTTGAATAATCCATGGCACGGCGGCAAGGGTTTCTACATTATTCACTACAGTGGGACATTTTAAATAACCTTCAACCGCTGGAAACGGCGGTTTCAATTTGGGCATTCCCTTTTTACCTTCGAGAGAAGAAATGAGGCCCGTCTCTTCACCACATATATAGGCGCCCGCACCTCGGTGGACCGCCATATCATGGTCAAAACCAGAGCCTAAAATATTTTTTCCCAGGTATCCCACCTGATAGGCTTCTTGAATAGCTCGTTCGATGATTAGCGCGGCATAGGTGTACTCACCACGAATATAAACGTACGAACGTTTCGCTTGAATGGCATAGGCGCCGAGAATCATGCCCTCGATCATCATATGCGGTAGTTTTTCAAGAATCACACGGTCTTTAAACGTGCCAGGCTCTGACTCATCGGCATTGCAGAGCAGATAGTGGGGCTTGCCATCGTTCTTCGGAACGAATCCCCACTTCATTCCTGTGGGAAAACCAGCGCCGCCGCGTCCCCGCAGACCAGAGGCTTTTACTTCTTCAATGACGGCCTCCGCACTCATAGGCCCCGAGCCATTTTTGCCAAAAACTTTCTTAAGAGCTGAGTAGCCGCCTTTGGATGTGTAAACGTCGATTTTTTGAATCTCAGGAACAAACTCATGTTCTAATAACAGTCGTTTCTCGGCGGGCTGAGGACTTTGCGCAAGGTTCATCGCCCGCATGTTCGAGTGATGTTTCGTGGGTTTAATCATGGGATTTTTGGTTCTCCTTCTCGGCAAGTTGTCACGAGACGGTTGAGTTTTTCAGGGCTCATCGTTTCATAATAGGTTTCATTCACCTGAACTACGGGGGCTGAGCCACAACTGCCCAAGCACTCGACGCGAGATACCGTAAACAGACCATCGGCAGTGGTTTCACCTTCGCGCACGCCTAGTCTCGAGCAAAGACTTTTTAGCATCTGATGCGAGCCGAACATCCAACAGCTTAAGGTGACGCAAAATTGAAAGTGATGCTGACCCACAGGCTTTTTGTGAAACATATGGTAAAAAGTGACAACTTCTTGCACTTGAGCTGGGCTCAAATCCATAATTGCGGCGACATACTCGATGACTTCCGGAGACATCCAGCCGAATTCGTCCTGAGCAAGATGAAGTACAGGAAGAAGGGCCGATCGTTTCGAATCGTAGCGTGACAAGATCTCTTTAAATTGATGAAGAGCTTTGTCAGAAAACTGAAGGCTCTCGTTTTTTGGATTTGCACTCATGGTCTTTCTCCTTCAGCGATCGATCTCACCCGCAATTACATTAAATTGACCCAGCGTAGCCACCGCGTCGGCAAGGAGGCCGCCACGGATGACCTCTTCAAAACTTGAATAAATCGCAAAGCAAGGCGGGCGAACTTTGACTCGATAGGGATTGCCCGTTCCGTCGGATACCACATAAAAACCGAGCTCCCCGTTGGAGGCTTCTGTATACGAATAGATCTCTCCTTTTGGAGGCTGAATACCATTGATAACCAACATGAAGTGATTCATCAGCGCTTCAATATTGGAGTAGACTTCACTCTTGGGTGGAAGCACAACTTTGGGGTCTGTTATCTGAGTAGGTCCATCGGGAAGTTTGTCGAGAGCTTGCTCTACGATGCGAAGACTTTGGCGCATCTCTTCCATACGAATAAGATATCGAGTGTAGTTGTCGGAGTCACTGAGCACCGGCACATCGAAATCAAATCGATCGTAATCGTAATAGGGCTCTGCCTTACGAAGGTCATGATTGACGCCGGCTGCCCTCAAGCAGGGTCCCGTAAAGCCATAGTCAATCGCCATTTCCTGAGGCACATGGCCTGTGCCTTTCATACGCATGAGCCAAATCTTATTATTAGTCAGCAGTCCATCAACTTCAGCGATGGTGACACGAAGTCCCTTCACCACTTCTCGACAACGCCTCTGCCACGAATCATCGAGATCGCCTAAAACACCCCCAATTCGGGTGATCGATGTAAGCATTCGATTGCCGCAAAGAGCTTCAAAGAGTTCGTAAACATTTTCGCGCTCTTTAAAGCAAAACCAAAACGTGGAGAGTGCACCCATGTCGACAGAGGTTGTACCAATACACACCAGGTGATCGATGACACGTGCCAGTTCATTCAAAATCACGCGAATATATTGCGCGCGAATCGGAATCTCAATACCGATCAATTTCTCAATAGCGTGGCAGTAACCCGCATTGTTCATGGGGGCCGATAAGTAATTCAGACGATCGGTATAGGGGATTACTTGGTGATATCGATGCGTCTCTGCCATTTTCTCAAAGCATCGGTGAAGATAGCCAATTTCTGTTTTCGCGCGAATAATGGTTTCGCCCTCGAGTTCAGCAAAAATACGAAAGGTGCCATGAGTTGCAGGATGACTGGGGCCAATATTGACGATGGTCTTCTGGCTGGTCAGTGGATCAGCATCTTCTTCTTCGGGTAGCGCAGGAAAAGAAAAGGGCTCTGGTGTATCCAGCAGTTGGTTGCCCGTCGCGGGATAATCTTTTCGTAGCGCATGACCTACAAACTTGTGATGGCAAAGAATCCGGGTTAAATTGGGATGTCCTTCAAACTGAATGCCCAAGAGATCAAAGGCTTCGCGCTCAAACCAATTGGCACCGCGGTAGACAGGCACAAGACTGGGAATTTTCTCTCCCTCTTTGTGAGGCACCTTCAGACGTACGCGTTGATTCTGATCGCGATTATAGAAATGGTAAACGGCTTCTAGGTTCTGTTCGCGGTCGGGATAGTGAACCCCCGCAATATCCATCAGCCATTTAAAGTTTCGATGGTTCTTTAGCGTTTCGGCAATGGGCCTCACAAACTGAGGCTGGGTATTCAGAACCAATTCATTGGCATTGCCTCGTCCGGTCTCATGCGACAGAAGGGCTTGAGGTCCCAATAAATCTTTTAGTTGGTGAACAAGTTGAAAATGATATTCCATTTAGGAATTCTCCGCCTTCGAAGACTTTTGTAGAGAGTCATGGGTTGCTAAAGACGCGGCAGACGTAAGCTCGCCGAGTTTGCGTTTGGCGAGGAGTCGCTGGGACGGTGTATCGCCTCGCTGAATTTTTTCTTGGAGCTTGAAAACCGCTTGAAAAACCGATTCTGGAGTCGGGGGGCAACCAGGCACATAGGCATCGACTGGGATGATCGATTCAATGCCCTGAACGGTATGATAAGCACGGTAAAAGCCACCCGATGAGGCGCATACCCCCATGCTAATCACCCACTTTGGCTCTGGCATTTGCTCATAAATGGTTCGAAGAATCGGGGCCATCTTCTCGGTAATGGTGCCGGCCACAATCAGCAGATCAGACTGGCGGGGAGAAAATCGCACCACCTCGGCGCCAAAACGACTAATATCGTAGTGAGAGCCGACGACCGCCATATACTCGATTCCGCAACAGGCTGTTCCGAATGGTAAGGGCCACAGGGCGTTCTTCCGCGTCCAATTGATGAAGGCTTTGATCTGCGTACTGAAGATCGGAAGCTGTTCAAGCGGGGTCAAGACTTTCATGGTTTTATGCCCTTTCGTCGGTTCTACGATAGGTTAAGGGGATTTGGGCTGCACTATCAATAGATGGATTGGAGAATAATGAGGGAAATTGGTAGAAGACCCTGGATTTCGCTGCAGTAAGAACTTCACGAAATTTGTGGGCCAGGAACCTTGGGGGTTCTGTGGAAACTGTGTCAGCGTCTTCTTGCGAAAAGACTTTTCCTGATTTAACTTTGGGCCCACGTAGTGGTGCCCGTAGCTCAGCTGGTAGAGCACTCGACTGTGACTCGGGCTGTCGTGGGTTCGAACCCCATCGGGCACCCATTGCCTCGCCTTTTTCCCGCCAGCTGCGTTGCTCCTCCTTCGAACTTCAGTCATGTATATCACGATACACTCCTTCGTTCTCAGTCGTCGGCTCCTTGCTGGCAGAAAAAATTCTCGCAATGGGCCCGCCCTAGATTTGGGATTGAACCCACGAGGGGGAGCGGAGCGAATCCGAGGGGGCGAGAGGCCCATGGGACACCCCATTCTTCTGAGGGGGTTCTTTCCTTTATTTTTAGGTGACACCTCTGTGCCATAAAACTCTTCCAGCTGCGATTGAATATCTCGTACCGTCATGCCTCTTGCGTACATGCCTGTGATTTGCTTTTCGAGCTGGGGATCAAAGCCTTGGTGCTTCTGAATAATCTTGGGCTCAAACGTGCCCTTGCGATCGCGAGGAATGTCGAGATCTAGAGGTCCAGAACTTGTCTTCACCGTCTTTTTTGAATAGCTATTGCGAGAGTTGGCCTGTGTAGAATCCCCTTTGCGATACGGCTCGTCGCCAAGATGCGCTTCTTGCTCAGCCTTACGAATCCGCTCAACAGTGCTACTAAACCAGAGCATAGAAGATTTTTTGACCCCAGGGTTTACCGTATCGTTTTGTTTGATCAACGAGGTTGCGGAAGAAGTGTGCCTCTTGGAGAAATAACAGAAAATACGACTTGGGATTTAGTGGGCAATCTTGAAAAAATTAGAACTCATCTGAACATTAACAAGTGGATGATTTTCGGCGGCTCTTGGGGAAGTTCTTTAGGTCTGGCCTATGCTGAAGCCTATTCACAATATGTTTCTGGGATTATTCTTCGGGGGATTTGGCTTCAGAAGAAATGGGAACTTGATTTTCTTTTTAAAAAGGAGGATGCGGGTCAGCAGATTCCTTCCGCGTGGGAGAGATTTTCCAGCTTCATACCGCCCCAAGAAGAGAATGACTTGTTGAAGCCTTATCACTCTCGTATTCACGCAGGTGACGGACCGATAAAAACGGAGGCAATATTGCGTTGGTATGAATGGGAGGCTGCTCGGTATTCTTTGAAGCCGGAACCGGTGGATGCCTCGAAAGCGAACTCACCCGGGGTTGTAGCGTTCGCAAAAATTGAATCCCATTTCATGTTGAATAAAGGCTGCGCTTAGACGGCTTACGCAAAGCAAGCCGTTCCAGAATTGTCTCAATCGCCATTCATTTCAGCCATTTGCAAATTGCCGATTTGCTTGTCGCTCTTGGTATCGAAATTGCCTATATGAGCCTCATGAATCATTATATAAGATCCATTTCTTTCACGTTCTTCATAGGCTTCAGTTTTGCGATGGCCCTTGGTCAGAGCGCTTATGCTATCAATTCCCTTGATAGGGTCAGGAGTCATTATGGATTTTCGCAGGAGGTCAGCGCGGCTCGTATTGGCGGCTGGATTCGGTTGAATAGAGAACAGCGATTGTTAGATCTAGGTGGATTGAGCACAGAATTAGGAATCAGCATGGGGCAATTGTCACGTCTGGAGCGGGGCGATCGAAATCCAAATATTGAAATACTTCAGAGGTTGGAGGGTTGCTTCGGTGTAAAGTTGAAGGAGAAAGATCTTCCCCCAAGTAGTAGCCCCAGGTCCGTTGAACGCGTGCACAAGTCGACGGCCGTGGCCATCAGGCAATGGGAGTTCCAGAAATTTCTAAGAGAAAAGAATTTGCCGGTCGATACCGATGCTCTCGAAATCGGCCTTTGGTTGAAGTTTTTACGATTGGAGAAGAATTTCACGCAAAAAAAGTTGGTACAGAAACTTAATAAACAATCTGGTATTGGTATTGATCAGAGTCGACTATCCCAGTTGGAGATTGGGACCTTACAAGTTTCTGTAAAACGCTACCGAGAATTTATTAGTGCCATTGAAAAATATTTCAATACGACACTTAGTGTTCAGTCTATTAACGAGATACGTCAAACCTTCAGCGCGTCAAAATCTGCCAGCGCAGTTACTGGCAGTGGAGGGTCAGGGCTCTCTGATGCTGGCGGGAGAGATTCAGAGGTTTTTTATTCGACACCAGACTTTCTTCATCGTTTCTGGATTAAGGTAGATGACTCCGGACGTTCTTTAGTCTCTGAGCTCGAAATTTTGAAGTATTGGCTAGGCGACCGGTGGGCTCTTCGGGTTAGCGATGCAGATGGAGGTGCCTTGCAAGACCTTTTGGTGTCGGAGAAGATCGAACGAATTGAAACTGAAATTCCAGCTGCGGGTGCCTGCGAGATTTCTGTAGGTAGGCTTGGAATTTCGGGTTCTTTTGAGCCTTATGCGACACATCGGATTCGCTGACAGCCTGAAGGTTATTTCAGAGTCCAATTGAGCGTCTCCCCTTTGCCGTTTTCGGAGGTCAACCCTCAAAATTGCTTCGCTTTGACCCATGGTGTGGGTCAAAATGGTTGATTTTGACCCATGGTGTGGGTCAAAATCATAAATATGATCAACCGTTCGCTTCGACCTATAGTGCAGGAAGCTCTGTCAAAGCTCAAAAAAAGTGTTCTACTCATGGGGCCGAGACAAGTTGGTAAGAGTACTCTCATTGACTCGCTGAATCCCGTTCTCAAAATCAATCTTGCGGAGCAGAAAACCTACCTCGATCATCTTAAAGATCCTGGCCTCATTCTGAGACAAGCGAGAGCCCTAGATTCGGGCATTGTGTTTGTCGACGAAATTCAGAGGCTTCCTTCTCTTCTTAATTCTGTTCAAGCGCTCGTCGATGAGTCTAAAACTCGAACGTTTATTTTAACGGGTTCTTCAGCGAGGAAGCTCAGGCGAGGCCAAGTCAATCTGCTCCCAGGGCGGCTCTTCACTTATCAGCTGCTTCCGCTTTCTTTTTGGGAGCTTGGCGAGAAATTCAATCTCGATCGCGTTCTCCATTTAGGGAGCCTTCCAGAAGTCTATTTACATGACTATGGTCCTCAGCTCTTAGAAAATTACATTGATGCCTATCTTCGCGAGGAAATCCAGGCCGAGGCGGCCGTTAGAAATCTAGATTCCTTTAGTCGATTTGTTGACCTTGCTGCGGCAGCTTCGGGTCAGATCATTAACTACTCAAAACTAGCCTCAGACTCTGAGATTCCTAAGGAGAGCATACGTCGTTACTTTGATATCTTGAGCGACACTCTCTTGGTTCATAAAATTCCGGGATACTCTCAGATAAAGGGGTCTCGAAAACCCATGCAGAAGGAGCGCATTCTCTTTTTTGATATCGGTGTGCGAAATGCCATCCTAGGTATTCATCGAAATACGCTAACAGATGTGGAGAGCGGCGCGCTGTTTGAACAATGGATAATTCAGCAGCTTATTCTATGGAGCTCTTACAGTCAGAAGCACTGGAAGTTTTTTTATTACCGGGACGACTTAAACAATGAAGTCGATCTTGTAATAGATCTTGGCGACAAGCTTGCGGCAATCGAAATAAAGTACTCGAGGAAATTGAAGAAAGATGCTGCCGTCGGATTGAACTTTTTTTCCAAGATCGTCAAAAAACCCGTCATATCGTTTATTCTTTTTCGGGGTGATCATGCTGAGAGGTGGGAGAACCTGCGAGCGATCCCCTACGGGAGTTTTCTCGAAACTATCGACCGGTATCTACGATAGGGGCTAGTGATCTGTTTTCGATACAAGTAGATCTAAAGGGGAGGAAGTCACTCGCATATAACGTTTCACCGAGGGCTCCGTCTCAATGATTGTTTCCACGGTTTTGAGGGCTTGAGTCCACGACAAGGGAAAGCCCGTTCGCTCGAGGTGCTCATTTTCAGCAATAAGGATTTTCTTTTTGATCGATTTAAATACGCTGTTTAGTTGAACCATCAATTCAATTTGCGATCGCTCGATATAGTGAGGCAGCGTTCGTTCGATAGGTCCTCGACCAGGGAGCAACGCTAACAGTGGTTGCAAGGTACGTCTCACTGTCATGACGGGCCGGTTCAAGAGCCACGATTTGAACGTGGTTCGAAGTTCAAGACCTTCATTAAATCGGAGAAGCAATATGGTGATTATTGCATCAGCTAAGAAAGCTTGATGGGCCTCTCACCACCAGAATATCTCCATGGCGGAGTCCTTTCAGAAGGTCGGGCTTTCCTGTCGATACTTCAAACTGATTAGAATGATTACGAGTTACGATGATGCCACGAGGATAGACCCCAAATTTCGTCTTTAAATAATTGTGTCGCATGTGAATCTCCCGCTCGCTACCTTCGCATAGCTTCATCACTTTGAAGCAGTCATTTTTTTAGGGAGCCGCAATAGATATCCACTTTTCGGATGGGATCTTAGTAAGGCTTCTTCGTTGTCACGCATCCTTGTTGTGTAGGATGGTAATCTTATGGCGGCGTATCTCCAAATTTTAAGTCTCGGAACTTTATGGATTATTGTTCACTGCGCCCCCATGTGTGGCCCCATCGTCGTGGGGCTGCGCCTGTCGGGCCCGACTTTCACTCAGACGGGATTCCAGCTGATGAGCTACCAGGGAGGGCGGGTGATCGTTCTGGGCACGATAGGCGCTATGGTGGGTGCCATCGGAGAAAATTGGCAGACAGATCTTCATATTTTTGGATGGCTTGTCGTGGGGGTGCTGGGCCTTATGGCGGTCGTTCAATGGCTTCAATTTTTTCTTCCTCGACTAGATGCCCAGCGTTCGTTCACAGCAAAGGTTTCACTTCGTCTTTCGTCGTTGCTTTCCTCTGCCTTGGCGCATCCGCTGGTATCGGAGCGCTCGCCGCTGCTAAGAGGCTTTTTCTTGGGCCTTATTTTCTCGCTACTTCCATGTATGCTTATGGGTTGGGCCTTAACAGTAGCGGCGTCGACAGGGTCTGCGATTCATGGCTTCGGTGTCATGAGTTTACTCGTTGTAATGACGACGCTTCCTTTGGCGCTCGTTCTTCTTGGTGTTCAGCCATTTCGGCGTTTTCGAGTGGCTTGGATTGAGCCTCTGCTACTGACAATATCGTGGGTGTGGACGATATTGATGACCTTGGGAGCTCAGGGTTTGATTCCCCATCTTCATTTCAATTTTAACTGGGCAGGGGAACACTACCATTTAATGTTTTGGTAAATCGATCTCAGCTGAAACTTGCCCCTATCATATACATGATTGTGAATCCGATCATGAGACCGGCTGAGGTATAAGCTGACTGCGATTTGGCATGACTTTCAGGAATCATTTCGCTGCTGACGACGCAGATCATGGCTCCGCCCGCCATGGCCAGTGCCCACGGTAAGAAGCCCTCGACATAAGTGACGGCTGCAAACCCAATGAGGGCTGAGAGCGCTTCCACCAAGCCGGTGGCGAGCGAAACGCCGAGAGCGTCTCGAGTTCTGTAGCCAACAGCGATGAGAGAGAACGCCACAACAAAGCCTTCTGGAATATTCTGTAACCCAATGCCAATAAGTATGGGCCACGCAATAGACGCGGTATTGCTACCCACGCCCGAACCCACCGCTAGACCCTCAGGAAAATTGTGGAGTGTAATGGCCAGTACAAAGAGCCAAACACGTCGGATGCTTTTAGCGCGCACACCCCGTTCGACGCCCGTTTCAAAGTGTTCGTGAGGAATAACTCGGTTTAAAAATTCAAGAAGAAAAGCTCCGAGCAAAATGGCCATTCCAGTGAGCAGCGCTGCGACCTGAGGGCCATGACCATGGGTTATCCATCGATCAAACGCCGGATCAATCAGTGTAAACGCAGCTGCCGCAAGCATAATGCCAGCGCTTGTACCAATGAGAGCGCCTTTGGATCGATCGCTCAGAGTTCGCGAGCCCAGAGCGGGAATAGCTCCCAGGGCAGTAGACACAAAAGTCACAAGCCCCCCTACGAACAAGAGCGCCAGTGGTGAGTCGAGATTCCTCCAAAGGGAGAGCGCGGCAGAATCTACCACCAACCATCTCCCATCATCGTTGGTCCAGATTAAGTTGTGCGATCTGCTGCGTACAAGGTGTGGGCACGATGCTTGCATCTTTCACAAAGAACAGCTCATGGTTTAACTGAAAAAGAGGTGTCTTTCCATCGCCCCAAGAGGTGATCCTCAGAGGCAGGCTCGTAGCGGGAGTGGACGCACTCAGTGGGACAAAATCAACAATGACGAAGTTGTGACGTCGAGTGGCGGCGAGTCGGCGAGAGTTTCGCTTTGGCAGACGAAAGTTGAGACTATGCATTGAGCTCGAGGTGATTTCGAGACTCTCGTGGCCCAATAGGTCCGGTTCTAATTTCATAATTTCACTATAGTGCCGATCGCCAGAGGCAAAGAAAACTCGACCGCTGGAGTGCTTACGTAGGCCATTCATGAAGTCACGAAGTTCTTGGGGTGCGCGATACTCAGACGAATCGCCTTTTCGGTATCCTCCAAAAAATTGATCGCCTTTCATGATCCACGAGACATTTTTGGAGTTTATTTCTCTCCATAGCCATTCCATTTGATCGGTTCCTAATACTCGAGCCATTTGCGAGGGATCTGATCGGTTACGGTGGCTGCGAAAACTTCGACCGTCGAGCAGAAATAAATCGATGCCAAAAAGGGAATAATGGGCTGCCAAGCCGGGGCCTCGATGGGTATTGCGGTGAATACGATCTGGAGAAAAGAAGATCTTAAAAATACGTCGAGCCTCCTGAAGCTCTTGGAAGGAGCCGTCGGCACCATTGAAGCCAACATCGTGATCGTCCCAAGTGGCTAGGTAGGGAATGAGCTCCGTCTGAAAGAAAAGGGGTAAGGTATTTCGCACCTCGACATTGCGTCGCCAAATATCGTCGGCATTGGGTTTGGGCAGCAGAAATTCCAGTGGATCATCGACGTAAACATTGTCACCGGTAGATATAATCGCATCAGGCTTTTGATCGAAGAGATTCTGCCAAAGCTTCGGTCGGTAGAAGAGATCGTGAATACAAGAAATGAGTGCAATACGAGCCGAAGACTTTTGTGGATCGATGGTCTTAAACCAGCGTCGATCTATAACTCTGCCATCACGTGTGCGCAGCTCGAAGCGATAGCGTGTGTTCTTCTCAAGTTCATCTATATGATAATGGCGAACCGCCCAACGAGAGCGTGGTTGAACAAATGTCGTCTCTGACATGGAGTCCATGGCCGTGAGTGGTTCTGACGGATCATTCTCACGATACAAAAAAGCTTCAAAATGAAAGTCCTTCGGAAAAGTAACCACGAGAGGGGTCGATGTTTCGTCGGGATACCCTTGAAAAATGGGCAGCGCGGCTTGAATGCTAGATTCTGTTCTGAAACCCCAAAATAAAAGACCTACTATGATGACGAGACCCCTGCCTCGCCCGCCTTGTCCCATGGTGTGACGCTAACCTAAGAGGTGAAGCCGGGCAAAAATAATATTCATAGTCTTTGGTTCGCTTGAAGTCGGGTGACAACGTAGTGACCGTCCAGGTGACTGAGGCCCAAGTTAATTTAGTGGCTAGTTCTGCCGTAAGCCCAAGTTTACAAGTCTGCCTCTTTGAGGACGGCCCTTCTTTTTGGTAGGGTCTGCTGGTAATTCTGGATATGCGGGCTTACAATTTTGCATGGGGACTCAATCGTCAATTCATGACCTTCGAATGTTTGTTCTGTCCCACCATCCTCTTATAGTGGTGCCTACCTTAGAAGAAGATCGACTCGATGGAATTTGCCAGTCGGTGGCTCAGCAAACTCGCAGCGCCTTCTATGAATGGACCGTGACCTCGGGACTTCGAAGGCTCGATGAGCCAAGATCCTTGCCAGGAACTCAGGACCCTCAGAAATTGCTGCAGGAAATTCAACGAGGGACGAACGGCGGGGTCTACGTATTGAAGGACTTTGCACCCTATTTAGAAACCGCACCTATCGTTCGCAGCTTTAAAGAAATATGCCAACTTTTTGAGAAAACTCGTTCTACCCTTATTTTAACTGGGTCGTCCGTCGAGATTCCCAACGACCTGAGGGACTTGGCTATTTTTTATGACCTGCATTTACCCAACGAAGAAGAAGTTCGTAACACGTTGAAATCGGTTCTGGGTTCGCTACGATCACGCCACTCTATTTCGATTGATATTGATGAAGTGGAAGCGCGAAATATGGTGCGTATGCTTAAGGGAATGCCCTTAAAGCAGATTCGCCAGATGGTGACCCATGCCGTCATGATTGACTCCAAACTTTCGTCGACGACTTTATCGCGAATTGCTGAGCAGAAAGCCAAGACGATTAGTGCCACTGGGCTTTTAGATTTTTATCCGCTCGAAGAACTGCGAGTGGATCTTGGAGGCTTTGAGAATCTGAAGGCTTGGCTCGAGCGTGCCAAGATGGGATTCTCTGAAAAAGCCAAAGCGTTAAATCTGACCCCTCCTAAGGGAATATTGTTGGTGGGAGTTCCTGGATCTGGAAAATCCTTGGCAGCGAAGTATATCAGCAAGAGTTGGGGCTTACCCTTGCTGAAGCTCGATATGTCGCGACTCTTCGATAAATATATCGGCGAAACCGAGAAGAATTTTAGAAAAGCTACTCAGATGGCTGAAAGTTTGTCTCCCATTGTCTTATGGATGGATGAAATTGAAAAAGCTATTCAAAGTGGCGGCGGTGAAACAGGCGACTCAGGTATTGGTTCCCGACTCTTTGGAAATCTTCTGACATGGCTGCAAGAAAAGAAATCGGATGTCTTCGTGGTTGCCACGGCTAACGATCTCTCTCGATTGCCACCGGAGCTACTTCGCAAGGGGCGTTTCGATGAAATATTCTTTGTCGATCTCGCCACAACGTCTGAGCGAGCTAAAATTTTTGATATTCATCTTCGTATTCGAAAACAGAACCCCGACTCTTTTAGAATTTCTGATCTAGTGGCGGCCAGCGAGGGATTTACGGGAGCTGAGATTGAGCAGGCGGTGATTGCTAGTTTTTATAGAGCGCTTCATGAAGATCGAGCGCCGACTCCCGAGGATATTCTCAAAGAAGTCAGCGCTACCGTTCCATTGTCGGTATCTCGGGCGGAAGATATAGAGTCGCTGAGGCGTTTCGCGCAAGGTCGATTTGTTCCGGTGAGTCAGAATTAAATAACGAAGGAGGGCGCACGATGATCAGCAAGAGAGGCCTTTACAATGGTTACTGAAAATCAAGTCAGCGGTCGAGGTTCTAACAATAAGAAATTTTTTCTTTTACGCATCGCGATTGTTGCTCTCTTAAGCTGGATAATTTTTACACGGGTTTTCGTTCCAGCGCGTGTTCATACGGATGTGATGGAGCCCACGATCAAAAAATTCTCGTGGGTATGGATTTCGCCTCTGTTGTACGCCGTGAGGGATCCGAAAGCGGGCGACATCGTAGGGATCCGCCTGGCGGGGTCCTCGGTGCTTCATATGGCCCGCATTATCGCCGAGCCTGGAGATACGGTTTCAGTTTCGATGGGGCAAATTTATGTGAATGATGTCCCGATCGAGAAAGGCAAGCTGCAGATGGAGGAGGTTGATATCGGCGATTTTTATAAGCCCACCCTCGTAGAGGCGGGTGATTATTTTGTATTGGGAGATAACCGAACCATGAATCTCTCAGTGCTGCATGGGGAAGGAGCTTTTGGCAAAGTCTCCCACAGCAAGATATTGGGGAGGGTTTTACGATGAAGGCTATTTTCGGTTTAGCATTGAGCGGTTTGTTGATCGCGGGACTATGGTTTTTATTTTTTCGTCAAAGCGATGAACAGAAGATTCAAAGGGTATTAGACGACTTTTCTGAGCTTATGGCCTTAGATTCATCTCAGAACCCCATTGCGATGGCTGGCCAATGGGCCAAGTTGGAGAAACTTTTAAGTCCAGATATTCGCGTGCGTTTTGAGGTCAAGCCGTACCCGGCAGCAGAATTTGTATCGGTGGCGTCTCTCAAAGAAAAATGGCTGATGGCGAGAGCCTTTTTCAAGACGGCGCACATTAACTATCGTGATATTAAAATCACCGTTTTAGATCGCAAGGCGGAAGTAAATTTGACGGTTGTCGTGAACGGTGAAGATAATCAAGGGCAGACTCTTGAACAAGCTACAGAGGCCAAAATTGAGCTTGCGAAAACTGCAGACGACGACTGGCACATCGCTGGCGTGGAGAACATTGAGACCGTTCGATTTCGTTAGACAGTCCTTTATCAACACTACTCGATAAGATGCAGATCGTCGTCGAATGGCTCAAAATCGAGAAATGCATCTTCCAGCGCGATCGCTTCTAAGTAAGCCATGAGCTCTTCTTCATTGGGGACGTGCGAGTGTGAGCCTCTCTCAAGAAATACCGTGCCGAGCGCCAGCACAACCATCACCGTCGCCATGGCGGGTCCAATCATTTTAAACCATTCAAGCCATGACCAACCGGTGAAGATGCTAGGGGTGGTTTGATTGTCTTGCATCTCATTTTCAACATGGTCCTGACGCTGAAGAGCTTTCCATAGAGACAGCTTTAAACTTTCTGGCGCTTCAGGAGCCTGGGGTATATGCTCTCGCAGTAAACACTCGAGTCTGTCTCGTTGGAGCATATCATGATTGTTTCTCATAGGGCTTGTTCCTTCAGAGTTAAGTCGGCGGGGGAATCAAGAATTTTTCTAAGAACCTTTTCAAGCTGAGAGCGCGCAGAGAAGAGGCGAGATTTTGCGGTGCCTTGAGGGATTTCCAGAATTTGTGCGATCTCTTTCAGCGAGAGATCTTCAAAATAATGCAGCACCGTGACGACGCGTAACGATTCTTCCAACTCTAACACCGCGCGACGAACAGCCTCGCGATGATCGACTGGTTCATTCGTCTCTTGCTCGGAAGAATTCGCAAGACCGTCTAGTTTATCGTGAACGAATGAAGGAAGGCTTTTTCTCTTTCGCAGTTCATCAAAGCAGGTATGAAGCGCAATTCGATATACCCATGTTCGTTCTGCGGAGCGGCCCAAAAAGTGGGATTTCGCTTTCCAACACTTCAGAAAGACCTCTTGAGTTGTATCATCAAGATTCTCTAGGCCACATACACGAACGATGAGTCCTCTTATAAGTGGACTCATCGTTTCGTAGAATACATTAAAGGTTTCTTCGTCGAGCATAGCGCCCAGAGCTTTCTATCGGTCTTTCGCTTGTCGATTACGTCCTTTAGAGCCCCGACGATCCATCCAGGCATTGAACGTTTCTCGTTGGTCGTCCGTCAGAAGCTCACGAATCTTGAGATGGTGTTGGAGTCGCAAGGCCTGCATCTTCGACTGAGCATCTTGAAATGCTTTGAACTTAGCGCTGACTTCTTCTGCTGAGGCCGTGCCTCGTTTGGCCGACCGAAAGTCTTCTCGAGTACGCTGCAGCGCATCTCGCAGCGATTGACTTTCTTTTTGGAAAGACGATCGCAAATCGTTTATTTTATCTTTTTGTTCAGCAGATAGATCAAGCTGCTCAAAAACGAGACCCTGATTGGGTCTTTGTGCATAACCTTGATTGGGTCCCTGCGCATAGGTTGTTTGTAAGAGGGTTAAGGTGGTGAGGCTGACTGTCTGTAAGAGGCCTAGTAGTTTCATAGAAATCTCCTTCTTTCATACTCTTAGACGTAAGCCTTGTCGTAAAGGTTCAAACATTCTTGAATATTGAGCAAAATCCAATCATTAGATCTTGGGATTTAATCCATCGGCCAAAGACTGCTTGTAGGCTCGATAGGCCACGACAAAGCCCACGGTAATCGAGGCCACAATTAGCAGGCCTAAATAAAGCCAATCGGCAAGCCGTAGTCCGATCAGCGGAATATAGAGATTGAAGTTCGACTGCAACCAGCTTTGACTCAAAGACAGCGAGGCGTACACGCCTAAAAGGCCTACCACAATACCCAGAACAGTCAGCGTCAGAGTTTCAAAAACGATGAGACTAACAAGTTGGCGTGGTCGTGTTCCCAAAGCTCGTAAAATAGCGATTTCTCGGCGACGTTCATTGAGAGAGGCCAGAAGATTGGCAAGTAGGCCCAAGATGCCGACCAGAATCACAAAAAGAGACACCATTCGAAGGGAGTCTTCGGCATAGCTGAGATTATTCCAAAGCTCTCCTAGGGCCACCCCGGGAATTATTGCCATCAGGGCTTCGGGCTCGAAGTCTAAGATATCTCGCTGAAGCCGCAGAGCGTCTAGTCGAGAGTTGCCTCTCAGTAAAAAAGAGGTGATCTGCGATACGGTGATCTCGTCAAGCGAAGTCGGTATTTGCTTTTCAAGGGCTTCTTGAGTTGAGCGCGACGGAGGAGGCGGTGGGGTGCCATCCCCCCAATCACTGTGAATGGCCTCCATACCTTGCAAGGTGATATACAGCGCTCGATCAATGGGCGTACCCGTTTGCTGCAAAATTCCCACGACGGTAAATGGTTTATCGCCGTGATCAAACAGAGAAGCATCTTCGGAGACGCCGTGAGCTAATACAATTTGAGAACCCAGTTTATAGGAAAGCTTGTTGGCAATCTCTGATCCAATCACCACATCAAACAAACTGTGAGCCGCTCTACCCTGTGAAAATTCGAGAGCCCGTTCTCCGCGATAGCGATACTCACGATAGAATGTTTCGTCGGTCGCAACGACTCGATAGCTACGATGGCTGTCGCCGAGCGAGTAGGGAATGGTCCATTTTACGGCGGGATGCGCTTTAAAATGTTGATACGATTGATAGGAAATATTGTTGGTCGCATTGCCAATGTGAAATACCGAATACAATAAGAGAGGTAGGCTTCCGCCTCGTGCTCCTACAATAAGATCGGTCTGGCTTATGGCGCTCGTAAAGCTTTCACGGGCCCCGAGTCTGACTCGCTCGATACCCACAAAAAGTGCCACTCCAAGAGCAATGGCGATCACCGTAAGGACGCTTGTGGACCAGCGATTCTGAAGCGATCGCCATGCGACTATAAGTAGCTTCATGATGGAGGTCGCCTATTAAAGTCTTTAAGACTTAGCGAGCGATCAAAATAAGTCGCCAAGTTTTTATTGTGGCTCACAAATAGAACGGTCGCCTTCTGCTCGTCGGTATTTTCAATCAAAAGATCCATAAACCCTTGTTGGTTGTCGTCATCGAGGGCCGAGGTCGGTTCGTCAGCTATAATAATGGAGGGACGTCCAATTAAGGCTCGAGCGACGGCGACGCGCTGTTGCTGGCCAATGCTGAGAGTGAAGGCTTTCTGAGACATAAAATCGACAATCCCTAAGCGTTCGCTCAGGGCCGCCACTTCTTGTTCTACGGTTCCTTCGATACGAGAGCGCCGTTCCGAATGAATCCACAGAGGAAGAAGAATATTTTCAAGGGCGCTTAAATAGGGAATGAGATTCAAAATTTGAAAGATAATGCCAATATTTTTGGCTCTAAAATCATCGCGTTCAAGGCCATTCATTTGGCTTAAATCATTATTTAGCACCTTCACGCTACCTTGTGGAGCGACTAAAATGCCCGTCAGTAGGCTCAGCAGCGTTGTTTTGCCGGCCCCACTCGGGCCATGGAGAAAAATTTTTTCGCCCTCTTGAATTTCGAGGTGGGCAATATCAAGAAGAGGTTTGTTGCGATCGTAAGAGAACGCAAGATTATTAACTTCGATAGCCTTCATAGGTTCCGCAAATCTTAAATGACTTAAGGAGTTTTCGACAAAATCACTTCTCCTAGGCCCTTGGGTAGTCGAGCAGGCGGGGTGGCGTCGTCTGAAAGAAACTCGACTCGCAGCTGTCGAATCCTTGGAAAATGATTTCCTAACTTGAAAATCATCTTGGAGCCTCGAGGATCTTTCTCGCAGACAGCCGACCATTCTCCTTCGACGTCGCGATGTTCGCCATGATGGTGATCATCGTCATTTTCATGGTCTACTTCGATTTTTTCATTCTTGGTCGTACATTCAAGTTTATCATCCAGCGTGACTAAATCGTTCCACTTCGTTTTCAAAATATCGAGTGCATCCTTTTGAGCTTTTTTTTCAGCGTTTGTTTTCGCTTCGTGCTCAAAGCCGTAAAATGATTCGCTAGGGCCCTCGAGATCGAAATCAATTTTCCACTTTGTTTCACTTTGTTTTTTATCCAGGGCAATCTTCAAAGTTACAAGGCCATGCTGATGAGCTTTGTGATGCTTTTTAGAAGCATAAGTTAGGGATGAATAAGAAACAACGAGAACGACAGCCACCATAAAGATGAGATTAAAATTACATAGATAAAAATGACGATGATTCATGCGTTCTTTCCTACTAAAAATCGACCTTAACGTCACATTAATTGCCTCGATAATTATAGGGCTCTACGGAATGGCCCATCATTTCAAACGATACGACGCCGTAAGGACTTTCGGTGTTCTTAATCGATAAAACTCCTTTGATCCAATAGGCGCGGTAGCCCCACTCAAAAGCGATAGGTTCTTTCATTTTCACATAGATCATTTGATTGGGGGGCGGCGGGGGCACATGAATGCAGGCCTGGGGGCTTGGCACAAGCAAAAATTCAGTAATCTGGCGTTGATTGTCTTCGAGAGGGACAATGAAACCTGGAATGCGCACTTCTTGGCCGTGAAGCTTCATGACAGCCTCAGAGCCCGTGCCCGTTTTATGGTTGAGTTCTTTTAGTAGCCACCACTCAAGGCGTTTTGTTCCATCGTCATCGAAAGCATTAGACGTCTGACCTAAATCAATCTGAGCTTGGCCAGCCCACTTCAAAAGTAGAATCACCGCCGCTAAAATAACTGTGATAAGGAGACCCAATCGCACTTGGTCAAAAAATAAAGATACCCCTCGTTTCCTATTCATTCTTAACATTCCTTTACCTGACCTTCATACAGTATGAAAGAACCTTTGCCACAATCATAGTGGGGGTACCCATGTTGGTAGATCTTCGTGATCGTTGGAAAGATAGAATTAAATCAAATGTTGATCGTCAGGCCATGCGTTACCATTTGAATCTTCGGCCTGATCAAAGTCGAATTGCAAAAGTGCCTGTCGTCATTGAAACGAGCCGCTTTACTGTGAAAATTGCAGAGACCTACGGCGAGATTCATCAGGTCTTGAAACTGCGTTATCAGGTTTTTATTCAAGAGCAGTTGGGGCGTAGTTCGAGAGTCGAGCTGGATGTCGATCATTATGACCGCGTTGCAGATCATCTTATTATTGTCGATCGTCAATCAAATCAAGTGGTAGGAACTTATCGTTTGATGTCGTCAGCCCATGTCGACAAGTTCTATTCGGAAAGCGAATTTCATTTAAATGGATTGAAAAGTCTTCCCGGAGTAAAGATAGAACTAGGTCGTGCGTGTATTCACAAGGACTTTCGAAAGGGCTTAGTCATGACCCTTTTGTGGCGAGGCCTTTCCGACTATATGCAACTTGCCGGGGCGTCTTATCTTTTTGGATGTTCGAGCGTCAAAGGCCAAGACTCTCTGTGGGCCGCCATGATTTTGAAACGCCTCCAAGAATTGGGACACTGGGACGACACAAGGGATGTCAGTCCGCGAGCTGATTTTATTTCCGAGTCCTTAAGAGAGAATCTAGAAGTTCTTCAGAAAAGCGGAGCGACTTTTCACGCTCGCTTTGATCAAGAGATGCTTCCTGCACTGCTAAAGGGCTATCTTCGAGCGGGAGCCAAAGTTTGTGGATTGCCGGCTCTCGATCGATCGTTTGAATGTTTCGATTTTTTTACACTGCTCAAAGTGGAGAGCATTGCTGAGAGCTATAAAGATAAATTTAATATTGTCTCATGAAGAAACTATCTGCCATTACCAGGATGTTTAGTGTTTATCGAGTTATCGTGGTGGTGGCTCTCATGCTGACCAATGGGCTTCATTCTTTTGTAGCATCTCTCCTAAGGAGGGGCATTTCCCGAAGACAACGACAAATTGAACTGACCGCCACCTATGCTCGGCTTATTCTACGCTGTCTCGGCTATCGAGTTCGAGATAGCTCGCTCAAGCTTCCTTCGGGGGCCTTCATCGTTGCGAACCATCTATCGTATGTCGATATACTTTGCATCGCGTCGGTGGCGCCCTGTGTTTTCGTCACATCGACAGAAATGCGCGACAGCCCGATCATAGGATGGCTCTGCAAATTAGGCGGCTCGATTTTTGTAAATCGACGTCGGCACTTTGTATCGCGTGCTGAACTCTATGAAATTTCACAGTGTTTGCGTGAAGGCTTTCGAGTGGTAGTATTTCCAGAAGCGACTTCGTCGGATGGCTCCGGAGTTCTACCGTTTAAGCGAGGCCTCTTTAGAGCGGCGCAGTGGATGAAAGCGCCCGTTATCAGTCTTTGTTTGAATTATGAGGAGGCTAGTGCGGATAGTCTGATGGGTACGACACCTCAAAGAGTATGCTTTTACGGCGATGAAACCTTTGGCCACCACCTCTATTCATTGGCGAGCAGCGAACCTCTCGTGGCAGAAATTCAATGCGTCGAAGTCCGTTTATTTGAAGGCACTGAAGATTTACGTTCGATGGTTTCTGAAACGCGCAATCAGATTTCTTATTGCTTTCGTCCGCTCGCAGAGCGAAATGACTCGTATTGGGAGTCGCCCCTTCCGCGACTGAGTGTGGGATAGGTAAGCGGGCGACCTATTCGCTCATCCTCACAACAAAACCACTTTTCGGATGGGCTGTAAGCCTGTTGAAATTGGGTGTTTAACCAGCAACAGAAGTCGAATGTTTCGATCCCAGCTCCGACATTTCCTCGGCGGATAATTCGAAGTCAAAGATAGTGAGATCGTCTCGCATATGTTGAGCGTTTGACGTGCCGGTCAATACGATCATGCCTTCTTGAAAACAAAAGCGAAAGACGATCTGTGGAAGGGTCTTTTGGTGACGTCGAGCCATGGCCTGTATGACAGGCCTGGTGATCCATTCAATATTGGCCGTCAGCAACGAGAAGCCTTGATACTTTATTTCATTCGCTCGACAAAAGGTTCGAATCTCGCGATCCCAGCCATCGACAGCAAAACAGCGGTTCTGCACGAAGGTTGGTTTGATCCGTGCGTGACGAAATAGATCGTCGAGCTGAGTAAGATTGATATTTGAAAGTCCAAGAAATCTGACACGACCCTCATCTACCAAGGTTTCCATCGCCGCCCAGGCCTTATAATCGATTGGCTGAAGCGAGCCCCGTGTGGAAGGTCCGTGGAGAACGAATGAATCGATATAGGGCGTACTGAAATGACCGAGTGAAGATTCAAACGACTGACGTACTTGGTCTTTGATCGAAGCCCTTGGATCATAGGGCAGGCGTTGATCTTGACCTTCTTTAAACGTAAATTTTGTTTGAATGAAAAGTTCTTCTCGCTGGTGACCCTTTTGAAGCCATTCAATCACTGCCTGACCGACCGCCTGTTCAAAATAGTGTTTTCTTTGATTGGCCGTATCGATGGCTCGGAAGCCCGCTTCAAGTGCCTGCAACGTCAGGCGCTGGGTTTCAAGTTCTTTCCAAGCAGTGCCATAGAAAAAATGGGGAAACCCAGGTTCGGCCTTCTGATTATACATCCGTAAAATAAACTATCTGTTCTTTCTATCAGCAACAATTAAGTGGGGGGGCGATAAGTTGACAGCCGATCGCTCAATTTTTGGTCTCTCATGCCTCACCTTGCCAATGGGCCATTAGTGTCTACAATCAAAGATGGTCGATATGAAGTTAACCTGCTTATTGTATGTACCGCGTCATCATCGTCTGGCTGATCAGATTCGGACTCGGGTCAGGGATAATTTTGAAATTCTTGCTGAAGTCGATAAGGAAAGTCTTCAGACGGAAGAGGCGCTTGCCATGCTCAAACCAGATTGGGTCTTTAGCTTTTTAAGCCCTATTATTTTAAGGGGCGCTCTCTTGGAATTTCCTAATGTAAATTTTCATCCAGCGCCGCCCTCGTTTCCAGGGCGAGGGGCTGCATCGTACGCCTTGTATGAGAAATCGCCCACGTATGGTGCGACAGCTCATCGAATGATTCGTGAAGTCGATGCTGGTGAGATCTATAAAGTTCGTTATTTTGAGTTGAAGGAAAGTGATACCTGCGATCGAGTATTCGAGCGCGCAGAAGACCTGTGTTTAGACTTGTTTCAGGACATCGTGCAGGCCATCGACTCAAAGACTTTAAAACCTTGTTCCGAGAAATGGACCCGCAAGGCAACGAAGAGAAAAGATTTCGAGCGATGGATGGTATTGGATATAAACGACAAAGACGATTTTGAGCGTAAAATTCGCGCGGCCAAACACCCTAGTTATAAAGGGCCGTATATTTATGTGCACGGACATCGATTTTGTTTTGATGAATAAGTAGCAGTCCTTTCGCCGTAAACTCTGAAATCGATACTTGTAAAGCTGACGGATCGATGGCGTGTCGTTCAACGCTCTCCAGAAAATCCAAAAGAGATTTTGGAGAAGTCAATTCCTCTAAAATTACACGATGAATCTGATCTACCTCGCACCAATGAAAATGGGGACCATGCCAAAGCACAAACGGGGTAGGAGCCTCTCGTTTTTGGATAGGCGTGGCCGTATCCATCACATTAAAGGTGAGGGTCAGCATTTGCCGCGATCGATTGAGAGAGAGTATCGCCGTTTCGATATCTTGAGGTTTGAATGATTTTTGGAGTGGAGCTTCGCGCATAAGCGACGATTCAATTTTAGCCCATTCCCAATCGGCTAAATCGGCGTGGCCTTCATGTAGCTCGTGGTCTGCTAGATGGTTGCGAATATACTCTGGAAAGTCTCGACTCAATTCATAGAGGGCATGGCCCTTGTTTTGGGAAAGGCGAATAAAGTCGCGTGCGACGCTTTTGAAGAGGGGCGGGCCGATCCACTCTGAGAGTCTTGGAAAATCGTCACGAAGAGAGTCGAGTAGACGACTCCAAAAAGCTCTGCGGTAGACCTCAAGGCGACCACTAGGAACAATCCAATCGGGTTCCAAAGACGGGCCCGAAGCACTATCATGAAGGAGGTAGTCAGCAAACGACTTCTGAGCTTGGTCTAAGCTTGGCTGGGGCATGGCGATCGCGAATCCTTTCAATCGTATATAGTTCGGTCACGAGAGAATCCCAAGGTGGAATAGCGTCGTCTCGTTCGATGAGCGTAGGCACAAAGCCGTAGCGCGAGACATACCATTCGTAGAGTGTCCAAACAGGGTCACATACCGGTGCGTCATGAGTATCAAAGAGGTAGTCACCTTCGTCAGAGTGTCCGGCAAGGTGAATCTGGACAACCGCCCCGTGCGGCAAGTTTTGCAAATAGGTGCGAGGATCAAACTTGAAGTTGAATGCGTTGACGTAGACATTATTGATATCGAGAAGAAGCTTCGCGCCACTTCTTCGAAGTATCTCAGAAATAAATTCCCATTCTGACATAACTGACTGCGAATAGTTCAAGTAGGCAGATACGTTCTCAATGACGAAGGGGCGTTGTAGGCTTTCTTGAATACGTTGAATCTCTTCTACCACCCTTACGATGGCTTCTTCAGTAAATGGCAGGGGAAAAAGATCATGGAGATTGTGAGTTTTAGACCTCGACCAACATAAGTGGTCAGAGACCCACAAAGGCTCAATTTCTTCGATGAGGCGTTTTAATCGCTTGATGAATTCGTTATCTTGGCTTGCGCGAGATCCCAGCGATAGCGATACACCGTGAAGCACGACCGGACAATGCTCACGAACGAGTTTTAGGCGTCGAAGTGGTTCAAAAATGGGCTGTGAATGCCAGTCGATATAATTTTCGGTAATGACTTCCACCCAATTCACCGGAGCAGGCGTCGAACTTAGAAACTTATCGAAAAACTCTTTCCGAAGTCCTAAGCCTATGCCGGGTACCGAGTGGAAGTTAGATTTCAAAAACCGAGAGCCTTATTTCTTGCCGCCGCAGCCACTCTTTTCAGAGTCTTCGGGTTTTTTCTCGTCGTCTTTGGCTTTGCAGCTTCCCTTACAGGCATTTTTGTCACCTTCTTTGTGCTCTTCTTCGTGATGGTCAGCCAACACAACGGCAGAACCAGACATGAGACCGAGAATAACAGCAGAAGCTGTCAAAATATTGGTTTTTTTCATACGTGTAGAATCTCCTTAATAATGATCGAAGACATCATTGCCCTCCCCCCGGAGGTTGAATGGTTCCTCGAATGCTATGATCATGAAAGACAATCTTTCATAAAGGGCATCTAACAATTGTTGATGAAAGCTCTATCGTCGCTCAAGAAGTCTTTTAGGGATGTCTTAGTCGCCCTTAAACGTTTTAAAAATATCTTTTAAGCGTGCCTCCACGCTTGAGCGAGCCTCTAAATTAAGAGACTGACGACGGTCGCCGAAACAAAGGTCGCAAGGTTCCCGCCGATGAGAGCCTTTACCCCAAGCTGAGCCAGATCACCACGTCGTTCGGGGGCCATCGCTCCGATGCCTCCCACCTGAATGCCGATAGACGCAATATTGGCAAAGCCGCAAAGAGCATACGACGCCACGATCATCGTTCGATCGCTCAGTTGGCTAGACAAATCGGCCAAATGTATAAAAGCCACAAATTCATTCAAGATGATTTTCTCTCCCAAAAGCCCTGCTACGTGAGAGCTTTCATGAAAGGGAATCCCCAGGAGAACGGCGACTGGAGCAAATAGCCACGATAAGAAAAGTTCGAGCGAAAGTGTCAGGCCAAACTGGTTGCCCACCCAAGCGAGCCCGCCGTTTACCATCGCAACGACGGCAATAAATGCGATCAACATGGCAGCGATATTGAGCGCCAACATCAAGCCCTCCGAGGCCCCTCGCGTGGCCGCTTCAACAAGATTAGAATCGACGCGTTGATGATCTTGCTTAAGGGCATCGAGCTGAGCATCTGGTCTTTCGGGAATCATCAATTTGCTGATGAGAATGGTGGCTGGGGCCGACAAAATACTTACCGTAAGAAGATGGCCCGCGATATCGGGAACGCGCGTATGTAGAAGCGCTATAAAGGCCATCATGACACCGCCGGCAACATTGGCCATGCCACCGACCATGATACAAAGCAATTCCGATCGGGTCATGGTCGCGATGAACGGCTTTACTAAAAGGGGTGCTTCGGTTTGCCCCAAAAAAATATTGGCAGAGGTCGATAGACTCTCGGCGCCTCCAATAGGCATAAGTTTTTTCATAATCCATGCGAAACCAAAGACGACTCGCTGCAGAATGCCCAGATGGTAAAAAATAGCTACAAGGGTGGAGAAAAATATGATGGTCGGCAGCACCTTAAAGGCAAACAAAAAGCCCCAGCTCTGTTTTTCGTCCGCCAGGCTGCCAAACACAAAAGCCGCTCCTGCATCGGAAAAGCTCATAAGGCTTAAAAAGAAGGTATTCATCGAATCGAAGACAAAACGAAAGAGTCCGGGCACTCCGAGCGTGGGAATACCGAGAACTAATACGGCAAATATAACCTGAAGACCCAAGCCCCAAATCAAAATTCGCCGGTCGACGGCTTTTCGATTCTCGGAGATTAGATAAGCAAATCCAATAAAGACAAGGAGGCCAACGGCGGCGAAGATTCTTTCCACAGTCATACGAAGCGGAGGAGCAGGGGCTTTGTAAAGAATATAACTTGCGACTTGTTTTGAAAGACGCGTGACTTGAGCCGTTTATTTGATAAGTGTTCGTGGAATAGGCAGGTTAAGCTATGACAAAAATTCAGCACTATTTACAAGGTTTTAAGCATATTATCTGGGATTGGAACGGCACCCTTGTGAACGATATTGATTATGCGGTCGCGACAATTAATCAGGTTCTCGTAGAGTATGCGTTACCCTCGATTTCTCGCGAACAGTACCGAGATGTCTTTGGTTTTCCGGTGAGGGAGTATTACGAGCGCATTGGCTTCGATTTTTCGAAACTGAGTTTCGAAGTCGTGGGCACGCGATTTATTGAGATTTACAACGCGCAGGCCAAAGACCTGAATCTTTTTGACGGCGTGGTCTCAACGCTAGGTCATTTAAGAAATCATGGCGTGCAGCACGCTATTTTATCGGCTGGACGACAAGAACATATTGACGAAATGATAAGCCACTTTG
This sequence comes from uncultured Bacteriovoracaceae bacterium, assembly GCA_964598565.1. GTDB lineage: Bacteria > Bdellovibrionota > UBA2394 > UBA2394 > UBA2394 > CAZRCG01. The sequence goes on along the minus strand of CAZRCG010000002.1, from coordinate 297,703 downwards.
GAATTTCAGAACTATTTCATTCGGTCTACGGCATCGATCATCATTATGCTGATTCTAAAATCGGGCGTGGCCAAGAGCTCATGCACACATGGCAAGTCGACCCTGCTCAAACTCTTTTGGTCGGAGATACCGATCACGATTTGGATGTCGGAGAAGCTCTGGGTATCGAAGTATTGCTGGTGGCGGACGGCCATCAAAGTTTTGCGAGACTTTCCCAGAAGCATCATCGTGTTTTAGAAACGAGATTTTGATAGCGAAAACAACTTGTGATGTGATCGTTGACCATGCCGGTGGCCTGCATATGGGCGTATAAAACGGTAGAGCCTAAAAATTTGAAGCCTCGGCTTTTGAGTTCTTTGGCAAAGGCGTCAGATTCTTTAGTGGTGGCGGGAATTTCTTTAAGAGATGCCCATCGGTTATGTCGAACTTCACCATCTATGAACTGTAGGCTGTATTTATAGAAACTTCCAAATTCTGACTGAATATCAATAAATTTCTTGGCGTTGTTGATCGACGCTTCAATCTTGGCTCTGTTTCGAATGATGCCGGCATCACCAAGTAGTTTCGTGACCTGGCGAGACCCGTAGCGAGCCACCTTTTCAACATCAAAACCTGAGTAGAGCAGACGATAATTTTCTCGCTTTCGTAAAATGGTGAGCCAGCTCAATCCTGCCTGCGCGCTTTCTAATACAAGAAACTCAAAAAGTTTTTGATCGTTCTTTATGAGAACGCCCCATTCTTTGTCGTGATATTTAATGTAGAGGGGGTCTTTCAGGCACCAGCCGCAGCGAGTCACGGGGGAGCCGGCGGGCAAATCCACACGAGAGCGGGCCTCAGCGACTGTCAAGAATTTCGGGCTCCCATATTCCGTGGCTTTACGGCTTCCACAAGAATAAGAGGCGAGTAGCTGAATCGTTTTGGGTCTTGGAAGAACGCCATAAACTCTGAACGAAACACCTTGATGTCGAATGAAAGGTCCAAGACTCCCTTAGACACCATGTCTTCCATTTGATCCAGTTTCATTGACCAATTGATGATATCCCGTTCGTGCACGCGACCATAAATAAGATGATGAGGGAGCAAGTGTACTCTAATCTTCGCTAGCTGACAGCTCGACATATGATGAAAAATTTTTCGTCCTGCGAAGGGATCCCATACCTTCATTTTTTCTAACTGGCCCATAAGTTCAACCAAGTTTTCTTGGAGGCTCGCCGAGATCGGATAATGGCTCATCATATTGTGATCAAGATCTCCCACCACAATCTTGCCGCCCGGCTTTACAATGCGAAGAAACTCGCGCATGACGGTCATCGGATCTTTTAAATATTCAAATACAAAGCGACAAAACACATAGTCAATTGACTCATCAGCCACGGGTATATTTTCAAGAGAGCATCCGACATAGGCGATATTCTTTCGATCTTTATTGTAGTCACGAGCGGATTGGAGTCGGTCTTTAGATTGGTCGGCTAAAACAACTTCGCCTGTACTACCTACGATTTCACTCATGATTCTGGAGACGAAGCCAGCCCCTCCACCCGCATCAAGGGCGACGAGACCCGATTTGAGGCCTGTGAGATTGAGCTGGGCACGAGATGACTCGGCGTCGCTTTTTAACAAGAGGCGATCTGCCTCTTGGGGAGACTCCATCAAGTACGACATATAACGAGTCTATCGCAGGACAGACTTGACGCAGAGAAGCAGTAAATCTTTCGCGTATAATAGGAGAGGCAAGAAGAGTAGGGGGAATTGGTATGACGAAGTCCGTGGTATCGTTGGAAGATTTTTATCGAACCCAGCCACCTCAATATATGGAAAGCGCAAAAATATCGAGCGTTCTCGAGTTTTTAGCCTTCTCCGGTAGTCCCATATATCTTTCTATTGAGAAAAGCGCCGGCCGTTTTGCCAAGATCGAGTCGGCCGCTTCGGTCGTCGATGTGGGTGATACGGACTTTCTCTTGGAATGCAAAGATCTCAAATGGAAAGGAGATTTTCCAGTCGGAGTGCAAGTGTCGTTTGGCTACAAACGAAAGCGAGCGTTTTTTCAGACTCAGATTGTGGGAATAGATAAAGATCTGTTTCGTGTTGCAAGCCCAGCGCAGCTAACGCTGACGAATCTACGGCGAAATCCTCGTGTATTGATTGACCCTGACACCATGAAGAAGGGCCTTAAAGTCAATCTGTTGGCTCAAACCAGCGTGGGAACTGTGGAACTAAAACGAGTTGAAGCTTTTGAAATGTCCCAACTGGGACTTTCGGTTTTCATTGATCGTAATGAGGGGCTCGTCCTGCCCGGCGATCGAGTGGAGCGAATCGAAATCTATCTTCGCGACGAGTTGATTTTTCAAAGTGAAGGCCTCATTAGCCGAGTCGATATGAAGCGCCGTTCATCAGTGATGCCGCAGTCTTACGAAGCGGTCGTGCTCTTTCGAAAAGCGCCACCAAAAAAAGACAAAAGTGATCCGGTGGTCAGAGCCGCTCGTCGCACTCCCATACTTGATGATAAGCCTTGCTTCTTTACGGCAGAGCATCCTCTATTTCCCGGACGAAGTATTCAGGGGCAGGTCTTCGAAGTTTCGTCGTCAGGCTTATCTTGCATGTTGGAACGAACCAGCTTTCCCATTGTCGAGGGAATGCGATTTCATAAATGTCAGTTGCAGCTACCACACAAGCCCCCCAGAGACTTTGTTTTTGATGTTCACCACGTTGAATTTCGGTCAGACGGACAGGCCAACGAGTTTCGAATTGGAGGGGAATTCACGAAAGCTCCGATTGAACTTATCAAGGATATCAGCGCCTACTCCCAAGATGTCGCTGGCAATCTCGTCAAAGATGTCACCGAAGAAGATCTCGATTTGCTGTGGGAGTTCATGTTTGAAACAAATTTCATCTATCAAGATAAGCGACGCCTTCTTCAGGGGCGTTCGAAAGAGATTCTTCAGACCTACCATCGTTTGATGTCGACGGATAATCCCATCGTGAAGAAGCTGGTCATGAAAGAAGATAATGAAATTAAGGGTCATGTTTCTGCAATTCATTTTTACGACCATGCATGGATCATTCAGCATCTTAATGCCTTGAAATCGTCATCTACGTCAGCCGCGCAGCAAGTGGTATCGTCTATTGTAAACTTTTTCTACGATGCGAAGGCTATGCAAAAGGCCGATATTTTCTATGTGATGTCTTTCTATCGACCCAATAATGTCTACCCCGCAGTGCTATTTGGTGAGACAGCAAAGAGAATTGGAGATCCACTTAAGTCAGTCGCTTTTGATTTGTCTTATGGACTTTATCATCCGAGCGAGGTTAATGACGAGAGTCGACAAAGGGTCGAAGGCGTTGTGGTAGATCGACCCGACGATATGCTGAGGCTGAGCAACTATTTAATTGAACGGAATATGATCGCCTTCATGCGGGCCTGCGGGCTTTCTCATCCCCAAGAGCTAGACATGAAGCTAAAGAGTATCTACCAGAATCAAAGTCTTTTTCGAGATCGTCATATTCTTTCAATTCAAGAAGACGGAGCTTGGGCAGTCGCGATGGTAGAGGAGTCGTCGCCTGGGCTCAACCTCTCCGAGTTGACCAATTCCATTTTTGTTATGACCGAAGGCGATGATTTGGCAATTCAATCTCGCTTGGCATCGGCTGTGGTGTCACGCGCTCATGATTTATTCTTCGAGCCGCGCGGGGTATCCCCCGTGGTGCTTCAACTGCCCGATGCTCCTAAGGCCGACAATGTGGCATGGTCTAAATTTTATACCTGTTGGCTCACGAGTGCTGCGGGTGTGGCAGATTTCGAAAAGCATTCTCGAGATGTTGTCTCAGAGCTTAAAGACCTCATTGGCCAGTTTAAGAGAGACTCTCACGGTGAATCAGACGGGCAAAAATCAGCAGGATAGAATCTATGAGCGGCGAGAAGACTCCATTTCACTCTCGCATCTTTAGAATCTATATCACCTATTTAGAAAAGCGACTGTCTTGGACGTCTGAGGATATCAATAATTTTCTAACTTCAATCTCAACGAGTCGAGAACGGCTGCAAGACGAAGGCTCTTGGTTCTCCGTGGACTTTGCCGATCGATTCTACGAAGAGTTGGTGAAGCGCACCGGTGATTCTAATCTTGCGTATAAGGCTGGTCATTTCATTCATGAAGTCTCTGCCTCACCCATCATGTATCGTCTCATTCGAGGGATGATGGAGCCCGGTTTTGTCTTTCGACTGCTCACTCGTTTTTCGGGGCATTTCACAAAGGCCGCACGATTTCATATCGTGAGCGTCGGGCGATCGTCAGCGCAGGTAGAGTCCATTCCGGTGGGTGATTTTAGTGAGCGGCCCTATATGTGTGAAAATCGTAGAGGCATGTTAGAAGGTGTTCCGCAGGTATTTGGACTACCGGCCGCCAGCATTCACGAGTCCGAATGCCTACATCGGGGTGGACAAAAATGTTCGTATCACTTGAAGTGGCGGCGGCTTTCAGAGAGGCGTTATTGGTTTCGGTGGCTCGCTTTGGCTTTCACAATGACCCTTGGCTCGTTTGTCTTTGGTCTGCAGATGGCACTGATTGTTTTATGTGGAACCGTGCTGCTTGGTTCTCTATTATGGATTTTTCGTAAGATGCAGAACCAGCGCGAAGAATTACTCGAGCATAACTCCGCACTCGACACTATGCTGCATGAATTAGAGAACCGAAATCAGCAGCTTCAAATAATCGGTGAAGTCGCTCAGCTTACGCATTCATTGACGTCGCCGGATCAACTTTCTGAAGCGATTGTAGAGACCGTATGCAGTCGCTTAGGCTATGACCGCTGCATTCTTCTGACGACCAATGTTCAAAAGAATACCTTGGGTGTAAAAGCTTTTTATGGATTTGAAGAAAAATTGAAAGAATTGATCTCACAGGCGCAGTTCAATTTAGACTCTGAAAATACCAGCGGTTTTTTTGTGAAAGTCGTAACGACCAAAGCTCCTGTCTTCATTCCAGATGTATTCAGTCAGCTTCAAAACCTCTCACCTCGGTCACAAAAATTTGCCAAAACACTCGGAAGCCGAAGTTTTGTGGCGGTACCTCTTTTTAATGAAGACAAAGAGGTTGTCGGTGTTTTGTCGGTCGACCATATTAGTCAAGGAAAAGTTCTTTCGATTTCCGATCAAGACCTTCTCATGACGTTAGGTCGACACTTAGGAATCGCCTTGCATAATGCACAGCTTGTCAAGCAGCTCGAAGAACATCTATCGGAAACGCAAAAGCTATCAACACAAGAGAGTCGACTACGAGAGGCCTTTCAAAGGTTCCTTCCCAGCCAGGTGGCAAGTGAAGTGGTGGCTTCGTCTCGATCAGGGGAGGAGAAGCTCAATCTATTTCATGTAAAGAAGCGAAGTGTCGCCATTCTATTTCTCGACATTGCAAACTTCAGTGAGCTGGCTGATGAGATGGAATCGGAAGATGTCGTCGATCTCTTGAATACCGCATTTTCAGCATGGGAGCCTTTAGTGAAAAGAAACGGTGGCTTCGTCGATAAATTTCTTGGCGACGGAATGCTCGCCATATTTGATGATTCTCAGCTCGCCGTCGATAGAGCGTGTGCGGCTGCCTTTCAGATGATTCAGGCACTTGAGCAAGTGAACCGCGAACTGGCAGCTAAGAATTATGCCAGTATTTGCTGTGGTATCGGCCTTAACTTTGGGCCAACGATTTTAGGAAATATTGGCAGCGAGCAGCGGTTGAATTTCACCGCCATTGGAGAAGCTGTTAATTTAGCGTTTCGTCTTCAGTCCCATACGAGAATTTTAGGGCCTAATACTATTTGTGCCAGTGGCCATGCGTTGTCACGATTACGAGAACATTTTGTGGAGAGCAAAGATCTGGGCGAGATTGAACTAAAGGGCTACGACCAACCCATTCATGCGTATGAGCTGCTCGAGCCTGTGAAGGTGCCGATACACTATCCGTTAGCCTCTCTGTCTAAACCGAGTTAAGCTCGGGCCGCGATGACTCTTTCTACGAATCAGTTTTTCGAATCCGTTCAGGCTAGGGCCTATAGTAAATATCCCTCCTTAAAAGAGAAGGGTGTTTTTTTTAAGCCTGATTTCTTTTCGCCTTATGTGGTGGATGTCAGGCGCGATCACCTGACTCAGATGCAAGAGCTGATATCTCGTGCGTTTCATTTTGAAAAGCCAGGTCAAGGGCCTTACTCATTGTTAATGGGGTATGACTTTCATATCACTTCTGAGGGCCCTCGACTTATTGAAATCAATACCAATGCAGCCGGCGCTTTGCTTGTCGATCTTTTAACGGATAACGCTGGGCTGATTCGTGAAAAATCGTTTGCGGAATTTTTTATGGAAGACCTGCTGGATGAGTTCCACAGTATTTCTCCAGGTCACAGCCCGATGGCGTTCGCCGTTGTTGACGACAATCTCGAAGCTCAAGGCTTTTTTTCGGAAATGCTGATGTATCGAGATCTTGTTCATGAACGTCTTAAAATTCCAGCGCTCGTGGCAGAGGCAAAAAGTTTTTTATGGAGCCCCGGGGAAGGGCTTTATAGTGATACGCAACAAGTAGACCTCGTTTATTTTCGCTCAACCGATTTTGAGCTTCAGAGTCCTTCATGCGAGGCACTCAGGCATGCCTATGAATCAAAGACAGTGCTGATTAGTCCGAATCCTGCAGAATATCGTCGACTGGCTCATAAGGAGCGACTCTTTGAGTTGGCGGCGCACCTAAAGATTGATTCTCCGATTCGCATGAGTGAAGACTTGTGGCCTAAGCGAAAAGAGTTGGTGTTTAAGCCCATGAATAAATTTGCAAGTCGTGGAGTTTACCGAGGGTCCAGCATTTCTCGCGCCAAGTTTCTAGAGATAGCTTCGGACGCAAGTTATATGGCTCAAACTTACTATCCGCCCCAAGTTGTAAGCTTTGGTGAGCAGTCTTATAAGTGCGATATTCGATGTTATGTCTATCAAGATACCATTGAGCTCCTGGCGGCTCGACTCTATCAGGGACAGGTTACGTCTTTCGGGGCTCCGGGTGGCGGGATGGCAGCCGTGCGGATCGTTGATTGAATGTTGGGGGGGGCCGTTCAGGCATAGGCCGAGTGCGAGAGCGTTGCCACAGCGCGCAAGGGCCGATTTTTTGTTGTCGATTCTCCGTTTAACTAATTGAAATTATTGCTTAATTTATCCAACCAGGGCCCTTTTTTGTCGACCAGTGATACACTACTAGTTCGGGGGGCTTCTTTTGGATTTTCGATTATTTCGTGGGCGACGTGCTAAAGATAAAGAGAAGGTGGCGTTACAAGAGCGTCGCGAGCTCGATCTTTTGAGAAGTCAGAGTCAAAGCGCTTCCGATCAAACCAAAAGAGATGCCGAGCGCTTCAAGTTGATTTTGAATGCCTCCCTTGAGCTAGCTAATGAGCGAGACACCTCGAAGCTCTGCGATAAGGTTTTAACGATTATGCAGTCGCTATGTCAGGCTGAAGGTGCGAGTCTCTATATCGCCGACATTGAAGACCAGACACTGTGGTTTAGCCATGTAAAAAACGAAAAAGTGCAGATGGAAGTTCATCATTTCAAATTACCTATTGATGAGATGTCGATGGCCGGTGCGTGTGCCGCTAGGAAAAAGATCGTTCTCGTTCCCGATGTCAGCAAGATTCCAAAGACTGAAACGTTTAAGTTCAATCAATCCATCGACAAGCGCTCTTCTTACCGAACCAGGTCGGCACTCTGCGTGCCCATTTTAAAATCGACGGAGGACTTGGTAGGCGTCATTCAACTGATTAACTCCAAACGAAGCAGTGGATTTACTGAAGAAGATATTGAAATTGCAAAGGGGTTGTCTGCTCATATCGCGGTGGCTCTAGAAACCGCCTTGCTCTATCAAGATATTGAGCGTTTGTTCGAAGGTTTTATAAAGGCTTCTGTCACGGCGATTGAATCTCGAGACCCCACGACTTCAGGACATAGTGAGCGTGTGGCGCGACTGACGTTGAGACTAGCAGAGGAAGTCTCGTCGAACGATCAGCCTGCATTTCGTCAGATTTACTTCTCATCGGAAGAGCTTAAGCAGCTTCGTTATGCATCGCTCTTGCATGATTTTGGTAAAATTGGGGTCCCGGAACCCGTACTGCTCAAAGAGAAAAAGTTGTATCCCGTAGAGCTTCGTGAGATTGACCTGCGTTTGAAGCTTTTGCGAGTCACTCACCCTGAACGTGAGGCTGAATTTGTGAAGATATGGGAAGAGGTGCTTCAGGCGAATGAGCCATCGATTGTATTTGAGCAAAAAAAGAGTGAGTTGCTCTATTATGTCGGCCAGTCAATGACAGTTCTTGGAGAGTCTATTCCCTTGGTGACCAACGATGAATGGAAGCGCCTGTCGATCACTAAAGGCAGTTTAACAGAGGAAGACCGACGCCAGATAGAATCGCATGTCGTGCATACGTTCAAGTTTCTTGAGAAAATTCCATGGACGAGGTCGTTAAAGCGATTGCCTGAGATTGCCTTATCACATCATGAAAAACTCGATGGAACAGGTTATCCCCATGGTTTGAAGCAAGAGCGAATTCCATTTGAAAGTCAGATCATGGCGGTGGCGGATATTTTTGATGCTTTAACAGCAGCCGATCGTCCCTACAAGAAAGCTGTTCCTATCGATCGAGCCATTCTTATTTTGAAAGAAGATGCCGCTAAAGGAAAAATCAATTCTGATCTGGTTCAGTTGTTCGAGCAGCGCCGAGCGTTTGAAGTCATTGAGTAAGTCGCCGTAACTCATTTTATCTTGCAGATTCTGAGGCAATTTCTTTCATTAGACTTCTAAGTTTTGGCAATCTGATTTGCTCTTCAGATAGCAACCCAACGAGGTGCCGGGCGGTTTTTCGTATCTTAGGGTCTTCTGACTCGAGCCATTTCATGAGAGCATCCTCAAGGGTGATAGAAAGGGCCGGCTCCCGGCTAGCATGAATGAGAACATAAAACATTAGAGTTTCTTTTTCGTGCGAGGGAATATCGGTATTAATGGCACTTATCATCAGGCTTCTTTGTTCTAAGGTTAGGCTATTTATCAAACCAATCGTTTGAATAGTAAGCTCTCTTAGATGATCGGGGAGCATCGTGTAACGAGCTAGATTTTGTGTGAGTGTGTTGCTCATCGGCATGGGGAGGGACACTGTATGTGATTGTACTAGAGTAGAATGAATCCATTGGGCCAGTTCAGCTTGAGAATAGTTACCCTCAGCTTGAAGCTGTCTTGACAAGCGAAGATACCGCTCTGCAGGGGATTCATTTTGAATATGTCTGAAGTCAGGAGGAGGCTTATAGGTTTCGAATTTGAGAGTATAGTGCAGAAAGGCGAGTGAACTCAGAAACATCGTCCATTTCATGCTATGAATGATACTCTTTGCGGCAATCACTGCTCGTCGTTCGTTTCGTGTTCTCGTTCGAATTGATTCTGAAGAGAGGACGGCTCCCAAAGATTGTCCGAGATTTTCGAGCGAGTCCTCGGTAGTGAAGAAGTCAGTTGTTCCGAAGCTGCCTGCTCGATCTCTCAGCATCTGAATGAATCTTAACCCTTGATCGTCGAGTTTCACTTTTTCTAAAGACCAATCGGCTAAATGTTCGATCGATTTGTAGTGGGTATCGAAATTACCAATCATGCGGTGAAAATAGCTTGTGCCGGTGGGCATGAGTTTTATATCAATGCGAGTGGTTCTTTCGTTATCATACACAAGGTCAATGTATTCACTACGCCTTTGAGATGGATTACTTAAGACCACTACTTTTCTGCCCGGTCCCAAAGTGAGGATAAGAGCTTCGGAGGGATCGAGACTGGGGACTAGTTCTCTTTCTTTATTGGTCACGGCGTTGAGGCGGACCTGGGGTCTCTCTTTATTAAACAAGATCTCCACAGCTCTGCTACAAAGCGTTTTGAGACGGCCTTCGCCCTGGTGGGCAGTATAACTTGGTGTCGACGATCCTATGACCAAAACGACGAACAGAATCTTATGCTTTATCCATAGTCCCATGATGCCAGTCCTAGGGGTTATGATATGCAATTTTGATACCACCGAGACTTGGCCCAAGATTTGCTTCTTGGAGGTAGACTATGTGGCGGCTTAGATGGCTCAGTTTATTGATTTTTTTAGGGCTCGTACTGAAGGGCCGTTTGTGTGTTTATGCGAGCGCAGATAGTTTTGCCCTACCTCAGATCGTCGTGAAAGGCCCCATGGAGACTTTTTTTGACCAAGGTCTCATACGTCGAAAAGGCCAAGTGGTCGATTATTGGAGAAATTTTGATAATAATCTTATTCGAATAAAAAAACTTCACATCGATACAGCTCAAGGCAGAAAAACGTTTGACGTCATTATCGTAATACAACGAGAAGGGGACCTTCGAGCACTTGGAGAATTGACGGATGCGTCTACATCGGCATCGCTTGGGTTTGTTCCCAATCTTTTTCGCTGGGTTAGACGATTTGCATTTAAAGAGTATGCGGATCAAAGTGGAGCCAAGGTCTTGAAGCGACTCGGCGAAGAAAGAGATTTCTACAACGGTGTGTCTGCTATGGTGGTTGTAACAGCTGAGAATGATATCTCAGATATCAAAGCGCTTCTTCGAGTCGTCCGACGTGGAAATCTGCCAGCCAATTCACTACTGGATGTTGAACAGATCTACGGCGCTCAGCCGGCTGTGCCTATAGAATTTCGTACTCTTGATGGCGAGGACATCGCTGTTGGTGATCTGGCGGAAGCAAAGACCTATTTAAAGGCTCGCGAACTGTCAGCACTCAAGATTAATTTAACCCCCTACTTAATGGCTACCCTTCATCAGTTCAAGCTCTACGAGTACGGGCAAAGATACATGATGAAGGATGGTAAGTTAATTCCGTGGGCCGCTAGCCATCTCATTTTAGAAGCGGACGTGCCCTTGGCTCGCTTATATTCGAAACCATTATTTGGGTTTAAGGTGCTGCGTGAGACTGAGGATCATTTTTTCATTATGACTTCTAGGGTTGACGATTTCTTAAAGAGCCAGCAAAGGGTGATCGATGAAGGCGATCAAAACATCCGCACTTTTGTTGCCACTCCACCTATATCGGGATGGAATTATTTGCCTGTCATGACCCCAGAGATTGACGAGTTTTATAAACGACATGCGGGGTCTAAGTTTTTTCCTCATTCCAATGATGGGCGTGTCCATTTTTATTCAATGAGCGACGAAAGTCGGATAAGAAGCACCCAAGAGGAAGCTGATTCTGAAGGGTCTCCGCCCCAGGTGTTTCATCCGTTTGATCCTGCCAAGCGGCTCGGTCTATCGTTTTATGAAATGACGCAGAGGAAATTTCGTCCAAAGCTGCAAGCCCACCCTTCTTTTGCGTCGAATGCTGCATATGAAACCTACATAAAGGAACTGGGACGAGTCGAGGATGAATGGTCCTGGAAGCGTCGATGGAAGCAGAATGAGTTGAAATCGTTCTATGAGTTTCTTGTATCGCGCGGGTTTGCAGATCCTCAACACGATCCAGAGGCTCCGGTCAAAGATCGCGCCGAGAGGCTGAAATGGGTATTGAAGGATCCCGGAAGCTATCTGGCAGACGTTCCTCACGCGGTTCGCTACGCGATCGAGAAAAGAGCTGAAGATTCGACTCTGGATAAGCTTCTCGTCGAAGCTTTGGTTCAGATGAATGATGTGAGAACTCGAGTTCGATACCAACTTGGGCGACATCAAAACACTCAGGCCATTTCTGCTTCGATGAATATCAATATGGACGACTATCTCAACCAGATCGAGGCAGCCATTGTAGAGTCAATGGAAGGTTCTCCTTCCATGCATCAGGAGGTGCGGTTGGCCTACGAAACATGGGCTCAACGTCGTGTTCTTGAAGATGCCGCTCTGTCACGCGACTTTCAATGGCATTCTTCTCCCTATTCCAGGCACCTTCGGCAGCATCCGGAGATGATTCCGTGCATTCGTGCCCTTCAGGATGCTGGCCGCAGGATTCGAAATGCTGAGTGAATATATTGCATTTTGACTGGTACTAGATCTCACGACATACTCGAGCGATGTCTCCCAGACCTCGGAAGTTGAAAATTGACCCACTTTGGGGGCAAATCATACCTTCGGGTTTACTCAAAGGAGATGTTCGCAAAGCGGAGATTGTTGAAGCAGTCGTCCGTCTGGTGGCATCCCATGGTATTGATGGTATTAGCTTTGAAATTTTAGCAAACGCAACCGGTATGACGAAGTCTCAGGTGAAGTACCACCTCGAGTCTAAAGAGGAGATGCTCTTTCGATCTTATCAGTATGTTTTGCATCATGCTCAGACCATCGTCGTGCAGGAGATGAGTTCGTCCCAGCCAGGCTTATCAAGGCTTACAACTTATGTAAGGGGTAATTTTTCCTGGCTGATGCAGAAGCCCGATCAACTTCGATTTATGCTGCAGATTTATGGCGCGGCAACTCATTCGGCCGGTCTTCGAAAGCTGGTAATGGCGTCAAGAAAAGCGGCCCAGCAGCGAATTGAAGGTATGATCCGCGAGGCTTTGCCTGGGGCTGATATAGCGGTCATTGGGTGGAGCCAAACCTTTCACGACATGATTACCGGGGCTCTTGTCGATTTGGTGTGCTCGTATGGTGTTCCACCGAAGGCGGTCGTTGAAAGTCGCCTTGAGTTATTGCTTAAGCATCTAGAAACTCTCTGGAAACTTATCTCTAAATTGTAATCCTGCGCTCAACTTGTCTCGTGAATTGAAATGAATCCCAGACCGGTCTCTCGGTTTTTTCGTTCTGAGGGGGTTGACACCAAACTAGAACGATCGTATAAAAACGAAAATAGGCGGTAATGGTAGGGCCGAGCGTAGAGAGTCTTCGCGAGTTTCGCGAAGCACAAGAAAGGACTGTATCTATGAAATCTTTAAAAACTAACTTAGTAGGAATTGTTCTCGTTGCGTCTGCGATGTCTGCATGTGGCGGTAGTGGAAGTTCAGAGCAGAACTTATACGAAAAAGAATTCTCTTCCGAGACCACACGGCTCGCTGTGGAGGCGGGTGGCGATAATGGCCTCGGTTACTGGGAGCAAGTTGAGTCGAAGTATTTGGGCTCTGGAGTTAATTTAGATCGTCGACTTAAGATTGAATCAGAACGAGCAACTATTGCGATTAAGTGCACGGGCGCAGATAAGAAATCAGAAATCGTTCAGGGCACCGTGGACCTAAGTTCAGACGGAGAGTATGTGGTTCAGTCAGATTTCGAAATTCAAACAGCACTTGTTCAAACATCGGATGGTAATCCTGTTTTTTGTTATCAGATGATTCCAAAGGGCATGATACTAGTGTCTGACATCAAAGCAGGGCGAATGTCTTCTCTACTCGAGGTATTTCAAAAACTGGGGAATCTCGAAGAAAATCAATAAACATTCGTTGAATGAAAGAAAGATAAAATTTTATGAAAACTATTAAACGATTATCATTTCAGTTCGGGCTGCTTATAATTTACCTTGTTTGCCTCTCAACGATTTCGCCACTGAAAGGTGGTGAAGTCCAAAATGACCAGCGAGAATCTAGCAACCTTGTCGTCTCGGCTAGAGGCGGCCTAGGGGTCAGTCGCATCACAAGAAATAGTTATGCTAATACGATGGGGTGGAATATCGGATTAAATGGAAAATATTATTTTATTCGATCTTTGGGGGTTGGCTCAGGACTAGATTTTGAATCTCGCAAACTTGGAACCCTTCCCGAGGTGCTTAATATCGCCGATGCCTCGACGAAGTGGTTAGATATTCCAGTCTTCTTAGCGGCACGCTTCGGACAAACTCATCAATTTATAATCGACCTCGGAGTGCTCTATGCATTACCGCTTCAAGGTAAAGTTGGAGAAAAAGGTGGTTATGGAGATGCTATTCAAACCGCCGGTGGGTTGGGGTCGATCAGCCGGCTTGGATACAATTACGAGATGACGAATCGATGGGGCATTGGAGCGGACATGACGGCTAAGTATCTGACGCCTTCAAGTTTCAAATTTTATGATAGTACGACCGATAGAAGCTCTAGCAGCGATCAGCACTTCATCGGCTTAGCATTTAACTTAAGTGTAAGTTTTGGAGCTACTCTCTAAGACGGTTGTAGGCGAGTAACTCGTAAATCTAATATTCCGGCCCCCCTTTTCTTTTTCTTCAATTTCTAGACGCATCGTGTCAGTCTACGAGTGGAGGGATTGAATAATGGGGGGATATCGATTTGGGCTAAAGGCTCTCGTGGGGGTCTTTGGTTTTACGTGCATGACTACGGTTCTGTTTTCCGATCCAAGAGAGATTCTAGAGAATCATCGAGACGTTTTTCCGAAAGATTCTCAAGAAGATATAACGGAGGCTCTTGAGTCGTGGGAGCAGAACGAACAACGTGATGCCCTTCTTCGTCGGGTGGTAGATCGAGAGAATCATGATCTGTTGCCACCTTCTGAAGTGGTGGCGGCCGTATCTCCCGCCATATTCTATGAAGTGGCCGTTCATCAGAATGTCGAAGTGGCTCGTGAGATGCAGGCTCACTATATTGGTTCTTGGATTCATACCGCCGAGGTTGTTCGTCGAAACTTGCTGGAGTCAAAGAAAGATACCATCACAACCCTAAGCCAAGCCTTCACGATTTCACTCAACAAATTGTTGCGTGCATCCGACAGAACTATGTTGGAGTGCCTAAAACATTTGAAGTCTTACCTAGAGACTGCCACTGCATCTCAACTCATACTCTTTCGACAATGGCGACCGTATTTTGCCACGGTCTTCTTGCGATATCTCGAGGCAAGAGTCGAGCGATTTGATACGACGGCTCAGTGGGTAGATCTTTTCGTCAAGCTCGATGGTTCCATGCGCGAAGGCCTTCAGCCAAAGGCTTTCAAGCGTTTCTTCATCTCTGAATCGGCATCTATTTTGGATAGAGAGACGGTGACGGGTGTTCGTCGTGCGTGGGTGAATCGCGAGACGGTCTCGGTCGCGGCACTGGCCGCTTTGACCGCGGCTCAAGGTGTTTGCGTTGTGGTCACTCTCGGTTTTTGCGCAGCGACTCTACCGGCAACGGCATCTTGGTCGCTGCACGCGGGGCGATTCGCTTTGCAAGCGGGTCAGGCTACGGTGGGTATTTCAAGTTTGATTCAAATTATCGATCGATATCGTTTTGAAGGAGTGTCGGGCTTGATCTCTGTAGGCACATTAATCGATGCCCTCTTGGTGATTTCGGCTTTGCCCTCGCCGGGTTTAAAAGCTCTGGCGAGTGAAACAACCGTACGTGTGTTTGGGCATACCTTTGAGATGTCTCGCGTGGCATCACAGATGGCGCAATTTAGATTGCGCAGTTCTCAGGCGGTTTTGGGTTTAGGCGTTTCGTATGGTAGCTGGCAGTTTGTCTTTGCAAAGTCGATTGCTGAGAAGCTCGAAAAAAAGACTGGCCATCCTGTCGATGAAAACGAAATTCGTCGTCAGGGAATGGTCTATATAATGATGGGTATTCTCGAAGGATTCAGAGCCAAAAACTACAAAGAGACTGTTCTCACTCGATCGGAAAATTTTCAAAGTTATCGAGCTGCGTTACCTTCTTGGGGAGAAAAGCAGATCAAGGGCTTTAAGCGTTTTACCCCCTCCCAATCTTTTGGAAATATCTATAGTGGCATCAAAACCTTGCCCTCTTCGTTCTGGATGGGGGCGCGAACTACTTTGAAGGGAACAGCTTATCTTACTTATCAAGCGATCGCTGCCGGAACTTTTGCCATGATCGCTTATACCTATCCGGATTTTATAATGGCAAAAAACAATAAGCCATTGCCTGAGCTTCGCGAAGGGGAGAGCGCTCTGCTACTGAACGGATTTGCTTCGAATGATGTGCTGTATTATGCATTTTCAAGTGACTATGCGAATCGCCGAGAGCAAGAGAAGTACGCCGACCGCGTTCGTGGAGCCTTTTTTGACTCACGAGAGAAGTTTTTGGAGAGTATTCGAGATCATGCTCGCACGTATGGCCCTATTCGCTATTTGAAAATCATGGCTCATGGAGTACCTGGTCGGATTCTGCCGGTGGCGACGCAAGATATTATGTCTGCAGCCGATCGATCGGTCATTGATGCGGCGTTCTTAGAATCTGAAATGGCGTCTATTCAGGCCATGGCACAAGAGGCCTTTGCGCCAGAGGCCCAGATCGTCATTGTTTCATGCTTGGTGGGTGGCAATTTGGAAAATCCCACCGATTACAAAGAATTTCACTTTGAAAAAGATTCTGGAGATCAATTGATAAACGCCTTAGGACGATCTTTGCTCGTCAAAGGAGGGCATATCGATTCTTCTCGAAGAATTATCATGGGCTTGGATGGAAGCATAACGCCTCTCTATCGACAGATTATGGACTCTTCATTGATTAGTCCGCAGCAGCAAGCGGCATTTGAAGGGGAGCTACAGTCAATTCTCAAATCGGAGCGTGAGAAGATGCTCGCCTTAAATGGCGTGGATATTTTTTCAGAAACAGCGCCCGTCGATTCAGGAGAGATGGCCGAAACTTTGGGGCATCGAGTATTTTCGATGTATAGTCGCATTTGGGAAATCGTTTTTAAATTTGGTATCAACCTCGAGGGAGGATTTTTTCACGAGCGACATCGCAGCGATTCGTTTCTGCCAGCTGAGAAGATGATGTATTAAAGCCATCTGTAATGATTCGACGAATTATTACAGATGTTATTCAGTATTGGCTTGCAAACTTAGAGCCCTACATTGACGCCCGTGGGCCGGATGAATCCTAAAAGATCATCTAAAGCGGCTTTAACCTCATTGAGTATAAGGCCATTGGCTATCGCCTGGTCCATCTTCTCGTATCGTTTGACGCCGGCACCATGAGCTTTGGTATCGACGTTTTCAATATCGCCGAGAGGTGAATATTTTACGATAAGAGCGCCCGTATCTCGTAGAGTAATCGAGTCGGGTTTGCCGTACTTCCAGTAGGTAAACGCGATATCGCGTTTCGAAGCTTTGTCTCTTAGAAAGGTAATGCGGCCCTGCTTACCCCACTCAACAGAAATATCTAGGCGAGCTTGATTGTTCGCTGTATCGGCAGCGTGGATGAGGCTGCAGTTCTTATCAAACTTAAAACGCGATTCGCCGATTGTCTTAGGGCCTTGCTGAGTTTTAATAGAGGTCACCTGATTGCAGGCAGCATCATAGGTATACGTGAGCACGACCCCTTGAGGAACGAGTTCTCGTCGTATGAGGTTGCCGGTAGTGGGATCATAGGTCGTGAGTTCGCCAGCACCATTTTGGTCGAGCTTAGATTCAGGATATCCCGTGATCGCTGAAAATTTCTTAGTTTCTTTGGCGGTTTGTTGTCCTGCGGCGTTGTAGCGAGTGACAACCTCAAATTCTTTGGTCTTACTTTCAATCACTTCTCGTGAGGCAATTTTACCGTCTCGCTTTTTTGTGACATCAGAGACAGAATGACTCTGGTTGTTTGCCACAAAGGTGCGTTTATACAGAATCTCTTCACCCGACGAATGAATTTCTTTCTCCACTTCAAATTTGGTTGAATAAACGATGCGTATAAAATCTTTTTTCTTAGAAGGTAGAGTGCGGGAGTAGAGAGTCATGAAACCCTGTTTGTCGTATTCAAATTCAAAAAGCTCCCCTCGAATCGACTTAAACGATTTCAACATTCGATCGGGATGATACGTATAGTGCACACTGCGATTGAGAGAATCACGAACAGTGACAATGAGATCTTCTTGGGCCTTATTGGGAGAATAAGAAAACGTGAGAGATCGTCCACAGGAATCATTAATTTTGGCGAGTCGTTTTCCTAGATACGCGAAATCAATTTTATTTCCATGTCGATCGGCAACTTGAAGTAACGCACCATCGGTATTGAAGCTTTCTGTGGACCCATTGGGGTATCGACGCAGAAAAGTGCCATTGGCTTTAATCTCAAGTGTAGAGGGACTTCGCGAGTAAGTATAATAGATGCCGGGAGCGGGTTTAGTGGGAGCCGGCAAGAGTTTCTTAGCTTGCTCTTCTCGAAAGGGGGCTTCTCGTTCTAAGCGCTCTTTAAATTCACGATAGGTGGACTCACTCTTTAGTCCGCCCGCTTTCACATCGACTTTTTTTCGAGCGATCATGAGCGCTTCAATCTGTTTCTGCTTAGCTTCTTCAAGAGTTTTTTCTTTGGCATAGGCACTTTCGAAGCCGTCTCCCTCAATCACAGAAATTGTAGAACCTTGAATGCGAACCCGAGTGCTATAGTTAAAGGACCATCGAGCGCCAAATAAGCTCGAATCGTTGGCATACGAATTGTAATTCGATCGAACTTCAATAGGAATAAAGCAGGGCAGTACCATATGTTCGACAGGTATAAAAAGGTTCAGGGTTCGTTTATTTACCTGAACGGTGAGCTTCTCAGGTTCGTCGCCTTGAGCAAGCAACGAAAGACCGCCGCAGGTCGATATGACCAAAAGCAACTGCTTCACTGCGTAGAGTTGACGATGAAAATATTTGATTACCTGCATTTAGATTCCCTCTTCTATTAAAGTACGTTATATTTCATTGGAAATGTACCCTGTTCTTTTGGAGTTCGGCCCACTGCGTCTTTATTCTTATGGTCTCATGATGGCTCTTGGCTTTTTGGCCGCCACGATGTGGGGGGCTAAGCGAGCGCCTCGCTACGGGGTGGATCCAAACTTTATTGGCGATTTGTCATGGGTTTATATCATTGGGGGCATTATTGGGGGCCGCGCTACGTTTCTGCTGGTTGAGGAATCGTTAGACGATCTCTTTTCGTTTCGATTTTTTGAAATTTGGAATGGGGGCATGGTTTTTTATGGGGGTCTTATCGTGGCAATTTTGGCCACGCTGATTTATTGCCGGCGTAAAATGGTGCCTTTTTGGTCGATCGCAGATATTTTGGCCCCGGCGGTGGCGTTGGGGCACGCCTTTGGTCGCGTAGGTTGCGTATTTGCAGGATGCTGTTTTGGTAAGCAATGTGATTTACCTTGGGCCATTACGTTTTCGAATCCGGCGGGTTTGGCTCCTCTTAATATTCCTTTGCATCCCACGCAGCTTTACGAAGTGGTCGGTAATCTCGGCATCATTGGACTGCTATTGCTTGCGGAGCGGAGAAAACTGGCAAGAGGCTCCCTCTTTGCTTTCTATTTATTTTTGTACGCCATTTTGCGCGGCGTAGTCGAAGCGTATCGAGGGGACTTTGCTCGCGGATTTGTTACCTTCGGCGATCTGTATGAGAACGAGTGGCTATCCACATCGACTTTTATATCGGCGATCATGGTAGTTGTGGCGGGGGCGATTTGGTGGATGAATCGACGCTATCCGTCGGCTCTGGGAGGGCGGCGTTAGATTATTATCGGGAGACTTTCTAGTTGTCTCTTGTCGCGCCATCCAAAGTCGAAGAAGCTAGATTTTAGTGGTACCTTATCGCAAAATTTTTCAGGAACTTGAAAAGCGAAAGATTCGTTACCTTGTGGCGGGCGGATTTGCAGTCAATTTTCATAAAGTTCAGCGGTCAACCGTGGATTTAGATCTCATTGTGCAACTCGAGTCTAAAAATATTTTGGCGTTCGTTAAAATGATGCGCGATCTTGGCTATAAATCTCGACTTCCGGTGGACCCTACTGATTTAGCGAACTTGGACAAGAGAAAAGAGTGGATTAGAGACAAAGGTATGATGGTCTTTTCTTTTCTCAATCCCAAGAATCCATTTGAGCTTATCGATGTCTTCGTCAGAGAACCCAAGCCGTTCAAAGATTTGTGGCGCAGAAGGCTTGATACAGCTGCCTTTGGATTCAAAATTCGCGTATTGGGAAAAAAAGATTTAATACAAATTAAACTGATAGCCGGAAGAGATAAAGATATCTTCGATGCCAAAGAACTCAAAAAACAGAGATAAACTTTCAGAGAATTGGGGAGATCTCCCCATACTCACGGCCGAGCAAACAATCGAATGGTTGGATGGTTTTCGACAGCTTATGTTTGAAGTATGGAGAAATAATCCGAAGCAAATTCCGCGTGAGAAAGCCCTTTTATTGAAGGATTGGATTGAAAGATCACGGTGATCTGAATCCCGCACCGGTTGTTTGCGATTTCAATGTAAGCAAAGCGTTAAAACGGTTTGCTTGTAACTCACCCCCCAATTTCCTCACACGCAACTCTCTTTCTTCCCATCGCTGAGACTGTTTGACTTTCGAAACGCATTTCGTTTGATTGTTTTCTGGGTTTAGTTTTTTTGGGTTTAGGGCAATGTCCTAGTTTAATTTTCGATATTTTTTGGGGGAGGGCGTCTCTTGACATTTCGTTCGTGTGGAACGTGGCTCATTGCTGCGTTGGTGTCTTATAGTGTGTTCGGCAATTTCGTTCAGGCTGAGAATACAGCTGGGAATATAGCAGAAAAGAAACCGGCATCGGTCGGTTCGGCATCATCCAACTCTGCAGCATCTAAATCTGCATCGTCAGCGGGGGCTGCCGCATCTGCGTTTAATCGCGGGACGTTTAGCATTAGGAAGTCATTGGAGACACGCTTTGGGAACGATGAAGAACGAGCCTTGCTCGCTCGCATAGAAACATTTAAACGACAAGCGGAAGAGTCGCTTATTGGGCAATCGAGAGTGATTGAGCCTCTTTGTGAGAAGCTGTCAGCGTATCTGCGACACTTTCGTCAACATAGGGGCAAGCCCTATGCGGCGCACCTTCAGGGTATGTCAGGATCGGGAAAAAATGAACTCATCGATTTATTAGAAAGTCTTGGAGTAAACATTATTCATGTTGATGCTCAACATGCAGCATTCTTACCCATGGATTTATTGCAGCGACTTGATGATAACGTTTGGCCGACTATTCTGTTCGTCAATGAATTTGATAAACCTGTGGGGGCATCGACAAATTTAGAAGGTGCCATCGAGGCAGACTCTTCTTTGACCCCCCAGGTGGCAGAGTTGTTAAACAATGGTGATCTTATTGACGATGACGGCAGTTTTATGGGGAACGGATCTCATTTGTTTGTCATAACAGCCACGAATCTAGACAGTCGCATTTTGATCGACTATCACACGGCGCAGGGGCTGAGTCCCAAGAATCGCTATGAGATGACTATCGACGATTGGGCGAAGTTTGATTATTGGCTAACGGAGGGACCTACTCGGCGCTACGAGGTCTTGAGCCGTCAGTTTAAAGACCATATCGTCGGACGGATGGCTCCAGACCTGTTATTCATGAAGCCTCTGTCGGCCGATGAATATCGTCGTCTTATTTTACTTGAGATCGAGAAGGCCGTCGCGTCCCACAGAGAACAAGAGGCTTTCTTCAATGTTGAGGTGGAAGATTCGATGGTCGATTTCTTCATGACCTACGCATTAGTCCCCGGTTCGGGGGCCCGGGAGACGGTAGCGCGTATTAAGGACTTGATGGGCTCGCTGATGTTGCGCGGCCTACAAGTTGTACCAAAAGATTTGGCATCCGTACAGACCGCCGCCATGATGGGGCGCCCACGGCACCTTACGTTTTCTTATAAGGCCGGTGAAGCCCCTGCTATTGAAGTGCGCGTTCAAACCTTTAAAGCGGCAGGCAAAGGATTTTCTCCAGCCGATAGCTTCGCCGTCGCCTTAGAGTATGATCCTCGATCGCGTGTCTTACGTGTTCCTAAAGAAAATATGTCGGATGTCGACGTTGCTCTGAAGCAGAGCCCACCCCGCGTTCGCACGCGCCCACTGAAACGAGAAATTCAGGCGGTTCGCTTTTCGGCTCTTGGGGAGCGCGTAAACGGACTTAGTGAAGCCCTTCAAAATGAATTTCAAGGCTTGGGCTCCTTGGCCGAGCGAGTAGCCGGCGAGTTTCTAAAGTATATGAGCGCCAGTGCACCGGCCGACCGAGAACCAAGCGCGCTTGCACTTATGAGTTTCACTGGCGTAGGAAAGACATCGATTTTTAAGTTTTGTGCGACCTATTTAAAAATACCCATCGTGCAGTTAAACCTTAAAGACTATGCTGACGATGATTCGGAGACGGCGGCCCGGTTTACAAAAAACCTATTGAGTCAGATTCAAGAGGCGAAAGAGCAGGGGCCTGAAGGTAAATTTCTCGTTATTTTAGATGAGCTCGATAAGCTCAGTGAACTCGATGAAGATGGTCACGCGGTGAACCGGCCTATCATGGGGGCCATCAATACACTTTTGAGTGAGGGTGTACTTAGTTCGGCGAGTACCAGCCGAGGCGACGATCAGCATGCGCGAGTAGATTTACGTTCGGCGTTTATTGCGCTGACTTTAAACCTGGGCAATGTGGATTTTGGTTTTTCTGCCGACCCGCGTCTTACAAGTATTGAAGATCTTCAGCGTGCTCTCGAGTTGATTTCTAAAAATTTGTCGGATCGTCGAGATATCTTGGCACGAAACTTTAGGGATGAAACTGTGCGTAGGGTCTTGCCGTTAATAGAGGTAGTGCCTGTTCCTTCTCAGAAGGAGTTTATGATGATTGTCTCTCGTACGGCCACTGCCGAGGCCGCTAGTCTTATGGTCTCTCGCTCGGGGGACTTTAAGGGCCAAGATATTAGCGGGGTTCGTATTGACTTTAGTGAGGCCTACAAAAATTTTCTCTATTCAGAGTCGATTGTTCCTTCGGAGGGGCCGGGCGGTGCTATAACCACGGCTAAGCGATGGGTAGGCCGGCACGTCGTGCTGGCGCTGAGTCGGCTGCCACGAGAGGAGCCCTATATGTCGAAGCCTGTGCGACTCAACTTTGATTATATTCCCCAGGGTCAAGAATTTGTGATTCACGTTACGAGTGAAGTGCCCGATACGCCTGCGAAAGCTCGCGAAATTTACCGGGGTCGGCAGGAGGTCAACTTTCCCAGCCTTCGCGCTTTTGGGGATGTGAGTGAAGATCGAGCCTTAACCGGTTTGCACGAGTTCGGGCATGCATTTGCCAGTGTTCGTTTAGGCTATCGCTTTAAAGATATGCTCTCGACGTCGATATCAAATGGAGCTGGCGGATTTGTTTCGTTTCGTGGAGATACCAAAAAAGATGAACCTCTTACAACCGTGCGATCGGAAATTGCAAGAATCTATATGTTGCTTGCGTCTCGAGTTTTGGAACGTATTTTCTTGAGTCCAGCGCCTAAGTCAAAATCAGCCAAGCACTATATAACGCAAGGCAGCTCTCGAGATGTACAGATGGCGACAGAGACTTTATATGAACTCATCGATGAACTTGGATTTGACCCTTATGGGGGCGTGGGCAGTCGGGCTGCCTTGAAGCCGCTGATTGCAGGTGTATCGGATGAGACTTTTCAGAAGATGAAACTCATTCTTCAAGATTTGGAAGATTTCATGGTCCGTGATTTCTTAGCCGCGCATCCAAGATCTTGGTATCAGAAGCTAATCACCCGTTCGACGAAAGAAGGTCATACGACAGAAGAGGCGTTTTACCAGCTGATTGGGTATCGTTTTCCTGGCGATAATATTTATCCGCTGGGGGACTTAAATGATTTAAGAACTTCGTTTCAACTGGCGCTCGTGAACGATGTACCGCAATCGGTGAAAGAAGCACGTCGCTTCAAACAAGGAAAGACGGCCACCACGCCGAAGCAAAATCTCGATCGTTACGTCGCCTTTTTTGATAAGACTCTTAAAAAGCAACTTCATGGAGGTGCATCGAAAGTTTGCGGCGCGATGGTTAGCGGCCTTTCCACCAAAAAAGAAGCCAGAAAAGGAGCCAAGAAAAAGCGGTGAGGGACCAAAGCCCTCCTTCGAGCCAGCCTCCCAGGCCTTTGAAGTGGCTCACGAGCGAGGCGGCTAGAAGTGAAACGGCCACCATGGCATGCAGCATCGAGCGTTGACTGCGAATTAATTGCTGAATCAATCGCTCGTGACTTTCGGCGCCCTCGGACTGCTGCCTCTCAAAATTGCGCATCAGAGCTCTCACTTGCACGGGTAAATCGATGCCTAAGGTGCGAACGCCATCGACGAGTTTCAAAAAGTCTTGAATCAACATGTCTTTTGAAAAACGTCGTCTCATTAAGTTTTCGGCAAAGCGTTTGCCTACGGCGATCACATCGAAATCGGGGTCCAGCTTTCGACCGAGGTGGTCGAGAGTGATGAGAGAACGATAGAGCATAATCATATCGCGCGGCAGACGAATGCCATACTTACGCGCAATTTGAGTCGACTGAAGCAACAAGGTTCCAATTTCAATTTCTTTGAGAGGTCTCTTAAAGTGTGGAGCCAAGAGGCGCTCAACATCACCTTGAAAGTCTCTCAGGGAAATATGCTGTTTGAATTCGCCCACGTCTGTATAGATGAGCGCCAGACTTTCAAAATCTTGAGAGATGATCGCTAAAAATAATTGCGACAATTTTTGTCTCATGCGTGGGCCAAGCGTGCCGACCATGCCAAAGTCGAGAAGCCCAATTTTTCCTTCTCCTTCATCGATCAGCAAGACATTGCCCGAATGAGCATCGGCATGAAAGAGACCGTGCAGAAGCATGCTTTCAAAAAAGAAGGTCACTAACTTCTCTGCCAGTGCCGAGCGATTGATATGCGCAGGAAATTGATCGATCTGCGATAAGGTCTTGCCCGGAATTTCGCTCATCGTAAGAACACGCCGACTCGTCCAAGACCAATAAACTTCGGGCAAAACAATGCCATCGGGGTCGGGCATATTCTCACGGAAAAGATCGATATTCTTGGCTTCCAGCGTGAAATCGAGCTCTTCGTAAATCGTGCGTTGAAATTCTTGTACGATGGCCGTGAGATTGAAGAGTTTAAAATCACGGTGCACTTTCTCGAGAGCGCGAGCGATAAAATAAAGAATTTGAATATCGCTCTGAATGGTACGCTCCATATCAGGCCGCTGAATCTTTAGAACCACGCGCTTGCCAGACTCTTTTAAGACAGCGCGGTGAACTTGAGCAATAGACGCCGCCGCCATGGCCGTTTCATCAATCGACGAAAATACAGAAAAAGGATCTTCCTCAAACTCCGACTTCAATATTTCAAGAACTTCAGAGAACGCAAACGGAGCAATTTGGTCGGTGAGCTTTGCAAATTCTTGCGTTGCCGACTCAGGAAGCAAGTCGGGGCGAGTGCTCAACAGTTGGCCCAGTTTTATAAACGTGGGCCCAAGCTCTTCAAAGGCAAGTCGCAGGCGACGCGGAATGCTTTCATGTTCAACAGACTCACCCGCTTTTCGTTTGGTCCAACCGAGATCAGAAAACCACGGCGAAAAACCATGTTTCACTAAGACGGTGATAATATGCTGAAATCGACTTAAATTCTCGAGCTTCGACTTAAGAGACACAATGACTATTTTATAGGGCAATGTTTCTGGTACATAAAGGTGATTTGGCGTCGCAGTCGATGCACATCCGACAAGCGCACCCTGAGGCGGTCTCCTAACGAAAAGCTGAGTTTCGAACGACGAGACAAAAGCTGACTCCTTGACTCATCATAATAGAGCCCGTCACCCGGCAGATATCGAAGAGGAATCAGGCCTTCGAGGCCGTAAGGCTCAATCTCCACAAAAACGCCAAAGGGCTGAATCGATGAGATAAAGCCATCAAACGAATTGCCGACTTGAGGTTCCATGAACCGACATTTCTTAATGTCTTCTAAATCTCTCGATGCCAAAAAGGCGCGACGCTCGACGAGTGAGCAGTGCTCCGCCATCAGATGCAATGAATCGGCGCTCAGAGGGCCCGTTTTGTTTTGTAAAAACTGGCTGTCTCTCAAGATGCGGTGAATGAGCAGGTCGGGATAGCGCCGAATTGGACTCGTAAAATGACAGTACGACTCAGAGCCCAGACCGAAATGACCGATATTCTTTTCTGAATAGATCGCTTTCTTTAAGGAGCGCAGCAGAGAAACAACGAGCGCCTTTTCGGCGGGATGCCCTTTTACCTCACAGAGAAACTTTTGAAGTTCAGGCGCCAGAGGCCCTTTAAGATTCATGCGAAAGCCCCAGTTGGCCAACATTTTTCGAAGGTCTTCCATTTTGAGTGGATCAGGATCTTCATGAACTCGATAAATTGATGGATAACCCTTCTTCTCAATAAGGTCTGAGACCGCTTCATTCGCTTTGACCATGAACTGCTCAATGAGACGGTGCGAAGTATTTCGTACCGAAGGGCCAATACGCAGCACATCGCCCTTTTCGTTCACTTCAATTTCAGATTCAGGCAAATCAAGGTCGAGGGCCCCGCCTCGGTTACGCCGCGACAGCAATATATCAAATAGTTCGGCGCTTTGGTCGAGCATGGTCTCGACTGCCTCGGGCATGAGACCGCGCTGCTTATTGTCGAGAAAGGCTCCGACTAAAGTATAGGTGAGGCGCGCTCGACTCTGAATAGTAGCAGGGTAGACCGACGATCGAGTGATTTCGCCGGCGTTATTGAGGTGCATATCGGCCACGAGAACGTAGCGGTTTTTGTGAGGCACAAGGCTGCAGAGATCGTTCGAGAGCTTCTCGGGTAGCATGGGAATGCAAATGCCCGGAAAGTAGACAGACGTTCCTCGTTGATAGGCCTCTTGATCGAGCGCCGTATTGGGGCGCACGAAATGCGAGACATCGGCAATGGCAACCAGCAAATGATAGCCGCCAGATGTTTTAGACACAGAGACTGCATCGTCAAAGTCTTTGGCCGATTCCCCATCGATGGTGACAAAAATGCAGTGCGTTAAGTCTTTGCGTTGCCCAGGGCGAAACGCCTCGGAGCGCAGTGCGTCACTTTGTACGGCTTCTGAAAATTCAGTAGGAAGCCCATGTTTTTCAGAAATGGCTTCTACTTCAAGGGCGGGATCATCAAACGATTCGTAAGTATCGACTAGCTCGGCCAGATAGGTATTGGCCTTCTGCCTGCGCAGGGTGAATCGTACAATTGTGTGCAAACGACATTTGAATTTTCGAATATCGGGCTCTCGAAGGAGAATGGTCCCAGGGAAGTCCTCGACAAAGGGCTGAACAAAAAAGGAACGCCTGCGATGAGAGCGATCGATCCAACCCAGCATAGTCGTTTGATTTTTCTGGGTTTTTTTGCTCGACCTCTTCGGGGCTTTTAATGTTTGATGATTGTTGGAGGTGCTTTTATTTATGAAATTTGGTTCACGTTTTCTCATTCCAGTACTTGGAATTACAATAGTGTCGGGTTCGACGCTAGCATCAGATATGCTTTCTGTGTCGGGTCATGCCCGTACACGCGGGGAGCTTGTCGACAACCAGGGCGGGACGAAGACCGATGCTTCTGAGCGTTGGCTTAATCGTGTTCGCCTCAACCTAGATGTAACTCCTACAAAGAGCTTGCAAGTGCGCTTGTCGCCCGAGTTGGCTCATCAATTAGGAAATACAGCAGCCGCAGGAGCTGTAACGCCTTTAGCAACGGCCGCAGATCCTTTGACGGTTCGTGAAGCTTGGATGTCTTGGCAGGCCAGCGATATGTTTAAGCTGTTCGCCGGACGTCAAGTTTTGACCTACGGACGTGGTCTTTTGATCGGTACAAGCGATGACTTCCAAGGAACAAACTTTGCGACTGGTAAAGCCGCTCAGCCTATTTTCTTGGATGCGATTCGCGGTCGTTTGAGCTTTGACTTGGGCGATGTGGATGTTCTTTATGCGAAGATCAACGATACGGCGATGGTGGCTGGAGTTGAGTCTGCGGATCATGATGTATGGGGCTTCTATGCCATGCTTAAGCCTGATATGGGCGTTTTGGCCAATCTCGATGTCTACTTTATGTGGAATGACAACCGAGTTTCTGGCGCGAATCGTTCACGTATCGGCTATATTGGTTTAAGAGCCGATGGCGAAGCGGGTGTTTTGTTCTACAATGCTGAAGCGAAGGTCAATATGGGTAAGGCCGGTGGCGTATCGGATACTCGTAAGGGTATTGATTTGAGCGCTGAAGTTGGCGCCACTCTTATGGATGAGCATAAGGCGGCTCTTGAGCTTACCTATGTTAACTCCGAAGCTAGCAGCTTTGCTACCGATGATGGTCGGGCCTTAGGTCGTGCTAATCTAGCAGGTCGTCAAAACATTATTGGTTTTGGTATTCATACCGATTGGACGCTCCATGAAAAATGGTCGGCGTATCTCGACGGTACAATGGCGATCAAAGCTAAGAAGGCTTCTGCTGCTGAATTTGCCGGTGTTGCCGCCAATGGAACAGGCAAGTTCTTGGGTATGGAAGGATCTCTTGGTTTGGTATTCCAAGCTGAGAAGAACCTAGCGATCGACGCAAGCTATACCTTGGGTAAAGCGGGCGCTGCATTTGTAACTGCAAATCGCAAAGCGATCAGCTTACTGCAATTGGGCGGTACGTTGACGTTCTAAATTTTTGGTGGAAGACATTGGAGAGGCTCTGTCCCTCCAATGTGTCCGCATAAATAGGAATGTTTGTATGATTTTGGGGGTGGTTTACCACCCCTTTTTTTATTTTGCAGTCTTCTTAGGCGTTGAACGGAGCTTTGGAGTTCTCCATTTAGAAGTTCTCTAGATTAAGAGATGGATTTTTATCCCTAGTTTTTCTAATTTTCGAACAACTACTTTTGAACGATAGGCCCGGGTGGTGGAATTGGTAGACACACCAGTTTGAGGGGCTGGCGGAGCGATCCATGCGAGTTCGAGTCTCGCCCCGGGCACTACTTTTAAGTGGCTTCCAGACCTAAGCCAGTTTTCCTCAAATATCTGATAACCGAAATATTTGAATAATATTTGATGATTCGTTTTATATCGTTTTGCTGGACAACGATATTCGCAGTTTCGACATCTGCAATGCCAAGTGTTCATCTGTGAGATGAGTGTAGCGTTCCGTGGTC
Organism: uncultured Bacteriovoracaceae bacterium; assembly: GCA_964598565.1. Lineage (GTDB taxonomy): Bacteria > Bdellovibrionota > UBA2394 > UBA2394 > UBA2394 > CAZRCG01. The sequence continues at coordinate 268,880 of CAZRCG010000002.1, read as the reverse complement.
TCAATGCGTGAATGTCCTAATACTTTCTTCAGCTCGAGTGCGCCTCCCCCTTGAAATAGAAAGTGGGTAGCAAAACTGTGCCGAATCGAGTGAAAGGGGATTTCGGAAACTTCCGCCTTGCGGCAAGCCGAGTGAAATGCCCATCGTATCTGATCTTGGCTGAATGGTTCTCCATCGGTTTGACAGAAGACCAGTTCATGGTGATGACTTTCTAACAGATCCTTAAGTTGGTTGAGGCTCTGTGGTGAAAGCGGGATGACTCTGGTCTTTCGTCCTTTCGTGGTTTCTACGATAGTTTTCGTGTGCTTTGAATAGGTTCTGCAGACGATCAGTCGTCGTAGTTCCCACTGAATGGCGTTGATTGCAGGGCGAGGTGATCGAAGAATCGAGTCACTTCTTCTCTGCTCCATGTTTCTCTCATTGACTGATTCTCCTCGAATTCTCCAATTTTCAAGATTGGATTGTTTGAGGCAGCTTCCATCTTTAAGGCAAACGAATAAAGGGACGAAAGCATCGTTCGCAATCGATTCGCTCTGGCATGGCTGAGACCTCGATTTACGAGCGTCGTCAAATGATCCATCCATTGATTGGCGCCAATAAAACTCAAGCTCTCGCTGTCAAAACGAACGCGAATATATTGGTTGAATAGACGACGGTAATCTTGGCGAGTGCCTTCGGAACATCTCTTGTTGGGGATAAACTGTTCGTCGAAGAATGCTCCACAGGACCATGCGTTTTGATCGCGGGGTCGCAGGTTTGGCTTGCTGAGGAAAGTCGTTTCTTCTGCGAGCCATCTGTCTGCATCGATTTTTCTTAGGAACGACTTTGATTTACAGAACTTTCGATCGGCCCAAAGTTGAGCCTGATACCGAATCCTTCCATCTTTTGTTTTGTATTTGCGAATGGCCATATTTTTACTCCTTATGAGTTTTAAGCCATCGCTCAATTTCATCTGCTCTAAACCGTAGGAGTCGCTTTCCAATTTTTATGAAGGGGATTGAACCGCGATACGCCCAGTTTGAGAGAGATCTTATTGTGTCTCGCGTTCGCGCTGGTTTATCAGCTGCAAAACGAAAGGGAATCCGATTGGGTCGACCCAGGATTGTCGACGCCGAGAAGGTGATTGAGCTTCGACGGCAGAATCTATCGCTTCACCAGATAGCTCAGAAACTGAATGTCTCGAAGTCCGCCGTGCATAAATCCATCAAAGATGCGTCGGTCAAAAATGATTCATCAATTCGGAATAGGGAGGTTTCGAAATGACTTCGCTGTTTCCATTTAATTTTAGTTTTCGACACGGCTCGCTCTGGGAGCAGTATCGCATCGCGTGAACCGACTTCGAGTCGCCTCGAACCGGATGGGAAGTATTTCTCAGTGACAACGTGACTTCATTCAGAATGGAACGAGTAATGAAAAAGCTAAGGTTCCACCAAATGCTCAAAGAACTCATGGACCGAAGGGCCGTATCGACGAGAGCGTTGGCAGCGGAAACTGGCATTCCACAATCAACTATCTCGGCCTATCCGACTGGTCGCGGGACGCAGAAGCCGGAACATATTCTCGCGATCTCGAAATATTTTGGAACTTCGATGGAGTATCTCCTGTTTGGTGAGGATTCTCGAGCGCGATCTCTATCCGATGTACTGACGGAGCAGGTCTATGCAGGCTGGCTCCGCGTCCGAATTGAGAGGGCAATTCCCGACAAACGATTTATCGAACCAACGACATCCCATGGGGAGGATATATGAAACACTTCAAACTGAAACATCTCGGCCTTGGCCTTCTTCTTTCGATGGTATTGACCGGATGCGGAGATGAGGGAAGCTCTGACTGCAGCAGTAGTAATTTGTCCAATCGCTCCGTAACCTTCTCGCTTAGTGGCCAGTCAGTCACGGTCGCCATGAGCTCAAACTGCAGCTATACGTCCTCGCTTTGTTCCGAGCGTGGTACGTGGACACCAGTCGACTCTAATACGGTAAGATTGAATCCCACGTCCTCAACCTGTGGTGCACTTGACACAACGACCTGCAATTACGTGATTGTGGGAAGCGAAATCGCGTTTACCTGTTCTTAAATTGAGTGGCGCATATTTTTTACCCCCGGGGAGTCCGACCCTTTGTGCGCCTAGAGCCTTAGGGCTGGCCCCAAACGAGCATTTTCGTCGGGGACCATCTCTGCCCTACTGGGGCTTTGCAGTATTTTGCTCGGATTCTGCTTCCGAAGGGGAATTGTTCGGATTGCAGAAAACAAGCCTATTTACGGCCTCAGAAGTGATCTCAACAATACTGCGGACAATAGAATAAGTTGTATCAGCTGTCGATTTTACAAGGCGAAGGGCATCATTACGACGAAGTGACCACAGGGAAGGTAGAATTCCAGAATACTGGGCCTGAATTTTGATATACGCCTCTTTGCCTACCTTGGCTAAAAGATCCGCAGGCGCGCTGATCGGGACTTCGATGGCTTGCCATGGATTTTGATGGAAAATGAGAAAGTCTTTCTCTCTCTTAAACACAATAAATCCAAAAACTAGGTAATAAGATTCAGCTTCGACGTGACGTATTCCTGAGGGAGTTTGAATGATATAGCCTCCGCTTGGATTTTCAACAACGAGTTGGGTAGGACTGTTTTTTGATAAGTCCGTTAGCTTGGAATGCCCTACCCGAGCTTCGACGTAAGCTGAGATCGGACCAGAGGTAGATTTCCGCATTTGCTGTTCGTAATGAATGGGAAGAGCATAAAGTTCCTTCATCCCATCTCCGACAAGCATTTTCAACTTCTGCATCCGTGACTCAAAGCTTGAAAATCGAGAATTCAAATCCAAAATACGACTTTTCATGTCTAAGGTCTTTTCAGATTTTTTCCTGAGTTTCTCGGCAAACTCCAAGAAGTTGGAGCCGTGCGGTTGGCCGTTGGCTTTTTTCAGCTCCTCGATCCAAACAAAATACCGAGCGAAACGATCCGCTGCATTTATCGCTGCAACCATCAACTCGATTGAACTTTTGACGTCCTGGTACCTATATCCCTTCTCAAGGTCATCGTAGATCCTAATCTTTTCCAATTCATTCCCTATAGAAACAAGCTCCTGCGATTTTGGACCATTTAAAGTCTTTAAAGCTTGGATATAAAGTGGAAGAGCATTCTCACTCCGTTCTCCATAAGCTCGATAAGCCACTTCAAATTCGCCCCTAATACTTTCGACAATGTTATTTGCCTGTTCCTCAAGACTTGCGATACGAACTTCGCCCTGCGTTATCGCGGAAGCGAGATGGGGAACTCCATAAAACTCCGCCTCGGGTTGGCCCATGAATTGGCGCATGGCACCAGCAAGAGCGCCAAACTGCCTTTCCTGCTTTTCAATCCCAGTCAACCATTCGACTATCGCATTATGCGAAGCGATCATATCCTCTTCACTCATGTATCGCGGGGCGTTCGGTATTGCGGCAATAGTGGTGGAAACCAAGGAAATCGAAGTGAGAAGTGAAGTGAGTGAAAGTCTAATCATAAGGACTCCTAAATGTTGGTTAGCGTAAACAGAGTGATTACTTCTGCAAGATTTGAGCCAATTTCTGGGGCAGCTTCCAGAACCAATATTTGAAATATTTGAGACTTCGTAGAAATCGCGGGAAATCAGAGGAATTCGGGGGAAGTTGAGGAAATGGCCTGGTTTTGTTTTAATTAACCGCTGAGCGCTATAAGCGTGTTTTATTGGTTCTCCTACATTTTTTTCTCCTTTCTTGTCTTGGGTTTCACCAGTTTGAGGGGCTGGCGGAGCGGTCCATGCGAGTTCGAGTACCACGTAAACGTTTCTCGTATTTTCTTTTTTAAGAGTTAGTGTATTCTAGAGGAAAGTGGGGAGTAGCTGGCGACTCAGGGGAGTCGTGGGGAGTGCCGTCAATACAGGTTTCCAACCTCGGTGCCTCTTCATCAGCAAGACCACGAACTTTTGCTCGCAGGAAACGAGCGTGCTTTCGACAGCGTCGAAAGAGAAAGGTCGTGGTTATGTTACAACTCATACAAGATTCAACTCGTCATTTGATTAAGCATCGTTCCAATTTATGTGTCAGTCTTTTCATCCCCATGGATAGTCGTGACAGCGTTCAGGCTCATTTTCTGAGACTATGGAACGATGCGCGAGACAGGGCTTCAGTCAACTATGGGGACGACGAAGTACAATCGGTATTTTCACGCCTGCATGTGTCGGAGGTGATAAGCAAAGTAAACACTGATTATGATACGCTCTGTCTTTTTGCTTCAGCCTATGATGCATTTTTCGTGTACTTGGATTTGAAAATGGATCCTAAGGCGGTGGTCGATAGTAGCTTCTTTTTAACGCCGCTGATTCTTCCCTTATCGGGCAAAGATCAGGCCTGGATTGTAGAAGTAACGGACGCAAATTTTGTTCTTAGTCTCATCAGTCTTTCAGGTGTTATTACGTTTGCTACAGCGCCCCGGCTTAGAGCTCACAAGAAGGCGACAGCCCAGCTTAAGTACATCGTCAGAGTTCTGAATACCGACAGGCGACCGTGGTTTATTGGAGGGGGAGCAGAGCATGTTCAGTCTGCACAGCTTGAACTAACCAGAGCCCTTGTACGAAGATCCCCAGTGGCGCATCTTCTACATACTCGGCCATCGCGTTTGCACGAGAGTGCGCGTGAGGTGATTAGACGCCGGTTTCAGATGGAAAGAGACGCGATTCTTTCTCGACTTCATTTTATGGAGACCACTCCGTTGGAGCCAGCGGATTTAATGAAGCGTGAGCTCGCTCGTGAAGAGTTTCGATCACTCATCGTTGATATAAGCGGTCGGAATTCGTTCTCAGATGAGTACTCAAAAATTCTAGCTCGAGACGAGGGAGACGAGGAACTCGATCTAGATGATTCGATCGAAGAAGCTCTTGCAAACCGAATGGATATTATACCGGCGCCATTTATTGAGAAAAAAATAGGAACAAGGATTCTTGCACTTCGACGAAAAGGAGAGAGGACATGCTAAAGAAGTACCTCATCAAGTCACTAGAGCGTAAGGCTACAGTAGGATATTCTCCTTCGAAGAAGAAGGCACTCATCTCAGTGGCACTGGGTGGAGTGATCTTGGTGAGTTTTCTTGTGCTGTCGGGTTGGGCTGTTTGGAACATAGGAAATGATGCGTTTCAAGAAGTCTCCCAGATAGTGAGCGGGTCCTGGAATACAGGGACGTCCTCTGAGAAAGAGTCGGAGGGCTTGCTACCTATATCTATTGCATCGAGGCTTGCGGCTTGCTGGGGGAGAGTTGAGTCGCTTCTTTCATTCGAAACATTACTAGGCCGTCCTTGGGTCGAGACGTTTCATTCGCTTGTGGGATCTTGCTGGAGCGGTGAAGTTAAGCAAAAAGAATGTCAGGGGACTGAATGCATACAGGCCCAACGAGAAAGTTTTCTTGATCGAATATAGATTTACCGATACCTCTGCACGGTTAGTTTTGCGGCGCCTCACCACACCAAAGGTAGAACGAAATACGTCGCAAGCGTAATGAGGCAGGCAAAAATAATATTGAGCCAAAAGCCGACGCGTATCATCTCACGTACGCTAAAGCCTCCTCGACTAAATACGACGGCATTGGGGGGAGTGGCCATCGGTAGCATAAATGATAATGAAGCTGCCATCGTGACCGTCATTAATACCATGAGTTCTGGCAGGGCCAGACTCACGCCTAGTCCGGCAAGAAGGGGAATGAAAATTGCCGCGACGGCCGTATTCGAAGCAAATTCGGTTACGATGATGGTGACGCTGCAGATGAGAAAGAGCGCTGCGATTGAAGGTAAATGTTGAAGATCTTGCAGGGCGTGGACGAGCGTTTGGTCTAGACCAGATTTTTCAATGCCCTGTGAAAGGGCCAAGCCACCACCGAACAGCAAAAGAACCGACCAGTCGACGCGATGAATATCGGAGGCTTCCAAAATTGTAGGGCTCGATTCTTGAGAGCTTGAGGGAGTGAGAAACATCAAGATGCCTACTCCGAGGCCGATATGAACATCCGTTAGGCCAGGTATATCGAGCAAAGGTCGCATGATCCAGCCAACAACCGCTAAGACGAATAAAACACAGACACGGCGCTGACTCAGCGAGAAGGGAACTCGCTGAATATCGAGAGATATCTTAAGAGAGGGAAGATCAGAGACGCGGTAGGCCCAGCGGGTAAGATAAAGCCATAAAATCACAAGGCCAAGTGCGGCAAGAGGAATTCCAAATAGCATCCACTTGAAGAATCCAATTTCGATACCCGAGGTTTTCTGAAGATAGCCTACGAGAAACGCATTGGGTGGGCTGCCAATGATGGTGCCGATGCCACCAATGGATGCTGCATAAGCAATACCCAGTTTAAGAGCTTTGGTGAAGGCCTGGCCCCCAGAAGTCGTCGAGCCCTGAGTTGGAAAAAGCGCGGCAGCCAGTGGCAGCATAATCATGGCCGAAGCGGTATTCGAAATCCACAATGACAGAAAACCCGTAGCTACAATGAAACCAAGAATCAGGTGGCTGGGCTGTTGGCCAAAAAGTTGAATGATACCCCTCGATATTTGTTTGTGTAATTCCCACTTCTCAAGGGCCCCGGCGATTAAGAACCCGCCCAGAAAAAGAAATATAATATCAGATCCGTAGGCCTGAGTGACCTCAGAGAGGCTTTGAATTTGAAAGAGAGGAAAAAGAATAATAGGTAAGAGTGCGGTGACAAAAAGAGGGACGATGTCTAAGACCCACCAGACAATCATCCATAAGAGCACGCCCAGAACCAGAGAAGCCTGGGCTGATGGCAAGAAGCTCCCTGACTGGGTGGCCCCCACGTAACAGACGAGGGGGCCAAATAAAATCTTAATCCATAGCATTAAGACAGTGAATTAAGCCGCACACTTACAATTGGTTTTGGTACAGCCTTTTTGCTTGCACATGGTGCATTTGGCAGGATCACATTGTTTGGCCGATGGTTTTGAGGAGCATTGCTTGCTCCCACAGCAGCTCCTGGTGCCACAAGCACCGCGAGCTCCACAACCCCACAAAGATAACGACAATGCCATCGCTGTTAATAAAGTTTTCATAGATAGTTCCCCTCCATTGATATTAGTTTCTAGATCTTAACAATCTTATCACTCTTATACTGCTTGAGCGCATTTCTTGTATCGACAACTTTTTTTGCCGTTTTGAGAACGAGCTCATAGGGTACATTAGAATGGTCTGTCGCGATCACCACTAAATCATAGTGCGCCGCAAGATTCTCCGTCCAGGACACAGATTTCATTTTTAAATCGTGTTCTGCGAACTCGGGGACATAAGGATCATAGTAGTCTACATCGGCACCGCGTTGCGTAAGCAGGTGAATTATGTCAAGCGATGGCGACTCGCGCATATCTTCGATATCTTTTTTATAAGCGACGCCCATGACAAGAATTCGAGATCCGTTAACGGCCTTTTTTTCATCATTCAAGGCGTCAGCGATTTTATTCACGCAAAACGCAGGCATCGACGTATTGACCGCATTGGCAAGTTCGATGAAGCGAGCGGTATAGTTGAGAGCCCGAAGTTTCCAGCTTAAGTAGGAAGGGTCAATCGGAATGCAATGACCTCCCAAGCCTGGCCCGGGATAAAACGGCATAAATCCAAAGGGCTTGGTGGCGGCCGCCTCAATAACTTCCCAGCAATCGAGTTTCAGCTTTTCACACATGATAGCCACTTCGTTCACCAAGCCTATGTTGACGGCTCGAAAAGTATTTTCCAGCAGCTTCACCATTTCGGCACTCTCAGGCGAGCTTACGCGCAAAACTTTTTGAAGACAGCGAGAGTAAAAGAGCGACGCTAACTCACCACAAGCCGGTGTCAGACCACCCACGACCTTAGGAGTATTGTAGACATTAAAAGTTGCATTGCCAGGGTCGACTCGCTCTGGAGAGAACGCAATGAAAAAATCTTTACCCGCTTCGAAGCGGCGACCCTCTCGTAGCAGCCCAGCTTCAGCAAGCTTAGGTTCAACAAGCTCTCTTGTCGTTCCGGGATAGGTCGTGCTTTCCAATACGATCAGTTGGCCCCGACGTAAAAACTGCGCAATCTTCGAAACCGAAGCGACGATATAAGAGACGTCGGGATCTTTGGTCTTGCTGAGCGGAGTGGGAACGCAAATCACAATGACATCGCAATCTTTCAGCCGAGTGAATTCTGGATAGGCTTGAAACTTTTTGTCTGCGACATGCTTCGCGACGGCCTCAGTAGGAACGTCTTGAATATAAGAAAGCCCCTTGTTGAGAGAATCAACTTTCTGCGGGCTGACATCAAAGCCCAGAACGCTATAGCTTGCATCGGCAAAGGCGACTGCTAAAGGCAGGCCTACATAACCCAGACCAATGACACCCACCGATGCTTCGCGAGCTAAAAGTTTTTGTCGAAGAGTCTCAAAAGTTTCGTTGTTGCGAAAATCGGTTGAACTAGCTTCGACTCTCGCACGCACTTCAGACGAGTAAGAAATATTTTCAGCTACCATGGTTCCAGACTATAGGCTGGCGCGAGATCTCAGACAACGACGAATCTACGCCACAATGAGCTTTACCATGCGGTTGTAGTGGTAGAGGCCGCAGTGGTCGTCGTTGCGAAATAGTCGGGCTTGGTGCGATATCGATATGGCGGCCGATAAGACGGTATCGCGAGAGTCGACGATACTGTCGCTATCACCGTTAATGAATAAAATAGGCCCAGAAGGCTCTTTAAGCAATTTTAACGCCCTTTCGCGAAGCCGGCGAACTAAGGGTAAAAGCTGAATCGGATGGCGTAGCCTAAAAAGCTTAAGCAAAGCGTAGGCGATAACCGGGTTAAGGCCCGAGCCGTTTGAGAAACGCGGCAGAAAAATGCGTGGCAGAAATTTTCTGGGAATTTGTAAAACTAACGACGGTAAAGAGCAGCTTCTTAGCAAATGAGATATCACCCATAGGAGACCTATTGATTCCTTAGAGAGTACCGCCTTTGCGACCTAATCATCTTTGGTTTACAGCTCTTGGTTTGCCGATCGCCCCTCGCTCCAAGCACTAAAAGCGAAGAAAGCGCATAAAACGAGAATAGCAAAGAATGAACGAGGTAACGAGAAACTTAACACAATTAAAACGGGTCCAATCGCAACGCCATAGATTCGATCGGCAAACAGGCCCTTGGCGTGACGCAAGGCCCAGACGATCGAGCGAAGATCTCCACTGGCCTCGAGAGGTTTCGGCACTTCAAAAATATGAGGGGTGCGCTCTCTCCATCGTTGCCATAAAACCTCCCGCTCGAGTTTTGTCACGGCCACTTCGGAGGCCTTGAAGAGTGATATGGGAAGGCTTTTTGGCATTGTCATAGACGCACTCAGTGTCGTCATCCAATAGCCATCGTTATTTAACGCCTGAAGCGATTCTTCGAGATGAGGGCGAGGTTTTCTTGACCATCCGATGATGGCGACAATCTTTTTATTGAACGATAAAAAAGCCATATCATAGTCTTCATCACGCCACGCTTGAAGTTGCGCTAAACCTTCGGCTGAAATTTCATGTCGCAGCATTTTATGCCAGGTATAGGTACCCAAAACGGCATGAATACTTTGATCCGAGGGGTCTTTCAGTTGTGCCTCCACACCCATCGATTCCATCACACGTAACGAACGTCGGCGAAGTAATTTGGGGGGGCTCGGAAATCGCTTCTGAAGGGCTCGACCTAACGGGTGCTTGTCATTACCGAGTAAGGCGAGGGCTTCTTCGATTTCTCTTTCTTGGTAGAGGTCTTGAGTATCGATGAAGACTTCATCAATGGTGTCGATCTCATGATAAAGGGCGCCATTCAAATGAAACACTAAGAGACGAGTTTGTCGCCATGATTCAACGGTAGGTAGGTCGTAATCGTGCAAACCGAGGGCGCTTAAAAGATGGCGGTGCCGCTGGGTCGATAACCTCTCATAGGGAAATAAGACAATCGATAGTCCAACAAAAAGGGTGGACCATGAAAGAGTGGCACTCAGGTCTATCGGCAACAAAAAGCCTAGGCTTAAGACTGCTACCGTAAGTAGGGAGGCCACGAAGCGAAGCCACAATATTCTGGTCACATAAGGCGTTCGAGCCGAGCCACGCCGAAGTCGCAGACGCACCCAAACAAAAATCAGCAGGCTGGCCCCTGTGAGTCCACTTGCCCAAGGCCAATGGATTTCGATGGGATAACTTGCCAGCACACTGGCTGCCAGTAGGCTTAGGATATAACCGGCTTCTTGAAGATCGAAATTCTTCCAAAAGGCGGGCGCTAGAGCTGGACGTGGCGTTTCAGCGTTTTTTAGGTTGTTTGACATTAGATTTCTTGCCGGTCGTACGACCGGCGGCTTTGTCGGCGGCCTTTTGAGCTTCGGCCTCTGCAGCCTTGAGGGCATCTTCGATACTTCGAATGCCACGTCGCAGTTCCGACAATAAATAGGGATCTTTTTCTCTCTCTAAAGCCGTCTTAAGCATCTCGACAGTCTCGGGACTATTTATTTTACTGATGCTTCGAATGACTTCATATCGAATCTCTGCTTGAGGATCATTCAACAAGGGCTGAATTTTTAGGAGAGAGTCTGGCAAGCGCAAATCTCGCAGTTTCAGCAGAGCATTCTTTCTCATGTCGACGGAGGGGCTTTGAAGGTGAGATTCCCAAAAATTCTTATTTTGTTCTAAGAGTTGAGGGTCTGGAATCGCCAAGAACAGGGCAAGGGTAAAAACAATCACAAGGTAATCTCCTTAATACGAATGAGCGAGCGACCCACCGAGAGGCATTGAGGCAGTGAGTCCCATAAGGTCTTTTTGAGGGAGGTTTTTGTTTCAACAGCCGCACGTTCTGCTGTCATCGATAAATAGCGGCGGGGTTGGGTCGTGCGTTTAAGAGTGCCCCGACCGTCCACACCTTTGGTCGAGAAATCAAGGTCTATGAGGTCGAGAGTCACCCGCTTAAGAACGGGAAATTTTTTAAATACATCGGCGGCACCAAAACCCATGCGCTCCCCTCGACCAGACAGTAAAAATCTATAGCCATAACATTCGGTGATCTGGGGCTCAGGATTCTCGGGCAGATCTCTCCATACCACAATGCGGGCCTGATCGCCTGTGATCGTAACGTTTTCATCGGGGTGGCGCTTCTCGGGTATGAGATAATAGGCTTCAAGAGATTTTACGATAGATTCTTCAGGACTTCCTTGCGCTCGACTTCGATCAGAACCTAAAACTATAAATGTGAAAATAAAAAGTAAGGCCATCGAGCGTGACTCAAAAGAAAATCGTCTCATCACTCACTACCGTAATATGCTCACTAGTCGCTATGCAAGTTCAGCCATGGCCGAGCTGTTTTCTGACCAAAAGCGGGCGCAGGTATGGCGTCATTTATGGATACTTTTGGCCGAAGAAGAGGCGAAATTGGGTTTACCCATTTCGCCTCGGCAGATTCAGGCCCTCAAACGGGCGCAGCGCGTCATTGATTTTGATGAAATTCGGGCTATCGAAGTAGAACTCAAGCACGACGTGATGAGCCACCTAAAGGCTTACGGACGCCAAGCCCCTGAGGCCGAAGGTATTTTGCATCTCGGAGCGACTTCGGCTTTTATTACTGACAATGCCGATATTGTCTTGTTCAAAGAGGGTTTGGCTCTTGTCGGAAGCAAAGTCTTAGAGATTTTACGTACGATGGCCCCGCTGATGATTGAATTTAAGTCGCTCGAGATGTCGGGCTATACGCATTTTCAACCCGCCCAGCCCGTCACGCTCGGAAAGCGATTGGCCCTATGGGCTCAAGACCTTTTGTGGGATCTCGAAGAAATCGATCATACGATGTCACGACTTGTTCCCTTAGGGTGCAAGGGAACGACGGGAACTCAAGCCTCATTTATGACTCTATTTAAGGGGCGCGCTGACAAGGTCGAAGCCTTAGATCGAGCGATTGCCCGTCGTCTTGGGTTTAAGGAGTCGGTAGCGCTGTCGGGGCAAACCCTGTCGCGCAAGGTTGATACGTGGATTCTCAATGTTCTATCGAATCTCGCCTCGACCTTTTCGAAGTGGAGCTATGATGCTCGACTGCTGCAGCATCTGCGCGAGGTCATGGAGGGCTTCGGTGAAAAGCAAATCGGTAGTTCGGCCATGGCTTACAAGCAAAACCCAATGCTTGCCGAGCGAATCACCGGAATTTCGCGATTTTTAATGAATCTTTGTCACAATGGCCCGTGGACGCATGGTACTCAGTGGTTGGAGCGCTCCTTAGACGATTCCAGCAATCGCCGTCTCGTGATGCCCGAGGCTTTTCTTTCGGCCGATGCGTTGTGTGAGGCGGCGCTCAGGTGGCTTCAAGGCATGCGTGTCGACAAAAAATTGATCGCTCAGAATTTGGAGCGTTATTCTCACTTTTTTGTAACGGAAAACGAAATGATGGAGGGAGCTCTCGAAGGCCAATCTCGACAAGACCTACATGAGAGTATTCGACAGAAAATGGTGGCGGGCTCCCTTAAGAAGAGGGCGGCCCCACGAGAATTGTCGGGTTTAGCGTCGAGGCAGGTGGAGCGTTTTGTAGCATCGCACGTAAAACCGGCTCTTCAAAAATCGTGGCCTCATTTTAAGAAACAGAAATTTAATTCGGCGGGTGTCTGAGGTGGGGTGGAAATGGCTAACCTGGCTGGCAATCATTCTGGTTTTATTGATCCAAGTAGGGGACGGTGAGGCCGCTGGAGATATTCAAAAAGTAGACCAGGATTTTATGAGGGTGCTTGCGGGCAAAACTCCGGGGCTCACCTACGATCAGCCTGAGCTTTGGAAGCAAAAGCTCACTGAGATATTGAGCACCGCACACGCCCATCCCAGGGCATCAGTAATGCCTGCACTAACGCTTGTCGATGGTCTTCCCGCTTCGGTCACAGAAGATCTTGAGACTCTTTACCATGTCTATTCGAAGTTTAGAAAAGAGAACCCCACTTCCAAATGGTTTATCGAAACTCGCCTTCCTCAGCTAATCAAACAGACCGCTGAAGGGCTTCGCAGCGGCAGAGATGAACTACCACCGGAAGTCTGTGGACCGCCCGGTGGTTCTTATCTCTCAGGCAAGCATATTGCGCGATTACTCGATGCGGCGGGTCAACAATTAATCGAATCTCAACCTCGCTCGATTGAGGCGACGCAAGATCGGTATCGTCCTGTGTCCGAGAATCGGTCTCGAGATTGGTCTGGGATCGTGGCGGCGGCTTACACAAAAAAACTGTATAATTCCGGCAATTATACAAACAACCCCCAGATCATTCCTCGTGAAGATGCGGGATTAAAGCCACCGCGAGCGAAAATCAATAAGTGGACGACGCCTACGGTTTTGTCAAAAGTTGTGTTTCATCATTCGGTGACAGCAGAGATTCCCTTCACTCCGGCAACTCAGACGACGGTGGCCAGATCTGGTGCCAGCGTGATTCAGAAAATGCATTTTGATAGAAATTGGGCCGACATCGGATATCATTTTGCCATTGATGCACAAGGAAATATTTTTCAGGGAAGATCTTTAAATCATCGTGGTGCGCACGCTGGAACTGAAGAAGGCAACGCAGACACAATTGGAGTTGTCTTTATTGGAAATTTTGATCCCTTCGATCCTGTGGGCAACCCAGCGGGCCCCAAAGACGAGGTGGCTATGTCGCCTACTCCCGCGGCGCTTCAGGCCGCTCTTTCTTTAATAGCTGGGTTGAACAACTCCAATGCTGATTTGCATCAGCTATCTGATAAGGACGAAGGTCTAAGGATTCGCATTGAGAGCGTGGTAGGACATCGGCACTATAAGAAAACCGCATGCCCCGGCAAAGGATGTATCGCTACAGTGGATCAGCTCAACCAAATTCTAAAGGATGAAATAAAGAAGGCTCCATCACAGAGGAGGGATAATCAATGATAGCCATCTGGAAATGCAGAATATTCTGTTTGTCTCTATTTGCCGTCGAGGTCGTTCTGAGCGGATGTTCATCGAGAAGCGTGGTCGAGACTGAGACCACGGGGATTTCTGCTGCGCCTCGAAAAACAGGAAGCACAAGGTCTGAGTTGTCGGTCCGTGAGCTCGACAGTCTCGAAGTCTCGAGAGTGCAAAGTTTTTTAAGTGCGTACATCGGATCGTGGGGAAAGTTCGATCGAGCCTTGATTGCCGAATTTCTAGGAGAGAATCTTCAGGTTGCCTGGGGAGAGGAAGCTCTTAAAAATCTCTCAGTAACACCCCCCCCATCAGGGGCTAGGCCAAAGGTTTTGCAGGCCTATCGAAAGGTTAACGTTTTCTTTGTTAAATGGGATCTCAGTACCTCGAATGTAGGTAGGGACCTGCCTTGGTATACTTTGCGAGAGGGCGGGCCGCGTGGGTTCTCTATTGTTGATATGTCCCATGATTTTGAGCCGGTCGCGGATGAGAACTAACAAGGGAGAATTTTTTGTGTATTTTGCTGAAGCGCCGTCGTTTCTCTTGGAGTTCATCCCGTTAAAAAAAGTCCCGCCTCTGCAGTGTATGCTCAATTCCCTTCACGTGCAGAGACGGGATCTATACTACCCCTAGGTAAATGATCGAAAAATTGATACGCCTCCATGGCCGAGCGCGATGGTTCATAGGCAAAACCTCCGAGAACAAAACCGTGTCCATGGGGAGAATGCCTCAGTGCGGCCTGGCCTCGACCGTCGAGCGTTGTAAATTTAGCCGCAATCAAAATCATAATATGTCCTGAGCGCGAATCGCGATGGTAGGGTTTGAGGCTGCTGAAGTCGCCATAGTGGGGCGTCAGTATTAACTTCGTTCTATTGTCAGCGGTGGCGACGCTGAGAGGCACGACCGCATCGGCGTTCTGCAAAAACTGTGACCATGCGAACGCATCATTTAACGCTGTGTGTAAACTGTCGACAAAATTCGAAAGAGAGTGATTGGCCTGAACCGCCACGAGTGCCACTTCAGGTTTGCCATGGGCATCGTCAAACGAAGATTCACTGAGTTCTGGCAGCGGCGACTGTGGGCTCGCTAGCGATTGTTCATGACGATGTCGAATCGATTCTCCTGCATAAAGATGAAAGGCGGGTGGGGCCGACACCAAAGACAGGCTTGAAACTTCGGGCATTTCCCGAGATCCATCGACGCCGGGCCCAAATAGATCGGCAACCGTCGTTGACGCTGAGATCGCTTGTAGCTGACTCACAGAAAGTAGTTTCACATAATTGGCGAAGCTAAAATTTAGTTCCATGGCGTGAATGAGTAAGCGTGTCTGAGGCATTACGGCCTTAAAAAAACGACGGCCCGTCGCTAGCTTTAAGCCCCCGCCTTGTTGGCTGGCTCGTTCGCTGAGGGAAGGGGCCTCGGGTTGAGCAGCGCTGTATCCGTTCCATCGCAGTTGATAGGTATGATCAGGTGATAGGCTCAGACCGCTCGGCAATTGAAAGATCAACTGCGTGAGTGTTGATTCTCGCTTACAACTGTCGGGAATCGACGTATCGTTTTGAATCACCGCGTTTGATGAGTAAACTTTCGCGGTGACTTGCATGGGCTTGAGCTGCCCAATACTTTTTGAATTGTGCATGATCTCCAGCCAAAAAAAGCTGGCCAGTGGCTTCGGTGGCAGCATGTCTAATTCTGTATTGAGATAAAACTTTAGATCAATCACGCCACCGGATGCAGCGCTTACTATTTCAGGTGTGGCTACGGAGTTTGATGAGTACTGAGGATAACAAATTCGAATACCGTCGAGGCTTTCTTCAAAATTGAGATCTCTCTCATCCCTATCGGCTGTGGAACACGCCGAAAGAAGAAGAGTAGCGCTGATGACGATCGATCGTTTCATAGTGACGTTTGGATCCCATCTGAGAGCTCATCCCCTTAACGAGCCCTCAGGTGGGAGGCCAGCATGGTTGAGCACGCTGGCCAGAAAACATCCGAAATAGTTTAGAGTCTAAAGTATGTGAAGAAGTAGGCTGGAGCTCCTGGTATGCTACCAGTACCTGCCTTCATCAGCACTTCGCGATCAACGGATCGGGCATTGGTACTCAGAAAATACATGCCCGGAGCTACTGGCCCCGTCGGTACTACTTTAAAATAATCTCCTGCAGAGCCGTGAACGAGCTCTTGTCGATTTCTTTCAATGGAAACCGTTACAGGAATGAGTTGACCTGACCATGAGCGAAGCTTGATGTGCATCGAGGCTTCTGACAAATAGACGGGCCGATTAAATTCTACAAACAGACCTCCGGTGGCAACAGGCGTCAGTAGATCAAGCAAGGATTGCAAAACGCTTACGCCATTTTGCTTCAGAGCTTCTTGTAAAACGGCAGCGCTTATTCCCGTAGCTTCGCCGCTATCGTCTGTGGTCAACTGAAGCGTTGGTATGCTGTACACTTGTTGATTGGCAAGATTGTTCACAGTAAATGTGGCGCCACTACACGATTTTCGTGTCGAGTCAGTTCTGAATCGGTAAGTGGTCTGGGCAACTTGTCCAGATGCCATGGATGGATCGGCAATAACTTCGTACTCTTGACCTTCCGAAAGGCCGTTCAATCGACCTTGAATTTCGCATGTATTGCCATCTTGAAAAATGGACACACTGCTAAAGTCGATGCGAGCATTTGAAGAAGATAGACGAGTATAAAACTTGCGACTGTTATCGGCATTACAAATATTCGCGGTTCCGCCCAATAAAGAATCTTGAATGCGAATGCTTATCAAAGGGTTTACGCAGGCATTCTGAACCGATTGGCTGATATCATTGGTCAGCTTTTGGCCGCCCAAATAGGCTTCAAAGGTGTTCAGTGATTGTACCTGCAAGCTACCTCGGCTAAGAGGTTGGTCGCCACTGTCACCGCCGCAGGCATAGAGGCCCAGCACGGGGACGAGCGCTAAGTAAAGTTTGGATGTTTTCATAGATCTCCCTTTCAATTCGTTTCTCTTTATTCCCTGGTTGTCTGGAACCTCTTAGAGAGAGTTCTAGACTTCCATAAGGCCTAATAAGCAATTCCTGTGCCAGGGGCTGGCGATAGGAGGCTCATTCGCGAAGAGCTATCGTAATCTGTTGATTTAAGAGGGGTTTTGACCGACTGCTTGTCGGGGCTGGGAAGGAGTCTGCGGCCTATGTCGCGACTCTTTCGGTCCCAAGGGGGACTCTGATGTCGCAGTTGAGATTTCATCATATGTTGAAATTTCCGTCGTAAGAACTGTTTCTCGTCCGTTCGCCTGAGGAGGTCAGTCCTAAGAGATGGAATAGTCTTTCATATGTGACAAGAGGCTTTTAAACTGAAAAATATAGGAGTTTTGTACGCGATTGGCGATCTCGAGAGCTAAAGCTTCTCGGTAGGTGTGAGACGAAAGATTTCGGTCGCTTAACATCGCAAGCCAAATTTCCTCGTCCTTTTTTTCTATCCATGATTGGCCGAGTGCCCAGAGAAATGCTTGTTTGGGGCTGTTTATCTGGCTGCCCTCCTGGCCGCTACGCTTTTGAATCGACTTCCAGCACTGCTCCAACGTGAATTCAAATGCTTGGATAAGCCCTGCTCGGTCCAACTCGTCTTTAATGCCCTGATCTGCAAAGGAGGCTAACTTCGAAAGAGCTTTTTCAAAATTTTCATAAAATGGAACGGTCATAGAGCACGAGGCCCTCCTTAGAAATAGAATCCCGATAATCCTCATTCAGTCCTTCAAACAAAACAAGATCCATTTTTTGAAGTGACCAAGGCTCGTCGTCAGCCTTTAGCAAAAACTGTTGCCATCGAGGGACATCTTTCACTCCTACGAATGCAATATCGTAATCTGAATTCTCGCGATGATCACCGCGGGCACGAGACCCAAAAAGTAGGATCTTCGAGGGCTTGGCGTCGGCTTCTGCAAATATAAGAACCCTCTGCACACTAACAGGTAGTTGTTGGAATGTGGGGGTGAAGCCCATGAGCCACGTTACCAAGGAACTGAAGGGCGAGCAATACAGCCCATCTGTTTCTTCCAAACTTGACTTCCTAAACTACCTAGCATTGCTTACGATCGCGCTTATGTCGCACTCATCAGCCCCACAGCAATTGGCGGATTTAAAAACCAAACTATTTGTCGATACGTCAGAGATTCAAAGTATTCGTGACTTCGTCGCTAAACCTTTTGTTCAGGGGGTTACGACGAATCCAAGCCTTATGCGAAAAGCGGGTGTGAAAGATTATAAGAGCTTCTGCAAAGAGCTTTTAACGATCACCCGAGACAAGCCTATCTCATTCGAAATATTTGCCGACGAACTGAATGAAATGGAACGGCAAGCGAATGAAATTGCATCGTGGGGAGATTCTATTTATGTGAAGATTCCTATCACAAATTCCAAAGGGATCTCGTGCACACCACTCATTCAAAAGCTTACGGCTCGAGGAATAAAGCTGAATATTACGGCGATTATGACTCTTGAACAGGTGGACGCAACGTGCACGGCTCTCAAAGATGGAGCTCCGGCCTTCGTCAGTGTTTTTGCAGGACGCGTGGCCGATACGGGTCGCGACCCTCTGCCGCTGATGCAGGAAGCTCGACAGATTTGTGAGCGCCCCAACCTAAAAGCCGAGCTTTTGTGGGCTTCGACTCGAGAGGTCTTTAATATTTTTCAAGCCAATGCCATGGGCTGTGCCATCATTACGGTTCCGCCAGATCTTCTAAAAAAATTGTCGATGCTTGGCAAAGATCTTAACGAACTCAGCCTAGAAACCGTTCAGACTTTTAAGGCCGATGCGGAGTCTGCTGGTTTTTCGCTTTAGTTTCTTTCAGGGCCGAAAGTCGATGGCGACGGTCCTTCTGTGAGTCTTTGGGGTGCCAGGGGCCAATGTCTTTGGGATAGGTGTTGCGCCGGTAGAGGGGCGCTGATTTACGTCGATCGAGATCTCGACAGACCATTCGTGATGAGACTGGGGCAACGAAGTTTCGTGAAGCCTTTGAATATCGGTTTGAATGTCTCGCCATTGATTGAGTCCGTGACGATGGGATTGAGCCAAATTCCATACGGCTACAAGCGAGAATGACATGAGCCCCAAAGTCATCAGAGCCACAGCGACGGATTCGCCACGAGTGGATTTACTTTTCACGACGCACCTTGATGTTCGTGAGATACTGGTCGCTTGCAATCGAGCATCCCGATTCAACTCCTTTGGCGAACGTTACCTTTCTGAAAGTCGTGAGTTTTGCGAGACGAAACTGCGAATCATCGTTGGAAATCATTTCTTTGGAAGGTATTTGTCGAAACGCATGAAAGGTAAACGCTTCTCGATTGGCTTGTTCAAAATGGGGGCCTTTTACGAATTTTTTAGGCCATCTCACTCGGAAGACTGTTTCATATCGAGAGCGCTCAGCGCTGTGAGTCTCTCTAATGAGGGCTAGGGTCGCCGTGCTGAGCGAGTGTTTTCGGAGGTTTCCATGGGTCTCGCTCAGTTGGTTCTTGGTTTTTAGGTCACTCTGCCGCTGAAGAGAGCGGCCCATAAACTGGCTAGCTTTTAGATTACCCACTAAAACCAGGGGGTCGGCCGAATACGCCAATGTTTGCAGGATCTTTTTGCCTGCTTCAAAGGCCGCTGGATGCCACGCTACCAGCAAGGTCGCGCGTGCGGTCACGTCCATGAGTCTTTGAATCTCTTCAATGGGGCGGTTCGCGTCTGTAGCAATGCTCTGCAGAGTATGAGCTCTCTGGTGACAAAGCGAGAGCGTGAGAGCATCAAGACGTACTTGCTCGGAACTGGTCTGCAGTAGGTGGCCGTAACCCAGCGTAAAGTAGAATACCCAGGTGAAGAGCGGAAACAGAAGGGCGGTCGCCATGAACATGATGAAAGCGTCTGTGCAGGCTATAGGCCTAGGGCAGAGAGGCGGTTCCCCCGGTTGGGGAGTTTTGGGCGACTTCGGATTTTCCGAATAATGCCTGGTGATTGGTAGTCGAAACAGAAGCGATAGTCGATCTCCATGGATCGTCGAAACGGATGCTAAAGGCCACCCCGACCAAATTGTCTCGACCAATCGTTGACATGGCCTGTCTGAATTTAGATCGTAGTGGTCTAGGAGATTCTATGATCGTAGGCGTACCCAAAGAAATTAAAGATAACGAATATCGCGTGGGCTTAACCCCGGCTGGAGCGGCGGTCTTAGTGCAAGATGGCCATGATGTCTATGTTCAGCGAGGTGCCGGTTTGGGCAGCGGTCTGGCGGATGATCTCTATGTCCAGGCAGGCGCCAAAATGCTCGATTCGGCGGCGGCTGTATTTGATACCGCAGAGCTCATCATCAAAGTGAAGGAGCCTCAGACAGTCGAAGTAAACATGATGCGCGAGGGGCAGATTCTCTTTACTTATCTTCATTTGGCACCTGCTCCGGAACTGACGAAGCAAATGCTCGAGAAGAAAATTTCGGGAATTGCCTATGAAACTATTCAATTGGACGATGGCTCGTTGCCTCTACTTCGTCCGATGTCAGAAGTGGCCGGACGTCTCTCAGTACAAATCGGGGCGCATTATCTACAGAAGGATAAAGGTGGAAGCGGCGTCTTGCTTGGCGGCGTTCCTGGTGTGAAGCCTGGACGCGTTACGATTATTGGGGCGGGTATCGTGGGTCAGAGCGCACTGAAGATGGCTGTCGGTTTGGGAGCTCAAGTATCTATTTTAGATATTAATCCTAATAGACTTGTCTACTTAGATGATCTCTATGGTGGGCGCATTACGACCTTGGTTTACAATGCGGAAGCTGTGGCAGAAGAAGTCACGCACTCCGATCTCATTATAGGGGCCGTGCTGATTACGGGCGCGAAGGCTCCTCGTCTTGTAACTCGTCAAATGCTGTCGAAGATGCGACCGAATTCGGTCGCAGTAGATGTATCTGTCGATCAGGGGGGTTGTTTTGAGTCGACGAAACCGACTACTCATTCGCATCCAACGTATCTGGATAGTGGTGTATTACACTACTGCGTTTCGAATATCCCTGGGGCTGTCTCAAGAACATCGACGTTTGCATTGACCAATGTGACGCTGCCGTATGCTCGAAAGTTGGCGATGCATGGTTTGCGAAAGGCGCTTAAAGAAGATGCAGCTTTGGCAAAGGGATTAAATGTGCACGCAGGAGAGATTACACAAAAGGCGGTTGCAGAGGCTTTCGAGGCTTATCGTTAGAGCCTATGCCATGCCATCTTCTTTATTGTGACTACGAGGGCGAATTTAAATATTCTGAGGCTTTGTCGCGTATTGGTTATGTAGTCGATCATGTTCGACCCGAAGCTCTTCGGCATGTCAATGTAGGCGATCATCAAGTATTTGTATTTGTCTATTCGCAGCCCGACAATGCTCAAGCGGCGGGGCAGACGGCAGAAAAATTAAAGATGGCTGAGCTACCGTCGGAAATTGTTTTGTTGAATATGGCGCCGGACTCGACGATTAATCCCTCTGAGATTAATGGGGCGGTCTCTGTGAATAGCCTTCTTGATGAGCTCGATCGACTGGTGGGGACACCCTTTCCACCGAGTTTGAAAACTGCGATGGGAGCTTTTCGAGGAGATCGAGAAAAAGAGGTTTATCGCCAGCGAATCGCAGAGCTTGAACAAAAGGTTCACGAGCTGGAGCAAGTTCAAAAGGTGGCCGTCGGCCAAGAAGATTTGAAGCCCAAACTTCAAGCTTTACTTAAAGGGCAGAAACTACAATTTCAAACTGAAACCGAGCGACTAAAAATTCAGCTGTCCGAGCTTGAAGCCAAGCTCATCGATCGTGAAGCGAAGCTTAAAGAACTGACTCAGAAGTAGGGTTCACCTGATGATGATGGGTTCGTGGCGAAACAGCTCAGATATTAGTTTAGCGGCCGTCTTTGCTTGTTCGCTAGAGACGTAGCACAGTAGTTCCAGAAATCGATGCAGAATCATTGTCTAGAGTTAGAAGTTCAGCGTGGATCGCACGAGCATGAGCCAATACTAGGTTGTCAGAAAAAATCTGTTCCCTCCTGCGAAGCAGAGGTTTAGTCTCGGGCCGCTCTTATGATGTGGTTGGGTTTTTATGGATGGCTTTTGTCTGGTTTTCTCGAGATACCATCGATGGATTGGCACGATGCCGATCGATTTTGGCGCCGAGAGGCCAAGGTGCACGATATCGAGTATCGGGTGTGGAAGCGGCACTCGACCGAGATTATTCTTCTAGGCCTCTTTAAAACCGAAGAATCTCAGGCGCCCCCTGTGCTCCTTCATATCTCTTCAAAATCGCCCCAGGCTGAAAAGAAGAAAGCCCTGTTTTGGGCAGCGTTGAAGGCCCTAAAGGAACAACCGCGAAGTCGAGATTTTATTTTTGTGCTCGACTATAGTGGCACCCCGACGCGTTACGAAGCCCTCGAAAATTTCATTCATTATTTAGTGCGGGCCTTTCCGCGGAAGCCTTACGATTTAAGTCTTCTCGAGAAAATTGAAGCCGGTGCTGTATGGGCACAGTTTCCATCGTTGCGAGATATTGAAGTCGCGTTGACCACGGACCTTTGCGGTAGCCCTTTGTTTCATCCTCTGTGGACTTATTGGCCGATTGAAACGGCGTCGCGTGGCTGGTGGCAAGTGACCCTTGAAACGAAAGGCAGCGATATTCTGGATCTCTGGGAAGATCTAGAACGTTGGATAATAAATCGTCAGCAGAGTAGTCACCCCTGGATTATTTCGTCTCTACACGATGAGTATATCGATATGGTTCAGCATTGGAGAGATCTGCTCACCCCCATGAAACGTTGGCTAAGCTATGTGTGGCCGCGAATATTTTTTGAAGATTTTTCTCAGATTGAATTAAAAAATGAGATTTGGTCACTGAAGAAATTATCACCGTCTCGTGTTGCCGTGGACCTTCGTTTTCTCGGTGATCGAGAAGAGAACGGCCTGATTCGCTTGATTCGTGATGGAGGGTTTCACGAAACGATGCATCGAACACGCTATTCACCGTTTCGCCGCAGTTTTGCTCGCAACGAAATATTGTCGTGGGTTGAAGAGGCCTTCGAGCTGTACCCCAATTCACGCGCCAGTCGCTTTATCGGGGATGCCGATTCCTCTGCGTCGCTCTTTAGAAGCTTGGGAATTTTGTCTTATGATTTTTCGCCCGTGCTTTGTGAGGGAATGTCCACAAGCCACGAGACTCGATCGTTAGAAGTGATGGCACACCTGTTTGAAAAGTTGGCTCACTGAATGTCTGGGTACGGCACTCAGGTTTCTTGGTCTGCCTTAGAGTGGCTTAAGGATTTTGGGCCCCGATGTATGGGCTGTGATGAGGCGTCGCTTGCATGGCTCTGTAAAAAGTGTAGTCCCCGCTATTTACTGAAGGGACTTTGTTCTTATTGTTTGCACGATTATCAGGAAGGCACGAACCGCCTCTGTAATGGGGAAGGGACGTGGCATTGCAAGGATGTAGTGGCGGGACTCTACAAGAATACTGTCGCCGGGCTCTGTTTAGTTTGCCAGCATCGAAAACGTCCTTTTGAAAATCTGTGGATTTCGTTTCGTTATGAGTCAGCCATGGCATCGTTTATCAAAAGCTTTAAAAATCAGTATCCAGAGCGACTTCGCGAGCTTAATTTTAAAGCCATGCTTGCACCACTACCCAGAGACTATTTGGCGGTGGTGCCGATGCCGTCTGACCCCCGACGATTGCAAAAGGTGGGCTTCAACTCTTCTAAGCTGTTGGGCGAGAGAATAGCACGAAGTTTGGGTATTTCTTTCGAGCCAGATCTCTTGTCTCGTAGACCTTTTTTGGCCGCTCAGAAAGAAATGACTCTCGAGCAGCGGCAGCGCTTTTTGAGCCTCCAGCTGTATGTATCTGACGAGGTTAGGAGGATTTGGACCGGCAAGCGGGTTTGGGCAAATAAGAAGTCTCTAGAGCCGGGGCCGAAAGTACTCTTGGTCGATGATATTATGACCACCGGGGCTTCGGTCGAAATTGGTGCCCGCCTGTTAAAGCAACTTGGCCTTACAGTTGACGTCTATTGCTTGTCGAGAGCGCTGAAGAAATCTAAAGTGGCATCATGATTTTATCTTTTATGGCGGCTGCGTTCACGATGGCAGTCGAGACACTTCCGGCAAAGGGCCAAGGGTCTATGGTTTTTATTTATGAGCCCAAATACTGTCTCGTAGACCCATGCCCTCAGTTTAGAATTGTAAAGTGGGAAGAGAAAACGGTTGCCGATGTGGCGGCCGACATCGTGGACTTCGAAAAGAATCCTTCGCTTAAAGGTTCTCTTGAGGGGGGGCAGCATCTTCGCGCGGTAGTGTCTTGGAAACAAAGTAGCGTTTACTCAGACTATGTGGAATGTAATTTGACCCCTGGCCACAAGTTTGAAGTTATAAAAGGAAAAACGTCGAAACCTGCGGAGGCTCGTTGATGAGCGTAGCAGCAGTTCGAGCCATTGTTTTAGCGGCGGGGGCTTCGACTCGCATGAAGACCAAGCTTTCAAAATTAGAGCAAGGCCTCTTGGGCAGGCCTTTGATGGCGTGGGCGCTAGATCAAGCATCCTTTTTGGCTCGTGATATTACGGTGGTGGTGGGCCATCGTCGTGAAGAAATGCAAGCGCTGGCTACTGCCCATCGGCCTGAGGGAGCGACGCTTTCGTTCGCATGGCAAAAAGAACCCAAGGGTACGGCCGATGCGGTGAAGGCGGCGCTTTCGCATCTCAAAGATCATGAGACGGTCTTTATTATGGGAGCCGATACAGCGCTGCTTGAGTCTGAAACGGCGAAGCGATGGCATAAAGATTTTGTCGAGTCGAAGGCCGCCCTGTCTTTTCTGACCTTTGACACGAGTCGACCTCATGCCTACGGACGAGTGCGACGAGATCCGCAGGGGCAGCCGGAACGCATTGTAGAGGCAAAAGATTGCGAGCGAGACGATTTATCGTTGACCGAGGTCAATGCGGGATTTTATTTAGTGCGCGACGATATTTTAAAAGAGGGCATTGGCAGTATTCAGCCGACGAACAAGGCGAAAGAATTTTACTTAACGGATCTCGTGACGTTTTGTCGCTCGAAAGATCTTCTTGTTCGAGCGTATCGCATTTCAGAAGAAGAGGCGCTTGGGGCTAATACCTTAGAAGAGATTGCAGCCTTAGAGCACTGTTTGAAAATGAGAATCAATCGATACTGGATGAAAGAAGGGGTTCGTCTCATCGAGCCCGAGACCATTCGTATTGATGCGAGCGTGGATGTTTCGGCAAACACCGTGATTCATCCGTATGTGCACTTACGTGGAAGCACGGTGGTGGGAGAGCATGCGGAGATTGGCCCTTTTTGTGTGATTAAGGATTCTTCTATTGGCGATGGGGCGCATATCGAAAGTCATTGTGTTTTAGATTCTGCTATCGTGGGTGCGAAAGCGTCGGTGGGTCCGTTTGCTCGCTTACGTCCGGGCACAGAACTGGAAGAAAGCGTGCATGTCGGTAATTTTGTGGAGATTAAAAAATCGAAGCTTCGTAAAGGCGTTAAGGCAGGGCATCTCAGCTATCTTGGCGATTCAGATATTGGAGAAGACTCGAATATAGGAGCGGGTACCATCACATGCAATTTTGATGGGCTTCATAAACATAAGACGGTCTTAGAGAAAAATGTTTTTATAGGTTCCAATTCCTCATTGGTGGCGCCCGTGACCATTGGGGAAGCGGCCATCATTGGTGCGGGCTCTGTGATAACCGAGAACGTGGGTGCAGAGTCGTTGGCGTTAACACGAAACGCTCAGCAAGAAGTTAAAGAAGGGGCCAAACGTTTTCGGGATAAGCGAAAGAGCTAGTGCCAGATAAGTGAATCCACATTAGTTAGATTGATGCAGATTAAATTAATTCGAGTTCAGTTAGCGTAGAATCTAGATTGATGCGAATTTAAGTAGAGGTTTATTATGTGCGGTATTGTTGGTTATACAGGGAGTCGCGAAGGACCTGGAGTGGTCATTTCAGGTTTGAGACGTTTAGAGTATCGGGGTTACGATTCGGCTGGAGTGGCTTCGATGCATCGAACCGATGCAGGGCGAATCAATCTTTCTGTCAAACGAGCCGAGGGTCGTCTTGAAAATCTTGTTCGACTCTTGTCGACCGAGCCCGTGGTCGGTCATGCATCGATAGGGCATACCAGATGGGCCACTCACGGCAAACCATCGGAGCGAAATGCTCATCCTCACCGCTTTAAAGAAGTCGTTATTGTTCATAACGGAATCATCGAAAATTATGCTGAACTTATTACCGACTTAAAGCGTCGTGGGCATGAATTTTCTTCTGAAACCGACTCCGAGGTCATTGCCCATCTCATTCAATCGGCTCTGGAAAAGACGGATGATTTGCTGAAGGCCACCTTAGAAACTGTGCGCAAGTTAAAGGGTGCCTTCGCCTTTGCCGCCATGTCGACCCGCAGTGCCTCGACGATGTGTGTGGCGAAGCAACAATGTCCTATGGTCATAGGCCTAGGGGAGGGCGAGCAGTTTGTGGCCTCTGATATTCCAGCGCTACTCGAGTTTACAAGAGATTTTGTTTTTTTAAATGACGGTGAAGTGGCCTCCATTGAGCCCGAGGGCGTAAAGGTGATGAACTTTACGGGCAAGATTTTGAAGAAGAAGGTGCGCCATATTGAATGGTCGCTGGCCACGGCCGAAAAAGAGGGGTTTCCCCACTTTATGCTGAAAGAAATTCATGAGCAGCCTCGGGTACTACGCGATACGCTGAGAGGGCGTTTATCCGCTCGACTCGATGATGTGATATTTGATCAAGTGAAGGTGACTCCATCGGAGTGGCGGTCATTTGATGCCGTCAATCTTTTAGCCTGTGGAACCGCGTGGCATGCCTGTTTAATTGGTAAATATTGGATTGAAAAATTCGCAGGCATTCGAGCCGATGTGGAGTTGGCATCGGAGTTTCGCTATCGAGAGCCCGTGCTTTCGAAGAAGGCACTCGTGGTGGCAGTGTCACAATCGGGAGAGACCGCCGATACACTCGCTGCAACAACCGACGCATTGAAACGAAAAGTGAAGGGGCTTGCGATTACCAATACCGTAGAGAGCTCTCTCGTGCGCCGAACCAAGAACGTGATTTATACTCACGCCGGGCCTGAAATTGCGGTGGCATCTACCAAATGCTTTCTCGCTCAATTAGAAGTTCTTTATTTGCTAGCCGTGAAGTTGGCTCTTGTAAGCAAGAAGCGATCGACGCCTTGGGCGAAGCGTGTTCTTAAAAATATGGTCGAGCTTCCTGAGGCTTTAGAAATTGTATTGCAGCAGAATGATATCATTCGTTCGGTGGCAGAGCGCTACAGTCAGTTCAATCAATATTTTTATTTGGGCCGAGGATTTTCATATCCGGTAGCTCTCGAGGGCGCCCTTAAGTTGAAAGAAATTGCCTATGTGAATACGCAGGCCTATCCGGCAGGCGAGATGAAACATGGTCCCATTGCGTTGATTGACTCGTCGTGGCCCGTAATTGGCTTGGCGCCCAACGATTCGCTTCGAGATAAAACCATTTCAAATCTTGAAGAGGTAAAGGCTCGAGGAGGCAATCTGCTGATTGTGGGTACCCAGGGAGATGAGAAATTAAAAGCCCTGGCTCAAGAGTGGATTGAAATTCCTAAAGTGTCCGAAGAATTGACGCCTTTTCTTACGACCGTCGTATTGCAGCTCTATGCCTATCACATGAGTGCGATCAAAGGATGCGATGTGGATAAACCCAAGAATCTCGCTAAATCCGTGACGGTGGAATGAGTCTCTAGCCACGGGCGGGTTTAAAAAATTTTAAGGTGTCTTTTTAGAGCTGCCGTCAGGGCCAAAGAATTCTTCAATGATTCGTTTGGAGACAGAGATGATTTGCTTATTTCGTAAGTAAACGACGTAGGCTTCTAAAATTTTCTGAATATTGGGAGCTACGCTGACAAATCGAATACCCATACCCAGCGTTTCTCGCGATTTCTTTTTGCTCATGGCCCAATTGACTCGAATGACCAAAGCTTGAACCTGAATAAACCCTAAGTCACCGGGAAGCTCTAACTGTAGAGTGATTTCACTACGGGGGGCTAAAATCTCTTGAGTCTTTAGAAAAAGGCCATCGTTTGTGATATCGGTAATGGCACAGGCTCGCGACTCGCCTTTATAAAAATAGGTGACGGTTTCGGACAATAGGGGAACCCGAATGCCTGTTCTTTTATCTTTTGAAGTCACTGTGTTCATACCCAATTTCCTTTTTCAACTCTTAAGATCTACTCTCTTTTTTTGCCTTTGTTAATGGCCGAAAATGAGGAGAACTATTTTTTTTAACCTTACTTTTAAGGTCGCTGTGGTCATAGGGAGATAATGCAAGGGCCGTACCAAATGATGGGGGTCTGGAAATGCTTTTTAAGGGTATTTCGTCGCTATGAATGGGACAGCATGTCGCATCTTGCGGGCAGGTATTTCCCATGTTTCTGAGTTGGAATTTTGACGGTCGGCGCAGATCAGATAGAGTGCTTTATGGCCATTAAGTTTAAATTGTTGGTTCTCGACGGTTCCGTAACAGTTCAAAAATTGGTGCACCTCACTTTTGCCGATACAGAATTTGCAATTGTTGCGGCGCATGATGCGGCGGATGTCCTTCAAAAAATAAAATCTCTGAAACCCCCGCCGACGATTTTATTTGTGGACCTCCAAAATTTGAAGCAGCTTTGGAAAGACGTGAAGAAGGCTCGGCCCGAGATGAAGATTGTTCTCTTTCACTCTGGGGCCGAGCTCCCGCCCGAAAATATTTCAATCGATGGACTTTTAAAAAAGCCCTTTGATTCGCGAGACCTCAAAGATTTAACGAAGTCCCTGCTGGACCCAAAATCTCAATCGTCTAAACAGACGGTCTCGAAAGTGCTAGCGAGATCAAAGAAGGAGTTTTCTCATCAGCAATGGGCACCGGATGTGACAGAGTCTACGGTGATTCGTCCAAACGAATCGGCTGTGGCTACAGAATCTCGGGAAGTTTCGCACGATCAGACAGCGGATCGAACCTTCGTCTTGGAGCAGGCTTTTGAATCGGTTATGGAGGAGCCCACCGACAGAACTTCAACGGTGACGGGTGTGGAAATGAGCGAACGGTCGGCCACCCTGGTAGCTGTTGGAGAGCCAGACGATCAAACTCCTGTTGAGGGCAGCGGTCGCACGGGAGGTACGGGAACTCTGGCTGATACGACGCCCAGTCAAATCTCGACAATCGAGATGGAGGCCATCGCGCGCGATGAAGTGAGACGTTGGATTGAAACGAATCTGCCATCGCTCGCTCAAAAAATGATTCGCGAAGAAATCGAGAAGCAAGTTTCAAAGTTATCATGAAAATTTATGCCCGCCAGACTGTGAGCTCAACGCAAGACATTGCTTTCGAGCTTTTGGATCAAGGTGAGCCAGGGCCTTTTGTGGTGACATGTGAGGAGCAGACCATGGGTCGTGGTCGACAGGGTCGATCTTGGGCTTTTGAAAAAGGCAAGTCACTCGCGCTATCGTATGGTGTGGTAAAAACCGATACTTCACTGCAGGGTCTTTCGCTCGTGGTGGGTCTGAGTCTCGTAAAGGCAGTGGGCCATGAGTCCCTCCGTTTGAAATGGCCCAACGATCTTATGCTCGTGGATGAAAAGGTAGGAGGCATTTTAGTTGAAGTGAAGTCGCAGGGGCCCGCCGCTCAGATCGTAGTGGGGGTGGGGCTAAATTTATTTCACTTAACTTCGTACTCTGGCGTTGGTTTGACAATCGAAAGCGAATGGGTGGCTGAAGAGATGAATCGCCACCTTAATCTTTTTTGGGACAAAGGCTTCTCTTATTTTAGACAAGCCTATCATGAGAAACTGTGGCGAAAAGGTCTCGATATTATGACGACCTTAGACGGCAGAAAAGAACGCGTGGTGGTAGTTGACATCGATAATGATGGCTGTTTGTTAGTGGAGCGCGAACGCGTTGGTAAGAAATGCTCTCTCGAGAAACTAAGCAGTGGCGAAATTTTTTTATAAAATAGGTAATACTCGGTCTTTGCTCTGGAAGCGATCTCTGGTCGTTCAGACAGAAACATCGAAATTATCGAAGCGTTTTGTGGCATCTTTAAAATCGGGGGACTCCTTGTGGGGAGTGAGTGTGGTGCCGCAAGCGACTCGAAAGTTGAAGCAGTGGGCAGATAGTCTTGAAGTCGACTTTCACGTTTTGAGTCGAAAGACGCTCCCGTTTAAATCTCTTTATTCAAATAGTTTAGGCGCCGACCGTCTGCTGAATGCTTATGCCGCTTATAAAAAATATTCTAAGCCGCTTGTGGTTTTTGATTTTGGCACGGCACTGACCGTGGATTATGTCGATGGCCGCGGCTGCCATCGCGGAGGCTTTATTGTGCCGGGGCCACGACTTGCACTATCGAGTCTCCATGCCGGCACGGCGCTTCTTCCCAAGGTAGCAGTTAAATATCTCGCTAAAGGGCGCGTGTCAGGTCGCCCCGAAGGGGCGGTGCATTATACTCGAGGACGAACCTGGCCGCTTACCACCGCTTCGGCGATGCAGGAAGGCCAGACCTTTTTGATAGAAAGTCTTTTTCGCGGAGTCGAAGTAGATATTTGGCGACGCTACGGCGTATGGCCTCTCATGGTGGTGACGGGTGGCGATGCTCCGCGTCATCTTAAGGGAGGCTTCGTATACGAGCCGCAATTGACACTCTTTGGTTTGCAAGCCTGGGCAGAGTCTCAACTCGAATAATTGGGGGGCTCTTCCGTTCGAAGAGATTGGGGGCTTGTCACCAAATTCTGCGTTCTGGGGCTGTCGACCTGAATCAATCATAAAATTCTTACTGCGGCGAATGATCCAGGGGCGTTCCGATAAAGGTCGCTTGCAGCTTACAATAGACAGATGGTGAGACCTGCCTTTGACAGCCTGAGCCCCGAGTTACAAAAAGTCTTTGATCCGACAAAAGAGAAAACCTGGATCATCGTGGCCAAAGGTTTGGCACCACTTCCTCCTCCTATCATGATTCAGGCCTGGGCCTATATGCTGGAAGATTCCGATACGGCTCGTAAAGAAAGTGCGGCGAAGTCCCTTCAGACATTTCCCCAGGCAAGCCTTGTTCCGGTATTAAAGTCTGCACTGCCTACGTGGGCGCTCGATGCGGTGGGTGAACTGAGGCAGTCTCAAGAAGATATTCTCGAAGCGATTCTCTTGAACGAGGGGACATCCAATGATTTTGTTCTGCGAGTTTCTAAGACCTGCTCGGAACGAATGACCACTCTCATAGTTAACAATCAGGAGCGCATTATAGACTGCCCTGCCATCGTTCCGGCGCTCGAGAGTAATCCCCATAATTTAAAGAGTAATACGGACCGGCTGAGACATTTTCTGCGATTGGCAGGAATTACCATTCCTGGAGATCAATCTGAAGAGCCATCAAGCTCTGACGTAGAGCTCATGGTGGACGAAGCCTTTCTCATGACGACGCTCGAAGGCTTTGATGACGATGAGAAAATGAAGCGACTTTCTACGGCCGGCGGATCGGGCATGAGCGATGAACAGCGCAAGAATCTACTGAGCTATATTCAAACGCTCTCTATTGGCGGAAGAGTGAAGCTCGCGCTCAAGGGTAATAAAGAAGCCAGAGGCTATCTTGTGAGGGATACCAATAAAGTAGTGGCTTTGGCGGTTCTAAAGTCGCCCAGAATTACCGATAACGAGGTGGCTGTGTATGCGAGTATGAGAAATATCTCAGAAGATGTGGTTCGTGCCATTGCGGTCAACCCTGTGTGGACGAAGGGTTATCCCGTTAAAATTGCTTTGTGTTTTCATCCCAAGACCCCTCTACAAAATTCTATGGGCTTTATGAAATTCTTGAATATGCGAGACTTAGGAAAGCTCTCTAAAGACAAAAATATTCCTGGCGCCCTATCAAAGGCCTCCAAGCAACTTCTTCAGTTAAAGAGAAAGTAAGAGCTGAAAAGTGGTTTCATTGTGAGACTGCGCGTCAGTAGAGCCTGCATCACGGACCACGAGGCATGCTGGGCAACGGCCCGGATAAACTAGATATTCTACCTTGAACTGACTCGGTGTGTGCTTATGATGGCAGATGGGCATTAGCTGAAAACTCGACCAATTCTAGATGAAAGGGCATCTTCGTGATATTAGCGACTGATCTGGATGGGACATTTTTGGGTGGAACGGAAGAAAAGCGCAGGGAGTTGTATGAACTCATCAAAGCGCATTCCCTAGATCTAATTTATGTAAGTGGGCGAGGTCTCGAGACAATTCTTCCGCTTTTAAGTGATACGACTCTGCCCGTTCCACGTTTTATCATTGCCGACGTGGGTGCCACTGTCGTGGATGGTCGAACGCTAGAGTCTGTGCAGCCCATTCAAGAGGAAATTTTTCAGGTTTGGCCTGGTACGGCTGAAGTAGAAAGTGCGATGCGAACATTTTCAAGATGGAAACGACAGGCCGTTCCTCAGGAGAGGCGTTGCTCATATGAGCTTGAGAATCCAGAAGGTCTTGAGGAAATAGAGCTTCTTGCGAGGCAATTGGGATGCTCGGTGATTTTCTCGGCCGGAAAATATCTCGATATTCTCCCTCGAGGCGTCTCAAAGGGGCACACGTTAGCAAGTCTTCTCGAATTAATGGACATGGATTCTGATCGAGTTCTTGTGGCTGGTGATACGCTTAATGACTTAACCATGTTTCAGTTGGGTCTTAAGGGGGTTGTGGTGGGAGGGTCGGAGCCAGATCTTGTACGTGCACTGCAAGGAACAGAGGATATCTTTCTTGCGCAGTCACCGGGTGCTGGTGGAATTTTACAAGCCATAGAATATTTTGATCTTCTCAAAGAAAAAAGCGCTCCTCGCGTTGCAGTGCCATCGAAAGATGGAGCATCAGAGCTGGTCGTAGTCTATCACAGACTTCCCTATGACGAGGTTGAGATCGATGGGCGACGTCAATTCGAAACACCAAAAAGTCCTAACGGAATCATTCCAACACTACTTGGTCTTTTTCGAAACGGACGACCCGGGGCTTGGGTTGCTTGGTGTCAGCGACCTACTCGAGAAACATCCCCTCAGCTGCCAGATTATATAGATAGAGAGTCATTTCCAGGATTAAAAATTGCTCCCATATCGCTTCGAAAACGTGACATTGATATCTTTTATAAAATTTTTTCTAAAGAAGCTTTTTGGCCTGTTATCTTTTCGTTTCCGAGTAAGGTTGTCTTCAATGAAGAGCACTGGAACATATTTTGTGAGGTGAATCGGCTGTTTGCTCAGCGTACGGCAGAAGAAGCAAGTCTTGGCGCAACCGTTTGGATTCATGACTATAATCTTTGGATGGTCCCAGCTTATCTGCGCGCTTTGCGATCCGATTTAAAAATTAGTTTTTTTCACCACACTTCGTTTCCGGCGCCCGATATATTTAATATTCTACCCTGGCGTCGTCAAATTATTGGGAGTCTTCTTCAGTGTGATTATATCGGTTTTCATATTCCGTCCTATGCCGAGAACTTTGCGAATGTCGTACGTTCCAATGCGCCTTCTCGAACTCTGAGAAAAGTTAAATGTGCTCCGCGCTTTTCTACCTATGGTTGTGCCCTTGGCATTGATGAATACACCACGGCAGTAGAAGTGGCCGATCGAAATATTTCGATCGGGGTGCATCCAGTGGGAATCGATCTTAACATTATAGAAAAGACAGTTCACGCTGAGGCCACAAAAGCTCGCATTGTGAGAATCAAAAGCGATCTGGGAGGAAAAAAGGCAATTCTTTCTGTGGAGCGCCTCGACTATGTTAAAGGGCCCCTCGAAAAGCTCGAGGCGTTCGAACGGTTTTTAGAACAAAATCCTGAATTGCATGAAAAAATTGTATTCGTGAATATTTGCACCCCTCCGGGTCCAGAAGTTGAAGTCTACAATAGCGTTCGTGTTCAAATCGATGAGGCCGTGGGACGAATCAATGGGCGCTTTTCTCGCATGGGATGGATCCCTATTGTCTATTTTTTTCGTTCTTTGTCTTTTGAAGAGGTTGTCGCCTACTATGCCGCCTCCACGGTCGCGTGGATTACTCCACTCAGAGACGGTCTCAACTTAGTGGCAAAAGAATTTGTAGCGGTCAAAAGTATGACAGATAAAGATGGGGTCTTAATTTTGTCGGAATTCGCGGGTGCCGCTGTCGAACTTTTTGGAGCTCTTCTTACGAACCCTTATGATCCTGTCGATATGGTGCAAACTCTTAAGAAAGCGCTGGGCTTATCACCCTTGGAGCGCCGATCGCGCCTACGTCGTTTGACGTCGATTGTTCGAAATAATGATATTTCAAGATGGTGTTCTGAGTTCTTGGAAGGTGTTAGGAGTGCTGAGACGGCTGAAAGCCTATCTACTCAGCCCCGGCGAGCAAAATGATGGACAAAATGAACGGTACTCGTGGATCAAATACTTTCTTCAGGGCAACGGCCGTCCTGGCCATATCGAAGTGGATCAGACGATATACTTAAACAAACGCCTTCGAGATCGCTTTGATGGGTGGAGACTATTTCTCAGTCTCCCAGAAATTTTGGACCACCAGACCTTGAACATCGCGAGAAAGCACTTTAATGAGCCTGATCTTAGGTCGACAGTCGGATTATCAGCGGTTCGACAAAGCGTTGCAAAGAAAAACGCCAATGGACATTTCTTCTCTGAGGCCTCTTATGAATCAAAAAGGAGCAGAAATTACAATTGATTTAGAATATCTCAGCATCGGCACACAAGAACGCGCATCTGATCTTTAAAAATAATTTCCGCGCGGTCTGGAGGTATGGTCTTAAGAACAACGCCTCGGCCAAATACCTTATGATCCACAATATCATTGGCCGATAGTTCAACATCGATGCGATAAGGTTTGTCAGTTTTGGTCGCATTGTCTTTGAGCTTTTGATTGTAGAAGACTTCATCTGATACTTTAGCGCGAGGCTCCCTCACTGCTCTGGTCGTTCGCACAGTAGCTTCGGGCTTCGGAGCTCGGTAGTTGCGCTCGCCTCGGCATGTATTACATCGAACACGAGCGGGAATTCCACCTGCCATCGCTAGTACGGTGTGAGCAAGTTCAAGATTGCAACGAGAGCAGAGAATTTTAAGATCCCCACCAACGCGTAAAGGATTTTGTGCCATCGCGAAAAGTCTAGAATGCGCTCATCACTTTGCCAAGGGCCTTCCTGAGGTGTCTTGGGGGCCATCAGAATGGAATTTGATTTTGAGCAGTTCATTAGAATTAATCTCGTCAGGGGGCCCCAAACTCTTTAACCTTGGATGAAAATGGCGTCTCGCTCTGCCGCATTTAAAGATTTTGCCTATAGGCCTGCGTTTGCTTTTTTGTCGCGCAGTGCCCTCAAGAACAATGTCGACTATTTGCAGAAGC
Source organism: uncultured Bacteriovoracaceae bacterium (assembly GCA_964598565.1). Classification (GTDB taxonomy): domain Bacteria; phylum Bdellovibrionota; class UBA2394; order UBA2394; family UBA2394; genus CAZRCG01. The sequence goes on along the minus strand of CAZRCG010000002.1, from coordinate 233,539 downwards.
AGATTGTGATGAGGCCACGCCTTCACAATTCTCGAGCCGAGATCATGGCCATGGTGAAGGCCAATGCCTATGGGCATGATGTTGCAGCGATTATTCCCGAGTTGCGTTCGCTCGGGATTCGATTTTTTGCCGTCGCGTCTTTAGAGGAGGGTCTCGAAGCTCGTAGATTGGCGCCTTCAGCCGAGATACTGGTGCTTGGGGGAGTCTTGCATTGGAAACGTGAGACCCTCGCCTTAGCGAAACGCCATCGATTTCATATCGCAGCCAATGATTTAGAAACACTAAAAGTGGCCCTTAAGACGGCAGGGCTGCGCGTCCACTTGAAGTTAGATACCGGAATGAATCGCCTGGGGATTAAAACTCATGAATGGTCTGAAGCCGTGAGGCTCTGCAAAAGGAGTCCGAAGAATTTTGTGGGATTGTTCACCCATTTTGCGACGGCTCAAGACGCTGTTTTTTTGAGACAAGCGCGACTTTTTGAAGAGGCCACTCGTTGGATCTGGGCCGAGGGTCTAGAGCCATGTTACGTGCACTCGGAAAATTCAGCTGCGCTCTTGGGGCGTTATACGTTGCCCAAGGGTTTGTTGTCTGAGGTGGGCAATTTGGTGAGGCCTGGCATTTCTCTATATGGATATAGCCCTCGGGGTATCGCACAAGACCATTCGCTGCAGCCTGTTCTCGAATTAGAAAGTGAGATCGGGCTTATTAAACGTGTGGAGACGGCGGAAGGTATTTCGTACGGCCATCTTTACCGTGCGGAGCAGCCACACCGTTTCGGTATCGTGACATTGGGGTATGCTGATGGATTGTCGAAAGCTTATTCAAAAGTGGTCGAGCCCCAGCTTCGAAGTGCGTCGGGCCGTGTGAAAGGATCATTGAAAGTTTGTGGGGCCATTTGTATGGATATGGTGATGGTACGGCCCGTAAAGCGAGAGAAACTGGTGGAGGGAGATCGCGTTGTGTTTTGGGGGCGATTTGCAAATCCCATTTTGAAGAAGGCTCTGGTGGAGCCCTACGAATTGAACTTACGAATTTCGAAGCGAATTCCGCGAGTGTGGATTCCATGATTGAATCCGTCAGTCGAGGGGCCGCAAAGATCGTCAGTGAATTTGGTGGCTTCGTCATTACCCTCATGGAGGGCCTTAAGGCCCTCGGTTCTCGGCCGTTTCGTCTCAAGATTATCTTTAAGGAGATGGAATTTATAGGCGTCAACTCGACGTTCATCATTCTATTGACGGGCATGTTTACGGGGGCAGTTTTAGCGCTTCAAAGTGGAAAAGCCTTTCGTATGTTAAATGCTGAAGGGGTTACGGGGGCGGTGGTGGCTCTGTCGCTGCTGCGAGAGTTGGGCCCCGTGATGACGGCCTTGATGGTGGCCGCGCGCTGTGGCTCTGCGATGGCGGCGCAGATTGGAACGATGCGTGTCACTCAGCAAATTGATGCCCTTGAAGTGATGGCCGTGGATCCTATGAGTTATTTGGTGGCACCCAGAATCATCGCCTCGCTAGTCATGGTGCCTTTGCTGTCTGTTGTTTTTAATATTCTTGGTCTCTTTGGAGCGTTCATGGTGGGTGTGGGACTGCTAGATATTGGCGAGGCCACGTTTTGGGATCGAATGGATGCTTACGTGAAAGCCGAAGATTTATGGAATGGTATCGCAAAAGCGGCGGTATTTGGGGTGATTATTGCGGTGGTGGGCTGTCGGCGTGGCCTGCTAACCTCTGGCGGTGCTGAAGGCGTGGGTAAATCCACCACTCAGGCGGTCGTTATTTCGTCGGTGAGTATTTTAATTGCCGACTATTTTTTAACTGCCCTGATGTTTTAGTTCGTTAGATGGAGAGAACTGAAGAAAGTTATAAAACAAAGCTATGTTAGAAATTCGCAATCTTAAAAGACGCTTTGGAGCTCAGCAGGTACTGAAGGGGGTGAATCTCGTTATTCGACCGGGCGAAATTACCGTTATTATCGGACCTTCAGGATGTGGCAAAAGCGTTCTTTTGAAACATCTCATTGGCTTAGAAAAACCGGATGAGGGAGAGATTTTGATTGAAGGTCGCGATATTACGAAACTTGATCGAAACGATGTCAAAGATTTGCGAATGAAATTCGGGATGCTTTTTCAAGATGCTGCGCTTTTTGATTCGATGGATGTCTATGAGAATATCGCGTTTCCACTGCGCGAGCATCGCAAGCTGGAAGAATCGGCGATTGCGCGTCTTGTCAAAGAAAAGCTGCAACAGGTGGGCTTGAGTGGCATCGAAAAGAAAAATCCCTCGCAGCTTTCGGGTGGTATGCGAAAAAGAGTGGGGTTGGCCAGAGCCATTGTTTTAAACCCTGATATCATCCTTTACGATGAGCCGACTACGGGCTTAGACCCCATTTCATCGCAGGCCATTGACGATTTGATTGTCGACACCCAAAAGGCATTGGGGGGGACCACCGTGATTATTAGTCACGATATTCGGGCGACACTTCGCATTGCCAATCGTGTGGCGATGCTTCACGATGGGCGGGTTGTGGCCGAGGGAAGTCCGCGCGATATTTATCACTCAGAGAATCCTATAGTCAGAAACTTTCTGGATCCTGCAATTTCGCATGTTAAGCTGATGGAACAAAACAATGGGTAAACTGTCGTCAGAAATTAAAGTAGGCATTTTCGTTTTGGTGACAGTGCTCGGGCTCGTCTATCTAAGCGTGCGTATAAATTCGAAGGGCTTCAGCCTTCGGGATTCAAAAATACTTTTCGTCAATTTCAATTCTGCCTCGGGTCTCCTCTTAAGAACTCCTGTCGAATTTGCGGGCATTAGGGTGGGCTTCGTTGAGGATATTTCCTTAGCGGGAAAAAAAGCTCGCGTGAAACTTAAGATCGACCCCGAAATTCCGGTTTACGAAGATTCTGAAGTGGGTCTCTATAATCGAGGCATTTTGGGCGAAAAGATTGTGGCCATTTCGGGCGGAGGCTTTCGCGCAGAGGTTCCCGATGGGGGCACAATCGATGCGACCTATAGTGCCGGCGGTATTGATGACGCTTTCAAGAATTTTAATGAAATCGCCGATGCCGTGAAAGACCTCATTAAAGGGGGGGATGGCAAGCCTTCCCTGCGCGATATTATCTCGAATGCCACCGAGATTACTGAGGGCCTGCGCACCTTGGTACGAGGCAATCGTGAAGAACTCAATGCTATTGTGAAAAATGTTCATGACGTCACCAAAATGCTGAATGACGGTGACCTCAAAGATATTATTGTCAATTTGAAGGCGTCGAGTGAGGCTATTCGCTCGTTTGTGGCATCGGCCGATCCTCAATTGAGAGATGTCGTAAAAGACTTTAAAGGTATCGTCGCCAAAGTGGATGATACTGTATCGAGCCTCAATAAAATTGTATCCAAGGTTGAGCGTGGGGAGGGGACAATCGGCAAGCTGCTCAACGACGAAACCACCGTCGACAAAGTGAACGATACCTTGGATGGGGTGAACGAGTTTGTGTCGCGCATCAAGCGACTTGAGATTGCCGTTGGTTATCGCGGCGAGTATCTAAGCTCGGCGTCTGAGATGCAGTCGGCGGTAAGCTTTCGTTTAAAGCCCAGTGCCGACAAATATTTTTTGTTTGAAGCGAACAACGGTCCACTCGAGTACTCGAAAAGAGATATTACGATCACCGATTACTCCGAGACTCCCGGCTCGTCTCGTGTGATTACCGAGAAAGTGCAGAAAAGTCGCTTTATGTTCACCTTCTTGTTTGCCAAGCGTTTTTGGGATTTAACGCTTAAGGCGGGGATGATTCGTTCCTCGGGAGGTTTTGGGGCCGAGTACCACTTGTTTCGCGATCGTTTGAGTCTCGGGGTGGACGTTTTTGATTTTTCCCGAGAAGAGAATATGCATTTGCGACTCTATGCCATGGCGCATATCTTTAAGATTTTTCAGATTGGGGGCGGGGTAGATGATCTCGTGCGATCGGATAAGCGTCGTAATTATTTCGGATCGATCGGTCTTATGCTCACGGATAATGATCTGAAGAGCCTTGTCGGAGTCGCGCCTTTGGTGGCTAGGTAAGCCCAGAGCTAATCATCCCGCCTTTCTCCCTTTCTTCTTTCAAATTGAATGAAAAGATATCAGAATTTTGCTATATGACTGATACAAAGCCAGGCCGAGCTATCCTATCTTATCTCAGTACAAGTTTGAATCGCTCAACTTGGGGCGCTGTCGCCAAACGCCCATCTGCTTCGTTGCCATCGTCATTGCGCTCCTCAAGGGGCCTCCTGAGTGGATGTCTCGCAGCGGTAGTGCTTTCGGGTTGTGTTCCAAAGACTCAGTATGACGATCAAGAATCTCGTCTGCAAGAAGCGCAGGCGAAGTTGAAATCTTTCGAAAATAACTCAGCTGAGTGTGATCCAGATATGTATCTTCAGTTGCGTGAGCAGGCCCAGTCGCTCGAACTTCTTAATCAAGAGCTTCTCGATCGAAATACCCAGCTGTCAGCTGAAAATTCGCGCATAAAATCGTCTGAGGCTCAATCAAAAACAGAGGGGCAGTCTTGCGATTTGCGTATGGAGCGCCAAGCCCGTGAGTACGATGAGCGTTTAAGTCGAGCTCGTGCGACGTATGAAGATTTAATTAAAGAACTAAGGCAAGAAGTTGTAAAACTGAAGGCCACTTCCGCCAAGCCCAAGCCTACCAAGACAAAACCTACGGTGAAGGCTTCGCCATCGCCCTCTCCCGCTGCGGCGAACCCTTAAGGGAATCTGATGACGTTCGTGGCTGGCAATGGAGGCGATCTAGCGGGGAAAGCTCCGACTGTTGGAGTCGTTTTGGCAAGGCTTGTGATTGTAGCTATCATGGGTGTTTTTCCTGCAGTTATGAGTGGTTCTCTTGCGATTATCAGTGGCTCTCTTTCAGCCACGCTTCTGGCCATGGACGCTGGGCCTCGCGCAACGGCGTCTCAATTTACATCGCAGGGTATGAAGGTGAAGGTCGACGAAGTTTTCAGTGCCGACCAAATTAAGCAGAACGATGTGATTTGGGGCCTAGCTTTTCTAAGTGCTGACGAGCTGTTGGCGACCACCAAGTCAGGGTCCCTGCTGCGTTTGAACCTTAAGACACAACATGTGCAAACGATAGCGGGCCTGCCCCAGGTCGACCCGCATGGCCAGGGTGGTCTCATGGATATTCACTTGCATCCCAATTTTGCCAAGAATGCGTGGCTGTATTTTTCGTATTCGGTTCGTACGAAGAGTGAGTCTTGGACCACTCGTATCGCGCGCGCGCAATTGAAAAAGAATGAACTAACGAAGCTTCAGGTTTTATTTACCGCCGATATCGAATCGGATGATGGCGTTCATTTTGGTTCGAGAATAGTTTTTGATAATCGAGGCTATCTATTTTTTGGTGTGGGCGATCGTGGCCAACGACAGTTCGCGCAGTCACTGTCGCATCACAACGGAAAGATTTTTCGATTGCATGACGACGGGCGAGTTCCTACTGATAATCCGTTTGTAAAGGTAAAAGGGGCGCGACCTGAAATCTGGGCCTACGGGATACGCAATCCCCAAGGGCTGACGAGGCATTTTGAGACAGGAGAACTCTGGGAGAACGAGCATGGGCCTCGTGGGGGCGATGAGATCAATCGAATCTTGCCTGGCAAAAATTATGGATGGCCCGTCATTACGTTTGGGCGTGAATACTGGGGCCCTAAAATCGGCGAAGGCACGCAGAAGCCCGGCATGGAGTCGCCCTTGTATCAGTTTACGCCATCGATTGCGCCATCGAGTTTGATGATCTACTCTGGTAAATTATTTAAGGCTTGGAAGGGTGATTTCTTTTCTTCGTCGTTGGTGCTTCAGCACTTGAACCGATTGAGTTTAAAAAATGGACTCTTCAAAGAAGAAGAGAGGCTCTTGAGCTCGATGAAGGAGCGCTTTCGCCATGTGGTGGAGTCCCCCGAAGGTCATATCTTCTTATCGACTGATTCGGGAAAAATAATACGGCTGAGTCAGTCGCTTGAAGACAGCAAGGCATCAAGTTTGCCTTCGCCATGAAGGGTCATGAGATTGTCGTGTCCACCGATACAGGACTCCCCAATAAAAATTTGAGGCACCGTGCGAAAGCCCGTCTTGGCAAAAAGCGCTTCGGCCCCGGCTTGATCGCCCTCGATTGAGATTTCATGGTAGGTGAGCTTCTTTTCGTCAAAGAAGCGTTTCGCCCGAACACAATACGGACAATGCGATTTTGTATAGATCACAATGGGTTTCATAGGCCGCCATATTAACCCCATTTCTTAGTGAGGATCATCGAAATATCAACGAGTGGATTGAACATTTGATTCGCGCAATCTGCAGGCGAATGGTCATTTGACTTTTGAGCCTTGGCAGGTCGGTGACCTGAGTGGGCATTATCGGTGTTTTATGGATCTATCACTCCGCCTTTAGTGCTTTGGCGACAGGGCCTTCATGATGGAGCCGGTATTCATATCGCCGTAGATTCAGCCTCCGGCCAGGCGCTGGGCCAGGTAGATTATAATCCCACAGCTGTCAGGGCGATTCTCGATGCATCGGGGCAAACGAAAATGAATTTGGTCGGTCTGATTCAGGTAGAAGCTGAGAAATTGGATCTTAGAGCCTTTATGGGGCCATTTTGGGTGGAACATCGCCTGTTGGTGACCCAGCTATTGGAAGGTGCGTCGGGGGCGGGCCACTGCCCCAATCAGTTGAAAGACCTTTCGTTATAGAGCGTGAGGCGTTTTTCGACAGCCCCTATAGGGGTGATTTCTCGTGTATCTGCCTTTGACAGGCCCTAGGCCCCTCGCTTACGAATGGAGGGATTCTATTCGTAAACAACGTGGAAAGGACTAATGAATCGAATGAGTGAAGCGGCTGCCAATATTGAACCTGAAATTTCTCTTCGTGATCTGATGGATGCCGGGGCCCATTTTGGCCACCCCACTGCCAAATGGAATCCTAAAATGAAGCCTTATATTCACCACGCGAGAAATGGTGTTTATATTATCAATCTTCAGAAGACAGTCTCGTTGTTTCGACAAGCCTTGGAAGCGGTACGACGCGTATCGGCCACGGGCCAAAAGGTATTGTTTGTCGGAACCAAAAAACAAGCTCAAGAGATTGTTAAAGAAGAAGCGATTCGCGCCGGCCAGCTCTATATGACGGAACGATGGATTGGTGGCACCCTAACTAATTTTCACACCATCAAGCGATCCATCAATGTGATGAAGAATCTCCAAAAAATGGCGGCTGAGAAAAACTATGGCATCCGAAAGAAGAAAGAGATTCTCATGCTGGAGAAACGTCGCGGAAAATTGGAGACCAATCTTTTTGGTATTCAAGATATGACGGAGCTTCCGGGGGCTCTTTTTGTGGTTGATCCCCATCTCGAGTATATTGCGGTTAACGAAGCCAAGAGTTTAGGCATTCCGATTATTGCGGTCATCGATACCAATTGTGATCCTGAAAATATTGATTATCCTATACCAGGAAATGACGATTCGATTCGCGCCATTAGACTATATGCGTCGCGTATTGCAGACGCCATTATTGCCGGTGGCAAGCAGCGAGAAGACAATTTGCGACGAATTAATCCGGAAGGTGGAAAGCCTAACGTAGCCCCTAAAGCTCAGGGAGCTATTACTGAAGTAGAAATCGCTCCAGTAAAAGGAAAGGGAGAAGCCTAAAATGTCGACGGCTATGGAACTGTCTGCTTCCAACGTTCAAGCTCTTCGCAATAAGACTGGGGCGGGCATGATGGATTGTAAGAAGGCGCTGGTAGAAACCGGTGGCGACATAGAGAAAGCCATCGAGTTTTTACGCAAGAAAGGTATCGCCTCAGCCGAGAAAAAGGTAGGGCGCGAGACTAAACAAGGTGCCGTAACCTCTTATATTCATGCCGGTGGTAAGATTGGCGTTTTGGTGGAAGTGAACTGTGAAACAGATTTCGTGGCTCGTAACGAAAACTTCCAAAACTTTTGTAGAGATATTGCCATGCATGTGGCTGCAGCCGCGCCCCGCTATCTCGATCGCAAGGCCGTCCCTGAAGCGGTGATTGAAAAAGAAAAAGAGATTGCCATCGAACAGGCACGAGGTTCTGGAAAACCCGACGCTGTATTGGCAAAAATTGCTGAGGGCAAGATTGTTAAATTCTACCAAGAGAACTGCTTGCTCGAGCAGTCCTTTATTAAGAACCCAGAAATGACCGTCGAGTCCTTTTTAAAGGATACAGTGGGCAAACTGGGTGAGAATATGGCGATCAGCCGTTTTGTGCGTTTTGAATTAGGGCGCGGCGAATCTTAAGATGAACCCCAAAAAGAAGTATAAGAGAGTCCTCCTGAAATTGTCGGGAGAAGCCTTCATGGGCGATCTTTCGTATGGGCTAGATACAAAAATATTAGAACGCATAGCCTCGGAGATACGTGGCATCGTTGAAGAAGGTGTGCAGACGGCCATTGTGATTGGCGGAGGCAATATCTTTAGAGGTATTTCAGGGGCTGCAAAAGGCATGGATCGTGCCAGTGCCGACTATATGGGAATGCTGGCCACCGTCATGAATAGCTTGGCCCTGCAAGACCAGCTCGAGCGCATTGGTACTTTTACACGAGTTATGTCGGCCCTTAGAATGGAGGCTATCGCGGAGCCTTATATTCGACGCCGAGCCATTCGCCATATTGAAAAAGGTCGCGTCGTGATTTTTGCGGCCGGCACAGGAAATCCCTACTTTACAACCGATACCGCAGCCAGTTTAAGAGCGATGGAAATCGAAGCCGATGCTGTTTTTAAGGCAACGAAAGTAGATGGGGTCTATGATAAGGACCCGATGAAGTTCAAAGACGCGAAAAAATTTAGTCAGTTGAGTTATTTGCAGGTTCTTCAAAAAGGGCTTCAGGTGATGGATGCGACGGCGATATCGTTGTGCATGGATCACTCACTTCCTATTGTGGTGTTTGGAATGGATAAACCAGGCAATATCAAGAGAGCATTAATGGGGGAGCCCATCGGTACTGTCGTTTGTGACACTAAGAAGCAGAGCCAAAAAGCGAAAGCTTGAGGCAAAAAAAATACAGAGGAGCATCAGATGGCAGATATGACACAAATTCTGAATGATTTTAAGGCTAACAATCAGAAATCGATTGATTCGCTTAAACGCGAGTTTACAAAGGTGCGTACTGGGAAAGCGTCAGCCTCTATTTTGGAAAATGTTCGAGTGAATTATTACGGGCAACTCTCGCCTTTAAATCAAATGGCTACGGTCTCTACTCCCGATGCTCGTACCATTTTGGTAGCACCATGGGACGCGACGGCTTTGGCGGATATTGAAAAAGCCATTATTCAGAGTGAAATAGGTTTTCATCCTCAGAACGACGGTAAGGTCGTTCGTATTTCAATTCCAGCGTTAACGGAAGAGCGACGCAAAGAGCTTACTAAGGTAGTGAGCCGCATGGGAGAAGATGCCAAAGTCGCCGTGCGCCAGCATCGCAAAGACTCTAACGAGGGAGTTAAAAACCTTGAGAAGCAGAAAATGCTCTCCGAAGATGATTCTAAGAAACAGCAGGAGCTGATTCAGAAATTGACGGACGAAGCGACCAAACTCATTGAAGACTTGGTGGCTAAGAAAACATCCGATATTATGACGATTTAAAGATCATGATGGGGACTCTGGGGGTCTCGGGAGCGAGGAGAAAATTTTTGATCTATCAAGAAGGATCGTGTCGACGCCTTCGGCACCTGGCTATCATTATGGATGGCAATGGTCGTTGGGCCCAAGCGCGGGGCTTACATCGGATCTTTGGGCACCGTGAAGGCGCTCGAAACGTCACGCGAACCACGGTAGCTTGCGTTAACCGCGGCATTGAAATTCTCACGCTCTATGGATTTTCAGTTGAGAACTGGGCTCGACCGGCTAAAGAGATCGATCTCTTGTTTAAGCTGTTGAAGGTTTATACCCATGTGGGCAAACGACTCTGTTTAAAGCATAATGTTCGCTTTCGAACTTTGGGTAATATCGAGGCCTTTCCTGATTTTTTAAAACGGGCGCTGCGTGATTTTGAAGAGGTGACAGCCAAGAGCACCGGCATGTTGCTTCAGATCGCACTTAACTATGGCTCACGAGATGAGATCACTCGAGTGACGCGTGCCCTGGCAAAGAGAGTGGAAGAGGGGACATTGAAAGTCGACGATATTGACGAGAATTTAATTCATCACTCGTTGGATACCGAGGGGCAATGTAATCCTGATTTGGTGGTTCGTACATCGGGCGAGTATCGTCTTTCAAATTATTTGTTGTGGCAGTCGGCGTATTCCGAACTTTATTTTTGCAAGGCTCACTGGCCTGAATTCAACGAAGACGAATTAGACCTAGCCATTGATAGTTTTTCGCAACGAGAGCGACGTTTTGGGGGAATTCAAACGCCCGTTATGGGCTCTCAGCGAGCTGGGTTAGCCAGCCGGGGGATGTCTTCATGAATTTTTTGACGCATTTTCAAAAACGACTTCTTGTGGCGATGGTTTATTTTCCCCTTCTTTTGTTTTCATGTTTTGATACCCAACTATTTGCGGCTGCCATGGTGGTGATTGCCGGCTTTGGCTGGCATGAGTATTTACTTTTTAGGCGAGTACCCTCTACTCCTGCCGAGTGGACCAAACATTTAAGCTGGGTGGCCTTGGGCGCTTCGCCCGCGCTTTTTCAGCTTGTCGGAGTATCGATGGTCGCAGGCATTGGTTTGTTGGCCGTCTGTTTACAATATCAGATTATTCGCAATCTTACCGAAAGCTATCAGTGGGAGAAATCTTTGATTCCTGCGAAAGATTTTTTATTCGGGGCTTTTTATATTTCAGCGACCACAACGATGCTGCTTTGGTGCCAGGAGCGGGGCCATGCTCAGGCCTTACTTTTTTTATTCGTTGTGGTAGGTGCGGCCGATACGGCAGCGTATTTGGGCGGACGATTTTTTGGAAAAACTCCTTTTTACCAAGAGATATCCCCTAAGAAAACGCAGGAAGGTTTTTGGTGGGGCCTCGGGGTGGCGATTTTTGTAGGGATCGTCTTCAATTTGTTTTTGAGATGGAATTCTTGGGAAGTGCCGGGTATTTTGCCGTCAGCCATTTTGTCGTGGCTCGTGGCAATGGCCAGTGTTTATGGCGACCTTTTTGAGTCGGCTTTAAAACGCCATTTTGGGGTAAAAGACTCCGGACGTCTTTTTTTGACTCATGGAGGGGCTCTTGATCGCTTTGATGGCGTCTTGTTTGGAGTCGTTCCGCTCTTTTTTTACATAGCTCTTTTTGACGGCTTCAAATAATAAAGAACAACGATGAGAAAACGAGTCGTCATTCTAGGATCTACAGGATCTGTGGGTTCTAATACGCTAAAGATAATTTCTGAAAATCGAGATCGTTTTGATGTCGTTGGCCTTGCCTGTGGCCGACGTTCTGATTTGCTTTGGGATCAAATTAAATACCATCAGCCAAAATCCGTTAGCGTGGGCTCAAGCGAGGTGAGTGATGAGCTCGAGCAGATGATTGAGCGAGACAGCAAATCGCATCCATCGTTGCCCGAGACGTCCTTAGATTTCATAGGTACTGGGCCTATAGGTCATGAAGAGCTCATCGTGCGGACGAAACCTGATATTGTAATTGCGGCGATGTCGGGGACTCACAGTTTGCAGGCCTGTTTAAAAGCTGTGGAATTAAATATTTCAACTCTAGGTATCGCCAATAAAGAAGTTTTGGTGATGGCCGGGGATTTTGTTAACGAGGCTCTGAAGACATCGTCCACCGCGCTTATTCCGGTGGACTCTGAGCACTCAGCTATTTTTCAGTGTTTGATGGGGAACTCATCAAAGTTCTTGAAAAAGATTTTTTTGACAGCCAGTGGAGGACCCTTTCGCAATCGAGATGCGAAGACCTTCTCGAGCATAAGAAAAGAAGAAGCGCTTAAACATCCTAATTGGTCGATGGGGGCGAAGATCACGATTGATTCGGCGACCATGATGAATAAGGCGCTTGAATTCATTGAGGCGATTCGGCTGTTTCATGTGAAAGCAAGCCAGATTGAAGTGATGGTACATCCAGAAAGCATTGTGCACTCGATGGTGGAGTACTGTGATGGTTCCGTTATGGCGCAGCTCGGGCCCAGTGATATGCGGTTGCCCATTGCTCTAGCTTTGGGATACCCTGAGCGCCTCAGTCTTGACTTAGATCGAAGCCTCGATTTAACGCAGCTGTCGAGGCTACACTTTGAGAAGCCAGATGAGTCCAAATTTCCAGCTCTCCGATTGGTTCACGAAGCCCTTGATGCAGGGCCGCAAGGACCCGTTATTTTTAATGCCGCCAATGAAGTCGCTGTGGAGCAGTTTTTAAACGACGAGATTTCGTTTATCTCGATTATGAAATCTGTTTCTGAAGCTATGGATATTTTTGGAGATTCTCAAGTGACGGACTTGTCATCGGTTATCGCCCTGGATGAAGAGGTTAAAGCCTGGGCCCGACGGATTTCAACCGTCGGGAAGTGGTCAAAATCAGGCTAGCGGAACGGAGATCTTCGTGAGAGGCTGATCTGATGATCCCTCACTGGATTTTCGATATCGGATTTTTCGCCCTATTGTTTTTCGTATTGGTTTTTGTACATGAGCTTGGCCATTTTTTGATGGCGAAGTGGGTGGGTATTCGCGTTGAGCGTTTTGCCATTGGCATGGGGCCCGCTATTGTTTCTTTCAAAAAAGGCGATACTGAGTACATGATTGGTCTTCTGCCTCTGGGTGGCTACGTCAAGATGGCCGGCGATGATCCTTCTAAAGAGTATAATGCAGAAGAAAAAAAGGTCGGCTTCTTGTCTAAGACCCCTCCTCAGAAACTCTTGGTCGTGTTTGGTGGACCCGTTTTCAATTTATTGCTTCCTATACTCCTGTTTTCTTTGATGCTTATTACGGGAATTCCCAATGTGGATCCTGTGGTCGGTACCATGGAAAGCGGTCGACCGGCCGAGTTGAGTGGTCTTTTGTCCGGGGATCGTATCAAGGCGATCGACGGCAGCCCCATTAAGAGATTTCAAGATATTGAAAAGTTTGTAGAACAGTCCGAGGGTAAGACGCTTCAGTTTTCTATTGAACGAATGAAGAGCGATACGGGTGCCGCCGAAGAACTGGTGGTTCCGGTGACGCCGGCTTATGTGCCCACGAAGTCGAAGTTTGGCGAAGATATTGAGGCCTATCGTTTAGGCGTTTCGCCAAATTATGAAGTTGCACAAATCTTTTATGACACGGAAGAATCGATCGCATTTCAGTCGGGCTTAAGACGCTTTGATCGGGTGCGTGCTATTGGACCATCGACCATTGTTACGAATGATCAGTTTTTACGTGTTGTCGAAACCCTTCAACCGGGAAGTCATACGGTGGTTGTAGAGCGAGGCTCAGAGTTTTTGAATTTTGAAATGGTCGTGCCAGTGGGCAAAGGGCCTGTGGTGGATCGATTAGGCTTGAAATCTACCGAATTGGTGGTGGGACGCGTTGAGCCCGAGTCGCCTGCGGCGCAGGCTGGATTAGTAGCAGAAGATCGGCTCGTCGCCATTAACGGAAAGCAGATGAAACATTTCGGTTTGTTGGCCGAAGAGATTAAATCCTCTCAAGGTAAACCAGTGAAAATCACTTGGAATCGAAATGGAAGAGAAATGTCGGCCACTCTGCAGGCCAAGGCGACGACCATCGATGATCCGATCATGGGGAAAGATAATCCCATGGCGCGAGAGCCTGTCTTTCGAATTGGGGTAAGTTCCGCCAAGATGCTCGATACCGAGCTGTCTATGGAGCGATCTTGGAATCCCATTGTTCTTCTCGGGCGAGGACTTTCTGAGTCGTGGAATATGATGAGCACCACCGTTCAAGCTCTCTACAAATTGTTTACCGGACAGTTGTCTCTAAAACTGCTCGGTAGCCCCATTATGATTTATAAGGTGGCGGGCAATAGCTATCGGGTGGCCGGCGGCGGTTATATGGGATGGATTTCATTTTTGTCTAATTTGGCCCTTCTTTCGATTACCTTGGGCTTAGTTAATTTATTGCCGATTCCCGTCTTAGATGGTGGGCATGCGACATTCTTCTTGATTGAATGGGTTCGAAGAAAGCCTATTAGTTTGCGGGTGATGGAGATTGCGATGCAAATCGGCATTTTCATTTTGATCGCTCTTTTTGGCTTGGTGCTCGTAAATGATATAAATCGCTATCAACTTTTTGAGCCTGTGCTACGACTCTTTAGATGAAGTGGATAGCCTTTGATACGGCGACGCCGACGGTCGTTATGGCCCTGTTTGAAGATCAGACGTTGGTTCAGCAAGCCGTTATTGCCGAAGACCTCAAAAATCAATCGAAGATTTTATTAGCGGAGCTCGATTTAATTATTAAAAGTTCTGATTGGAGAATATCTGACGTCGAGGCGCTGGCGGTGGGTATTGGCCCTGGCTCGTATACAGGTTTAAGAATGGGTTTAACAGTGGCCAAAGTATGGGCCTACACAAAAAAAATTCCGCTAAGAAAATTTCAATCTCCCACTCAAAGAGACCTTTCGGCACTTTCATGGGAGACTTGTGAAAGGGTAGAGAACCTTGATCAGTTGACTCCTATCTATGAGAAAGATCATTTTGGCGTATGAAACCGAACGATTTAATGATGGTTCCCAAAGAGCACTCTCGAAAACGCCTGCAGAAAGGCGTGGTGATACTGCCAAGTTTGTTGACCGGGGCGGCGCTATTTGCAGGATTTTATGCCATTATTTATTCGATTTCAGTGGTGATCGAAGAGACATCCGATTTTCGAGTGGCCGTATTTGCCATTATTATTGCGACTGTTTTTGATAGTCTTGATGGGCGGATTGCGCGATTCATGAAAGCAGAATCTGATTTTGGGTCTCATTTCGATTCGATTGCCGATATGGTGAGTTTTGGTGTGGCGCCTGCTGTTTTGGTTTACGCTTCCACGCTGTCAGATTTTGGTCGTTTGGGTTGGTCAGCTTCTTTCTTATTTTTGGCATGTGCGGCGATTCGACTGGCACGTTTTAATGTGACCACGGCAGAAGCCCCGTCTCGAAAATACTTCAAGGGGCTTTCGTCCCCGGTGGCCGCAGGAGGATTGGCCGTTTTTACCTTGGTCGTTCATCAAGCAACGAACCCCTTCATTCTCAAGTGGGGAGTTTTTATGATGACTGTATTGCTGGCCCTCTTAATGGTCTCGAACGTACGATTTCGATCATTCAAAGATCTACAGGTGCACAAGCAGCCGCTCCAGGCTTTTTTATTAGCGATGGTGTTGATACTTCTAATTTTCATATTTCAGGAGTTAGCGTTGTTTTCGCTGTTTTTGATTTATCTAGCGAGTGGATTTATTGAAGAGATGATACTTTGGAGGCGTCGTCGCAAGTCTGATCCGTCAGTGCCGTTTTTGCCTTTTGGAGATCGATAAGATCTTTAAAGAAATATCGCTGAAGCACACTTTCGAGAATTTCAGGCAGGAGAGGTTCGTGAGAAAAAAGCTCTTCTTTAACTTCTTTATGATTGGGAAGCCCCTTTAAATAACCGACCAGATGTTTGCGAATGATATGGCTGCTGAAATAGAGGCCGTAGTGTTCGACCACATAACGATAGTGCTCGGTGATCACATCGTAACGTTCTTGAAGCGAAGGTTCGGGAGCTGGGGGAAGTCCTTGTATGGCTCGGTCTGCTTGCACATAGAGCCAAGGATTTCCAATGGCCCCACGCCCGATCGCAAGCCCGTCGCATCCCGTCGTTTCAAAGGCGGTTCGAGCGGTCTCATAACTGACGATATCGCCGTTTCCGATGACGGGGATTTTCAGGTGCTTTTTGAGAGCGGCAATATGGTCCCAGTGAGCCTGCCCCGAAAAGGCTTCGGCGCGGGTCCGTGCATGAAGCATGATGAAGTCGACCCCCTCGTCTTGAAAGATGGTACCCATCTCGAGATAATTTATGAGGCTTGAGTTCCAGCCTGAACGAAATTTCACCGAAAATGGCAGGGAGGTTTTTTTTCGAACAAGTCGACACATATCTCTCACCAGCAGGGGATCGCGCAGCAAATTACTTCCGCCCCCGCAGCCGACGACTTTCTTGGCAGGACAGCCCATATTAATATTGATCGCCGCCGTATCGGAGTCGAGCAAAACATCGAGAGCTCGTTCAGCAAGGGGCACGGTGCCGGCAGCCATCTGTGTCGAGAGGTCGGGGTCTCGTGGGGCAAGCATCTTCATAGTTTTCTCGTTACGGTGAATGAGAGCGTGCGAGTCGATCATCTCCGTAAATAGGCTACAGACCTTAAATCGTTTCATGAGTCGACGATAGGGTGGGTCGGTATAGCCAGCCATGGGTGCGGAAAAAACTCGTGCGGGTCGTCCTGAGGGTGTAGAAAGGCCTGGCATGCAGCGTATCTATCGCAATCTGCTTTGTCCGGCAAAGGTGAACATGATTTTAAGAGTGGGTCCGCGTCGAACCGACGGATTTCATGACCTGGAGTCCTGGATGGTGAAATTGAGATGGGGCGATCGACTGACCATCCAGGTGCGAGACTCTGATAAGCCGTCGGTAGTACTAGACTCCAATTTTAAGATGCCGGCGGGGGCTAATTTAATTGAACGAGCCTTCATGGGCTTTTGTAAAGAGGCGTCCCGTCCACTGACGGCGGAGATTCGACTCAACAAAGTGGTGCCGACGGGGGCTGGCTTGGGAGGTGGTAGCAGTGACGCCGCCACCACACTTTTGGCCCTGGCGGATTTTTGTGGAGCTCCCTGGACTCAAAAAAAGGGCCCCTTTCGTCGAAGACTTGTGAAATTAGCTTCTTGTTTGGGTTCGGATATTCCTTTTTTTCTGGGTGGGCCATGGTCGTGGTGTGAGGGTCGTGGCGAGATACTAACGAGTTTGCCCGCCGTACAAGAATTTCATGTGGTGTTGATATTTCCGAAGTATGCCATTTCAACGCCCTGGGCCTACGGAGCCCTCGATGTTTGGAGAGAGCGCCACAGCGTCATGCCCTCGTGGCAAGGCCTTCCCAGATGGTTGTTGAGCAGTGACTGGTCCGTTCCTCAACTAGAGAATAGTTTTGAGGAGCCGATTTTCGAGGTTTATCCCTCTATGCACGATCAGCTGCGTTCGTTGCACAAAGCCGGTGCGCTAGCGGCTCGAATGAGTGGCTCTGGCTCGACGCTCTTTGGCTTATTTAAAGATGCTCCCTCTGCGAAAAAGATGGCGACGATATTTCAAAAGAGAGGCTGGAATGCGATGGCCGTAACGACGATGGCGTGATTAGGCGGATGGCTAAGTACGAGCGGCTGGCCATGCCTAAGCGGGCGCTGATGCAGAGGCGAACGTCCAACATGATTCGAAGTTGAAAAGTCGTTTTGAATTTGTATCGTAGCCGTTAGACTGAATGAAATGATAAAACAACGTCGGGTCTTGATTTTGTTTGGCGGTCGCTCTGGCGAGCACGAAGTAAGTATTGTATCAGCCGCTTCCGTTTTTCGATCGATTGACAGAAGTAAATTTGAGCCCATTTTAGTGGGTGTCGATAAGAAGGGCCGCTGGTTTTTGGCCGATGAAGCGAAGTTACTCCTTCAAAGCTCGAATCCTAAATTGGTTTCTTTAAATGCGACCAATCAGGCCGTCAGTCTTTTGCCCAGTGAGAACAAAGGAAGGCTATTGCCTGTCTCCTC
This sequence comes from uncultured Bacteriovoracaceae bacterium, assembly GCA_964598565.1. Classification (GTDB taxonomy): domain Bacteria; phylum Bdellovibrionota; class UBA2394; order UBA2394; family UBA2394; genus CAZRCG01. The sequence continues at coordinate 215,840 of CAZRCG010000002.1, read as the reverse complement.
CCAAGATTCAGCGATCAAGCCGAACGCCCTCGTTTCAGATTTGCAGTGTGATATTGTGTTTCCGGTATTGCACGGCCCTAACGGCGAAGATGGTACGATGCAGGGATTTCTAGAGTTGGCTAATCTGCCGTATGTCGGTTCAGGAGTCTTGGGTTCGGCGGTCTGTATGGATAAAGAGTTGGCCAAGCGACTCTTACAACACGCTGGTATTCCGGTCGTGCCTTGGCTGACAGGGTTTCGATCCACTTTTGAAGTAGCGCCCATGACTCTTGTAATGAAGGCCGAGGAGACCTTTGGTTATCCCTATTTTGTAAAGCCTGCCAACATGGGGTCGTCTGTGGGTGTCTCGAAGGTCAAGTCTCGAGCAGAGGCAGAGTTTCAAATCAAAGAGGCCTTTCGCTACGATACCAAAGTGCTCTTTGAACGGGCGATTGTCGCTCGAGAATTAGAATGCGCTGTTTTAGGTAATGAGAACCCCAAAGCGAGTATCGTCGGGGAGATCGTACCGCATGGAGATTTTTATAGTTATGAAGCCAAATATGTGGATGAACAGGGGGCGAGCCTTCTTGTTCCTGCGGCAGACTTGCAGCCGTCTCAGATTGAGGAGATTCAGAGACTGTCGATCATGGCCTTTAAGGCTCTTGAGTGTGCGGGGCTGGCAAGGGTTGATTTTTTTATGGATAAATCGACGTCCAAACTTTATCTCAACGAAATTAATACAATCCCTGGATTTACGCCTATCAGCATGTATCCGAAATTGTGGGAGGCTTCGGGGATATCTTATACAGAATTGATCTCGCGACTCTTAGATCTCGCAGTCGAGCGCTTTCAACAGAGACAGAAGAACTAGCTTTCGTTAGGTTATTCCGATGGATATTCAAAAAGTAGTTCTAGCCTTTGCATTGTCGGCAGTTTCTATGGCAGCGGGAATGCCGGAGTTCTTGCCGTTCGAGTTAGGCACTATGGGCCTTTGGATTTCGTTTATCTCAGCGACGGCTGTTATCGTATTTTTCGGCAGACACTTCATCACATCAATTCCTAAGATCTTCGTTCGATCCGATATGAATACTCTGATCGGTATTAGCATCGTAGCGTCGTTCACGTTGTCATTGTATTCTTGGGTTTATGGGAACCAGGAGCTTTACTTTGACTCAGCAGCATTTATCGCGAGTTTTGTATTACTAGGCCAGCTCTTTGAGGGGCGCGCACTCTCTAAGATTCGAGCTCACCTAAAAAGATTACAAGGGTTGCTTCCCGAAACTGCACGCCGCTTGAAGAATAGCGAGGAGGAATCGGCCGATGGAGCATTGGGAGGCGTAGAATCGATTTCATTGTCTGAGATACGCAAGGGCGATGTATTGTTGGTCGCCTCGGGAGAACGTCTCACGGCCGATGGGAAACTTCTGACAGATGCCATGGTAGATTTGAGTGTATTAACGGGGGAGTCTAGGCCCCAGGCTCTTTCTCAGGGAAACGACCTGAGCCAAGGGGCCTTAAATGTAGGCCAAGCCTTTAAAGTAGAAGTGACAGAGCTTGTAGACAATTCGTTCCATAATCTTTTGGTGGCGAAGGTTGAAGAAAGTTTACGGAACAAACCCAAGATTCAGTTGACAATGGATCGGGTGGCCCATATTTTCGTGCCCTTCGTTGTTTGTTTTGCGGCCGCCATCTTCCTTTATTGGTGGAATCAAACGGCTCTTATAAGCAAAGCCTATGTGCATGCTCTCACCGTACTTGTCATTGCCTGCCCTTGCGCACTGGGTATGGCGGTACCACTCGCGTTTCTTACAGGGGTACTGCGAGCCAATCGTAAAGGTCTACTCATTCGTTCACTAGAAGCGGTTCACAAGGCGGGCGCCATCGATATCATTGCCTTTGATAAAACAGGAACCCTCACAAAGGGAACACCCAGCGTCACTCGTTTCAAAGCGGCTGAAAATATTTCGCATCGGGATCTTCTTCAGTGGGCAGCCTCTATGGAAGCCGAAGCGCAGCATCCCTATGCCAAGGCAATTTTAGAGCGAGCTGAAGCAGAGGGGATAAGTCTATTGAAAGCCAAATCTCTTCACGTAGAGCCCGGCAAAGGTGTTTCCGGAACATTAATGATTGATGGCAAAGAAGTGAAAGGCGTTTTGGGGAGCTTAACGTGGCTCTTTGAGAATGGCTTTGACTCCACCAAGGTGCCACCTGACTTTGTTTGGGCTGCGGAGGGTACGCATGAGACTATTTTGTGGTTGGGACTCGATGAGAAATTTCTGGGCTTGGTTATGCTCGATGATGCTCTGAGACCTGAAACTAAAGAAGTGATTCATGGACTGTCGTCCCAAGGTTTTCAGGTTGGTATGATAACCGGAGACTCAGAGAATGTGGCACGAGCACTTTCGAAAAGTCTTTCGTTAAAGTTCTATCATGCAGGTGTATTGCCAGAAGAAAAGGCTACCATTGTTAAGCGGCTATCGGCCCCAAAGAAAAAAGGTATCGATATGATTGCCGAAGAGATTTGTTTCGTAGGAGATGGCCTCAATGATGCTCCAGCCTTGGCAGCTGCTCGACTAAGTGTGGCGATGGGCTCTGGCACAGCCATTTCGCAAAGTGCGGCCGATATCATTTTAGTTTCAAACGATCTGAGGTCCGTGCCTGCGCTCTTTGCAGTGACGAAGAAAATTCGAAGTTTAATTTATCAGAATTTGTCCCTGAGCTTTCTGTATAATTTAGCGGCGTTGCCTCTGGCCTCCGGACTTTTATTGCGCTGGGTTCCCATAGACGTCAACCCACACGTTGCTGCTGTGGCCATGGGACTAAGCTCGATTTCGGTCGCCTTAAATTCGTTGCGAGTTTTAGTGGCGAAAGATTGACGTTGCCTAGTCCCTCCGAGGATGATGGACGGATGCAAAACCCTATTCTTACGAATTCTCTATTGTTTATTGTCGCCATTTTGATGCTAGTTCAGGTGATTCAAACTGGCCGGCTGCACGATCAATTATTGAGTCCGACAATGGTGTCTTCCATGGCGAGCCCTCACAGTGCTCATGGCGATGGAGGCTCACCCAGCACGGCTACAACGCCGCCGATGGCTACCGAAATGGTATTTCATGCCATGGTAGGCTTTCCGAAGGGTTGCAATAAACAAGGGACGCTGTCGGCTTGTAATTCGCCAGAAGCAGAGGCGGTGAAACAACAAATCAATTCGTGGGCCGCCGGTGGGAAAGGTATTCGCCAGATTTTTGATCAGATCGTTGAAACGTTTGGAGAGGCTGCCTTAACAGAAGAAGCTCGCCAGATTCGAGCTCAACGGCGGCGAGCCAACTAGGGGTTTTAAAATGGTTCTGGCACTTAAAATTGAAGCGGGTCTGAGATCGACACTGTCAATAATCATGCTGATGCTCATGCTAATGCCAAGAAAGTTCAAGCGTCGCTATGAGTGCTGATTTTCAACGAATTCGCTCGGCTCGATTTTTTAAATCGTTGCCTGAGAAGGCGTTTGATCGAGTGATGAGTCAGATTCGCGTGGGTGCCTTCGAGGCGGGAGAGACGGTCGTTGAATTTCCATCGGACATGGCGGGGGACTACGGATTTGTCGTTTCAGGCAATGTCTTCTTTCTGGGGCCACAAGGGCAGCCCTTAGGAGTCAGTCTTAAAGATGAGTTTTTTTTAACTCGACCCTTTGCGCTTCAAGAGAAAGAAGTGAAGAAGATCATCGCCGCCGACCCAAGAACCTTTATTGTCTTTGTACCTCGAGCAGTCGTCGTGACATTGGCGCAGATGTCGGCATCTTATGCCCACATCGTCGATGAGATTTATGAGGCTATTTTCGATCGAGCTCGTGTATTAGCCGGGGATGAAGGGGCGCTAACTGAAATTAAGGCTTGGATTAACCATGGCCGTTATTCTGAAATTCAGAAGTGGTTGGAGAAGCTTGAAAAGAAACGGGCCGATCGGCGTCGAAAGCGACTAGAGCAAGAACAAAATCAACAGCGCGTGCAGAATATGTGGTGGATCGGATTGGCGCTGATTGCGGTGTTTACTGTCGAATGTGTGCTTCGTTTTTTCTATCCTCAGAGAAGCTTAGTCCAGCTGGTCTGGCCCGACTTTTCCGTGGGATTCTATGAGCCAGGATCTACGTTTAATATTGGTTTAGGAGTAGTTGGTTTTGTTCTTCTTATCTTCACGAATGCCCATACGTTAGTTCGTTATGGTATTCGCAAGTGGCGATGGAAGGTTAACTATCAAGTTTCGCAGCAGCTCCATATTTTTTTGGGGGTGATGGCCTTTCTTTTCGTACTTCTTCATTCCTCTGTTCGGGTGGAGGGCTTGGGAGTGGCAAATTTAGCGCTTATAAGCCTGATAGCAGTCATTTTGACGGGGGCGGTGGGTCAGTTCATAGCCAACCAAATACCCAAAACTCTTCAGGGAGACCGACTCCGGCTAGAACATCTTTCAGAAGAAAAAGAGCGGCTGAGAGAGCGCGTAAATTTGATCGTTCACGATCCTAATATTTATAAGACATCGATGGTTATTCTTCAGAAAAATCAACCTAAGTCGGCTATAGCACACGCCTTTTTGGCACCGTTTCTTTGGCTGCGCTCGGCTAAACTGAAGAAGTTTCTCAAAGAGGTGGGCTTGGGCGATGAGTCGGCTAAGGTGGCGTCTCGCTATATGATGGAAGAGTTCATGATCAGCCAGAGAATTCACTTCTTGGAAGTCATGAATCGCGTATTCAAACGCTGGATGATCATCCATTTACCCATGGGTTACGCGGCTTATTTTTTAGCACTCGTTCATGTGGTGTTAGAAACACTATTTAAGTAGAGGCTAGCTTAGAAGTCAGGTAACCGAAAATCCGACTGACAAAGGTCCCGTCGATACTTCTCAATTAAGAAGTTTTGTGCTAAATTTGGTAGGTCCCTTATGAGTTTCCCCAACCCTAAATTAGACTCTAGAATTCCTTTTTGGCCTTTCTCTATGAAATCCGATCTCGCTTGGACTAAAGAGTCGAAAGGACGCTTTAGAGAGCAGATCAAAGAAGAGGGTTGTCGTGCCTATTTTTATGCCTGTTTGTTGTCGGCAGTTCTATGGCCTGCAGGGAGCGTTTTGGACTGGTTTACATCTCAGGCGCACTTTTTGCAGCTGACCTTTATTCGTTGGGTTACAGGGGCAATCTTTCTTGGGCTCTATTTTTTCAGCAGTCACCTCTTGGTGAGACGATGGCCTTATGTAGCCACGTTGCTCATTACCATTTTGGGCAGTTTCAGCATCACCTTGATGTGTTTGATTCAAGATGGCTATGTGAGCCCCTACTATGCGGGTATTAATTCGATCGTCATTGCGTTGGGTTTATTGCTTCCCTACGAACCGGGGCGCACCGCTGGTCTCGTCGTTGTCGCTTTGCTAACTTATTGGATACCCGTTGGCTTTCAAGCTGGTTTCCATTTTGAACATCCCGACAGCTTCGTGAATAATTTTTTCTTTCTTACTCTTTCTAGTTTCTTGGTGATTTGCGCGGCGGCGATGAGAACAAGCCTTAAGAGGCAACTTTTTGAACGACAAGCGAATCTCGAGTCGGCGAATAGAAAGCTAAAGCATTACGATCGAATGCGAAGCGATTTCTTTTCTAATATCAGCCATGAATTTCGAACACCCTTAACTCTGATTTTAGGATATTTAGACCGGCTTTCGGCGCCCAATTTGAAGCCAGAAGACGCCGCGGCAACAGGGCTTCTGATACGAAGTAATGCGCTGATCGTTTTAAGACACGTCAACGATTTGCTAGACTTGAGCAAGCTTGAGGTTGGCATGATGAGCCTGTCGCGTAGCCAGTTCAGTCTAAGCGATTTACTTCGAAGACTCGCGGAACTTTTTCAATTAAGTGCCGATGATCGAGGTATTGAATTTACCGTCGACGTGCCTGAGAGTTCCGCTGACTTTTTTGGCGATCTAGAGAAGGTGGAGCGAGTGATATTAAACCTCCTGTCTAATGCCTTTAAGTTTATTGGTGATGGGAAACAAATTCGACTTAGTCTCGCAGAGGAGCCGGGACGTTTCATAATAGAAGTCGAAGATGAGGGTGTCGGCATTCCAGAAGGGCAGCGAGAGAGAGTATTTGATCGCTTCTACCAAGCGGATGGAGGCGATGCCCGCCTTTATGGTGGGACGGGCCTCGGGCTTTCCATTGTAAAGGAGTTTATCGACCTTCATGGGGGCTCCGTATCGATTCACCCCTCGAAACGATCTCTGGAAGGTCGTGGGACTTTAGTACGAATAGAGTTGCCAAAGGTGGCGACTGACAAAGCAACCGCCTTATCGTCCGACCAAGCAAGCCAGACTCAGCTAACCGAGTTCGCTGATCGACGATCTGTAAGTACGATGGGGGCTATTTCTCACGCCGCTAGCCAGACTTTGGATGTGCTCATCGTTGAAGACAACCGACAGATGCGCATTTTTCTAGAGTCTGAAGTGTCCAAATCGTTTTCGGTCTTATCGGCAAGCTCAGCCATGGAGGCGCTGTCCATTCTTGAGACTCGAAAACCCGCCTTGATACTCTGTGATTTAATGATGCCGCAAATGAGTGGGGTCGATTTTTTTGCGAAAGTCTCTGAAAATGACGATCTAAAACAGATACCCTTTTTGTTTTTAACCGCTAAAGCAGACGACGAAATCAAAGTTCAAATGTTACGGCTTGGAGCTTATGACTATCTGGTAAAGCCTTTTGTCACCCAGGAGTTGATGGCCAAGATCAAAAATGTCCTTACCATGGCTCGCTCCAGGCAGGTATTGCAACGAGAGCTGCAATCGTCCCATTCAGATCTGGACCTTTTAACAATGGAGATTATCGATCAAAAGCAGAAGCTTGAGGTAGCCGTTCAATCGGCACTGTTGGCACGAGACGAAGCGTTAGAAGCCTCTCAGGCTAAGTCTAAGTTTCTTGGGTTCATTTCACACGAACTTCGTAATCCCCTCGCTGCGGTTCGCTTGAACGCTCAAACTCTTCGAGAGGGGGCCCAACATTTAACGCCCGACCTTCAGGAGAAGCTTCTCAATAATCTGAAGCGGAGTGCTGACCAACTTCACGAGCTTATTGAGAGTCTACTGGGCTATGCCCGAATTCAGAGGGGCCGCTTTCAGCCAAAAGCGTCTCAGTTTTCAGTGGCTGACCTAATTCAAGAGGTTATTGGGGATATTGGCCACCTTCTTCAGTCTAAGGATCTTGAGGTAAAAGTCGAGGTGTCCATGGCTTTGGTGGCGCAAACCGACCGATCAATCCTAAAGATGATCTTGAGTAATTTGCTGTCAAATGCGGTTAAGTATACCCCCCATGGTTTTGTTACAATTCGTGCTTGGCAGGAAGCATCAAAACTTATTTTATCGGTACAAGATTCTGGCATCGGCATTGAAGCTGGTTCGATTGAAAAAATTTTTGAGGAGTTTGAACGACTTTCAAGTCCAAAATCTTTTGTTCCAGGTATTGGCTTGGGGCTATCTCTTGTAAAAGCATTGGTAGTCGGTCTGCATGGAAGCATTTCGGTTCAATCGAAGCCTGAAGAAGGAGCTTGTTTTACGGTGGTTTTACCGGACGCCGTGAAGGAGTGACGTGAGAGGACTTGTCAGATGATTTTGCTCGTGGATGATAACCAGGATCTCATGTTGGCTTTTGAGACCTGCCTTCGCATTAAAGGCTATGAGTCTCGAACGTGCGCTTCAGGTCAAGAAGCTCTTGAGTATTTGGACAAGTCGAGTTGGCCGAGCTTGATTCTCTTAGATTTTTCAATGCCAGGCATGACGGGCGAAGAATTTTTGGAACGTCTTAATAAGAGCCATTCCGCAAAACGTCGTCAGGTTAAGGTGGTGGGTATGTCGTGCTATGCGCCCGATTTTGTTGGGGTTTCCCATTTTCGCAAACTCGTGGATGACTATGTAGAGAAACCATCGACCCTAGATGCACTCGAGTCGCTGGTTGGCCGACATTTGTCATCTGAGGAAAGTTAAAAAGTTATGAAAGCAAAAAGCCGTATAAAATCGAGATCAAAGCCTATGGTGAAACCATCGGAATCTGCGTTGAAGGTACTGCTCATCGAAGACCAAGAATCGGATGCTGAACTCATTCGAAGATATTTGGGCGCGAGCGGTCGCGCGCATCTCACATGGACCAAAAGCCTATCGGAGGGGCTCAAAAAACTGAAAGATGTGAGTGCCTTTGATATCATTTTGGTCGATTTGGGTTTGCCCGACAGTGAGGGGTTACCCACCTTAGAGGCCTTGTTGGAGAGTAAATTTGGAATTCCGATTGTTGTTTTGACTGGCGACTTGAATGAACATCGCGGCGTGAAAGCTGTTCGCATGGGCGCCGACGATTATTTATTGAAGGGCGAAATTCGCAGTGAGAGTCTTGTGCGATCGCTGCAGTATGCGGTCGAAAGAGTTCGTGCTCCATACAATACAGACTCGAAAAATTCTGAAGAAGCCTTTCTGTTGAAGTCGGACCAATTAGAAATCGATTTACGCAAGCAGTTAATTTGGAGGTTGAGAGGAACACGCCGAGAAAAAATTGAATTGACGCCCAATGAATTTAAACTTTTTTTACTCTTATTTGAAAATTCGAATTCCGTCGTGAGCCGAAACCGTATTGTCGCTGAAATTTGGGGTGGTGATGACTCTTCAATTACAATTCGTACGGTCGACAGACATCTGAGCTCTTTGAAAAAGAAACTCGACGGTTTTGATATTCCCATCGAAACAATTTACGGGGTCGGTTATCGGTTTCCATCTTTATGAAGAAAGAGGTCCGTCGGAAATCTTCTATTGACAGTGGGGCCATTCAAAACGATTTTGAGCGCTTCGCTTATATTGTGTTCCACGATTTGAGAGAACCTTTGCGTTCTATACGAGCGTGGGCCGATATTCTTCAGAAAGAGGGAGACAAAGAGCTTTCAGATGATTCGAAGAAGGCGCTCGGTTTTATTTTAAAGGGCGCAGATCGTATGGAGGTCATGTTTCAGTCTCTTCTTGATTATTCACGGGCTATGAGAGTTGAGAAAGTGTTCACACGCGTTGCTGTGAAAGATCTTTTTTTGCGCGCCTTGTCTGCGAAAGGCATCTCGCTTGAAAAGAAGCCCTCTGTAGTAACCTTTGAAGGGGCATTTCCCAAACTACACATTATTGAAGAGGCTCTTAACAAGGCGGTGGGTCATTTACTCGAGAATGCTTTAAAGTTTCGAGAACCAGGAAAGCCTTTAAAGTTAACGATACGGTGTGAGAAGTCCAAAAAAAGAGACGAGTGGATTTTTTGTATTGAAGACAATGGACTCGGCATTCGATCTGAAGATCACGATAAGCTATTTGTTCCCATGAAACGTTTGCATGCACATCTCTCGTTTGAAGGTCAGGGTATGGGACTTTGTATTTCGCAAAAACTTTTTGAACGCCAGGGCGGTAGACTCTGGCTTAAGTCGAAAGTCGGCCAAGGCACCGAGGCTTATTTTTCACTCCCCGCGTGAGAGATCTCTGCGTTTTTTAGATAAACTCTGCCTTTCCATTGGCTTCTGTGGCCCCGAAGGTAACGAAGGGCACTCGCCCAAGTCATTGCGAGAAAATAGAGGCCGGTCGCTGGCACCGTGAGGAGCCAAAGAAAACTTCGATTGTAGAATCTTAAAATGGGCGCGTAGGTCACAACCATCGCCACGACGCCGAGCACTATGAAACGATGAGATTCATAGACAGCCAGATAGACGAGTGGACTTGCGAAGAGGGATATCATTAGTACGCTACACAGAAGTAGGAGAACCCAAGAATATTTAAGTTGAGTGAACGCGGATCGCGAGATCATGGCCCCGATCTCAGTGAGATTCTCATATCCGCGGTGGCTAGTCACCGACAGGCTGAGGCCGATCCAGGTTCTGAAACCTGCGCTTTTCACAGTTTGCGCCAAGGTGCAATCGTCGATCAAGGCGGTCTTTAAGGTGCTAAAGCCTCCGATATGTCGCAGTACGTCTGTCTTAATAAGAATGCATCCCCCGGCTGCCACGCCTAAACGACTACGCGGGGAGTTTCCGAGATGAAAGGGATAGAGCAACTTGAAAAAATAGACGAAGGCGGGGATGAGCCACTTTTCCCATAAGGTTTTCATTCTTAACGAAGCCATGATCGACGTCAGATCATAACCAGACGATTCGGCATGCTGAATAAGCGTTTCAATAAAACCTTCTTTGAGGCGGATGTCTGCGTCAAGCAAGAGGGTATAAGGCCGTGAGACTTTTTCAAATCCCTGCTGGAGAGCCCAAAGTTTTCCTGACCAACCTTCCGACAAGGGCGAGCCTTCAATTACCGTGAGATTGTGAGGGTAGCGTTGTAGCAAGTCTCGAAGTCGATCGCCGGTAGCGTCGCTTGACTGGTCATTGACCACGATCATTTGCACGGCAGCATTCTGCTTCAAAACGGAGTCGACGGTAGTTTCAATGGTATCTTCTTCGTTGCGAGCTGGCGTTAGTACAGTGACCAGGTTTTGAATGTTTGGTTTTTCCACTTTGTCCGGTTCGAGTTTATGGAGAGTGGAAGAGTGTGATGAGATAAGAGATTTTTCAGATGTTTCCAAATACTCGCGAGTCGACCAGGGTCGCCACGGTAAAACTAAAATGACCAGCCAGAGCCCAGCACCGAAAAGAGCCGAAATTTCAATGAGGGCCTGCCACATGATTGATGTGACCCTAGCTAAAAATGAAGCCTCGTGCGAGTTCAATTCACCTGGGTTTGCCCCTTGATAAGTCGCCGCAGTAGGAATCTTATAATTTATCCGGGTTAACCCTCAGTGGGAGCCTCGATCTTTTCAGGAATTGTTTCCCTCAGCGTATAGCTTTTCAAAATAGTTTTTCCTTTTTCGAATGAAATATTTTCTTGAAGAGTTTCGTAGCCTTGCAAGACTGCCTCCATTTGATAGGCCCCCACAGGTACTTTCAGATAGATCTGTCCGTTTTCATCGGTGGTGCCTGTCAGGGTTTGACCTGAAATTAAATGGGTCAACTTAACCACAAGGACGGCGGGAGTTCCGGTGGGCTGCATAAACGTGGCGACAAAATCGGCAGAGGCTTGGCCGGGCAATTCCTTCTTCAGTTCAATATCGACGGCAACCCGCTCTCCCGCACGAAGAGATAAAAATTTTGAAGTTGACTCATAGCCTTCTTTGGTGACGAAAAGTCTCGCTCCGACCATGGCCGGCATATAGCGTAAGAAGCGACCGTCGCTTCCCGTAAGAAATGGTTTAGAATCAGGGATTTCCGGAAACGAAAGCGTCACCTCCGGCAACGGCAATTTAGTAGTGGAATCTACAATTCGACCTTGAATCGTATGATACTCTAAGTCGCCGCGAATTTTTCGCAAGGTTTCTTCACTCGCCGCTAGTTGATTTCGGATTTGTCGGTACTCGTTCTCACTGACAGAGACTTGTCCTTCTCGTATTCCAAAACGACTAATGCCGAATCCTAGAACTATATTCCATAGCGGTGTCACGGGAACATTAGGTTTAAGAGTGGTCGCCGTCGCTTTATACGTACTTAACCCGATATCACCGGCAGCAAACACCTCAATATTTCGTTGAGGAAAGGGATTTCCCTTTAATCCAAGAGTGATCCACTTGGGTGTCGATGAGAAACCAGTGCCCTGCGCTTTGATCAGATGAAACTCAAGTGACGGATTGGCATAGCGAAATGGAAACTCGACGCCGGCTGCTGAAGTTAAAGCCCAAGAGTTAAAGGTTTGCGTTCCGAATCGCTCAAAATCTTTCACCGACGCAGATTCATCAAAGTAACGTTTACTATTTTTAAATTGAAATCCGAAGTTGGTATGCGCGGCAAAAGGGATACGTCTTTCAGGCTGATTCGTCGACAGCACGAGGGTTGGAATGATATTCGGGCCCTTCAAAAAGCGTGAGATTTTTGAAAAATCCACCCAGAGAGAAAACGCGGTAGAAATTTTGCCAGGTTGAAATCCAAAATGGGATGAAAGGTCATAGTGGGCCGTGGTTGAAAAACCGGTTCTCACAAGATTAATGGCCTCCGAACCCGTGCTCGTTCCGGTTTGTTGGGGGGTTCGAGTAGAAAAATGCGATCCCAAATGGAAGGCCGATTGTAGAAAGTGATTCCAGCTATACCCAATCGCAAGGGTCGCCCGTGTGCTTTCGACTTTAGAACCCTCAATATCTTTCAAAAGACCATCTCTCTGAAAATATTCGATCGATGTTCTAAAATGGTAATCTCCCTGTTCAAGGGGCTCCGCCGATAGAAGACGAATCATACCTTTACGTGCATCATTCGTCTCGCCTTGGAGGTTTTGAGGACTCACTAGGCCACATAGTGTCAGCGCTGTGAGCCAAAATAGATAAGTGAAACGTCCAAGCTTAATTATAGCTCGCGTCACCATAAAAGTTTTCTCCTGTGAGCCTACCAAGCTCGCGTACAATGAAGATAAAACGTACCTCATTTCCTTAGTCTATCGACGGAGGGGACTGAAACGAAAGGATTTTAAGGGGCGGTTTTATAGAAGCCAGACCCCGATTGACTAGGAGAAAAAGCGCGTTGAGTGATCTTCCTAAAGATTCCAAACAGGGGTCTGACAATCCCGATTCGTTTGTGGGGACCTTATTGGCCAATCGCTATTATATTGAAGCGAAAGTGGCTAAAGGCGGCACGGCGGTCGTGTATAGAGCGCGCGATCAAACACTTGATCGTGAAGTTGCGGTTAAAATTCTTCATGAACATCTTGAAAATCGCAAAGAAGTCGTGATGCGCCTTCAGCGCGAGGCTAAGGTGATTGCTCAAATTCGGCATCCAAATATTCTTACGGTGCATGATTTTTTAGATATTGGTGGTAGAGCCGTGTTGGTCGTGGAGTTCATGCCCGGTCAAACCTTGTCGGCTCTCATTCAAATGAAAGAAGAGATTCCTGAAGATATTATCTTAATGATATCTTACAAAGTTCTCCTGGGTCTTCAGGCGGCGCATGAACTTGAAATTACTCATCGTGATATTAAGCCGGCAAATATTCTTATTCACGGTGATCTCGGGATTAAAATTTCAGACTTTGGTTTAGCAAAAATCATAAACTCCGCTGAAGACGGCCTTACCAAAGTAGGTGTTTTTATTGGGACGCCTAGTTTTTCTTCGCCTGAGCAGATTGAAGGTAAGCCGCTCGATCACCGCAGCGATATCTTTAGCTTAGGACTCACCGTCTATATGATGGCGACCAAGGCCCATGCCTTTAAGAATAGAGGCGATTCTACATCTACGGTCTGGTTAAAAACTGTCAAAGGTCATTTTGAGGCGGCTCGTCTGCGCAATCCTAAGATCTCAAAAGAACTCGATCGAGTTATTTCTAAAGCTCTTATGGTCGACCTCTCTAAGCGATACCAAACATCGCGTGAGATGGCCGAAGATATTGAGAAAATTCTCAGGCAGCGAGACCTTTTACCTTACGACTCCCGTCTGAAGGCCTATTTTGACGGGCCCTCCTTGTATCAATCGTCGATAGTGAGGCGACGTTTTAAACTTAGACGAATGACGTTGGCGGCAGGCTTTCTTGTTACGACCTTGTTTGGTGCCTGGTACCTCTGGCAGTCGGGCAGTGCGCCTAATGAGACAAAGCGATTCGAAGAGCTAAGCAGCCGCACGACAGTCCCAGCACCTGCGCAACCGCCAGCACTTGAGCCACCATCACTACCTGCGCAAATACAGACGCCCGTCGAAGCACCAATTCATGAGCAGAGCCCTAGACAACCTCTGCAAATTCGGCCCCTAGAAGACTCTCCCGCCGCTAAGCCCGCGAGGAAGATCGACGCGCCTTCGCTTCCAAAGAAAGCTCCCTTCGAGATCCGGCCAGACGCTGTCGATATTCAAGACGGAAATCGAGTTATTATTTCAGACAGTCTCGAAGATTATTCCTTGAAAATTTCATGGCAGGAATCCGATCGATTCTTCGAACTCAGGAACAGCGCGAATAATCGCGTTGTCGAGCAGGGTACATCTCTGCATTCCTATTGGATGACAAGGCCTCTTCAGCCTGGAGCTTATGATTGGAAGACAAGCTCTCAGCAGGGGCGCTTCACGGTGGAGCGTTGGGCCTCGTTTGCAGAGGAGACTCAAAAAACGAAATCGTTTCTTGTCGTGACGACTCAGTTTGCCGATGTTGAAGCAGAGATTAATCCTTGGAGTCAGATATTGAGATTTTCTTGGTTGTCAGGACCCTCCGCTGAAACCTACCGTTTGGAGTTATCGCCCGAATCGAGTTTTTTGCCGATCCTATTTCAGGGTACGTCGACCACTAAGTATTTGTCGGTGGAAAGAGCGTGGGCAGAACGAGAGACTCTTTACTGGCGGGTGGCTTTTATGGATGAGGCAAAAAACGTCTTTTTTGTCGATCGGCCGAGGCGATTGAATCTCGTAGCGAGGGGCTTTCCGCCAGTCGTGGCGTTTGAGAATTCTTCTCAGGGTCGATGGCCCGACGAGGGCTTGAATGTGTCCCTGCCCGAGAAATCAAAAATGATCTGTCATTTTAGGGGGCGCTCGGGGCCTCTCGGGCCCGCTGTTGAAGTCGTGGGCGTTCATCAAACAGTTAAAGCCCCCTCCAAGGATTTTCAAGTAGCGGCCTGCTCTGTGAACCGAAATTTGTATTTGCTGCATTAGGCGCTGCCGCCAACGTCTGTTTTGGCGGGCTGACGTCAAACGCCCATCTGCCTATTCGCAAAACACCTGCATATTCTCGAAAGATTAGGTTGATTAAGAACCTTAGCGCTCATAAAAATGGCACGAAGTGAGGTGATCGATGCGAGTTCTGTTGGCTCTAATGGTATTAGCGCTCTCCGCCTGTAGCCAGCCCCCTGTCGGCTCCAAAGATAGGCCTTTTACGATGTTCTTTATTCCCTCTGTGGACGCCCAAAAGATTACTGCTACCGCGGACCTGGTGAATACCTATCTAGCGAAGTATGTCTCTCAGAAACTGTATGGAAAGGACACAGGCTTCTATATAAAGACAGCGGTGCCTTCGAGCTATATTGCGGTGGTGGAGGCGTTTGGAACGAAGAGAGCCGATTTTGCCGCTCTTACAACCTTTAGCTATATTTTGGCGAAAGACGTTAAGGGCTATGACGTCGAAGCGGTACTCGCGGTCATTCGTGGAGACGATGAAAGAACTTATAAGGCGCAGATTGTGTCGCGGAAAGACTCGAATATTAATTCGCTTTCTGATTTGAACGGAAAGAAGTTTGCCTATGTCGATCCGGCGTCGACGTCGGGCTATATTCTTCCAGCCAAACTATTGAAAGATCATAAGGTGATCTTGGCAGACAGTGTATTTGCTCAAAAGCACGATAATGTCGTGACCATGGTATACCAAAAGCAGGTCGACGCGGGAGCCACCTACTATAGCTCTCCCAGAATCGTTGAGGTGAACGGAAAAAAGATTTTAGAAATCACAGACGCGCGAGCTCGCGTGAGGACGCAGTTCCCCGATGTGGAAGAGCAGGTTCAAATTATTGGTTATACCGATGATATTCCTAATGAGCCTTGGGTTCTAAGAAAAACCCTATTGAGCGATCCAAAGCAGAATGCCGCTCTGAGAGAAGCTATCATTGAAGGCCTACTTGAATTCGTTAAGACCGACCTTGGAAAAGAAATGATTGATGTTTTGGCGACAGGGACAGGGCTTTACCGAGTAAGCGACGATAGCTACTCGACCATTCGAAAAACAGTACTCGAGGCCAGTATTGATATCGAGAAGGCTTTGGCAAAATAAAATTCGATGAGGCGGGTAAAAAGTTTATGACGGATTCAGCAGCACCCTTAATTGAAATTCGATCGTTGGTAAAAATCTATGACAATGGTGTGCGAGCGTTGGACGAGATTTCATTGTCTGTTAAACCGGGGGAGTTTTTGGGTGTTATTGGTTTGAGTGGCTCCGGCAAGTCAACTCTCTTACGATGCATCAACAGACTCATCGAGCCGACATCAGGCGATATTTTGTTTAGGGGGCAGAGTATTCTCGGTTTGGATGGATCAGATCTAAGGCAGTATCGCCGGAGAATAGGCATGATTTTTCAGCATTTCAATTTAATAAAAAGAAAGTCTGTTTTGACGAACGTTTTGACTGGTCAGTTGGGTAGACAGTCGACCGTGGCGTCTCTTTTAGAGATGTTTAGTGTAGAAGACCGAACTCGAGCGAAAGAATTACTTAAAACGGTAGGGCTTGAAGAGAAGGCTAACGTACGAGCCGACGACCTGAGTGGTGGACAGCAGCAGCGTGTGGCTATTGCGAGAAGTTTGATGCAAGATCCAGACATTTTATTGGCCGATGAACCTGTGGCCAGCTTGGACCCTGCGACGTCGCATTCTGTGATGAAGTATTTGGAGCATGCAAACAAAACATTGGGAAAAACAATTATCTGTAATCTTCATTTTTTGAGTCTCGTGCGACAGTATACGACTCGAGTAGTGGCGTTGAAGGCAGGTAAAATTGTTTTTGAAGGGCAGCCTCATGAAATTGATGAAGAGTGGTTCCGTCGCATCTACGGCGACGAAGCCGCGATGGTCGAAATTCACTAGACCGAGGGGAGTAAAGTTTAAAACCATGACTGGAAGTGAGAGAATCGATTCTAAGCGAGCTAAAGATCTACGTGGTGCTCGTCGAGCGGGCCTTTTGTTAAATCTATTCTTTGGGGTCTACACGCCATTTTTGCTGATATCGTTACTCGAGGGATACGAACTCATACGTCCGCTAGACACCGTGACGATGAGTTTGTTTCTAGGTGTGGGGCTAGTACTAGGCGCTTTTTACCACGTTCGAAAGCGTTCATTGGGAATCGTTCTGTCGATAGCGTCGAATCGTGTACTACGCCAGCAAGTGGGCGATCTGGCGACCGCACCGGCGTTTGAGAAATGGTTGGGGTTTGTTTTTTTAGTAGCCACATTTTGGGTGGGTCTCGTGATGACAGAGACCAGTTTTGTAGCCCTCTTTAGTGCGGAAGGATTGGAAGGGGCCCAAAGAATGTTTTCAGCCATTCTTCAGCCAGAGCTTTCCATATGGAAATCAGTGGTCCGAGCTATGATTCAGACCATCTTTTTAGCATTTATTGCCACGGCCTTGTCGCTTCCGCTCGCCTTTTTAGCCGGTTTCATATCGGCACGTAATTTGATGAAGGGGACTACACTTTCGATGGGCTTATATTCAGTGACTCGTTTTGTTCTGAATTTTACTCGATCGGTAGAGCCTATTATTTGGGCGATTATCTTTTCAGTATGGGTGGGTATTGGGCCTTTTGCAGGGATGTTAGCGTTGATGCTGCATTCTATTGCGTCCTTGGCGAAGCATTATTCCGAACAGATCGAGTGCATCGAGCAAGGGCCTTTAGAAGCCATTCAGACGACGGGGGCCAATCGATTACAAGTAATTTGGTACGCGGTTGTTCCTCAAATTATTTTACCCTTTTTGGCCTTCACGATTTATCGTTGGGATATCAATGTGCGCATGGCCACGATTATCGGCTTGGTCGGCGGCGGTGGTATCGGAACTTTGCTTATGCAGTACCAAGGACTCGGTAAATGGAATGAAGTGGGTACGATTATCATCCTCATCGCCTTCGTGGTGTGGATTATGGATTACTTAAGTGCCCGCATTCGCGAGGCCATTTATTAGGACATTTCGCCCGATAACGCCTTCAAAAAGTCGCTCTCAGTCCAGAGCGGTACACCCAAAGTAACGGCTTTGTCTCGTTTAGATCCGGGCTCACTACCCACGATCACTGCATAAGTTTTCTTTGAGACTGAAGAGGTAACGAGGCCACCCTTATTCTTAATTTTTGATTCGGCTTCGCCTCGCGACATTGAACTAAGTGTGCCCGTGAGAACAAAACTGCGTCCGGCCCATTCGTGAGAAACGTCGCGATGCGAATACGTTAGCAAAGCATCGAGACGCTGCAGTTCAGCACTTTCCTGGCGGGCAAACTCAAGAATAGACTGCGCTACTACTTTACCCACATCGGGAATCTCTAGAAGTTTGCCTTCTGTGAGCGTCGAGAGTTCCGATAAATTTCTGAGTCGGGCAGAAAGTTTCTCAGCCAAAGCTTCTCCCACATGCGCGATGCCCAAACCAAAAAGGGTTCGTGACAGTTCCGTCGATCGCCGACTTTGAATCGAAGATACCAATTTCGTCGCTAGTTTCTCACCCATTCTGTCGAGTGTTAAAAGCTGCTCGACGGTAAGTGCGAAAAAGTCTGAGGGATGTTTTAACCATCCTTTTTTGAAAAATTGTGAAATCCACTGGGGACCGACCCCCTCCATATTCAGGGCATCTTTCGATGCGAAATGAATGAGACGGCCTTCCACCTGAGCCGGACAGAGCAATATATTGGGGCACCACGAACCAATGAGTCCATCAACGCGTTCGACACGATGCCCACACGATGGGCAAAGCACGGGCATTTCAAATGCGACTCTCGGTTTATCGTCGCTATCTTCTGTCGATAGAACCCGCTCAATCACTTTGGGAATGACATCGCCCGATCGAATTATCTTTACGAGGTCTCCCGTTTGAATCTGGAGACGTCGAATCTCTTCTTCGTTGTGCAGACTGGCAGAAGAGACGGTGACGCCACCAATAGAAACGGGCTCCAGAATCGCTACCGGCGTGAGAACTCCTGTGCGACCCACCTGAATATCAATTGCTAACAATCGTGTGCTCGCAATCGGAGATTCAAACTTATAGGCGATGGCCGATCGCGGATGATGAGCGGTAGCGCCCAGTTCTGCGACGATAGGGAACTCATTAATTTTGATGACGACGCCGTCAATTTCATAGGGCATTTGCGACCGACGTGCAGCGGCCTTGTGGTAAAATTGAAGACAGTCCGCAAGGGTAGTCGTGGCTTGAGAATCGCGATTAACGGGGAGTCCCAACTCTAAAAAAAACTGAAGCAGCTCACTCTGGGATTTGACGGCGCCTGCGCCTAAAACTTGGCCGATGCCGTAACAGAAAATTTTGAGAGGTCTCTGGGCCGTGATACGGGCGTCGAGCTGTCGCAGGCTTCCAGCAGCAGCGTTTCGGGGATTTGCAAAAAGGGCTTCGCCTTCTGCCGCCCGTCGTTCATTGAGCTGCTTAAAGTCTTCAAGTTCCAAAAAAACTTCTCCACGAACCTCAAGGTCACAGGGCAATTTTAATTCCAAGGGCAGATTTTGGAGTGTGAATATATTTTCGGTGATGTCTTCACCAGTCTCTCCATCGCCTCGAGTCGAGGCTTTCAGAAGTCGGCCTTCACGATAAATGAGTTCGACGGCGATACCATCCATTTTGTATTCGCAAAAATAAGTCCACGAGGGCTGTTGTTTTGGGTTTCCTAAAAATCTGAGAGCCCGTTGTTCAAAATCTTTCACGTCATCGTCCGAGAAAGCATTTTCAAGACTTAGCATGGGCACGGAATGGCGTAGTTTTGCAAAATCACTGCGTGCCTTGGACCCCACGCGGTGAGTGGGAGAGGTCGCTTCATCAAACTCTGGGTAGCGAGCTTCGAGCGTCTTTAACTCTAAGACTAAAGTATCATAGAATGAGTCGCTCACCTTGGGCTCATTTAATTCGTAGTACAGACGGTTATGGTGTTGAATCTCTTTGCGAAGGGCATCGATACGATTTTTTATAGTCCGTAGAGACGGCGATGCCGAAGATGTCAGAGATTTAAGACTTTTAGAAGTCATGGGACAATCTACTTTAGCCTGCTATCGAAATTTAAAAAAAGGGGATATGATGGCCTAAATGAGGCTTGTCGGTCGTCGTCATGCCGGAGCCTGATATAACAATATCTTGACACTTTTGCCCCAAACCTCATAAACGGTGTTTAGCTTCGATGAATTGCGAAGCTTCTTATAAGGATTAATCTGATCAGTCTAAAGAGACTCCCAAGCATTGATGACATGTGCACAACGGCCTGAGGGGCAAATTACGAAAGGCAATAGAGCCCGACGAACAGTCAGATGAATTCAAAGAGTGTGGGAAAGGGACCCTTGTAATGAAAAATCCAATTCCAGATAACAATGGCACGGTGGAGGTATCAGTGAACCAAAATGAAGGCGGAACCCGTCGAAGACGATTTCAGAAATCAGGCCGAACGGGAGGTGGTGGTGGAGGCCGCGGTCGAAGAGATAATCGATCGGAAGGTCGAAGTGAATGGCGATCTCAGGAGCCTTTAGAAGGCTTGCCTCAAGATATTGATGCTTATGCAGAAGAAGAAGCGCGAGCGAACCAGGCTGTAGCTGTTCAGAATAATGAAGGTCTGGCCGTTGAAGGTTTGCCCGCCGGCGATGGACTGCCCCAGGTTCCTCTCGTGGATGGTGTGGCAGGAGATGCAACCGGACCCGCGATCACAATTCATTTGAAAGATTTGAAGGCTAAGTCGGCGGTCGAACTTGTTCAGATGGCTGAAAATTATGGTGTCACAAATGCGAGCTCCTTGCGTAAGCAAGATCTGATTTTTGCGTTGTTGAAGGCCATGATGCGACAGAATGTGTCGGTCTATTCTGAAGGTGTTCTCGAAGTCTTGCCCGATGGCTTTGGCTTTTTGCGCTCACCCGATTTTAACTATTTGCCTGGTCCAGATGACGTCTACGTCTCACCGTCACAGGTGCGCCGATTTAATTTGCGTACCGGAGATACCGTGAGTGGTGAAATTCGGCATCCCAAAGAAGGCGAGCGCTACTTTGCCATGCTCAAGGTGGAGTCGGTCAACTTCGACGCTCCTGAGAAGGCCCAGCACAAAGTCTTGTTTGATAACTTAACTCCTCTGTATCCCGATAAAATTATTCGCCTCGAAACCGGACCTGAAAGCTATACCGGTCGAGTGATGGATCTTCTTTGCCCGATTGGTAAAGGTCAGCGTGGGCTGATTGTAGCGTCACCGCGCACGGGTAAAACGATGATTCTTCAGAGTATCGCCAATTCGATTTCGACGAATCATCCCGAAGTGAAGATGATTGTATTGCTGATCGATGAGCGGCCCGAAGAAGTGACCGATATGTCACGCAATGTGAAGGCTGAGGTAGTATCATCTACATTCGATGAGCCCGCCCAGCGCCACGTTCAAGTAGCTGAAATGGTTATCGAAAAGGCCAAACGATTGGTTGAACACGGCAATGATGTGGTGATTTTGTTGGATTCGATCACTCGCCTTGCAAGAGCCTTTAATACCGTTGTGCCGCCGTCTGGAAAGATTCTTTCGGGGGGTGTGGACGCCAACGCCCTCCACCGCCCAAAGCGCTTCTTTGGGTCGGCTCGTAACGTCGAAGAAGGTGGTTCTTTGACCATTATAGCGACCGCCCTGATTGAGACCGGCAGCCGTATGGACGAAGTCATTTTTGAAGAGTTTAAGGGTACAGGTAACAGCGAAGTGGTGCTTGACCGAAAGCTTGCAGATAAGCGAATTTATCCTGCGATCGATATTAACCGGTCGGGAACGCGTAAAGAGGAATTGCTCTTAGAGCCTAATGTGCTACACCGAGTATGGGTCTTAAGAAAGCTTTTGTCACCTCTGTCGCCAACCGACAGTATGGAATTTTTGCTTGATAAGATGGATAAGACGAAGTCGAATAAAGAATTCTTGGAGAGTATGAATCAATGAAAGCCGATATTCATCCCAACTATGGACCAGCGCGAGTCGCGTGTAACTGCGGTAACCAATTTATAACCGCTTCTACCAGACGCGATATTCACGTTGAAATTTGCAATGTTTGCCATCCTTTTTATACAGGGTCGGTCAAGCTCATCGACACGGAAGGTCGTATCGAGAAATTCCGCAAAAAGTACGCCACCAAGAAATAGTTCAGTTGTATTGTGCGCGAGCGACTTCAAAGAGTTTTGGACCGCTATGCGCATATTACATCTGAGCTGGCCAATCCAGAAATCATTCAGAATGCCAATAGGTTTCGCGAGCTCTCTCAAGAGAGAGCTCAGCTCTCGCCCGTCGTTGCCCTGGCTGAAGAGTACCTGTCGCTTACCAAAGATCTCGAAGAGTCCAAGGCGATGATGGCGGCGGGCGGTGAGTTTGCTGAGCTTGCCCGTCAAGAAATTACTGAGTTAGAGACCAAACTTCCTGACTTGGAACGACGGCTTTTGGTGGGGCTTCTGCCCCCCGACCCTTTTGCGGGAAAGAATATCATTTTAGAGATTCGAGCTGGAGCGGGTGGCGATGAGGCCTCTCTTTTTGTGATGGATCTCTTTCGAATGTATAGCCGCTTCGCAGCTAAGAAGAACTGGCACGTTGAAATTATGAATGAGTCTTTCTCTGAGAAGGGGGGTTACAAAGAAGTAATCGCTTCGATGGAGGGGGCCGACGTCTACAATACGCTTAAATATGAATCAGGCGTTCATCGAGTGCAGCGTATTCCCGTGACAGAAGCTTCGGGCCGTATTCATACATCCACGGTGACCGTAGCGATTATGCCAGAAGCCGATGAGAGCGACATTTCAATTAACGATAAAGATTTGAGAATCGATGTCTATCGGTCGGGTGGTAAAGGGGGCCAAGGTGTAAATACAACCGACTCAGCCGTGCGCGTGGTCCATCTGCCAACCAATACCGTGGTGATTTGCCAAGACGAACGCAGCCAAATTAAGAATAAGGCCAAGGCGATGAAGGTTTTAAGAACGCGGCTGCTTGATGCCGAGCGAGAGAAGCAGTTTAGTGAGCGAGCGGCTGACAGAAAGTCTCAGGTCGGCAGTGGTGAGAGAAACGAACGCATTCGAACCTATAACTTTCCTCAGGAGAGGCTCACGGACCATCGGATTAACTTTACGCTCAAACGTTTGTCGTCTGTGATGGAAGGCGACCTCGACGAGATTATCGCAGCCTTGCAACAAGACGATTATACTCGGCAACTCGCACAAGAGGCTTAGAGTGTGACCGTGAAAGATCTTGTTAATCAAATGGGCCAGCGTCTGAAAGCCATCGCTGGCGATCGCGCTTATTTTGAAGCAAAACTTTTGGTAGCCCGCGGTCTTTCATGTCGACCTGAAGCGCTGATTCTTCATGATGATCGTCCGATTGCATCGAAAGAGATGGCAGCGGTTGAATCGTTAGTGGCACGTCGACTCAAGCATGAGCCTGTGGCATATCTGCTAGAATCAAAGGAGTTTTATGGTTTTAATTTTTTGCTGAATGATTCGGTGTTAATTCCAAGGCCAGAATCTGAAGAGCTCATTGAAGCGGCAAAAGAATTTGTGGCATTACATAAACCCGTCGCTCCAATAGAGGCGCGCCCATCGGAGTCGCATCGATCAGAGTCGCTCAGATTAGAACCGCCTCGGTTAGGGCCGTCGGCCCCTTTGAGAGTGCTCGATCTTGGTACGGGGTCCGGCTGTTTAGCTCTGACGTTGGCAAAGCTCTATCCAATTATAGAGGTCTGGGCGCTCGATAAATCTCGCGCGGCTCTTGAAGTCGCCTATCGCAATCGAAAGAATCTCAATCTTTCAGAAGATCGGGTTCATCTTATCGAGGGAGATATTATAAAGGGCCCTTCACTGCTCGATTTTGCAAGACAGTCGACTTCACAGGCTCCTTTGTTTTTTGATTTAATCATTTCTAATCCTCCCTATATTCCAACTGCAGATCTGAAATCGTTGGTAGACGACATTAAAGATTTTGAGCCAATGAGTGCCCTCGATGGTGGCGAAGGTGGTCTCATATTTTATCGGGCCATTTTGGAGTATTGGTTTCCCCTGCTTTCCGACGACGGAGCTCTAATTTTAGAAACCTACTCGGAAAAGCAACGACAAGATATTCAGTCATTACAGCTTTTGCGGCCGTGTAAAGACCTGCGCTGGATAGAACGAGGCTGTGTTTTGATGGCGATGAAGAGTTTGTAATCCTAAATGAGGTCACATATAGCGAGCTACCAGTCCAAGACTTTCAATTATTGTATGACATGTCTGTGGTGGGATACCCCAACGATAAGACTGATTCAGATCGGCAAGCGAGTGGTGGAGAAAACGCCTTAAATCAATTGTTTGAGACAAATGAGCTGGTACTCGGCCGTTAAATGGGAGTGCAATGACCGGAGGATGAGAAAATGCCGCCAATTTTTGATCGACGGGCTGAGCGACTTCTGGAGGGGTCATCAGAGGTGAATAAAATTCGCGGGGCGATTTGTCCTGGGTGATAGAGGGCGCGCGATAGACAACCCGTGACTCTTCTGCGGTACCTTTGAGCCAGAAGATAAGCCTCCACCCCGACGCCTCACTCTCCTTGGAGTTGCCATCCGTCAGGTAAGCGGGTTCCAAAGCATAAAGATGGTATCGAGTAACAGAAGTATCAGGACTACGATCGGTGTAGCCTACTCCAGCCCGGCCTGTGTGATTGCCCCTCACTATTAGATTCACTGCACTTTGATAAAACTGGATATGGGAAGGGGTAGCGTGAGGTTGAAGGCCGAGCTCCACTTTTTGAAAATGAGCTGGGAGAGCGAAATAAAGAGGTTTAAGCCTGGTAAGACTCATCTTATGAAACGATGTTTCTGTCCTGTTGCAAAACTTGAGTTGTGAGTCGGTTGTATCGATTTGAAATAGGATCTTCGATGGCCCTTGCGGAGTTGAGATTTTAGTCGTGATGGTGCGGTGAAATTGCGTGGACCCATCGCTAGTTGGCACGTCATAGCCAGCTTCTTCTGCATAGAAAGTTTCGTTAATTTTTATGGAATGAGCGGATGTCTCTGTTCCTAGAGCTATAACCCTTTGAGCGGGTTCAGCGCTATTCCTTGGCGCATCGACAGTATCGGGCAATGTCCATACGAGGAGTCTGTCACTTTCCCTAATTTTTCTTTGAAGCTTATAGGCTAAATAGGGCTGTGGTATTGCCTCCGCGGCAGATGATACCACCAAGCCCAAAATGACGGCTGTAAAAAGGGATAAGCTTGTACGTACAATCATGCCCTGCCTTCCCTCATGAAGGGGGTTGGGTCAAGTAGAAATATCGTAATCGATCTTATTTGTAGATCACGTGTTTATTGGTTGGAAATCGCGATCAGAGAAGTCCGTTTAGCCCGAAAGGGCGACGCTGAATCGTAGCGCCCTTTAAGCGTTTGCCAGTGAGGCGGGCGCCTCGGTACCATGCGCTATGGATTGCCTTATAATTGAAGGGAGCAAGCCGCTGGCCGGTCGTGTGGAAATTCCCCCGGCTAAAAATGCTGCGCTTCCCTTAATGTGTCTGAGTCTATTAACCGATGAGAAAGTTGTTTTTGAGCGGCTGCCTAATGTGGAAGATATTCGGAGTTTGCGCGAGGTTTTAAAGGGTCTTGGAGTGCGCAGCGAAGACGGCTCGTTTCACTGCCCCACCATCACCTCGGTGGTGGCTCCCTACGATTGGGTGCGTAAGATGCGCGCCTCCATATTGGTCTTGGGCCCATTGGTCGCTCGCGCAGGCGAAGCGCAGGTCTCGTTGCCCGGTGGATGCGCTATCGGGGAACGGCCAGTGGATATTCATCTAAAGGGGCTTGAAGCCCTTGGCGCTGATATCAAAGTCGAAGAGGGCTATATCAAAGCGCGTGTAAAGCCTGGTTTGTCCCGATTAAAGGGAACTCGATTTGTGTGCCATTTTCCATCAGTCACAGGAACTATCAACCTCGTAGGCGCGGCCGCTCTTGCCGACGGGGAGACCGTGCTTGAAAATGTGGCGCGAGAGCCCGAAGTCGTCGAAGTCTGCGAAGCTCTTGCCGCGATGGGAGCGCAGATCGTGGGCGCTGGCACCGATCGTCTACATATTCAGGGAGTCGCTCGATTAAAAGGAATGACATGGAAGATTCAGCCTGATCGAATTCAATTGCTCACCTATTTAGCCTCAGCAGCCATCACCGGAGGAACGGTGGAGTGCCATCCGTATCGTCGTGATACTCTCAACAGCGTCTTGCAAAAATTTTCTGATATGGGATGCCAGACTGAAGAATTGGATGGCTCTGTACGTTTGTCGGGACCCGCTCGTCTCAAGGCGACTACCATCGAGACAGCGCCCTTTCCAGGATTTCCCACCGATGCTCAGGCGCAGTTCATGGCCTGTGCTGCCGTGGCCGATGGAGTATCGCCTATTCGCGAGTCTGTTTTTGAAAATCGGTTTGGTCATGTGGGCGAACTTCGTCGCATGGGAGCCGATATCGACGTGAAGGGGAATTTAGCGCTGGTGAAAGGAGTCTCAATGTTAAGCGGCGCCACCGTGATGGCATCTGACTTACGCGCATCGGCGAGCCTGGTGCTAGCCGCCCTGCGCGCCCAAGGCACGAGCCGTGTGAGACGTATCTACCATCTCGATCGTGGTTACGAGTCCTTTGAACAAAAGTTATCGAGTTTGGGTGCAACCATTCGAAGGGAAAGTGAATGAGAATTTTAAAAGAGGGCAGCGCTGACTTCGAACTATTGGTGAGTGAAATTAGTCAGCGACGTTGGACCTTGTTGGATGAAAGAGCCGCCGAAGTCGATAAAACAATCGCCGTTTATCGACAAGAGAAAGAGCAGGCGCTACTTCGCTGGGCCGACGAATATGATGAGCTGCGATTACGTGAAGAAGATCTTTGGGTCGATCCTGACTGGATTAAATCGTCTCACAAGAAAGTGGATGCTTTGGTGCGTAAAGCGATTGATTCTGCAAAGTCTCGAATGGAGCGATTTCAAGACGAACTTCGATTGTCATCGATGCGAATGAACGACGAAGCAGGCGTTTACTGGGGCACAGAAGTGCGTCCGCTAGACAGAGTGGGAATTTATGTTCCGGGAGGGCGAGTCAATCACTTCATGACACTTCTCTTGTGCGGCATTCCTGCGCGTGAAGCCGGCGTCAAAGAACTCATCGTCGCAACGCCGCCAAAGAAACATTTAGAAAAGCCCTATGTCGACTTTTCATTGCTCTACTGTGCCAAACTTCTGAAAATTGAATCGATTGTATTAGCGGGGTCTACGGGCGGGCTCTGCGCGTTGGCGTTTGGCACCAAATATAGTCCGCCCGTTCAAAAGATTGTAGGGTCTGGAGGCAATCTGTCGGCGGTCGCAAAGATGCGTCTTATGGGGTACGTGGGTATCGATACGCTTTCGGGGCCGCTTGAAACAGCTTTTGTCTGTGATTCGACAACCGATCTCTTCCGGGTGGCGGCCGATATCGTGGCGAGGGCCGATTTAGATTCTCAGGCCGAGATTTACGTCTTTCATCCCGACCGAGAGTGGCACGAGAAATTAATCGATCAGATTGCCGTTATGATGCAGGGGGTACGTTCTCAAGAAGAACAAATATCCATTCGCCAGTGCCTGGATCAAAAGACCTACTTTTTTCAGGTGAAATCAAATCGCGAGTCTCTTCGCCATATCAATCGAATGGCGCCCAGCGTGCTTTGTTTGGTCGTCGATGGTGCTCAAGACCTCATTCCGTTGGTCGATTCTGTAGGAACGGTTCTATTGGGTCACAATACACCTCCTGTGGGCCTTGATATTTTTGGAGCCCCGTCTGGGCTCGTCAACACCTTGGGAACCGCCCAGTTTATGATGTCGATGTCGCCTCTGTCGTTTGTGAGACGCTTTACCATTCTAGAAATGGATAAATCGGCCTTAGAGCGCCATGAGCAGGAGTCTCTGCGGCTGGCGAAAGAAGAGGGTTTTACGACCCACGTGGGGACCTTCACGGCTCGGGCGGGCAAATAGAAAGCCAAAATCATTGACCATAAGGGCAAGGCGACCTAGATTTTTCGCCTATGACGTTTGTACGAGTTCGAGATAATGAATCCATTGAAGGGGCGATCAAACGCTTCAAGAAGTTGGTCGAAAAATCCGGTGTATTGACAGAATTACGTAAGAGAGAGTTTTTCGAGAAGCCTTCTCAAAAGCGAAAGAGAAAAGCTATCGCCGCCGTGAAGCGCTCTCAACGTACGACAAAACGTCCAAGTTGATCGTTCCCGGTCTTTCGATATTTTGATCATGTTGGCATTAGAAAACCAAATCAGCGAAGCCATTAAAGATGCGATGAGGGCGCGAGACCAAGTTCGTCTCGATTGCTTACGTGCGATGAAATCGGCTCTGAAATACAAATTTGTTGAGAAAGAACAGCAAGAGCTGACCGAAGATGAAGCGTTTCAGGTTTTCCAGTCTCTCATTAAACAACGACGCGATTCAGCCAGTCAGTTTAAAGAGCATGGTCGAACAGAGGCGGCAGACAAAGAAGAGCGAGAAATCGAAGTGATTTCTTCGTTTTTGCCCAAACCGTTTAATGATGATGAGCTCGATGCCTTGATTAAAACGGCGATAAGCTCTGTGGGGGCCACGTCGATCAAAGATTTGGGCAAAGTCATGAAAGATCTGAAACCCAAAGTGGTGGGGCGCGCCGATGGCAAAAAAGTCACCGAAAGAGTTCAAAAGCTTCTGCCTGCAGGCTGAGAATTGAGCTAGACTCCCCAGATGCTCGAAGCCGTGCGTCAGGCGATTGATATCGTTCAAATCATTGGAGAAGTCGTCGCACTTAAAAAAAGTGGTCAAAACTTTTTTGGCTTGTGTCCCTTTCATTCTGAAAAAAGTCCCTCCTTTTCAGTTAGTCCTTCGAAACAACTCTTTCACTGCTTTGGATGTAAGGCGGGCGGCGACGCGCTAAAATTTTTGCAGTTGTATCACGCATGGGACTTTAACCAAGCTTTGGAAGAAGCGGCTAAGAGAGCAGGAATTAAGCTCGACCGTTTTAAGAAAGATCCCCAATGGGAAGAAAGCATCGCTATTCTTCAAGCATCGGCCGATTTTTTTTCAGAGAACTTACGATCGAAGTCTGGTCAGGGTTTTCGTGATTATCTTGTGCGACGTTCCGTTCCTGAAGACCTCTGGGAAAGCTTTCGGTTAGGGGCCCATCTTGGAGCCCACTCCTCCCATCAGCTTGCGAATTTCTTGCATCAAAAATCATTTAATCGAGACTTAGCGTCGCAGTTGGGACTTCTAAGTCGCATGCCTTCAGGGGACTTTGTCGATCGTTTTCAGGGGCGACTCTTGTTTCCCATTTTAGATGAGAAAGGCACGGTGAAGGGTTTTGGGGCTCGCTCCCTCGGAGATGAGCAGCCCAAATATCTCAATTCACCGAAATCCAAGATCTTCGATAAAAGTCGACTGTTTTACGGCATGCATCTTGCATCAAAGGCCGCATCGAGAAAGGGGTATCTCGTTATTGTCGAAGGCTACATGGATGTATTGGCCTTAATGCAGTACGGGGTGACGAATGTTGTAGGGTCTATGGGGACAAGTTTAACCACAGAGCAAGTTCGATTGGCCAAACGGTGGGCCCAAAAAGCCGTTTCTCTCTTTGATTCGGATGCCGCAGGTCTGGCCGCCACCGAGAGAAACCTTGCTCTATTTTTTCGCGAGGGCGTGGAGGCTAAGGTGGCGCTCATTCCCACGGGTAAAGACCCCGATGCCTTTTTGAATGATTCCTCGAAAGACTTAACGACCAAACGCAATGAGCTGAGAAAGGTTTTCGAATCGGCCAGGTCGGCACTGGACTATTTGGTAGAGTCTAAGGTTTTAACGGCAAAGTCGCCCACGGCGAAAGGTAAAGAAATTAGGGGCTTAGTCGATTTAATGAACCAGATCCCTGACGAAATTCAAAAGACCGTTCTTAAGCGAGACATTGCCCAGCGTTTTGGTTTGCCAGAAGGATTGGTCTTGCAGGAGCCCGTCCTTACGGCCGCTCGACCCACGCCACCCAGTGGGTCGAAGGCGCTGGCACTCAAGAACGAGCCGTCCCGTGCGGACGATAAATATGAGCGTGAAATCGTGAAGTTTCTGGTACAAAGTGGGGATTTAGATGACTTTAACTTTAGGGATCTTAGGGCCCTTGTAAATGGTCAATCAAAGTGGGGTGAAATGCTTGTAAGACTTCTTGACCTTGGTCTAAATTCTAAGGACATTGCAGGCCTCGAATGGTTGTCAAAACTGCAAGTGGAATCGGGCCCTTGGGCCGATGAAAGATCGAGTGAATCGAGTGATAAGACGGGCAATAAGCCCAGTGATAATATGCCCTCCCAGCTGGTAGAGATTCAGATTCGGGAGTGGGCCGTCGAGGGGCGGTCCGAGGTATCTTCCGACGAGGTGGCAAAGAAAATATGGGGAGATCTCATTGCAGGTTTGAAACGAGCCTTTGTGAAGCGAGAAAGTGAAAAGCTACAAAACGATTTGTTGCTGGCAGAACAGCAAAACGACACTGAGGGAGCCCGACGGATTCTCTCAGAGAAACAAGATTTGAGACGGCTGTTTAGCGGCACACTCGATCAAGCGTCTAAAGAGTTATAGGAATTGATGAAAGGATGACCATGGCTGCAAAAAATATGAAGACCGTAAAGAAATCGGCGATTTCTCATAAGAAAAAGAATGTCATTGTGAGAAAGATGAAAAGCGCTCCAATAAAAAAGTCTGTCGCCGCAAAAGAGGAGAAAAAGAAAGAACTCCCCCGAAAAGAGGCGAAGGCTGCTGAAGTTGTGATTAAAACAAAGCTTGCAGTTAAAGTTGAAAAAACGGCTCTTGGCGTAGTCAAAGAATCCCTCGCGGCACCTGTCAAAGACAGAACCAAAGAAAGTGCCAAAGAAGGCGCCAAAGAAGGTCGAGGTCGAAAAAAAGCTAGCAAAGACATGAAAGAAGTTAAGCAGCTCATTCACCTTGGAAAAGAAAAGGGCTATCTCACCTTCGAAGAAGTGAACGAAATGTTACCTCAAGAGGTAACGTCCGAGGGTGAAATTGACGACGTGATGCTCATGCTCGATGAAATGGACATCGAGGTCGTCGATGAATCCGACGATTTCAAGCCAAAAAAGCCAAAAGCCACAGCGACTCACGATGAAGATCATGCCTTTGACGAAGATGAAAAAGACGACGACTCGTTCAGTCGATCGAATGATCCCATTCGCATGTATTTGCGAAAGATGGGCCAAGTCTCGTTGCTTACCCGTGACGGTGAAGTAGAAATCGCCAAACGCATCGAGGAGGGCGAGCAAGAAGTTCTGAGCGTTGTATTGCGTTCGGACTTCGGTATTAAAGAAATTTTAAATTTAGAAGATCGACTGAAGCGAAAAACTATTCGGGTCGCCGATGTGATTCGCGGTTACGATGAAACCGAGCAGGGTCAGTTTAACGAAAATAACCAATGTGATCGTGTACTGAAGCTCATTGCTAAAGCGCGTAAGAAATTTGGCGAGATTCACGAAATTTGGCAAACGGTGAAGACGTCTTCCAAAAAGGCTCAAGAAGAGCCCAAGAAGGAGATGGAGAAACTTCGAGACGATATCTTTGAAACCTTGAAAGAAATTGATCTCAATCGAAAGTTTATCAATAAAATTTCTTCGAAACTCAAAAATTTGGTGTCTCGAGTGGAAAAGAGCCAAAGTCTGATCACTCAGGTTGAACGTCAACTCGGCAGTGATGAAGACGGCATCAAAGAACTGCTGGTTACGCTCGATAAAGGGAAAGAAGATCCCAAGAAAATTGCAATTCGTCTAAAATTAGAGCCCGAGCAATTGGCCGAGGCCGTTGAAAATTATCGCGCCGCTGCGAAACGGATTGTTCTCATCGAAGAAGAAGTCCGTCTGGAAGCGACGGAAATTAAGCGCATTCACAAGCTTGTTAAGAACGGTGAGCTTAAGGCTGAGCGAGCAAAAAATGAATTGGTCGAAGCCAATCTTCGTTTGGTAGTGAGTATCGCGAAGAAATATACCAATCGTGGCCTTCAATTTTTGGATCTCATCCAAGAAGGCAATATTGGTTTGATGAAAGCCGTCGATAAATTTGAGTATCGTCGAGGCTATAAGTTTTCGACCTATGCCACATGGTGGATTCGACAGGCGATTACTCGCGCGATCGCCGATCAGGCGCGCACGATTCGAATACCGGTGCATATGATTGAAACGATCAATAAGTTGATTCGAACCTCGCGACATTTGGTTCAAGAATTAGGCCGAGAGCCGACACCTGAAGAAATCGCAGAGAAAATGGAGATGCCTTTGGCAAAGGTTCGTAAAGTTCTCAAAATTGCTAAAGAGCCCATTTCGTTGGATACGCCGATTGGAGAAGAAGAAGACTCACACTTGGGCGATTTCATTGAAGACGTCAATGCTACCGCTCCTACCGAGGCGGTCGTTAATTACAATTTGTCGGCACAAACTCGCAAAGTCCTGGCAACCTTGGCTCCGCGTGAAGAAAAGGTTTTGCGTATGCGTTTCGGAATTGGCGAAAAATCAGACCACACCTTGGAAGAAGTCGGTCAAGATTTTGAAGTCACTCGAGAGCGTATTCGACAAATCGAAGCGAAAGCGCTGCGTAAGTTGCGTCATCCCTCGCGGGCAAAAAAATTGAAGAGCTTCATCGAGAGTATTTAGCCACACAGTTGCGAGTCTGGTTGTCTCAATCGAGGCTCGCGAGAAGCGCAGGGTGAGTAGGCCTGTAATGGCCATGAACCCTAGCATCGCCGCACAATGAAGAATGAGACAAAAAGACTGACAAAACAAATGTGGGCCCACCAGGACTTGAACCTGGGACCTACCGGTTATGAGCCGGCTGCTCTAACCAACTGAGCTATGGGCCCCCATGTGGCGAAACCATTGAAGCATCGACACAATTTACTGACCAGGGGCCATTGTAATCGCTTTTGAGGGCGGTCCAAGTAGTATTTTATTTCCGTGACATAGGATGATTTTATTACGATAAATATTGTGAGGAGGACCTAACGATGAGCTTGAGTCCAGAGAAAATTAGACAGTCCATCAAGGCGCTCCTTGAGCTTCAGACAATCGATGGCCAAATATTTAAATTGCGTAGCGATGAGAAATCCTTGCCCCCCCAAGTGGCAGAGCTTCAGGCGAAATTGGAAGAGGCTCGAAAGGCCCAGCGTCTGGCAGACAAGGCATTTAAAGAGATCGATCGCGAAAGACGTTCGCTCGAACTGAGAAATCTGACTTTTCAAGAAGATCTGAAGAGATCTGAAACTCGTAAACGTGAGCTCAGAAATACGAAGGAAGAGTTTGGCGCTACTAAAGATTTTGAAAATTTGCAGCGTAAGATGCAAGAAATGACCAAAGCTTTGGAAGAGAAGCAGAAAATTGCTGCAGAGCGGCAAGCGGCTCTGGAGCAAAAGGTGAAGATACTGGAAGAGCTCGAACTAGCATGGAAAACATCAATAGATAGTGAGAAGGCAAGAGTCCTTGGTATTCAAGAATCCATCGCTCAACTGGAAACTACACGAGCGGCTCATATTTCTTTGGTTGAGGAAGAAGTTTTTGGAATTTACGAGCGTGTGCAGCGAATTCGGCGCGGTAACGGAATCGCGATTGTGAATAACTTGCTCTGCGGAGGGTGCTTCGTGGCGGTCCCTCCTCAGTTGGCGATTCAACTTGAGAAGATGGAACAGATTTTGACGTGTCCGTCCTGTTCGCGAATTCTGTGCCCTTCAGAAATTGAGGGTACGGAATCGCAGGAATCACGGGCAAGTGCCTAGAACGCTTCCACTAAACGGCTGATATTTAAGTAAATATTTAAAAGGTATTGAACTTATCCTTCTGGGTTTGATACTTCTAGATAATAAGAAGATAAGGGTGGGCGATCGCTGTGAAAAATCTTTTGGATTGTTCATAGAGGAAAGTCCGGGCACCAAATTTGAGTTCTCTTTTCGACAAGAAATGAGAGTCAAGTGAGAGCTACCATACAGGCTAACGGCCTGGGTCGTATTGGATTTGAAAAAGTTTGATGCGATACGGAAAGTGGCACAGAAAATACACCGCCAATGGCCTTTCACGAGGATCAGGTAAGGTTGAAATCGTGAGGTAAGAGCTCACGGCTTTTGTAGGTGACTACAATCGCGCTAAACCCTATGGGGTGCAAAACCAAGGTTCGTTTCGATAGGCGTGAGTCTATGCGTGGCAAGCTCGCTACGTCGGCTGCTCCGCGGTTGGCAAGAGAGTAGTTGGGAACGATGGTCGGTTGCTAGAGGGAGTCGGTAACGACTCTCCCAGATTGATGATCGCTGCGAAGATAAAACTTCGAACAGAACCCGGCTTATAGCCCTTATCTTCTTTTTTCTTTTTCACGATGGTCTCGAATTTAAGAGCGATCGAAGTTGTGGATTCTCCCGAGCCGGGCGCGTAAGTGACGGAGCAGTTGGGTTTCTTTGGGTGGGGGATAGGCGATTTGATGGGTCAGACAATAAAATCTATTTGTCCGGGGATACAACGTTGTCGGAGTTGAGAGAGGTAGCCGTAGCGAGACTAGCGGCCTTTGGATCGAGACGATCTCGCAGGCTGGTGCCGAATAAAATCAGAGCGAGCGTCATTAGAAATAAGGTGATGCTCGGAAAGAATGCGATCCACCACGCACTTTGAAAATTTTCTCGAGCCTGATTCATCAGCTCTCCGAGCGAGGGCACGTTGATGGGTTCGCCAAATCCAAGAAACGATAGGGCTCCTAGACTGACGATCGTCGACGAAAAATCAAACGGAATATAAATGAGCGAGGGCGCCCAACCGTTAGGAAGTAAATGTCTGAAGAAAATTCTCAATTTTGAGGCGCCGAGCACTTGGGCTGCCGCAATATAATCTTGTTTCCTAATTTTCAAAAATTCGGCCCGGGTGAGTCTAGTATAGGGAATCCACCCTGAAAAAATCATGACAAAAAATAAGATGCCATAGCCGCGGTCAAAAAACGCCAGCAGAGTGAGTTGCAGAAAGAAGACAGGAAAATTGGCGACGATTTCGAGAAAGCGACTGAGCAGCATATCGATGCGTCCCCCCGCCATACCCATAAGACCTCCCAACAAGGTACCAATGACGGCGCAGGTCGATACCACGGCGAGCGAAAACAAAAAGGAGTTTCGAATTCCAAATAAAATGAGGGCGAAGACATCCCGACCCACTCGGTCGGTACCTAGCCAATGGTCGCCGGGGCTTGCGAAAATCTGAGATGTCAAAATAGAGGGCGTGTCGGGTCCGTAGGGATAAAGGGTAAGCCAAGAATTTTCCCCCATCCACAAAGGGGCCGAAAAGGCAAGAAAGGCAACGGCCGCGAGAAAACAAGTCACTACCTTAAATACGGAAGGCCTCCATAGCGTAGATGTAGACGCTGCATTCATGAGTTTAGGTCCTCAAAATCAATACGAGGATCGACCAAGACATAGAGGATATCTGAAAAGAAGAGGCCGAGGAGAGTCAGAAATCCTGTGATGGTGAAGTTGGCCATGATCACGGGATAGTCTCGTTCTAAAATCGCCTGATAAGAAAGAAGACCTAAACCCGGCACGGAAAAAAGACTTTCAATAATCACGCCGCCGCCCAAGATGGCCGGAATCATTCCGCCCATAATAGTAACAATTGGAATCAGCGCATTACGAAAAGCGTGTTTCCAGTAGACGACCGTTTCTGAAAGGCCCTTGGCTCTGGCGGTACGGATATAATCTTGATGTAGCGCTTCGAGCATGCTGGCGCGCTGCTGCTCGGTGATGAAGGCAAGGGAGCCGATGCAATAACAGAGCCCCGGTAGAATAAAGTGATGTAGGCGGTCGCCAACTTTGCTCCAAAAATCGAGTCGATCGTAGTCGTCTGACTGAATGCCGTAGATGGGGAACCAATCTAAAAATTCGCCACCCCCTAAGAACGTGAGCAGAAGAATACCGAGCACATAGGTGGGCATGGCATAGAGGCTCACGGTAAAAAATGAAATGCCTCGGTCTATCCAGGTTCCTTGTTTCGCAGAAGCTAACAAGCCGAGTGGAATACCAATGAGTAGTGCGACAAGAATCGCTGAGATACCAAAGGTAATTGATACGGGCAGTCGCTCGCTAATTTTATCGAGCACGGGCCGGTGGTCACTGAACGATTTTCCGAAATCAAGACGGACAATATCTCCCAGCCACAAGAGATAGCGTTCAAAGAGGGGTCTATCTAAATGATAAAGCTTCTTCAATTGCTCGCGAGCTTCTTGTGAGAGCCCAGACTGATCGCCCAAGCCTCCACCCGGATCGGCACGCAATTTCATCTCGAGGGGTGATCCGGGGGCAAGCTGGATGATGGCAAAAGAAATTGCTGTGACTCCCCACAGCGTAAAGACTAAGAGCAGAATTCTCTTTGCAATATACGAAGCCATTAGTTTTCTAAGTTCTTAATTCGTTCCATACCCAGAGGTACAAACCAGCGAGAAGAGTCAGAGCCTAAGCGGCCCAAGGGCTCCACATTCTGAATTCGGCGGTCGACAAGCAGTAGAGAGGGTCTCTCAAACAAAAAGAGATAGGGGCTTTCGTCAGCGATGATACGACTAAACTCTCGATACAGTTCGTTGCGCTTTTCACGATCGAGAGTTTCTCTGGCAAGTGCCAAGATGGTATCGACACGTTCATGGTGGAAACTCACACGATTGCTTCCCCCTGGAACAGATTGGCTGGAGTGCCAAATTTGATAGGGGTCGGAATCCAGTGATGATCCCCAAGCCATCATGAGAGCATCGAATTTTTTTTCATCAATCTGTTTGAGGAGTACGGTCCACTCGAGCATCCGTATCTTCATGTCGATACCGATTTCTTTGAGACTCTGTTGGTAAATGAGCACGATCCGTTCCACTTCGGGACTGCCCGAGCCAAAAATCAACTCAAATGTAAAGGTTTTACCGTTCTTATCGAGCAGGCCGTCTTTGTCAGAGTCTTGCCAGCCTTCTTCGGCGAGTAAGGTGGAGGCCTTCTTTGTATCGTAAGGATACGGCTCTAATGCAGGGTCGGCTTTATCGGAACCTTTAGGGAAGGGTCCAATGGAAGGAATTAGAAGTCCCTTGTAAAGTTTTTCGTTAATGAGATCGCGTGGCATGGCATATGCCAGGGCTTGACGAACGCTCTTCGATTCAAAAAGAGGATGGGTCAAATTCCATCCGATGAAGCGGTAACCATTGCCGTCGTTGGTCGTATATTTCAACTTATAAAAATTTTTTTCTACTTCAGGAGATGTTAAATCGTTTACCCACATGAAGGGAGTGGGGGTCAAAGTATCAATCTCTTTCTTTCGAAGCGCCATAAGGGCGACACGATCGTCTAAGATAATCCGATACAAAACCTCTTTAAAATTATTAAAGTTTTTGAAGTGATTGTCTTGATCGCCCCAGTAGCGATTAAATCGCTTTAATTGAATGCTTCGCCCATTATCCCATCGAACAAATTGATACGGGCCTGAGCCGATAGGATTTCGATTATTCGGATGCGTATTAAAATTGCCCTTGCTATAGATATGTTTTGGCAGAATCTCTGCCAAGCCCAACATAATGAGATGCCTAAAGTATTTTGATTTAAGTTTGAACTCGACCGTATATTGATCTTTAACAGTCACGCTTTCCAGGCTAGCAAAATAGTTTTGAAGATGAGCCGCATCCACCTTAGGATTTTTTATTAAATCGAATGAAAATTTCACGTCTTCGGCCGTGAGAGGCGCGCCATCATGGAAGAGAATATTTTCACGAAGTTTAAAAACATAGGTCAGACCATCATCAGAGATAGTCCAAGAACTTGCAATAAGGCCCTCCGGCTCACCGGTAAACGTATCGTAGCGAAGTAAGCTGTCAAATACACTTCGAGTGATAGAGCTGGAGTAGGCATCACTCGCAGTTATGGGATTGAGCGTCTGAGGATTAGCTTGAAGCCATAGGACCAGTCTATCGTTCTTCACTGGCTCGGCGAGATCGGAGGCTTTTCCCTGGAAAGTTGTTGTCGAGGATACCTTTCGTTTGCAAGATGGCCCCAGAAACGCGACTCCTAAGAGAAGTCCCCCCACGATAGATTTATGAATGATCCCCATGAAACCTATCTTAAGGAAAAGACGGCGCCCTGTCTTCTGGGAATCTGCAATAGCACCACGAGGCCTAAGGCAAAGAATGCCAGGAGTGACAGTAACGAGAGACGAGAGTCGCCAGTTATTTGTCGGATGAGTCCAAAGAGTAAGGGGCCTAAGACGGAGGTCATTTTTCCTGATAGCGAAAAGAAGCTAAAAAACTCAGCCTCTCTGCCCTCTGGAAGTAGAGACTGAAATATCGATCGAGGCAGGGCTTGCGAAACGCCAAGCACGACCGCAACTGAAACGCCCATAATGAGAAAATCTTGAGCTGTTGTCATAAAAAATCCAAAAGACACGATCAGCATCCAGACGATGAGCACAGCAATAAGTGATTGGTAGGCTCCCAGGCGGCGAACGAGATGGTTCATGGCGAGACTACAAGGAAAGCCTAGTAACTGAATAACCAGAAACGTTTGAATGAGTGCCTGCGTCTCGAGACCCAACACTTCTTTGCCATAAATAGATGACATGGCGATGACCGTTTGAATGCCTTCGTTAAAAAGAGCGAAGCTCAACATGAAGAGCGCTAAATGCCTCGTTTTTACAATATCTCGCAGGGTCGAATACCACTGCTTCCACGCGGGTAGGGCAGGTTCGGATTCTGAGGCAGCCGCTGCCGAGCGACAGGAGGGCAGAAAGAGTGCCGCCGGAATTATATAGATGGCCCACCACAGCGCTACCGAAGCAAAGCAGTAGGGCAGTATTTCTTGAGTGCTGCTGAGTCCGAAACTTTCAGGCGATTTTAGAGCCAATAGCTGAAGTCCTAACAAGAGGCCTCCGCCGAGGTAACCCCAGGCATAGCCTTTAAGGGAAAGATGGTGCCACTCTGATTTGTCTGCAACGGAGGAAAGAAGAGCGTTGCAAAAAATATTGCTTATCACAAAACCGATATTGGCGAGGATAAAAAAACAGAGAGCTGGCGCCCAGGTATCGCTCCAGGCTAAATTCCAGGTGCCCACTATTCCGAGAGTCGAAAATCCCAGAAAGAACGATTTTCGGTGGCGGGTTCGATCAGCCCATCGACCCATGATGGGCGCCAAAAGCAACGTGAGTCCCACACTCAGCGCAACACTATAACTCCATAGGCTTAACGCGTCGAAGACGACCCCAAAGGGACCCTGAACTCCTTCTTTTGGAACCAAATGAGGTAAGGTTGCTGGAAAGAGGGCCGCTAAAATTGTGGTTGCAAAGGCAGAGTTGCCGATGTCAATTGCAATCCATGACCACTGAGCCCTCCTTCTCATCAACCTATCGTAGGGGGGATTGCGTCGTCGAAATAGCATTTCTTTTGGGATAAAAGATACACGCTTAAAGAGCTAAGAGGCATGATGATGGCACATACAATGGGCCCAATCGCGTCCATAAAGACGAGGCTAATCGCGACAATATTATAGAAGATCGAGAGCGTTATATTAAGGCGTATGGTCTTCTGAGCCCGTTGCATGGCGACCATCCACTCGGGGATGAGGCGCAGATCTTTCTTTTGCAAATAGATATCGGCGGTCTTCAAATTGCTTTCTGCACTGCCGGTGATTCCGATGCTGAGAGCGGCGTGTTTCATAGCTTCTCGATCGTTCAAGCCATCGCCCACGAAGGCATCGCTATTTTCCAAGTGCTGCGCTTTTTCTTGAGGTCGAAGTTCAGAGCGAACGTCGCTGAACTGCAGACCATGCTTTCGAAGAAATCCGTTGGTAGAGGCTGTTCTATCCCCTGAGAAAAGTTTTATCGAGTATCCCAAATCAACGAGCTGACGTAGCGCTTCGGGAGCTTCAGGGCGTAGAAAATCGTCGTAGCGTATTTGGAGAATATTAATACCATTATTTTTGAACAAACTGCTCACCTCGGAAGCTGACACTTCGCCTTGTGTGAGTTCATAGCCATCACTTCGAAGGCCCGTGCCCGCAACCTCATGAATGTCATAATCTTTATACTGTGCGCCCCTATCTTTAAGGGCAAAGGCGAGTGACTTTGAAAGCGGATGCTCGCTTCGTACGCACATCGAATATAAGCGATCGAGCTCAGAGGGCCCTAACTTGTCAACGAGCTCAGCTTGGTTGGACACTTCAAGATGGCCTTGAGTGAGTGTGCCCGTTTTATCGAAGACAAATGACGTGGGCGGCACAAAATTCCATAGCTTTGAAAGCGCGCCGACAAGAATACCTTTGGCGGCGCTCTGACGGCGTAGGCTTTCGAGCACGAGGGGCTCAGAAAGGGCGAGAGCGCACGGACAAGCAACGATCAAAATAGCGATGGCGACTTGAGATCCCTGGATCCAGAATCCGAGAAATGCGACGACCATAATGGACATGACGAACCACTGTTCGTGATGGGAAAGGCGCCTCTGATCAAAGTTAAAAACCGCGGCACTCCACGTCGTGGACAAAGTAGATCGCTGAAGCACTTTGGCGATGATGGTTGTGCTACACGCGATCGCCCCTTCTGGTAGCGTTTGGCCTTCGACGAAGCGCTGTGGTTGGGCTTCGCCGGTGATGGAGCTTATATCGCACCAGGCTTCGTTCGACTCAAGGCGACAGGAAGTCGGAACAAATTCTCCGGGTGCGACTTCAATGCGATCACCCCCTACCAGACTAGAGGCTGGAACTGCTTGGCGCTTGTTGCCGTCGATTTTCTTGGCTTCAAAAATGAGAGGTTTTAAAAAATAATCACGACTTCCTTGAATAATCTTTCTTCCCACGAGCAACAAAAAAACAATCATCGATAACGAATCATAATAAACGTGTATGGAGCCTTGAAGGCTTTCCCAGAGGCTCGCCACAAAGCCGATGATCAAAGCCACGCTAATAAGCCAGTCAGCAGAGAGTTTTCTGAAGCGTAGGGCAAAATACGCCGAGCGATAGAACGGCCAGGCTCCGTAGGTGATGACAGGGAGTGTGAGAAGCGCGGATATCCAGCCGAGCATCTGCGCGATGGGGTGACTCATCGTCGAATGGGTTGTTGATAGATCGCCACCATCCCAGGCTCCAAGAAAGTAGAGGCCAAGATGCATCACGGCGGCAGCTAAAGCTCCCGTAATCCCGATGCGAAGCCATTCGCTTCGACTCGCCTGTCGGCGCGATCGCAGCTCTTCGGCGGGGCTTAGAGTATAGCCCACTCGAGACAGATCATAGGCAATTCGACTTAAATGATGGGGGCCATCCACCCATCGAAGTCGAAGGGTCTGTTGGTCGCTCAACAACCGAGACTCGATGACATGAGAATTGAGTTTTGAAATATTTTCAAGCAACCACAAGCAGGCCAGGCAGTGAATACCGTAAATTGAAAAACTATGTTCTCGAACGAGACTGTGGAATTCGTTGAGGCCCACGATGGTGGTGGTCTTTAAAAAATCAGGATGATCTAGCGCCGCCCACTCTGCCAGTGCTTTCGCGACGACCGGTCGTTGAGAGGGCTCGGCGTTGTCGTAGTAGCGATGGAGCCCGGCGGACTGCAGAATATTCCAGGCAGTTTCGCATCCCAAACAACAGAAACGCGACTGGGCGGCCGGTAAACCGCAGTGATCGCAGGCGTCCTCTGGTATGGGGTGCGTTCGCGACAATTAGCCTCCTACGGCGCGCTTGGGCCAAAGAGGGTCGTATCAAGAACAAGGGGAGTGAGCGGCGTCGAAGGGATGTCGGGTTTTTCGGCTGTAATTTCTAGACTGATGGCGATGCGCCCCTTTTGCTCAATAAAACTTTGCTGCGGCAAGAGAGCAAGAATATGCAATGTGTTCTTGGCGTGGGCATTCAAAGACATCGCTCCCGAGGGAACCTGAATCTCTAGACCATCGGGGCTCTTAGCTTTTACAGACAGCACGGTAGTCTCATCAGACAAACTTTGAATATGGAGGCGCAGCGTATTGATGATTTTTCCTTCACTGTCTTTGGTGAAAAGAGTGGTGGATGTCTCTCGGTGAAGAGTGGCTTTTGCCCAACTGCGATTATACCCAAATCCAAAGAGTAACGAGGCTCCCAAACTAAAGAGTATGCCATAAATAAAGAGGCGAG
The DNA here is from genome assembly GCA_964598565.1 of uncultured Bacteriovoracaceae bacterium. Classification (GTDB taxonomy): domain Bacteria; phylum Bdellovibrionota; class UBA2394; order UBA2394; family UBA2394; genus CAZRCG01. The sequence continues at coordinate 173,983 of CAZRCG010000002.1, read as the reverse complement.
GTCGTAAAATTCTCAGAGGCTTACCTTCGAGACGAGACTCGGTATCGTAACGAATAAGCCCCGTGGGTCTGTTCAGCTTGTTCATTATGGAGTCACACGCATCGATACATTGCGTGCATGAGACGCATTCGAGCTGCAATCCTTGGCGAATATCAATGCCCGTGGGGCATACGGCAATACATAGTTTGCAATCGACACAATCGCCTCGGACAGGTTCTGAATGGCTACTTAAGTCTTCAGTCGTTTTCGCTACCATCTTGCCTCTGGGCTCCCCTCGGCGTGCATCATAGGCAACGATGAGAGAATCTTTGTCGAGTAGCAGCGATTGTAGTCGACCGTAAGGGCAGATAAAGGTGCACACTTGCTCTCGGAACCAGGCAAACTGAAACAAAATAATACCGGTAACCACCGACATCCCTACAAAAGGTTTCCAGTGAAGGTGAGGACCTTCTCTCATCATATCGATGAGATGGTGGGCGCCAAAAAAATAGGCGATGAGAGTATTGCTGATGATTAAACTAACCACCAAAAAAATGGCGTATTTCGAACCTGTAACTAAGAAGCGATCGGCTAAGGGTCGAGAGTGAAATTGCTTCTGAGAGGCACCTTCTCCTTCGAATAATTTCTCAATCGGTCTGTAAACAAATTCCATGAACACGGTTTGCGGACAAGCCCATCCGCAAAAAACACGGCCAAAGATGGCCGTCAGCAATAGAATAATGGCAATAACAGTAAATAAGAGACCCAGAATGACAATCGCCTCGCTGGCATGGAAGGTCATTCCAAAAAATAAAATGCGAAAGTTTAAAAAATCGATGAGAAGACTTTGTCGGCCATCTACTGTCGTCCATGGAGTGATCAACAAAAATGCGATGAGACCCATCGCAACAAGAAACCGGCGATAATACCACAGGCCCTTTCTTACGATGGGATATACCCATTTTCGTTTTCCATCATGTTCAACGGTCGATAAGTCAACGTAAGAGCTCATAGGTTATTCAGGTTTCCCTTCAGGAGCTTTGGGATTCTTCGGCTGAGTTCCTTGTATAGACTTTATATAGGCCGCTGACGCATGAATTTGATCGGCTGTCATGAGGCTCGCCCAAGGAATCATGCCTTTCGCGGGAACTCCATTACGAATGACAGATACGATGGCCTTCATAGAACTTCCATGAATCCAGTAGTTGTCTGTTAAGTTGGGGCCAACCAACCCTTCACCGTGTGCGCCGTGGCATGATAGGCATTTCTCAGCAAATAAGGCCTTACCTTCGCTGAGTACGCTCGGGTCTTTCGTAAGGGCTAGCAGTTTTTCTTCGGTAATACTTTGAGATGGATCAGGTCGTAGTAGCGCCGCTTGCTCGCTCTTCTTTTTTTCGACTCTATATTCTTGATCGAGGCCTACGTCTTCACTGCGAAAATGATAGTAGTAAAGATAGGCGCCCGAAAAAATAATCGTAATCCAGAATAATTGGACCCACCATCGCGGGAGTTGATTGTCATATTCTTGAATGCCATCATAGGCATGCGAACGAAGCTTATCTTTGTTGTCATCGTTATTATCTTGAGTCATAAGGTCTCCCTAAATGGTGGTCGGTCCTTCTGTTCGATCTGGAGTTCGTCGTTCAGTGGAATTTGCGCATGGCTGTGATGGAGCGACTTCGGTATAACTATATAGGTCCACCATAAAATACCTACAAAAATAGAAAATAAGAGCATGAGAGCTGCAATCCCAAACGAGGGATTGCTGGCATGTTCTAAAAGAGCTCGTATCATTTCTTTTTCTCCAGGGCGGTCGCATCTTTTCCAAGGCGTTGAAGGTAAGCAATCATAGCGACGATTTCTTTGTCTTCTGTATTGGTTATGCCACCTTGCTCTTTGAGCCGAGCGGCTATTTCAGACGCCTGAGCCTGAAGTAGCTTCTTTGCATTCGCAATATCGTCTGCACTATAGGGTGTTCCGAGCTTCTTCAGAACTTTAAGCCGAGCGGGAATATTGTGAATCTTAAGTTCTCGCTCCATTAGCCATGGGTACGCGGGCATCAATGACTTTGGAGACGTCGAACGAGGATCTTCAAAATGTCGATAATGCCAGAGGTCTGGGTATTTGCCTCCAATGCGATGAATATCCGGCCCGGTCCGTTTGGAACCCCATTGAAATGGACGGTCGTGAATATACTCGTAGGCGCGAGAGACAGGCCCATAACGGAGTTCTTCTTCAACAATGGGTCGTACTTGCTGCGAATGACAGTTGTAACAACCCTCACGAATATAAATATCACGTCCAGCGAGCTCCAGAGGGGTATAGGGCTTTACGTTTACTTGAAGAGGAGCCTGATGTTCTGTCAAAATCATAGGTACAATCTGAATTAGTCCACCCACAGACAATGCGATGAACGACAAGGCCGTGAATGCGAGAGGCCAGCCTTCAAGCATACGATGAGCGCCAGACAAAAATCGTCCCTTGGGGCGTCCATCAATTTGAAAGAGTTCCTCTTTGGCTAGATCAATAGGTGTGAGAGCTGAAAGTCTTGGGGCCTCATACACTTTTTCTTCAGCGATTGATTTGCCTACAATACTTTTATAGAGATTGTAAAACATGATGACGATACTCGCGATATACAGAGTACCTCCGAGAGCTCGAATCCAGAGCATCGGTATATTGGCGATAACGATTTCCATGAAATCAGGATAGGCCAGCGTTCCATCGGGGTTTGTGGCAAACCACATGAGCGCCTGCGATACGCCTGATGTCCACATGCTCAAGGCGTAAAGTACAATGCCTATGAGTCCAATCCAGAAATGAACATTGGCTAAGCGTTTACTGTAGAGTTCGGTATTCCACAGCTTAGGCACAAGATAATAGGCCATACCAAAAATCATGAAGCCCACCCATCCGAGTGCGCCGACATGCACGTGAGCGATGGTCCAGTCCGTGAAATGAGAAATGCGATTCACAACTTTGATCGACATGAGAGGGCCTTCGAAGGTCGCCATTCCGTAAGCGGTTACCGCCGCGACAAAAAATTTGAGAACGGGTTCTTCTCGTACTTTGTGCCAGGCACCGCGAAGGGTATAGAGGCCATTGAGCATACCGCCCCACGATGGAGCGAGCAGCATGATACTAAAAACCATGCCAAGCGACTGAACCCACTCGGGCAGAGCCGAATAATAAAGGTGATGAGGCCCTGCCCAAATATAGATAAACACGAGTCCCCAGAAGTGAATGATTGAAAGTCGATAGGAGAAGATAGGTTTATTGGCCGCCTTGGGCAAAAAGTAATACATCAATCCAAGAAAAGGCGTGGTGAGAAGAAATCCGACGGCATTGTGTCCATACCACCACTGCACAAGCGCATCAGCGACTCCCGAATAGACAGAGTACGATAGAGTCCACGAAGCGGGCAGTTGAAGGTTGTTAACAATATGAAGCATGGCGATCGCCAAGATCGAGGCAATATAAAACCATAGAGCGACATAAATATGTCGCTCGCGGCGTATCTTAATGGTCATGAAGAAATTGACGGCAAAGATGACCCAAATGAGAGCGACTGCAATATCGATGGGCCAAATAAGCTCGGCGTATTCGCGACCCTGGGTGAGTCCCAGGGGAAAGGCGATGGCCGCGGCTAATATAATGAGTTGCCAGCCCCAAAAGTGAATCTGACTCATCAAGTCAGAAAACATTCGTGTTTTTAACAATCGCTGCGTCGAGTAGTAACACGCTAGAAAAAAGCCATTTGCCGCAAAGGCAAATACGACCGCATTCGTATGCAGAGGGCGCAGCCGGCCGAAGGTAAACCATTCCAAGCCGAAATTGAGTCTCCAGTCGATCATTTGGAATGCCAACAAGAGTCCCACCAGCATTCCTATGAATCCCCATATTAGGGTGGCCCAAAAAAATTGTCGGGAAATTTTGTCATCATACTGAAAGCGTTCAATGACGGGATTCGGATTGTTCATTCATGTCCTCCAAAAGAATACGTCGACCTGGATTCTCAAGATCCTCAAACTGATTATCTCGAAGAGCCCACACAAAAAGCGCGACCAAAGCAGCCAATAAAACTATGGCAGCCGCAATTATAATAAATAGGGCATTCACACCAAAAATAGTGTGAAGCCAGACAGAACGCTTGGCTAGTGGAAGCGTAGGGAAAAAAATAGAAAGTAGTGAGGCTCTCGGCTGTGGCATTACCTTTACGTAAAGAAAAATTTTTTAGTAGTGCTAGCCCTGATTTGGCAAAAAATCGTGATGCCAAACGCAGCAAATCGGCTCTGACATTAGGGCCTAGCCACAGCCTTTGGGGATTAAATCATCCGTTTGATAAAGCCTAATCTCTCCATTCGCTCAAAATCATTATCCAAGCTCCATAGTTTCGCCGAATGACGGGCACATAAGGCGGCAATCAGAAGATCTGCTACACCGAATCGATCTCCTCTCTCTGAGGCAATCGTGACCCAGCCTTCTATCAGTTCCCAGTCTTCAAATTCAGGAACTAAAAGTGGAAGAGCTGAAAATACTTTCCGAAGCTTTGGTTGATCACGTTTTCCGGCTCCAGAAAGAATTTCAATCCTTGTAGGAATGGCCAATAAAACTCTGCGGTCATCTAAGAGTTGATGGAGCGTCTGAACAAGGTTGTGATCATCATTTCTAAAGAATGAGATCCAAACAGAAGTATCAACGACGATCATCGTTTTTTTCGCGATCGCTTTCGAAGACGATCTAAATCGAGGTTCAGTTCAATGCGCCCCGCAAGCGACTTGAGCTCTTCAATCTTTTTCTGCCGAATCAACTCTCGCAATGAGAAAATCAAAACATCGGTCTTTGACTTAAAACCCAAAAGTTTCTTGGCCTCTTCCATTAACTCGATAGGAATGTCCAGCGTAGTGCGCATACAAAAAAGCCTATCTGATATGCTTTAAAGTGTCAAAATTGGACGCCAACTAGCAGACTGTGTGTAAGACATCAACCTTGTTCAAGCTGCCCCTTGTTCAACCTTCCCCGGGGCTCCAGCTACTTTGACTGTGGCTGGAAAAGGTGAGTTTCGAGAAAATGGCGCTTTAGGCCTCTTATAAGGGCCCTTCGGTATCCTTTAATGTGAGTCAATTCGCTTGTAGTGGGCACAAATATTGCTTTCTAGAAGGCTATGGTAGGGCTTCTAACGATGGCGGCCTCTTTGCTCATTGCCAGCAAGGATGGATTCTATAGCGGACCCCAAACTTTTCGTTCGGGCATTGAGACTTATCAAGACCAAGGTCTTGTCCGAGATGAAAGTGGAAGGGTAGTGGATTACTGGCGCATCATTGATGGCAGTGTCGTGCGTATTCGTAAGCTTCGCATTCCAACAGAAAGCGGACTCAAAGTTTTTGATATGATTATCATCCAACAACGGGAGGGCAACCTGCGTACGCAAGGCGATGTTTTGCCTCAGTCAACATCCACCTACATTTCTTGGGTTCCAAATATTTATTCCTGGGCGAGGCAGTTTTGGTTGGATCAATATGAAGCCCACTTTTCTCGAAAGCGTCCCGATATTTTGGAGATAGCAAAGGGTGAGCGCGATATGTACAGCGGCGTTTCAGCCTCCATTATGGTCATCGAAGAGAATGATCTTTCTAGAATACATGCCCTTTTTCGAGTGGTAAGAAAGGGTGACCTTCCTGCCAATCAGTTGCTCGATATTGAAAAAAATCTTGGTGAAGCACCAGCCATCGTTCCAGAGCTTAGGACGATCAATGGTCACGCTGTGGCTATCGGCGATTATGTTGAGTTAAAATCTATGACCGTTGACAAAGAGGCAGGTATCGACTTTTTGCCTTATCTCTTGATGGGCCTTGAGAGCGCTGATCTCTACGCCTTTGGAAAGCGGACTATCACAATAGACGGTAAAACCTATCCCTGGGGGGCATCAACTATTCTGATTGAAGCTCCTCCGGTTCAAGCAAGATACTACAAAAGAGATTTTGGTCTGAGAGAAGATCCGTCCAGAAAGAAAGGTGATCTTTCATGGTTGAGCGTGCCTATTGCTGATTTCATCGCGACTACGAAAGATCCTGCAAAAAATAAAGATCGTTTTACCCACAGTGGAATGGAGGTCTTTCTATCCGAACCACCCGTTTCGGGTTGGAACTATCTTCCCGTTCCTTCACGAGAGACAAAGTTTCATGCGAGCTATGCAGCCAATCCTAGAGTTTTTCCTGATCCCATTAAGCGAGAATTATTCTTTAGGCGCAAAGATGTGCCCTTTTATCGTTCAGCTAAATATCCTCAGAATTCAAGTGTTGATTCATGGCTCTTGGATCGCCCCGTGCTTTTTCATCCATTTGATCCGTGGAAGCGTCTTGGCTTTCGGGCGGATAGACCTGCGCTTCGACATATCAGTCTGCATGATATTGACTATTTTGTGTTTGATCCGAAAGTCATTGAGCGCGTAGACCGACATCATGCTCTCACTAGATTTGGTTTTTGGGATGCCAGTGATGATCTAGGGGATGATTTCAGTGCCGACGATCTCTATAGTCTTTATGGGGTGAACGGAGAAATTCGCCGCGTTGATGATCCTATCTCTGAATTTAGAGTTGAACTTATCACGGCCAAAGAGCGTCATGCTTTTCGAAGAGCGAAAGCAGAGGCTTTCGGAATTCCGATGATTTACTTTTCCAGTGAGCTAAGTCCTGATTTTATTCCAGAGTCTATTCCGAAGCTGGATCCTCAGGAGATCCTGAAAACTCATCAAGAGCTTACAGATCGTGGCTTTGCCGATACTCGATATGACTATGATGCCCCTACGTTAAGCCCTTTTGAGATCGCCGTACGCGTGCTTCGTGATCCATTTGCCAATTACTCAGAGCTTGATTGGGCGCTGGATTTTGCGTTGGCGCATCGTCTAGAGAGCGACGACCTGGAGTTTGCTTTAGCTTCTGCTCTACATCAGTTAATTCCTACAGCAATTCATGGCGTTGACCGACTTCTTCCCCTTAGCCAAGACGAAATAGATCGCGAGCTAGACAGGCAAGATGCTTGGGTTGAGAGAATTTTTGAGTCTTTTAGAAGGCAGCCCTTGCAAAATAGGGAGGCAAGAAAGGAGCTGCGACTTGATCTTTCTCGGGCCTACTCCCGTACGCGTATCGCTAGGCTCTTCGTCGACTGGGGCCCAATGGATGAGCGAGAGTTGAGCTACGTGATGGGAAATGCTTTCACGGAGCCTGACCTAACAAAAAAAATTATCGATATCATCAAAGGCAATTCTGAGTATCAATCCCATATTTCAGAGTATTCGATGAAGCAACTAGTTAATCTATTTGGAATAAAGAAGATCTTTTCTGGTAACCGAGAGCTCACTCAGCTTGGTGGCTATTATGGCCCGCGAGATCCGGTCTTCGGAAAGAATCCAAAAAGCGATGGGGATTTAATGCAAGAATTGGATCAGTTTCTTGTAGTTCTCACAAGAGAATGGCCGGAGCTGAGCAAAGCCTTTCAGGAAGAATACGATCAAGAGATATCTGAAGTTCGAAGGAAGGTTCATATATGGCATCGAATGCGCTCAGTTTGTCTTCGAGGAGTAAGTATTTTGGGGCAAGTTTTGAATAGTGGGCGCTGAAACAAACAGGATCATAGACGTTTTGTCGATGTAAGAGAGAGCCAATATCTTTTGGTTTCCGACAAAAGAGTTTTAAGTTTTAGGAGTCTCTCTGGTTCAGGAGGCAATTGGCCATGGCAACAAATAAGATCAAGTAGAGCCCCAGTTACCATTTCATGTAATGCCATGGCAGCGCTTTCGTGAAGAGCACTAGGAATTTTGGGGTCTTCTTTAATCAGTCCTCGAATTCTCGTTTTGCCTGCTATTCGAACCTTTTGATTAAAAGTTCGAATCTCTTCATCATAAGCACTTCGGCCGTAGAGCATGACAATAAAGGGAAAATGATTTGGCTTAATTTTCATCCATTCAAAATGGGCTCGCACATAGGCTTCGAAGCGGTCGAATCCTGGATCGGCTTCATAGATGCCCTCAATGATATAGGTCTGCGCGTAATTCAAAATATACTGGTAGGCCATCAGCAACATCTCGTTCTTTGCGTGAAAATGGTAAACCACATGCGATTTCGCAATGCCAACTTCCTTTCCGATTCTTTCAAAGCTCAAAGCTTCAAAGCCTTCGGAGGCAACGATATCAATGATGGATTGAATAATCTGAGCTTTCTTCAAGTCTCCTTTGCTTACGCTTGAGGGGAAAAGCTGCAGAATGAGGGGATCTATCTCTCGCGGTTTTGATTTCATCGAGTTTTTCGCCATTTGAACTCTAGAGTAAACGCATTTGAGAAGCGGCACAAGCCGTCTTGGGGGGGCTTGACATAAATAGAACGATAGTATAAACAATTAGAACGATCGTTAAAAAATGCGATCTGTGGTTTTGAGAGGGCTAGGCGATGATGATATGAAGCAGAACGACATGAAAGGAATAGTCTATGAACTCGATAATTGAAAAAACACGGTATTTAAACTCTTTAACAATCTTAGTATTGGGCCTGGCATCTGCCAGCTGCGGAGATGACAAAGATAAGGTTAGCCCTGAGATGAAGTCAGCGCAAAAAGAAATGGGTGTGACCAATGGAGAGTTTCTTAAGGGCAATGACCCCTCATTTCTTGAATTCAATTCACTTGCAGAAGGTGACTACGAATTGACGGCTGTCAAAGGTACGATAGGGTACTCGGACCCTAAAGCTCTATTTACCGTGGGATTCCAGATCGACAACGCAGCCAATCGTCTCGTGAACGACGAATGCAAGCCAGATTCTCAGGCGATAGAGGCTGCAACTCAAGGGGCTCTGCATAGTATTTATTTGAATTTCGCGAGTCCACGAAAGTTGACGGCTAAAGCTGGTTCAGTAAACGGAGAAAGAAATACGATTTTTAGTGTGAGCGCTGAAATGAATGCTTCCAACGACGGCTGTGATCTATCGGTCTATTCCTCCACGGATGACGGATCGGCCATGAATGTTCTGAGCGTATTTACCTCGGCCAACTCTAAAAGAGATGGGAATGTCTATTCGCGTAGCTATCAAAATAGTGTCATCCGAGCCGCCTTTAAAAACGGTGCGAATGGCGGACTCGAATTAGTGTATCAAGTTGATGGAGACGATTTGGAGATGGTGGGCATGCTCACGTTTGTCAAATCCGCTTCAACTCAGGCTCCGTCACTGCAATCTCCCTCCTCAGCCATTTCCCCTGAGTGAGTAGCGCCAGATAGAGAGATTAGTACCCGACCGATGGAGCGCCCGAGGTAAGTGGGCGCTCCATCTTTCCCGCTCTCGCCTAAACTCTGATATAGCTCTCCATTTTTTTCGGGCCGTAGTAATGAATTGCCATCAGGCGGTTGTGCTCTCGGCATAAGACTCTCATATTGTCGGCGTGAGTCTGTCCACCCGTTGCGAAGGGTTGACAGTGTTCGAACTCCAATCGATAGCGACTTTCACAGCGTCTCTGACTCAGTTGGTCTTTGTATTCACATCGGCCTGCTGCTCGTTGCCAAACACTTTGGCGAATCGCCTTTGGTATATAGCGGGAGTGAGATCGGGCCGGCTGCGCCTTTTCATTTGCAGCGCACAATTCGGGTTCCTTGACTGTGGCTGGAAAAGGTGAATTTAGAGGAAACGGCTCGTTAGTGCCACTATAAGTGGTCTCATTTTCAGGGTTTTGGGTTGGACCTGTGTTTTGGGCACCATTGATAATTCCGGTGGACGCACTGGCGTCGACTTTAGTCTTTGCATTGGGGATAGTTACAGCTTGGGCACTGCGGCTGCCTTCCGTTCTTCGCCGCATTCTCACTGTATTCTTTTCTTTAGCTTCGCTGAGTAGACGCTTTAATCCTGCCTCAAAAACTTTAGATAGACTGATAGGTTTTACAGCCCTCAGCTCCTCCAACAGATCGCTGACCTCTTTCGATACAACAAACTTTAGTTCTCGAAGCTCCGTAGATAAGAGTCGCTCTTTGTCTTTAGGCTTCTCAACTGGGCAATTACTTTCTGCAACTAAGACGGCTTCGACTTCTCGTTTTGACTTGTGCTTACACAAAGCAATGAGCTTGCTGGTTTTCTCTGGTTGCCATTTCATGGGGGAGGATTTCGATTCTTGATGAAGGAATCGATTGATCTGAGCCGCCGTCGTCATCGAGAGCTCGCCCTCTTCAATATGTTTTTTAACTTCAGGAACTTTTTTTAGAAGTCGCATTGCATGGATACGCTCGGAGGCTTGGGATTCACTATAGTGGAGCTCTTTGACCACGAATTCCCACAGCGAGGTATAGGCACGCAAGCTGTAGAGACGTCTTGCTTCCACTTCGGCCAAGTAATCTAAGAGTCGAAGAGTAGCTTCTTTCTCATTTTGTGCGGCCAACTTAGTGTGGGATAAGAGCTCTTCATTAGAGAGCGATTTCATAGAATGATTTGAGACTCTATTGTTCGGTTCCATTTCGCTTTTCAGTAAATCGATAGTATTACGTTTCAGTTCATCGCCATGGCTTCTTTGCTGATTCATAGAGCGACACTAGCATAGCTTTTGAAAGCACCATTTTTCGCTCTAGGATCTCTTTGGTTGCATCTTGATAGATCGCAGCAGTCCCCTGAGATATTCGACGTCTGACTTGCAACGACAGGCGTTGAAAGTGTCACAAGGGTATCGATGCAGGTTTTGCTGCTGACAGATTAGTTGTTCCGCACCACAAGAAAACGGTGTCAAACAATATCTGAGCCAATAGAATATTCTGAGGCGAACTGCGCGCCCCAGTCAGTATCATCTATGGGCCACTTTCCGTGTTTCGTGCAGGACACGGGCATGTGCTTTATAAGGAACGCTCCTGGGCGGCCGATCAAAAAGTGAATCAGGCCTATATAAGTTTCAGCTCCGGGTTTTAGGGGCAACGATATCATTGAGTGTGCCCGGGGTTCAAAATGGGTGGCTAAATCTGGATCTAGAAGATTAGAGGTTCCGTGCATGACTGGACTGCTACAAGTAAGTCGATCAATCAAATAATAAGCTGAATTTACCCCATTGTTCCATGAGCCAGGGCAGCCGAACGGAATGGAATGTAGAAAAAGCAATCAACCTCCCAATAGTGTAGTATGAAAAATAATGCTTGGTCATCATATTACTAATGGTGTAGCCGTGCACCGGTCTCATTTCTGTAATGAATCTGTCTTTTGTGAGAGACGAATTTAAGAGTGCAGCGTGCCATAACCGTTTATTATCCTCGGTCAAAGAAGTGTCAATTTCTGCGCGATCTCGTTCGTCTAAGCGAGAAAGAATCTCCCACTCTGCACCAATCGCAGAGCCTTCCATGTGATACAGTACACTGAGCAATAAGGGACTGTCTGCAGGCAAAAAAGCTTCGCAGAAAGCGTGGGCACATAAAAGATATCGCTTAAAATTCTTATTGAGAGCAATAAAATGATCACTTTCGTGAACAAGAGTTAGTACCCCATTAGGAGAAAGGTTTCGCAAGCCAACCCTGTTGGTGAGAGGAAAGTAAAAACTAGTCTCTAGCTGACGAGCAAGCCAGTCATGAGACTGGTTCCACAAACCCCCGCGAGTCCAAATTTTTTCTCCAAAGTATCTTGCCCGCCGAGTACTTAATTCGTTGTCCGCTCGTGCGGTCAGCATCACGTCTGCGAGCTTACGAAGCCTGTCTTCGGCGCTCAAGTGTGCTGTCTGGGCGTCCATGATCTGCTCCCCCTGTTGCAGGTTGAACGCCCAGGGTTTCGTATACTCTTCAGATGGAGACAGAAACCTAGTCAATGCTCCAGTGCATTGAGAAGCTAGAATTTCTTGTGAGCCCACAATCGATAGAGTTACGAAAGATATGGAAAGCACTTTGCTAATCTGGGCCATACCAGCATGCCCTGCAAGCGACATGCCAGACTTGAAGCCCATAGACCACTTACCAGGGCGAGCGCGCCAAATTTTTAGGTTTTAAGGGGAAATGGGGGTAATGTTCTCGTAAACTTTCTCGTGTCTTCCGTCCGAAGAGATACCTGACACTGTAGATGGGGAAAGAGGCATAGGAAGCCTGGCTGGGGAAGTTGGTCTTCTCCACCTCGGATAATTGTTTTCAAAACCACCATGATTTTGAAGACTTAAGTCCGAGGGGAGAAAACACAATGCTTAGGAATAAGTTCATTTCTTTTGACGAACTTCGCAAGAAATTATCGAATCAAATGCGAAAAAATCGAGATAAGGCCATCCGGGAGAAAGTAGAATTGTTCTACCTTGCTTCAAAGCTCCAGAATGTGAAGGAAGCCTGTGCACGACGAGGCGTAACGAGAGACTTCTTTTACACCTGGTGGAGACGCCTTAGGGAATCAAAGTATAAAATCGAAAGCCTACGGCCTCGAAGTCGAAGACCGAAGACCTCGCCCAGAAAGATTCCCGCGGAGCTTGAGATTCGCATTCGTTATCTTCGAAAGATTCATGGCGAGGGGGCTGAAATGCTGCTCTATCGGCTTCAAAAAGAAGGCCATAAGATTAGCAAGAGCACCGTACAATACGTGTTAAATCGAAGGCGAAGCCTTCGAAGTCTGAGAAAGGCCAAACTCAAAGCCCATCGTAAGCGCTACGAGCTTCCGATTCCAGGTCAGCGCATTCAGATCGATGTGAAGCATGCCGGCAGGTTAAATACGGGCCAAAAAGTGTATGTGTATAACGCCATTGATGAGTGCACGCGGTGGAAATACGCTAAAGCCTTTTTAAGTTATACGGCCGACAAAACCGTGGAATTTCTGAACGAGGTTAAAAGTCGATTTCCGTTTCCCATTCAGTGTATTCAAACCGACAACGGAACCGAGTTTACTAATCGACTCGTGGTTATCCATGGTGGATGGTCAGCCTAAAACACTTCATCCGATGGAAAAATGGTGCAACAAAAACGACATTCGTCAGCGACTGATCCCTCCAGGAGAAAAGGAACTTAACGGTAAAGTCGAACGATCCCATCGCATGGACGATGGGTATTACTATTATCGAGCGCCTCGCGAAACCATCGATGTTTTTAACATCGGTCTGGGGCGTTGGACGGCCAATTACCTTTTCAAACGTCCTCATGGAGGGCTGAAAGGAATGACTCCCTTTGAAAAGTGGGAAGAAAGGCTGCTGACTCTTCCCTTTGAAGAAGTCGAGGATCGTTGGATGAAAGCCAAAGAACGATTCAACAGAGATTTGCCCCTTCATCAAAACCCTGACCTACAACTTCTTCAGGATCTTGAAAAAGAGCTCTTTCTCTACAATGAAACTATTTCGGGTGGGGGCAACCCTTGACCCTAACAGAAAAAATCGAATGCAGGCGCTTTTACGAAGCCAGTTTCAACTCAAGATTCAACTTTTGTGAGAAAATAAAAAATCCGAGGCGCTCTGTGTCAGGTTTCTCTTGAAAATTTACAGGTAATGTTCTCGTAAACTTTCTCGTGGAGGGAGAGTTTACCGATGGAGTTAGTTCAGAAGTTACAGCCACAGCGTGGTTTGGGAATGATGTACGAGATTTTGGTGGATTTAGAGGATCCACGGATTGATCGCAGCAAGAAGCATTTGCTTTCTGACGTCGTGATCATGGCGTTATTTTCAGTGGTCGCCGGTTGTCGTGGATGGGAAGAGATTGAGCGATTTTCTGCCGGGCATGCCGATTTGTTCGAAACCTTTTTAAAATTACCCGAAGGCATTCCTTCTCATGATACGTTTCGAAGGGTTTTTAGTGCTCTGGATTCTCAGGGGCTTCAGCGAGTCACCCTTCGATTTTTGAAGTGTTTGAAGGACGTCAGTGGAGATCGTCAGATTGCGATTGATGGCAAATCACTCCGGCATTCGTTTGATCGAGCGATTGAGCAGGGGCCACTTCATCTCTTGCAGGCTTGGTCAACGGATCAGGGTATGGTCTTGGGCCAAGTGCCCGTCGGCCAGAAAACAAATGAAATTACGAAGATGTCCGAGCTGCTCGAGCTCATTGATGTCAAAGGAGCCGTTGTCACAGCCGATGCGATGCATTGTCAGACTGAAACAGCTAAGGAGATTGTCTCCAAGGGAGGTGACTATACATTCACCGTCAAAGGCAATCATCCTGAGCTCTATGAAAGACTGCAAGGTCGCTTTGAACAATGGACCCAAAATCCATCGGACACCCCCTTACTGTTTGAAGAGACCGTGGAGAAAGATCATGGGCGATTAGAAACTCGGAAATACTATCAGGTTAAGATAGATCGATGGACCCACACCAAAAGAGAATGGGTCGGGCTTCAGACGGTGGGGATGGTAGAATCTCATCGAGAAATCCAGGGGAAAATAGCCGTTGAACGCAGATATTTCATCAGCAGTTTGCCTCTCGACATCAAGCGGTTTATGGAGTCGGTGAGAAATCATTGGTCCATTGAAAATCAGCTTCATTACAATCTCGATGTTCTCTTTCGAGAGGATGACAGTCGAATTCGTAGAGACAGAGCCGCAGAGAATTTTGCCATTTTACGACGAGTTGCTCTTAGTCTTTTAAAGATGGCACCACCTCTTGAAAAGCGGGACACTCTCAGAGCCAGACAATTCATGGCTCAAATCAAACGCGAATATCTTCTAAGCGTCTTTGTCCATTGAAAATTTGGCGCGCTCGCCCTGGACCACTTACAGGGAGTAGGCGACACGTATGCCGTTTCCCGACCAGTTTTTTCAAGTGATGTGCCCATTCGAAAGGGAGGGCTGTCGGAGGCCTACCCCAGGTCTATGTTTGCGCTCTGAAAACTCTGCCGCGAGATGGAACTCTGGCATGTCGTTTGCAAGGTCAAGGGTGAGACAATAATTTCAAGATGCTATGTTCTGACGTCGAAGGAGGCGAAAAATGAAGAGAAAGAAGTATATCCAAGTGTTTGAGATCGTTTTCTTGGTCCTATTTCAGGGAGAGGCTATCCGAGCTGAAGTGACCTCTAGCATCGCAACAATTTCAGCCTTTGATGCAGAAAGTATCAAACGGGCCTATATCTATGCAGGCATGGCATTGGATAAAGTGCCGCGGAACCCGAATGGGTCTGTTCTGGATCTCAGGTCGTTTCAAAAGGGGATTCAGCCCAAAGAAATAATTGATATGCGAAGTGTTCTTTCCGGCGCTGAGAAAAATCAAGTCCTGGCTCTCACCTATAAACACGAGGGAATGTTTTCTAAAGAGACCACTGTCATTGCCGAAGATCCAGAAACCAAAAGAGTCTTTAGCTTTGACGTGCAGCAAGCAGAGCCCACCAGAATTTATCAAGTTCAAATCTTGCGGGCAAAAGGGGGGGGCGTCTCTGAGCGTTTATACGATCTAGGATCGCTCAAGCTATCCCCTGAGGAGTTTTCTCGCATCGGTCCGTTAAGAACCAGCAAGATTGTGGATCGAATGCCTCGAATCGAGATCGAAACTCAGTATCAGGATATTACACCCGGTGGGTCGATTATTCCACAAGTGGATGAACCTGCAAGATTTTCAGATGTAAAAGAGGTTTTGGCCGTCGATCCGGATGTTTTTCAAAGCGCTTATCATTTCAAATCAGATTACAACGATGATTCCATTAGAAATCTCAGGATCAGCTTAGCCGCGTTATTATCTCAAGGGCTCGACCCTAAAAGTAGAATTTATAGTGTGAATGCCTTTAAAGTTCAGGGAATGCGAGCACCGCCAAGACTGTCTCTTTATAGCGATCAATCAGCGCCTGATTCGAGTCGATATCAGTTGAATCAGACAAATGTGCTTTTTATCTCCGGAAAGAAAACAAGCGGAGAAGACTTCACAGATTTTCCTATCGAGGTCGTTAGAACTAAGATCGAGATGTCTGCCTCGGATTGGCTCGAACAGATCCTTCCAAAGCTCGAAAGGGCTGGGTTTGTGTTAGATGTCAGCGATAATAGGGTTCGTTCAGCGGGTCATGTAATGCGGAAAATAGATTTCACGGGTCCCGCTGCGGTGGGCAGTGACTGCAGAGAATGATCGAGCGATTATGATTTCTCACTTTCAGGTTGGTTGAAAGGCTGCATGCTTAAAAAACTTTGAGAGAGGTTGTTGAAAGCCCGCAAAAAGGCGCGTCGGCAGCCACACACCAAACCAATACCTCACGGCAAAAACTTATCGGGGCTTTTCAGTTTTCGAGGAAGGTATTCATCCATCACATAATTTAATCCGTGCTTCGCCAAAGCCTGTTGCTCAGCTCTCACTCCCATTTTCATCATCTGTTCCATAGCGCGCACCCATGGTTTGTGAAACTTGAAGAAGGGATCATTCTTCAACGCATCTTTGGCGCGTTTGATGTCGACATCCTTCAAAGGGTGAGTGGGGAGTTTGTAGTCGATAATATCTTGAGGGGTGATTCCCATGAAGGTTGCGCTAGGCACACAAAAAAATTCGTTGATGTGGGCTGCGTTACCGGAGCCAACTTTTAGGGTGCGATAGATATTGGCAATGCCGTAGGGATCGCCGTCGACAAAGGTATAGACGGGAATTTTCATTTGATCGGCTAGCCGCCGTACAAAGCGTCGAGTGGCTCGGGTTGGCACTCCCCCCATAGAAATTAGAATGCAATTGGCTTTTCTCCAATAATTGTGGGCAACCAAGCGTTGAAACATACCTGCGGTTTCAATACAGAGAATAAACTTCGCTTTGGTTTGAAATTCTAGATGCTCGACCGAAATAGGAATGGAGTAAGCTCCTGAACCAAAACCTGTGCAATCAATTTTAAGGGGCTTTCCTGTGTCTCGATCTCGGTCGACGACCACGAGCTGTCCTGCAACTTCACCGCCCTTTTCTTCGGGTAGAAATCGAAGCTGCTCGCGATTGACGCACATCATGGCTTCAATATCGTCCATCACCGTATCACTTTCGGGTTGTTCATCGAAGCGAGCCGGGCCCCAGTTTTTAGAAATATAATACATCTCTCGTTTGGAGGCATGATCGTTGGTGTCAATGAGTTCCTTCGAAGACGACATCATTTTTAAGGTCTGAGCAAAACCCTTCACCGTATTGTAGGTCAGCGTTCTTGTTTTGAATTGATTGGAAAGTTCAAGGTAACCCGTGTCTTTCTTGTACTTGACGTTCGTGAGTGAGCGCACGGGCATCGTTAGTTGGGGCTTTTGACCTTTCAGACATTTCGAATAAATATCGTCCGCGATTTTTTCAATTTTCTTCGAGGCATTCTGATCTGTTTTTTGAGAGCTCGCTTTAGGCATCGAGTTTTCCTTTCTCTAAAGTAATTCGTAGCCGTTCGATGACCTTTTCTTTGTCAGAGTCTTTCAGCTTTAGCATCTCTTGAAGTGCTTCGCCGATGAATGGAATATAAGTGTCAATATAGTTGGCTTTGCGCGCTTCTTCGTTGGCGCGTCGTTCGCGCGATAAATGAGTGTTAAGTCGTCGGGCACATTCTAAAACGGCGAGGCGAATCTCTTGTTTAATTTCTGGATAGTCTGCAATGGCTTCCTTGCTCTCCGATGTAAAGGGAACCCAAACACTGGCCACATGAATGAGCACTGCCACTGGGCCAACGGGCAAAGAATTTCGTTGTTGCGATAGGCCATAGTTTTTCCAGTCGGCCTTTGTGATTACACGTGTGATGGCGCAAGCGGCTGGTTGAAACTGGAGTGGAACTCGATTGGCGAATCGAAAGACGGTCATTTGCTCGTCCGATCGAAGCTCTCCACCATAAGCGAGAGCGCATTCAACAATAAAGGGATTGCCTCGGTAGACGCTCGGGGGTCGTGTGAGCGCGGTATAAAACTCAGCCTTGGTTTGGTTGCGAAGTGTCTCTGTGAGAAGTGTCTCTCCGATAGGCACAATACAATCGCTTGGGGGATTCATAATCGCCACTTTGGGAATGGCTTCATGCAATTTCGATACTTTTTCAGGCGTCGACGATGAAAGAGAAAAATCTTTCAAACCAGCGGCGGCTAAAATATCGTCAGCCACGCGATCAGAAACTCGCGAAAACTCTTTCATCAGAAAGGATTTGATCGTTTTAGCCGATGTGTCCGACACCATTTGGTGAAAGCGGCCCAGCTCCACACCGTAGGGATGCGGCTGAATCTCTTCAGGCAAATGTGGGAGTTCGTCCGTGGCTCGCGGATAATCAAAGCGTTGGCCTTCAGGATCAATATAATGAAAGGTGGCGTGAGGATTGCTGAGTGTATTGAGCAAAATAAATTCATCAATCGACTGGCGGCCGCGTTGGTAGCGGCCCTCAAGAGTTAGTTCAATTAAGGTGCCAGACTCTGACGATTGAGTCCACGGTACCGTTTTCTCTGTAAGTACCTCAGGCTTATTGGTTTTGGTATCGATGGTAAGCGAAATGAAGTGAGCCTCGTCGCGTTTAGGAAGTTTGGAAGTAATTCGAAACGGAATGCCGGTGGTCATTTGCCCATACATGCCCGCGGCCGATATTCCGATGCCCTGTTGCCCGCGAGACATCTTCAAGCGATGAAATTTAGAACCATAGAGAAGTTTGCCGAAAATTTTGGGAATCTGTTGCGGCACGATGCCCGGGCCGTTGTCGATAATCGTTAAGCAATAGCGCTCGGTGGGAGTGGGCCCACGCTTTTTTTTATCTTTGGAGCTCTCTTCATCAGTCGCTTCCTTAATAGGAGCGGAGAGTCGATCTAATTTGACGGTTACTTCGGGAAGAATTCGTGCTTCTTCACAGGCATCTAAACTGTTGTCGATGGCTTCTTTCACGGCGGTTAGTAAGGCCTTCTTGGGATTATCAAAGCCCAGTAAATGACGGTTTTTGGCAAAAAACTCGGAGACAGAAATCTCGCGTTGCTTCTTTGCCATCGATTCTGCATTTTCCGCGACAGCCGCACGCTTGGGTTTAGGAGCTCGCTCTTTCGTAGGTTTTGTCGCCGAGGATTGTTGTTTAGCGACCTCTTTGGTTGAGGTTTTTGCTGCTGTCTTTGCCATTTTTCTAATTGATCAAGAAAAGCGCAAAAGCGCAATTAGAATGAGGGGTTAAAGAGCTTGTCGCCCTGCACGCGTCTTCGCCATCGGGCATCAAAGTCTTTCGAACGACTATAATAGGCCTATGAGTGATCCAGCCAAGTCGCCACCACCAGCCTCAGCGTCGCTTAAGACGTCGGCCATAATGTGGTGGATTATCGGAACGGGCTTGTTTTCGGTTTTGGTCGTGGGAGCCTTAGGATTCTCGATTTGGAATCATGAACGAAAGCTTGAGTTAGAAAGAGCTCGCGTCGAAGAACAAGAGCGTCGCTATGAAGATAAGTTCCGCTCTGGACTCACTCGTATTTATCAGAACTTAAAACTCGAGCATTTTCTGGCAGCCTACAAGAACTTAGAGACGATGCCGAAGCCTCGAGTGCGAGATGCTCAGAAAATGCGAGATTATATCGAAGTTCTCTATCGTATTGGTAACGGTCTGCTGCAGAATCAGTTGCTCAAAGAGAGTGAGGAGGTATTTCTGCAGGTGCGAGAGCTTGAGGGCCAGGTGACTGGGGCCAATGAATCACTCAGTCGCATCGAGTCAAAGCGACGGCTCGACAGCGCGAAGCTCTATATTGAAGAGGGCAAGAAGCTTGCCCAAGCCTCTCGTTTTAGGGAAGCCAACCAGGAATTCGAGAAAGCCAATTTAGAGCTACGTTCAGTAGAAAGCCTGCGCTTTGATGATGTGGCGACATTGTGGGACGATCTCAATCCGCGTTTGCTTGAAGCTCGATTTTATACGCTGATGGAAGACGTCGAGCTTTATATCAAGGCAGCCGAGGACTTTCTCGAGGGCAATCGTTATGCAGAACTCAACCAGCAGCTTTCGAGAGCATCGGGGGTGCTTGGGCGAGCGGCCTTTCTGAGGCCGAGTGATTCCTTAGTGCGAAAAGCAAGAGAACGCCTTTTGAATCTCGATGCGGAGATTGGCTTTCGTCTTCCCAACTTAAAGCCACTTTGGAATGGCTATCGCAAAGAAGACCGCGCTGAAGTACTGCATTTCTTCTTTATCGAAAGCTATACGATGTCGCCCGACATCAACGAAAAAGGCGAGGTCGTTCTGGGGATGAACTTCTTGCTCGATCCGAGAAGTGACTTCTATATCGTTCGTTACCGCATTTACTTTCGAAAGGGGCAAAGTGTTTTCAATGGCCACTTCATCACACCTAATCCTGAAAACTTACCTGATGAAGTCTTGAGTGTGGAGTATCGTCAAGAAATCCCTGAAGCATTGCGCAATCAACCCATTCTAAGAATAGAAATGAAAGTTTATGATCAAGAAGATCAAATCGTTTCACGTATTGAGAGAGCCTTTCGTGTATCCTGATAAGAGAAGAGGGATCGATGATTTCATGTTGTCTTATTATAAAAAATGAATCTCGATGGCTGGGAGAATTTCTCAGCCATTTGAAACCCTATGTATCAGAATTCATCATTCTAGATACGGGTTCGACGGACGACTCTGTGGCAATCGTCGAGAGGTTTGGTCTCTCTGTGATTCCCTATGCGTGGGAGGGAGATTTTTCTAAGGCTCGAAATCGTAGCTTAGATTTGGCCACGCAACCTTGGATTTTGCAGCTTGACCCTGATGAGCGTCTTTCACAAAAGGGCTTAGAAGAGCTTCGTCGTTGTGCCTCTGGGGAACCTAAAGCCTACAGTTTCTTGACGCGCAACTATTCGACTGAGTTTGGAGTGACCAATTATTGTGCGTGTGCTGGCGAGTATCCTGAATTTGAAGTAGCTGCGCCAGGATTCTTTGTCTCGGAACGCATCCGACTATTTCCCAATCATTTAGGAATTCATTTTGTAGGACTTGTGCATGAACTTGTAGAGTCGACAGTCGCCATACCGATTGAGAAATTTGCGGAGCCACTCCATCATTTTGGTTCTTTAAGCTCAGAAATTGAAAAAAAGAAGAAGAGAAATCTGTATGTCGAAGCGACTCGGCTAAAGGCAAAGCAGAATCCAGGCGATTGGCGATCGCTTTACGAGCTAGGAAATGAATTGTGCCATAGCTCGAAGTGGGTCGAGGCAATCGGGCCTCTGGAAGAAGCCTTTCGCTTGAGTCACGGCACCGCTGTTGAAGTTGGCGTTAGTTTATCTGCCGCGTGTCTGTGGAACCACGATACGAAGCGTGCCCTTGAAGTTGTCTGCAAAGCCTTAGAAACGCATCCACGTAGTCACGATTTGCTCCTCAACTTGGGAGTGATTCATCAGCATCGTCGAGAGCTCGGGGAAGCTTTACAGGTCTTTCGTAACATGATTGAGTTTCACCCAAGCTCTTTTAAGGCGTATCGTCATGCAGCGCTTGTATTGAAAGACCTGGGCATCATGGACGGGGCGCACAAGCTCTTGCAGCAGAGTTTGGCCGTCTTTCCTGCTTATCCAGAGGCCCTGCGAGATCTTGAGGCGATTTCTTCTCGACCTTTGTAGGCTGTTCAGGGCTAAACTTCATGCACAATGACCTTTTTAGACACCCATGCTTCCGAGCTAAATGAGGCGCAACTCCAAGCCGTTTCGACGATTCGAGGACCTGTATTGGTATTGGCAGGCGCAGGCTCCGGCAAGACTCGTGTACTGACTTATCGTTTGGCTCATTTGGTATATGATTATCAGATTCCTCTATCGAGCGTATTGGCGATGACATTTTCAAACAAGGCAGCACGCGAGATGCATGAGCGGGTAAAAGCTCTTCTTAAAGACGACAGCCCTCTTCGCTTTCCTTGGATTTCGACCTTTCACTCTGTGGCAGCGCGACTGTTACGTCGCTACGGAGACCGTTTGGGCTATGGCTCTGACTTTGTGATTTATGATGACGCTGATCAGACTCAGATAATGAAAGATGTTTTTTCTCAACTAAATCTTTCGGATAAAGAAATTTCTCACGATACCGCGCTTCATCGCATTGGAGAGTGGAAGAATCAGGGACATCTTTGGCACGAAGTTGAGAGTTTTTCGACAACCTGGTCTGATGAAAAAATCGTCAAGGCCTATGAAGTCTATGCAGCGTCTCTGAAGCGTGCCCAAGCCATGGACTTTGATGATTTACTTCTTAATTGGTACCGCCTTTTAAAAGATCATGACGATTTAAAAGACCTTTGGTCGCAACAGTGGACTCACCTTTTAGTCGATGAATTTCAAGACACCAACGATCTTCAATACAAGATTCTAAAATGCTTAGTGAACGAAGAAAAAAATATTTGCGTCGTAGGAGATGATGACCAGAGTATTTACGGCTGGCGAGGTGCCAAAGTAGAAAATATTCTCAACTTCGATCGAGAATTTTCAGACTGTACGGTCGTCAAGCTTGAAGAAAATTACCGCTCAACGGGAAATATTTTGAAGGCGGCTATGTCTGTTATTTCTAAAAATGAAATGAGGCATTCCAAAAGTCTTTGGACCAAGGCTCAGGCGGGTCAAAAAGTGCTGTTGAAGTCTCTCGACGACGATCGCATCGAAGCCCGATTTATTGTGGGAGAGATGCAAAAATATATTCGTCACGGTGTCTCACCGTCTGAAATTGCCGTTCTCTATCGAGTAAATTCGTTGTCGCGCGGTTTTGAAGAAGAATGTTTGAGAGCACGTCTCCCATATCGAATCGTTGGCGGCTTTCGTTTCTATGAGCGCAAAGAAATTAAAGACCTGATGGCGTATGCGCGTTTTATTATTAATCCGGCCGATATTATTTCGTTTAGACGATCGATAGGGGCTCCCTCTCGTGGTATAGGTAAGTCGTCTCTTGAGAAAGCCGAAGAACTTATTCTGCAGAAAAATATATCGATGGGGGAATGGTTGATGAACGAAGAAGCTACCATCGGCACTTCTCGTGCCAGGGAAGCATTTATACAGTATCGAGATCTTGTACGTTGGGGGCGAAATCAGCTCAATACTGAAACAAGCTTAGCGGACCTCTTCGTGGAGATATTAAGGCAGACAAACTACAGTGAAAGTCTTGAGGACGATGGCGACGCCGACCGCATTGAGAATATACGAGAGTTGTTGTCTGCCGTTCAAGAGTTTGAAGAGGAGTTCACCGAGACAGAGTGGGCTCGGGACAATCAAAATAAAGTGCCGACGTTGCAAGATCGCTTGAGAGCCTTCTTAGAGCATGCCTCTTTGATGAGCGAGCGTGATGGTGATTCGGAAGATCTTGAGAAAGTAACCTTCATGAGTTTACACGCAGCCAAGGGCTTGGAGTTTAAGATATGCTTTATGGCAGGTATGGAAGATGGATTATTTCCGTCGGCGCGTTCGTTCGATTCGTACGATAAAAGCGAAGAAGAACGACGACTTTGTTATGTCGGGATGACGCGGGCTCGAGAGAAGTTGATTTTGACTCGTGCAGAAAGACGCCGTGTGTTCGGCAATATAAACTTCGCCGTGCCCTCTCGTTTTTTAAAAGATTTGCCGAAAGATATTTTAGAGCCGACGAGTGATACGGCAGAGGAATCTCCAGAACCTCCTCAGAGAAAGTCTTGGGCTTCTTATTCTGGGGGATCAAAGGCGCAGGCACGCCAAAATACCTGGGAAGATTTTTCTTTCGATCAGCGAAGTCCTGAGGAGCTGGGTCAATTTCACAAGGGCGATCGTGTGGTTCACCCTAGTTTTGGTGAGGGAATTGTTCAGAAATCAGAATATCTTGGGGAAGACGAATGTTTGTCGGTGGCTTTTCAAAAGCGAGGGCTAAAAAAAGTTCTCGCTAAGTTTATGAAAAAGGCTGGCTAGTTTTTGTTCCGTAGATAGACGCGATCTTTTTCTCTTTGACGCTATTATCTTTATTCACATAAATAGCGACCGGCTTATGCTCAGCAATTTCACGTTCATCAATAGAAGCATACGACGCGATAATCACGAGATCTCCCTTTTGCACGAGGCGAGCGGCTGCTCCATTTAAGCTGATCTCTCCGGCTTGACCGATGATCACGTAGGTAGAAAATCGCGCGCCCGTGGCGCAGTTGTAGACGTCGACCCGCTCGAAGGGATGAAGTCCCGCCTCGCGACAAAGATTTTCATCGATGGCAATGGAGCCTTCATAATGCAGGTCAGAGTTGGTGACCGTGGCTAAATGAATCTTTGTCTTAAGAACTTCTATTCGCATGCCATTTCACAATAAAAGAGGAGCGTCTGTGAAACAAGTCCTGTTTGACCAGACTACGCCTGAGCGAGTGTGCTCTGATGACGCCATTCGAGAAAGGCGTCCACACAGTGAGGATCTAACTGGCTCTTTGCACTTTTAAGAAGCTCAGCCGTAGCGGCTTCAATGGTTAACCGACGTCGATAGGGCCGATCGCTTGTCATGGCGTCCCAGGTATCGGCGACCTGAATGATACGGGCTCCCAAAGGAATTTCATCGCCCTTGAGGCCGAGAGGATAACCGCTGCCGTCTTGACGTTCATGGTGAAATTGAATGAGGGGTAAGTGATCTTTCAAAAAGGGAAGGGAAGTCAAGATCTGAACGGCTAAGTCGGGATGAGAGCGCATCAATTTGAATTCTTCATCGCTGAGACCGGCCGGCTTGAGAAGAATTCGATCGTAGACTCCAATTTTTCCAATATCGTGAAGGAGACTGGCATCATGTAATATTTCTTGATCTTTATCGCTCAGCTTTAAAACTTTGCCGATGCCTACAGAGTAACGATTGACTCTTTCAGAATGTCCACGAGTATAGGCATCTCGAGCTTCGAGGGCCTGCACCAAAGACTGGATGGAGCCAAGGACATTTCGATCAATCGTTGTCGAGGCCCTTTGAACTTCATTATAAAGTTGCTCGATAGTATTAAGTTGAAAGCCTTGCTTCTTCATTTCTTTTTGAAGCTTACGATAGTAGTAAGTTCCGAGTGTGAGGCCTGCCCCTCCGGCACCGCCAATCATCCCTAAAAGCAATGTTTCTATCGCCATCGTGAGGCCACTCTAGCGCCGTCGAAGCATTCTGAGAAGAGGGGGGTGTGTTGTACAGAGGCTTTACGTTGAGGATGCGTTGAGGAGGTCAGGTCTCGTAGGCAAATGCATGGCGGAGCTACTCGAGTTTGATGACCTTGGCGTTAATTGAAATGGAGACAAATTTGAGCTGTCATTTCAGGTGGTTGGATCGAGGCCAACCGCCGTGAGTGAGTCAGTAAGACGAGCCATGATGTACGTATGGTTTAAAAAAGGCCTCTGGGGCTTGAAAGAAATGGAGGATGGCCTATTGTAGGAGGTCAGACCAAGTTCATAGCCCAATGCCAAGAATGGTGGAGCTTTGAATTTGAGGGTAGCCGTTAATGCCATGCTAAAACGGCCGAAGTATGCGGCCTAAATAACGAACTTGAGGTAAGAGAAAGTGAATTTTCTGATGCGAGATGAGTTGATGGCAATAAAGCTGGGGGAGTTTCTTCAGCTGAAGCGAAAAGAAAGAGGATTGAGTCAAGGCTTTGTGAGTAAAGAGCTTGGATATTCAAGTCCTCAGTTTATTTCTAATATCGAGAGAGGGCTCTGTTGTCCGCCGTTTCCGGCCTTGAAGCAGATGATCGATCTCTATGAGATTGACGCTGAAGAAATTACGGCGTTACTGATTCGGCTTCAGGCGGAGTTCCTGGCGAAGGCATTTCCGGCTAAGCCAAAGTCGATAAAGAAGCAATCGCTGCGTAATGCGCTACGTTCGGACGATCAGGCGCAGCAACAGCGCGTCTGAGCCTTAGAGCCCGTCCGAAGAGTGGATATATTGCGGCTGGCTGCAAGGGTCGCCAGCCGCGTTTTTGACGCAAAAATGTGCTCAATGGCGAGAGAGGCCACCTCTGCGTTTTTTTTAGTCTGCGGCTTTGCTAGGGACCTTTTCGCTCAGCCTCACGACGAAACCACTTTTCGGATTAATGCAATGGAGCCATCCTTCATTTGATTTAGCTCTTAGCAGCATTCTGATGCGCCAAATAAATATTAGTTATTTATAAATAATATTTATTTTACTTCAAGCGAGTTGTAGACTGAGGCAGTGGCGTTACAGCAGTTTCACTCTCTGAAAGCCCGCTGTTTGTCAGTACCAAAAGATGGTGCTTTCAATGCTGCTCGAGGCCCATCGCACGACTATCGCTTAGAGAATCTAGTTTTTCAGAAATGGCAGAGAGTTTGGTCCGATACATTTGAGCAACTTGGAAGCAGCTCAAGACATTTTGCAGATGATTTTTCACGCTTTAGTTTTATCTACGGTCTATTCGATGCAGACGACACTGTGGTCGCTTTTCTTTGTTCCACTATTTTTGATTTTCAATTTTTTGCCCATCGTGCGCATTCTTACTTGGAGCGTTATCCAAAATGGTTTCATGAGGAGGCTATTCAGAAGCGGGATTTAACGTGTGCTTCTTTGGAGTATTGTTACGTTGACGCCGAGTGGAGAAAATCCAAGCTTCCCTTTTCACTCGTCGATGTTCTTCTGTGTCTCTGCGCTAGAGAAGCTTTCTCAAGAGGAATCGATCGAGTTGTTGCCGTGACTCGAAACGATCGATCGGTCAATCAGGTGGTGTATCAGCGAGGGGGCGAAGCCGTGGTCACGGACGCTGAATCCCATAATGTGAGTGTCGATTTGATCTCGCTCCATCGATCTCATTTTCGTTTTGGCTCGTTGCCTCAGGATTCTTGGATTCTAGAACTAGAACAACGAGGCCTTGAAGCACCTTTGTCGATGGCAGAGGTGGAGAAGGAGCGACAATTATGAAAGATGATTTAAATCGAGAATGTCATGTGACCCACGATCTACTGATCAACTATCCGTGGGCGAAAAGAGAATGCTATGCTGAATGGCTGGCCCAAACTTATTACTATGTTTGTCATTCTACGAGACTTCTCTGTCTGTCGGCCTCGAAAATGGCCACCCATCAGTCAAATCACCATCTAAGAATGATCGACCACATGAGGGAAGAGCGTTCGCACGAATTGCTATGCGAAGCAGACCTCAAGGACTTAGGGTTTTCGGTAGATGATTTTAAAGAGGGCCATGCCACAAAGATGCTCTATGCTCAAAATTATTACCGCTTGATGTTTGAAAGTCCGTTATCACTCTACGGATACATCATTTGTTTAGAAGGTATCGCCGTGCACTCGGGGGATTCTCTTACCGTGAAGGTAAAAAAAGCCTACCCTCATCAGGGGGCTCATCGCTTCTTATCGGTGCACGCGGGGGAAGATCCCGATCATTTGGTGAAGGCTCTGGCGATGGTAGAAAAATTGGATACAAGCGACCAAGAAGCGGTCTATTCATCCATGAAGTCGTCGTTCTGGCTCTATCGGGAGATGATCCGCGCTGCCTCTAAATCAGCTCACGTGACGGCGCCTTCGGACGAACTCTTTGTGCTTTGTTGAATACTTCCGGGTCGTGTAAAAGCGATAGATGCTTAAAGACTCCCATTATGTTCATCCATTGGCCTCAAACCGACCTCGAGCGATTCATCACTACGGCTCTCATATTCATTTGATCGATCATCCGTATTGTTCAAGTCTTTTGGCGAATTTTTGTGAGGCAAAGACGTCAACGGCCCAACTGTTTCAAATTCTTCGTACCTGTATGAGTGTCCTCATGATGGAGACGATAAGTCACAGTTTTAAACGAACGAGGCGATTGGTTCGCTCTCGTATGGCGGACATTCACCCCCAGGGTCGCTTTGAGATGATGGATTTTGACCCTAAAGTGAAGGTGGTTTTTGTAGATCTTATGAGGGCGGGGATACTTCCTTCTCAGATTGCCTATGAGACCGCTCTCGGAGTTCTGCCTGAGACTCACTTGAGACAAGATCATATTCTTCTCAACCGCGTCACCAATAAAAACGGCGAAGTGACTGGCACCCAAATATCGGGGCACAAGATTGGGGGCTCTGTGAAGAATGCGTATGTTGTGGTGGCCGATCCTATGGGGGCCACTGGTTCTACGATAAAGGCTGCCGTCAATTTGTATCGTTCACGAGAAAAGGCCCGACCGATCAAGTTCATTGCTCTTCATTTAATTGTGACGCCCGAGTATCTAAGAGCTGTCAAACCTCTGGCCTCCGACCTGGAGGTGTTTGCTTTTCGCCTTGATCGTGGTTTGAGTTCGAAGAGGGCTTTGGCGTCGACTCCTGGGAAATATTGGAACGAAGAGAAGGGTCTCAATGGGCACGATTATATTGTGCCGGGGGCAGGGGGCATTGGAGAGCTTCTTAATAATTCTTGGGTTTAGTTTAGATTTTTAGCAAGAGGAATAGAGAATGAGTGAATTTAAGATATTGATATCGAAAACACAGATTCAAGAAAGAGTCGCGTCGTTAGCCCTGGAGATAGAACGAGATTTTCCCGCATCAAGCCAACCTCTGGTGGTCGTGGGAGTATTGACGGGGGCTTTTATTTTTGCGGCCGATCTTATACGGCAAATGAAGAGACCCCTCGAAGTTGATTTTGTGCAGTTGAGCTCTTATGGCTCGGCAGAAATTAGTTCAGGCGATGTGCAGTGGAAGAAGCGGCCCAGTATTTCTCTCGAAGGTCGAGACGTGTTGATTCTAGAAGATATTATCGATACAGGTCATACCGTAAAGGCTCTGCGCGAGTGGGCGAATGGCTGTGGAGCGCGGCGTTTCAAGATTGCGGTCTTTCTCGATAAACCGTCCCGTCGACAGGTGCCGGTCGATGCGGATTTTGTGGGATTCAAAATCGAGGATCATTTCGTTCTGGGGTATGGACTTGATCTTGATGGCCTCTACCGAGAAATTGAAGAGATTGTTTACAAGGTAGGCGTCTAGCTCAGCTGGAGGCAGTGCCATGGGCTATAGTTTTTAGCATTCCTATTGCTAATTTTTCTATAAAATTGCCAATAGGGATGCTGATGTACAAGCGCTTCCTTGCGTAGAAGACCGTGCCTTCGATAAGCTTTCTCTATGAAAGAAATACAACGTCTTGAAACTACGATGGCTCCGAAGGCTATAGGACCCTATTCTCAGGCGATGAGAGTGGGAGATTTTTTATTTTGCTCTGGGCAGATTCCATTGGATCCCACCACGCAGGAGCTTGTCGTGGGTGGCATCAAAGTCCAGACGGAGCGCGTATTGGAGAATATTAAGGGCTTGCTCGAAGCTTCAGGCTTAACGTGGCCTCGGGTAGTGAAAGCGACCTGCTTCTTAAAGAATATGGGAGACTTTGCGGAGTTTAACGAAGTCTATGCCCGCTATTTGGGGGATGTAAAGCCAGCACGCTCGACGGTAGAAGTGGCTCGACTGCCCAAGGATGTTCTGGTCGAAATCGAGATATTGGCCGCTTTTTAAGGATACAAAATTGTATGTCAGTCTCGGGACTACTCTCGACGATGAACTTGCCTGAGATTCTTCAGTGGTTGAAGTTTAGTCAGAAGACGGGAACCTTAGTCTTTGATCGTAAGGGGATGGTTAAAAAGGTATTCGTTGAAAACGGAATGATTGTTTCAGCCAGTTCCAACGATCCAAAGGAATACCTGGGTCAGATTTTAATTTGCTTTGGAGATTTGACGGAAGATCAGCTCAAACGAGCTTTTGAAATTCAAGCCACGTCGAAGACGATGTTGGGCCGTGTATTAGTCGAGCATTTTAAATTATCAGAGTCGCAAATCGCTCGAGCCCTCAAAATAAAAATAGAAGAAACCATCTACGATGTATTTCTTTGGCAAGACGGTAAATTTATTTTCAATACCGAAGTTTCTGAGATGGCATCTCATGATCGCCTTCGCTCTGTACTCTCTATGGACGAGGTGATTTTTGAGGGCGCCCGACGCGCTGATGAATGGAAGGAGTTCAAAACATCCTTCCCCTCCGTCGATACGGTATTTAAGAGGCTGGTGGAACAACTCAGTGTCGAGGAGTTGAAGAGTAATTTTTTTGTCGAAAGGATCTTTTCTTCCGTCGATGGGGAGAAGTCCATTCAGAGAATTCTCTTGGAAACCCGAGCGCCTGAGTACCGAGGCATCGAGGCCTTTGCCAAGCTGTACTGGGCGAAACTGATTGCTCCTAATAAGAAGGTCGCCGCCCCAGAGGTGGCAGTACCAGCAGATCCAGCGTCTCGCCTCAAGCAAGCGGTTGACCTGTTTAAGGGCCGCGAAATCGAGAAGGCCTACGATCTGATTGAAACCTTAGTATTAGAAGATCCTCAGAATGCCGAAGGGCAAACCCTCTTTAAGGTCGTTCAGGAGGCTTATTTGGCAAAATTGCAAAGCTCATGTCCGTTAACGGCCGTTCCTATGATTTCGGTAGATTTGAGCATTCTAAGCGAGAAGATCTATACCTCACTGGAGGGGTTTTTGGCCTCGCGTATCAATGGCCACTGGGATATTCGCAGTCTTTTGATGATTTCGCCAGTTCCTGAGTTGGAAAGTCTACGGATTTTGAAAAGATTCTTGGACGAAGGGCTCATAAGATTTAAATCTTAAGAGATGAAGATTATTCGTGATGCAAGAGTCTCGGGTCGAGATCGTTCAGACGAAGCGACCGTTGACAATGTCGATGTGTTTTTGGGGCAGACGGTTACGTTGAGAGGTTGGGTGGCCAACAATCGAAGCTCGGGCAAAATCGCTTTTTTACAGCTGAGAGACGGCACAGGAATCATCCAGTGCGTGGGCGATATTGGCAGCTTGGGCGAAGAGAAGTTTAAACTTTTGCAAAGCTTGAGTCTTGAAACTTCGCTGGTGGTGATGGGCGAAGTAAAAAAAGACGCTCGGTCGAAGCTGGGTTTTGAACTTGGTATGAAAGATTTTCAAGTTGTTTCCGTATCGCAAGAGTATCCCATTGCCAAAAAAGAGCATGGGATTGCTTTTTTGATGGAGCATCGACATCTGTGGCTTCGCTCTTCTAAACAGGTTCCTATTTTGCGTGTACGCGCTGAAATTATTCGGGCCATTCGAGATTATTTTGATGGCCGAGGATTTTACTTAGTGGACGCACCCATTTTAACCCCCAATGCCTGTGAGGGAACCTCGACGTTGTTTGAGACCCCTTACTTTGATGACAAAGCCTATCTCACTCAAAGTGGCCAACTTTACGGCGAAGCCAGTGCCGCAGCACTCGGCAAAATTTATGTATTTGGCCCGACCTTTCGTGCAGAGAAATCGAAGACAAGGCGCCACCTGGCGGAGTTTTGGATGGTAGAACCCGAAGTGGCTTTTTTAGACTTGGCCGGCGATATGGATTTGGCCGAAGACTTCATTGAATATATTGTTCAGCGCACTCTCAAAAACTGCCGTAAGGAGCTCGAGTTTCTCGATAGAAAACTGGAGCCCCTTGAGAGGGTAAGAAAGCCCTTTCCCAGAATCACTTATGCGGAAGCGATTTCTATTTTAAAAGAGTCTGGGAATCCCGCCCACTATGGGGATGACTTTGGCGGCGATGAAGAGACGATTATTTCGCAGCGTTTTGATCGACCGGTCATGATTCATCGTTATCCGCTTTCTATTAAGGCTTTCTATATGAAAGAAGATCCTGAAAATGCGGGCTTAGCCTTAAATATGGATGTTATTGCTCCCGAGGGTTATGGAGAAATTATAGGAGGGTCAGAGCGAGAAGATGATTTGCAGAAGCTCATGAAGCGTATGGAGGAGCATAAATTATCGAAGGCCGCCTTTGAGTGGTATCTCGATGTGCGTCGCTACGGCTCATTTCCGCATGCTGGCTTTGGCTTGGGCTTAGAAAGAACCGTCGCTTGGATCACGGGGGTACCACATGTACGCGAGGCTATTCCATTTCCTCGAATGATGGAGAGAATATACCCGTAAATGGGACCCTCTTCTCTTTTCTTGGATCTGGGACTATAAGAGACTCAGTTATGGACGGCTTAGTCATGGACGCCATTGTTGGAAAAGATGAATCTGAATTAATGCATTCGACGCAGCTGCCCGTTTTATCTGAGGCCCAGCAACTCAACCAATCACAAGGCGAGATGGCCGAGAGTCTTCAATCACTTCTTTCTGACGTGGAGGCCTTCTCAGAACTTTGCTTGCAAGAAGGTGTGGTGGTCGCAGCGACAAGTACCCAGTCGTTAGAGGCCGCGCAAGCTCTTTCAGTCGACGTGTTAAGAAGTATAGGCCAGGGATTTCACCGTTATCGACAACTTTTAGATGATGCCCGACGCCGCAATGTGAGTTTGCGTGATAGTCGGCAGCTTTCATGGGCCGCGCTGCGCTTTCTAATGGTTACTCCTACTTCAGATTTTTTTGATTTAATCGAAACCGACGATCTTGTGGAGTGCTACGATCTTCAGCATCGGCAGACGTTTCGGACCTTGAGATTTTTTGAACTCTGTTCTTATGACGTGCTCTCTGTATTAGTGACGCCCTGGCATGAATTGTACGGACGAGATTCGAAACTGCATGAGGAAGGCATCCGCGAAATGGTGGATTCGCTAGAAAAATCTCTCGTAACAAAGGCCTTTATGTTGCCGGCTCATGAGTTGTGGGAGATTTCTTCAAACGAGCGTCGCGTCTTTGAGATTACCCATAAAGTAAGGGCACCACTCTTTCATCGCAATTCAGCGACTTCGCGTGCGCGGGCCGGGGTTATCATGACGTCGAAAGCGCAGCGTCTTCGTTGATCGGCTCCGCCGAACGCTCAAAAACGATTGCTGAATTTTCAGAGCCCTTTGAGGTCTGAGCCTCTATCAGATCGTTTAACGCGCCCTTCGAGCCCCAATACGTCTCAAAAACATTCGATACTACTC
This sequence comes from uncultured Bacteriovoracaceae bacterium, assembly GCA_964598565.1. Taxonomy (GTDB): domain Bacteria; phylum Bdellovibrionota; class UBA2394; order UBA2394; family UBA2394; genus CAZRCG01. Next base: position 141,345 of record CAZRCG010000002.1, on the reverse strand, counting down.
CAGCTTTGATCAGTTGTTTATGGACTTGTTCAAGGGAATAAAACGGAATTCTGGGATTCAAATGGTGCTCTCTGTGAAAGTTAATTCCATGAGGCGCGATGAAGAAGCGCTCTAACCACGCAGCTCCCGTGATTGTACGGGCCGCCTCGGGCGCAGCTAATTTGCCCAGGCCGAGGTGTTCTGGCATCGCGCGCATGCGCGTGAAAGCGGGCAGCAAAGTGATCATCGGGAGCATCCAGTAGAGAAGTAGATTTTGGACAAAGCCTAAACGGAAGATCACCGATATCACGACGATATAAAATGAGATAACGGCGATTTTATAAGCCGTTGAAAGGCCACCCTGTGGACTATCTTTTGATTTATGCAGTCGTGCGAGTGGAGACCACAAAGTTACAAAGGGCCCCTTCACAAGATTTTCTTTCCAGTGAAGCAGAGTAATATCTTTGAAGAGAAGCCACTGAAAAGCTCTCTGGCTCTTGGGTATATGCCATTCGGAATGGCTTAGCATGAAGGCTCTATCAGGATCTTTTTCGTCGTTAAGTTCTTCATGATGAAGATAATGCGTTTTGCGATAGAGTTGGGTCGAAACAAGAATGGGCCATGCAAGAAAGGCATCTGAAAACAGTTCCGTCCAAAAGCGAGATCGACCCAGGCGGAAATGAACTTGTTCATGCATTAGTACGAGAAGCGCTTGCTGACGAGAGGCTACCACAAGCCAAGTGATAGGAATAAACCAGGGGCTTATATGGGTGGAGAGAGCGATGGCTAAAGCGATGAGGAACCAATCTATAAATGCGGCAAAGAGCGTATTTATGGGTTTCAGGGTTTCGTAAGGTTTCAGATTAAGATTAAGTGAAAACAGGTTTGCACTCATAAGATGGCCTCCTAGAGTTTGTGCTGACTGGTTTTCTTAAAGAGCTCCGACCGACGGTTGTACCAGAGAGTTTCTTGCTCGTTGATGAGGTAACCTCTGAAAATGAACTCGAGGTGGCGTCTCCAGGCGTGTTCGGGTTCGACTAACCATTGGGCAAAATTTTGTATGGCGCTCATGGAAGCGCTTTCAAATTGGATATCTTTGGCGAAGCTCTTTCGTTTGGTTTCGAACAGGAGCCAGTCGACAAGCTTAACTTCGTGAGGAAGATTGGCCGCGCCAATACCCATTTTTGAGTAGGCAAACAGAATGGCTACCGTCTCATTTCTTAGAAGTGCTGTCGCTCTCCCCAAGGCATCCACTTCTTGAGCGGGAGAACGATAGAGTCCAGAGCTAATATCTTTGACGTGCCCCACTTCGTGAGCAATTGAATCGGCCGTCGCATAAATCTCAAATTTTTGAGGATCAAAGAAGCCATGGCAGAGTTTTAAGCCCGTTAACTTTTCGAGCTCTGCCAAAGATTCGCACACGTGAATGCGAGGGTAACCCGCTCCTAGATCAAGCTCGTGTGCCATTCTCTATAGTATAACTTGGGCGCCTAGGTTGCTGCGCTGCGGAATTTATTTACATTATTTGAAAGTTTAGAGACTTTAGAGGCATGCTTTTTAGTGATGCGTCTGGAGAAATCTCTAAGAGTCCTCCCTCTATTTCATTTTTAGATCATGGTTTTTTGTTTGGAGATTCGCTCTATGAAGTGGTTCGAACCTACAATAAAAAAATATGGGCTTGGCCTCAACATTTAGAGCGTTTGCGTCGGGGCGGCGAACAAGTAGGAATCGACATTGAATCACTAGTGAAAGATTTGTGGAGCCGAGGTCTTTCGTTATTGAAAGCTTTGGATGTTCCCGATGCGGCACTGCGAATGGTTATCACGAGAGGTATCGGTAAAATTCATATTGACCCTCGATCGTGCGATCACCCTCTGGTTTATATGGTGGCCTGGCCGCTTGATTTAGAAATATTGAGACGTCCCGTACGGCTTTATGTACCAAAGACACGACGAAACGCCCTCACTGCTCTGGATCCCGCGATCAAAAGCGGTAATTATTTAAACAATATTTTAGCGCTGCGAGAAGCTGTTCATGCCGGCTATGACGATGCTTTGCTTTTGAATCCCGCGGGCGAGGTGGCCGAGTTGACCACGAGCAATATTGGGTGGATCAAAGGCGACGAAATTGTTACGCCTCACAGAGACTGTGGAATTCTTCATGGCATCACGCGCCGAAGTCTGATGGAGCGAATGCCTGTGATGGAGGGCCGGTTCACTTTGGATAATTTGATGGAGGCCGATGAGATTTTTGCACTCTCGACGTTCAAAGAGATTTTGCCGGTGGAAGAGGTGAAGTCATTCGACGGACGAGTTTGGAAGACAGGATCTATGAGCAAGAGCCAAAAGCTATTTGAGCAATTTCGACAACTCGTTGAGGAGACTCTGGCGAAAGAGCCCCAGCTCTATTAGGATGATGAGATGTCGAAAGCCGCGCCCACCTCGCAATCTAATTCTTCCCCGAATGTCGCTCCCTTTTCGTGGAAGTTGCTGATTCAGCCGACGATTCTTGGGACTTTATTAGTCTCGTTCATTCTTGATCAGTGGACCAAAAATATCGTTATCAACACAATTCCCATTGGAAGGAGTGTCGAAGTAACGAGTTTTCTCAACTGGGTTCATACAAAAAATCGTGGGGCAGCCTTTGGAATGTTTCACGAAGCGAGTGAAACATTTCGCATTTTTTTGTTCGGCGGTATGACGCTTCTCTGTTTGGTATTTCTTGGCTACTGGCTGGGTACCACGCCTCTCAATCAACGGTGTCAGCGGTGGGGGCTTTCGCTGATTATGGGCGGAGCGCTGGGCAATGTTTATGATCGAGTGGTGCATGGGCATGTGACCGACTTTATCGATTTTCATGCGGCAGGCTGGCACTTCTGGGCTTTCAATATTGCGGATTCTTGTATCACCGTGGGCGTGTCGTTAATGTTTATTGCGATGCTTTTAGAGCGTCGCGAGAAGTCGTCGACTTAATTATGCGACCTTTTCTTTTCGAGGGTAGTTTTTTTGAAACTCCCACTTATTTTATTTTGTATGCCTTTGGATTTTTGGGGGCCTTAGTCTTGGGAACGGCGCTGGCTAGACGTCGAGGCTTAGATGCAGTGCAAGCCATTGACTTAGGTATTTATTCGTTTGGCTTTGGGGTTTTAGGGGCAAGGCTCTTTCATATTTTCTTTGAGAGTTTTGATTATTATTTGAGACATCCCATTCGAGTATTTTATGTTTGGCAGGGAGGATTTGTTCTATATGGGGGTCTGATTGTAGGCATCTTGGCCGGCCTCTTTTATTTGAAGAAGCGGCAAATGTCGTGGACACTCTGGGGCGATCTTGCCTCGGCGCCGATTTTGATTGGTATTGCGATTGGCCGAATGGGCTGCTTGGCCGCCGGTTGCTGTTATGGAAAGCCAACAGACTTTTGGTGGGGGATTTTATTTACCAATCCACGAAGCGCAGCACCGCTTCATCAGACGCTTCATCCGACGCAATTGATCGAGGCCGTAGGAACCTTTTTTTTAGCTGGGATCTATACATTTTTGTTTCGTGGAGAGTCACAGAAAGATGTATCGGCGCGCTGGCCCTCGGGACTTTTATTTTTATCGAGTTTAATGGCCTATGCTTTGTTTCGATTTTTAATAGAATTCTTACGAGGCGATGCCGATCGCGGCGTCTACGGCGGCGGTCTCATTTCGACCTCTCAATTAATAGCCGCCGTGGTCTTTGTTGCGCTGTCCGTTGTGATGGGGGTAGTTATTAGCAAGCGAAGAGCTCATTAACGCTCTCGTATACCCGGATAAATCATAAAATTTCTGCTGCGGCGATTGATCCAGGTTTAAATGATTACCTCAGCCAGAAATCACAATGAGCCGACGTTCTAAATCTATGGATTTATTTTTTCAAAAAGCCGTAGAGCATTTTGAGATGTTTGGTCTATAAAGTCTTCTAAGGGTATTTTTCGTAGATCGGCCAAAAATCGAGCCGTATGACCGATAAAGCTAGACTCATTGCGTTTGCCTCGCATGGGCACAGGCGCCAAATAGGGAGAGTCTGTTTCAATTACAATTGTATCCATCGGTAGGGCAAGAAATACCTCTCGAAGCGCTTGAGCATTTTTGAATGTCACGATACCCGAGAACGAGACAAGAAAGCCTCGATCGACGCCAAACTTTGCTAAATCATAGGTTCCCGTAAAACAATGAAAAACACCGCGGCCAGAATACGACGACAATGAGGCTTTCGTATCGTCTTCGGCATCGCGCGTGTGAATCATGAGTGGAAGATTATGCTTTCGTGCCAGATCGATTTGCCATTCAAATACTTCTGCCTGTTTTTCTCTGGGAGAGTGGTTGTAAAAATAGTCGAGTCCGCATTCTCCGACAGCGACACATTTGTTATGAGACAAAATGGCACTAAGATCGTTTCGCAGGCTCATGTCTTGGCCAACGGTATCGGCATCATGAGGATGAATGCCCGAGGTGAAATAAATTCTTGAATGGCTGTCGGCTAGTTTTCTAGCGTCTTCAAAAGCGCGAGACGAAGTACCTGAGCCGATATCGATAAGATAGTCGCAGGTCATCAGAGCGCGCTCAATCATGGCCCCACGGTCTTCGTCGTAATCTTTCGCGGTGAGATGCGTATGAATATCAATCACTTTCATAAAAATGAAGCTCGCTCTGCAGTGGCTAGGCTTTGGGCCCAAGAACGGTCCCACAGTGTTTTGGGATGTAAATTTCTCGACAGTAAAATAAGGGCCTCTTCTAGCCATGGCGCCAATGAGCGCCAGTGACCTGGATACGCTCGTTGAGAGGCAGCCGCCAATAGGCGAGTAAAGAGCTCTCGAGATTGATCTCGATCTTTCAGGCGAGCATCCATTTGCACAAAGATATCTAAGTCGCGCCGGTCGGCCAAAGAGTTGAAGAGTTTCTCATCTTCGCCGCTAAGGGGAGCTGCTTCAGTGTGGGGAATTTGCCAAAAGAGCGACCTCGATCGAACCGTGTCTAATACCGTTTCACGAGACTGGGTACCTAGGAGGAGAATCCAATGAGCGGAAGGCTCTTCAAGAGTTTTCAGGCAGGCGTTTTGGACGTTTCGACTGGCGCTGCCAAACAAAGGCATCGCCAGAGCGCGAAACGAAGACTCGAAGGGTTGGTAGTGTAATTGATGAAGAGCTTGTCGCAGCGTTTCCATGGTGGGGACTTCTGTGAGCAATAAGACATCTGGGTGAAAGCCCTTCGATAACTTCTTACATGGTTTACAGTGCTCGCAGCCTGCTCGTGACTCGCAGAACAGTGTTTTCAGAAACGAACGAAAAAAGGCTGTCATGTCATCAGGGGCTAAGTGAGATGCCTCTAGGAGTAAGGGAGATAAAAGCGTTGGGGATAGCGCAGTCTGAGATTGAAGCCATGAATCAAACATTTTCGAACTTTCTTTTTAAAAGTTTCTTGAGGTCTGTAAAGATTAAATCATGGATTTCTTTGCGATCGAGATCGGCGTCGATGATTCGAAACCGTCGGTCGCGTCGAGCCAACTTTAAATAGTTAAGTCGAATTTTGGTGTGAAAGGCTTTGTTCTCGCGTTCGAGTCGATCGAGGTTTCCCCTAGTTTTCATGCGAGTCCACGACGATTGAGCATCTAACAAATAGAGTCTGTCGGCGCGAACGCCTTGCACTGCCCATCGATTGAGCTGCTTCACAAGCGATAGGTCGAGCCCCCGTGTCATGCCTTGGTAGACTACAGAAGATTCTGCAAAGCGATCTGAAATGACAATGCAGCCCCTTTTTAGGGCAGGGGCAATTACCTCTGAGACATGGTGGCTTCGTGCGGCTTCAAGCATAAAGAGTTCTGTTATCGCCGACATTAATTGACCCTTAAAGAGTCCCCTTAAGGCCTCTCCCAGAGGGGTGCCGCCTGGCTCTCGCGTCACCAGTACATCGTAACGATGCGCTTCCAAAGCCTTGCGAAGCATTTCAATCTGAGTTGACTTGCCCGTCGCTTCCCCGCCTTCAAAGACAATCAGGCAGCCCTTGGGTGACGCCGACGATGAAATTTTGGAGCGTTGTCGCATCCGAGCACCTTAGCTAAAGTGAACGACCTTGTCTGTTGCTCGATGGGGCTCAATTCGATATTTTTTCGGGGTAGGTAGTGAGTGGCTCGACTAGTGATGCGCTCACCGGCGTGATTTTTTTAAATGGAGATTATGTTATGACCTTTATTGCCTCTTTTTTTAAAACCCCTTGCTGGATTTTTGTCATGTTGATGGCGCTTGGCTTGGGGGGTTGTGGTGTACAAAGTATTCCGCGTCAGTATAACGAAGTGGATGCAGCCTGGGCGGAAGTGATGAATCAGTACCAGCGGCGCGCTGATTTGATTCCTAATTTGGTGGAAGTCGTGAAGGGTTATGCAAAACATGAGCGCGAGACCCTGGAAGCTGTGGTTCAGGCGCGAGCGTCGGCAACGCAAATGAAAGTTGAGTTGAAAGACTTGAATGAAGAGACCCTTCAGAGGTTCCAAGCGGTTCAAGGTCAGTTGCAGTCTGCTTTGGCACGCTTGATGGTGACTGTCGAGCGCTATCCTGATTTGAAAGCCAACCAAAATTTTAGAGATCTTCAGGTACAACTTGAGGGTACTGAGAATCGAATTACCATTGCCAGACAACGTTATATTGAGATGATCAAAGAGTTTAATAATCTGGTGACGATTTTTCCGACGAATCTCACAAACTTTTTGTTCTTTCATCATCAGCCGAAGCCACAGTTTTTGCCTGATAATCCTGACGCTGTTCAGAAAACACCCGAAGTGAAGTTTTAGTCGGCCTTATGTTTTTAATCCGTAGGTTGTTCATGAGGGCCGCATCTATTTTCGTGCGATCTTCCGTCTTGGGTCTTGGACTCCTCGTGGCGTTGCTAGATCTGTCGCAGGCGGCGATTTCCATTCCGTCGTTAAGAGGGCCTGTGATGGATGATGCCCAGTTTTTAACCAGCACAGAGACAGACCTCCTCGACAAACGAATACGCCAGTTGATGCCCCATATTCAGATTCAAATCTGGACGGTGGCTTCCTTAGAGGGCGAGCCTATCGAATCGCTATCTATTCGAGCTGTTGATCAGTGGAAATTGGGCGACCAAAAGAGAGATAATGGACTTTTGATTTTGGCGTCAAAATCCGATCGAGCCGTGCGGCTGGAAGTAGGCCAGGGACTTGAGGGAGATATCACCGACAGTCTTTCGGGGCGCATCATTGACTATTTAGTGGTGCCAGCTTTTCGAGACGGTCGTTATGCAGATGGTTTTATAGCGGCGATCGATGAAATTGCCGTCACATTAAAGCTAACGTCCGAGCCAAGTAAGATCGTCGTTCAAGGACGAGATTTTAAGACACCAGTTTGGCTGCTCCTCATTCTACTGCTTCTTGTTCATATTGGCTTGGGTCTATTGCTGATGGCTGCTCGTAGTTTGGGGCTCGTTCGCGGGCCTCGATCGTCAAATTCCTGGACGACCGGTTCTTGGGGTGCCGGAGGGTCTAGAGGTTGGGGCGGAGGCTTTGGAGGAGGCTGGAGTGGTGGGGGCGGCGGCTTTAGTGGTGGAGGAGCGTCAGGGCGATGGTAATGCGACAAGAAGATCGAGATGAGATTGCGGAAGCCGTTCGCCTCTTAGAAGAAAAGACGAGTGTCGAGATTGTTCCTGTTTTTGTGAGCGAGGCATCGCGCTATGGAACGTACTTTCTGTTATGGGCATTGTGCCAAGCCTTGGTACAGGCGCCTCTCATTTTTTATGTTTTGGAATCGTCAAGCTGGTTTGCCATCGACACTACTTGGTGGAGCCCACTTTCTCTACAGATGATATCGCTTGGCCTATCTTTGATTTTGGCGTTTGGATTTTTATCGCTCACTCGATTTTCGTTCGTTGCCAAGTGGGCTCTTCGATTGGTGCCGCGATGGATGAAACATGAAGCTGTTGAAAATCGAGCCAGGGATATTTTTTTAGAGAGAGAAGTTTTTGCCACCCCCGGTCGAACCGGCCTTTTGCTCCTTATTTGCCAGCAAGAGCATATGATTTTTCTTTTGCCCGATCGTGGGCTGGTGAAAGTCTTTACAGACGATGTACTGAGAGAATTAACGAGGGGCTTAGTAGAAGATTTTTCTTCTCGAAAACCAACGGTTCACTTCTTACATACTCTTAAGCGGTTGGAGCCTCTTCTTGTCGAGGATTTTCCGGCAGAGGATCAACCTAAGAATCAGCTTCCGAACGAGGTTGTCATGAGCCAACCTATTTAACTTTGGCAGAAGTTCTGAAAGCCACGCTGTTTACCGCAGATCAAAAACTCGCTAAATTTACAAAAAAATTTGTGAAGGTTGAGAGTCTCTAACGTTAATTGAGCTGATTCAGAATTTCTCGTTCTTTGGAGCGCAGGCTGTCTATTTGCTGAGTGATGGCAGCCGTACTTTGTTCAAAAATTTTCTCACCGCGTTGACGCTCAAGAATATTGACGACCTGGCGAAGGTATCTTGCTTGTCTTTCAAGACGCTCTCGGTTGTTTTTCTCTAAAGCTACTTGAGCGTCTTTTTGTTCCTGAGCCAGTCGTTCAAGAGTAGTCTGAGAGGAGTAAGCGTCTCGAACCTCTGTTTGAAGGGCTTTAATGCGAGCCTTGAGTTTTTGGTTCTCTAATTTCAAAGAGTCATCAGAAGATTTCCACGACGATTTGAGATCTTCAAAAAGTTTTTTATAGTAGGTGATGATCGGCTGCGATTCATCGTTGTGTCGGCTCATCGCCGGTGCTGGGTGCGAGGGCCCCTTTGCAAAATACGAGCATTGAATAAACTGCGAAGCAATGGCACCAGGCTGACAGGCCAGATTGATGGGTAAAGCAAATGAGATGCCCTGTTCTTTTAATGAGGTCAGCGTATTGATGCCGACCACCTTTCGATCGTCCGTTATCATAGGGCCCCCACTATTTCCCCGATTGATCGCCGCGTCGGTTTGAATATAGGGGATACCATTAATTTCACGGCCTACATAACTCACGATGCCGCGAGTTACTGTGAACGATAGTCCGCCTGGATTTCCTACAGTGAGAATACTTTGGCCTGGATACAGATCGTTGGCATTGCCAATTTCGAGAGTGGGAAAATGTGATCCGCTAATTTTGACTAAGCTAAGATCGAGGTTTGGAAGACTCGAGATAATCTGACCTTCAAACTTTCTTCCATCACGAAGGCTTACCTGGGGCCGATTCATTTTTGATATAACATGGTAGTTCGTAAGAATAGTTCCGTCGGGAGTGATCAAGAATCCAGAGCCCAGGGATGTCTCATCACTAATAAAAACGGTCGCATCTAGAACGGCAGCCATTGATTGTGGGTTCCATACAGAGGGGCTATCGGTGTCTAAGGGTTTATGCGTTTCAGATGACCATGGTATTGAAATTTCAGAAAGGTCTAAGACATCGCTTTCAGTCGAAGCGACAGGCTCTGAGTGAGTGGATATTTGAGATCGCAAGGTTTTAATAAGAGGCTCCCGAAAGCTCCACGCAGCCATGAGGGTCACCAAGGCAAGCACAACGAGCGAGCTGGGGAACGTTCTCGTGGACGGTAGAGGAGTAGTATCATGAGAGGGCAGGCCGGCTCCACTCATGGCAACTCCGTGATGTAACGAGACAAAGGCTTCTGTCGGTTTTAATCGATCTTGAAGCTCGAGAGCTTTCTGCTTATGGCAATTCCAGCCAAGTAAAAATCGCCCCTGTCCAAGTTTCTGACGAGCTTCTTTAGAGTTTGATAGTATCGCCCAGTTAAAATCTTTTTTCTCTAAAGTCGACCATTGCTTAAAAAAATCATGCGCCTCACGTTCACTTAAGGGGCCAATGTGGATTTGATACAACGTGGGTCGATTGCAATAACGGCAAAGCCGAGCTTCAAGAGCGATGGCTTCGCCGCAGTAGGGGCATGGACTCACCTCACTATTTTACCTCATATTGGCTCAAGGTAGACGTCTTGAATTACAACGGAATTTTCAGAGAACGAGAATGAATGACTTTGGGGCTCGTATCCTGGAGCGGCGAATACAAGATTCACATCGCCTTTAGCCATAAGTTTTTGAAAAATCCCGTTTTTCGTTCTTCGAGGTTTCTCCGACTTCATTGTTATACCTTCGATGCTTACCGTGCCCTCAATGAGCTTTTGAGTTTTAGCGTCAAAAAGACGGCCTCGTACCTGAGGTCCCCTTAAGATTCGATTGAGAAGAAACTGCCAGCCTGCTCGTTGGCCTTGAACTGTTTTGTCTCTCCATACTTCGTAGTTGGGTTGAAAGCCCTGCGACTTTCCGTTGATTTCAATCACATAAGACGGAGCGTTGAGTTCTTGATGCATCCACGATACTGAGTCGCCATCGACCGGGTAGAGAATCTCCCAGCCCGTTCCGTAGGTATAGGTTCCGCGACCACTATCTTTTTTAAGAAGGCCGGCCAACGTTTGGCCAATATCTTTAACGATAATGTTTTCTGGCGACAGGTGGTTGTGGCAGCCGAACGGTGCAATCACAAGCTCGCTGTAAGAGTGATAAGACAGGTTCATGATAATATTTTCACGACTTGCTAGCGCCATGATGGCTTGGGTTTCAGGCTCACTAGCTTCGGCGTTGCCTCGATAGGTATCGTTGCCGCGACTTCCCGAGCTGCCGTTGCACTGACCCCATCGATAAGGATAATTGCGATTTAAATCGACGCCGTAGATTTTGTCGTCATCAGCGCGAGCATTCTTTCGCCACCAATTGTTGCTCGACCATACAATAGCATTTCCGTCTGGATTCAACTGTGGAATGATCCAAATGGCGATATGGTTCACCCAGTCTGCTACCCAGGGAGTTTCTTCATTTGCATAGTTTTCGACGAGATAGCGAATCATATCGGTGGTTACTTCAGTGGTCATCACCTCACGAGCATGGTGCATACCATCAATTAAAATGGCCGGCTTGGATGCTAGATTCTCTTTTGTTGAGATACGTACGGCGTAAACAGGCGCCCCTTGATTGCTCTTTCCAATTTGGACAACTTCCATCAGCTCGGGATGCTTTTCACTTAAAGTTAGAATAAGATGATTAATCTTAGCGGGATTTAAATAGCGCTCATCGACACCCATGGTTTGTTCGGCCACGACCTCTACTGGATAGCCCGCGCCACTGAGCAATTCGAAATAAAATGGGGATCCCACGATGTCGACGGTGCCAGCTTCAAGGTCTACTCCAGCGATATCAAGTTCGCCTGGCAGTTGTTGCAGAGCGATGTCTGCCTGTTTGAGATCTAGTCGAATGATGACTTCTTGAGCCGAGACAGCCTGCGAGTATTGTAGAGCTGCTCCCAAGGCGAGTGCCTGAATACCAAGTGCAATGATTCTTATTTTCAGTAAACGCATAAAATTTCCCCCATCGATAGTGTACGAGAATCGAAAGACGATGGAACCAATTTTTGGGGTGACGAATCACAATGAGAACCATGTCTCACGTTACCGCCGACTCTCGTACCTTGGGGGACTCTTATAGGACAAAAGGTCAAATACGGGGCGCTAGCGCGCCGCATTAATACATTGTGCCAAAGAGAAGAAGGCGATCCATAGCGGTGCTACCTTATTTGCGGAATTTCCGGTCATCGAATTGGCTGATCTAGCCTTTAGAGGTGCTATGGTTGCGGGTCTTCATTTTGCACAGGCCACTAGGAATGTTGTCGATGAATCGTTTTGCTTCTTATTCAAAATACTATGTTCTTGTCATAGTCGCTGCCTTAAGCCTTTTCGAGTCGTCACAGATATGGGCCGACGAATTCGAGGATTTGGCTCTGCAATTGTCTGACATCGAAGGCATCGATCTTATCGAAGGCGAAAGTGGTGACTGGGAGTTGGTTGGCAAGCTGCTGAGAAGTTCAGACTCGAAAATTGTACGAGATACCCTGAAAAGATATCCCAAGGTAAAAAATAGAATTAAGGGCCTTCCCAAACATATTTCAACGACAAAACTCGTGGTCGAGGTTTCTTTGGTCGAAGTTAGAAAAACCGCTTTTAAAAAATTGGGAGTGAATCCGCCAGATTCCGTGGGTTTCGAGCCGGTGAGTATGGGACTCGATCAGTGGCGTTTTGCAGATCCTGTTCGTGGATTCTTGGATTTAGCCTTACAGCGAGGAGAAGCGCAGATTCATGCAAAACAGTCGCTTGCGGCGGCCGAGGGTCAGTCAGCCTCGTTTCAAGTGGGAGGTGAATTCCCAATCAAAATAATGAGTGGACCCTTCTCAAAGGTAGAATTCAAAGACTTCGGTCTAAAGTTACAATTTCAAGCCGCCAAAATCGAAGGGTCACATGTGAAGCTCTCTCTCAACTCAGAGATGTCTGAAATTGATATGGGGTCGCAAGTAGACGGCCTCCCGGTTATCACAAAAAAGCTTCTGAAAACTATTCTAGCCATGCGACTTAATGAAATGACAGCCATTGGCGGGATCTTTCGAAGTTCCCAGACAAAGCAGTTTGATGGCCTACCATTCTTAAGCGAAATTCCTGGGCTGGGCAGGCTTTTCAGAAGCGAAGATTATCGAAATGCTAAAAGTGAAGCCTATATTTTTCTGTTAGTGAGACGGATGGACCAAGCATGGATGCCCACAAGCGATCTTTAGTGCGGGTGGCTCAGCCCACTTCATTCATTGGAGAGCGTCTTTTTATTTTGATCTTCGATGGAAAGGAAGTCCTCGCACTCAAAGAGATGGCGGCATCTCTCACGTTTGGGGGCGCAGACTCGACGGATATCTGTATAAAGGTACGCTCTTTGGCAGCTCTGCAGGGTCATTTCGTTCAAAGTACTCGGTCCGTTTTATATCGCTGTTTTCAGAGTGGCGAGTCACTCAGGTTAGACGGGTCTAGTTCACAGTTCTTAAGCGGTCTCAGTTTTGATCTTGTAGACGAGCAGAAGCTTGTGACGCACTACCGCTGGTTGCTGCTGGAGCATTTTCAGACTTTGTTGAAGAATGAACGCAGTGTCGACAAAGCCTTTCAGAAGGCATCGCATTTGTGGATGGGTGGGCAAGTGCTCCCTGCAGCGGTGCAAGATCTGCTGCAGAAGTCCCTGCGAGAAGTTCAGTGTGAGAGTCCGGTGGAGGAATTACTCAAAGATCCAGAAATAACCGACATCCTCATCTCTGATCATCAAACGATTTATGTGGAACGTTGTGGTCGACTCGAACAAAGCCCACTACAATTTGTGTCAGCTCAGTCCTATCACGTCTACCTCGAACGATTAATTTCAGCGGCAGGACGCTTTGTTGGAGAAGACCATCCGTACTGTGACTTTGTTCTATCGGATGGATCTCGAGCCCATTATATTTTTGATTCGGTTGCGGGCGGGCGGCGATATCTCTCTATTCGAAAAATTAGAGAATCTCCCTGGACCCTTGAGGAGCTCAAGTCTCGGCAGATGATGAGTGAAAAAACGCTTCGACTTTTGCATCAGGCTGTCGACGCTAAGAGAACCATCCTCATTGCTGGTGCGACGGGCTCAGGTAAGACATCTTTGATGCGGGCTCTTATGCATTCAGTCTGCGAAGACGAACGAATCATTACTATCGAAGATACGCCCGAGCTTAGTCTTTCGAGGCTCAACAGAGTTAGTTTGTTCAGTAGACCTGCTCAGGGCACCAGTCTACGAGCTATTTCACTCAGAGAACTTGTAAGGCAATCACTTCGTATGCGACCGGATCGTTTGATTATTGGAGAAGTTCGAGGTGAAGAAGCCTTAGATCTACTTCATGCTCTAAATACCGGACATTCGGGCTCTTTCTGCACGGTGCATGCTAACTCGGCTCGGGATGCTCTTTATCGCATTGAGGGGCTGGTACGTATGGCCGAGGCAAGCCTAAGAGAAGAGCTAGTTCGTGAGTGGATGAGTCGAAGTATTCATTTAGTTCTCTACTGTCGAAAAAATGAATCTGGTCAACGTCAGATATCAGAAGCTGCATGGGTGAGAGGACTCGCAGGCAATCAGATTGTACTGGAGTCTATCGATCTATGAGCTTCAACCCCGAAGACCTTGAAAGGCTGACCAAGAGATTGATCTATAGTCTTCAAGCGGGACGCGATCTACGAAGCAGTTTAAAGAAGTATCTCAAAGAGAATCCTTCGCCTGCAAATGACCTATTATTTTACGAACTAGAAACCGTAGGATTCACGCAATCAGCGAGAGTGCGAAAGCTTGAGACCCAATGCTTTCTAGAGAGGGTTTTCTTCTCGATTCTGTCTCTGGAGTCCAAAGGTCAGGACCTTGTTCTTAAATCTCTTAAAGTATTGCTAGACCTTACAATGCGATTGAAAGAGATCGAGAGAAAGAAACGGAGTCTTCTTTTTCTTCCAAAATTTCAAACGGCTGTGACCATGATCGTGACGGGAGGGTTGGTCTTTGCTCTGCCAATGGCATCGCCCATTCCTGTTCCGACATTTGCTTCGTTGGGTCGATGGGATCTTCTCCTGCTCGGATTGACGCTCATTGTTACTGGCCTTTGGATTACCCGCATGATGACTAATCGAGTTAAGGCCCTGTCGCACCCCCATCTCGTGCAAACTTTTTTTCTTTGGCAGCTTCGCATTCTCGTTGAGTCTGGCCAAGATCTCCCATCGTCATGGAATGAATCGGTCAAAGAATCGGACCTGTCCGAATCCCTAAAATTGCGCCTGCAAAGACCCCCAGGATCGTCCGAAGATTTTAAAGATTTTCTGCGAACCTATTCTGATATCGAAGCTTATTTTATGGCTCCTCTTATGGAAGGACTGCTGAATGTCATGAATAGTGCCACCGACGCTGCACAGTTTCTTGCGAACTATTCGACGTCGTATCTGCACGAGTGGTTTACGGACTGGGAATATCAGACACATCGCTTGTCGGCTTTGATCATGCTGCCGGCTCTCTTGCTTGTTTTTCCTGCCAGCTTTTTTCTTATCATCGGACCATCTCTTATCGAGATTCAATTTTAAACAGGAGGTTGTATGAAGTTTAGCTACAAAAAACCGGGTCCTATTATCAGGTTTCGCTATTGGAATGCGACATCATCGAAGGTTAAAGAGAAGTTCTTTATCAAAGAGGCCATTCTCATTGGATCGGATGCTCACTGTGATATTACGATCCACGACCTAGAAGGAGTTCAAGCCCAGATTCATTTCAAAGATGGAGTTTGCGAAGATTACCATCGTGGACTCAAAGACAAGGTCTCAAAGAACGAATTGTTTCAGATTGGTAACCATGTATTTCAGTGGCGAGAGTTGTCGTTACCTCACTTAAGTCTGGCTGCCAAGGTGACCATCTTGGGCTCTATCGCGAGCTGCTTAGCCTTTATGGTATTTTTAGGTCTTTCATCGGCAGATCCGACCTCGTGTCGAGGCTTAGCAGCAGAGTTTAGCCAACCGCAGTGGCGCTCGAGTATTCCTGAAATAAAAGAGGCGCTCATTCTTAGACAGCGAGCCAATGAAGCGCTTGAGAAGAAAGATTACCGTCGGGCTCTGACTGAAATAGAAACTCTCGTCGAGAAAACTCAAGCCTACGATATCGGAGAATTCTGTGGTCCTCGTCGCTCGATATCAAAACTGAAGCGAAACTATATACTGCAGTTGGCACGAGACGATATTTTGGCAGGCTCGCTTCGTGAGAGATTCTCTCTCTTTAATAAACAATGGCTCGAGCTATTATCTGCTGACAGAGAATTTGTGCAGGGCAAGCTTATCAAGCTGATACGCAAACAGTATTTAAAAGGGTATCGGCTGGCGGAAAGAGATGAATCCAAAAGTGAGAAAATGATCGAAGACTGTGAGACAGCCTGTGAAATTCTCGGTCTTACGAGTGATTGCTATCGACCACGAACATCTTATCAAAGAGATGCAGAACCTTCTTAACTGTGTCTGGCTTTACGTGCCTATGGTCGGAGTCCCACGGATCCATCGTGCACGTCGTGACGAGCTCGTAAGAAGGAAAATAGAAAACGTTTTTATGTTGCTTGCACAGTTCGTGGGCGGCAACTCGAAGCACGGCTTTGGAGTGCGAGTTTGCTTCGACGACATGCATATCATTGGCTCGTGCCGTGGCTAGAAATGGTATGGGGGATACAGAAAGGAGAATCTTAATATTCGGATTATAGTTTTTAACGATCGATATAAACCGATTCATGTAGCGTATATTGTCTTCGACCGTCAGTACGCGGTGCCGAAGCATAGAGGCGACCGCAAGAGAGTTTGGATTTCGAGACAAGAAGCAGTCATACCCCATGACTTCCCAGCATTCGTTGAGACCCATCGTGACCACAAAAACCTCTGCTTCTTGGAGTGCACGGCGAGAGGCGGCCCGGTGGCTTTCACGATCGAGCTCATAGGCCTTTTGAGATGAAAAGAAGACACCTTCACGAAATGGGTCTATGTAGAGGTCCGTGTTGTCGACGGTGTTTTTGACAAGAAACTTAGGGAGGTCTCTATGACCAAAGGCATGTTCGGCAGTTTGAGCAAACGAAGGTGAGTTGAATAAAATTCCCCAGGAGGCTGAGAATTTTTCTAAGGGGCGCCCAGGATCATACGAGTCAATATAGACGCCTTCGGTAGGGCGATGACCTCGCTCTGTGATCAGATAATTAAAGCCTCTTTCTTGAAGCCCGTAAGAAAGCTCAAACGCAAAGCAAGAGCCGGCTGAGCCAATTTTTGTCTGCTTGTTCACAAGAGGATGCTGGTGGACAAAGGGTAGAGTATTGTAAATCGATTGGTCTTGGCTATGGGCCGGATTGGGCCAAAAGACGGCCGCTGGATTCGGTTTGGATCTTTTCTTGAATGCATCTTTCGTGAATGAGAATCGAGCCCTCCAATCTTGTACCAACTGCATAAGTGTATTTCTATCTTCGATACTAAGATTTAAGGAGCTTTCACTCTTTGCCAATATCACGAGCTCATCGGCAAGTTCGTATAACGATGAATAAACCCGAGTCGAAGACAGAATAATACTTTGCAATCGATTTCGAAGAGTTTCATGGGGCACTAATGTCTGTAGAAAGGGTAGGCAGTCTTCAATTTTTGTCCATCCGTCGACTTTATTCTCGAGAATGATCGGATTCTCTGATTGGATGACGGATTTTTGCAAATGAGTCGGTGTCTGCGGGGTGGGACTAAGCTTCTGAGCCTGATCTACAAAAAGCCGAAACGTATACGAGGTGGGAGCTTCAGAGAGAATATCGCGCTCAGGCCTTGGAAGCTGATCGACTCGCACAGCATCGATCTGTTGCTGAAAGGTTGGGCAGACTCCATAAGTCACTTGGCAGATCAGTCTCATTTTATCTTTTGGTAGTAAACCCTTGTGAATACCTCGGGTGTCTACAAGAAATGATGAGCCAGCAGGCCCTACAAAGTAGTGAGGCTCTTTTTTAAAATAACGTTTCACGGTCTCATCGCTTTTTCGAAGAGTAGAGACATAGAACTTATCAAAATCAGTGACCTCGGACATCCATTCTTGGCGAGCCTGCATGACCTCTTCAAATCGATGGGTGCCTTCCATATAGACATGAGGGCCGCAATCCATATCGACGTCTGTCAGATAGATGAAGAGCTTGCAGAATTTATAGTCGTCGTAATCGAAGTGAAAAAACTGAGCTTCTTTGGCATCTTGTTTATTGGCGAGAGACCACCAGGCACTCATGACAACCACGGTGGGTATGGCGCCAAGATAACGCTCTACAGCCGACAGGAGTTGAGCATCCGATGCCAATCGAAGTAGGTGTGGACATCGTGCAACAGTAGACGCTGGAAATTCTGCGACGTTAGCGCCGGAAAACTGATCGAGGGGCACGAGCTTTTCGTCTGCCGTCATCACCATTTGGTTTTCGAAATAGTGTTTCATCTCAGCCACTGTTTTGGCATCTACCTGAGGAAGGGTTGAAAACCCACGATGGGATAGTTCATCGTGAAGCTTTCGGGTTTCCTTATCAAAAAGTCGACTATAGGACGGTAAGCCTAGCAGCTGATGCTCGAATTGATTGATGGCCTTGAGCATTTGCAGAAGTAAGGGGGGTCTATCAAAGCATTTTGTAGCAGCATGATAATGATTTTCGCGAATCTTTAGCATTGTATCGTTGGCGGAGGTTTTTAGTTTCAATACATCGACAAGCTCACCCCACTCGTTGCTACTCAATAGAAATTTGTGAAACGACTGGAACCAATCAAACGATTTTTCGAGATAATCCATGGAAACCCTTTCTCTATTTCATCGTATCATTCGTTGCCTCGATCGAGATGATTAATGGGGAGCGTCAAATCTGACGCGGTCGAACGACGTTGAAGAGTCGGTGACCACTCTCAATTCTGGTTGAATTAGAATTTTCCGCAAGGCAGCGATCTTAACTTTCTTGATATGATAGAAACCATGACTCCAAGCCCCTCTTTAGATGAGATGTTTTTAAGTGATGACGAAGTCGCCCTTATTAATGATTTACTTGGAAAGGATCTCGGACAGATCTTTCATATTCCCTATATCCGCACGATGATAGCGGCCTCTCGGCTTAAACGAGTCCGTCCCGAGTCTATCCGCACATTTCGCCAGCACGACGATGCAGTGGCGACCAATGCGATTGAGCACAATATCGATGGACTAATGAACGGCATGGCGTTGGCGAGACCAGACTTGCTGGTTTATCCTCTGTTCAGCATCGACTATCTTCGAACGCACGCTCCCCACATGAAATTTCTGTCGGTGGGTCCACGAAGCGAGGCGGAACTCTTCTCGCTAGTTGCACAAGGCGCTTCGCTTCAGAATATTCGGGGGCTCGATTTGATATCCTATTCTCCCTACGTCGACTTGGGAGATATGCATGCCATGCCGTACCCAGATCGCTTGTTTGATTCGATTGTGCTTGGCTGGGTCTTGGCCTACAGCAAAGAGCCGATCAAGGCTGTGCAGGAAGTGCTACGAGTGGCGAAGCCAGGAGCTTTCATCGCGGTGGGTTGTGAGTATAATCCGCTGTCATCGCAAGAGCTCATGAAGGCCGGCGGTGTATTAAAAGATGACTACAGTCGATTTTATACTACGAATGATATTGTGAAGCTCTTTGGAGACTCGATTGACACTATTTACTTTCGTCACGATATTCACCCAACCATGCGTAATCGCGTCGGAGCCCTCAGCGTGGTCTTTCGACTGAAAGGTGCTTCAAACGAAAACTGAGGTGCCGTTGTTAAACCTGCGGTGCGCGCCTTCTCAAGTCTGCTGTTTTATTACCAGATGGCCCAGATGAAGAATGAGGGGCCATTCCTAAGCAATAAAATGATTCTGCCTCAAAATCGACAGCATTTCTCTCATGCGATGACTATAGAGATGGTGGCGTAGCGTGCGACGTTGGGCCCGCTTGGCCATAGCGAGTCGCTCACTGTCATTCTCTAAATAAAATCGAATTTTATCTATAAGTTCTTCTTGAGAGCGATACGTGGCTATTTCTTGTTCAGGAAAAAGTGCATGAAGGGTTTCTCGCTCTTCTGTAAGAGCAAAACCACCGGAAGCGGAAATGAGAAACGGCCGTTCATGAATACCTTTTGAAAAATGAAACTTGGTAAAGCACAACGTGATCTTTGAAGCTGCATAGAGCGCATGTAGTTCGAGCTCGCTCAAGCTTAGCGGCTCATCGGAATAGCCCGGCAGAAAATGGCGCCATGACGGGTCGCCAAATACTCTTAAATCAAATTGCTGGCGAACATAGTTAAGATGCTTCACAAGCGCATGCCATGAGACCCAAGAGCTTATCTGAGGATAGGCTTCCTGCCAGGCATCTATGTCGCTTTCGGCATTTGTATTCAGGCATTCGCTAGCCCTTTGAGAGCCATCAGTTGTTGCCGGCACCGTCACGGCAGATCTTGTTGCTAGAGTCTTTTCAGACTGCGCTAAAAACTCTTTAAATTCGCAGCCCGAGGTGAACGATTGCGAAAATATTTCATGGACTATTTTTCGTAAAAGGGGCCATTCCTTTCTCAAGAGCAGAGAGCCGTCTAAGTGCTCGAGAAGTCTATTCTCAAAAGCAGTCGCATAAGCGTCACTCGACTCGGGAAAGGGAGGGTCTCGGTAAATTTGACTACCCGTGAAAGCGATACTTGTGGCGAATTTCGATTTGAGGGTTTCCCAAGTGGGATGTAGCGGATGATCAAGAATAGCATCAGCGGCTGCAATCGGAAGATAGTGGGTACTATTGCCCCAGTCTTTGAGCTTAGGCAAATCATCGGGCTCGACAGAGAAAATAACGCTGTTCGGAAGCGAGCGATATTTTTTCCAAAGCCGTTGTAGGGCGGGGGGATCTTGAAATTCTTGACTATCATGGTACCAGACAACTTTTTGGTAGGGGCAGTCCGTAAAAATATAGTCGTAGACTTCATGCTGATTGCCGTGCAGGGCTACGGCGTGAAAGCTGCGAAATAGAATGAAATCAAAAGGCTCGAGTTGTTTTAAGGCACTTTGTAAGTGAGAGACATTGGTAAACTGATAGACCGGCAGAGGAATGGCGTCGACCCCGGCCATTCTCAAACCCTGAATGATCGCATACGACCAGCGGTCATTGAGAGTGGCGACAGGAACTTTTAGAGGGCAAAGCGACATGGCCACTAGGCCTAATTTTGAAAGAGAGGGAGGTCGGTCTCTCTCTTTTTCTTTAGATGATTGTAGCCCTGATCGGTGACAATTCTTCCTCGGGACGAGCGCGAAAGAAGTCCGGCCTGCAAAAGAAAGGGCTCACAGAGTTCTTCAAGAGTATCTCGCTCTTCATTGAGAAAGGCGCTCAGCGTATCAATGCCCACGGGGCCTCCTTTAAACTGATCTATAATCGCCAACATCAGTTTCTTATCGAGTGAATCGAGTCCGCAGGTATCGACATTGAGTTTGTCGAGGCTCGATTGAGCGAGCGTGAGTGAGACGGCCGGATGATCGCCCGCAATGGCAAAATCACGAACCCGTCGCAAAAGGCGATTCGCGATTCGAGGAGTTCGACGTGATCGTCGAGCAATCTCGAGAGAAGCGTCGGCTTTGAGGTCGAGCGCCAGAATTTTCGCCGATCGTGAAACAATTTCTGCCATTTGCTCGTCGGTATAAAAATCTAAATGAAGAGGAATGCCAAAGCGCGATCGTAGCGGAGACGACAAGAGCCCACTGCGAGTCGTTGCACCCACGAGAGTGAAGGGGGGGATTTCGATGCGCAATGATCGTGCGGTGGGGCCTTCTCCCACCATCAAGTCGAGTTTAAAATCTTCCATGGCCGAGTAGAGTATTTCTTCGATGGTTCGCGGCAATCGGTGAATCTCGTCAATAAACAAAATATCTGATCGTTCTAACTGTGTCAGAAGTGCTGCAAGGTCGCCCGCCTTTTCAATAGACGGCCCCGACGTTATTTTTAAGTTCACGCCCATCTCCTTGGAGATGATGGTGGCAAGCGTCGTTTTACCTAAGCCGGGAGGTCCTGACAGTAAGACATGATCCAAAGGAATTTGCTGTTTGCGGGCAGACTCAATGAAGACAGCGAGATTCTCTTTAAGTTGATTCTGTCCAATAAACTCACGCAGGCTCAAGGGACGCAAAGACGGCAAGTCATCTTGAACGTTCACCGAAACAATGCGTTCGCCTTCGGGATTCTCTGTTTCATGATCCACAATCATTGAAGGCTCCTTTGAGTCGACAGTTCCTTAAGTGATAGTTTTACAAGCTCCTCTAGGGCCAGACCTGTTTGAGCAGCCTGTGTTTTTTGAATCACTCTCTGAATATCTGATTTTTGATAACCTAGATTGAGCAGAATGCTTTCGAGTTCATGCGACTGGGGTCGAGATTCTGACGTCACCATAATGCTTTTGAAGCGGTCGGCCAAATCAAGGCAAATTCTTTCGGCCGTTTTTTTTCCCACCCCGGGTATGCCCTGCAGGCGCGCAATGTCTTTGGTCTGAATGGCAGAGGCAATTTCATTTGGAGCAAGCGCGGTCAAGACGGCCAATGCCAATTTGGGACCGATGCCTGTCACGCGCGTCAGTTCTCGAAACAAAGAACGTTCTTGTTCGCTGATAAACGCAAAGAGTTGAATGCCGTCTTCACGCACATGGGTATGAATAAACAGAGATGCCGTTTCGGAGCGCAAGGCCTCTGACGTCCTGGGCGTATGGACCACTTCGTAACCCACCCCATGGCAGTCAATAATGGAACTAGTCAGCCCCTTTAAAATTAATCGTCCTTGAAGATGTCCTATCATAATGTTTCCACCTTCTAATTTGCGCATGCGCCAGCGCAATGGCAAGCGCATCTGACTCATCTGAAGTTTTAAACTCAAACGAGCGAGGGCTTTTCAAAAGAAGCTTGACCATTTCTGCCATGGAGGTTTTTGACGCCCGTCCAGAGCCCGAAATATTCTGTTTAATTTCGGCCGGGCTGTACTCAAAAATGGGAAGCCCATAGTCTTCAAGCACACTCAGAACGATGCCGCGAGCATGACCTAAGATGAGGGCAGACTGAGCGTTTCGAGAAAAGAATATCGACTCGACGACCGCTTCGTCGGGTCTGTAGCGGTTTAAAATATGTTTAAGATCATCGCGAAGAACGCAAAGACGTTGAGAAAGTCGCTCGCCCGCATCAAGAACAATGACCCCGCTGGCGATGCGCTTGGGAGCTGTACCGTTTATGTCCACAACTGCAAATCCACTCGTTCGAGAGCCGGGGTCGACGGCTAAAATACGAAGAGTTTTCGGGGTTGTCGTGTCATCCGCTAGAGTGGCGCGATTCACCTTGCTCCCGTTGCTGTGGCCGGCCATAGATTTACTCCTATCAGGCGGTCGGGGTGAGAGTCAGCTTAGAATTCTTAATAGTTGATCTTTCAGAGTCTTTTCTTCTTGAATGGGGGGCGGGGGGTTTTCGTTGTGGTACCGAGAGGATTTTTTTATGACGATGATGGGTGCAGGATTATTTCAACGACTATTTTTTCTAGGAGTATTCATTTTTATGACTTCGACATTAAGTACCTCTTGTAAGAAAGCGGCTGAGGCACCAGCTACAGTAGAACGCGTGGAAGTGCAGCATATTTTAATCGGCTTTGAAGGCTCTCTTCCGGGTAAGTTGGTCAAGCGTAGCCAGCAAGAAGCAGAAGCTCTTGCCAAGACGGCCTTGGAACGAGCTCAAAAGGGCGAGCCTTTTGAAGCCTTAGTTAAGGAACTCAGCGACGATCAGGTGCCGGGAATTTATGGCATGTCGAATCTGGGGGTAGCTCCTCAGGGCAGCGAGTTTCCGAGGGAGCAGATGGTGCCTAGTTTTGGAGATGCGGCTTTTTCTCTGAATCCCGGTGAAATTGGTATGGCCCCTTATGATTCTCAGAAGTCACCCTTTGGATGGCATATTATCAAACGATTGAAGTAAAAATTAAAGCAAGGAGGTTCCTGCTATGAAGACAAATTTTCTTACAAGCTATCGAGGGATCTTTATTGTGCTCATTGTGATGGGGTTTGTCGAAATGTCCTGCAAGAAAGGAGCGTCACCTGCAGACGACGATATAATTCGCATTGGAGAATACGGGTCGATGACTGGAAATGACGCCAGCTTTGGAGTCTCAACTCATAACGGCGTGACAATGGTGATTGATCAGGTGAATGAAGCAGGAGGCATTCGCGGTAAAAAGATTAAGCTGATCAGCTTAGATGATGAGGGAAAACCCGAAGTCGCGGTGAATGTCGCAACTCGCCTAATTACTCAAGATAAAGTACATGTGCTTTTGGGAGAGGTCGCCAGTTCTCGTTCGCTCGCAGTGGCACCGATCGCGCAGCGCTACCGCATACCTATGGTGACGCCCGCAAGTACGAACCCGAAGGTAACAGCTGTAGGAGATTTTGTATTTCGAGTGTGTTTTACCGACCCATTTCAAGGGGCCGTCATTGCCAAGTTTGCGGCTGAGAATCTGAAGCTAAAAAAAGCTGCCATTATTACAGATCGTAAGAATGATTATTCGGTGGGTTTAAGCGAAGTATTTCGAAATCGTTTCAAAGAACTGGGTGGGGAGATTGTCGCCGAGCAGAACTTCGTCAGTGGCGATATTGACTTTAAGGCCCAACTCACCGATGTCAGAGGAAAAAATCCCGATGTAGTCGTCGTAACCGGCTATTACTCCGAAGTCGGACTTATGCTCAAGCAAGCTCGAGAACTTGGAATGAAAATGCCTTTTATGGGAGGTGATGGATGGGATTCTCCTAAGCTTTTTGATATTGCAGGTAAGGCCTTGGAGCCCAGCTATATTTCTAATCACTATAGTGTGGAAGACCAAGATCCGAAGGTTCAAGATTTTGTGAACCGTTACAAGGCACGATTTAATCAAGTGCCTGATAGCATGGCGGCTCTCGGTCATGATGCGGCGTTGGTGATTGTGGATGCTCTGAAACGGGCCAAGAGTTTGTCTGGTGAAGATATTCGCGATGCTTTAGCTCAAACCAAAGATTTTTCTGCCGTCACGGGCATTATTACAATCGATGCCGAGCGAAATGCGAAAAAGCCTGCTGTGGTATTAGAAGTGAAAGAAAAGGCCTACAAATTTGTAACGCGAGTATTCCCTTGAGGAGAGATCTGATTTGCCAGATTTGATGCAGCATTTGATGAATGGTCTTCTGCTTGGCAGTATTTATGCGCTCATTGCGATCGGCTACTCGATGGTCTACGGCATCTTGCAACTTATCAATTTTGCCCACGGAGAGGTGGTGATGTTAGGGGCGGTCTTTGGTTTCTATTTGGCTCCCGTCGTGATGGGCTCATCTCCTCCGTCGCTTTCGGTATTTTTGATGGTTTTATTTTTGGCTATGATTCTCTGCGCGGTCGTTGGCCTTCTTATCGAACGATTGGCCTACCGACCTCTTCGAGCAGCCCCTCGAATTAACTGCTTGATCACCGCGATTGGAGTTTCGCTGTTTATACAATATTTCATGCAGCTCGATTTTATCTTTGGAGCGATTCCTCAGAGTTATCCTGAGCTTGTGACTCGCTCGACATTGTTCTCTTTTTTGGGCGTTCAAGTTTCGAATTTGCAGATGACGGTACTTCTTCTTTCATGCTGTCTGATGATTGGCTTAGAGTTCATTATTCATAAGACAAAAATTGGCATTGCGATGAGAGCGGTTTCTGAGAGCCCACCGATAGCTGCGCTTTTGGGTTTGCCCGTCAATCGTATCATTGCGTTTACATTTGTTTTGGGCAGTGTCTTGGCGGCGGCGGCTGGCACACTGGTTGCTTCGCTCTATCCTAAAGTTGATCCTTTAATGGGCTCTTTGCTGGGGCTTAAAGCCTTTGTAGCGGCCGTCTTAGGAGGCATCGGTAGCATTGCGGGTGCGATGATTGGTGGAATTTTGATGGGATTAGCGGAAGAAATGACCGTGGCGTTTGTTTCAAGTTCGTTTCGAGATGCCATTGCGTTCGCGATTTTGATTTTGGTACTTCTGTTTAAGCCGAGTGGCCTCAAAGGAAAAGTTCGAATAGAGAAGGTATGAAGTTAATCGTTCGAGATTTTGCGCTCGCGGCTATCGTGATTGTCGCGATTGGATTGGTTCTCACAGAGGGTTTGTCACCTTATCCGCAAATGGTAGCAGCTCTTTGTGGTATCAATGTGATTTTGGCCGTCAGTCTCAATTTGGTGAATGGTTTTACGGGCCAGTTTTCTATGGGCCATGCCGGGTTTATGGCGGTAGGTGCGTATATGTCAGCCGGTTTTTCCACCGTGCTCTTTCCCATGGCGGTCGGCAGTACTTGGGAGCCTCTGTATTTTCTACTGATCACTCTTTTGGGAGGCGTGGCGTCGGCCCTTGTGGGGCTCGTGGTGGGCATTCCCTCTCTTCGATTAAAGGGAGACTATTTGGCCATTGTAACTTTGGGCTTTGGCGAAATTATTCGCGTGACCATTTTAAATGTCGACGCTGTGGGCGGAGCTCGTGGGATGATTGGTATTCCGCAGTGGACCAATCTTTATTGGATCACGGCATGGGTCGTTATCACGGTGCTGACGCTGGTGCGCTTGACGACGAGCATTCCGGGCAAGCAGTTTATGGCGGTGAGAGATGATGAGACGGCCGCAACGGCTATGGGCCTTTCCACCACTCGTATCAAAGTGAAAGCCTTCGTTACGGCTTCTTTTTTTGCGGGTATTGCCGGAGCACTTTTTGCTCACCACTACAGTTATTTGAATCCATCGAGTTTTAGTTTTAGTTACAGTTTTCAGATTATTGCCATGGTCGTTCTGGGTGGTATGGGATCTTTGACGGGGTCGATCTTCTCGGCCATTTTTTTAACGGCGCTTCTTGAAGCCTTGAGACCTCTTCAAGATTTGACGGGCGTTGATTTACGCATGGTGATTTATGCCCTCGTTCTGATTTTAATTATGTTAACTCGTCCTCAAGGGATCTTTGGAACCAGAGAACTTTGGAAGGGTTGGAAGCCATCGAAGGCCGACCATGCTTGAAGTCGATAATATCAGCATTGAATTTGGCGGCCTGAAGGCGGTTCAGAACGTTTCGCTGCGTGTTGAAACCAATGAGATTGTCGGATTGATCGGGCCAAACGGCGCAGGAAAAACGACCCTGTTTAATTTGATGACCTGCATCTACCGTCCTACTCGAGGGCGTGTTTCTTTAGGAGGTCAGGACTTAAAAGGCTATCGTTGTTACCAAGTAACCAACGATGGAAAGGCTGCACGAACGTTTCAAAATATTCGGCTCTTCAAAGATTTGAGTGTCATCGACAATGTCTTGGTTGCGTCACACTTAAAGGTAACCTACCGCATGTGGGATGAACTCTTAAGAACACCAAGATTTCGCCGCAATGAGGCCGAAGTTTACGAGTCGGCGTTCGAGCTTTTAAAAATTTTCAAGTTAGAGTCTAAGGTAGACGAACTGGCCAAAAATTTGCCCTATGGTGATCAGCGTCGTTTAGAAATTGTGCGAGCACTAGCGACGGGCCCCCGTATTCTTTTTTTAGATGAGCCTGCAGCAGGTATGAACAATCAAGAGACGGCAGATCTTCTCGAGCTGATACGTTTTGTTCGAGATCGTTTTAGGGTGGGAATTCTCGTCATCGAGCACGACATGAAATTTATTATGGGCTTGTGCCAGCGCATTTATGTTTTAGATCATGGAGTGCTCATTTCTCATGGTCGGCCCGAAGAGATTAAGGCAGATCCCAAAGTCATTCGTGCCTATCTAGGAGAAGAAACTCAAGTATGACACTTCTAGAACTAAAAAATGTATCGGTAAGTTATGGGGCCATATCGGCACTTCGAAATGTTTCGCTCGAAGTTCGTCAGGGCGAGATCGTCGCTCTTTTGGGGGCTAACGGAGCAGGCAAGTCGAGTCTATTGAAGGCCATCATGAATACCGTGCCGTATAAAGGAGATGTTTTATTTGCGGGGCAAAGTTTGAGGGGTCTTGCCACGAACCATCTTGTGTCGAGAGGGCTTGCGTTAGTGCCCGAGGGGCGAGGTATTTTGTCTACTTTGAGTGTCCGAGAGAATTTAGAGCTTGGCGCCTATCATCGCGACGAGTGGGAACAGGATCTTGAGTCCTTGTTCACGCTCTTTCCCATTTTGAAGAATCGGTTGATGCAAAACGCCGGTACCCTCTCAGGCGGGGAGCAGCAAATGTTGGCTTTAGCTCGTGCCTTGCTGTCGAAGCCGAAACTTTTACTCTTGGATGAGCCCTCGTTAGGTTTGGCCCCAAAGATTATTCAACAAATCTTTTTCTTAATTGAGACCATTCAAAAAGAAGGCATTACCATTTTGCTCATTGAGCAAAATGCGCATATGGCGCTTAGAGTCGCCCAACGCGCATATGTTCTCGAAACAGGAGATATCTGCGCCTCGGGTGCCGCCAGCGACTTGGCTCAAAACGAAGAACTCAAACGCGCTTATTTGGGCGGTTGAACTTGCGATTGAAGCGCCAGGGTCGGGGATGACTCACCGTCGATGGCATGGGGTTTTATTTTGCCTGCCACAATGAGTTCCAAACGTCTCAAGCGAATGCTGGTTAGCTGAAGATCGCGTCGAGTTTCCGCGAGACGGTTAGCGATGGGTTCACGCTGCATGATAAGAGTTTCACGGCGATTTAAGAGTGGTTGCATTTCTTGTGAGAGCGACTGCAAGTGCAATTTATTGATCTCAATAGCATTGTTCAGAGTGCCCAACTTAATATTGAGTCCTTCGTTCTCGATTTGATTGAGGTAAGTTATGACAAGGTCTTTATAGTTCTCTGCGAAATCATCTTCGGACAAATCGCTGTGTATTTCTTTCAGTCGAGTTTGGATTTCACGAATCATGGTTTGAAATCGATACTCGTCCCTTTCGATCGTAGTTTGCAATGCGAGCGACCGAGAGCTCACGACGCTCAAAATACTGTCTTCGTCTTTTTCGTTAGTTTCTAAAACGGCCTCAAGATTCTTGACCTCTTTAGTGAGTGTCTCTTTGAGAGCGGTTAGTTCTGTCATCTTGTCCTGATATCTCACATGATTGGAGTCAGCCGCTATGTTCGACGGTATAGCCCCGAGAGACATCAACCCCGTGCAGAAAGATATCGCCAAACCCTTTGTGATGCGTGCATGTTTCATAGTCACCCCTTTCGAAAAGAACCCTTTTTTAAATAAACCCAATCACTCGATAGCACAGCTTGGGCCAAAAAGGGAGGCCTAAGGCAGTCGCTCCCAGACTTCAAATGGCAACTCAAGCTCTCGACGACGATAAGTTGCCTGAACTTCTGAATAAAGTGAAGGATTTCGCGATAGGGGAAACCATTGGTAGTCATTGAGCTTGGCTGGACTCGTATCAATGATATAACGGGGCCGATTGTTTCTAAGATCAGAGATGAACTGGGCCTCTGTGCCGGGGCTCGGGGCGGCCGTGGCGCTATGAAGTCCGGGCTGTCGACCAGCGACAAAGTCGGCAAAAATAAAGCGTGTGCCCGAGCCGCGCTCGCTCATGGTGTAAATTTGAGAGGCCATTCCCCACACCACAATTCGATCGGTGGGTTCGCTTTCTTGTTGGATCCAAACAGACAGGTCTTGCATGAGTTGCTGCTTCTGGCGAGTGAACGAATGGCTCATAAAGCGATCGCGCTGCACATTGAAGAATGAAAATCCCACAAAAATGAAAAGCGACAGAGCCATAAGCACTGGCTTGAGAGGGCCTTGCTTAAGAAGCGACAGTCCTAGACCACCCAGCAAAGACAAAAATGCTACGAGAGGGAAAAAATAATGCGTGTAATAGCGCCCTGACAGATAAATGGTTACGGCAGATCCAAGGATGACGGCGAGCCATGGCAAAATTTCTTTTGCGTTCAAGGATGAATGGGTGTTTCTCGACAGCCTCAAAGTGCGCGCCAGGCCGATCCATAGCGGCAGCCACGCTGCCAGCATGCCAAGCGTCGCTAACAACCCCGAGGGAGCTCGACCATCGTCGGCTCTGGGGCCGGCTACATACTGTACACCGTCGAAAAAGGTATAGTGCATGAAGGCGTCGAAGGCATGATGGGCGTAAAAATAAATCACAAAGGGCAATGCCCCGGCTAGACCACCGCCGAGCGTCAAAAGCCACTCACGTCGAAAGGCGCCGCGACGAAGAACGTCGTGCACAAGAAGAAAGGGGCCAAAAATCAGAACCGAGTATTGCTTAAAAAAAACGGACAGCGAAAAGAAAATACCGGCCAAAAAACAGTGCCTAGGATAGAAGAGAAGCCCAATAATCAAACTTAAAACCATCAGCATTTCAGCATTCGATGAGAGAATTTCTCTGGGAAAACAGGCCGAGAAAAGACAGAAACTAAAAAAGACAATGTCGGGGCTCGTAATATCGTTCGTTAAGCGACGACTTAATTGCCTTAAGCCCAAACCGATGCCCAGAAAGATGAACAAAAAAACGATATGCAGCGCGTGAATATTCCAAGGGCCGAAAATCAAACCAAGGCCAGCGTAGAAGAAAAAAAGTGCGGGAGGTTTTCGATCGACGGCCGACTCATAGAGCACACCGCCGTTTTGAATAGTTTCGGCAATGGCCATATAGGTCGATTCATCTACGGAGACGCCATAAGGCTCTGTCCAATAACAGAGGCGTCCGATGATGAGTATGACGAGTCCCCATAGCAGAAGTCGCCTAGTTCGCATCATGACTTTGATTTAGTCTGAAGGTTTTTTTTAAAAATCACGTAGCGACTGAGCGTAAAATTCGAAACCATACCCGCCATGCTTCCCACGAGTGCCGCGTGAATAGGAGGAAACGATAGGCTCTCAATCACTTTGAGGGTCGTATACCAATTAAGAAGGGCGCCTAAGGCCGAGGCAGAAACAAAGGCGGCTAGTTGTGCGGGCCATGCTGAACGACTACCGTGATTGAAGGTGATCCAGCGATTTCCCAAAAACGTCACAATCATCGAAAGTCCGATGGCCAGGCCAACGCTCAAGCGAATCGGCACTCCGAGCCAAAGAAATAATTGGAGGAGGGAGAGGTTTGTAATGAGCCCCATGACGCCCGAAAGACCGAACTGGATAAAGAACGAGAGATTGCCAAATTTATAGTCAAAGAGTCGCTTCAGGTGCCTCAGATAGTTAATCTGCTCTTTCATTGAAAGCTTGCTCTCGCCGTGCGTTCGATCGGCAAAGACAATAGGCACTTCTTCAACATGTCGAGCCCGGCTTTTAACAAGCAGCTCGAGCCCGATTTTGTAACCGATGGGATTTAGGTCGCGCGCTCGATCGACCAGCTCTTTGCGAAAACAAAAAAATCCAGAGAGAGGGTCCTTCGCCCGCGTAAAGGGCCGGGCAAGCCAGGTGGCTAGTTTTGAGTTGAGGTGTCGAAAAAGCGACCATTCGAGATCAATGCGACCCCCCTCACAATAGCGTGAACCAATGACGAACTCCGTCTTGCCACTTTGAAGGGTTTGAATCATCGAAGCGATGGTCTCTGGAGGATGGCTTAAATCGGCGTCCATGACACAAATTTGGTCAAAGCGGGCTTGGCGAATGCCGTCGACGACCGCGGGGCTGAGTCCTCGATTGCGGGTTCGAGTGATCAGCCGGGCCCACGAAAAGGGCGACTGAGCCATATAGGGTTCGGTGCCATCCTGGCTGTTGTCGTCAACAATCAATACTTCGAACTGCGCAAACAGCGGACGTACGTTCTCAAGTCGAGCGAGGAGACGAGGAATATTTTCAACCTCTTTATAGGTAGGCACAATCAGAGAAAGATCTCCCAATAGGGGCTGCGCAGAAGGCAAAGAAGCCATTCTGGTTAATTACAGGAGTCATCCAGGCCTATCAAGGTTTCTAGGGTGCGTCCTGCGTTTAGATGCCCCTTGAGGAGCGCAGCGACACGCACGGAGCTGGTTGAGCGTGACGAAGACAACAAAGCAGATGAACGTTTCTCGACAGCCCCCAAAATAGGCTTTGGCGTCACGCCCAATATTTGGCAGATTGTCGGTGTGTCTCACCCAAAAATTGTGAATGATTTTAGTATCCATGTGGCGACCGTGAATGGTTCTGGATCTCAGTCGTCGAATAATGTTCTTATGCGCAGTATTTTTAGGATGGGTATTCCTGTAAGCGGGAAGAATCTCTTTCCCTCCAATATTCAGGGCCTGCCGACGTGGTTCACCATCCGCGTGAATAAAGATGGCTGGACCGCTCGCAAAGTGGAAACTGAGATTTTGGTGTGCATGAACGATCAAACTTATGTCGACGATGTGAAGGCTGTGCCGACTGGAGCGTTGGTATTTCACCATGACCATATGAATGTGGCCGCCTTAAGAAAGGACGTCGCTTCCTTTCCCGTTCCGTTTTCGAAACTCGTCGGCGAGGCCGTATCTGATCCCCGATTAAGGAAATTAGCCGTGAATATGATTTATGTAGGGATTTTAGCCGAGTTTTTGGGCATCACGGATGAGGCTCTGGATTTGGCGTTGAAACAACAGTTCAAATCAAAGGCGAAGGCGATCGAACTTAACCAATTGG
Organism: uncultured Bacteriovoracaceae bacterium; assembly: GCA_964598565.1. GTDB lineage: Bacteria > Bdellovibrionota > UBA2394 > UBA2394 > UBA2394 > CAZRCG01. The sequence continues at coordinate 109,373 of CAZRCG010000002.1, read as the reverse complement.
CATTGAACGCGGGCCGAGACTATGTGCGAAAGACATGGCCTGATTTCCATTTTCCGTACAGTGTTGAGCCACTAGACAAGACTCAGGGAAAGATTCTCATCGAAGGCAATGCGGCCTGTGCTCTGGGCGCCGTGTTTTCAGGATGCACTGTTTTTAGTTGGTATCCCATCACGCCGTCCTCAAGTGTGGTCGATTATTTTTCAGAGTTTGCCGATAAATACCGCACAGAGGCTCAAAGCGGACGCAAATTTTTCTCGGTAATCCAGGCAGAGGACGAAATGGCTGCGATTGGAATGGTTTTAGGAGCTTCGTGGATGGGCGCTCGAGCAGCCACAGCGACATCGGGTCCTGGTATCTCTCTCATGGCGGAGTTTGCGGGCTATGCTTATTTCTCAGAAATTCCTGCCGTTATTTTCGATATACAGCGTGTGGGGCCATCGACAGGATTGCCCACGCGAACCAGCCAAGGCGATCTGCTTTTTACGGCCGTTCTCAGCCATGGGGATACTCGTCAGATGATGTTGTTTCCGGGCTCCGTATTAGAGTGCTATCAGATGTCGGCGGAGGCTTTTAATTTGGCTGAAGAGTTTCAGACTCCCGTCTTTGTGATGTCAGATCTTGATTTGGGAATGAATTTTTATATGGCCGATCCGTTCCCTATGATGGAGGGGCCTCTGCGACGAGGTAAAGTGCTCACGGATGCAGACACCGAGAAGCTCGCTACGTTTCAGCGCTACGGTGATGTAGACGGGGATGGTATTCCCTATCGTACCTTGCCGGGAATTTCCGATCGCCGAGGAGTTTTCTTCACGCGAGGTAGCGGGCACAACGAGAAGGCTGCGTATACCGAAAGCGGCGCCTCTTACAAGGCGATCATGGATCGTCTGCAGAAGAAATGGATGACGGCATCCACCCGTGTGCCTGAGCCAATTTTGATGGGTTCAGGTGGCGAACGTATTGGCATTATTGCCTTTGGTTCAAGTGACGAGCCGATGCGCGAAGCATTGGCGCAGTTGAAGTCTGAAGCGGGTCTTTCGGTCGACTATCTTCGTGTGCGAGCGTATCCGTTTCATCCTTCTGTGGGGAATTTTCTACGAAAGCACGAAATTGTTTATGTAGTGGAACAAAACCGAGATGCCCAAATGCTTTCGCTATTACGAATGGAGTCGGCATATACGGCAGATATCATGAAACTTCGCAGTATTCTTCACTATGAGGGCTTGCCACTGCATGCTCGATTTATCACGCAACAAGTCTTGAAAGAAGAGCGCAAAGTGAGGGCGGCATGACACAAGATGGTTCGCGAGTAACACCCACTAATCCCATGATCACGCCCAATAAGGCGGGTCTCACAAAGAAAGATTATTCTGGAGCCGCATCGACTTTGTGCACAGGTTGTGGACATGATTCGATCACGCTCCATATTATTTCAGCATTTTATGATTTGAATATTCCTCCACATCGCGTGGCTAAATTTAGTGGCATTGGATGTTCGAGTAAGACTCCGGCCTATTTTTTATCAGCCTCTCACGGATTTAATGCCGTTCATGGGCGAATGCCTTCGGTAGCGACAGGAGCTGCGGCTGCGAATCGTTCGATGGTCAATATTGCCGTAAGCGGCGATGGAGATACGGCGAGCATTGGCTTGGGGCAGTTTGCGCATATCGTGCGACGCAATATTCCTCTTCTTTATATTATTGAGAATAACGGAGTTTATGGCTTAACGAAGGGCCAGTTTTCGGCAACTTCCGATCGAGGGGCCGTACAGAAAAAGGGCGAAGTAAACGCGCTGAATGCGATCGATCTTTGTTCTTTAGCGTTAGACTTGGGATGTGATTATGTGGCTCGTTCGTTTTCGGGTGACGCGAAACAGATGGTCCCCCTACTAAAAGGTGGGCTCAGTCACCGAGGTACGGCTGTTGTTGATGTGGTGAGCCCTTGTATTACATTCAACAATCATGAAGGTTCTACAAAAGCGTATAAGTTTGTGAAAGAGCATGATGAGCTTCTCCACGATATTCAGTTTGTGCCACATTTTACGCCCATCGATGCCGACTATGATGCTGGCACGACGCATCGTGTGGACTTTCCTGACGGATCGCAAGTGACCCTCAAAAAAATTAAACGCGATTATGATCCTACCAACCGAAAAGCCGCAGTCGAACTTCTTCATGATACGCGCCGAGATGGCGCTTTATTGACGGGACTTTTTTATGTGAATCCCCAGACTGTGCCGTATCAAGAAGTAGCACGGCTCGCAGAAACGCCGCTGGTAGAATTGACGATCGATCAGCTTCGGCCCCCAGAAACCGCATTACGAGAGATCATGGAATCGCTCATGTGAAAGAAGGTACGATGAAATCATTACTATCGATAAAAAAATTGCTTCGTTCTAAGGCGGCGCTTCTAGTAGCGGGCTGTGTGGCCGTCCCCATGTTTGTTGGCGCTGAGCAAGAGGCGCGTTTAGAAATTACCGGCAAAGAAAAGACTCGTTTTTTAGGGTTTTGTATTTCTGAGGATGGTAAACACGAGAAGAAGCTCGAAGGCATGACACCCGCCGAATTTCAAATCGATATGAAACTGCATCGTTGCGAGGTCAAACCAGAAGATACCAAGGCGTCTTTGGGAGTGAGACTGTTTCATCAGCGGCAAGTGGTGTTTGAAAAGACGAAACCCGAAGAAGCCGTTTCGGGCATTGAATTTGTCATTCCATTGGGAAGGAAGCCGGCGAAGAAATAGCTGCCAACATTTATTTCATAAGCATGAGGGCTTGCCCACAGCGAGACACGGCCCTAGTGATGGTGCCGCCTAATTTTTTAAGGCCTTTTCTCAGACCTGGTAGAATATAGAAGTCATTCAAAACATTCTCTCGCTCTCGATCGTAAAAGGCGACATTTGCGGTGTCCCCCTGAGATTGATAAAAGGCCTTTTTTTTCTTTATGAGATGAAGATTTACAACTGAGAAAACTTCTCCCCAAAGAATCTGAAGAAAAAGGCCAGCATTTGGGTTTATGGTGGTGCCTATCGTGAGAATTAAATTTCGCATATAACTTTCAAGCTCTCGCCAGACGAGACCCTTTTCGGCAGAGATGATTTCACCGTTTGGTAGTGTGAAGCCTATCGAGCCTCGGATGGCTTGTTCTTTTTCTAAGAAACGAATTAAGCGGCGAGAGTAGGTGCTGCCCAATTTTTCGAGAGTGGCCATCGGCAAGGCAACAATAAATGCCAGCCAAGGATTGCCCAGCGTGAGCCACATAAATCCAAGACTCGTGAAAGGCACCGCAAAGAGAATTTTTTTGCCCGTTTCGCTGAGGGCATGCTTCGACGCAATGAGATTGTCGTACCAGCGTCCGAAGGCTGCGCAAAATCCTACATAAGCGCCAACCATGGCAAGGGCCACCGTACTAAAATGAATCTCAGGATTTTCGTTTGAGGCGTGTGCAAGGGCCGATGCACGGATACCGACATTAAAAGTAATTGTCGCTATCGCAAGTCCGACAGTGCCCCAAGTAGGATTTGCGTACGTAGCTTTAAGATAGCGAATGACACCCGACGGGCTCCACCAGGCATCTTTTTTCATTATTTTGGCTACTTGCAGAGAGCCGCTTCTGAAGTCTGCGACGACGAGGTTGGTTCGCTGTCGATAAAGGTATTTCCATAAGTCACGATTGTCAGCCGACAAGCCACCGTTCGAGAGTGTATGAGGAGGATTAATGATCACTAACTCTTCACTGCGATTGGTGAACTGAACGCGAGTGATGAGATGACTCCGACCATTTGAATGGATAACGGCAAATCGAATACTGGTATTTTCGTCCATGGTATGGCGAAGTTTTCCGGAACTGGCTCGATCGATAAATTCGCGTGCAACAATTCGTGACTGTACCTCAAAATCTCGGTCAATCACAGACGACAAGCGAATAAAGTCGGTCCCCAAAAATGGCGTGGCTTGTGAGTCAGGTGGGGACTGTACGAACGCAAAGCCAAATTGAAACAAGTGTGACAGTTTGAGAGCTGTAGAGAAAATAGGTTCGCGTGGGTCTTGAGCCTTCAGTATTCGAGAAGCAATTTTTATATGATGAATCGCTTCGTTTGCTCTCGCGTCGGCTTGAGACTCTTGGTCTCGATAGGAAGAGCCTCCTTGCTCGACCAAGGCCATACGGAGGGCGCTTTCCGCAGTTGCCCAGAAATCGCGGCGATCAAAACGGGTCTTAAAGCGATCCCATACGCTGTCTCCAAAAAAATAAACAATATAAACCTTAAGGGCTAAGCGATCAATTTTGGACTCATCATGCTCTCGGAAGCGAAATTCTTTAGCCCGCAAAATTCGCTGAATTTTAGAAAAGACTTCTAGGTAGGTATCGACCGTGATTGGAGAGTTTGTAAATATTTTTTCATATTGGAGTCGAATAAGAGTTCGATATTGTTCTAAGAGGGCGCTGGTAAATTTTTCCGCCTGCAAAGAAGACCAATGTACGAGCATTTTAGAGATAACATTCGGTTCTTCCGCAGAGCTGCCAGACGATGGGCTTGTGAGAGTGGCAGTCAGCCAGGTGCTAAGTTGGTTAATGTCCGTGGGGGCCGTTTGGGGGGGAGCAGCTTCCGTAGGGCTTTGTGTTTGAGCGGCTACAATGGGGGAGGACTCATTGAGGCCATCGGCGCGCAGAGTTGTGACCAGTGCCGCCGAAGCAAAAAAAGCAATGACGGCTAAAGCAAACATTGGTTGACGTAAGCTCGCAGCGAATTTGCCTTTTAAGGATGCTAACCGTTCTACCATTTCCGACCCAACCCTAGCGTCTCAACGTGAAGAATACGCTAAGGCGATATGAAGTCTTGAGCAATATATTTTAGCGGTCTGGCTAGGCGTTTTTTTGGAGGGGGGACAAGCACGTCTTTTCTAACTATTAACAAAGGTCGTTGGGCGGCTAATAACCCTTGATTACAGAGCTTTTTCTGATCAAGTATGAGTCTTAGTTAGGAGGGAGAATCTATGTTTTATCCATTAGAGAAAAGGGTGCCATGGTGTTCAAAGCAAACGATATCACGACGTCTCGACGAGAGTCGGTGGATTAAAATAACTAATTGGGTCTTTGCGTTCTTAGTCGGCAGTGGGATTGTTGGATTTTCACCCGTTCGTGCGGACTCTTTTGAAGAGCAGACTCAGTTATTGCAGGGGATGGCCGGCTGCTATTTGGTCGACTATAACTATCATGAGACTGAAAGTTTAAAAGAGGGTTATACGGTTGATTCACGAGTCTATGATCCTAACCGAGTTATTCTCGGATCTGACGGTGAAAAGGGCAGATCCGTTCAGGAGTGGATTGAGTGGATTCCAAAGAGTGAGCGAGAGTTTCGTCTTCAGCATTACTTATTTCAAACGTCGTCTAACGGCCAACCTGAAGGGATGCTACGTCATCAGGCAGAAGACTGGGTGTATGAGGCGTCTCATTGGTATGATTTTGAAAATCTGGCTTGGTGGAAGTGGAAGGCCGTTGACTCGTCGCAAGGAACATGGCTTCGAAAAATTACTCATCTCGATGATGGGCCGCGCTATCAATGTTCGGCTGCATGGGATATGAGCCGCGAATATCCCGTATGGTCATGTAATAATTTTGCGCCCATTCCTGGTCGCGAAACGCGCGATATGAAGCGAAAAGATTACCAAGCGCTAGATCGCACCACTACTTTGGTGGCGTACAAAGATTCTTGGTTAGAGCGACAAGTGAATATCAAGACCATCGTTGATAAAGAAGGTCGAACCCCACTGGCTCGAGAGATTGGCAAGAATTGGTATATTCGTGTGGATGACAAGAAATGCAGCGCCATTAAAAATTGGGTGGCGCCTCGACGGGAGTTTTGGTCCATCTTGATGGGCGTATGGGAAGGTATTTACGAGGAGAATAAAGATATTCGCGAGCGCCAAGGACCCCCTCGATTTTTGGCGGTCATGGAACTTGAAGAGAAATATGCTGTTGCGTTGTCTAAGGGCGAGGTGACTGCGGAGTTCGTCCGCCAGACCTTGGATGAGACGATTCGTAAGTATTTGTTTTAAGATTCATAGGCTCGACCGAGTATGCCGTTTTTATGGAATCTTATGACAGGCCAAGAGAAGCTTTCGAATGGGTTCTTAGTTTAAAAGCTCTAACTGATTGAGGTCGTCGGCGATAATGCGGTTTCGACCCTCTTGTTTCGATCGATAGAGCGCGCGATCGGCACGCTGAAGCCACTGTTCGCCACTCTCTCGCATATCGAGCTCGGCGATACCGATAGAAAATGTGGGGATGACATTTGGAAGAAGATCGGCAAGGTCTCGGCGCGCGCGTTCGCAGAAATTGCTGGCAACGGTTTGGGCCATTTCGAGAGTGGTCGAGTTCAAAATCACAATAAATTCATCTCCGCCGTAACGAATGACCTTATCACTGCGTCTAAAAAAATTTCGCGCCGACATTCCCAACGCTCGCAGCAGTCGATCTCCTTCAGGATGCCCCCACTTATCGTTGATCGACTTAAAGCAGTCTATATCCATGAGTATCATCGTGCAGCCATCAAGCTGTAAGTACTTCAACTGGCGAGGCTCGATGAGCGAGTCTAAGAAGGCTCGGTTGTAGCATCCTGTAAGCGAATCTGTGAGGGCTTGTCGTTGAAGCTCCAAATTCTCCCGACCCAAAAACTGAGCGCGTTCTTGTGTTTCCCATTCATGCGTTCGATCTTCGAGGGCGACGGTCCAGTGGCCAGCATCACTCCAAAAAAAGGCCGACGAAACATTCATACGTTTATCGCCGAATGTAACAAAAAGATGGGCTCTGAACGACTGTCTCGATCTTAGAAGTGATTCGAGACTTTCTTTTAAGTCTGAAACTTGGGGCTTAAGTTCTGAGGCGATAAATGATTGCCCAAGAAGGGGCTGGATGGGTCGCCCAAACCATTCGGCAAAAACGGCATTCAGTCGCAGCATGAGGCCGTCGGCAGAAAGCTCCATCAGCGCATCTCGGCCTGTTTCTAGTGAGGCAAAGAGTGTCTGATTTCGATTTTTCCAAGGTCGGTGTATCAATAATATAAAGAGACTCACCACAAAAACGAGTAAGCTCAGCAAAAAGGTTGTTCCCTGAAAAACCAAACCCATCGCGTCGCGCTCGAGCGTAATGACGTATTGATGAGAGTCGCGAGTGGTCGCACTCGAGGTGGTTAAGAGCAGGCGCCCTTGGGTGAATGACCAGCCGGGGGGAGCCAGGGGGCGTGATTGGTGGGGTGACGAGGAGACCTCGAGGGGCTGTCCGGTGGGGGTCACGATTTTGAGATGAATTCGTCCTACAATTTGAAGCGAATCTCTTAAGTCAAGAAGCTCGCCTTCTAGTTGACTCAAACCAGCAGACTGGCGATCGTCATGGAGTGGAGTTAGTTGCTGATGATAGTGACTCATGATGACGGCCATATTTTGAGACCATTGTTCTGTAGTCCAAACTTCACGTTTGAGGAGCGAATGAAGATCTTGAATCAACAAAAACGACGAAAAAACAGCCAGAGCCATCCAAGGCCAAGCACTTATCCACCATGCACCCTTCAGCCATGATTTCAAACGAACCGTCGTCTGTAGAATCGTTGCGCGCGCCATCGTACGAAGCGATTGAATCACGCATCCTGTCGCTGGGCCATAGAATATTTGAAGGAGTCGATGCCCGCAAAGTGAGCACCTCGTGGTGGTATGCCAAGATGATGGATCTTGCCACTCGTGACCCGCGAGTGAAGACGCAGCTTTTTCGCTTTGTCGATGTATTGCCGGTATTACAGACACTCCATCAGAAGAAGAAAGAATTGTTGGAGTATCTCGCCCGACCGAAAAATTTCGAAGGTTCTTGGCCGAGGCTACTTTCGCTTGCCTCTTTTGCGCTTCGTATCCCGGGACTTAGCGATTTTGTGGCAGAGATGGCCGTTAAGAATGTTCAGAGTATGGGCAAAGTTTTCATTGTGGGCTCTGATCTAAAGACCGCGGCCACTCGATTGCGTCGCCGTCGCGAAACCATGTGCCGAGGATTTACTCTCGATATTTTGGGAGAATCCATTTTATCGGACCTGGAGGCTGAGCACTATCGTGATCGCTATCATCGATTGATTGCGGATTTAACCCGCGAGACCGTCGATTGGCCGTTCATCCCTCAGATTGATTCCTCAGCTTTGGGCCCCATTCCGAAAGCCAATATTTCGATCAAAATTTCTGCGCTTGACTGCCGTATCGACCCATGTGCTTTTGAAGCTTCACTGGAACGTTTGATGTCGCGGCTGCTTCCGCTTTTGCGGGCGGCCAAAGAGGGCGGTATCTTCGTCAACTTCGATATGGAGTTCTTTGATCTCTGTGAATTGACTCGTGAGTTGTTCAAGCGAGTGCTTTTTCATCCTGAGTTTATTAACTATCGCCATCTCGGAATTGTTTGCCAGGCCTATCTTCAAAACTCACTCGACCAAGTCTCTGACTGGATTGCGACGGCAAGGCGACGAGGCACCCCCTTTACTATTCGCTTAGTGAAAGGGGCCTACTGGGATTTTGAAGTGATTCATGCGTCTCAAAATGGTTGGTCCATTCCCGTCTTCAGTCAGAAGGCAGCCACCGATGCAAATTTTGAGGCATGTTCACGCGAGCTTTTGCGCGCGTATCCGTCGCTCGAGTTGGCTTTGGGGTCTCATAATATACGTTCGATTGCTTCGAGTGTGGTCTTTGCCGAGACACTTGATTTGCCTCGAGATGCCTACGAATTACAAATGCTTTACGGCATGGCGGAGCCTTTCAAGGATTCGCTCATTGATATGAAGTTTCGATTGCGTGAGTATGATCCCGTGGGAGAGCTTTTGCCCGGACTCTCGTATTTAGTGCGACGACTGCTTGAAAATTCGTCGAATGACTCTTTTTTGAAGCAGAGTTTTATGAACAAGAAAGAGATCAAGGAGCTCTTGCGGGATCCTCAGTGTGAGGTACGTGACGAAATTAGGAGGATACTATGACAGCCGTAGCGATGAAAGCCACCGAACTAACCAAGACGTTTAAAAATTGTGACTATTTGAATTTTTCTGAAGAGCCCGTTCGTCAGAAAATGTTGAAGACTCTGGAGTCTTTGCCGACTCAGTTTGAGACATTATATGGCCTTCGAGATGGCGCCGCAGTGTCATCAAGTTCACGGACCATATTATCGAGTGTGAATCCCTCAAAGCCCTCGCAGTGTATCGGCAGGGTCGAGCTGGCGACGTCCGCCGATGTTGAAGCGGCGCTGAAGACCGTTCATGAAGGGGCGAAAACCTGGGGGCGAACGTCGGTGGAGGAGCGTACACGACTCGTTGATGCTTTGGGCGCTTGGATGTTTGAGAGACGCTATGAGCTGGCTGCTTGGATGGTCTACGAAGTGGGCAAGACATGGCGAGAGGCCGATGCCGATGTCGCAGAAGCCATCGATTTTTGTCATTACTATGCGTCGGAGATGCGACGATTGGGAACGCCGCGAATCAATCAGATCGTTCAGGGCGAGTCTAATACGATGTCCTATTTTCCCAAGGGAATTGCCGTGGTGATTGCGCCGTGGAATTTTCCATTAGCCATTCTTGCGGGCATGACGGTGGCCTCACTGGTGACAGGTAATACGGTTATTTTCAAGCCCGCCGAAACCTCAGCCGTGATTGGCGCGAAGCTGGCTCAGGGCATTGCAGAGGTTGGATTTCCTAAGTCGGCTTTTTATTTTTTACCAGGCGTTGGTTCAGAGATCGGCCCCATTTTGACGGGAGATCCTCGTGTGGATCTCATCGCGTTTACGGGGTCAGCGTCGGTAGGTCTTTCAATTATTGAGAATGCCGCCAAGAAACCTGTGCCTGGCCAGCGGGGCGTAAAAAAAGTGATTTGCGAAATGGGAGGCAAGAACGCCCTCATCATCGACGAAGACGCCGATATCGATGAGGCGATTGCAGGGGCACTCCATTCGGCCTTCGGTTTTCAGGGGCAGAAGTGTTCGGCTCTGAGCCGTCTTTTGGTTCATGAAGCTGTTTACGATGTATTTGTCGCTCGGTTTATTGAAGCGACGAAATCGCTACGAGTAGGCGAAGCTGTAAACCCCGAATTTCAGGTGGGCCCGGTAATCGATACGAAAGCTCAGCAACGTATTTTATCGACCATCGAAGACGGTTCCAAGCGTATGAAGCTTCTCTATCGCGCTCAAACCCTGCCCGCCGAAGGTTATTTTGTGCCGCCGACCATTTTCGAATGTCAGACAACGGAGGAGCCTCTGTTTCAGAATGAAATTTTTGGCCCGGTCGTTCTCGTGAAAAAGGTGAAAAACCTGGACGAGGCGCTGCGTGATGCAAACTCTGTGGCTTACGCGCTTACCGGGGGTATTTACTCACGATCCCCCAGTCATATCGAGCGAGCGAAACAAGAGTTTGAAGTGGGCAATCTCTATATCAATCGGGCCATTACGGGGGCCGTTGTGGAACGCCATCCGTTTGGAGGTTTTAAGATGTCGGGAATCGGCTCGAAGGCTGGTGGGCCAGACTATCTACTACAATTTCTTGAGCCGCGTAGCGTAGCGGAGAATACCGTACGTCGCGGTTTTGCGGGCTGCTGACTCGATACCATCTTACTGTGATCAAGAGCGAGCGCTCGCTGTATCGTCACACGAGATTTTTTATGCGTTATTGGAGCCTCGTCTTAGAGACTATGTCGAAGAGAATCGTTGGATCTGGTATCCGTCTGCCCTTTCTCCTAGACCACGCTTGTATAAACGCGATGATCCATACGACGAAAATGGCGACGCCGCAGAGAACTATCCAGCGCCAGTACACCCCGGCAATATGACGCTCACTCCAATCAAAGACATCGCGTAGCTGATTCATGTCACCTCCCGCATCGCCTTGTCCGCCCCACAGAGTTCCAAACGGAATTTCATGGGTCATCGACAAGACCCCGCTCCATAATTTTAGAGATTCGACAAAGACATAGGTTGCAGCGAGCAAGACGGGGAATCGCAGAAAGTCCCATCGAATCTTTCGTGGGCCATCGCAGTAGAATCCAATGATCAAGATGCTACTTAAATAAATCTCTCCGGCGACACCCCCAAAGTAAAAGGCCCACTGAAACGTGTGATGACTCCAAACAAAGGTGAATAGAAAGAGCATGACGATCGAAGCCATGCAGATCGTCGCCCAATAGAAATACTGATGAATCCATGCTTTGTAAGCGCCTAGGCCCATCAAAAACAAAAAGCATAACGTGACAAACCACGACGGCTCTAAATTATAACTTGTCCAGCCTAGGCCGAGTGGCGTGGCCGCTCTGCTCGACCACCAGGCGATAAATGCGTGGCCGAATTCATGCAGCCAAATCCGAATACTATTCATAAGCAGCGCAGGGATGACCAAAATATTGGCCATCAACGCAATGAGCACACTGACCGGAAGGGCCGCAGTGTCCACCCATCGCTTTCGTTCATAGCCAAACTCTTCGCCTTCATGAGATATCACAGACAGAACACGTGCGTCACAGCAGGCCCCCCTCCAAGTCATCGGACTCACTCTAACTTGCAAAATGATAGCTAAACTGATGATAACTTTGAAGAGAAGGGCCGCGCAAATTGTTTCGTTTGGCAGCGTGCCTTTGCGAGTGGACGGCAAGCCGACTTCTGTCGACGTCTCGTTGTCCTGACCCAGTTGGCTTAATACTACTCACTATGCCTCTTTCCCCATCACCTGTGTCAGGTATCTCTTCGAACGGAAGAACTATGCCTCTTGATTGTCGGTGCTTGTCTCGCGCGCATTGACTCTGGCTGGAAAAGATGAATTTTGAGTAAAAGGTTCTCTAGTTAGGTCTGTGCGATCACCGCGCGGCTTCGAGCGCGCCTACCGACAGCTCGGAACAGATCTTGCATTCGCCACTCACGAATTGATAAAGGTTCATATACGAAAGGATCCATATTCTATGAATTTAGTAACGAATCTAAAAATGATATCCATACTCTCGGTCACGGCTCTCGTAGCGGCCTGTGGAGGTGGTGGCAATAAATCGAATTTGACGTTTGGCGAACGGGACGCTACATCGAGTAAAAACTCGGTAAGCGGAACGTCGCAAGGAGCCAGGCAAGCCAAGCCTGTTAGCACGCAGGCGAATTCTTATTCCACCGCTTATTCGTCTCTTTCTTCCTCAGCGATGTCTGCGAACTCTGATGAGAGTGAAGCGGAAGATGCTGACGAGTGGGAAGGCTCTGGGGATGAAAAATCGGGAAGTGGCCGTAGAAAATGCAAAATTCAGGGTGATATGTCTTTAGATTATAAAGTCGATAGCGACAAGGTCAGTTTTAACCTCACAGGCTCTGAGTGCTTGGATGAAAAGGACGGTGGATTTTCGGGTACCATGGCCATCACCATGCCGATGGATTTCTCGAGCTTGACCATTAATGGGAACAATATCGAAGGTATTGGTCTTAACGCGCAGGGGAAATATGCAAAACATAATTTATCGTTTGAGAACGTCACGCTACCGTTAGATTTCAATTTTGATGGCGAAAGCGCTCAGCTGAATTGCACCGGCAGCATCGTTATTGACGGCGTTAAAAAAGATTGTAAAGAGGCTTTCATTGTCGACAATGAGGGGGAGCCTACAATTGAGAATAATAACGAGCCATCTATAGAGACAAATGGATCCGGCAGGCTTACTAATATCCATTCTACTCTTATAAATGGAGCTTATAAGGCGTTCTTTGCTGTGGAGCAGTCTGGCGCCAAAATCATCGGATTCAGTAAAATTACCGGCGTTTTAACGACGGGCGAGCGAGGCGAGATCGACGGGGAATGGGCCTATGTGGCAGATGGAGCTGTTGGTTCCGAGTTGCGTGCACGTTCCGGTGATATCGTAACGCCGCCTGCAGGTTTCCTCGATGACTTCACCTCAAATGGACGTATTCTCTATGTGGAGTTTATGACTCTTGAAAGTGTTCAGGCTATTGAAGTTGAGGCACTACTTGAGGGTGGTGGAACCGTCACCATATTCTCGAAATAATTCCAGTCTCTCGTCGAGTTGTGAAATATGTGGGCTAGGCATTTGCCCTAAATTTCTCTTAGACTGAACGAAGAATGTTTTCGGGAGATTTTCTTTCAGGGGTTCTTCGTGTGTCGGTCGATTCTTCATGGTCGGCGCAGAGAATCATTAGCGACTCTCGGCAACTTCAGCCGGGAGATTTTTTTGCGGCCATTAAGGGCGATACCTTTGATGGCCACGATTTTGTGGCAGCAGCCTCAGAGCGAGGCGCCGTCGGGGCTTTAATTGATTTGTCGCATGAAGCAAAGCTGCGAGCCCTAGCGCTCCCTTCTAGTTTTGTACTCGTAGCGGTGCCCGACGTAACCGAAGCGCTACGAGCGCTAGCAAAAGCGCATCGTCGTCGGCTGACGATACCTGTGGTGGCCATTGCGGGTAGTAATGGCAAGACGACGACCAAGGAGTGGACGGCCCATCTTTTGAAATCGCTTCTCGGGCCGAACGCTGTTTTTAAAACCCACAAGAGTCTTAATTCTATTTTGGGAATTGCGCTCAGCTTATTGCAGATTCGCCAAGAGACGGTTGCCGTCATCGAGATTGGCATTGATGAACCGGGTTGGATGGAGCGCCACTTAGAAGTAGTGGCGCCGACGCACGGACTCATTACGACCATCGCCGAAGAGCATCTCAACAAGTTGGGAACGATCGACCAAGTGGCGCAAGAAGAGTTGAAGCTATTTCATTACCTTCAGGCCTCTGGAGGTTTTTTTGCGGCGAATCTTGATTCGCCGTGGATTTTGCAAGCTCATCACGACTACGGTAAACAGTTTAGGGGGGTCACCTATGCTCTTGAGTCGAGAGCGCTGAATGAAGGGCTCTTCGTCGCTCCTGTGACTCTGCAAGCTTATGGTCTTAAGTTTTTGAATCCACTGCCTGGTGCTCACAATGCACAGAATTTAATGGCGGCGCTGACGATGGTGGGGCTTGTGTTTCCGTATACCTTAGATCATCTCACCCGGCTGAAGGGCGCTGTTCAATCTTTTGAAGGGGAACCTCATCGGAGTCAATGGAAGCTCTACTCAGAAGATATTCAAGTTTACGACGATTGCTACAATGCGAATCCTGATTCGATGGAAAAAGCTCTCCAAACATTTAAAGATTTATCGGATGGTTGCATTCAGCAAGTCATTCTCGGCGATATGCTAGACTTAGGCGATGCGACAGCTCAGGCTCATACGCGTATTCTCAACCTTGCTTCCGTCTTAGGTTTCGATAAAGTTTATGTGCTCGGCCCCCATTTTCGCGAGGCTTTGTCGGCGCTTCCCATAAAGCCAGAGAATGTTGGGAGCTTTGATAAGCATGAGGATCTGGCCCAAGATCTAAGGGCCCATCTAAAACCTGCCGACACCCTCTTTTTTAAGGGATCTCGAGGCATGGCCCTGGAGAAAATCTTAGATCGCTTAGATCTTAAAGCTTCATCTGTTTGATTCAAATCTGAAAAAACAATTTTGGAGAATATCGCGCACGTACTCCGACCAGACAGAAAAAAATAGCGCAGTGAGAGAATATCCCCCGTCTTTTTTATTGATAATGATTATCAATAAGAGTAGTCCGTTGAGCTGTGACACTACGGGGTATTTGGTTCCAGGGCATTCAAGGGTGTATTATATCCACCGTTCTCTTTGTGGGCAGTGTGGAGGCTCATTCGGGTCATGACTGCCCTGATTGTGTGACTTCCACCGAGCTCGCCAACCATTCAGCGCTCTTTCTTACACTCCTGCTAGACGCACTTGGCGACGAGTTAAATGCGAATCAAACAGCCTCGCCAGCGAATGTGAACAGCGAAGCGATAGGCAATTATTCGTTTGTTCATGGTTCGGGTAAATTAGTGCCCGCCGTTTTTTCGACGGCGGTGAATAAAGCGATGATGCGCTATCGAGATCTCGATAGCGCAGGGGAAGTTCCAGAATCATTTACATTCGAAGAGGTGCATAGGCGATGGTACAAGAAAGCGCTTCATAAGCTTTCGACGTTCTTGGGAGAGAGTTCGGGTAAGGCGGCAAAATATGGAATCTTATTTGGGGCCAGTTACTTTACCTTTGAGGTCATCGAGCATTCGGCTCTTCTCTTAACAGCAGGCATGCCGACCGTTCCCGGTTTGGGGCCCTTGTGCGCGATGTTTCCTGTTTTGTGGGCTTTAACGATAGGTCCTCTTATGATTCCTTCCGAGTATTGGCGTGCTTATCCTGAAAAGCAGTCGCTCGGGACCCGACTGGTGAATACGGTTCGTCTTCCACTACGGCGATGGAAAATGAAGAAGCTCTTTTCCATGGCACAAAATCCACAAAGTCTTCAAATACAGGCAAAACATCAGGGCGCCATTTTAGGAGAGCCCCTCCACGCTTTCATCCATCTTCAGGAGTCGCCTCTATGGTTGCAGGGCGTCGCATTTAATAGCAATGCAAATAGCGGCGCAGAAGTAGGCGAGAGTTCAGACTTCGCGCCTTCTATGATTGTCGCGCCCATTCTCAATAAATTGAAAAGTAATATGCCGCCTTCAGTCGAAGACATATTGATGTTGGAGGGACTTCTCACGGTTCCGACTCAAATGCTGCTTGCGCTTTCCCGCACGCTTTTTGATGCTGGCGTGATTGGCTTCATGGATTTTGCGACGATGCAGATTCGCTCTCAGCGATTGGAAAAAACCTCTGAGCGTCTTGTGAAAGTTCTTATTCAATTGACGAATCATGAAACGCTCGAAAATGGCCTTCGTCATGCACAGCATATACAGAAGTGGGCAGAGAACTATCTTCAGTTGGTCAAAATGTTTGCACCTGTCAAAGCAGAGACCACGTACATAGTAGGTCGGCCTTTGTCGGATACTCAGGGACCGTATTCCAAATCTGCGATGAAAGAGGCCTTTTCTCGTTTAAACCAGGCACTGCGGTCGTTGGAGCGAGCAGGAAAGAAGTCTTGTACGGAGTCGGTAGCGGCTCTTTCAGGATGATTTTTAGCCTTTGCCTATCCACGTTTGTCATGGCGGGTACAAAAGATATCGGGATATAATTTCAAAATCCTAAACACTTAACCCCTGGAAATAGGAGGCTTTTTGAGGATGTCGTACAGTTTGTTGTCCCATCAGGCCTAGGTGGAATATCTGAGCTACGATTCGAGCCGTAAACCGTCTTTTTGGACTCGTTTTTTTTGGCAGGGGGAGTATAAATCTTTCCTAGTGGTAGTAGTCGTTCAAAAGTCTGTTGGGTATATTTTGTGTTGGTTTTCACTGCTGGGATTGGCTGTCGACGCCCAAGTTTTAAAGCCCAAATTTCTGGAGAAAGCTGCCAATGGTGGGGTCCCCACACTTCTTAGTTACCTCGAGAGGTTGGTGAAGAACCAGGGATTGACTCGAGATACCTTCGCCCGCGAGCTGGGTACGACGGTGATAGAGTTGAAAGTTCGCGTCGATTTGATGGAGGCGCTGCAAAGTTTTGTTCAACAAATTGGCTTAGAGAAAAACTTTAAGATCGTTGAAGCTAAAGATTCAGCGCAGACCACGCATCGGCGTCGAGAGCACGTTGCACGATGGGCATCTCAATGGGGGGGAGCCGGTGTATCGGCCTTGGGAATTCTTGCGCTGGGTTATGCAACGGTCGATCCTAACGAGGTATCTGGAGTTCGATCGATCATCGAAGATAACGTAAGCCCTGGCTCGGTATCGTATGGCCGCTTGTTTGCGCCGTACGTTGGCGGAGCTACTTGGTCGTTGATTCATGGATTGATCAAGAAGCCACTCATACATTGGTTTGAAGGCCGCTCTTGGTTAGGTCATTCGGGGTTTGCAGCCCGTTTTCTGGGAGAAGATTTGCTACGGACTTTGGGACTCGCCCTCGTCGTTTCGTTTTGCGCTTCATTTCCCATACCTACGGTGGTTCCGAATCCTATTTTGTTGCCAAAAATCATCGCCGCCATCGTTCTTTCCTCTTTTACCATCAATCTGCTCCTTTCTGAGTTGAAGCGAGCGGTTGATAGAGGGTTCATGAGTCGACTCGGTATGCATACTCGCTTCGCGGGAGCCTATTCCGTACTAGCTCTTTTGCAGGCTGGCATGCTTATGACTTTGGAGCCCAACGATGCCGCGATGCCTCTTTGGATAGCCGCTGCTTTGAGCCAATTTGTTTTAGGGGGCGTTTGGGTTATAAAAACGTTTTTGAGAACGGAAAACCTCGAAATTCGGACTCGCCAGTTGGCGCAAGGATTAAGTGGCGAGACACCTAAGCATAGCCGTATTCGAAGTTGGTGTTACCACGCTATGGAGCGGTTGGGTTGGCGGGTTCCAGTTCGGAAACGTCAATAACGGCGTAGCTTTTTTCTAGATGGGGACTCAATTTATCTAGCGTGAGTCCTTTTATTTCAGGAAATTTCAGTGTGGCCGTGGTGA
Organism: uncultured Bacteriovoracaceae bacterium; assembly: GCA_964598565.1. GTDB lineage: Bacteria > Bdellovibrionota > UBA2394 > UBA2394 > UBA2394 > CAZRCG01. The sequence goes on along the minus strand of CAZRCG010000002.1, from coordinate 91,935 downwards.
GCCCTTTGCCTTCATAAGTGAGCATTCTTGAGATGACTGAATAATTACTGATATCGGGGTTAAAACCTTGCTTCATCCAATCTTTCCAGAATTCATTGAAAAAGTGTTTCTCGACTATGATTTGGCGAATGCGTTCTTTCGACAGCCATGCCATCATGTCCTCTTCAGTCATAACGGTCAGCGACTGAGAATCAAATACAAGGGGCCCTTTAACAAAATGGGATAACAAGGGAAACCCTTCGCCTAGTACCAGAACGCCTTGCTGAGGATCTTTTACTAGGTGGGGAAGTGCTGAAACCCACAGGGGATTAAGTTGACGGTGTTGAGGAGCGGTTTTCCAGCAGAAGGCAAGTGCTACGAGGGTTGCGACGCCAACGGATAAACGGCCCATCCACTGGGCTTTGAATATAGGAACGGCATCAAAGCGCTCGACCAAGTGAGCGAATACTAAAAAGGCGATCGGTAGCTCCCACTGACCAGACCATAGGAGCCCCCACGGCACGATCGCTAAAGCGAGCCATCGTCGAAGGCTCCAAGGATAAATCCACGTAAGCACCAGGGCCAATATTAAGATGATGGGAGCGGCCCACCAAAAAGACGATGGCGAGAGCGGTGTTTGAACTTCGATCTGGAGGCTAAGAATCAGAAGGCTTGTCACATCGATGCCAAAGAGTGCGATGGTTTTTAGAGACGATGAGAACGGACGTTGTTTCATTCGAAAAGTAATATGGCCTCTCTCAGCAAATAAAAATTGGCTCACTGCGGCAAGCAGTAGAGAAGATTGACCCCAGAAGCACAGAAAAGATAGCGACGGCACTGTGATGGCGACAACGATGAGGCCGAGGCTATAGAGCCACCGTTCAAAATGACTAAAATCTACTGCGAATGGGCTGATCACGATCAGAGCGGCAAAAACGGCAAGGGCTTGCTGAGGGTCCTCCCCTGGAAATGAAAATATCATGCACGGAAGGCTCAGCACAAAGGCCTTCCAGGGATGGCCCTGAAAAATCCTGAGCGACACCAGGTAGGTCGCCGCCAGAAAGAGGAGAGGGCTCAGTGTCACAAAAAGTGAAATGATATCTGCCAATAGCAACGGAAATACAGGGCGGGTATCTCGAGCAAAGATTGCTAAGATCGAAAAGGCATTTGCATCAAACGGTGCGAGAGTAGGTTTAGGAGTAAAAAAGACAACTCGATAGAGCAAGGTCAGGCCGGGAATAAGCAAAAAAAGGCCTGCGCCGTAAACTCCGAATCGTTTCAGCTTCATCTCTTCATTTCATCATGAACAGTCGCTTGTATTCCACTTCTTGTTTTCGATACCATAATACTGTGAAGATTTTAGAAGTTGAAAGTCTCTCGAAAGATTATCGTCAACATTTCTGGTTACCCAAACGTCGAGTCCTTCATTCGGTATCGTTTGATGTCATGCAAGGAGAGATTTTTGGATTTTTAGGGCCCAATGGATCAGGTAAAAGTACCACGATAAAAATTCTCTTAGAGATTATTTTTCCGTCGGGGGGGAGCGCCAAGCTTTTCGGAAGGCCGGTAGGTGAGAAGGCCGTAAAGAAGCGCTTGGGATTTTTGCCAGAGAATCCCTATTTTCATGAATTTCTATCGGCTGATCACTTTTTGCGTTTTCATGGTCTTTTGTCTGGAATGGACGCTTTTTTATTAGAGAAGAGAATTCCCGAAGTTCTAGAGCTGGTAGGTATGAAGGGTACTAATAAAATTTTGCTACGAAATTTCTCTAAAGGGATGCTTCAGCGAATTGGATTAGCCCAAGCCATTATCCATGATCCAGAGTTGGTGATCTTGGACGAGCCTATGACCGGACTAGATCCACTGGGTCGCAAAGAAGTTCGCGATTTGATGATGGAGCTCAAGCGTCAGGGAAAAACCGTTTTTTTCTCAACCCATATTCTTGCCGATGTTGAAGCCATTTGCGATCGAGTGGCTATTTTGAACAAAGGTCGTTTGCTCAGCTGCGGCTCTTTGAGAGATTTAATCTCAGTGGACACCAAGTATGTCGATATGACATGGACGGGTTGTAGCGATGAAGCAGCGCAGTATTTTAAGACGCTTGATTCTCAGCTGACTCAACAGGCCGACCAAGTTTACTTAAAGCTTTATCCTCAGGCGGGGGAAGCAACGTCAGCGTTTGAACTGAGAGTTCAGACCGTCATCTCTAAGGCGACCGCCATGAAGGCCTCTTTACACTATTTGAGTCCGAAGAAAGATACGCTTGAAGATGTTTTCTTGAAACAAGTAGGGAGGCTTGAAAGCCGTGTTTAAAGTTAGTCCGTTTTTAATGATTGCGTGGAATTCATTTTGGGAAGCTCGTCACAATAAGGTTTTATATATCGCAGCGGGTTTTGTCGCAGGCCTTATTATTTTTTCCTTGTTTTTGGGCGAGGTTAGCCTCTACCAAAATGAAAAGGTCGTGAAAGATGTCGGCATGGCGGCGATTTCACTTTTAGGAGTTTTTGTGGCGATATTTTTGGGAGTCAATGGTCTCTATCGAGACCTAGAAAGACGAACCATCTATACACTGATCTCAAAGCCCATTGATCGTTATCAGATTGTTTTGGGCAAATTGTTAGGCATGATTTTCGTTTTGGGATTAGTGGTCGCCATTATGACCATTTTTCTCTACGGCGTTATCGTTTACGTTGAAAAGGGCGTGGTGGATTTGACCCTTCTGCCTGCCATTGGCCTGATTTACGTCGAGCTCATCGTGGTAGCCTCCATCGCAGTTTTCTTTTCAAGTTTTTCAACTCCTTTTTTAAGTGGATTTTTCTCTATTGGACTTTTCATCGTGGGTCGCTCAGCGTTCGAGCTTGGGCAGTTTGGTGAACGAAGTAAAAATGAAATTTTTAAGCTTTTTGCCACAGGTATTCAGAAGGTATTCGATTTTCATGGCTTCAATCTTCGAACGGAGGCGATTCATAAGTTGCCCATCTATGCCGAAGATATTGTTTACCCGATAGTCTACGCAGTCGCTCTTTGTATCATTCTTTTTATGTTTTCTGTGCTGGCTTTTGGTCGACGAGACTTCAAATAGATGGCTCTTCTCTCTTATTGTCTGGCCTTGGCGTTAGGCCTTTGTCTCGGTTCATTTTTGAATGTCGTCATCTATCGACTGCCGAGAGGTCTATCGATCGTGCGGCCTGGCTCGCGATGTGGTTTTTGCCGCAGTGCCGTCGCGTGGTTTTCTAATATTCCGGTTGTGAGCTATCTGTGGCAGCATGGAGCCTGTCGCACATGCGGGCATTTTTTCTCCGTACGCTATCCCGTCGTTGAGCTTTTATTGGCCGTATTTTTTGTCGTACTTTTTAGCCTTTATGGTTGGTCGAATGCGTTCGCACTTTTTGCTTTGTTTAGCTTAGCGTTGGTCGCCGCATCGTTCATTGATCTGGAATTTAAGATCATTCCCGATGAAATCAGTTTGGGGGGCTGGGCGGTAGGCTTGGTATTGGCGGCTCTCAGCGTTCCCGAGTTTCCGGTCACATTTCAAGAGGCCTTGTGGGCGTCGATTGTTGGGTCTGGATTTTTCTTTTTGATTAGCCGACTCTTTTATTTGATCACTCAAGAAATGGGCTTGGGCGATGGCGATGTTAAATTGATGGGCTTCATCGGAGCCTTTTTGGGATTTGAAGGTATCATGGCCGCAGCGGTGGTCGGCTCCATTTCTGGAACGGCCGTGAGTCTTTTTATGATGAAAGTGATGGGGCGATCTCGAAAAGCTCCCATTCCCTTTGGACCTTTTTTGGCATTAGGTGCGCTCTTTCCTGTATTTGGTTTAAAGCTGTGGTGGAATTTTAATTCATGAAATGGCGGCCGACGAATTCGTTACGGTTCGATTTAATTTTTGATTTAAGTCTTTTAACTTTGACGGCTCTCATTTTGAGTCAAGGCATTTTGCTCATGATGATGCGCACCATGGTGCCAGAAGAGATGGTAGCGACTTGGCGAGCTGTGACAGCTGCGTCTCACCGGTCGTTTCTTCGTTCCGAATTTATCGAAGGTTTGTCGCAAGACGTACCCCAAGAGTGGGAAGAGGCCTACAGGCGCTTTAGTTCGACGGAAGATGGCGAGACCCTTCGATTGCAAGTGTCGCGCGTGGGTGAAAGAGCAGACGCCGGGCAAATGATCGTGCGTGAGCCTTATCTTATTTTTTTTGATCGGATTGAGTCGATACGAGAGTCGTTTGCGCATGAGAATCTTGTTTTTACCTATGAAATTTCGTTTATCAGTTTTCATGCGCTTCTAAATCACTTTAAGGTCCGCTCATTTGTTCTCATGTTCTTTATTGAGATTTTGTTGGTATTGGTGGGTTATTTTCTGCTCTTTCGACGCAATATTATCGTGCCGATTCAAAATCTGGGACGTTTTGCTCGAGAGTTTTTGAATGAGAACTGGAATGCCCGATGTTCAGTCGAGCGGCGTGACGAATTAGGTCAAGTCGCTGAAGCCTTGAATGAAATGGCCTCTAAGATTCAAGATAAAGAGCGAAAACTCACTCTGACGATTGATTCCCTGAAGCAAGCGAATGCGGAGTTGGAAGCCCGCCAGCATGAACAGCTTCAAATCGAAAAGTTGGCTTCAATAGGCCGACTGGCCGCTGGTGTGGCTCATGAGGTTGGAAATCCCTTAGGGGCTATTTTAGGTTACGTGGATATTTTAAGACGGGTGGTCGAGAAAGAAGGCATCAAAGAAGATCTGGAGATTGTGGATCGTATTGAAAGTGAAACCCATCGTATCAGTAAAATTATTCGTGCGCTTCTTCAACAGGCTCGACCAACAAAAGAGCGTATTCGCGCGGTGAAATTGAAGCCCGTGCTGGTAAGGGCCTTACAACTTGCGCAGGTGCCAAGTGCCATTGATATTGAATTTGATTTTGAAGACGATGAGGCCGAGGTCATGGCCGAAGAAGATCAGCTCGTGCAAGTATTCTTGAATTTAATTGCCAACGCAAAACATGCCATCGAAGAATATAAGGCCAGAAGCGAAAGAGGCCGTCTGATTTTGCGTTGTAAATTAAGAAAATTGCCCGTCTATAAGGGTAGTTCCTCAGGCGACAAAGCCGATTACGATACGTCGGTCGTTCGTTCTCTTAAGCCCGAGACATATTGGGTGGTAAATATCGAAGACAACGGAACGGGCATTAGTGTGTCGAATCAGAAGAAGCTGTTTGAGCCTTTTTTCTCTACCAAGGCTCCAGGTAAAGGAACGGGTCTCGGTCTGTATGTCACGAAAAGTATTGTCGAGTCATTTCGAGGTGCGGTGGTGGTACGTAGTGCAGAAGGTTATGGAGCTGCCTTTTCGATTTTCTTGCCTCGTTCGCGAAGCAATTTTCCAACAGACTTGATGAATGCCTAAAAGATTGCTGCGCCGTGTCTCAAGCTAAGCTCTTGATATAGTCACACTATTTTTGACCTCATTGTGCCACGCAAAGCGTTATTCTAAACTAATTGCAGGGTTTCATTTTTGCGTAGGAAATCATTTCGGAGCTTTCATGGTTGAAGCTCTGAACCTTGGGGGAGGGAATTTCATGGCCTTAGTTACGACTTCAGCAGAAAAGCGAAAGGTTCTTATTGTCGATGATGAAAGTGGTATGCGGCACATGCTTTCGGTTCTACTTGAGCGAGAGGGCTACGCCATTGATACCGCAGTGGATGGCCAGGAAGGTCTTCATAAGATAAAAACTCATCAATACGATTTGGTACTCTGTGATATTCGAATGCCTGAGATGGATGGCCTCACATTTTTAGAAAATACGAAGAGTATCAATCGCACCCTTCCCATTATTATGATGTCCGCTTTTGGAAATGTAGACACCGCTATTGAGGCGATGAAAAAGGGGGCCTACGACTATGTAAGCAAGCCCTTTAAGGCTGATGAAATTCTCATTCGTCTTCAGAGGCTCACGGCGCAAGAGAGGCTGGTGTTTGAAAATCAATCTCTTAAAGAGGCACTGCACGAAGAGACCTCCTTTAGTAATATCGTGGCTCGGTCTCCCAGAATGCTGGACATTTTTGATACCATTCGGAAGATCGCAGAATTTAAAACGACGGTATTAATTACGGGTGAGAGTGGCTCGGGTAAAGAGTTGATTGCACGCGCGATTCACTTTAATTCACCGCGGGCGCAGAAGCCTTTTATCGCAATCAACTGTAGTGCTATTCCCGAAGCGCTTCTAGAGAGTGAGCTTTTTGGCTATATGAAAGGCTCGTTTACGGGGGCAAGTAGAGACAAGAAGGGACTTTTTGAAGAAGCCACAGGAGGAACTCTCTTTCTTGACGAAGTGGGAGACCTGCCCGCATCGCTTCAGGTGAAGCTCCTTAGAGCTATTCAAGAAGAAGAAATCCGACGCGTGGGAGCTTCACAAATTATTAAAATCGACGTGAGAATTATCACGGCAACGCTGAAGAATTTGCAGGAAGAGATAAAAAAAGGAACCTTTCGAGAGGATCTATTTTACCGACTCAATGTGTTGCCCATTCATCTGCCTCCGCTCAGAGAGCGTAAAGAAGATATTCCTCCTTTGGCAGAAGCATTTCTGAAAAAATTCAATAAAGAGCTTCAGAAGAAAATAGAAAGAATTACTCCAGAAGCAATGCAGTTTCTTATGGATTACTCGTGGCCTGGGAATGTGCGCGAATTGGAGAATACCATTGAAAGATCGATGGTTCTTGAATCGGGTCTGACTCTAAATGCAGAGCACTTGCCAGACGTGGTTCGTAACATGGAAATTAATCCGGCTATTCGAGCGGCAGCGAGTGAGCTTTCCATTAAAAAAATGATGGTAATCATGGAGCAGGAGCTCATCAAAAAAGCGCTTGAAAAGACCAACGGTAACCGAACCTGGGCTGCGAAACTGCTCGAAATCTCCCATAGGGCTCTTTTGTATAAGATTAAGCGGTATGGGCTTGAGCGCTATATGCTCGAAAAGGATCCCGGATTACAATATAAGTAAGGTTGGTCCTTGTTATGATCGAGAAGCTTTTTCGACTCAAAGCATTCACGCTCATTGAGACAATGGTGGTTTTGCTCATCGTCGCTATCTTAGCATTGGTGGGTGTGGGTCAATTATCAAAAATGCGTGCGGCACGCCTTGAATCTTCGGCAGAAAAGCTCGCTGCCCTATTAAGCACCGCACGATCTTCCTCAGTAGGCCTAGGCTGCCCCACGAGAATTGTTGTTTGCCAAAACTTAAATTGTGAGGGGATTGATTCTCAAACTGTGACGGCACAGGGCTCAAGTTCTCCCTTGGGACTATTTTTAGGATCGTCAGGTAATGCGGCACTATTTGTGGGGCTCATTCGCCAGATGGCGCCTTGTAATATGGGTACGAATGTTGCGGGAGATGGTCTGGCCAACTGGGATTTTCACAAAAAGCCAATAGCCATTGCCAATGATCTCGTTCTATCTCCAATCTACAATACTGCTTCGGGTGTCATCAGCTATGCTAATGCCGATGCAGCCGTAGGAACAACACTCGAGCGAGCCGATGTAGCGGGATCATTCTGGTTTGATCCGGATTTAACCTACCAAGTCCCAGTCGACGATGGATTGACCGCGACCGGAGCTACCGTAGCGTTTCAAATTCAATACAACACTTGTAATCCTGCAACCGATGAGGATTGCTACGGCATGTTTGTCGTGCTTGCTCCAGATGGACAAGTATCCACTCTGCCTTGTCTTCGAGGAACTCGAGCGAACAATTCTAATATATGCTTTAATCCCTAAGGAGGCCTCTGATGAACAATCGAGATCGTACAACGCGGCGTATTCGGGGCGTCTCATTAATAGAGGTGATGATAGCGATGGTGGTGCTGGCGGTAGGCCTTCTTGGTTTGGCGGGTATGACCGCGCTTACGGTGCGAACCAACTCTTTGAGTGAAGAGACGGAAAGGGCCTCGAATATTCGCCAGTCAATGCTGGATGCTCTCGCGTCTCAAAATCCCATTGTGCGTTGCCCAGCTCAGTCGTCTCCATCGTCATGTGCTGTTCTTGAAGCCACAGGTTTAGCAACGAATAATGCCTACTTGCCGCCTCCCGACAATGGGTCGTGCGGAGTTCCTAATATTCTTGATAGTTCGGGGGCCGTAAGAAGCTTCGACTTTTACTCGAAGAATGATGGAGATCTTTTTGGATTTCCTGCGGGTGATCAGGGCGGCTCAGATCGAGTTTGCGATTTGACGACTCTTCCCGTGGGGCAGTTCGTGCGCTACTACCGAATTTATGATCCCAGCGATCCAGTGGGTGGAACGGGCGCATCGACAACTCGTGTGATAATCGCCGTGGTGCTGTGGCAAGATCGCAAGGGGACGTGGCGTCACGTGAAAGGGACTCAGACGATCAAGCCATTATAAATTGTGTTGGGGAATTTTCAAAAAATTTTTCATTTGTAATGGCGGCGCAGATTCAGCGGATAGGTCCTTTCTCAGAAGACCGCCTTGACGATCCTCACTTCATAACGAATACGCGGCCGGCTCCCTCGCGGCCAACAAACTAGTCTCTCGAGCCACTTAAGGCAGGCCGCTCGGAGCTTCTGAGAAAAGACCTATCCGCTGAATCTCTCATCGTCAGTCACACGACTTCGCCCAATAGACAGGCATTTTGCTCTTCGACGCTGTCGCATAAAAAATTTTTCAGATACGATGTCCTATATGCTTCTCCATCGTCCGTCATTGCAGCGTGGTTATTTTGATCATGGCTGGCTTAAGACTTTCCATACATTCTCTTTCGCAGACTATATGGACAAGCGCTATATGGGCTTTCACAGTTTACGCGTTATTAACGAAGATCAAATTGATAAAGGAGCTGGATTTCCCATCCATAGTCACCGAGATATGGAAATCGTCACCTATGTTATTTCAGGGGCCTTGGAGCATAAAGATACTCTTGGAAATACAACGGTTATTAGGCCTGGTGAAATTCAAAGAATGTCTGCGGGAAGTGGAATCGAACACTCCGAATTTAATCATTCTAAAAGCGACTCCACCCATCTTCTTCAAATCTGGATTCTTCCCGAGAAGAAGGGGCTGCAACCCTCTTACGACCAACGTTCTTTTGAAAAGGAACTAGATTCTGGCAAGCGAGTATTGCTTGCATCCAATGATGGCCGAGAAGATTCCGTTGTTTTGCATCGAGATGTATCTATCTTTGGAGGCCGTTTTTCAGGAGGCACCAAAGAAATTTTTAATCTCCAAAAGGGCCGCGCGCTTTGGCTTCAAGTCGTTAAAGGAGGTCTTCAAGCTAATACCACGGTATTGGCGCCCGGAGATGGATTGGGGATTACCGATGAAGCCGAAGTTCTTTTAGATTTTAAGAATTATTCTGAAATTCTCGCCTTCGATATGTTTATCGATCGTTAAACACCCGTCTGCTCGTTTTCCTTGGCAGTTAACTTCGGAAGGGCTCGCGACGGCACTTTCTTTATAGTTAGCCCCCGTTTCTGAGGCTATGTCATTTATGACTGACGATGATAGATTCGAGGGTCGTGGCTCTTCTCAGAAGCTCCGAGCGGCCCGTCTACAGTGGGTCGAGAGATTAATGGGTTGGCCGCGAGGGAGCCGGCCGCGTATTCGTTATGAAGTGAGGATCGTCAAGGCGGTCTTCTGGGAAGAGCCACGACCCTCGAATCTTCAACTCATTTACAAATGAGATATCCTCTCTCGAAGCGAGGCTATGAGGCAGATTTTTGACTCGCGCTGTCACCGCAATGTCCTTAATGCACCGCTTATAACATATTGATATAGCTGAAAAATTTGACGATGCTTAGCTTCCATCGATACCATGGAGTGGGGGAAGTCTCACTGCCGATGGCTTCACCCCGTTTAGGAATAATCATGGCACGTGGATATTTAGGTCTCGATATTGGAAGTCACTCAATCAAAGCTGTTGAGCTTAAGGCCAGCGGTGCGGGCGCGTGGAAACTTCATCGCCTCGGAATACACCGACTTCCACCCGAAACCATCGTAGATGGTGCGATCATGAACTCAAGCGCTGTCGTCGATGGAATTCGCGATTTGATGGCTCGTCACAAAATCAAAGCGCGAGATGTTATTACCGCGGTCGCGGGTCATTCAGTCATCATCAAAAAAGTCTCTCTTCCAAATATGACAGACGAAGAACTTGCCGAGAGTATTCAGTGGGAAGCCGAACAGTATATTCCATTTCCCATCGGAGATGTTTATCTCGACACTCAAGTCATTAGTCGTGCACAAGACGATGCTGGTCAGATGGAAGTTCTTCTCGTCGCTGCAAAAAAAGAGGTTGTCCAAGAGTACACTAACGTTATTAAAGAGGCAGGGCTTAATCCTCTTATTGTAGATGTGGCCGCATTTGCCGTTGAAAATGCTTACGTGATGAACAATGAGTCAGCCGCCGATGAGATTGTGGCGCTCGTGAATATTGGAGCCTCATTGGTTAGCATTAATGTTTTATCGAGCGGGGTGACCGTATTTACTCGCGACATCAATATGGGGGGCAACCAGTTTACGGAAGAAATTCAGAAGCAACTTAATGTAAGTTATGAAGAGGCAGAAGCTCTAAAATTAGGGGGCAATTTAAGTGGCAGCCAGTCGACCACAGAGGCCATCGTGCCTCAAGAAGTGGGTTCGATTTTGAGATCTACCGCAGAGAGTTTGGCTGTTGAGATTCAGCGAAGTGTGGACTTCTATCTAGCGACCGCATCAGGCCTTCATTTGTCGAGACTGTATCTCAGTGGTGGCACCGCTCGCATTGCAGGGCTGGGAGAATCTCTACAGAGCATGTTGTCGACTAAGGTTGAAATTGCAGATCCTTTTAAATCGCTTGCTGTAAATTCAAAGGAGTTTGACCCCGATCATCTGAGAGAGATCGCACCTATGGCTACGGTTGCGGTGGGGCTAGCCTCTCGACGTTTGGGAGATAAGCCCACATGATACGAATTAATCTCCTACCAGTTCCTAAAGTACGACGTCTCGAGAAACTTATTGTGCATGGGGTTTTGGGTCTGGTGATTATCGGAGCCGTCATGGGGGCCTGTTATTTGGTGACCCTTGGGAAGAAAGCATCTCTTACGGCTATCAATGGACAGATTCAGCAGAAAGAGCAAATGATTCGCGAGTTACAAGCTCAAGTGGGTCAGGTTGATCAATATAAAGAGAAAGCGAAGTCTCTCGAGGCTCAGCTGTCGGTGATTCGTTCTTTAGAAAAAGGTCGCTCGGGGCCTGTCAAGCTCATGGATGAGCTCACCGAGATTGTCCCACGGCGAATCTTTGTGACATCGGTTAAAGAGACAGCCAAGACACTTACAATGGAAGGTATGGCTGAGAGCGGTGCAACGGTGGCTGACTTTCTCGACAATCTAAAGACCGCAAAATATTTTGATGACGTAAAGCTTGAAGATATAACGGCGCAAGAAGCTTCGGGTCATAAGTTACAAAGATTTAAACTAACGATGAGAGTTAAATACGATCTCTGAGGCGGGAATGGCAGTTAATATTATAGAAAAATTGAATAAAGTTCCACTCTGGCAAAAGGGTGTGGGCGTGATCGTTCTGTCGGCGATCATCACAGCGCTGTTTGCGTTTTTGTCGTGGGCTGCTCTCGACACGGAGAAAATTAATTTAGAGGCAAAGCTGGTCGAACTGGAACGAAAGTATGGTGAGCAAAAAGCTGTTGCCGATAATTTAGTGACCTTTCAGGAGAATGCAAGAAAACTTGAAGAAGACCTTAAGGCCGCTCTTACGCAGCTTCCTCAAGAAAAAGAAGTGCCAAGCCTTGTGAGAGATATTTATACGCTAGGTAGAAAGTCAGGCATTACCTTCAAGACCTTTCAGCCCCAAGCTGAAGCCGCTAAAGATATGTACACGGAAATTCCCGTGAAGCTGTCGATGGTAGGTTCGTTCCACGAGATTGCGGTATTTTTTGATCGTATCGGCAAACTCACTCGTATTGTGAATATTTCAGAATTGTCTTTAAGCTTGTCGTCTGCTGGTGCGATGAGCTCCGATGTTGATATAGGGGTTGACTGTATCGCAACGACCTACGCCTTTTCTGGTCGAGGCGTCGGGGCCCCAGCAGGAGCGCCGAAATGATGGTAGGTGCTGTTATTCTCAGGTTGTTGTTAGTGGGACAGGGCGCTACAGAGACTGCTCCTTCAGTGGCACCTAAATCTGTAGAGCCAACTGTATCGTCACCGGCATTGTCGATTCCGGATGAGACTATTATTTATACCTATAATCCTTTTGGCAAAAGAGATCCGTTTCGCTCGTTTTTAGATGAGAAGGGCTTGCTCAATACTGAGTCTGGGGATCCCCTTCTTAATTTTGAACTTTCAAAATTTATTTTGACCGCGATTGTATGGGGTATTCCTAATCCGATGGCGGTTGTCGTGGATGGTGACTCTCGAGGCCATATCATCACACGAGGCACTCGAATGGGCAAAAACAGAGGCCAAGTCACTAGAATTTTGAAAGATCGCCTGATTGTGGCCGAGGAGTATCGAGATCCGCTCGGCAAACTGATGGTCAGTGAATTTGTGATGAAATTGAATATGAAGGAGGATCCGAGATGATCCAAAGATATGGGATTCTGATATTTGTGTTCTTGTTCGTGGGAGCTTGCGCTTCTAAGACAGAAGATGGCGCTGCTGATTTTTCAATGAATACCCCATTGGGTATCGTGGATTCGGTCTCTCTAGAGAGTGAGGGCTCTGCCGACTTTGTTCGCATTAAGGGATCTCAAGAATTCAAGTACAACGTTTTTAAGTTGTTAGATCCTGAGCGTATTGTAGTAGACATTCTCGATACTCAAAAAGGGGCCAGTGTTTCTGAAACGCTGGCAGGCTCAGAGGTGATACAAGAAATTTCTGTGAAACCGATAGAAGATAGTCTGTCGACCTTTGTGAGACTCGAGATTGTACTGAAATCTTCGGCTAACTATATAGCTAATCAAGATGCCGATGGTCTCGTCATACGAGTGGTGAGGGCAGACAATTTAAGTTTTGAATCGTCGCAGCCCATCATAGCAGCAGAAGCCCCCCTATTACCTTCGGAGATTTCTGATGACAGCGAAGCATCATTGGAGCCAGCTATGGAGAAATCGACTCCTGAAGAGTCACTAGCCGTTGCTCCCCCAGCTATAGAAGCGCCAAGTATTGTGCCTGAAATGCCCCCGGCGATGAACGATAGACCTAAGAGTATGACCGAGACGCCGGCTCTGGCTTCGGAAGTGCCCAGCCTTGTTTCAGTAGCCCCAAAGAAAGTGGAAGAAATGCCCATCGAGTCGCAACCACTTCCGTCACTCATGGGAAGCAGTACTGAAAAAGTGACAGAGAAAGTTGCTGAAGCGGATATTGTGCCTCTGGCGGTACCTGTTCTGGACTCCGATTTGGTGCCTTTGCCTGCAGACACCGATGAGAGTAAATTTCCTGAACCAAAAAAGGCGGCTGATTTAAAGAAAAGAGCCAAAGCTTCGTCTCTGGCGCTGAAGCCTGTTCAGGCGGGAGACATCACCGGTACATTAGGAGATTCTGGTTCTCTGCTCACTGACTTAGATACCAAAATCTATACGGGCCGACGAATTTCGCTAGAATTCCAAGATGCTGATGTGGATGATATTCTTCGACTGCTGGCCGACGTCTCGAAACTGAATATTGTTACCGGCGATGATGTGAAGGGGAAGCTTACTTTAAAATTGATTGATGTGCCGTGGGATCAAGCGCTCGACATTGCGCTTGCCACCCTTGGGCTAGATAAGATTCAGCACGGCAATATTATACGGGTTGCTCCGTCCGAGAAATTGCGTCGTGAGCGAGAAGTAGCTCTTGCCAATGATCGGGCTGCTAAGCAGCTCGAACCGCTTCGCATAAAGTTGCTCAATGTGAACTACGCAAAGGCCTCTGATATCGCAGCGAGGGTGAAGAACCTTCTGTCTGAGCGCGGAACGGTCGATATCGATTCTCGAACAAATACACTCATCGTGAAAGACATTCGTGAACATATCGAAAAGTCGGAGAATCTATTGAAGGCGCTCGATACTCAGACGCCTCAGGTGCGAATTGAAGCTCGTATCGTATTGGCCGATGATGACAATCAAAAGAGTTTTGGTGTTCAGTGGGGGCCAAGTCTTAGGCTCGACGATACGAATTCAAAAGAGAGATCGTGGCAGTTTCCTCGAACCATCGCCGCGGGAAATCCTGATGCCGGACGAATCTCTTTAGGAACTTTTATGGTCGACAACCTGCCGGGTAATGCTCAGGGTGGGGGGCTTGGTTTTCGTTTAGGGTCTATAAATAATATATTTAACTTGGACATGCAATTGCGATACCTGGAAAGTGAACGGCAGATTCGTGTAGTCTCGCGACCCAGCGTCTCGGTTCTTGATAATCGTCCGGCAAAGATTGTCCAAGGAAATAGGGTGCCTTTTGTAACCTCCAGTTCGACAGGGACGAATGTCAGTTTTCAAGAAGTGGGTATTAGTATTGATGTCACGCCGCAAATTACGAGTGATGGAGCGGTAATTCTTAAGGTTGAAACAAAGAATAATGAAGTGGGAAACTCAGCCGTAGGTGGAAATCCCATTGTGACTATTCGAGAAGCAAGCTCTGAAATGTTAGTGAAGAGTGGTCGCACGGCGGTATTGGGAGGTGTTTTTAAGACTACGGACTCAGCCTCAAGTGGTGGGGTGCCCGGTTTGATGAGGTTGCCACTTCTGGGATGGTTGTTTTCGAACAGCAATCATACCGTTCAGCGAGAAGAAACATTGATCTTTATCACGCCCTATATTCTCTCTGATAATCGAATGGCTGTGACGGCTGCCTCAAGCGAGAGTTCACTGGAACCCTAGCTCCATCCTGAAGGTAGATATCTGTAGCGGTCTGGCGCCTTTATGATGGGGCGAGGGTAATCAGCAATTTTTTGATCGACTTTCGACAGAAAGCTTTGTTTTCTGGTGGGAATGAGTGACAAGCGATTGGTAGTGCCAGAAGACGCAGTACTTCAGCTTTCTGGGCTTCTAAAAACAACCGACCTGGCTGAAATTGAAGTCTCTTTTGAGGGTTATTCGATTCGAGTGCGAGCCCGAGAAAGTCAGAATCCTGTGGTGGTGAATGCCCCATTATCACCTTCGGTTTCATCGACGACCTCAAATACTGTAGCTAAAATTCATGATGAGTTACATATTGTGCGGTCCCCTTTGATTGGGACCTTTTATAGAGCATCGTCTCCTGGTGCAAAGTCGTTTGTGGAGGTAGGGCAGCCTATTTCAAAAGGACATGTGCTTTGTATCGTAGAAGCCATGAAGATGATGAACGAAATCGAGAGCGATGCTGCTGGTACAATTGAGAAAATTTTTGTCGAAAATGGGGATCCCGTAGAGTTCAATACCCCCCTCTTTGCTCTAAAGCGATGAGAAGAAGCGTTTAGATGTCGAAACGTCCTATTGAAAAGGTTCTTATAGCGAATCGTGGCGAGATTGCTCTGAGAGTTATCAGAGCCTGTCGCGAGCTTAATTTAAAATCGGTCGCTGTTTACTCCACGGCCGATGCCGAGTCTCTTCATGTAAAGTTTGCCGATGAGTCGGTTTGCATCGGGCCTCCTCCGTCGAAGGAGAGCTATCTCAATATGCACGCGTTATTATCGGCGGCCGAGCTGACCGGAGCTGATGCCGTGCATCCGGGATATGGCTTTTTGTCAGAAAATTCAGAGTTTGCCAGGCTATGTAAATCTGTTGGTCTTTTGTTTATTGGGCCTTCAGCTGATGTGATTGAAACCATGGGTCACAAAGTGAGAGCCAAAGAGACCGTGGCCGCCATGGGAGTGCCACTCCTACCTAGTTTAAAGGTCGTTGAGTTATCAGAAGCTCTGCCCAGTCAGGTGAGTCGAGATATTGGCTATCCTATTCTCATTAAGGCTGCCATGGGCGGTGGAGGTCGCGGCATGAAGATCGTTCATAACGAGCGAGACCTTCTATCGATGATGCGATTGGCACAGCAAGAAAGTAAGGCATCGTTTGGCAGCGATGAGATTTACATTGAAAAGTATTGTCAGTCTCCGCGCCACATAGAGGTTCAGATTCTAGGAGATCTTCACGGTAATATTGTGCACCTCTTTGAGAGAGATTGTTCTATTCAGAGGCGGCATCAGAAAGTAATTGAAGAGGCTCCTAGCCCAGCCTTAAGTGAGAAGCTGCGTCAGGAGATCACGCAAGCGGCCGTTAATGCAGCCAAAGCAGTTCGCTATTCTACCGCAGGCACCATTGAATTTTTACTAGACACCGATGGTCGTTTTTATTTTTTAGAGATGAATACCCGAATTCAGGTCGAGCATCCCATCACTGAAATGGTGACGGGCCGTGATTTGGTGCGAGACCAAATTCGAACGGCTTGTGGAGAAGAACTTGGCTTTAAGCAGTCTGATCTTTCTATCAAGGGGCACGCCATTGAATTTCGATTATTGGCCGAAGATCCCAAGACGTTTAGCCCATGCCCGGGGCGAATTGGTTTATTTCATGCTCCCATGGGTAAGGGCGTGCGACTGGAATCGGCCGCGCACGGAGATTATTTCGTTCCGCCGTTTTATGATTCAATGATTGCGAAGCTGATTTGCTGGGACGACACACGGGAGCTTGCACTGGTAAAAAGTCGAAGCGCGCTCAGAGAATTTTTGGTGCAGGGCATCAAGACGTCCATTCCGCTTCATCAGGCCATCTTGGAAGAGTCTGATTTTATTGAAGGTCGTTATACGACCCGGTATCTTGAGGAAAAGAAGTTCCAGTTTTAGGGCTGTCCTAACCGTCTCTGACGCATGCCGTTAAAGCCAAGCTCGTTGTACAATGAAGAGGGTTAAAAGGGGATTCTTCGTGGATAAATCGAAGTACTTTGCGGCGGCTGAGAAAGCGGCGCAAAAAGGTCAAATTGATAAGGCTCTCGAGGCCTATGAGTATATTCTGCGCGCAGATCCCAACGATCTTAAGGCCCTGACTCGTCTGGCTGATTTACAGTTAAAAGAGCAACACTTTGAGAAGGCGATTGAATCATTCAGTCGTATTGGTGAACTTTACTCACGGGATGGTTTTTATAGTAAGGCCGTCGCCATTTATAAACGTATTCTGAAAATCGATCGCTTACCGTCGAGAAGTTTGTTGATTACAGCGCATGAAAAGCTTGCGGCTCTTTACGGTCAACTGGGATTAATTTCGGACGCCATGAATCACTTCGCCATCGTGGTCGATTTCTACGACCAAGTCGGTGAGAAGGAACAGCTGTTAAGTACCCTTAAAAAGGTTTCTGATTTGGATCCTCAGAATATTGAAAATCAATTGAAGTTGCTCGATCTGATGATGGCTCAAAACCAAATGCAAGCAGTTCTGGAGCGGCTTGGTGAGCTTGAATCTCAAGCCCAGGAGCGATCGTCCACGGTTGATTTGGTAAGAATCTATGAGAAGTTTGTAGAGTATTTTCCTAAAGATAGTGAAAAAATGAAGGAGCTGATTCGCCTATTGTTACAAGTGGGGGAACCCAAGAAGGCTCTTGCCAAGCTTCAGTTATCTTTCAAGTCAGATCCTAGAAACCCAGAAGTCATGTCACTTCTTGTAGAGACATTTTCATCTTTAAAACAGCCGGAGAAAGTGAGGGCTGTTGAGAGTGAGTTATTGAAGTTATATCGTGAGTTGGGCCGACAGGATGACGCCGCGGCTCTCGAAGCGCAAATGAAGAGTCAGCAGGCGAAGCCTGAAGAGTCTTTGGGTGTCTATCGCTCAGATGCGACCAAGAAAGTAGTTTCAACCTCAGGAGATGCGACATTAGACCCGGTAGAATCTCTGGTAAAGGCTATGCCTCTGTCTCCAGAAGAGAAAAAGGTGCTTACGGAGTGTAGTGTCTATCTTAAGTATGGACTGTCAGAAAAAGTGTACGAGGTATTGAGATCTCGCGTCTCTGAATTTCCAAAGTCGCTTGTCTTACGTTGGAAGCTTAAAGTTAGTACCCAAGATTTAAAGAAAGATGAAGAGACTAAGCACTTGTTGAGCGAAATTATTTTATTAGCAAGAGATCAAAAATTAGAGCTTTGGAAAAGTATTGCGATGGCGGAGTTGAAGGCTTTGGATCCTCGCCACCCCGCCCTCGATGAATCGAAGAGTGAATCGCTGCCTGCGGGAATGAAAATGCCCACCGTTGAGCCTGAAGATCTAAAAACGGCTGACTTCGATTTAGAGGAAGGTTCTTCCGACGTTTCGATTGTGGTCGAAGATGATTTTATTATTGAGCCGTCGGCCGTGTCCGAAGTTTCGTTTCAAGAGTTTGATGAGCAGTCAAAAGTTGAGTCATCTGAGACCCTAGTATTGGAGTCTGCCTCTGATAGTTTGGGACACCACGATGTAGAAGAGCCCACAGAGTCAGAAGTCGATGTATTTTTGTCAGAATCTGACTTTAGTGATGACGAGTTGAAAGCGCTCGATATGAATCTTGAACCAAAGTCGACTGTATCGGGTCAGATGAAGCCGACCTTGGATGAATCTCAGAATTCGACGATGGATTCACCTATTGATTTGGGATTCAGTGAGTCAATTGAGATTCGGGCCGAAAACACTGAGGACGAAACAGGTACTGAGGCAGAAGCTGGTCAAGACGCTGCAGGAAGTGCTTCAGAGCGTCTGATGACCCCGCTTGAAGAAGCAGACTTCTACGAGTCTCAGGGTTTAATCGATGAAGCAGTTCAGGCTTTAGTTCAGGCACAGAAAGCACATCCGGACGATAAAGCTGTTGCAACAAAACTGAGTGCGCTGCAGAAAAATTCAGCGTCTAAGCCATCGGATTTGAAGCAGCAGACTCACGAGTTAGAAGCGCTCGGTCGCAAGATCAAGATGAATGTTCAAACCGATGAACGAACAGATGACGCAGATTTTTTTGATCTGGCTGGAGAGATTCATAACGAACTCGAAAACGACTCTTTAGAAAAGACGCCCGAAGTTAAAGATGTGTTCGAGGCTTTTAAGAGCGGCGTTGCAGCGACCATCGATAAGTCGGACTGGCAAACTCATTTGGATTTAGGTATTGCCTATAGAGAGATGCATCTCTTGGACGATGCGTTAGAAGAGTTTAAGCTTGTAGCAAATGTGCCAGAGCAGAGAGTGACGGCCCTCTATCAGATGGGACTCACTCATATGGCTAAAGAAGATTGGTTTTCTGCAGAACAAACATTTATGGAAGCTCTGAGGGTGAAAGGTTTAACTTTAGATCAGAAGAAGTCGCTTCAATATGAGCTGGCCGAAGCTCTGACTCAACTTCAACAAACCGAGAAGGCTCAGAAATTGTTTGCTGAGATTTTGAAGAACGATCCCGACTATCGAGAAGTAAGCCAGCGCGTGAGTACGAAAGCTTCTTAACCCGGATAAATCATCAAATTTCAGGGGGCGCCGCTTGACGCCCCCTGAAATTTGATGATTTATCCGGGTTGAATGGTCAAAGCGCGCTCGTCGCTAACGAGCCTGGGTAAAGTGCCGACGCGATTGCGACCATTTCTTTTAGCCTGATAGAGGCATTTGTCGGCGGCCTCTATAAGATCGTCAGGATTGCGGCGTCGTTGTGGGTCAAAATCAGCAACACCAATTGATAGAGTGCACGACAATTCAATATCATGAGATACAAAGGCATGCTGCTCCACACGAGCGCGAATACGTTCACAAAGACGAACAGCGTCGTTAAGAGTTGTGTCAGGAAAAATAATCACAAATTCGTCTCCCGCGTAGCGACCTACGATATCAACATTACGAGTCTGCTCTTTCAAAATTCTGGCCAACTCCCTTAAAGCATCGTCGCCAACGGCATGCCCATGAAGGTCATTAATACTTTTGAAATGATCAATATCGATAACGCATAGCGCGAGCGGCTTCTCGTATCGAAGAGCTCGCTTCGACTCCAACTCCAATTGTTTTCTCAGATATCGATAGTTGTGAAGACCCGTCATCTCGTCGGTAAAAGTGAGTGTTTGAAGGCGTTCATTGGCTCGTTTCAATTCGCTAATTAAATAGCGATTAGTTTCAATAAGTTCGTATTTTGAACGGGCGTCTCGGATCACACTTGGTAATCGTTCTAAGTAGAGTAGTTGTGTGTCTTTAATGACATAATCGTAGGCGCCTCTTTTGATAGCTTCGCTCGCAATCACTTCATTACCATGGCCGGTCAGTAAAACGACGGGCGTAGAAATATCATGTTTCTTCATTTCTTCTAAGACATCGAGACCTGTAATCTGGGGCATTGAATAATCAAGTACGATCAAATCAAAATTTAAAAAAGTTTCGACGGCCTCGATGCTGTTGATGACGGTGACGTCCCAACCTTCTTTCATCAGGCGTCTGGCAGCTAATTCTGAGTGGTGCGGATTATCATCGCAAATAAGAATACGATAAGTCACAAGACCTCTCTTTCAGATGGCGAACGCTTATCCAACACGCGAGGAATCAACAAGGTAAAAGTGGTTCCTATACCCGGTTTACTTTTGGCTTCAATCGAGCCCCCAAAAGATTCTGCAATTCGCTTCACAATGCTAAGCCCTAAGCCCATGCCTTCCGTAGGAACGTCTTTAAGCCGGGTGAATGGCACAAAGATACGCTCTAAATCTTTGGACGTTATTCCAATGCCATTGTCGACTATTGAAATATGAATGGCGTCAGCCTTTCTCTTATAAGCAATTCTAATTTTTGGAATCTCTCCTTTTTTATGAAACTTAAGAGAGTTTCCGATCAGATTCATTAAAATCTGAAATAGCCGAATCGGATCTGTCTTCAAGGTCAGATCTTTATTCGGTAGAGTGATCACCCCATGAGTATGAGCGATTTGGTTTGATAAATTTAATAAGACGCTTTGTAAGAGTTCATTCAAACTGACCTCACTAAACTCCTGCGGATCTTGAGACAGCTTGGCGACCGATTGCAATGAGCCTACCAACTGGTGAAGTGTATTAACGGCGTCTCTCAAAACATTTAAGTAGCGCGACTGGTCTTTTGTTAGCGACGTTTCAGACAGAAGCTTCGAAAATCCTTCGAGCGTGAGAATAGGTTCTTTAAGGTCATGAGACAGCATCTGAAACATCACTTTCCATTCTCGATCTCGAGTTTGTAGTCGTTGGAGCTCTGATTTAATCTGAAATATGAGTTTCGATTGATCTTGTTTAATGGGTTTCGCATTTTCAGGGAGGGGCAATAGCGCTTGGCGGGCTGAGATACGTCGACGTCTCGACAATGACGCGGACGGGGATGGTTTGCTTGATGAATGTTTTACTGGCGTCATAGACCTGTCATCCTGTTCCCTCTGATCGGCGCTGATAATAGAAGTCTCAAACGATGAAGTCAAAGGGGTCTCCTAACACATCGGAAGGACACGCAAAAAAAAATACGTCCTCCCATAACGCACTCCATTAATTCATAGCATAACGAATTTAGAGGGGTTCTGCAGTCAAAATCTATTGGCTACCCCTTAACCCACCGTCAAAGTTCTGATACCTTTGTTGTGTCAGGCTTTTGACTATTACAGCCTGTTCTTTGTGGGAGGTTACCAATGAGCCAAGATAAGACGAGCGGACAGGGTCGCATTTTTCATTTTGAGACACAGGCGGAGACCCCGATGCCTGCTGGCTTAGCGGGCTCTACGAGTTCAGAGGTGACAAAGTCGTCATGGTCTCGAGATGCGCTTCAGCAGGCTTCGTCGGATGCGCAGTCGTTGGTTCATGCCTCTCAGAAAAAATTGGATACTATTTATGGTGAACCCGCGTTTGTTGGTTCGAGCCGACCGATGCGATCGGTTTTTGACATTATAGATCGTGTGGCCAATACCGATTCAACGGTACTGATTCTGGGAGAAAGTGGCACAGGTAAAGAGCTTGTGGCCCGAGCCATTCATAACCAATCAGATCGAGCCGACAAACCTTTTGTGGCGGTAAACTGCGGGGCGATTCCCGCGGAGCTTTTGGAGTCGGAGCTTTTTGGTCACGTAAAAGGAGCCTTCACCGGCGCTCATATGAATCGTATTGGCAGATTTTCGTTGGCTCATCAGGGCACACTATTTCTTGATGAAATTGGCACTATGCCGTTGCCGCTCCAAGTTAAAATATTGAGAGCCCTACAGGAGAAAGAATTTGAGCCTGTGGGTGGCAACAAAAGTCAGAAGGTTGACTGTCGAGTGATTGCGGCCACCAACAATGATCTAGAACAAGAAGTGGCCAAAGGGGCCTTCAGAGAAGATCTTTTTTATCGACTGAATGTGATACCAATTACGCTGCCTCCGTTGAGAGATAGGCGAGAAGATATTCCTCAGTTGGTTCAGTATTTCATTGGCCAGTATAATAAGAAAAAAGGTTTTCAGATTCGAGGTATTTCTGAAGAGGCCATGGAGGCTCTTGAAAAGTACCACTGGCCTGGCAATGTGCGAGAGCTTGAGAATATTTGTCAGAGACTTTGTATTTTAAAGACGACTGGTTTGTTAGAGTTAGCCGATATTCCCCCCAAGGTAATGCATGCAAAACCGAGCTACTCCGGCACGCTTCCTTGGGCCCAGTGGCTAGCAGCGGGCATTCCAGAGTCGGGCATCGATTTTGACCGCTTCGTCGAGCAGTTTGAAAATGATATGATTTTAAGAGCTTTAGAGCAGACCCGCTGGAATAAAAATCAGGCCGCGGCGCTTCTAAGAATGAACCGGACGACCCTGGTAGAAAAAATAAAGAAACGCGGTTTGCAGCAGGTTTAGCCAGTGTTGCAAGCATTGACGCTGCGACTAGTTCTTCGTTAGCATCGCTTCATGTCAATAAAGAGCGATAAATGGATTACAAGGATGGCCTTGGAAAATGGCATGATCGAGCCGTTTGAGTCATCCCAAGTTCGGTCGGGCGTTGTCTCGTTTGGCGTATCGTCCTACGGGTATGATATGCGGGTATCGGACGAGTATAAAATTTTCACTAATATTAACTCGACGGTAGTAGATCCAAAAAACTTCTCAGATTCGAATTTCGTGCCCTACAAAGGATCCATTCTTGTGGTGCCGCCCAACTCCTTCGCATTGGCGAGAAGTGTCGAGTATTTCAGAATACCCAGAAATGTTTTGGCAGTATGCCTTGGAAAATCAACGTACGCCCGTTGTGGCATCATTTGCAATGTCACACCGTTTGAACCCGAGTGGGAAGGGCATGTGACGATTGAGATTTCGAATACCACGCCGCTGCCCGCCAAGATTTATTCTAATGAAGGAATTTGCCAAGTTCTCTTTTATGAATCGGATGAAGAATGTGCCGTCTCGTACCGAGATAAAAACGGTAAGTATCAGGGACAAACCGGTATTACATTGCCAAAGCTATAAAGCGAGGTTTTTTGAGCTCACGTGCTATTGCGGATCTTCATTTTCACAGCCACTTTTCGGATGGTAAGCACTCTATTGACGAATTAGTGCGCTGGCTGCGTTCGCTACCTCGAGAGATATTGCGGGCTGCGGTGCTGACCGATCATGATGGTGTAGAAGGCTCAGCACTTTTTTTTGATGCGCTGGGAGAAAGATTTCCAAGAATATGTGCCTCCGAGCTTTCGTGTACGGCGATATTACCCAAGCGAGAGGGTATTCAAGAGCTGCATCTCCTCGTTTACGGTATTGATGCGTCCGACGAAGATTTTAGAGTCGAATTCAAACGCTTTCAGCAGGGCCGAGAAAAACGTTTTGACGACATGATAGAAAGCCTGCGCGGTTCCGGTTATCATTTGGATGTGGCAGGTTTTAAAGCGCAACATCAGGGTGTATTAGGTCGCCCTCACGTGGCCGATGCTCTCGTAGCTGCGGGGCATGCTACAAGCCGTCAAGATGCGTTTGATCGCTTTCTCTACGATGGAAGCCCCCACAATATTCCTAAATGGCGTTTTGATTTGAGTGATGCGGTGACGATGGCCAGAAAAAAAAATTGCCGTACTTCTGTGGCTCATCCGGGGCAGTATGGCTTTGATCGAGCCGACTTCGAGTATTTTAAAGAGCTAGGGGTGGATGCTGTAGAAGTCTACCATCCCAGAAATTCTCACGACCAACGACGTACGTTTTTAGAGTGGGCGAAGCAGCTCGATTTTATGGTCACGGGCGGCAGTGATTTTCATGATATACGGGGAGATGCACTAGCCCAGGAGCCTACGTTAGGACGTCTGGGATGCCCGTGGTCTGACGCAGAAAATTTTTTGAGGCCCTGGCTTTGACGGACTACAATAAAGAGCTTTTCGGCACTATTGAGCGTTTTATCACGCTGACCATTAAGGGCAAAACCTATAAGGTTCCCGACAAGTTAGAGCTCTTAAGAATATTTCAGTTTCTCAATTTTCATATCGACTATGCACGACTGTGCTGGAATGGCTCATGCAAGCGTTGCATCGTGGGATTTGATCAGAATGGAAAAGCCTTTGAAGCCATGAGCTGTCGCCTGAAATCTGCGGAGAAAATGGTGGTTCATCGACTTCCGCCGAGCGTACAAGAGGGGGCTTAGAGCACGAGGCGCTGTCGGCGAAGCCGTAACGCGCCGTGATGAACGACGGGCTTACTTTTTCAGAAATGGCGATCTAGCCTTTTCGATAAAACGCAGCCCATACCCACAGGAGATAGGCCGATAGACCAAGAGTCCCAAGCCCGACAGCCCCATGAACCAAGGGAAATGTGCCACCATCTGATAGAGTCCCGGTGATCAGACCAACGATAAAAAGCCCCAGCGTGACGAAAGACGGCAGGAGGCAAGATTCTCGAGCGCGAGACATGCGCTCTATAGTATCGCTGGCATGCGTTTCTGCTAGCAGAGCTTTCGTTTCGAGACGTTGTTTGGATGCCATGAGCAGCACGATGAAAGCCACGATATAGAGGGCAGAAGACGTAAACCCTACAATGAGATGAGTTTCTGGGGGCATTCTTGAACTACCGGCTAGCTCAAAGCCCAGCACCGTATTAATGACAGTCCCTAACAGCGATAGCCCCAGTAAGAAAAATCCACCTATCATTCTCGTCGCTCTACTTTCGTAGTTCTATTCGATCGTTTTATTCTGCTCACGGATGAGGCGTCGTCGCTGCAGTAGATGGGGAATTCTTTTGAGCTGCCTCAAGATCTTTGAGATCGCTCGTCAACCGATGTATTCTCAATAAGGCATAGAGAAGCGCTGTGATCAAAATGAGCCATAGAAGGCCATAGCCCAATACAAACTCAAAATAGGTATCAGGAATTGTTGAATTCACAGGGGATGGAGATTCGTTCATCGCATTCCTTTCTCAAACAGATGCTTTTGAGTCATTATTTTAAGTCGATCTCGAAGCGACTCGATCTTGAAAAATACGATAGTCAGCACGATACCCAGTGCAATCATCGAAAGAGACATCCACAGAAGACTGGATCGAAATTCAGGACTCAGTCCCCCCTCACTCTTAATGACGGTTGGATGAATACCCCTCCAAAGTTTGACACTAAAATGAATAAGCGGAATGTCTAATACCGCGACAATGGCTAAAATGGCACCTAACTTTCTGCCGG
Source organism: uncultured Bacteriovoracaceae bacterium (assembly GCA_964598565.1). Classification (GTDB taxonomy): domain Bacteria; phylum Bdellovibrionota; class UBA2394; order UBA2394; family UBA2394; genus CAZRCG01. The sequence goes on along the minus strand of CAZRCG010000002.1, from coordinate 66,415 downwards.
CCGCCTGGCGAGAAGGATGACGATCAAACGAGTGACGTACGGCGAGTGTGGCACAGATAAGCAGAAAAACAATGAGGGTTGTGGTGAGGCGGGGATCCCAAGTCCAATAGGTTCCCCAAATAGGCTTCGCCCAAACCGGGCCGGTAATCATGACGCAGAGCGCAAACACAAACGCCGACAACATGGCGGCCTTCGAAAAATGATCATAAGCGACTTTTTTTTCAATTAAATACATAGCTGCCGCAACGGCGCTCATGATCAACGTAACATACATGGTGAAAGCCGCCGGCACATGCACAAAGAATATCTTTTGAACGAGTCCCTGGGAGGCTTCAATTCCAAGCAGCAAAAAGACCTCGTACAAACCGAAAATGACTGCAGCGCCTGTAAGCAACGCAAGAATATGAAGCACGTACAAAGTCTAATCTGAAGCGCACCAAGCGCCTAGCCCTGATTTAACAACTTTCCGATCAGACCAGCGGATGACTTACACGCCCCATGCTCCTAGGTAAAATCATCATAGAAGTATTCGAAGACCAAAGCTGCGATAAAGGCGGATCCAAGACCAAAGCTAATTAATATCGACCACCATAGGTTTGCCTCTGGGTGGTGGGTCAAGCTCACACCCGCAAGTATGAGAGGCGTTACAAAGGGAAAATAGACGAATGAAAACAGAAATTCTCGTTCGCCCTTTAAGCTCAGGCCTAGAAAGACGGCAAACGGAGCGACGGCTAGGGTAGTGGCCAGTGAAAGAAGGAATGGACGATAGGCATCAATACCGAAGAGGTAAAGACTGAGATAGAGCATAAATCCAATCACGGCGAGACGCCCACTCTGCACGAAGACCTGGGTCCAAAAGAGAAGTTGAAGCTTGAGTCCCGCCGCTCGATACAGGCCAAAATTTCGGCTTCGATGTTCGAGTGAAAACGAACGATAAAAGAGAGCGGATGACGCTACAAAAAATGAAAACCAGAAGTCGGTCAACTCAGCCTTTGGCAGCTCGCGAGAGAACTGCAGAATGATGAAGAGCGTAAAGCTCAACAAAAATGAGGGCACAATGGCCGCCAGACTTTCACGCAGGTCTTTGACTAGAAGCATTCTTAAGATGGCCATAGTGAAAGATCGAGAACATCTTCCCATTTCCTTTTGCGCTTGAGGCTTTGTCACAATTGAATCTTCCCTTTTAGAGGCATCTGTTCACCAAAGCCACGATGATCTGAAACGAGAATCAGCGCTTGATGAGATTTTTCTATGATGCGAGAGCGAACAATATCACAGTGTTTGGAGTCAAGGGCTTGAAAGGGTTCGTCCAACAATACAATCTGTGAACCGAAGTGCAAGGCGAGAAGGACTTCAGAAATTTGTTTCCATCCGCTACTAAGCTCCTCCATTCTGAACAATTGAATGGAACGCAGTACATCGGGCATATCGTCGTCACTTACAGGCACGCCAAAAAGTGTGGCAAGAACTCCAAAATTTTGTTTCAGGCTCCAATCGCTGAACAAGAGGTTCTCTACCCCGGCGTAGCTGATAACAGAGGGTTTTTCTGCAATCGAGCCCGACAGTGGCTTAAGTCGCCCCAAGAGGGTTTTCAAAAGAGTCGACTTTCCCGAGCCATTCGCACCTTCTAAAAAGTAAATGCCCTTCGGTTCGAGTGAGTAATTAAGAGGGCCTTTGACAAAAAGCCCTTGGCCGATCACAAGTTGCTCTAGGCGAATACCCTGAAAAGACGACATCTCAAAAGTATGACTGAATTCACCCTAAGATTCGAATCAGAAAATCTGTTTGATTTAATAGGCGTTCCAATCTAGCGAGAACGGATGAGCTTCATGAAATCACTTTATTTGAATATTCTCCAAAGAAACCTTTTTAAGCTTGCGGCGGGCATCTGCGTTTTGAATATGGCGGCTTGCACTCAGGCTCCCGTAGGCTCCAAGAAGCGACCGTTTGCAATGTACTTTGTTCCGTCGAGTGAGGCTCACGGTATTCTTGAATCGGGCAAAGAGATCGCCGCAACGGTATCGACCTATGTTTCTCAAAAGCTCTACGGCAAAGACGAAGGTTTCTATGTAACAGCGTCGGTTCCCACAAGTTATATCGCGGTGGTTGAGGCCTTCGGTAGTCGCAAGGCTGATTTTGCGGCCCTGACGACCTTTGCCTATATTTTGGCCAAAGACATGAAAAAATATGATGTGGAAGCCATTCTGTCGATTGAACGTTATGGCGGCGAGAGAACCTATAAGGGCCAGATTATCGCGCACAGAGATAGTGGTTTTAAAAATTTGGAGGATCTTGCGGGCAAGAAATTCGCTTTCGTCGACTCTGCCTCTACTTCGGGCTTTATCCTTCCAAGTCAGTTATTGAAAGATAAAAACATCGAACTTGCAGAGACGGTATTTGCTCAGAAGCACGACAATGTGGTGCAGATGGTTTACAACAAACAGATCGATGCGGGCGCAACTTTTTATCAGTCGCCTAATATTATCGAGGTCGATGGAAAGACGGTTGTCGAGATCAACGATGCTCGAGCACGAGTAAAATCGTTTTTGCCTGACGTTGAAGATAAAGTTCTGATTTTGGCATTTACGCCCGAAGTTCCCACGGAGCCTTGGGTGATTCGCTCTAAGCTATTTGAAGATGAAGCGAAAAACACAAACATTAAGAACTGGGTGATCGAAGCCTTGCTTGAGTACTCTAAAACCCCCTCGGGCTTAGCGACCGTTAAGGCACTCGCGATGGGCACCTCCATTTTTCGTTGTGACGATGCTCGCTATGATCAAATACGCGCTCTCATAAAAGATTCTCAGATCGATATCTCAAAGCTCATTGCGAAGTAAGAGTGAGCAAGGCTTGAAATTGTCTGGCTAAATAGTCTTTAGCACAAACTGATAGGGTTCGTCGGGTTGAATGGCTTTAGCGTGAGTTATGAGTTCTTTCCTCTGACTAAGTGAGAGTTGAGTAGTAAGGGGCAAGCGCTCGCATCACGAGAACTCGTCTCTTTTGGTACTCCGAGTCGTGTATTAAATGTTTCGCCTTTAGCGTTTTCAAATTGCGAAGTTCCGCGACGAGGGCAGATCTTTGATTGTCATCGAGCACGGCCATCGCTGGGGCCTTCGTACCATAGAGAGCGATAAAAAAAACAATACTTAACAGAGGGAGTAGACCTGCCCAGCGAATATTCCAGGGTAATCCTGATACCGAGAAAGTCAGGGTCGGGCTCTGGAGAGTCGCTTGAGCCGTAAGAAAACGAGTGTCATCGATAAATTTCCAGCCCTGCTCAGCCAGATTGAGGCCCTGAAGCTTAAGACCCTGAGGGGGATATGCCAAATACACGGTAGACAGAGGCAGGTTGGTTGTAGATTCAAATGAGAGTTGGCCCCGTTTGGCTTCAAGTTGATAGCGAAAGGCAAAGCGTGATTCGCCTGGAAGCAAGGGCCGCGATGAGGTGACGCGATTGCCTTCAATTTGCGTGTCAGCCTGGCTAAAGCCCATCTCAAAATGTAAATCGTGTGCATTTTGAGGTAGGGCAAATTCGATAACTCGTTGGTTGTCACCCAGAGCGACATAGGAGCCCGTATTCATAACCACGAGCTCATCTTCCACTTGCAGCCCCTGAGCATTAGGTATGAGCAGAATCTGTCGCTCTTTGAGAATAAGGTCTGATACTCCTTGCCGAGTAGAATAGACTTCTAACGAAATTTTCTTGGGGGCCGAGTCGCCGCGAAAGGGCTCGCTCACATATTGCAGACCTTCGTAAATCGTTCGGGCGATATGAGCATTGTGGGCGTCTTTATCAATTGTAAAGCGGCATCGACCGCGCTTATCGGTGGTGCAACGCAAAGGCTCCCCCGCCTCTTGGCCATGAATCGTCAGAAGTTCGGCGGCTTGGCCGATGACAGGTTTTTTCTGATTGGTTATTTCTAGGCTGACGGATGCTGAAAGAAGGCTAAAAAAAATAATATTAAACACGCGAGTCGGACTCCATTTGTAGAATGAGAGGATCTTTTTCTTCTAGATTTTGAATGGCTTCATAGACCTTGGAGGCACGTTCTAATAATTGAGTCTTTAACAATTCATATTCTTCAGCGCCCAGCTTTTCGTGCGCCAAGTCACTCTGTAGGTCTTTCAAATTTATAAGAATCATTTCACGTTCTTGTAAAAGAATGTCTAACTCATCAATTGAATTTCGATAGCTCTGTTTTGTTTGAGCGACCCACAGAGGCCAAAAGGTTGCGAGTAGCGCAAAGAATAGGACGAAGAAAACAACAATGATAAGACTAAAACTCATAAGTTCTTTTGCCACCGTAAAGTCGGCATCATCGATATGAGTGCCCCAATAATCAAAATCAGGCCACCCAACCACAAGAAAGAGACCAGCGGATTCAAGGTGAAGTGAATGATGCCTTCCTGTTTCTCAAGATTAAATTGACCCAAAGTCAAATACACATCTTCTTTGAGCCGAGAGTAAATATCGACTTCTGTGGATGGTTGTTCAGGATTAAAATACATGTATCGTGCTGGTCGTAGGGTGCCAGCGAACCGATTGCCTATATAAAGATCAATAACGGCGGCGTATTCTTCATGATTCTCAAAGCGGCGCGCATCAAAATGTTTTAAATGGAGCGTATATTCTTTTTGACGGATGCGCTGCCCCTCGACCATCTGAAACTCTGAGACCTCTTTGTAGGCGGATCCAGCAATGCCAATGAAAATAAAAACTATGCCGAGGTGAACAATATAGCCGCCAAATTTTCGATTTTGAGAAAAAGTCGCTCGAATAAAGGCCGTTACTATCGATTCGTTATGGGAATGCATTCGAACTTTAATGCCTCGATAAAACTCGGTGATAATCGTGATGCTCACAAAAAAAGCTCCGAAAATGGTCAGCAGCACATACCAGTGGGTGATACCGAGAAGAGTCGCTCCCCCCATGGCAAAGAGCCCACAAAGCATCGGCCAAAGAAAATGAAACTTTAAATTCTGTTTTGAAGCGCGTCGCCAAGCGACTAGGGGCCCAATACCTGTCAAAATGAGGAGCACGATTCCGATAGGCGCCAACATCTGATTAAAAAAGGGTGGTCCTACGACAATCCGTTTCCCAATCACCAGCTCACTGAGAGACGGAAACAGTGTGCACCACAATATAATAAAGGCGGTACCCACTAGGACGATATTATTCATAACAAAAGCACTTTCTTTTGAAATGAATGATTCAAAAATATTCTCGCTTCGTAGCTCGTTTCGTCGTCGGTAGATCCAAAACGCACAAAACAAGATCACGAGAATGAGAAATACAAGAAAGAAATAGCCGATCTCCGAGCGAGCAAAGCTATGTACACTTTGAACGACACCAGACCGCGTCAGATAGGTTCCCAAGATGGTGAGTACAAACGAAATGACGATGAGATTAATATTCCAAAATTTGAGCATGCCTCGGCGCTCTTGAATCATGACCGAGTGAATAAAAGCTGAAGCGGTAAACCAGGGCATAATGGCGGCATTTTCTACAGGGTCCCAACCCCAAAAACCGCCCCATCCTAATTCGACATACGCCCACTGAGCGCCTAAAAGATTGCCTATCGAAAGAAAAAACCACGACAAAAGTAGCCAACCGCGTGTAGCCACAATCCATCGAGTGTCCAGCCGATTTGAAATGAGGGCCGAAAGCGCAAATGCAAAGGGTACCGACATGCCCACATAGCCTAAATAGAGTGAGGGGGGATGAATGGCCATGCTCGGATTTTGAAGGAGAGGATTTAAGCCGCGTCCATCCGCGGGCATTTGAGGAAAGAGTTTGAATGGATTTTCATAGTAGACAAGAAGAAGACCAAAGAAGGTTAAAATGGTTGCAAAGCAGGCGATCACCAGAGGCAGGAGGGGACGATCCGTCAGTCGGTGGCGATAGACGGCCAATGAAGCAAAGAGCGTATTAAGCCAGAGCCAGAAAAGTAAGCTACCTTCCTGTCCCCCCCAAAGCGCTGTCACCTTGTAAATGGTGGGCATGGTGATATTTGAATAGGCATAGACATAGCGAACTAAAAAATTGTCTCGAAGAAAGGAGATTACAAGAATTGCTATGGCTAACGTAATAAGCGCTGTGCACGTGTATAACGCTCGCTCTGCGATTTTTAGATGCAAATCATTCTTTTTCAGAAATGAAAGAATAGACGCTAACAACGAAAACAGAGCAAAGGCCAGAGCGAGCGCAAGAATACTTTCTCCAACCAGGGGCCAAAATTTGAGCCATTCCATTGCAAACTAGACTAAAGTCTATCGCAGAGATTTGCTACGCATTTGTTCGAGAGGAGGAAGGCCGCCTACTTCATATTTAGAGGCGCATTTTGCCATCAACGATTTGGCGATAAAGGGGGGTATTTGAGGCCCTCGGCCCTCGACGACGACTTCGGCACCTTCTTTAAAAGTATCCGGAGCCAAGCCAATATAAGTGACAGCAATTTCTTGGCCCAAATCTTCCATAACAAAGTCGTAGCGGTCGCCCTCATTCTTTAGCGAGCCCATCTTCACTTTTCCGGCGAGTTTTAAATTCTTATTCTCATATTTTGACGAGGCCTCATTATATTCTGAAACCGTCATATAGTACTGAAAGGTATCTTGAGACTGCATCATGAAGACCATGGTGATTGTCACAGCCACAAAAAGTCCTAGGACGATCCAGCCCCACGCGATGCCGCCGCCCGAACCCTTAGGGGGTGAGCCTTGAGAATTTGAAGACTCTTCTTGAGACATGCTCTTTCATTATGCCAGAAATAGAAGAGATGTCGAAGCTTAAGCCAACTTTTGTTACTAGTACTTATCCGTTATCGCCTCGTTTACTGAAAGAATCTAAAAAGCTGTTTTCTCTAATTAAAAAATCAAAGTCGTTTCTCATCTCGAGCACGCTAACGTCCGACGGAGATTCTATAGGAGCTCAGCTCGGATTGGTGGCTTTGATTAAAGCGCTACGCGCCGGCAAGAAGTCAGAGATTGTTTTAGTGAATCAAAGTCCTGTTCCAGAGCGCTACAAGTTTCTTATGGGCTCATCCGCCATCATCAGCCGCGATGACTATCAAGAAAGTCGGATCTTCGATTTAGGATTAGTTTGTGATGGAGGCATCGAACGAACGGGTAATGTGCAAGAGCTTTTTACGCGCGTGAATGCCTCGGCCATTGTAGACCACCATGCGGTGGGTTCGACCCTGGCCTATGATTCTCGGGTGGTCGATACAGAGGCCTCTAGTTCTTGTGAATTGGTCTACCTGCTTATGGAATTATCACGAACAAAATTAACCAAAGCTGTGGCGGAGGCGCTCTATATTGGAATGGTATTTGATACCGGATTTTTTAAGCATTCGTTAACCAAACCGCGCACCCATTTGGCCGCTGCCAAGCTGATCGAAACGGGGATCGATTTTTCAAAAATTTCTGACCGAGCTTTGTTAGATCGCACATGGAAAGCCCAGCTTTTGTTGAAGACCCTGATGGTAAATATGGAGGCCCTCTCTGATCAACGGCTCATCGTTTCATGCTGGTCTAAGCGTGATCTCGATGCGATTGACCCTGAAGATGGTGATCAAGAGGGAATGATTAACCAACTTTATTATACTGACTCCGCTGAGGTTGTCGTACTCTTTACGGAGGGCGACGATGCGATCAAAGTGTCTATGCGTTCAAAGGGTCGAGTCAATGTGGCTGATTTTGCTCGTTCGTTGACGCCAGATGGAGGCGGACATTTTAGAGCAGCGGGTTGTACCTTGTCGGGCTCGCTTGACGATGTAAAACGAAATGTCGTTTCTAAGTTGCGAGCCTTGGTAGATGAACTGCCTAAGCAAGAGCTTTCGGTTGTTTAGCGATCGTCCAAGTCTTTCATGATTTGAGTCTCATGAGTGACGGGTCCCTTCGGAGTCTCTCTTTGAGTCTCGCTCTGCGATGGATCTGTCGCAGGTTTATGAGAGGCTATTTCGCCGGACTTCTTTAATTTTTTCATGAGAAATAGCCAAAGGCCGGTCACAACAAGAGAAAAAACAATCCATGGAAGCCAGTAGGCTAAACTTTCGCGCCCTTCAAGAGTTGGGCTCATGCGCAGTTGATCACCGTAACGTTCCTTCAGGTCCGCAAGTATGTCGTCCTCCGTTTCGCCTGCGGCAAGTCGGCGCCGAATATCGGCGCGAAGGTCTTCGGCTTTAGAACTAGGGCACTCCAATAGCGAAACGCCCTTGCAGTAGGGAGACCAAATATTGCGAAACAGAGTTTGGCCTTGCTGGGCCGAGGTATTGGCCGCCAATTGGTCAGCACTGAAAGCGAGCAGACCCAGCAACGTAAAAAAAATAGTCCTTACGACCATCGCTCTTACAAATATGCATTTAGTAAAAGGAAGATGATTCTTAGAGAACACGAAGAATATCTCCTTCCAGTGATTCTGGCGTTGTCGTCGGAGCATAGCGTTGAACGATTTCCCCAGATCGATCTACGAGAAACTTTGTGAAATTCCATTTGATGGCTTCTGTTCCCATGATTCCGGGGGCTGCTTTTTTTAAATAAGTATAGAGTGGATCGGCCTGTGTCCCGTTGACATCCACTTTAGCAAAAAGCGGAAATGTGATTTGGTAATTGAGATCACAAAACGATTTAATTTCTTCTTCTGTTCCCGGTTCTTGAGCGCCGAACTGATTGCAAGGAAAACCGAGAATAGAGAAACCCCGTTCTTTATATTTTTTATAGAGAGTTTCGAGGCCCTGATATTGGGGGGTGAAACCACAACGACTTGCCACATTGACTATGAGAAGCACTTGACCTCGATAGTCAGAAAGGCTCTGAGAAGAGCCATCAATCTTTCGAACATTGAAGTTATATAAGGCATGAGTCGCAGCTGTGGATTGCGTGTCTATCATGGTTCCTATGTTTCATTAGAATGGCAGTGGCGTCGAGAATAAATGCGATGGGGGCCAAGGAGAATGAAGGGAATTCGGTTTTCTGTTTAACAGTTTACAGTCAACAGGCCCAGGATCGGGGACCGTATAGGGTCAATTTGTTGTAACGGTGCCAATGAATGAGCAGCGAATTCATCACTCCAGTGGCGTTTATCGCCGGTCAATGAGTCTGAAAGTTCTTCAGGATGATGGTGGACTCCCTTTAATGGTGTTGGATTCTTTGATTCACCCCGTCGAAGAAAGCCCAAGGAACTTAGAAGTCAAGGGTGCCTTCGGCCCCGCCTGCGGGAGCGTGCCGTGCGCCCGGTATGGGCAACAACTCATTGGTGAGAGTCCAATCTCCTACGCATTCAACCATGAACTATTTTCGAAATTCGCTGGCCTGAGTCTAGTCCTGCGTCCAAAAGTGCGGTAGGTAAGAGGCTTATGATCAAACAGTATTCGATTGAACATTGTGCGACCGAACATTATTCGAATTTGGTTATGACTGCGTTTATGACGACATTTTTTAGCTTGGCAATCTTGTTGGGGGAGGGCCAGACAGCCTGGGGCCACGGTGACGATCATCACAGTGAAAGTCGTCACAGCGAAAGTAGTTTGCCAGCGAATCTGAGTGCGCAGCTAGACGAATTTGAGAAAGTTCTTGTGCCGATCACATGGCGCTGTTTCGAATTGATTGAGAGCTACGGCTTAAAGAAACTGAGTGAAGCTGAGTTTGAGGCTTTGTATGCCCAAGAAAAGGCTCGATCGCTTGAGGTTCTTGAGCGCTTTAGGCGGGTAGATACTTCAAAACTCTATCGAGGCCATTTGGAATACCGATATTGGAATTTTCGAATGAATTTAGGGATGAGAGAAGAAGCCGAAGCTCGAGACGAACTTGAGCGGTTGTGGAGAAGACATTTTCTTATGTTTGGTATTAGAACTCATTCCTATGCCGCAGCGGTACGAAGGTATCCCTTCTTAAGAGATATCTGGCGGAGATTGGCTGAATACTACAGCCATCGAGGGCCCATAGAGAATGCATTTAAGCTTTATGAATTTGCCCTGCGTGCGAATCCTGACGATGTCGAGGTGATCGAGACATTAGCAACGGCTGTTTTGTTATTTAGATCGAAGCACGATGCCCAGAAGTTTTATCGATTGAAGTCTGAGCAAGAGACTTTTGATAAATCTATTGAACTTTACCGGCGTGCGATTCTCTTGGACCCCACATCTTACGAGCGCCGTCGAGCACTGGCAGAGTCTTTTTATTTAATGCCACCTTATCGTAAAGAGCGAGATCGTATTGAAGTGGCTATTCAGGCATGGCTCGATGCCATGGCGTTGGCTCCTGACGAAGATACCTTGGACGACGCCCGAGTACATTTGGCGCGATTTCATATCTACGCCAAAGACTATGATGAGGCGCAGATCTACCTCGAACGAGTGCAGACCGAGAGATTTTTGAGTTCAAAGATAAAGCTGCTTCAGCGAATCGCTCATGAAAACACGCGATAAAGCCGTTGAACTACTGCGACGAGGTGAACTTGTGGCCGTACCAACGGAAACCGTCTACGGATTGGCGGCGGTATGCTCAAACCCTGCGGCCATTCGTGAGATATTTAATATAAAGCAACGGCCCTTCTTTGATCCGCTTATTGTTCATGGAAGTGATCTGCAAATGCTAGCCGGCGTTGTAGCAACGATTCCGAAATGGGCGGAGCTTTTGGCGGCAGCTTTTTGGCCCGGACCTTTAACTCTTATTTTGCCAAAAGCGGAGGCTTTGAATCCAGCGATCACTTCGGGGCTTTCCACGGTTGGTATCCGTGTGCCAAGGCATGCGATGACCTTAGACGTTTTGAAGTCACTTGGTGAACCCGTGGCGGCACCAAGTGCCAATATTTTTGGTCGAACGAGTCCGACGACTGCGCAGCATGTTTTTGATGAGTTTGGTGATCGAGTATTTATTTTAGATGGAGGTCCTTGCGAAGAAGGCCTTGAGTCAACTGTGCTCGAGTTCGATGAAGATCAGCAAGCGATAACGATTTTAAGACCAGGCCTTATTATGGAGGGCGCTCTTAGAAAAATTTTAGGCTCCATTTTTCCTCAGTTAAAAATTGGTTATCAATCTAAGACGTCATCCCCGGGACATTTGAGGCAACATTATCAGCCGAAAATTCCTTTGTTTCTCGTTTCAAGTACTCAGTCGATACCTGAGAAATATCAGAACTTCGGCGAAATGAAATTACCTGACGATCCACGCCAGGCAGCCCGTCTCCTCTACAGCGAGATGCGACGGCTTTCAGAGTCGGGTTACGATTGCATCGTATGCAATTGGCAATGGGATCGCGATAATCCTGACTGGCGGCCCATTTGGGACCGGCTGAGTCGGGCGGCCCATGTTGAGAGTACCAGCACGCCATTAAAGGGGGCGCTGCATTGATTCTGTCTGCTATCGCCGCTATGAGCGAGAACCGTGTGATCGCAAAGGATAACAAACTCCCTTGGTCTGTGCCTGAAGACTTAAACTATTTTTTAAGTACAACACGTGGGCATCCACTCATTATGGGGCGAAAGACATTTCAATCGATGGGTAGTTTTCAACCGAGTCAGCCGATCTTTGTCTTCACGAGAACAGGCCTAGATTTTCCTAAAGGCGTGCAGGTGGTTTCAGATCGAGATACTTGTTTGCGCTTATGTCGTGACGCTTTTGCCGACGAAGAAGTGTTTGTCACCGGGGGAGGTGATATTTATCGCCTCTTTATCGATATGATTGACCGACTTTACTTGACGACGATTTACAAACATATTGAGGGAAATATCACGTTTCCTGAGGTGGATATGCTGCAGTGGACGCTTGTGTCGCAGCGATATAGTTCGCAGCAAGAGCCCGAAGCTCTGTCGTATGTCTTTCGCGTCTATAATAGAGCTTGTGTCACTACGTCGAGTGGCAGTGAAAAGACTGCTACTCGACAGAGCTAGCAGCCGAAGGACTTTCAAGATCATCACTTACGAGGGATCCGCTATCACTTGGGGTATCGATTTCTTCTTTTGAAAAATACGCGTCCAGTTGCAACGCTTGGGTGACTCGATCGGTTACTTTTTCGATGCCGCGTTTTGCAATATCGGGTCGAGGTTCTGCGGCTCGAGCCACAGCGATTCGTTTGTTACCTAAAAGCTCATCTCGTTTTTTTTCAAACTCAGTCCAGGCATTATTTCGAAGAGACAACTGCTTTAGTTTCATCACCAAATCGATGACAGGCTTTTCAATATCTCGATCATAATTACCTGAGGTCAAATAGAGGGCCAGCTGCTTCGACGACTTTGAAGCGAGCGCTTTTTGTAGTTTCTTAAGTCGAGCAATGCCTTCTGTTTTGACGGCTTTCAAAAGGGTTTGGTCACTTTCAGACGCAGCAACCTGAATGGCATTGAGCTCATCTTCTACAAGAGTCGTACATAAACGAGAGGTGGCCATTTCTTCGCAGAGTTTTAAGGCGGTTTTAAGACGTTTCAAGCTCGCCGCTTCAGTCTTTCTAAGTTCTTCAAGGCGACTGGTGAAGTTCGTATTTAGTTCGGCCGTCTTCTTAGTGGTTTGCTCTTCAAGTTCGGTGTGTAATTCTCGTCTCCAGTTCATAAGAGCTTCAGCGCGAGAAGGTCCCCAGATCATTTGACTGGAAGTAATAAAAAGCGGCTCAAGGTAACGAGAAAAAGCAAGCGACGATGACTGCAACTCTGTCACGCGTGCCACGGTTGATGCATTGGCCACATGCTCTCTCAGCTGAGAGATGATCGACGATCGCAAATCAGAAATCTCTCGATGAAGCATATACTCGCGAACGCCGAGTGCTAAAAGAGTCACAGAGACTCCCAGTCCTAACAAGAGATTTTTCTTCATGCTCTTATTATGGGCTCTTCCGAGAGACCAGTAAAAGAATTTCAGCAGCGGTTTCTTCAACTGCTTTATTCGTCACATCAATAATGGGCCAATGCTGCTCGCGCGCCAAACGCTCCGCATCATGAAGTTCACTCTGAATGACAGAGATATCAGAGTAGTCGTTGTCTGGCTTCGCGGTGGCATTCATTCGTTCCATGCGGGTACGACGAATCCGTGCGAGGTGCGCGGCATCAAGGGTAAGAAAGATGACGGGAATGCCATAATTCTTTGCGTCAAGAAGCGCCGTGGGTGTTTGGAGCCCAGGAACCAGAGGAACGTTGGCTACTTTCAAACCCCGGTGGGCAAGATACATCGATGTGGGGGTTTTCGACGTTCGAGAGACTCCCGTGAGAATAAGATCAGCTTCATGAAGTGAAGCCATCTTCATGCCGTCATCATGTTTTACCGTGAATTCGAGTGCTTCAATGCGTTCAAAGTAGTCGTTGGCCTGCATGGAATGCAGAATGCCTTCACTTTCGGTAGGAGCTGACTTTAAGAAATCAGAGAATATTTCAAGTGCTGGATATAGAATATCCAGCCCCAGTAGTTTTCTTCGTTTACACTCTGCCCATATGTGTTTGCGTAGCTTCTCAGTAGCAAAGGTATAGGCAAACAAAAAGGGAGCACTCACAGAATCAAGAATGCGATCAATTTCTAACGACGATCGAACTTTGGGAAAACGCTGCAGCTGGCCGCCAGAAATTTTGAACTGCGCCAAGATGGCGCGTACATAATTTTCAGCCGTCTCACAGGTACCATCTGAAATGATGGCGATGCGTTCGATAATCACCGGATTTAATAAGCGTCTTGATCCCATGAAAAATCTCTTTCAATGCCTTGTCGATCGTGCTGCTGCCACGTCGAGTCGGCCCCTAACAAATCTCTTAGTTCCTCACTCAGGCGAAAAGCCATGGATTTGTCAGGCTCGTGATAATAAATCGGACTGCGTCGGCGCACATAGTCCATCGTAGAAAGAACCATCTCATTCTCAACGGCTTCTCGCAGCGTCGGTTGTTGAAAGAACGGCGTTGCAAGAAGAGGTTCTGCATCGGTGGGGTCTTGATTTAGATGCAGCCCTGGCAGGCGGTTGAGAGCGGTCTGAGCCATAAAGCGATGGCTGGTGAGTTTGCCTCCTAAGATATGCAGAATGCCTTTCGGATTTTCTTCGACGACGAAGTCTCTCGACAATGCCGATGCGGACTTTTTCGTCTTCGGTGCCGCCATCAGGGGTCTCACAGCGGCCCATGAGTTGAGAATATCACTACGCTTGAGACGGGTCTTAAATGAGCGATGAAATATCGCTAAAATATAGTCGAGATCGGCTTTCTGAGCTCGAGCCTCCTGAGGTTGTGAGATGAAGGTATCGGTGGTGCCGATATAGATGTTAGGGCCCCATGGAATTACAAAGACGATGCGATGATATTCGGGATCAGATAGTACAACAGCTTCGTTCAATTTCAGTTTGTCATTTGAGATAATGAAATGAACGCCTTGGGTTAAGGTGAGTGCAGAGCGAAGATTCAGGAGAGCGCGGACTTGATCACTAAAGGGACCTGCACAGTTTATAACGAATCGACTGGTCACCGAAAATTCGCTCGTCAGTTTTGTTGTGCCGTCAATGGCGCCATATTGAGTGATGTTTCCTCTACCAAGAGTTTCATCGCGCAGCGTCGTTGAAAAGAGAGCTTCGCCTTGGTGGTAGGTGGGCTCGAGGCGTACGACACGGGTTCGACTTACGGCCGTAGCACCTCTTCGCACGGCCGATTTGATGATTTCGATGACAAGACGGTAATCTTCAGCGAAGGCGTCGTCATAAGAACAAGCTCCCGTCAGATCGTCGCCGAGAAGATCGGGACAGTGCTGAAGAGTTTGCTGTACTGAAAGGTTTTTATGCGGATGTCGAAACCCTGAGAACGAATCATAAAGATAGAGTCCAAGATTCAATTTCCACCGTGCAGGCACTTTGCCACGATAGGTTGGAAACAAAAACTTAAGATCTTTCACAAGGGGGGCATAGAGTCGTTTCATTGACTCTCTCTCGTGAATCGCATGGCGAACCAATCGAAACTCATAATTTTCTAAGTAGCGAAGGCCGCCATGAATAAGTTTTGAAGAACCCGAGCTGGTGCCCGACGCAAAATCATCGGCCTCAACAAGAAGAACGCTCAACCCGCGAAGAGCCGCATTGCGGGCAACTGCCGCCCCTGTAATGCCGCCTCCAATGATGACTAAATCAAAGACCTTGTGAGCTATCTCGCGTAAAATATGTGGGCGTTCCTGAAACGAGAATGCCATAGACAAAAATTATCCTATCTCATTCGCTTCAGCTGCCGCTATCGTGGCCATGCGAACGATTTCTTCGACCGACGAGCCTTGCTGCAAAATATGGACGGGCTTTCGAGGTCCCATGAGAATAGGCCCGATAACTTCGGCATTACCCAGATGCTGTAAAAGTTTGTAAGCGATATTGCCCGACGCCAAATCAGGAAAAATAAGAACATTGGCAGGCTCGCGAAGTTTAGAAAATGCATAGTCTCCAAGTCGCGACGCCCAGACGGCTGTATCTGCCTGCATCTCGCCATCAATCTCTAATTTCGGAGCTCTCTGATGCACGATCTCGACCGCTTTCTGAATGCGATCATTCATGGGATGAGGCGACGAACCAAAATTGGCGAAGCTCAGCATTGCAATCTTTGGGATGAGACCAAAGAAGCTAACTTTATCGGCCGTTTGGAGTGCAATCTCAGCAAGCTCTTCAGCGGTAGGCTCGATATTTACCGTGGTATCAGCAAAGAAAAGCACGCGATCTTTTACCAAAAGAATATAGAGACCTGAGGCGACGCGATATTTCTCGTTCATCGCAATGATCTGCAGAGTGGGGCGAATGGTTTCAGGGTAGGTCTTGGTTAGGCCTGAGACCATACCGTCGGCCAAGTTTCGACGCACCAACATCAGACCGAAATAGGTGCGTCTCAGCATGAGTTTTTGAGCTTCTCGAAGAAGTAAGCCTTTTCGCTGCCTAATCTCATACAGCTCGCTGGCAAATGACTCTGAATAGTCGTGACCTTCAGGGTTTAAGATACGAATCTTGCCGGCTTTTAATTGGAGCTCTTCAAGAACCTTGTGGATAATTTTTGGAGACCCGATCAAAATAGGTTCACAGATTTTCTCTTCCGAGAGTTCAATAGCGGCCTTTAAAATTTTTGGATGATCGCCTTCAGGCAGTACAATTTTAGCGAGACTTCTGCGCGCCTTAGACAGTGCCACTTGCATGACGTGACGAGATTTATCGAGAGTAAGCGCTAACGATTCACGATAATCGTCGACACGGAAGTTTTTTAGAAAACGTTTGCCGGCGACTTTAGTGCGAATCGCGGCTTCAGCCACGGCGGGAGCGACCCAGAGCAGAACTCGAGAGTCGAACGGCTTAGGAATGATATAGTCAGGCCCAAAAACAAAGTGTTGGCCACCGTAAACGCGAGATACACTGTCGGGAACGTCCTCACGTGCTAAAGCCGCGAGCGCCTTGGCAGCGGCGACCTTCATTTCTTCATTAATACAAGAGGCCTCGACATCGAGAGCTCCTCTAAATACGGAAGGAAATCCCAAAACATTATTGATCTGATTTGGATAATCCGATCGGCCTGTTGCCACAATTGCATCTTTACGAGCTCGTTTTGCATCTTCATAGGGAATTTCTGGATCAGGATTTGCTAATCCAAAGATGAGAGGGCGAGACGCCATAGCCTTGACCATCTCTGGTTTAATAATGCCAGCGACCGATAGTCCTACAAAAACATCCGCACCTTTTAGCGCGTCTCGAATGCTACGATGAGAAGTTTTAGTGGCAAAGCGAGCTTTATATGGATCAAGATCGCTGCGACCTGAGTGCACCACTCCCTTTTGATCGCAGAGCAAAATTTTATCACGTCGAGCGCCAAAGGTAATGAGAAGTTCCGCACACGCAATGGCGGCCGCTCCGGCCCCGCTAAATACAAATCGAACATTTTTAATTTTTTTCTTAGCAAGCAAGAGCCCGTTTTGAATGGCGGCCGCCACGATGATCGCAGTGCCGTGCTGATCGTCATGAAAGACGGGGATCTTCAGTGATTTGCGCAGAGCCTCTTCAATGATGAAACAGTCGGGCGCTTTGATATCTTCTAGATTAATTCCCCCCACGGTGGGCTCAAGCATCTGACAAGCACGTATGACGTCATCAGGGCTGGGGGCGTTAAGCTCGATATCAAATACGTTTATATTGGCAAATTTTTTAAACAAAACGCCTTTCCCTTCCATGACAGGTTTGGAGGCGAGTGGCCCAATATTTCCCAATCCTAAGACAGCTGTACCGTTGGTTACTACGGCCACTAGATTCGAGCGAATGGTGAAATCACTCACGCGTTCAGGATTTTCTGCAATGGCCATAGAGGCAGCGGCGACTCCGGGCGAGTAGGCGAGAGATAAATCTTTCTGAGTCAGGCAGACTTTAGTTGGAATGACCTCGATTTTACCCGGCTTTCGGCGATTTCGATCGTGCGAAGAATACTCATGATAGACAAGGGCTTGTTCATTCAGGTGGTCTGTTTTTGACATGTTTCCATCGTAGCCACAAGTCGAGAGACTTGTCTGGAGAAAAGGCAAAATTGAAGGAGGTCAGGCGAAAAAGGAGGAGCTCTCTCTCCAAAAGAACGCGGCACTTTTGTAAAGTCTTTTTCTTTTACAGTGGTCAAAGAACTTAAGAAATCTGTGTCGAGGCAATTTTTAGGAAAAAATACCGTGAAGGATTTCACGATTCGTTGACATGACCTAAACAGAATCCTTACCCTCATTCGTAGGGAAGAGGGCGAGCGAGATTTTTTTCACGTAACGGATGTTTATGGACAGTCATTTGGAGCAAGATAGTCATTCAGAACTTGGTATAGAGTCGCGCTCCATTCTTAAGTCCATAACGACCGAAGAATCGAAACTTCTTCAGTCGAAACAGGTTACGAAGTCGGATCTTCATTATTTTCGCGCCCGTTACAACTACTATCGTCTTTCGTTGTTACGATTGCCACAAGAAGAGCGCCGAGCGCTGGAGCCTCATTTGGGTCGATTTTTAGGCCGCATTATAGAGGCCGAACGTCTCGACAATGGGGAGACAGTTTATCCTCGAGCTTTCTTGCAGGCCATTGATTCACGTTCTGTGGGCACAGAAGCGGCCAAAGCACGCGCGGAGAGAGCGCAGCCTCTAGGCAATGAGACTGCCGTCGTTGGCGAGGAGCTACAGTCTAAGGGGTCGTTAGCTTCGGTAGGCGAGAGAGTTGCAAATCAAGTTCCAACAGGGTCTGAGATAAGGCAAGATCTTGAGATACTTCGACTGGCTCTCTTTTCTCATCCTGACGAAGCGGCCCGCAAAATCCTCATTACTCAGGTCGAAAAACTCATCGATCGATTGAAAGCCTGAGTCTGCAAACTCTGCACACCTCACGGCGGGCTCGTCCCTGAGGCTAAGCATTTCAACTTGTTATAGGGCAGGGGCTCTGGTTTAAAGCTTGCAAGCTCTCTGGTCATGACCCGAAGAGAAAAGATTTATTCATGCATGAGATATCGTTTGGTAACTGGTTTCAGTCTGTTGGCTTTAAGCCTGGCGTTCACAGCTTGTCAGGGCAAAGACTCGGATGGCGGATCAGGTTTTGCCGGAGAATCCACTAATAATACGCAGCGCTGTGATGAGTGCGCCGCTTCGTCGAAACAATGCGATGGTTGCCTCTTTTCACCTTCTTACACTCTCTGCGGTGAATCACTTATTTCTACAGGACAGTGGTCTCTTACCTTGGGTCAAGGAGGACTTCAATTCGACGCGCCCCCTGGGTTGATTCTTGGGGCTGACTACGCCGGCTACGATCTTGATTCTTATCGCTCAGTCGATGCCTCTCTTGTTTTGCCCTATGTATGGGGAGAGAATGGCAATTATTTTATTAATGGCTCAAATAATCCTTATCAGGTGATACCGGAATCAGCCCAGATGTTGGAGGATGCAGCAGCTCGAGGACGTACGGTATTGAGAGAGGCGGGTTACCTTAAGTATTCAGCCCCCGCTTGGGTTTACAATGGCCACTGGGGTACTTCCGCCTGGGTTCATGCAAAGTGGCCAAACTCAGGTACGGATCCTCGAGGAGATCTAGTCACTCGAGGGTGGACCGTGACAGTCTATGGTTATCGTGATGATTCGATTTCTGATGTTTATCGAGGGATATTTGATCCAACAAAACGATCGACACGGCGCGCTCTGCTCGTGCCAGGCGACTCAGATCGTGACTATCGAGTGATTATTAACGTGCGAACCAAAGCATCGGGAATGGTATACGTCGACAAGCAGCCTGTTGATTTGCACCATGAACGCGTGTGGATGTCTCGTTCGGATACTGACGATATTTACCACTTAAATTCCGTTGAAACTTTAGAACCCGGCAATCAATTATTTGAATCGCAGTTCGATATGACGATGAACGGTCAGTCGGAGTTGATGTTCGAAGTGGATAATCAAGATCACTTCCAGTTCACACATTTTGCAAGCGGAGAGTGGACTCCCATACCTGAAATTAAGAGCGATGAAATCGGTGTCGTGGTGGATTATACGATTTGTTCTAATGAGTGACGCTTTGCTGGTTCGTATAACTATCAAAAAGTATGAGCCAGGCGGAGGAGGAACGCCTGGCTCATGGTGACTCAAACTCATCCAAGTGGTGGTGTGGTGTTCGTGGTATGGCAAGGCTTGGCGTATATAAGCCACTCAGTGAGATCAAGTCGGTGGCAGCTCGCTACCTTGGGGGTGTTGAGACTGCTCGTGTGAGGTCCTCCTCAAACTTAAAGTTTCTCTTTAAGGCTCATCTAAAGAGCCTCCCTTATATCGGACGTCCTTGTGGTGAGACTGCCTCTTATGCGACGTTCTCTCCTCAGTCTGTCCACTACCTTAAAGAGCAATTTCTATGCCACTCTGACTCTACTTTGCTCGGCTGTCATTTTCGCCATTTGCCCGCATCAACCGCGTGAGTTAGAGAGTTCGATGTCGCAGTTCTTGCGACATCAACGGGGCGGTGCTACGGAGTTGATTGATGGGAATTCGGCGCGGTTTTTTTGGGTTAGTCTCTTATGTCTTGCTCGCTGGCGGCCTAATCGGTGGGCCATGTTATGGCAGGGGACTTTGTGGGGGAGCTCTTCAGAAGTTAGCCGCATTTCCATCTCGACTATACTCGCTTCCCTCTCGTTTATACTCTCATTGGCGATCTCCACCGTGGCAATTTTCTGAGGAACAGGAAGGGCGGTTTCGCGACTTTTTTTCGTCTCGGAAAGAGAATATCGGGCGCAGGGACGAGATGAGCAGCCATGGGGATATTTCAGAGCCATTGGAAGCCCTGGTCTCATTTACCGAGATGATATTTGAAGAGCGCTTATCTCAGGAGCCTCCCAATGTACAACAAGCGGTGATGAGGTCTTTTTTTCAAGGTAAACGAGGGCCGATGGAGCCCAATCGATATAATTTCCGACTAAATCAAATCCACAACCGAGAGAGCCATCCCGCAATGAGGGCATTTGTGGATCTGCATGAAGGTGCGCACTCTCTCGATTATAATTCGGGTCTGCCTTGGCCAGTGTTGCTAGTATTGAAGGCAATCAACGCTACTTCTTTTACTAATAAAGGGGATCTTGTCAGTGACGAGATTTTAGTAGCTTATCTCAGGATTTTCTTCAGATACGATGTTGAGTATAATTCTATAGGAAGTCAGTGGGAGGTTTTTTCCCGAATTCCCAGCGATCAACGTGAGTCGATGGGGCAAGCGTTGAGGGAAAAATTTAAGGCTTCTTTTAGAAGTGAAGGCTCTCTTGTTGGTTGTGTTATGGCGAGCTTAGAGGCTGCACATCTATCTAAAAGTGATTTCATCTCAGCGTTAAGGCCGGCACATGGCTACACGATTGCCCAGATAGCGCACTACTGGCTGATTTCATTTCTTTTGCGATAAGGCCACCGCGTCCGTGTTATGGGAGGCGGCGACCTTATACTCTTGAGATCAGCCATAGTAATATAGTAAGTGCTCACTGCTCAGGAAGTAGCGAACAATAAGAAATATCGTTAGCCTTCACATAATCAAGCGATACATGAGCATGACAGGAATTGAGATGATCGTTCTCAATATATTCAAGCGCAGCAGCTGGTCAATAATGATGACACCAAACAAAACCATGCCTCCATAGGCGCTATTCCAATCGGTAAAGCGTATCGAGGTTGACCGAGGTAGTAGTCGCGCCAAAATATAGTGGCCATCGAGGGGACCAAGAGGAATGAGATTAAAAATGGCAAGACTCAAGTTGAGGACGATCGAAATTTGCAGAATTCGTGTCATCTGAATCATATGCTCTGCGCCAAAGGCCATTGAAAGGCCCAACTTGAAGAGCAGAGCAAAAATAGTGGCTAGCAGAATATTCATCGCTGGTCCGGCAGCCGCCACAAAGAACTCAGCCCACGATGAGCGAAAATTTCTTGGATCAATCGGCACAGGCTTCGCCCACCCAAAGCCGATAAGAGCAATAGCTACCGTGCCGAACGGATCTAAATGCGCAAACGGATTGAGTGTCAATCGGCCTTGGTACTGTGCAGTATTGTCTCCATACCACTTGGCAACGATCGCATGCGCGTATTCATGAAATGTGAGCGCGGGAATCAGCGCCATAAGTAAATAAGGCAGGTTTTCTACAAACTGAGGTCCAAACATCAAAGCACTTTACCATGTGAATGCCGCTATGAGTCAAAATGGTTCTGATATAATAGAAGCGTGGACTATCATCGAGAATCTGTGAAGGTGCCTGAAATGTTAGCGATCGAGGGTGGAAGCCCTCATCGTCAATCTTATCTTCCGTATTCGTGTCAGTCGATTTCTGCTGATGACAAGGCGGCTGTTCTGTCTGTTCTTGACCAGGCTCTGATCACGCGTGGGCCAGCCGTCGATCGTTTCGAAAATGATTTGAAGGGGATCACAGGCTCGTTTCATGCGATTGCGATGACTTCAGCTACAGCAGGATTGCATGCCGTGATGTCTCTGTTGGCCCGTCAAGGTCCGATCGAGGTGTTCACTAGTCCGTTAACGTTTGCGGCCACGGGCAATGCGGTGCTCTATGTGGGGGGGTCATTACGCTTCGTCGATATTGACCCGCGAACGATGAATCTAAGTCTCGATCTTCTTGAAGAGCGCTTGGTGACGAGAGATCGCTCTAAGAAATCCGTGGTGCTGGCGGTAGATTTTGCAGGCAATCCTTGTGACTATGATCGTCTGCGAGACCTGCAGAATCGCTTTGGCTTTATTTTGGTATCGGATGCAGCTCATAGCCTAGGCGCTACCTATCGAGGTCGATCTGTGGGACAGTGGGCGGACTATGCAGTACTCAGCTTTCATCCGGTTAAATCAATTACAACGGGTGAAGGTGGCGCGGTGCTTTGCCACTCGTCAGAAGATGCTCAGTACTTTAGAGAGTTTCGATCTCACGGTATCGTGCGTAGTGGGGGAGTCTGCTACTATGAACAACGATTCTTGGGTTTCAATTACAATATGACCGATATTCAGGCGGCTCTTGGAAGTTCTCAACTGAAGTGCTTATCTCAGTTTGTAGAGAAGAGAAATTACTGGGCCTCGAGCTACAGCGAAATGCTAAAGTCACTTCCCCTTGAGCTGCCGCAGGTGACCGAAGCGGCCGTATCCGCCTGGCATTTATATCCTGTGCGAATCACAACGCCAGAGAACCGTGATCGTATGCTTCAGGCTTTGCACGCCGAAAATATTGGCGTGAATGTGCACTATATTCCCGTGTATTGGCATCCCTTCTACAAAACTTTGGGCTATGAGCGCGGCTTGTGTCCTCAGGCTGAGAAAGCGTATAAGACGGAGATTTCGTTGCCCTTATTTCCACATATGACGGAGTCAGATTTGTTGGATGTCGTTGGGGCACTAGCTAAAGTTCTGCGAAGTCTGGGTTAAGCCTTGCCTTTTTTCTATTAGGACCTATTTTGGTAGTATAGACTAAAAGAAACGCTCACAAGATTGGAGAAAACTTTGAATCGACAGCTCAATCAATCTGCCAAAACCTCGAGACAAAATCGAGGTGGGATTCTTTCGGACTCTGGACAAGTTCAGGTTGCTGTGTGGAAAGAAAATTCAGAGTTTGAGCGGCATCAAGATATTTTTACCCAATATTCGATGGGTATTTTCTATGATTTTTCTAAGCCGCTCCGTCTTTTAGAGAGCCCCGGCTGGAACTCGGGAATTAAGGTGAGCTCCGAAGGCGATTTTTTTGTTTTCACGCACGAGAGCTAACGCTATCTGTGACTTCATGAGTCTTTTGGTAGTTGCAGGGATCCCTCGATTTCAAGATGAAATTCTCATGGGCAGACGACTCAGCGATGACCCTGTAGCCCCAGATCTTTGGGAGTTTCCTGGTGGTAAAGTAGAGTTGGGCGAAACCCTAGAGCAGGCACTGCGACGTGAAATGTTTGAAGAGCTGGGTGTTAAGGTAAATACGTTTGAACCCTTTCTCAGTTTTTGGTGGATTTATCCTCCGGAAAAACGCATTGACTTGGAATTTTTTGTGGTGCCATTCAAGTCAAAAACTTTGGGCGTACCCACGGATCCCTCGCATTCAGAACTTCGCTGGTTCAAAAAGAGTGAATTATTGCAGCTAAAGGTTCTCGAAGCCAATGAAAGAGTCGTACAAGCCCTTATAAATTTTTAAAGTTTGCTCGATTGGCCTTTAAGCTGGGGAGCGAGCGATCGACGCTTGCGCTTCTAGACGAACTTTCTAAGATGGTCCCATGATTCGATCACGAGTAAAGACCGTAAGTGTTATTGGGGTTCCAATGGATCTAGGGGCAAGTCGACGGGGAGTCGATATGGGCCCCTCGGCTGTCCGTATCGCTCAGCTCGAAGCGAAGCTACAACGATTAGGTTACAATGTCGTCGACCGAGGTAATTTGCAGGTTCAGGGTCGCGAGTCTTTGTCCGAGGGACAAAGCTCGGTAAAATTTGGAGCTGAGATCGCTCGCATTTTGAAAGAGCTCGCCCAGTGGGTCGAGCAAGCCTTAGAGGAGAATACGCTGCCGCTCGTCTTGGGCGGCGACCATTCGTTGAGTCTCGGCTCGGTTACCGGAGTGGCTCAGTATTTTCGAAAGCGAAAGCAAAAGCTCGGCATGATATGGTTTGATGCCCATGCCGATATCAACACTCCTGAGACGAGTCCCTCAGGTAATGTGCACGGTATGCCTGTGGCGCATCTCTTGGGCCTTGGGGATGCAACTTTGTTATCAGTGTCTCCTGTGCAGCCCGTACTGGATTTTACCAAAGTGGCGATGATTGGGCTTCGAGATGTCGATGCCGGCGAGCGTCAGACCATCGCGAAACTTGGGCTTCGTTGTTTTACGATGCGCGATATCGATGAGCGCGGGATGAAGGCCGTGATGCAGGACGCCTTAAGAATTGCGGCCGATGAAACAGCTGGCATACATGTTTCGTGTGATATGGATTGGATTGACCCCACCCATGCGCCAGGAGTCGGAACCCCCGTTCGCGGAGGGGGTTCCTATCGCGAAAGTCATTTGGCAATGGAGATGATTGCCGATACTGGACTCATGACGTCTTTAGAAGTAACTGAAATCAATCCGGTTTTAGACTCGGAGAATCAAACAGCAGAGCTTGCTCTCGAGCTGATTCAGAGTGCATTTGGCCTACGGATTTTGTAAGCAGTTTTTATTGGGCCGTCTCGACTCTACGTCCACGACCTTCGTTTTTACTCCCATTGATTTCATTTGAGTTTCTGATAGGCTCTCTTTGGGTTTTTAAGGGAGATCAAAACATGTTTAGTTTCAGTTTGGGGCTCGTCGCGAGTCTCTGGTTGTCGTCGTCTTTGGGTAATTTCGTCCGGGAAGCTCATGAGCGTGAAGTGGCTCTCGCTCATGAAGAACTTTCCACTCTGCACTGGTTGCCCCACACTTTTGTGGGTGATCACTATTCGTCCGAGATTGAAATGAAAGAAATGGCGATGCAGTTCGTGAGGATGAAAGAACGCTATGGACAGCACTTGTTGGGTGCCATGCAGGAGTTTAGCCAGGCTCACGAGTTGTCGGATCTCTTTCAATATTTTGTTGCGCTCGGATTACCCTTGTTTCACGAAGACGGATGGCCCTTGATGCGCGAATTGCTTTATCGCTCGATCCACAGTGGGGGTCGCTTAATGGGTTTTTCCGAAAAGTCGGTAGTGTTGATTCACAGCGCATCGGCGAGTTTGGGTTGTCGGCTTTTTGATGAGCTTCGCAGCCCGACAGAATCTGTTTTCGATCATAAGCAAAGCTTTCGAGCCATGACGAAGCGGCTGGCATTTTTCTGCTCGGGGGGTGCTGACTATTTAGTGCGATCTCTAGAAAAGAAATATGAGACTGCACCTGTCTCACTTAATCATTTATTTGCGGCGGCTCCCACCCAAGAGGGGCGTCGGTTTCTGTCGATAGTAATGACTGACAGAAAAGTGTCCGACGTCTTAGTAGTCATCACCTTGGCCACTCCACAGAATGAATTACATCGTGGAGCATGGCTTAAAGACGACCTAGTTCGGCAAACAGTTCGACGTGTATTAGAGCAAAGTCGTTCGTCAGAGGGCTTGGTCAACGCGATCATGCTGGCCAATGAGGCGTCATTCGATTCGAATGAGATGAAGCAATTGGTGATGGATACTTTTAATCGGCTACCTCGAGAGTCACAAACGACTCTCTTTGTGGGATGGTTTAATCTTGTCGAACGACCCGAAGATTCTGCCTGGCGTCTAACCCACGCAGAACATATGGCACAGTCTCTCATCGACGGTTGGAATGTGTCTGTTGTGGGTATTGATACGTCTGTTCAGGATTCAGTCAATCGAGCTTATCACGACTTTCTAATCTCTCACGAAGCAGTGAGGATGGGATGGATTTCGACGCTCAAAGAATTGGCTGGAAAGAGTGATAAATTTCGAAACGCCATTCAGCAATCATTAGGGGCTACGACACCGCAAAGGGTCATTTCTATTTTGGTGACAGCGGAGTCTCTAGCGGCCTGTGACTCAGAGACTTGGACTGGGATTGCCTCATATCCCAGTCTTATAGATTCCTCCTTAGAAATAGAGACACCTCAGCTAGCGGCCGTGGTGTGGAACGGGGTAGCGAAGGCGCTTAATAGAGCCTGCGTGTCAGAGTCAACGCAAGCCCAAGTGGTCGATAAAATTACTGAAACTATGGCGATGAGAGATCCTCGGGTTTATGTGCGGCTGGGGCTTACAGAGTTTTTGAAAGCGCAGTACGTGTATCGCAAGCCTTTACGTCAAGCCTTGATGGACGAGGCGCCGGAAGTGCGGCATCGGGCCGCTCAAATTTTACAGACTTCCATCTACGATTTGAGGCAAGACGACGGATTCTACTTTCAGTTGAAAGAAAGTATTTTGAGTGATCTTTCTGTAGCCGGCGAAGTGAGTCTCGAATTACATCAGCTTTTTGCGTTGCTTGATGAAGATTTGTTACCGCCGTCGAACTCTGAATTTAGCCTTGACTTGCAGTCGCACGGAAATTTAGTCGAAACCTTTTAGAAACTATAAAGGCCTACAATCGGCTCGACAGGGGTAGGCCCGTTTGAAAATAAAAGAGGATGGCACGGCTTTAACCCGGACAAATCATAAAATTTTTTATGATTTGTCCGGGTTAACCGAGTTTGATCAACGTATCAGGCTCACGCAGCTTCGCCTGGGGCTTAGCGAGCAGAAAACCTTGTCCGAAATCGATGCCGAGCTCTCGAACGACATTTAGCTCTTCTTGCACTTCGATGCCTTCAGCCACGACTTTAGCATTTACCTTTTTACCGATATCGCGAATGGCTTTCAGAAGTTCTCGCTTTACCGGATTGTCGTGGATACCTCTAATGATAGAAATATCTACTTTCACAAATTGCGGTTTCAAGTTGGCAATAGCCTCTAAGCTTCCATAGCCGGTGCCGATATCATCGACGGCAAGATCAAAGCCTAATCCTGAGTAGTACGACTGCTCTTGTTGGAAGAGGGCATAGTTCTCAATGGCAAATCGCTCTGTGATTTCAAAGACAATATTTGTGCCTACGAACTTCGACTGCTCTAGCAACTTGTGTAGATACTCACCCTTGAATTCTGGATCATGAAGCGTCGTTGGAAATGTATTGATAAACAGTTTTTGACCTGGGGCCATGCCCTTGGCATTCACAATAGCCTTTTTACGACAGAGTCGATCGAGTTCGAAACTCATTTGGGCTGTCTCTGCGACGCTAAACAGAACGAGCGGACTTTCCATGGCGCTTCCCTTCGGGCCACGACTTAGGGCCTCATAGGCAAAAATCTTACCATCGGTCAGATCCACAATGGGTTGGTAGAGGGTGTCGATGCTCTCTTCCATGATAATTTCTTTGAGAGCCTCACCAATCTGGTAGAGAAAGCGCTGACCATTAAAATTGGCGACACCACGCGCTCGTTCAATAAGTCGGTAGACCATGCGTTCGGTAGAAAGCAATGGATTGGACATTGTATAGGCGTAGCCGATATCGGCTTTCAAAATACGCTTGGTATAGGGATAGGTAATTTGAAATACGCGCGCATTGAGTGAGTGAACAAAACGCTCAATCACTTGTTGTAGATTGTCCATCTTCAAAAAACTGGTGTACTCAGGTCGCTGTCCTGAAAGAAAGATCAAAAAGAGTTCGTCTTGTGGATGGCGCGCGGCCAAGATATCGTCCTCTCGAATGAGATGACCGCGAAGCGACTGAATGGAATGAATCACATCCTTTAATATTTGGTTGTAAACCGAGTGCCCATAGTCGGCTTCGATTTTTGATAGCTCTGAGGCGTCGATATAGATCAAGCCCAGAGCGCGCTGCTGTGTAAGAATCTTCTGCAGCTCGGGCATGTAATGAGAAAAGGTATAGAGACCCGTATTCGCGTCGTAGTGGTGGTAATCAGCAGATGTGGGAGTTTTAAGGCCCCCATCCTTTTTGCCGGGAAAAAAATTGAACATTAGCCCCTCTTCCCACGTTTAGGCATCCTAGCCGCGATGCCGGGCATCCATTCCCACTTCATTTTAATCTGATACCAAGACAAATGAACACTCCCCCGAGGTTGAATAAATCATTTTATGGAATTGAGGCTATAAGGTCAAAAGGTTAGTCTTGTGGGCAGGGATCATGAAAATTTTAAATACTCGTCCTATCTCTGCATTTTTTCTTGGGTTTAGCCTTGTGTCGGGCATTCATGCCGCACAGGTCAATTTAAAAGACCTCATGTTGCAGGCCGAAAGGCAGGATATCTTTAGCAGGGAGTATGCTGCGCTGCAGCAAATGGCTCAGGCACGACTCAGTGAGGTGAAGGTGGGAAAGTTTGTGCCGCACTTTGATCTTCAAGTCATCGGCGGTGTGGTTCCCGATGCCACGGTGAACCCGGACAATGTGAATGAATACACATCGAGAGATTTGAATAGTAATGAAGGATTTTCTTGGTCAAAGCTAGGACCTTTTGTTCAAGCTGAAGTGAAGGTAGTTCAGCCTCTGTTCACCTTCGGTAAAATTTCTAGCCTTGAGAAAATGGCTTCCTTCGGAAAGGAATTGGCCGAAGCAGAGACTCAGAAAAAGAAAGTTGAAATTCGAAGCCTAGTAAAGAAGGCATACTACACGCTTCTGTTTGCGAGCGAGTCACTCGATATTTTGAGGGATGTCGAGAAACGACTGACCGATGCGGCCGAGAAGGTAGAAGAGTTGCTGGTAAAGAACGCTGAGAACGTCACTGAGGTTGATCGATTGAAGATCAAAGTCTTTCTTGCCGATGTACGAAATCGAATTTTAGATGCCGAGAGAGGCCAAAGGCTAGCGCGATCGGCGCTGCAAGATTTAGCCAATCTGAAAGGCGACTGGACCTTAGATACCGCCGGTTTGGTCGCAGAGAAAGTTTCTGATTTGACCAGGGAATCGGTGGTGAAAGCAGCGCTCGAGGCCAAGCCAGAGCTGATTCAGGTTTCGAGATTAGCAGATATTAAACGAGCTGAGTATGAAGCCGCACGAGCTGAGTTATTGCCCACTTTTTTTGTGGGCGGCGAGGTGTCTTACGCGAAGGCTCCCGGTCGCACCGATGTGGATAATCCGTATCTTAGTGATTCCTTCAATAATTTTAGTTTTGGCGTCGTGCTTGGCTTAAAGCAAAATCTGGGAATTTTTCGAACGATGAAGCGAATGGAGGGTCTTGAAGCTGAGGCAGAGCGAATGAATGCCTTGCGGGATCAACTTAAGATGAAGTCCAAGCTTGAAGCCGAAAGAGCTTTTGAAGAGGCCTTTTCGGCAATGTCAGCTATTGGGGTTAACGAAGATGGCTTTCGGGCGGCTCGCAGTTGGCTGACGTCAACGGGTTTGGAGTTTAATTTGGGTACTGCCGAGACCAAAGAGGTCCTCGAGTCATTTGCGGCTTATTTTAAGGCTCGAGTTGATATGCTCCGGTCTGCATTTAACCTGAATATGGCGCTGACCGATTTGTCTCAAATTTCGGGCACCGAGATGGTTGATCGACTCAAAGTCAAAGAAGCCCTTTAAAGCCGTTTTAAGGGGTCAGCTAATCATTAGGGCCCCATGATTAGCCGACCGCCTTGACAGTAGTACCCCCCCTGGGTCTATTGAGGCCGGTTTGGCGTCTTCGCCCCGCTTTGCACCAAAATGGCAAAATTACCTTATCGATTGTAATTTAGAAGACCTCTGTCTACAAAGGTCGCTTATGGGTCAGAGCAAAGAAATTCGTTTGGCAATTGTCGGGCTAGGAAACTGCGCCAGTTCTCTCGTCCAGGGGTTAGAATTCTACAAGAGAGCTTCTGAGGCGGAGAAGAAAGAGCATATTGGTTTGATGCACTTTGATTTGGGCGGCTATCTGCCTGACTCAATCAAAGTGGTGGCGGCCGTTGATGTAGACCGGCGCAAGGTGGGTCAGCCCGTAGAGAAAGCTATTTACGCTAAACCCAATTGCACAACCAAGATCGTAGATGAAATTGCTCCTACGGGTGTAACCGTTCAAATGGGAACGGTCTTAGACGGCGTCGCGGCGCATATGGCTGATCATGCCGAAGACCGAGCCTTTCGAGTGTCGGATGCCAAGCCGGTCGATATTGTTCAATTGTTGAAAGATACCAAGGCCGACGTGATGGTATGTTATCTGCCGGTGGGCAGCGAGAAAGCTGTTCGTTTTTATGCCGAAGCTTGTCTTGAAGCGAAGGTCGGTATGGTCAATTGTATGCCTGTATTTATAGCGTCTGACAAAGAGTGGGCTCAGCGCTTTAAAGATGCCGGCGTTCCTATTGTGGGCGACGATATCAAGAGTCAGGTGGGAGCCACCATCGTTCACCGAGTGTTGACGAAACTGTTCGAAGATCGAGGCGTGAAGTTGAAGTGCACCTATCAGCTGAATACGGGTGGAAATACCGACTTCTTAAATATGCTGGCCCATGAGCGTTTGAAGTCGAAGAAGATTTCGAAAACGGAGGCGGTACAATCGCAGTTGGCCACACCTTTAGCAGATGACCAAATTCATATTGGACCATCGGACTACGTACCGTTTTTGAACGACAACAAGCTGTGTTTTTTGAGAATGGAAGGCGAGGGATTTGCGGGCGTGCCTCTTCATCTTGAGATGAGATTGTCGGTAGAAGATTCTCCCAACTCAGCTGGGGTGGCCATCGATGCGATACGTTGTATCAAGTTGGCCTTAGATAGAAAAATTTCTGGCCCCTTGAAGTCGATCTCATCGTATACGATGAAGCATCCTTTGGTTCAGGTGCCTGACTCGGTGGCCAAACTTAATGTAGAGGCGTTCATTGCAGGCGAGCTCGAAACTTAATAGAGAGCTCGTCGACGGAGGCCGACTTCAAGGCTCTCGTCTTATTAGTCGAACTATTATCGACTGGTGGATTTATGAGTTCATGAATCCGCTCGAAGAATTTTTTGTTCGTCATCGTATCCATCCAAATACTTTGTCGTATACGGGTTTGGGTCTCACCATTCTGGGAGCTATTTTTCTAGCGGGCGGCCATCTCATTCTTGGAGGTTGGATCGTCATTTTCGCGGGATGCTTTGATTTTTTCGATGGTCGTGTAGCGAGGCGGACGAATCAGGTTACACAGCAGGGCAGTTTTTTAGATTCCATTTTAGATCGCTATATGGATGCGGCAGTCTTTTTTGGATTAGCCTACTACTATCGAGAGCACTGGTTTTTAGGAGTCGTTCTTCTGGCTATTTTAGGATCGACCACGACGCCTTATATTCGAGCCAAGGCAGAGAGTTTGGGCATGAAATCGGCAGGGGGCGCGATGCAGAGACCCGAACGAGTTTTGTACTTGGGTCTGGGGTCTGCGTTTTCAGGTTATATGATGGTTTTGTCGTATCCGTATGTCGAGAAAGGCCTCGAGCCGCCTGCTCTGTTGCAAATGGCCGCGGTGACTCTGGTAGCTGTCTTTTCAAATATCACCTCATTGCAGCGTTTAAGGGCTGGATATCGAGAGTTAAGATCTAAGTCGTCAACTTTCTGAACGCTCTTCTGGCTTCTGATGGCCTGTGCCTTTTATACTGGCCGCATGATGGCACTATTATTTTTGATGGTATCCCAGGGGGCGGCAGAGATTCGTGAACTGCCGCGAACGCTTTCGACGCCAAGCCCACAGATGTTGACGACTCGCGCTCTACCAGGTTCGCAGATTGTCTATGTTTCTGAGCCGCCAAAGAGTGGTTCTGCCTCTGATTTCGTCATTGCCCATATTATAAAACTGGAAAAGGCTTTGCAGTCGGGCAAGGAACTTAGTGACATGGAGCTTAAGAAAAAAGACCCGCTCATTAAGGAAATTGTGTCGTCGGTTCTTGATTTGCAGGCATTGGGTCTGAAGGCACTGTCGACTCACTGGGATGAGCTCGGTAAAACGGCGAGTGGAAAAAAACAGCGGAGCCGTTATGAATCTGTGTTTAAAAATTTGGTCGAAGAAAATTATCTTCAGAAGATTCGACATTATATTCGTGGCCAGCATCAGATTCACTTTACAGGGGAACTTTCAGGCCCGACGGGCGTTCGAGTGATGGCCCGCATTCAGAAGAAAGATGTCGATGTCTTTGTCGAGTTTGATGTCGAAAAACGGGGAAGTTCATGGAAGGTTGTCGATACCAAGTTGGATGAAACCTCGTTGCAAGAAACCTACCGTTCAAGCTTCAATCGTATTATTCGAAAAAATGGCGGTTTGGCTAAAGGCTTTCCAGAGCTGCTGAAAGCTATGGATAAGCGATTGGCGGAACTCAGAGGTGGCAAGGCCACTCAACTGTGACTTTGTTTATGAAATCTATCGTAACACGAACAATAGCTGGCACTGCGACTTCTACGCCGACATGGGCGCGATACCTTGTCGTTATTTCTTTGCTGGTTGTCGTTCAAACTGGCTCTCGTGCCAGTCTTGCGGCGGTGCCCGACTTTCTAAAGAGCTATCCAAAAAAGTCGTTTCATGTCGTGTATTCGGGGTCGGAGTCTATTGGAAAAACCGAAGCGTTCTGGAGCTTAGAGGGCAAGGAACTGAAGTTCTCTGAGAAAACGGATTTGCTTATGAAGCTCTATAATAAGCAACAGAAGATGAAAACGGAGACCACGGTATGGACCTCCGATAAGCTTCTTTTGAGTCGCATAGATTTTCGTTTTGAAACTGATGGAGGGGTGATTGCGATATCGGGCAAGCGAAAAAACGGTCAGCTCCATTTGGAGATTAACCAAGCGGGCAAAATGACCGAGTCGGTTTTTGCTTTGAAAGAGCCCGCTATAGTTAGTTCAATCATTCGGCCGTATATATTAATGAAGGGCCTACCCCGAGGAGGCAAACCGAAGACTTTGAAGTTTAATATTCTTGAGTTGTCTGCTTATACACATGTTTCCGCGACCGCAAAAATTGTGCAGGAAAAATCAGGACCAGGGCAAACACCATCGTACCTCGTTACGTTGAAGTATATGAATCAGGTTATGACCAGTCGATTGTCGGCCAACGGCGATTTACTTGAAGAGAATTCGGAGCTAGCTGGGTTACCGATTCTCGCCGTGCCTCTTAAGCAAGACGCCTTTCATAAGAAATCTCTTACAGGCACCCAAGAAGATCTAGTCGATCGAGCCAAGGTGGAATTTCCTCCTTTGCATGAGGCTCGCACGCGTCCATCGTTGACGGTGGAGGTGTCAGGAATTGATTTGTCGACCTTTGACGTGCATCGACATCGCCAAACTAGAAATAAGAATCGACTGACCATCGTAAAGGAGTCGCTGCCTGTCAAAACATCGTCGGTCGACGAACTGGCAAAAAAATCGAGTCTTAAAAATTATTTGCGATCAGAGCCCCAGATCGACGTGACGGATCCTCTTATTCAAGCGACAGCAAAGAAAATTGTTGGCTCTGAGAAAGATTCGTGGAAGAGAGCGCTTATGATTCATCGATATGTTTTTGAGACACTTGAAAAGGTACCCACCATCACGGTGCCGAATGCTGTCGAGGTTCTAAAGACCAAGCGTGGCGACTGTAACGAACACGCGGCATTGACGACCGCCCTTATGCGCGCGGCAGGTGTGCCGGCTCGTACGGTTGTAGGGCTAGTTTACAGCGACCGCTTTTATGGCACCAATGGATTTTACTATCACGCGTGGGTGGAGATTTTTTCAGGTGAAACGTGGACATCTCTCGACCCCACCTGGGACCAAGTCCCTTCGGATAGTACGCATATTGCGTTTGTCGATGGGGCCCTTGATAAGCAACTTCAGGTTACGAATCTGATGGGTAAAATTAAACTCAAACTTGTAGATGCCAAGTAAAAGAGAGCTTGCCCATCCGTGGCGAGTGGAGTGATTGATCATGAAGAAATCAAAAAGTCAGCCCTACGCCTGTCACTCGTGTGGGGCCACCTATAGTCGCTGGTTAGGTCAATGTGAAAACTGTAATGCATGGAATACGATTGAAGAGCTCATGGTGGCTCCTCAGCAAGGGGCCTCAAAAGTTGTTAGCCTATCGAGCTTAAAGGAGGCCCAAGATCCACCGCGAAGCCGCAGTGGGCTTGTATTTTTAGATCGTCTCTTGGAGGGTGGACTGCCTCGAGGCACCTGCCTCTTTATGGCGGGGGAGCCCGGTATTGGTAAGAGCACGCTTTTGTTTCAGATGTTTTGTCGATCACTAGTAAAAGCATTGTATATTTCAGCCGAAGAATCGTTGGAGCAAGTGGGGCAGCGTTTTAAAAAATGGGTGAGCGGCGATAGAGACTACCTTTTGGTAGCTTCAGAGTCTCGTCTCGGTTCGATATTAGCGTTGATGGACCAAGAAAAGCCCCAGGTCATGATTATAGATTCCTTGCAGATGCTATCGAGTGACAATGTCGATCTGTCTCGAGGGGGGCATGCGTCTTTGCGTGAGATGGCGGAGCTCTTGGTTTCAAAGGCCAAGCAGTTGGGAATTACGCTTTGGTTGGTAGGGCATGTTAACAAAGAGGGTGAGATCGCAGGGCCCAAAGTCTTGGAGCATCTTGTGGATGCCGTACTAACCTTTCATTTGGCCGACGACTTTCGACACCGACTCTTGCAGGTTACAAAAAATCGATACGGAAGGTCGGGAGATTTAGCCGTTTTAGAAATGACCCAGAACGGATTGGTGGAAGCCGAGAATCAAGATCAGGTTTTTGCACCGACGCATGAGGGGGTGACTCCCGGCTCTGCCCTCACGGTCACGCTAGTCGGTAGTCGTATGCTGGCTGTAGAAGTACAAGCGCTGTGTGTGAACTCTTATTTTCCATCGCCCAAACGAAGCGCTA
Source organism: uncultured Bacteriovoracaceae bacterium (assembly GCA_964598565.1). GTDB lineage: Bacteria > Bdellovibrionota > UBA2394 > UBA2394 > UBA2394 > CAZRCG01. The sequence goes on along the minus strand of CAZRCG010000002.1, from coordinate 31,676 downwards.
CGGGTTTTGACGTGAATCGATTAAATCTCTTATTAGCGGTCTTAGAGAAAAAACTTCGAATTCCGTTCTCTCGACAAGATGTTTATTTAAATATCGTAGGTGGTTTGAGACTCTCCGACCCAGCCTCCGATTTAGCAGTGGCGGCCGCTCTTATTTCCGCCGATGCGGAGAAAGCTTTACCGCTCGGGGCAGCCTATATTGGCGAAGTAGGGCTTACCGGGGAGATTCGAAAGGTCCCGCTCTTGGAGGAGCGCAGCCATTTTTTAAAACAGCGTGGTATGAAAGTCATTTATGGTCCACACCAAGGGGCTAAGTTGCTTCCCCAGCTCAAGTTTCTCAGTCATTTGAATGAATTTCAGATCGAATAACCTACAACCTACGAATTCGGAAACTATTTCATTTGTAAAAATCATCGTTAGTCATAAATGAAATATCTTCGACCCCCAGGTAGGAGCGCCGCGCTTGGCTTCACGATTAAGTGTGCAATCAAGGCACTTCTTCTTAAGGGCCCTGTCGCCGAAGTCGACATCAAATGTATGTGATATCAGAAAGCTGCCTCCTGAAATCTGCAATGATTTTTACAAATGAAACAATTTCCGAATTCGCAGCGCTCAGCCTAAATGGCAAGTCGGTCTGATCGATGAGGACTTCTCTGGTTGCAGGCCAGAATCTTTTTACGCATACGAATGGCTTCGGGCGTAATTTCAATCCACTCATCTTCATCAATCCATTCGAGGCAGTCTTCGAGTGTCATCGAGCGAACTCCTTGAAGGTGCACGAGAGCCTCGAGGTGAGACGCTCTCATATTCGTAAGTTTCTTTTCTCGAACTATATTGACGTTGAGTTCGGTATCTTTATTGGCTTCACCGACGACCATGCCCTCGTAAACTTTGGTCCCCGGTTGCAAAAAGAAAATGCCTCGGTCTTCTAAGTTTCGAATAGCATACTCAGTGATATCTCCGGGACGGTCCGCCACGATGGCGCCATTGATACGATTCACAATCTCGCCTTTGTACGATTTGTAGCCCGAAAATTCCGTGGCCATAATGCCTTCGCCTCGGGTGGCGCTTAAAAACTTCGACCGAACGCCAATGAGGCCCCGCGTAGGAATTTCAAATCGAATACGAACACGACCGCCATCTCCCATGCTTTCGTAATTGACCATGAGTCCCTTTCGCTCTTGAAACATCGAGGTGACAGGGCCGGCAAAGGCTTGAGGAATATCGGCCAATATAAATTCATAAGGTTCTTCCCAGGCTCCTTCAGAATTTTTTCGCATCAGCACGGTCGGTCGACCTACCATGAACTCTTTGCCTTCGCGACGAATCTGCTCAATAAGAATGGCAAACTGAAGCTCGCCGCGACCCAGTACTCGAAACTGATCGGGGGAGTCTGTCTCTTCAAAGCGCAGCGCTACATTTTGTCGAACTTCACGCAGAAGTCGATCGCGTAGTTTTCGAGACTGCAAGGGCTCGCCATCTTGGCCAGAAAATGGAGAGTTATTCACTGAAAAGAGCATTCCTAACGTGGGTTGCTCCACTTCGATGCGAGGTAAGGCTTCTGCGGTTTCATTACTCGTGAGAGTGTCGCCAATTTCGACTTCTTCGGATCCTGCGATGAGGCCGATATCTCCTGCTTCAACTTCGGGAGTTTCTCGCTGATCAAGGCCTTGATAGGTATAAAGATTGGTCACCGTGAATTGAAAACGACGCTGATTTTTTCCGAGGCAGTGGATTCGTTGTCCCTTTTGTAGCTTGCCTGACAAAATGCGACCTACGGCCAGACGACCGACATAGTCGGAGTACGAAAGATTTGAAATGAGACATTGAAAGTCGTTGGAGCTCGAAACACGCGGAGCAGGAATGGTCTTTAAAATGGTATCAAAAAGAGGCTGCAAGGTTGCAGTGGTTTCGTGATTCACCAAGGGCCGGATGGCATCAAAATCGAGCGTGCACCAGCCTTCGCGCGCACATGCGAATACAATGGGAAAGTCCGCCTGCTCATCGGAGGCTCCGAGTTCTACAAAGAGATCAAACGCTTGGTCGACTACTTCACGAATGCGTCGACCGTCTTCGCATTCTTTTCGGTCGACCTTATTAATCACCAAAATAATTTTCAAACCTTGACGAAGCGCTTTCTGCAATACAAAGCGCGTTTGCGGAAGGGGACCTTCGGCTGCATCTACCAATAAAAGCGCACCATCGGCCATACTGATAATACGTTCCACTTCTCCACCGAAGTCGGCATGTCCAGGAGTATCAATAATATTGATTTTGATGTCATCGTAGGTCACGGCGGTATTCTTCGCCATGATGGTGATGCCGCGCTCGCGCTCGAGGTCCATGGAATCCATTACTCGTTCAGCGATAACTTCATGTTTTTTAAAGGCTCCGGCTTGCTTCAGCATGAAGTCAACAAGAGTGGTCTTTCCATGATCGACATGGGCTATAATACAAATATTTCTTAGGTTCATTTGAGGTTAGAAAATAGCCGAACTTTTAGATATTCTCCAGATTTGGAGGGCTCTTATTTCATACCGAGGTCGCTGGGCTCTTTTGGCGACCTTACGCTTGAGCACCTGGGGTCCCTCTGTGTTGGACTGAGTCAATTCACAGTCTTGAGGCCTTTTAAAGGGTTTTGTCCCCCTTTTGTTCGGGAGAATTCCGCGCTAGAAGGGACTCGGGTTATACTAAAGGTATATTACATGAAGCGATGTTTCCTTAAGATTTTGGGGGTGGTCTTTTGCTTTTTTCAGGCAGGCCCTTCTGTGCGCGGCCCTCTAAAAAGCTGGTATGCGCCTGCGTCGCTTTATGGTCAGGCTAGTCAGCCTCTCAACGCTATCAATCATAAGATTGAAATTCCTGAGCAGATGCGATTGAAACTCGAGTTTTGGAAAGCGATCTACACGAAGTATACCACCCGACAAGGTTTGCTGCATGATTCAGAAGATTTGAGTGTGATTTATGATGCCATTGAACTTCCCGCTCGTGGCGGAACTCGCGCCGCCGATGAAATTCGTCATATGATTCGAGAGCGCTTGTTCAATATCGTACGTCGAGGTGGAAAGAATTTAACCCGTGAAGAGCGAGAGCTGCTCAGTCGATTTCCGCAGGGCACGACTCGGGCTCGTTTGCTTCAGGCCACTGAGAATATTCGTTTTCAGCTGGGGCAGGCCGATCGTTTTCGCCAGGGGATTATTCGCTCTGGCCATTATCTAAAGCATATCGAGAAAATTGTTCATGATATGGGAATGCCAGATTACTTAAAGTACTTGCCTCATGTGGAATCTTCATTCCAAGAGTTTGCCATTTCAAAATTTGGCGCCGCCGGACTCTGGCAGTTGATGGAAGCGACGGGCAGAGATTTCAAATTGCGCATCAACTATACAATGGACGAACGACTTGACCCATGGATAGCGACCGTGGCGGCCATGAACCATTTGAAACGGGACTATAAATTTTTGGGTCAATGGCCATTGGCTCTTACGGCTTACAATCACGGGCCTGGGGGCGTGAGAAAAGCTATGAGAGCCATTGGAACGGATGATATTTCTGAGATCGTATTTCGATATTCCAGCCCGAGCTTTGGCTTTGCATCTCGAAATTTTTATGCGCAGTTTATGGCGGCGGTCGAAGTGGCTAGCAACTATACGAAATATTTTGGAGCCTTGCCCATAAAACCTACTTTAGTATTTGAGTCCTTCAAAACAAAGAAGCCCATCTACCTTAGAGATCTTCAAAGAGATTATACCTTCACCATGGAGCAGTTTAAGAGCTTGAATCCTGGATTGCGTCCTCCCGTACTGGCGAATAACCGAGCCATTCCGGTGGATACGCTTATTCGTGTGCCCCCCAATTCAAAAAAATCTCAAACCCTGGTTGCCTCTGTCGATCGGCGTCAGTCGGTCAAGGTGAAGCCAAAAATTTCGCGTATTGAAGATGTGCCCGAACTAAAAACCAGCACTCCCACTGTAGCCACCGTATCGACGATGGCACCCAAATCGATCTCCCCTTACAAGGTCTCCGATTTGAAAGATCGTTCCGGTTGGATTCGGGTGGCGATTAATGAGAATTTAAGTTCTCTCGCGGAGTGGGCAGGGGTGGATAAGGCTGAGGTGCGTAAGTGGAATGGTCTTGAGAGTCACGAGCAGGTGCGGCTGGGTCAAAAGGTTGTTTTGAAATTCGAGAAACAGTCGGCATCAGATTTTGAGGCGGCGCGCAGTGACTATCATCAGAAAATCAGAGAAGACTTTTTTTCTCAGTATGAAATCACCAACCTTCAAAATTACGAAGTCAAGAGGGGCGAGAACCTTTGGAGTCTCTGTAACCAGAAGTTTGATATCCCTGCCTGGCTATTGCAGGAATACAATCCAAAAATCTCGGTGGTGAATTTAAACCCTGGAACCAAGTTGAAAATTCCGATGCTTCGAGAGCGAGACATGTCTCAGGTTGTCGCATCGCAAGATCCATAGTGGGGCTGTCGCCAAACTCCCTTTTTGGATTTGGCTCTCAGTCTGAAGTAGGCGGCAGCATCTCTCTCAACTGGTCGGGACTTAGCCACTGGTCATTCGTATTAGACGCATAGCGAAATCCATCGGCTAGCGGTTTGCCTACATAGTGGCCATGCGGAAAAAATGGAAATTCGGGCTCGACCACGTATCGATCACCAATGTCGACGGTATGACGGGCTTCATCTTCGGTGATCATTACTTCGTGGAGTTTTTCTCCCGGTCTTATACCTACGAGCTTCACTTTGCATTGAGGCGCCATGGCATTGGCAAGATCGGTAATTTTCATACTGGGTAGTTTAGGAACAAATATTTCGCCCCCCTGCATCATATCGAGCGAGGTGTGCACAAAGCGAACGGCCTGGGGCAGCGTAATCCAAAATCGAGTCATACGCTCATCGGTAATCGTAATTTCTCCTGTCTTCATTTGCTCACGGTAGAGAGGCACAATGGAGCCGCGAGATCCGACCACATTGCCATAGCGAACCGACGCAAGAAGTGTTTTCTTGGGTCCCACATAGCTATTGCTTTGAGTCACGATTCTTTCTTGGCAAAGTTTGGTCGCTCCGTAAAGATTCACGGGGTTGACGGCTTTATCGCTTGAAAGGGCGAGGACCTTTTCAACGCTGCAGTCGATTGCCGTCGTAATAATGTTTTGAGTGCCAATAATGTTTGTTTGTACGGCCTCAAAGGGATTGTATTCGCACGCTTCCACACGTTTCATGGCGGCCGCATGAATGACTATATGGACTCCGCGTAGCGCGCGCTCGACTCTCTCGCGGTCGCGAACATCGCCAATAAAATAGCGAATGCTTGGGTGATCAAAGTGTTTGCGCATCTCAGCTTGTTTTAATTCGTCGCGGCTAAACACACGAATGACGTTAGGTTTTAGGACATCAAGGGCATACTGAAGAAAGGCACGTCCAAACGACCCAGTACCGCCCGTAATTAATATCTTTTTGGAGCTCCAATCAATCATAGTCTTAGTGTAGCAAACCATGGCATGAGACATTAACTTTCATTGTGGTGTCTTTAATAATTTCAATTGACGCTTTGAAGTGTGAAATGACATTAGGAGTCATTGAGGGCGGCTTGATAAGCTGAAATGGTGCAAGCCATCCCCATTATTTTTCGTTGTGATGCTTCTTCTGAAATTGGATGGGGGCACTTCAAGCGTTGCTACGCCCTCGCCGAGATTGCCCAACAAAGTGGTCGCTATAAAGTACATTTTTTGTGCCGACCATTGCCCAAGAGCTTAGAGAAGAAACTTCGAGACATTCACGCTTCAGTTCAGGTGCTTGATCAAGATGCAACCCTTGAACAAGACTTAGCCTATTTGCACTCACTTTTTGATTTAATGACTCGAAAGAATATTATTGTCGTGCTCGATCACTACGATTGGACTACCGAATGCTTTCGAGAACTCAAGGCTGACCCGCGAGTATTGCTCATCGCCTTCGACGATGGTTTGAAGCGCCACTATCATGCCGACTTCGTGGTGGACGCCAATATTTTCTCGGAGAGAAATTCGCACTCTGTGGCGGGCGATTGCCAACTTTTGCTCGGCCCAAAATACACGATGATTCGAGAAGAGATCCATACGCTTCGCCAGTCACCTCTTGAAAAAATGGCTGAAAACTTTCAGTTTTTAGTGACGCTTGGGGGAGGTGACCGCTGGGGCCATGCTCTCAAAGCGATTGAAGCTGTACGAATGACGAGTATGAAGTTTGAGACACATATTGTGGTTGGCAGCCAATGGGCCCATGCCGAAAAAGCTAAGCGCATCATTGGCAATCATCCTCGAATTCATTTTTATGAAGATCCGTCGTTTTTTCCGCAGCTCTTAACTCGAGCCGATCTGGCGTTGACGGCCGGTGGCACCACCACCTACGAACTGGCGTACTTGGGTGTGCCGATGCTCACCATGACCTTGGTACCGCATCAGTTGCCTATTGCAAAGGGTTGGGAAGAGCTGGGCATTGCCGATTATTTGGGCTCTGCGGAGTTCGTCACTCCTGATTTGATTCTGAATAAGTTGACCTACTGGATGGACCGCGATCAAGACCTTGAAAATCGCGGGCTAGCCGCTCAGCGCATAGTCGACGGGCGCGGAAAGTTTAGAGTTCTCGAGCGTGCTCAAAAAGTCATTCAATCTCGTATTGATGCGGTACTCGAACACAAGGCCAGCTCGGGTCGTAAACACTGAGCTCGCCCGCCTATTTCATGAGATAAGCAGACCTGACGAGCGAGTCGTCGTGTCGTGGCGAGTGTTTAGAGTCTGACAAAAATTGGAGATAGACGCCCAAAAATGATCCTTTAGATGCGAAACCTTTCATAGAGAGTGTGCAGCAAAAGTTACCTACCTTAAGTAGCTAATATCATAAGCTTAGGGAGCCGTTCCTTCGGAATTCTTCGGTCTAAGAATTGCTCTTGTAAAGAGGGATGATCATAAGGCCCTGGTTTGTGAAGGCAAGGTCATGGTGCCACAAGAGCGAGAAAACAAAAAGAACGGGAGGAGAGCGACAATGAAATCACTATTAAGCAGGAGCAAGGGGACCAAAATTCTATCGATGACGGCCTTATGGCTTTCTGGATTAACCACTCTGTCAGAGGTATCCGCCGTATCGGTCTATTATGTAAGTTGCTATCGCTCTAATATTTGTCAGCCTTATTATAGGCAACCTCCTTGTGATGGTTCTGAATCGATCTCGGGTTATTTGCAATCAACCAACCAAACCATTCGACAGAATCCTATGTTTAGCTCGTACGAATTGACGCAAAACTTGAGTGGTCAGCTTACCGTGTACGGAACAAAGGGGGGCCTCCCTGAAGTTCTAAGATCAGTCAATTTTTCAGGGCGATATGAGAATCTTAGAAATCCTGCTCCAGGCTATAGCGGGACGACAGTTTCTATAAGTGCCTGGTCGAGCACGGGGGATTCTTTCACCAATTGGCAATCGTTTTCTCCCTACTTTCAGACAGTCCAATACATGAGCATTGCGGGTCGATCGAACTATGCAAATGCCACTTGCAGTGTTTATGAGATGTAACACGCCCTCATAGGCGGTGGGGCCCTTAAGAAGCAGAAGGACGTTTGGACGGCTTGATTGAGTGATGCGTAGCGATTAGAAGATCTCGTGAATCGCGAACTTAGATTGGGGCTCATTCTGGCGGCAGCCTCTTATTTTTGGTGGGGATTTGCCCCGTTATTTTTTAAAGCCCTGTCTCAAGTATCGAGTCTTGAAGTACTTTGCCACCGGGTGATTTGGTCAGCCTTTATGCTGAGTGCCATTTTAGCTTTTAAAAATCCTCGAGTCTTTTTGAATACCTTGAGGCGACCAGATTTCTACCACAATCATCTTCTGGCCTCAGTTTTGGTATCCATCAATTGGTTGGTTTTTATTTATGCCATTGTGACAGATCGCATATTGGAATCGAGCCTTGGATATTTTATTAATCCTATTTTGACGGTGATTCTTGGCCTTCTCTTTTTTAAAGAGAGACTCACCTCGCTTCAGAAGGCGAGTTTTTTCTTTGCTGTTTTAGGGCTGATCGTCGTGTCGTGGTCGACGGCATCGGTTTCTTGGATTGCTCTCGCACTACCCCTCTCGTTTGGTTTTTATGGACTCTTACGAAAGAAAAGTAAGGTAGACAGTCTAACTGGCCTTGCGGCTGAAGTGATTTTGATCACCCCGTTGGCGCTGGCTTATCTCTGGTATCTTCATAGCAAAGGTACTCTCGCTTTCGGCAATACGAATGCAATGACTAATACCATGTTGATTGCCTGTGGCCCCTGGACGGCCATTCCGCTCCTCCTTTTTTCTGAAGGCGCTCGACGCGTTCCTTACAATTGGATGGGATTTCTTCAGTACATTAATCCGACCATGCAATTTCTCTTTGGTGTTCTGGTGTTTCATGAACCTCTGCACACCTCAAGACTCATCGGATTTGTTTTAGTTTGGCTAGGATTGGTGATTTTACTGGGCGGCACCTGGAAGAAAAGGATTTGAGTGAGTTTAATCACCCCCGAGTAGATCCTCATAAAATGCACCGATCTCCAATTCGGGATGCCTAATATGTATCTCCAAAACCCAAAGTAAGGGCGCAGGTTCAAACTGAAGCTTTGCCAGCCTCTCACGCGAATATTTTTGATGCGGAAAATCAGAAATTCGGTGCCCATCTACTTTCTCGATCATGGCGTAGCCAGCTTTTATTGCCGCCTCTTTCATGAGCACATAGAGATCTGCTCCAGAAATTTTATCTCTCCCCCACTCTGCTTGGGCTTGGCGGAAAATCGATCACGCGGTTTCCGCACATTTTTCAGCTTCCGAATGGGTTCCAAAAGCCTTATTGGTTAAAAATCTGGGATCTACTTTTTCCAAGAATGCTTTGCCTGCAGATTCAATTCGGAGAGGATGAACTTCGCTCATACGGAGCATTAGCATGTACAATACAGTACCCATCAAAATTCCTCTGGTAAGATAATTGTATGAATTTTAGATGATAATATTATTGTTTTAGTAGCCATGGGTTATGGTTATAGAATGCAGAGAGCCCTCGAAAACTTAAAGACAGGCCTTTCGTTTACGAGATAAAAAATTACGAGAGATCTACGACCGCGAACTGAGAAAGTCGGGAAACCTTTATATTAATGGGCAGCCGTCTTTGGTCGAAATTCTCGCCAAGATCGCCGAACATATCGAACAACTTTCTGTGTGGAGAGAAATGAAGGAGAGACATATACAATGGCTGAATTTTTAATCATGGCACTATCGTTGCGCAAAGATTCTTTGAATAAAAAGCTGGCCGCTGAGGCTTATGATATTCTGACTAAAGAAAAATCTAGCCATCAGTATGAATTGCTTTCGTTCAATGATTTTCCCATGCCGGTATATGACGGTGATTTGGAGGCTCAGAGTGGAATTCCTGCTTCAGTCATCGACCTTGCCGAGAAAATGAAATCGCGGGAGGCGCTTATTTTTTCGGCACCTGAGTACAATGGGGGAATATCGGGGGCTTTCAAGAATATGATCGATTGGCTTTCGCGGGTGACGCCTTCGCCTTGGGCAGGAAAGCAAGTACTTCTCCTTGGAGCATCACCTGGCAATCTGGGGGCCATTAGGGGTCTAGCTCATTCAAGAGTTCCTCTAGAATCTCTGGGAGTCTTTGTTTTTCCTGAAGTCTTTGGTCTTTCGCAGGCTCATCAAGCTTTTGACGAAGTGGGAAAGCTCAAAGATTCAAAAACTCAAGATCGACTGAAGAAACTGCTTTTTAGATATTGCGACTACGTTGCCTAGAGGCAAGGAGCAGTGTTGATAGTAAACTCTACGGTGATCGTAAAAAGCGATCGATAGCTTCTTTGTGCTCATGATAGGTGGCAGAAAAGTGGTGAGAGCCATCGCGACGCGAGACAAAATAAAGATAGTTGGTGTCTTGAGGGTGAATGGCATCGTGAATTGAGAGTCGCCCGGGATTTGAAACGGGTGTTAAGGGGAGGCCCGGAATTTGATAGGTATTGAAGGGAGTCTTTCTAAAGAGATGCTGGCGTGTCACGCGGCCCCCATGGGGCAGAAGATCGTAGACCGCTGTGGGATCACTCTGAAAACGCATCTTGCTGTTGAGGCGATTGTGAAACACGCTTGAGATCAAGGGCATTTCACCAATGAGGCCTGTTTCTTTTTCAATCATCGAGGCCATGATGACATACTCATGAAAGCTGAGCGGGCCACTGCGGGCTTCATCAATGGTGCTTTGAGGAATTTTCTGCCAGAACATTTCGACAAAAATGCGAATAATAGTGCGAGCCGATGCACCGCGAGGAATAAAATAAGTTTCTGGAAAGAGGTAGCCTTCCACAGTGGCCGACGGAATTCGTAAATCATCTAAGAATTGAGAGTCCCAGGCGCTTTCTAAAAAAGCCATTTCATCAACAAGCCCATTGCTTTCTAAGGTGCGGGCCACCTGAAACATATTCATCCCTTCTCGAATCGTGATGCGATACAGGCGTACGTGGGAGCCGGTGACCACATTAATAATTTCCCAAGGCGACATTTCTGTATTGAGTTCGTACTCGCCTGCCTTCAGTTGGCCCGATTTGCCAGTCAGACGACCTAGATAGTAAAACCAAGGCTCCGATCGAATAAATCCTTCTGCTTTGAGGCGAAGAGAAATTGACTTAAAGCTTTCTCCTGAGTTCACAGTAAAGGCAAGAAAACGGCGGCCCTGACTGGGGGGGCTGTTCAAAAGATAGAGACCTAGGGCTAGGGTAATTCCCAAGATGAACGCGCTGGCCACAAAGGGAATGATGACTCTTTTCATCACGGCTCTTTTATTATGGCATGGCTAAGGCACAATGCCCTTCGATTTTTGATCGCGAATGAACTCTTCTAAAATGATGGCGGCGGCTGCCGAGTCACGAATCTCTTTTCGACGCTTCGACGGAATATGACGCAATCGGTCGTGAGCCTCCGTGGTCGAGAGCGCTTCGTCATGCAAGTGAACGGGAAGGCCAAAATGCTCCTTCAGTGTTTCGACCCAAAACAGAGCATTATGGGTCGACGGGGTTTCTTTGCCAGCAAGCGAAAGTGGAAGGCCGATGACAAAGGCTTCAATATCATGTTCTCGGACAATATGAGCCAGATGCGCCAAATCGTGTTTGAGCGTTTTTCGAGAATAAACGGGCAGAGGGCTAATCCATTCTGTTTTCGGCTCAAAGGTGGCCAGGCCCATGCGTTTGGATCCCGTATCGATGCCTAAGAGTTTTTCAGCGAGCGGGGCTGACCCCAACTTTGGGGTGCTCGAAACCGTCGTCTTTTTTCTTGTCGCTCGATCTTTTTTAAGGAACCCTGTGCCCATGAGATATTTTTTCATTGTGCCATGTGTTTTGTCGTTCGTCGTGCTTTTTGTGTCGTGTGGGCCGCGTGCCTTCACAAAGGGAGGATATGACGACCCCAACAAAGTTATTCTTCTGGATGACAAATTTAATGAGAACGATATGCAGCTCATTTCAAACCAACTCGTCGAGTCTTTATCTGGCTTTGCCACGATAAAGAATGCTACGACGCGGCCCGTTGTGATGGTGGGTCGAGTGCGCAATCGCACCAGCGAGCATATTGATGTGAAAAGCCTGACCGATAAGATACGAACCTCTTTGATTAAGTCGGGGAAATTTCGTTTTTCAGATAAAGACGCTCGAGATGAATTGGCCGAGGAATATGATTATCAGCAAGGCAAGTTCGTGGATAAGTCGACGGCCAAGGGCCCAGGCAAGCAGACGGGCATTGATTATTTAATTACCGGCGATATTGCCAGCAATATTCAAGAGGTTGGTTCGGATAAAGTGATCTACTATAAAGTCACGCTCAACTTGATTGATCTTGAGACCAATATAATTGAGTGGTCGGATGATCGAGAAGTCCGAAAACGCTATAAGAAGAAGTCGATTGGTTTCTAAGGGCGGTTCCTCCTCTATTCCATCGAGTCGACGGCTTACTGCATCATGGGGTGCCTTATTGTTGTGCGTCTCGTTGCTGTCGGCCTGTTCGACCCGTTACGCGGATACGTCTCGAAAGGCGTGGGGTTTGATGCGCCAGGGCAGCTCTGAGAAGCGCGACGAAGCTCTGGCACTTTACGAAAAGAATGTTACCGCCGATCGAGATCGACTGGTGCGCCTGATGGATGAAGGCATTCTTCATCGCGTCAAGGGCGACTACAAAAAAAGTAATGAAGTTTTCTTTGAGGCCGCCAAAATTATTTCGATGAATGGCTATTTAAGCTTGAGCGACGAAGCCGTTTCTGTGATTGGAGACGAAACGCTCACCACTTATCAGGGCGAAGATTTCGAGAAAGTTTTGGTGCATCTTTATTTGGCGCTCAATTTTATGGCGCTGAGAGACTTTGATGCGGCTCTCGTCGAGCATCGGCGGGTGAATGAGATTTTGTATCAGATGATTTCGGAGGGGCGTCGCCCTTACGAGCTCAATGAATTTGCTCGTTATCTCGGAGGGTCCTTGTTTGAGAATGATCGCGATTTTAATAATGCGCGCGTTTCATATGCGAAGGTGCAGGAGGCCCTCAAGAAGAATGGAATACTTTTTGAACCGCTTGTGCTCGATTTGATTCGCATGGAGCGAGTGATCGGGGAGTTAGCGTCGTTTCGCGAGCGAGAGAAACTCGATGAGCGCCGCGTGAAGCAGGGGCTGACAAGTCTTGAGCAAAAGCAAGGCGCCTTGATCGTACTGTTAGAAAGTGGTCGAGCCCCCGTTAAAAAATCCACGCGCGAGACCCACCAGGTCAAGCGGTCGGGCGGGGGTCTCACGTCGTTTGTTTTGCCCATGTCGGTATTTGAAAAGCAGCCCTCACGTATTCAGTCGCTTGAAGTGGTGGTAGGAGGGCAACGCGCGACCACGCAGACGCTTCATGATATTGAAAGCGTCGCCATTCAGCATTTAAAAGACCGCATGGGCCGCAAATTAGCAAAAGCGATGGCACGCGCTGCCACGCGAGTGGCGGTGGGAGCGACGATCGGTGCCGCTACCAAGAATTCTGATTTTGGAATTATCGCAGCCGCCTTGTTGTTAGCCGCTCAAGATGCCGACACGCGATCATGGAGCCTCCTGCCGGCAAAATTGCAGGTGGCGAAGGTTTTTTTAAAGGCCGGGAACTATACTGCTACTTTGCGTCACCTCGATCGATCGGGCCAAGTCGTAACTGAAGAAAGTCACGACATCGAAATTCGCCCATCGCGTGCGAGCTATCTGCAAACGAGGGTCTTTGATTGAGGGGCCATGTGGATTTTCTGCTACAGCTCCCTTCCCTGCGATAAGCCAACTCTAAAACTTATACGAAAAGCGCGCGGTCACGGTATGCACGTCGAAGGCATCGAACAAGGCATTGTAGGTCCACAACATGCCAACGGCAAAACGTTCGACCACTGCGATATCAGCACCGGCCCCCAACGAGATCATAAATTTTGCTTCAGTTCCGCCGACATTCACAATAGCGATGCCAGGGCCCACCAACGCGTAGGGCATAAAGTTTGAATAGACCGTATGAATGAACGGCGTCATTGAGATGAGCGATAGTTTCGGAGATTTAAAGCCTTGAAGAAAACTCGTTCGAAAGCCAAAGAGCTCATAGGGTCTGAAGTCCACATCGAGTCCAACAGTAAAGGCCGTCTTTGCAGAGTCGGAAGTAGGAACGAGTGCGCCGAATTCGGCGCCCACGCGCCAGTCACCATCCCACGAAGAAAAATCGGCGTATTCCGAGCCGGGCTTTCCATCGGTGCGTTTATCATCGGCACTCAAGGGGTGGAGCGCGATGGTGATAAGAGAGATAGAAACGAGAGACTGAGCGATAGCGAAAAAATTCTTTATCATGCCTTTGATAAAATCATTGACCTGGCGCAGTGCGCAATTCTAAAGTTATTTTGTCATGGGGGGTGGGGAAATCATGAAGATTCCCTTCCACAAAGTTACAGTTTGCATTGGGTAATGTGAAACAACAATTTAATAGGTTCAGTTTTCGTTGGCCTTGTGCCGGCGAAATTATTGGATGAAGCTCGATAGAGGCATCCTCCCCCGAGGAAACGCATGAAAACCAGTCGTCTCTATCGAGCTTTTCCGTTCTTCAACTCAAAGATAAGCTAAAGAATCTTCAGTGTATAAGGTTTCAGTTCTATTAGGGAGCGTTTTTAAGCGTGCGCGCTATTTTCGTGTCTCACGCACGATGGTGGTATGCGCTAAGGCGCCGGTCAGCGGCAGCACCGACTCGGCAAGGGAGCAGTTCCAGCGCCATCAATCGCCTTGGATTTCTCGAATGACTTGTTGATAATCATCGAGGCGAATCTGCCCGCGACGATAGAGCTCTCGAAGCGCTCGCATCATTTGGCGGCGTACGAAGAGTCGCGGAATCGTGCCTTCTACCAATCGGCCGAAGCGACGTGGGTTAGGGATGATGGCGGCGAGAAAGACGGCCTCTCTCAGGCTGAGCTCAATGGGAGATTTTCTAAAATAGTGGCGCGCCGCCTCACGAACTCCAAAGAGACCTCGGCCCCAATCAATTGAATTTAAGTAGAGTTCTAAGATTTGAGGTTTGGTGAGGGTGAGCTCCATTTTAATAGTGATGAGTGCTTCTAAAATTTTTCGACGGAAGCTGCGCTCGGGGCTCAAGTACAAATTTTTTACGAGCTGCTGAGTGAGCGTGCTGGCGCCGCGAAGGCGGTCGCCGTCTTGAAAGCTTTCGGTGACGGCTTCAGCGAGTTCAATAAAGTCGAAGCCTCGGTGTTGATAAAAACGAGAATCTTCTAAAATGAGGACGGCTCGAGGCAGTTGGCGCGAAATACGAGAGAGAGAAACATATTTTTTGTTAGCGGGGCCAGCGACAAACGTGAATATTTTATCTTCATTGCCTTTGCGCGAAAGAGTCACGCCTTTCAAGAGGGCTTTGGTATCAGGCAGTGTATAATACACAAGGGCGACTAGCGCGAGATCTAGACTTAGAAATACAAGTGTCAGGGCCGTAGCTTTTAGGAATGGTCTTTTCAATCTCATTTGATTATCGACATTTGCGTGAGTCTTGAAAAGCGACTTTCCCTGGAAGCCCATTTCTCGATACCGTAAGAGTTATGACAGATTTTGTCGAAATCACATCGACGGCTATTTCTTCGATTGAAGGCGACCAGCTCTTTTTAGCGGGGGTGGAGATAGGGGAGCTTGTAGCCTCACGCTCGTTTGCCGATCTCATCGAAATTTTATGGAAGAAGAAGCTGCACGATCTTGAAGCTCTCCACGAATCAATTCAAATGTGTGAATTGTCAGGTGGTGAGTCGTCGGATGAGTTGCCGAGCGAGGCGCTGGATGATGAGTCGTCGCGTGGGGCCCAGCCGTCGACGAACGGGGCGCGGCCGCCTTTTGAAGCGTTGCTCTATTCGGCGCTGGCGCTCAGAGAACGACGACAGCCTGCCGATCACCATTGGGCTTTAGCGTATGAGCTGTTGACTCTATGGACGTATGAGAGGCAAATCGGTGATCGCGGCGCAAGGAGTGAATTTCGTTTTTCGACATCTCTGCTACGACGCACAGGGGCCCCTCGCATCGTTGTAGAGTCTGCAGACGCGTGCCAACTTTTTGATCAAGTCATGATGGTGCACTCTGAGAATGAACTCAATTTTTCGACCTTGGCTCTGCGCTTAGGAGCCGCCTCTGGATCGGACTTTTTATCGTCGGTCGTGGCGGCTTTAGAGGTGCTGCGAGGACATAAACACGGCGGGGCGAGTTACGAGGTAATGAAATTTTTTGAAGAGTGTTCTAATCAATCGCCTACTGAGGCCGTTGACCTCGCGCTACAAAACAAACAAAAGGTGCCGGGTTTCGGTCATTTAATTTTTCGCGGAGGTGATCCTCGAGCGCCACTCTTAAAGCGTCTCTTAGAAAATTGCTTGCAGACGAATTCATTTCTTTCGTCATCCATTTATGATCGAGCGATTTCTGTCGAGGCGCAAATGATGAAGCGAAAGGGTCTTCGAGCGAATGTCGATTTTTATGCGGCTGTTATTTATCAAACCTTGGGCATTGATAAATCTTGGGCGACGGCTCTATTTGCGATAAGCCGCCTGATGGGCTGGGCCGCTCACTATGAAGAAGAGCGGCGACGAGCCACCATGAAAGTAGCCAGAAGTCGACTGACGTGAGGTTGGTGTGGGTGTGTCGATTGTATTTTATTGCTCTCTAAGAAATGTGCCGGTCATTTCGGTGGCACACTTTTTCTCAGCTATAAATCTACTGGCAAATTCGTAATTGATCGTCAGAGTTGCACGGTCGGTGCTTAAATTGCCTCGAAAATTATAGGCGTCCAAAACCTCACCTGAATCAGAAATCGAATCTGAGTAGGCAGGTATTCCTGTTGCGGAGAAATCATTTTTGTCCCCAGTAAATCCTGCGTTCATAATAACATTCGACAAAGAATCTGTAGATATAGAGCTTCCACCAGCCGCATTAGGTCTTATGTCGACAATGCGAGCCGTAATTCCGTCGCCCACTTTTGCTCGAATGGCAAATTCGTAGGTGCCAGGTGGCACTTTATCATCGCAGCTTCTTTGAACAGTGCCCGTACCTCGGTAGGTGGCCTCGTAGACTTCACCGCACGACGTCATAGCGACACTCGTTACAATCAGGGCTAGTAGGGTTTGAATTTTCATCTCTAATTCCTCCAGTGAAAAAACTATTATGGTAAAGAAGAATGCAAAGCTCGTGCCAGAGTGGGGCTGAAGGTTCTATACTCAGGAGGTGGTCTATTGTGGGCACAAAACTCAATAAGTTTGAGGGGTTAGCATGAAACGAAACGATCCCAGATCCTCACGCATCATGGTAAGGGGCACAGTCGCAATGCCCGCCCCTGCGACATCGAAGGGGCAGCTTTTTGTGGGTATTACGGGCTCCCTGGCCTCAGGTAAGTCTACTGTCTTGAAAGTGTTTAAGTCGCGAGGGTTTCAGGTGCTCAATGCCGATACATTGGTGCATGAGATTTATCGCGAGTTGGGCTTAACCCGTGAAGCGATTTTAAAGCGTTATCCACCGACCAAGAAAGGCTTTCGCGAGCTGGAGCGATTCATCCACCCTCGTGTGCTTCGCAAAATTCGTCAGGCTCTTGCAAAGGCTCGTGCGCCAATGGCGGTGGAGATCCCCCTTCTTTTTGAAGTAGGCGCCGATGCTTTATTTAGCACGACGGTTTTTGTGTACGCACCGAAGGCGCTACGCAGCCGCCGTGCGATTGAGCGTGGCATGTCGCAAGCGCTCTTTGATTTTTTGGAGTCGAAGCAGTGGCCATCGTCGCGAAAGAGGCGTGCGGCCGATTGCGTGCTCAATAATCGGGGCGATAAAGCTGCCCTTCAACGTGATGCCCGCTCTCTTGCCACGAAGCTCCTTCGGAACTTCGCAAAGGTTTAACGTCAAAGGCCCCACGTCATACGTGAGGCCTTTGAAACAAATGGAGGTTTGAAGAAGTTTTTGTTACTTGCCGCTGTTGTTTGCGGGTTGTGGAGCTGGAGCGTCAGCCAGGGTTACTGCTTCGGTAGTTTCGGTCGCAGGAGGGGTTGGTGAAACTCGGAGCGGCCGGCTCACTATCGCAGAACCACTAGCGGCAGGGCTCTCAGGTGTGCTGACAGTTTTTGATGCATCGGCAACGACTGCTGTAGGAGTCACTACAGGCGCGCGTCCCCAGATCGCACCAATCAAACTATCGAGCTTAGCGGCGATAGCATCTAAGGAGACATTCCCTGGAGCAGTCTTAAGTTTTCCAATCTCCGTTTTAAGCGAGGCGACCTCGTCTTGGAGAATCTTTTTATTGTCGGTGTTCATGGTTGTCAATTTATCTGTGGTAGCGGTTGCAAGCGCATCTAACTTGCTTTGGAGTTGATTCATTAACTCCGTTCTTTCAGCGGCTTTCAACGGTACTCCGTCTTTGTTCAACGATTCGATAATTCCTTTCATATCCGCTAAGAGCTTCGTGACGTCGACACTGAGCTTCTTATCGATATTCTCGATGCGTTGGTCCATGTCACCCAATAGCCCCGCTTGATCGGTAAGTTGGGCTGCGTTACCTTGAACAAGCACCTGTGTGCCACGATGAGCGCCCATCTGTTGTGTATGCTGACCTCTAGCTTCCCCGATGCCAGCTTTTACATTCTCGTTCGCTAATTCAGCTGCATTGCGAGCAGCTACGGCAGTCTCGCCAGCAGAGTCTGCGGACGTTTTTGCCTCCTTCGCTTTGTGATACCCAGCTTCCGACATGATATCGCTAGCGCGTCGGCCGGTGAATGATTTGCCAAGGGCATTAAAGTAGTTGGTTGAGAGCTCGGCGTATTTAGGGTCACCGCTATCTTTCAATTCTTTGTTGGCTTTTTTGATGCGGCCTGCTTCGATTGCTTTCGAAGCTACGAGACCAGCGAGTGCGACGCCTCCGACGATGCCGATCCATTTTAATAACTTGTTGTTGCTTGAAGATTTATCAGCGGCCTTTTTAGCGTTTGCATCAATAGCGTCGATTTTGTCGCCCATATTATTGATGTCGCTTTGAATATTGCCTAAGTCGCTGTTACCGCCAATCGAGCCAGTGCCGCCACTCGTTGTTGAGGGAATTGGGGTCGTGCCCGAATTGTTGGATCCAATGATTGAACCGAGAGTTGTTGTTCTCGGCGTTTCGCTGGGCCCGCCACCGCAACCTACGAGTAGTACTCCTAGGGCCGTTGTCATCGCTATACTTCTTGTCATTACTGCTTTCATGTTCGTTCCTCCTGATTACGAACTTCTCCTCTCGGAGAATGGACGCCTTAGTCTCAGAAACCGCCACCGGTCTGGGACTTTTTCGTCACACCCTCTATCAAAGCAAGAGTCGTGCCAGCACCCCTATGCCTAACACATTGAATTCGCTGTAGTTTGGTGGGGTCGCTGGCAGCTGATTTGGGGCACGGATGTCGCGGCCTGGGACATCGATGTTCCCACTTTATTCTGACCCGCGATCTTACAGAGCGTGAGTTGGCAGAACGAGCAACTGATGGAATAAAAAAAACGTCTGGCGGAAGTGTGATCCGCCAGACGCTCGTGTGTGGTGTGGAGTGTGAGGTAACTTTTGTTTAGGGTCGGCCAAATAAATCTTTATTGTTATCCACATAGCTTTGTACGGCGCTTCTAATTCTTGCATCAGGTACCGTATTCAGCGGAAGCGGGTGAAGACCGTTTGAGCCGTCAAACTGCAGATCGCCTTGGATCGTTGGCTGACCTATTTTTCCAATCTTCATGGCTCTAATTTCAAAACCTTGGAGGGCATCTGCTGTCGCTTCTATAACAGTAACAGGATTATTGCCAACGCCAGGTTGTAGTGACGAGGCTCCTTGAGCACCACTGAAAACGACCCAGTTTTTGGTGCCATTGGCATCAGCCACTAGCTGGCCCCATTGATCGCCTCGCTTTTGAAAAACTCGGCCAAGACTGTCTGTAAACTCAAGAGCAAATTGGTTATTACCGAGATCAACCTTTTTGAGGGCGTATCGTTCCCATTTGCCGTTCACATAAACTCGAGCCCATGGTTCCGCATCACCATTACTCTTCCACAAGGTGTACTCGACAGGAACTTGAGTCGCACCGCCGGAAATCATAACTCCCGATGGAGCGCCCGAGACCGTTGTAATACCTGTGTGGCCGGGTTGGACGACCTGACTATTGCCGCCGGACGCACCCGCGCCAGGGGTCTGGCCTACGGTAACAACTTGAAACCCTCCCAAGGTGCCGTCGTTGTTAAAAACCATCTGCAAATTTCCGCCATTCGCTAATAGAGCTAGGAGCGCTGCTTTGTTAGCAACGGGTTTTCCGTCGGCTCCCATAATTCTTAGTATTCGGCCGTCAGGGAGAAGAATGCTGCCATCTTCTTGAATTTTTGCTCCCGCGGGTAATCGAGAGAGCAAAACTTGTTCCGGATTCTGACCGGCGTAAATCACAATCATGTTGCTGCCAGGAACACCGTTGGTAGCACCTGCCCCTGGGTTGCCACCCGTAATGATGAATGATGGGCTGCCTGTGGTACCTGCACCACCGCCCGTGAGGAAGATCGGCTGAATATTACCATAGTTAACCGGGATAATTCTTCCATTCGCATCCACTTGCACGGCATAGCTGGGGTTTGCGGAACTTCCACTACCCGAAGCTGGACTACCGTTCGAGGTGTCAGGCCGCACAGGAATTTCCATAGTCAGAACGCCCGAAGCGCCAGGGCCAGAACTGAATGCGCCGTTCTGAAAATTAATGACGGGTGAGCCATTGCCATCCATTCCTATTCTGAAATTTATCGAGCCGTTGCTTTTCAAATGTGCAACAAGATCGGCCATCATTAAATCTCTGCCATCTGATGTTTTTATCGGCTTGCCGTTTAATAGAATCCGGCCTGATGCATCGACAGTAAATTTATAATTAGCGTTGCTGATCTGCGCGAGATTGTCAGTCAACCAATTTGTCAGGTCCGCATCGCTCATTGAAGAGGCCTGTCCTGGAAATGTGACGGTATAGGTATAAGCTTGTTCTGGTTGCGGCGATGAGCTGAGAGTCACGCTAGCCGATTCGAGAGCCGTTCTTTGGTCTGGAGTAAGTACGCTGGCAGGTAACGAGACAAACTCGGTATCTGCTTCAAGGCCTACGGGACCGGGGATAATAATAGCTTTCTGGGCTGTTTTCACGCCATCGACGGTGCGGTAAAGCTCATACGATTTTCCGACTTGCTCAATTGAAAAACCATATCGTTTCAGTGTCTCACCTGCAATTTTAACGGTCGACCGGTCGGATGCTAAGTCCTTCGTTCTTAGTCGAGCGCTTGAAAATACCCGACCAATTGCTGATTTCTCAGCCCCGCGAAGAACTTTAATCGCATCCTCTTTAGAGATGACGAGCCACTGGGCTTGAGACTCATTTAGTTGGTCAGCCTTCTGTCTCTTGCTCTTAGCAAAGAGAGGGTTGGTCGGAGCTAGAGCTCCGCCTACAACAAGCGAGATCGCAAGCATTGACGTTGATATTTTCTGAAAACCACTCATAAAGCCTCCTTCGACAAACGGAGTGGAACCGTATTCTCTTGAGAACTTGCAGACGCCACCTAAGCTCTGCGATGTTCTCGAAGACTAAACAATGCAGGTTTCGTGCCAGAATATTATGAGAAGATGTCGTGTGCGAAATATCGGGAGGAGGCGCTCAATAGACTGATTTTACGAGGATTATAGGAGATGGTGGGGAGGCTGCAGTGTCGGCAGTGGCCCATCGATGGGTCGGTCCACGGGGAGTGAATGTCTCGCTTCAAGTGGACGAGCATGTCGCAGGGGAAACTTAATTTTAGGGTAGTAACTGTTCTCAGATGAGCGTGCGTTTTGAAATAGACTATGTCTTAGGTCCCTTGTTCGGACGCCCCATAAAGAGTACGAAATGCCTAGAAAGGACTCATTCATGAACAACCGATATTCGATATCTTCGATGGCGCTTGCGCTCCTTCTTGCAGGCTGCGGAGGTAATTCAGATACATCATCGACTCAATTTTTTGCGAAAACTGGTCTGAGTGGCACCTACAAGAAAGTTTTAGCGGGTCGTTGTGGAAGTCCTAATAATTACGCTCCTGACGCAGGAGCCGTTGATAGTTACAGTTTCATGGGTAACGAGATGATCTACGACAGTTATGGCGAATGCACTTATCGATACACCTATAGAATCCTCGAGATTGCTCCTCAGAACGTGATCAAGGTGGCTGCAACAAATGTAACGCTGTTGAATGAAAATGCATGTTCCCCTGCGCAAGTTGAAGACTTTAATAAATTTTATGACGATCAAGCTCGTGCACTTTTGGCTCAGGAGAAGAGCCATGAGAAAATTAAGTTTGAGTTTAGGGATGGGCGGGTGACAATCTCTGATCCTGTGAAATACATGGCTGGTCAGGAACCTGCCAAAGAGCCAAATCTTGATATTTCAGATTGTTATGGCAGGTAGCTTCGTGGGACCTAAAGAAGAATTCTAAAAACATACTTGACTGCGTTTGAGTGAGATTTTCTTGAGTGAACTCTCGCGCAAAGCAAACCTTCATCGATAGCATTGTCACGCATCCTGCGCCTGGCGACGCCGCTCTAGTTTAACATCATCTCTTGGGATGCATGCGATTTATCAAGATGTAATCAGCGCCATTCTAGAGCGAAAAATGGCGCCTTAAAAAGTCATGGTAGCGTCGCTTCATGAATCAGCAAACAAGCCATGATGATGTCCTGAAGAGCGAACCTTTCGATTTACTGAATGGTAAGGCACACACGAGCTATCGAGGCGAACAATATTCTGTGAAATCGCTCTCTAATGAAGAGCTCCTGTCGCATACAAAGTTGGCCGCTCAGCACGAAAAAGAGGCGACGCTGCGACTCTTAGATTATTTGGCCGAAGTTGAATCACGGCGTCTCTACAGTTTGAGAGCTTACAGCTCACTTTGGGAGTTCGTGGTCAAGGAACTCCGTTATAGTGATTCGCAAGCCTCAGAGCGCATTCATGCCATGCGCCTTCTTAAGAAAGTTCCTGAAGTTAAAAAACATATCGAAGGGGGCGAGCTTTCGATGACGACGGCGGCTCAGATCAATCGATTCCTTCATCAAGAATCGAAATCCTCCCCCATGAAATGGCAACCAGAGAAAACCAGCAAGCTCATTGCTTTGTGTAAGCACAAGTCAAAACGAGAAGTCGAAGCCGTCTTAGTTGCAGAAAGTAATTGCCCAGTTGAGAAGCCTAAAGACAAAGAGCGACTCTTATCTACGGAGCTTCGAGAACTAAAGTTTGTTGTATCGAAAGAGGTCAGCGATCTGTTGGAGGAGCTGAGGGCTGTAAAACCTATCAGTCTATCTAAAGTTTTTGAGGCAGGATTAAAGCGTCTACTCAGCGAAGCTAAAGAAAAGAATACAGTGAGAATGCGGCGAAGAACGGAAGGCAGCCGCAGTGCCCAAGCTGTAACTATCCCCAATGCAAAGACTAAAGTCGACGCCAGTGCGTCCACCGGAATTATCAATGGTGCCCAAAACACAGGTCCAACCCAAAACCCTGAAAATGAGACCACTTATAGTGGCACTAGAGAGCCATTTCCTCAAAACTCACCTTTTCTGGCCACAGTCAACGAACCCGAATTGTGCGTTGCAATTGAAAAGGCGCAGCCGTCCCGATCTCACTCCCGCTATATACCAAAGGCGATTCGACAGACTCTGTGGCAAAGATCAGAAGGCCGATGTGAATACAACGACCAACTGAGTCAGAGACGCTGTGAAAGCCGCTATCAATTGGAGTTTGAGCATTGCATGCCCTTTGCGGTGGGCGGCAAGACCGTTTCTGATAATTTGAGGGTGCTGTGCCGAGAACATAATCGGCTGATGGCGATTCAGTATTACGGCCCTAAGAAAATAGAGAGCCATTTGAGGGTTTGAGCGGATATTGCCCTGTTTCTACTGGAGGATTTCCTCAATCGCTTTGGAGGCTGGCAAACACCAGATTCCATTTCGTTTGATGGCCTTTTTGCCTCTGTACACCAGAAATTGGTTTCGACAGGACGGAACATAGTCTTTAAAGCTCAAGAGACTTTCGACGTCGTAGTTTGTTGGATTGGCCGTTGCTTTTACCTCTACCGCACTTAAGCGGCCTTCTACTTCAACAACGAAATCAACTTCGTAGCCTCCCCGCGTTCGAAATGTAGAGATCTTGATATCTTTATCGTAACTCCATGCAGTGTGACGCAGACAGTTAAAAACGTGTTGCTCCATCACTCGCCCCAATCGGTCTTCTGAGATATCGAAAGACCCAACGACGGCATTGTAAACCCCGTTATCGAAAAGATAAAATTTTGGATGTCGGACAAGCTCACTTGTGAGATGGGGATGATCGAATGGCCAGACTCGGTCTCCAATTAATGTGTCTTCAAATATCTCGTAAAAACGACTGAAAGCATGACGTGAGATCTTAGCCCGTTGAGCTAGCTTAGAGTAATCGATAAATTTTCCTGCTTCAGCAATCGCTACATGTAAGAACCGAGTGAATGATTCTAGATTGCGAACGATGGCTTCAGCTCGAATTTCTTCTTGAAGGTACGTGCTCACGTAGGATCTTAATTTTTTCTTGGCCACACTTTCTGATTTTTCCAAAAATACGTCTGGGAGAAATCCAAATTTCAAGCCGTGATCTTCATCATAGTGGTCTTTCAACTCCGAGGGCACCAGTGGCCCTAGTTGATACGAAAAAAGTCTCCCTGGCAGCAAATTTGCTTTCCCGCGTCTAAGCTTTCGTGCACTTGACCCCGATAGAAAAAATAACGGAGGACTCTTGTTGTCGAGTATTACTTGCAAAGTGTTTAGGAGGCTCGGAAGTCTTTGAATCTCGTCAATGAAGACTGTGCGAGGGTTGGACTCTGAGATGCGATCTTTAATTTCGCTAGGGTTCGACGAAAAACTGAGATAGTCCGCTTGGTCTGCAAGATTTACGATGAGATCTGGTTGCAGTTGTTTAATGAGTGTCGATTTCCCAACCTGCCTTGGACCTAAAAGCAGAATAGATTTTTTCGATGCGGCCAGTTTCTTGGTCAGAGCTCTGGATATCATAGGCTCATAATACATGCAATTTGAGCATAATAGTAACAAAATGAATGAGTCGGAAATGTGCTGGTAGCCACCAAATCAGGCCCAGTTCGGAGTTGAAATTCCTGAATTCTCCGATTTTCTGTGCATAACTTTTATTTTTGGTCACTTATAAGGCCACAAAAGAGGTATTTCCTCAAAATCCACCTTTTCCGGCCACAGTCGCTACACCTCAGTCTGGGTCTCGCTATCTATCGAAGGCCATTCGCCAAACGGTATGGCAAAGAGCGCAAGGGCGATGTGAGTATAGAGACCGAGTCAGTCAGCGCCGCTGTGAAAGCCGCCGTCTATTGGAGTTTGAGCATTGCATGCCCTTTGCGGCCAGCGTTCTACCAAATGGTGAGACACGTCAGCGCCAGAATGCCGCTCGCGATATAGATCGCGATACCTATCCAATAAGATATGGGCATTTCGTCACGCGGGACCCAGCCCTTGTTTTCGGCAGATCGTGCGTTTCTAAAATAAACTTTTCCGGTGATGAGACCTTGTAAGCCCAAAAAAATTAGGACGAGTGCGCCAACAAAAAGTAGATAAAACTCCATCTCATTTTTGGGCATGTTTTGATTATCTAGAAGATCTCGTTAAGAATTCAAGCAGTAATCAATCACGCGCTGGGCTGCCGTTTCGACAGATATTGAGCTCAGGTCGACGATTATTTCGGGTGATTCGGGCGCTTCGTAAGGATCATCAATACCCGTGAAATGCGCAAGTTCGCCGCGTCGAGCTTTCTGATAGAGGCCTTTGGGGTCTCGCTGTTCGCAGACATCGAGTGGTGTTGAAACATAGACTTCGACAAAGTGTTGGCAGAGGGCTCGCGCGGCCTGGCGTGATTCGCGGTAGGGCGAAATGAGAGCGGCCACTACGAAAACGCGATGTTTTTCAAGGAGGCTCGCGAGATAGCCGACACGCTTAATATGAGTATGGCGTTCTTCTTTAGAAAATCCCGTTTGTGGAAAGTGCGAGCGAATCTCATCACCATCAAGAAGCTCGGTCTCGATATGCGAGGATTTAAGTCGATCGAGAATTTCTCTGGCCAAAGTGGTTTTGCCCGAGGCAGAAAGGCCCGTGAGCCAAATCACCATACCTTTATTATGTAAGCTATCGGAATTATGTAAGCCGTCAGACTTCACTGTGCCCTCGATTTCTTTTCGGCTTCGAGAGGCTGTTTCACCATACCGGCCGCGACGGTTTCTTGAGTGAGGGTATCGATGAGAATGAAGGAGCCGGTGGAGCGAGATTCTCGATAGTCGTCACAGAGAATGGGCGCATCTTCCAGTTTAAGATGGCAGACTGCAAACGAGGGATGCTGCGAGAATTTCGAAACTGATTTTATCGAAGCGCGCCGCTCTTGGCCGGCTAGTAATAGAGAGAACGATCTTTGGGATTCGAAAACGCTGGAATCAAAGGCAAACACGAGAGCTTGAAGTTCGGCGGTGGGGCGCAGACTCTCAGAGCGCTCGACGATCCATTGACCTGGCCGCAAACCTAAGTTCGCAGCGCTGAGATGCGAATCATCCGTTTGAAATCGAATGACGCTCGGGCCCTGCGCTTGGTCAAGCAAGGTAGTGCCCTGCCAAAGTTCTTGAAGAGTGATTTCTCGGGCGTCCGGTAAAACAATATAGCGACCGTTTCGCTGCACGGTGCCTGTGAGAAGATTGCCGATGGCTCCTGAGGGGCTGGTCCATTCGGTGATTAAGCGAAGGCGATCGGTGTTGGCGGGATAAGTATTTTTTCTCAATAGATGATCCCACAGGGCTGGTCCGTCATACCATGGCATCTTAGCCGACGCCGATTTAATACCTTCTCCGGTGAGGGCGGATAGGGGAACAAAGCTCATCTGACTAGACGATTCTACAGTCGATCGCCACTTCAGAATTTCAAGTCGTAGATCGCTGAAGCGGCTTTCATCATAATTTAGGAGATCCATTTTATTAACGACGACGAGAATATGAGGCACTTCGAGAAGCAGTGCCGTCATCAGATGTCGTTTGCTCAGATCTTGAAAGCCTCGCGTGATATCAACGACCATCAGTGCGGTATCGCTTCGGCTTAAGCCGGTAAACATATTCATCATGAACTCGTCATGACCCGGACAGTCTGCCAAAATGAAACGAGACCCTGACAATGAGAAATATCGATACGCCACATCGACCGTCATGGCGTTGTCGCGTTCGGCGCGAAGGCCGTCGACCAGAAGCGAGAGATCTCGAAAGCCTTTGCCAAGATGGCGGCTCGCGGTTTCCATTTCGATGATTTGATCGTGATAAAGATTCTCAGACTCAAGGAGAATTCTGCCGATCAAGGTGCTCTTGCCGTCGTCGACATGACCAATGCTTGCAAGTCGATGAATCAAAAATAGCCTTCTTTCTTTCGGTCTTCCATCGCACTTGAAGAGAAGCGGTCGTCGACTCTCAGGCTTCGCTCCGAGAGATCGCTTAACTCTAATTCACGAACAATTTCATCGACGGTGGCCGCTTGAGATTCCATCAGCGCCGTGCATGAGATATCACCAACAGTGCGACATCGAACTTTCATATTTTTAATCTGATCTTGAGGCCGAGCTTTGATCCAAGGGGCAGCAGAGAGAATGAGGCCGGTGTCGTTTACAAGGCAGCGACGCTCGTGAGCAAAGTAAATTGAGGGCAAAGCAATTTTCTCTCGCTGAATATAACGCCAAATATCGAGCTCAGTCCAATGGCTGAGAGGGAAGACTCGAAAGTGACTTTCTTTCGGAAGAAAAGGATTGAGAAGATCCCAGGGTTCAGGACGCTGGCGGTGTGGATTCCACGCGCCATCGGCCGACCGAAGAGAGAAAATTCTCTCTTTCGCGCGAGCTTTCTCTTCGTCACGGCGCGCGCCTCCTGAGAGAAACTTCAGATCGAGTTTTGCGATGCAGTCTTTCAGCGTGATCGACTGAAGACGATTGCGATTGGGGAGGCGGTCAGAATCATCGGTGAGATGATATTTCGCCATGCTTTCTTCAACCGATGCAACGACGAGAGGCATGCCGAGTTTTTTCATGGTATGGTCTCGAAACGAGATCACCTCTGCGAAGTTGTGGCCGGTATCGACATGTAGCGCGACGAAGGGTGGTGGGTCAGGATAAAACGCCTTCACGGCCAAATGTAAAACGGTGGCGGAGTCTTTGCCTCCTGAAAATAAGAGAGCTCCTTTTTGCGGATCAATTCTGGTCGACTGCACAATGATGGCCATCGCCTCAGCTTCGAGCTGATCTAAATCGCTATCGGGCGGTTGCGAGTTTTTTGTAGACATCATGCGGACAACTCTTCAAGCAGTTTTAAAAATTTTGGATCATAGTATTTGAAATTCTTAAGCTGGGACTTCGGGCGAATGTCTTGCGCCTCGATTACTTCGGCGAGAAAATCTTCATTGATGGTACTTTCAGGGTTGAAAAATTGAATCGCCTTACGAACTTCATTGAGAGGATGGTTGATCAGATCTTCGTAGCGTATCAATAGACTATGGGGTTGCGGGTTTTTGACCCATCGGTCTATGAATCGGAGCCAATATCGTTTATTGACCATGGCAAACTGCTGCCAATTGGTTTCTGTGTCGTCAAAGCGAATAAAGCGCTTCTTCTCATCGCTAAACTCGGTGAATCCCTTGCCGGCGTGGTTCTTCAAAATATAGTACGACACGATGGCATCGACGGGATTTCGATATTGAACAATCCACCGAGATTGGCTCGACGATCGAAGGGGGTCGAGTGTTGAGCCCATGGTAATCTTGGCTTCAACAGATTCGTTTTGATCATTCTCATCAAAAATAGAATCCCAGTGATAGTGATAGTCATGATGTTTTTGAAATCGTGTGGCAGGGTGACTGCAGGGAACTTGATTGCAATGATGATAGTAGTCGCAGTAATTAAAATTCCACGCTCCTAGCAATTGCCCGATGGGTTTGATGCCATCGGTTCTTTGGAAGTAAGGATTTTCGCCGAAATAGGCGAGCAGGCAGTTGACGAGCAAATGATGGCCAGACCTTGGATAACTCACGCCCTGGATAATTGCGAGAGTAGCTTTATCAACTTTAGGTGGTATCGCTACTCGCTTGCTTTCTTTCATGGTATTGCTACTCGCTCCGCTTGTTTGCCGATGATGGCCTCTAGTTCACGAAGCGCGGTTCGAGCTTCTTTGTTTTGTGGATTTTCACGGGCCACCCGGGCGAAGTGTGCTCGTGCTTCTAGGATTCGCCCGGCCATGGCGAATACCGTGCCTAAATCAATATCGGCGCCCGTATAGCCGGGATAAACTCGAAGTGCCTCTTGCAAACAGCGAATGGCTTCAGAGTATCGCCTGAGATGAGCGTAGCATGTGCCTTGGTTTCGCAGAGCGGCGAATGAAAGTGGATTTACTTTCAGCGTCTCGTTAAAAGCCTCGATGGCTTTTAGCCAATGGGACTGTCGCATTTCAAGAAGGCCGCGATTAATAAGACCATCATGATGGCGCGAATCAAGGGCGAGGCAGGTGCTAAGATATTTCGCAGCCTCATCGTAGCGACCTAGGTCGGTGAGCGTGAGGCCCAACAACGCAAAAATATCAGGTTGAGTGGCATCGTGCGAAGCTGCAAGCTCAAAGCACGCCAGCGCCTTTTGGGGATCTTTGTCACCGAGCGCCAACATGCCTTGCTTGAAGGCTTCTTTCCATGGGTCACTCTTGTTAGCAGTTGTGGAATTAGAATCGCGAGAGATGCAGTTTGCATTAGAAGACATGGACCTTGGATCCTTCCCATTGAATGGCGCCGTAGCACGTGATATGAAACTTCACAAGATCGGGGCTGAGTTCGTCGCGCGTGGTCATGGTAGGCACACGTGTCGTGACTTCAGAAGCGAGAAATTCTTGGCCGTCGATGAGCACTCTCCATTTAAGGGGTTCGTTTTCATCGGCATGAGTATTGAATCGAATCTTGATCTCATGATATTCGGCCATATCTCTAGTGTATCGAAAGGCATCGTCTAACGCGGAGCTGTAAGCCAGTGGGCGTGGCATCGCGTCAGTGGCCTAATGTCGTGCGCTTTACTTGGACTTATTCATGGAGCGTCATAGGTGGGCGAGATGCGAGCCTTTAGAACTGAAAGAGTTAGAACTTCAGCAGTTGCAGGGCGAGTTGTTGGCTGAGATTGGCGCTGCTAAGAACCGCGACGCTACCTTGCTGCAGAATTTGGCTACGCGTGAATTCGGCCGTTTCTTCGGCAACATCAGAGTCAACGAGTTGAGAGCGAGCGCTGCTTAGCGACTCGATAGCAGAGGCGGAGACGGAGGCCGCCGACTCGAGGCGATTTTGGACGGCGCCGATATTGGCACGAGCCGACGCAAGTACTGCGAGTGCACTATCAATAAGGCTTAGCGAATTTTCCGCCGCTTCTTGCGTGGCAATCGAAAGATCATCCACGGTGAGGTCGCCGGCATCCTCGGAACTGGAGCTCTCTTCTGTGGTGCCCAGAAGTATGGAGATGGCATTGATATAGGCCGCTTGGACGATATCTGGAACTGAGTCGCCGTTCAGGTCCTCAACAACGGGGGAAGAATAAGCATAAGTGCCGGGTGGTAGGTTTATAGTGGCAGCGGCAGAGAACGAGCCATCGCCATTGCCTAGGCGAATGGAGATCGCGTCCCCATCACGACTGGTCAGGACGATATCGAGTTTAGAATCCCCGTTCAGATCGACGACAGCAGGAGCTGTATTGGGTGTGGCGCCTGACGGTAGGTTTATAGTGGCGGCGGCAGAGAACGAGCCTTTTCCAAAGACATTTCCTAAGCGTATTGAGATCGAGTCACCATCACGATTAACGGCAACAATATCAAGTTCATTATCACCATTCAGGTCGGCCAGAATGGGTGAGACAGATGGCTGAGACCCTGCCGGTAGACTTATGGTAGCGGCAGCCGAGAAGGTTCCATCTCCATTACCAAGTCGTACCGAAATCGAGTTGTTATTGGTGGCAGCCAAGACGAAATCAAGTTTTGAGTCTCCGTTCAGATCGACAACGGTTGGGGCTGACTCGGGATATGAAAATGCTGGGAGGGCTATGGTAGCAGCCGCCGAGAAACTGCCATCCCCATTTCCGAGGCGTACCGATACTGAATTGCCCACGAAGTTGGTTTGAATGAGATCGAGTTTAGAATCTCCATTAAGGTCGACAACACGGGGTGTCGTTGGACGGGTGTCTACTCCAAAGTTTAATGTAGCAGCGGCAGAGAAGGTGCCATCCCCATTTCCGAGGCGTACCGATATTGAGTTGCCCCAATAATTAGGCTGAAGAACATCGAGTTTAGAATCACCGTTGAGATCAATAAGAACAGGCGATGCGTTAGGGCCCGAGCCTCCTGGTAGATTTAATGTAGCGGCGGCCGAGAAAGTGCCATCGCCGGTAAATGGAAAAGGACCGGTCCGCCCCATGCGGTTTGAAGTCGTACAATAATCAGGGAACCAACAGGTACTGATTAAAAATTGGTATCTGAAATCAAACCAGCATAAGGAGAACCGATATGTACGATCATTACATAGCAGTGGACTGGGCACAAACAAATATGGCGATAGCACGAATGACAAAGAGCAGCGAAAAAATAGACGTGAAGGATGTGCCGACGAGCGTCAAAGAACTCAAAGTTTATTTAAACTCGCTTAAAGGGAAAAAGATCTTAACCTTGGAAGAAAGTGCTACATCGCAGTGGCTTTATGTGGAGCTCAAAGATTCGGTGGATGAGCTTATCATTTGTGATCCCTATAGAAACTTTCTTTTAAGTGAGGGGACCAAGAACGACAAGATTGATGCGATGAAATTAGTCAAACTTCTGAGAGGTGGTCTTTTGAAACCCGTTTTTCATTCCACCGATGAAATGATTTATCTCAGAAAGATTGTGAGTGCCTATGATGATTTGGTGAAGATGGGAGTTCGTCTTAAGAATCAGAGAGCCGCTCTTTTGTAAATCGTCGAGGTGGCCCACATTTTAAGATTTTTGAGATCTGGTAGGTTGG
>CAZRCG010000001.1:0-567797 GCA_964598565.1 uncultured Bacteriovoracaceae bacterium | reverse complement strand
ACTATCGCAGTAGAATTCCGCTTCCTCCTGGCCCAAATCAGGGGCCAAGCGCGCCGTGAGACCCAATGGATTTCACCCCTGCTTTTTTACAGGCTCTTTTCAGGGCTGAATTATAAGCATGATAGTCCATAAACTCTCCTGGTCCCGACCCAACAATGTATTCGCTTCCGGATCGATTCTTAAGAAGTTCTAGATATTCTCTTAGCTCGATGGGTAAGGCGACCCAATGTTCTTTTCCTCCTTTGGGAATATCTTTAAATCTTTTTTCTTTTCGAACATACGTACCTCGAATGAGAAGTTGATTGTTGGATAAATCAAGATCATCCCATTTCAACGCCTGCACTTCTCCAACTCTCAAACCTAGATAAATTTGAAGAAGAACGGCGCTCTCGATACTTGTGTTTACTGTAGCTGTTAAGAGGCACTTGATTTCTTCGATGGATAAGAATGCCGATTCTCTTTTTGGTACCGAGGGCTTCGTCTTTTTCCTGACAGGATATGGAAAAGCTGGCAATGGAGTTTGAAATCAAAGTCTATGGCACGTTAGATTTATTGAAACTTTTGTTAGATCTTCAAATTATCACGATTGATAAAATACGATCAGCTGCGGGTTACTGGACATGGGCTGGTGAGAAACCTAGAAATTTTCGCGCTAGGTACATCGAACTTTTTAAAGAAAATCCTCCGTAAGAAGGCTTCCAGGTGTGGTCGTTACTTCATAAGCGTGGAATCGCTAGCCGTTTTAGCCTCGATCAAATTCATATAAGCCACCCAAAAGCGGAATTGATTTTCATCGTCCAGGAACTTAGCTAATCGATCGTTACCAGCAAGACGGGTTTCCCAATCCTTCATCCGCTTAAGAAATTCAGCGTGGTCGAACGTTGAAGAAGTCGATGCAGGATAAGAAGCAACAAATTGGTCTCGAATCTGCCGCCAGCCTAAGGTTCCATCTTGATCTGAAATTCCAATTTTTTCAGCAGCGCTGACGACAGCATTATGTTCTTTTTGGGGATAATTAGCTGCGTTCACTATCGAATCGAGAGGTTCAAAAATGTTCGAGTGATCTAAGGCAGAAAAATAATTCAGATCAGTAATAAGGTCGACGATCTCATCAGGAGGCATATTTGGATGGGCCCAGAAAAGTCGCGTCGCCGGAGTACCGCCTAAGACAGCTAGCTCTGGCTTTGAGTGTATGTTGCCTTTAACAAAAACAAACCTACGCTCTTGAAAGCCGTGCCAAATGCGAACGATGTTTTCAAGTCGTCGAGTAATTCGTCTAATAAGGTCAGCTCGATGCTCATTTCCAGGATTTTTAAAAGTTCCAGTCTTGATTGCGTGCAAAATTTTCATATTGTCTACGTAGAGGGTGGCAAGTTGTTTCGATATTCCCACAAGTCGATGGTCTAACAGTAAAGTGAAATGCGTGATGAGATTGTGATGGTCGATAAGCGGGAATGCGCCTCTCTGAACCATTTTGAAATATTGATAGTCATCCAGAATCCCAGATTCAGGAACAACTTGAAAGTCTCCGACTCCTCTTGCAAAAATTTGATCAGGGCTGAGAATTCTAGATTCAGGGTGCACGGCAAAATCTTGCCCTGTTGCTAAAACAGGATCGTCTTTCGAAAGATTTTTCAAGCGTTCGGCAACTTCCTCCGGCCACAGCCATTCGATGTCGGGAGTATAAACTTTGGCCCACTGTCTAATAATTCGTCGGTGTTCTTCTTGAGTGAGTTCAGGACGTGAGGCTTTCAACATGATAAGAGAGACTAGTTCCCGAAATTCTGAAGAGTTTCTATAGTAAGGCTCCATCATTCGATAGAGCACTGGCCACATATCTTCATCTTTCCAGTTAAAGGCGTGATCGCGTTGAAGACGTTGATAGGCAGTTTGATTGTCTGAAAGATTGTTAAGAATCAAACCAAGATTTTTCATTCCATCTAAAAATCCCTCAGAACTCCACGGTACTTCGGTGAGATTAACCTGATTAACACCATTTCCGTTTCGATGAGCCGTCGCCTCAGGGGTTTCACCAAGAATGAGAACTCGGACAGGCAGTGTTGGATATTTTGGTAAGGTTTCGAGCTGGAAAGTCTTCGCCTTTGTAATTGACTCGAGCAATTTTGAAAACTCGGCTTCAGAGATTAAATCTTTCTCACCTGGTTTTTGTATCTCAGCGGTAACTCCAATAGCGACATATGCAAGTTTTCCTAGAACTACATCTCTAAGAAGATATGCCTTGCCTTGAGACTCAAGCCGAAGAATTTGTTCGCGGTTAGTCTCTGAAAAATCTCCGAATGGAAGGACTGAAAAAGTGAGACCAGTAACTCTGTAGCCTTTCGATTTAAGAATCTGAAAAGCATCCACCGGCGAAGAATAACTGCCGGTAATAAAACCCAAGCGCGCTTTTGTAGCCGCTCCAATTTCAATCACACGTCGAATAAATCGAAGGCCGTCTGGGCCACCATTGATCGTGCGAAGAAGACCTTCCCCCACGCCAACACTTGGTACGTAGGGCGGGTTACTAACGACGACGTCTGGAGCTTTGCCATGAAAGTGTCGGTCAATAATTTGCTGAGGTGTGAGTTGAGTATAGTCTCCAAGTGCAAAGACTAAATTTTCGGAGCCGTATTTACTTTGAGCATGCTGAATCCCTTCGGGAGAAACATCGAGTCCGACCGCATACCCAGCACCTCCCTGAAGTACATAGGATTGTGTGGGGATGCCACTGCCAGATCCTAAATCCAAAACGTGATCACCTGGTCGAACCAAACTTAATCCGACCGCAGCTACGGTTTCTGTGTCGCGTGGATCCATAAAAATTTTCCGAGAATCATAGGTAAGGTGCGCCTGGCTTACAGTTTGATATCTTCCAATCTGGATAAGTTCATAGATACAAAGCTTCGATGCTTGAGCACTTTGGAACCAGCCACAGACTAGAAATAGGGAAATTTTTAAAGCTCGGTTTTGCATAGGTGCGAATCGAAACCTATATATCCTAAATTCTTGGAGTTGGGTTGGTTGAAAATGGATCGAATCGATGCATTCTATCTGATTGATATCATGATTGTTTTAAAGTTTCCGCCTGGGGCAGGATGACTTTTGATTCGGGTGGGTCGAGCGAGCCGGCTAAATTGGGAAACTTTTGAGAAACTAACGTTCAAAATTACTCCAAAATAACCGTAAACAACCAATGATGCTGCCCGCCTCGTCACTCTTAGTTTTGGTTTAAATTACGATTTGAAGTAGTTTATGAATATCCAGGTAACGCCTGGAAAGCGTGTTAGCCTTAACGGGCTACGGGAGTTCGAATCTCCCTCTCTCCGCCATTCTTTCCCTTCATTTTGTAAAGTATCTCAAATGGTTTTTGTAAATCATATTGAATAGTTGAAAGGTTTATTTATATGAATTTTAAAGTCCTAAAATCAATCGTTAGTACGAAAATACGACGATTCATCTTAGTCGGTTTCTTTTTTCATGTTCATTCTTTAATCGCTGCCGATGGAGATTTGAATAAGCGGTTGCCACTGCACTTTCCGAAGTCTGATATTTTGGCGGGCTTTTGTTTTGATGCACTTGAGTTCTTGGGATCGAAAAGTTTAGATCCATTTTCTCATCCTGAGACAGTCCGACAGACCATAGTTTTTCCTGATTCGCCACACCGGAATTTTGACGAGGTTCGAGCTGCGTTTTCTCCTGTTGCGGGGAGTGAAGGACAGAAATTTTTAGATTTAAGTCTCATGAATTCAGAATCTCAAAGTTTATGGGATCGAATCCCGCAACGCAAGAATGAGTCAGATATGATGGCTGCTCAACTCGTAAAAAATCGAATACAGGAATATAAAAATTTGGGTGCTTTGGTGATTGTTGATTCAGGGCATGCACACAGCATTGCTATAGGTGTAACTTTAGCCGAAGCAGGGTATCAACCTATTGTTAAAATGGGAAATCTGAGAGGGGCAAAAGATAAAGATTTTCAACTACAGCCGATCGGAGCCATGAAATATTATGCAGACAGAATGGAAGCTGCAAAAAAGAATTTGAGGCCAAACAGTCCCCTTGCCATTGTCATGGACGCCCATAGAAATTCGACCGGTTTTTTAACTCGTCCCCCCACTTCTTATGATTACCCTCCAGACGGTTTTCCTTCAGTGGCGGAGATTAAAGAAAAGTATAAAGGTCGAGTAGTTCGGATCACGGAGGGAGTTGAAAGGGGAATTGTAAAAAGAGACGATTATACGCCCCCATTTCTCCAACACTATAGAGATGCTGGAATTGAGATTTATCAACACTTCGCAGACCCATATCACAATAAGACTCCATGGTATGCTATAAGTCTGATTCTTGGGAAATAGTCCCCAAGTTCACGCCGCCATTTGATAAAAATACTCAACAGCCGCAATTCGAAGTTCGACATGCCGTTGCCTCGGGAGTGACCGATTATATCGTGAAACCATTTTCGGTAGAATTGCTTGCCGCACGTCTTAAAAGAATCAACGCTATTCTGGGTTAGAAATAGACAAAGTGTTAGAGCTAGAGTGAGGGAGGATCTCGCTCGGTGAGTACCCATTGGCGATATAATAGGCATCTATCCAAATGGCTACCATAAGCTTATTAAATCTTGGATAGGGTTTTAACTCTTCGAGCCTCTTCTGGATATTCTGAATATCGGCGAGAGATTTTTTAGATTTATCAGGAACAAGGAGGCTCAGGAATAGACTATTCAAATTTGTAAAATCGCTCCGTTTTCCTCTGTCGTTTGACGAGGGTCTGTCGGCACGAACTTTCCATGAGGCTCGTCGTTGTGTGTCAAACGTATCATCAGACTGCAAGCTCTCTGGTAGGATATGATTGAGCGTCTCATAAATTCGTTTCATGGTCCCTCGGGTAAGAATTGGACGATCTGGTACTTTTTCACCACCATGTCCTTGTTTCGCGGTGTGCCGTTTCTGCAGGTTTAGTTGATGGGATGTCTGCATGGCAGCTAGCAGACTCTCGTAGGCCCCAAGATTTTCACCGTCCCCCATCAGGGCCGACCGGACCTTATCAATTATCTTATAGATTTCATCATCACTCTGTTGACCGCCAAATTCTGTGCGAAGGGCTTCGAGCTGCAATGTATCTCGAATGCGAATTTCTAATAGAAGAGGTAGGATATTTCGCCATCGATCGAAGTAGGCCTGGTCCAAGGTAGTGGTTGCGCTCTTTGGTTGGGGTCTCAGGACCTGACTGCGGAATCGTCGGCGGAGTGGGCCCTCTGCCGACGATGGAGTTGAGGGGTTATTCAGCTCTGTATTGTCGGATTTTTTAGGCTCTTTAAGCTCCTGTGGTTTTGGTGACTGTTGAGATAAGCCAAAGATTGCGTTCCAGCACCGCGAAATAAAACTGCCAACGCGAGATCCGCGCTGGGAGGTGTCTTCGCTGAGCCCAGGTGAGGCAAAGAGAAACGCAGCGGCCACAAAAAACATACCCGCTTTTATCGGGTATTTGTGAAGGTGACTATTGTAGAGAAAGAGGCTCGAGTACTTGGTTAAGACCACAGCCCTCATTTTAATCCATTTAAGCCTTTTTAGGCGGTCTAAATTCCATCCCCTGCTTGAAATCCTTGGCTTCTCTGAAGCACAAGCAAGCCATGGGCACAGCCCACGGCATCGTGGCCTACCGCAGTTAAAGTGGTTTCTGATGCCTTGCCGACTCCCCCTACGCCGGGACGAATTTTTCCAATATGTCTGATGGGGTCTCGCGCTTCGTGAAAAGGGTCTCGAAGAGGCCAAGCCTCGCGGTACTGCTCTGCAGAGAGGCGCACCCCCGGAAAGTTGGCGGGTGTATTGCTGTCGGCTGCTAAACTGAACAGTGGAAATGATGCTATTCGAGGATGATCCACCAAGTGAACACGGCCTTTCAGCCATTTTTCAAGATCAGGAATATAGGACGATAACTCCACCGAGTCGCCCTTGGAAAGAGACGACAGTATGGTTTTTAGGTGAGACAGGTTTCTAATTTTTTGCCAATCGCTAG
Organism: uncultured Bacteriovoracaceae bacterium; assembly: GCA_964598565.1. Taxonomy (GTDB): domain Bacteria; phylum Bdellovibrionota; class UBA2394; order UBA2394; family UBA2394; genus CAZRCG01. Next base: position 561,779 of record CAZRCG010000001.1, on the reverse strand, counting down.
AATGTTTCGTTCGAATCGACGTGATGATGCTTCCAGGCGTGATTCGCAAGTGGCTATAGGGGGTAAGCGCGAACGAAAGATGGTGGATCTCGCGAACAATCACACCTCCCGTAGGCTCGGAGGCTGGACGAGCATCGTTCGGCAGTAAATCTTGAAGTAGAAGGCCATCGAGGTAAACAAATGATCGCAGGGCCCGTCGTTGGTGAGCCTTCATGTTGAGCAAACGAATTCTGGTATTAACAACTTTATCTCCACGCAAGATCTTTACGGGAATATATTTCTGCGTAGAACTAAAGAGGCTGACGTTTAAAAGTTCTTCATTGAGGCCCGGAGCTCGCCCATTGATTTCAAGAATATAATCGCCCACCTTTAAACCGCTGGAGCCACCGTAGGAAACCGAAAAAATATGTTCGTCTGATTCGAGAAAATCGGGGGCCTCGGTCTTTAAAGCTGTGGCCAGCGCAGGGACGACTTGCGCCCGACGCAAAATAGCCGTGCGCGCAACAGGCTCCACCTTGAAATCAAAGTGAGGTTCAAATTTCAACCACGACCCCGCGCGAAACACAGAGTATATTAGTTCCATCATCCGGGCTGGGACTATATAGCCCATATTTTCTCGCTCTAAGAGCACAAAAGTGCTCATGCCCAAGAGTGCGCCTGTTTCTTCGTCGATCACGGGGCCACCCGAGTTGCCGGGATTAATCGACGCATCCATTCCAATCGCTACAGAAGACGCGGTTGTATTGTTGGACGAAATAACTCCCGACGTGATCCAGTTTTCTTCACCTGCTGGATTTCCAACAACAATCACACGTCTGCCTGGTTGAGAAAGCACCTGCGAAATACTGTGAGCCGTTTCGGCATCGCCGACCGTCTGCGCATTGAGCCGCAATATAGGCTGAATAAGAAGATGCTGTGCATAATCTCCAAGAGGTTCTAAGGGCACCCGCAGAACAGCCATATCAACAAAGCTATGCAAAAACATGGGCTCAGCTTGAACCGAGATAGTCCTGCCATCTTGAGTGAGCAAGTCCACATACAGGGCTTGCTTATAAACAACGGGATTTTTGGAATCTACCACATGCTTATTAGTGACAATAAAAATTTCCTTATCGGTAATTTCAAAAACGATGCCGGTTCCACTCGAGTTAATGCCGATGCTAGGGGGTAACCCAGGTATAACTCGTTCCATCGGATTGATCATATTGGTCGTATAATTCTTTATGCGAACCGTAGAAAGGCGACCAGCCATGGCGGCTTGCTGGCCTTGAGTAAGAGCAACTTTAATCGACTCTCCAGAAGAATTTTTAGAGGTCGCCGGCGGGCTCTCGGCGTTAACGCTACCTTTGCAAAAGAAACAACTATAAAACAAAATTGAGGCAGCCATGACTCTGGTGAGCCTGGGGCTCATCATCGCGACGTTTTCTAATTTCATGAGTATTACTCCCAGCTCGACTCCTATCAGGCGTCTTGTCGAAAATCGACAAAAAACGTCACTCGGAGTCGGGCAAAAGTGTCTGTTGGTCGCGGTATAACACGCCCTAGCAGGCTCCTTCGACCTTCACTTCGTGGCACGACAGTTGCTTTCATTCTAAGTAGAGATTCCAACATTATTGACAGATTGATCCAAGATTGGATGGTTCTCATGAAAACGTCGATATTAAATAGGTTAGTTGCTTTGCCGGCCATCGCCGTTTTTCTTGCATACGGCTGCGCCGGAACACCTCAGTTTGATGAAATCGCCCCTGCCGCTCTTAATAGTGAAGTGGATCCTGATCCAAATCTTGAGCAAGAAGAAGCTCCACAGCCTATTGCGGGGACAACTCCTATACGAATGCCTTCAGATCCCATCACCCCTGTGTGTCAAGAGTCGTCGTTTGAAGGTCGTATAGTCCCTTCGGCTACTCGGGGTGCTAACGTCGTTTTCTTGATCGACGATAGTGGTTCGATGGATCGAGAAATATCAAAAGTTGTTGAACAGATTCAGAAGTTTATTAGCGGTATCAACTCTGCCTCGGGAAACAATTACAGAATCGTCCTCATTTTCAACACAACAGTCGACGCGCCTAGAAAACTCAGCCCTGGAGCGAATCCATTTCAAACTCAGCTGGCCAACCCTAACGTAAAGTATATTGAGCAAAGGACATGGTCGAAGTGGGCGGATATTGCATTCTATAGAGCGTTTGCGCCGGCCTCTTTTATGCAAGCGATGCCATCACCGATTCCTGAAGATAAGCCCTTTTCGGGCGCATCGATGACGGCCGACAGCTGCAGTGGCCCAGGCAAATATTTTAGACCCCGTGATTATCAGTCTAATTTTTTCAATACGCCTGGCTGTGTCAGCGCTGTTTCGTCGGCAATTGCCGTGGAGAGCTTTTTATTACCTAATATTGCCGTAAATATTATTGCGTTGTCAGATGATGATTTAAACGTCGCGTTTAATCGGACTCAATTTTCGGCGACGGATCCTGAGAAAAATGCTTATCCAGAGATCTCCTATTTAATGATGAAACAGGTTTTGGCGCCGCTCGGGCTGGCCACGCCTATGGTTTATCACTCAATTGTTGGAACTGCCACGGGCCCAGACATTCCAAAAGTCGGAACAGCTCATATGGCTTTATCGAAGAAAACAAACGGCGGCATACATAGCATAACGCTATCTAGCTACCAACCCATCTTTGCGGATCTCCAAGAAAAAATCATTTTTGCTGAAAAATCAGTGGAGCTGCAGTGCGCAGTTCGCGCTGACAAGGCCCCTCAAGTTATGTTTAATGGACAAGAGGTGGAAACGCAGAATTACAGCGTCACGGTTGGTGACAAAGTCGTTCGATTTAAACCAGAGGCCTTCGACAATTATGATCCATCGGCAGCTATTGATGTCCGAGTCGATTACTGATTCAGGGCTCGGTCGTCTCTGCTGTACCGTTCAGGCCGCGAAGAATCGTAAGTTGATTTTTTAAGTCTGCGTTCTCAGCTTCGAGAGCCTTCAAGCGTTCTTCGAAGTTGGTGGTTTGTGGGCTGGGGCGTTCTGCCTGTGCCATGAGGCCGCGGGCTTCTTTTAACAGTTCTAAAAATGCTGACCTTGAGTGAGGAATAATTGTGATCTTGGCTTTTTCAAACAGGTAGGCATGATCTCTGCCCTCGTCATAAGCACTCATAAAATCAGATCGGGCATCGGAATTAAGTCCAAAACAAAAGCGATCAGGATCAGCGCCATACGAACCTACTTTAAAATCTGACATTCCTTTGGCAAAGCCTCCTGAGTAGGAACATGTGATAGTCCCTGACGTTAAACTCACAATTCCCGATTGGCTCCCAATATCGGTTGCTACAAAGATCGATATCAATAAAAGACTCAGCATAAAGAATCCCCTATCTCCCTACAAAACACCTCACTACAAAAATCAGAATGAGGCCTCGAGATTTAACTCTCAGTAGCGATAGTGCTCAGGCTTAAAGGGCCCCGAAACATCCACGGTGAGATATTTTGATTGCTTGGGACTGAGTTTGGTCAGCTTGACGCCCAATTTATCTAAATGCAGCGCGGCGACTTTCTCATCCAAAATTTTGGGCAGGCGATACACATCGATTGCCTTGTAGGCCGCACCATTGGTGTAGAGCTCAATTTGAGCCAACGTTTGGTTGGTGAATGACGAGCTCATCACAAAAGACGGATGCCCAGCAGCGCAGCCCAAATTTACAAGACGACCCTTGGCCAAGACGATTATTTTTCGACCATTCTTTAGGGTATGAATATCGACCTGCGGTTTTACTTCATCGAACGTTGAATTTTTATTGAGCCAAGCCATATCGATTTCAATATCAAAGTGCCCAATATTGCAGACAATGGCCCCGTCTTTCATTTTTTGAAAATGCTGCTCAGTAATAATATCGCAACATCCGGTGGCTGTTACAAAAATATCGGTTTCAGGTGTCGCATCTTCCATGGTGACGACTTCAAAGCCCTCCATAGAGGCTTGTAGCGCACAGATGGGATCAATCTCGGTTACGAGTACGCGAGCTCCATAAGAACGCATCGAGTGAGCGCATCCCTTACCCACGTCGCCGTAACCAGCTACGGTGATAACTTTTCCGGCCAACATCACGCCGGTGGCTCTTTTGATGCCATCCGCAAGAGACTCTCGGCAGCCATAGAGATTATCAAATTTGGACTTCGTCACGGAATCGTTCACGTTGATGGCAGGAACCTTCAATTTGCCTTTGCTTAGAAGAATCTGAAGGTTGTGAACGCCGGTGGTGGTTTCTTCGGAAAGACCTAGAACGTTCTTCATTTCTTCTGCGAAGCGATCTTCGTGCATCATATTGGTGAGGTCTCCGCCATCATCCAAAATGAGATTGAATCCTTCTTTTCCCCAGCCCGTGATGGTTTGCTCAATACACCAGTTGAACTCTTCTTCAGTTTCGCCTTTCCACGCAAAAACAGGAATGCCCGCGGCTGCTATCGCTACAGCAGCGTGGTCTTGTGTCGAAAAAATATTACAGGAGGACCATCGAATCTTAGCCCCCAGCTCAATGAGAGTTTCAATCAAGACAGCTGTCTGAATCGTCATATGAAGGCAGCCGGCAATTCGAGCTCCTTTAAGGGGTTTCTTAGTGCCAAACTCCTTACGCAGGGCCATAAGGCCCGGCATTTCAGTCTCGGCAATTTGAATCTCTTTTCGTCCCCAGCGGGCTAGCTCGTCAAATTTTTTCGGATCTTCCATTGCTTCGCGACATACTCGATAATCCACCGAGGCCGTATCTAAACGGGATGTTTCGTTAGTTTTTTCTTTTAACTGTGTGGATTGCATAGAATCTCCTTTGTTTGTGAGCGGCTCATTCATAGAAGAGCCGCTCTGAGGCCGTCGTATCGGCCATGGTCATCAGACTTTTAATAGTCTCTTAAGATCGTCTTTTCGATCAAGTCTTTCCCAAGGGAAAGAGGGGTTTCCAAAATGCCCATAGGCGGCCGTTTGCGAGTAAATGGGTCGTTGCAAATCTAAGGTTTTAATGATTTGCGCAGGCTTCATTCCGAAGATCTCGCGTACCGCCTCTTCGATTTTAGCTTCTTCTACTTTGGCAGTTCCTCCGCACGAAACGAGAACTGATACAGGCTCAGCAACTCCAATGGCATAAGCCAACTGCATCAAGCATTTTGAAGCGGCTCCAGAGGCCACCACATTTTTTGCAATATAGCGGGCCATATAAGCTGCAGATCGATCCACCTTAGAAGGGTCTTTGCCTGAAAAGGCACCGCCGCCATGGGGGGCTGAGCCACCATACGTATCAACGATGATCTTTCGACCGGTGAGCCCACAATCTCCTTGAGGGCCTCCCACCACAAAACGCCCGGTAGGATTAATAAGAAAGCGAGTTTCAGGCGTGAGCATGTGAGCGGGCAAGACTTTTTTAAGAACGGTTTCAACGACGGCCTCCGTGATCGACGCATGCGATACCCCGTCTTTATGCTGCGTTGAAACAACCACAGTGGTGATTTTGGTAGGCTTTCCGTTTTCGTACTGCAAAGTGACCTGTGATTTGCCATCGGGCCACAAAAAATCGACCTCACCTGATTTTCGAACTTCAGCCAAACGTCGTGTAATCTGATGAGAGTACTGAATAGCGGCAGGCATCAGCTCAGGAGTTTCTTCGCAAGCATAACCAAACATCAAACCTTGGTCGCCCGCACCTTGCTCTTTAAACAAACCTTCGCCCTCGGTCACTCCGAGGCTGATGTCAGGGGATTGTCGATCAATGGAAGAAATGGCCGCACAGGTATTATAATCAAAACCCATGCGATGATCGTCGTAACCAATCTTCTTAATAGTCTGACGAACAATATCTGGAAAATGCACATAACACGATGTCGTGATTTCGCCTGCGATAAGCGCGAGGCCCGTTGTCACAAGGGTTTCGCATGCTACGCGTGATTTGGGATCTTGCGACAATATAGAATCTAATACGGCATCAGAAATTTGGTCGGCTACCTTGTCGGGATGACCTTCTGTGACGGATTCAGAGGTGAATAAAAAAGGACGACTTTGCTGTGATACTTCAAATGACATAATGAGCGCAGACTAAGAGCCAGGTGACCCTGGCGTAAAGCAAGAAATCAAGACTTTTTCAAAAAACTAGAGCGATTTCTTAAAGCGCAGACTTACGCTTGAGTCGCAGTGCGGGCGGCGTTACGTCGCACTCTAGCGCTACTCAGTCACTTTTTTATGATAGCAATCGTTTTAAATCCTGATGCTCAATAGTGAGGCCGTACAAAGAATCGGCAAAGTCTTTGAGACTTTGCCCTAGTGAGCGCGCAATGAACACGCTTCGGTGCTTGCCGCCTGTGCAACCAATGCCGATCGAAAGATACGTTTTTCCTTCTTTCGCATAGTGGGGAATAAGAAATTTTAAATATTCGACGGTTCTTTCAAGAAATTCTGCCGCTCGACTATCTTTACAAATATATTCGGCGACCGAATCGTCGAGTCCCGTATGATCTCGTAGATGGTCTTCAAAATGTGGATTGTTTAAAAATCGAACATCCAAAAGAAGGTCCATATTTTTTGGAGTGCCGTATTTGAAGCCAAATGAGACGATGCGAATTTGCATCTTATTGGCGCCGGGTGACGCAAATTGTTCTACCATGCGCCGTTTCAGCATGTGAACGTCCATATCGCTGGTATCAATGATGGTGGTCGCAAGATCTTTCAACTCAGCCAAACGTCTTCGCTCTTCAGCAATGCCTTCAGCTATATTTTGAGGATTGAGTGGATGCTTACGGCGTGTTTCTGAAAAACGTCGAATAAGAGCTTCATCGTTCGCTTCTAAGAAAAGAATCTCAGTTCCAGGGAGCGCTTTTAAGACCTTTCGAAAGACGATCGGGTAATTCTGACTAAACGCATGGTCTCTTAGGTCCATTACCAAGGCAATACGCTTTGCTTCTGTCGTGCCGCTGACAAACAAATCGATGAAGTTCTCAAATAGTTTTATCGGAAGATTATCGATCGCATAGTGATCAAGGTCTTCCAGGGCATTTAAAGCGACGGATTTTCCAGAACCCGAAAGTCCAGATATGATTACAAGCTTAGAAAATACATTTACCCGCATTCTCGGCACTCACTGCCTCTCTGCGCAGACGACAAATTAAAGTTCGTAAACATGTACAGCCACCAGGGTGATATTGTCGTCGCCCCCTCTTTTGTTGGCAAGGTCTACAAGATTCTTTGCGGCCATGAGTTTATCTTTTTCTTTAAGCTCTTTTTCCATCTCATGGGCTTCCACCAAGTTGCTGAGACCATCTGAGCAGATCAAATAAAGATCACCCTCTTTGAGTTTTCGAGAAAAAATATCAGGCTCGACCTCGGTAGTTACGCCCACGGACCGCGTAATAATATTTTTAAACTGATGCGTTCTCGCTTCTTCAGCCGTAATGAGACCGTTCTTCACCTGCTCGTTGACTAAGCTATGGTCTTCAGTGATTTGGTCTAAAGCACCATCACGAAACAGATAGGCTCGCGAATCTCCGACATGTCCTAAAATGGCCTTCTTGCCATCGATATGCAAACAAACCACGGTGGTACCCATGCCTTTAAGTGCTCGATCTTCTTCGGCCTTTTGCATAATTTTGGCACTGGCCTCTCGGATGGCATCGGCAACCAAAGTCTCGGCGTTACTCAGCGATTCTCCTGCGCCCCGGAAGCGATTTTCAATGGTGGTGATCGCGATGCGGCTAGCATACTCTCCGCCCGCGTGGCCCCCCATTCCGTCGGCGACGATATACAAGTTTAGAGTATCGTTTAGTAAATACGAGTCCTCATTTTTTTGTCGCTTTCGCCCCACATCTGAAATGGCACAAGATCGAATTCGCATGGAAGTCTCATCTTATCATGCCTAGGGGAGGGTCTGACCACTAAAACAACCCCCCTAAAAGCCAAATATCACGCTAAGCCCCATTTCAGCTTATGACGCAGTGAATGAATATACGACGCCTGGTGAGATTCACCGCCCTGGTATAAAGAAATGAATTTTTCAGACCGAGAAATTTCAATTCTCTGCTGGGCCCCAATTTTCATGGAAGTTTGGCCATCGAGTGTCAAAAAAATCTGGGAGGACGATCGCACGAGTTTGATGAGCACTTGATTGGAGTCTGAAATCACGATGGGCTTATTAGAGAATGACTGCGGGCAAATGGGTGTCAACTGAATGGCCGGAACTGACGGCTCAATAATTGAACCTCCTGCTGCTAGGGCATAGGCTGTGGAGCCTGTGGGGGTTGACACAATCAAGCCATCAGCTCGGTAGGTTGAAAACAGCTGCCCACTCACGAAGACCGATAGTTCAAATAAACGGGAGATGGTTCCTTTTGTTAAGACTGCGTCGTTCAAAACATGAAACTGCTTTCTTCCAGAGCGAACCTGCAAGCACGTTCGTCGAGCAAATAAGGAAGCCTTTGAAGAAAGTAACGCTCGCAACTGACGGCTCTTTATGCCGGGCCCAAGATTGGCTAAAAACCCTAGACGTCCTGTATTAATGCCGGCGAGTCGACATGACTTCCAAGCGCCGGTCTCCAACAAGAGACGCGCTCCTCGCAGAAGTGTTCCGTCACCTCCCAGGGTCAGCAGCAACTCGCAGTCTTGCAGATTTTTTTCAAGAGACTTGCCTTCCAAAAGTTTAGAGTCTGTCAACTGCGAAAGGAGGCGGAGACATTGCTTCGCTTGAGCTTGAGACTCTTTACTTTCTAACTTCGCCAAAAGCCCAATTTTTTTATAAGATATAACCATTAGCGTCTCCAAATGTAAGGAATCGTAAATTCATGAGTCAACTTGAGCAGCTTGAAAAAATAAGAGATCGAATTCGAAAGGCCCAAGAACGAAGTCGCTTCGGCGTTGGGCCCATTCTTTTGATGGCGGTGAGCAAAGGACATCCAGTCACTTTGGTAAGAGGTTTTGCTGAACTTGGCCAGATCGATATGGGAGAAAATTATGCTCAGGAGCTCTTATCAAAGGCACCCCTATGCCAAGATTTAAATATCCGATGGCATTTTATTGGTAAGATTCAGTCGAATAAGATTCGATATATTCTGCCTCACATTACGTCGATTCAATCTCTAGACTCTCTTGAGAACGCCGAGCGCATTGCTCGAGCTCGCGATCAGCTCACCTATGAAAGACCACCCGTTCCTGTATTGCTTCAGGCCAATCTTACGAATGATTCACGTCGCGCGGGTCTGCAGCCACAAGTTATGGAAGAGATGTTCCTTCGCTTTTGTGGCATTTCAGGAATCATCGTATCTGGTCTGATGGCCATTCCCCCCGTTCCCACAGCGGCCAAGCCTTCCCGTCAGCATTTTAAGTTAATGCGAGAGCTATTCGATCGTCTGAAGCAGAAACATCCAAGGCCTGAGCATTTTGAAGTATTAAGTATGGGCATGAGTGGGGATTTCGAAGAGGCCATTGAAGAGGGGGCGACTTGTGTTCGTATTGGCGAGGCCATCTTTGGTCCTCGTCCCGTTAAGAAGGCAGACGATTGAGGTCTCGGCATTCGATGCCAGAGCTTTCTCGTAAGCCGATTGTTTTGGCATCACAATCGCCTCGCCGGCGCGCTCTATTGGCACCTTTTTTCAAGCTGAAGATTGTGAATCCCAATATCGATGAAGTTCGAAATCGCGCAGAGTCGCCCAAAGTCTATGTGAGGCGCATGGCCCTTGAAAAATGGCAAGCCGCTCAGAGATTTTTGCCAAAGCCTTCCATCGTTGTGGCGGCAGATACCATTGTTTATTTGGGTGATAGTCTTTTCGGTAAAGCGAGAGATGCCGAGCAGGCGCGACAGTTTCTGCGACAACTTTCTGGTAGACAACACTGCGTCACAACGGCAATTGCCGTTGGACTATCGACAGGCCGCCCTAGAATTAAACTGGTTACAGCGAGAGTAAAATTTCGTTCGCTGACGAGCTTAGAGATAATGCGCTATAGCACGGCAAACGAATGGCGAGGAAAAGCGGGGGCCTATGCCATTCAAGGTTCAGCCGCTGCCTTTGTGAAAGAGATTCGAGGCTCATTGACTTCGATTATTGGGCTACCGCTTGCGGAAGCTTTATCGTATATCGAGCACTTTTCGAGACATCAGATGACCCTTAAAATGACTCGCATCTAATTGGCCGCCAGCAACGCAGTGCACTTCAAGGCCTTCCTGTTGAATATTAACAATGGTGAGCTCTCGTTTCTTTTCTAAAATAATGCGACCCAATTTTGAGATTTGATTGGCGTGCGCGAGTTTCAAATACTCTTCTTCAAAGGTTTCGACGCTCAGTCTATTTTGAATCGCCGATTGCCGCGTCTCTAAGGCTTGAATCTCATCCTCGAGTTGGTTGCGATATAGACTTAAGCGCTCGCTGGGTAGAAAACCAAAGAGAAAGCCCGTGGAATACATTTTGTCGATAATATAGCCGGCATCTGAATCAAGCTTAAACGGGCTTACGGAGCCTGGGTCATAGGCACCTTGAGTCCAAAATGGATAAACGACTTCTTTGACGATCTTTTCAAATGTCTCAGCTTTAATTGACCTTTCAACTCCCAGCAGGTCTTCATCGATGAGGAAAAAAATTTGATGGTCATAGGGTAAGTAGAATGAGCCCGTTTGATAGCGACCGGGTCTCATAACTAAGTCTAGGGGGAGCGACTCACAAAGCTTCTCAGCTTCTTCGTAGCTTTTGACTTTCAAGGGTAGGTTGGTAGCACCATCTCGATACTGCACAACCGAGAGTTGATCGATGAGCTCAGCGGTAGTTGGATCATACAAATCAATTTCCGTCAGTTCTTGTCCTGCCACAGAGTGAGCCTGTACGGTGTAATTAAATCCGTACGGACGCTTCGGTTGTCTGACCTCGCCAGCCTTAAGTGATGGTTGTGCTAAAATAAAAAGAAAAACAAAAGAACCGAGTTTGTTCACGGTAATCCCCCCCAAAATAATTTGATCTTACACCCCTAGAGCGCTCTTATCTTAACCCTGATTTGCTGCGAGTTGTGTTGGCGCAGAATTCTGTCAAATCAGGATTAGAAAAGGCTCCACGTACAGACTTAGCAAGTTCTAACTAGGCATTCAAGGCAGCTCTCGCCACGGGCTCGTTTTTTGTTTGCTTTAACTGAAACCAATCGTAGGTCTGAGAAAGACCCTCTGATATCGCCGTCTTAGAACGCCAAGATGTCGCCTCTTCAAAGCTTCGTGACGACAATACCGACCGGCGCTGCTCGCCAAGTTTCGCCTCTTCGAACGCAAGAGCGCCCTTATAGCCTGAATGATCTGCCAAAACGCGGTGAAGAGTAACGATATCGGTTTCGAGCCCCGTGCCAATATTCCAGGCTCTGTAAGCGCCCGCGCTCTGGGTGCTTAACCACTCGGTCGCCTTCAAATTGGCGGCGACGATATCAGCAACATAGACAAAATCTCGCGTCTGGCCGCCGTCTCCGTAGATGATGGTCGGGCTATTTTCGACCATGCGGTTGCAGAAAATGGCCACAACGCCGGCTTCACCCTGAGGATCTTGTCGAGGCCCATAGATATTCGCGTAGCGAAGAGCGACGCTCGAGAAACCCCATTGCAGAGCATAGTAATCGAGATAATACTCTGAACTCAGTTTTGAAACTCCATAGGGGCTCATGGGCCGAAGCGCGTGGTTTTCGGTGGCGGGAAATTGCGATTGTTCGCCATAGACCACGCCCCCTGAACTTGCAAAAAGGAGGCGGCTTGTTCCCGCTTTGCGGCAACTCTCAAGAACGTTCAGTAAGCCCATGATATTAATGCGTGCATCGTCGAGAGGATGCTCCACAGAGAGTCGCACGCTTTTCTGTGCCGCGTGATGGTTTACGATATCGGGTTTCTCTCTCAGCAGGAGGCCTTCGAGGGCGCTGTCTCCAATATCGAGTTGAAAAAATCGAGCGCCTCGAGACAAGGCTGAATCAATGTTTTCAAGGCAGCCCGAACTAAGATCGTCCACGATGACAACGTCGTGACCCTCGTTCAGATAGGCGTCGGCGAGGTGAGATCCAATAAAGCCTGCCCCACCTGTGATAAGAATTTTCATAGATCTCACGCTACAAAAAGGGCCTCCGAAAAACAACGCGCATGTTGGGGGGGAGGGTGCGCAAAGCCGTGGTGCGCTTCTTGGCGCTTCAGGTAGTCGATGGGTGTCCTTTTGGGCGGGGTGTGGATTTTAACTGAACGACGGGGTGCCTTTGGCGCTGTGAACCGCCGTCACCAGCGGGGGAAGATGTGAACCGCTGTCACCAGCGTGGGCTAAAGCGTGTGCACCTCAGGTACCAGGGAGCTCCACAAGCTATTGATATCACACACTATCTTAGATGGCCTTTCCTTTGCTCTGTGAACATTACATGGACACGCATCGACTCAATGCTTTCCAGTTTTTAAGCGTTTCAAAAGAGGCCACAGAGGCCGATATTGCCAGGGCCTTTCGAAAGCGGGCACGACTTTGCCATCCTGACACCAGCCCGGGTGGAGTGGAGGTATTCCTTGAATTACAGCGCGCGCGAGAGATTTTAGAAAACGACGATTTGCGTGAGCGTCTGGGAGATTTGCCCCTGTTTCGTCCGAGCTTTCTTGCCCAAGTAAGAGGCTACGAGCTCTCTGAGGCTCTCGCTAGCCACGGAGAACTCACTGTCTACGCTTAAGGGCAAATGGAGTTTTTAAGCGTTTTACCATACTGCCCGAAACAACAAGCATGCCAGATCCTCAGTGTCCCTGTTTGCCAAGAACGTGAATTGTTTCAAGCGAGTGGCGCCCCTATCGGCCATTCTTTCTTAGAGCGATAATGGAGAGCGGGAGTAATAACTATGAGAGAATCTTGGGGGTCTTTGAGATGGATCGCTTCGCGACGTTTGATGACATTTGTTACTATGGCGTGGGTCGGCATATTCGCGGTCATCACCCCTAGTCTTGAGGGTGGTGTTGGTGATCACTACCAGGAAGGTGGTGGAAATTTCAGCCGTATTCAAACCCAAGGTGCGAGCCTGCCTTCTCATCCTTCCAGTTATCAGGCTGGACCAACTGCTTCTTTGCCAACTCCTTCTGGGCCGACTCCCTCAAAGGCCGGGCCGTCGATTCCTACACCATCTGGTCACGAAACTCCGATGCCCCCGCTGAACCATCCTGATTCCTCGGCAAGCGGCGCGCCGTTAGAGTTGTCGAGCTCCAATGCTGCTGAAGCTCCGTCCAATCCTCGGGGCTTTTCTCTTTATATGACAAGGCTTGGTAATGCTCTCGGCTGTTTTACGGTATTTTTAGATCAGGTGATGAAAGTGCGGGCCCAGTCTGTCGATACAAACGTCGAGTGCAGCGCGCGAGGCGATGGAGTTTGTGCGGAGACGAAAGAGATCTTAAAGACCCAAAGTGGCAACCAAAATAAGTTTTACGAATGCCTCGATAAACCGTCTTAGAGTTCGATTATCAACGGTCGACCTGGGTCATGTCTTGAGCCAGAGCTTCATAAAGAAGATCTAATTTACTTTGAACCTGTGGTGTCATGTCTATAAATTGCAACGCCACTTTATGAAGAGATTTTCCGCTGTCAGACACAGAAATCATGCGAACAATTCGACCCAGAAGTTTGATGTCTTCGTGAGATCCGCTTTCTTCAGGAGGATGCAAAACCACCTCGATAGAGGCGTTCGGATCGGGCGCCGTTTCCGTTTGCAAAAACAAGCCTCCTTTAGAAATATTCTCGGAGTAGCAGGCAATGAACTCTCTGCCACTTCGAAAATCGACACGAATGCGAGCGTCGATTCGAGGAGAGGCGCGGCGGTTTAAAAGATCTTCGTTATTGGTCACTATGGCTCATTATAGAAAGATGAGAAGGTAAACGGAAAGCACGAAAGTATAAACTGCAAAAGGCCAAAGCTGAGCCTTTTGCAGCATCGCCATGAGGCCCTTCAGAGCAAGCAATCCCACAACAAAGCTTGTGGCTACCCCTACCAACATAATGCCCCATTGACTCAAATCGGCATCAGCGAGGTGTCGGAGCTGATAGAGAAACGCCAATGTGATGATGGGAATGGCTGCGGTAAAGCTAAACGTGCCGGCCTCCTTTCGTGAAAGGCCAAAACATAGCGCTGTGGCAATGGTCATGCCAGAGCGCGAGATTCCCGGAAAGAGCGCTGAAGCTTGGGCTAGTCCAAGAATAATGGCAAAACCGTAAGGCATCTGAGAGGCTCGACGTTTGCCTCGACCAAAAATAATAGCCGCAAACAATGCCAAACTTGTGACCAAAAATCCTACGCCTGTTGCGGCCAGGCTCTGAAAGGAATCCACAAAGAGATCTTCGCCAAAGAGTCCAATAAGACCGGTGACGAATGTGGTGAGCCAAATAGAAAGGGTCCAACGAAAGTCTTCCGAATGAATCTTGGGAGAGCTTCGTCCTTTCTTTGAGACGATGGCAGAAACGAGAGCGGGAAAATAATTCCATGTGTGGCGACAAAGAAGAGCCGCCTCTTTCCGAAACGCCAAAACGATGGCTCCAAGCGTTCCTCCGTGAAGAAGCACATCAAAAGCGAGATTATGGGTTTCATAGCCGAAGAGCGCTTGACCCAAAACTAAATGGCCGTCGCTTGAAACAGGAAAAAACTCGGTTAGGCCTTGAATAATTCCAAGGACGATACTCTCAAAGAGGCTAATGTCTGCAGCCGCAATTGGATCGGGCGCCACCGTCAGCCTTCGTTGCCGTCGTTACCAATGGCTTCGACTGGGCACTGCTGCATCGCTTCGAGGCAGAGCTTTTCTTCATCCGCATTTTCAGGCTGCTTAAAAACGAAATCATGGTCACCAGCATCGGACTCTTTGAAGTTGGCAGGAGCGACCTCGTGGCAGAGACTGCACAAAATACACTGGGTATCGACATAGAATTTACCCGGAACATTGTCTGGATACTTGTTGGTAAGATCAGCCATGGTTTGCGTTTACCTCTGCCTTTGCCTCAGCTTTTGCTTTTGCCCTAAAATTCGCCATTCTATTGAGTCTCCTTGATTACTCCTACGACTATAAAAGCTCGCCGGTCTTTGTCAAATAGTCGGGCCTACCCATTTTTAAAACCGAAGCTGTTGAAAGGGGGCTCGTTTCCTGAACTATTCCTCAGATCACTCCTTCAGGGAAGGAGCTGTGAGACGATTGTGTTTGCATTGATTTCATCCCCTCACCCCAGATATGCCTAGATATATATGAGTACTGCTCGACTAGTTATTGTTGGATCGGGTCCTGCCGGATTGACGGCGGCTGTCTATGCGGCCCGCGCGAATTTAAATCCTCTTGTCATCGAAGGTATGGAGCCAGGCGGGCAGCTAACGTTGACCTCAGAAGTTGAAAATTTTCCTGGATTTCCCGAGGGTGTCATGGGCCCTGAGTTGATGGAGCGCTTCAAAAAGCAGGCTGAGCGTTTTGGGGCTCGATTCGAGTGGGGGCAAGTGGACCGGGCCGATCTCACCGGCAAGCCGAAACGTTTATGGATTGGCTCAAAAGAGATTGAGGCAGACGTGGTAATTGTGGCCTCGGGAGCTTCGGCCCGATGGTTGGGCATTCCATCAGAGCAGAAGTTTCGCGGAAAGGGCGTGAGTACCTGTGCGACCTGCGACGGCGCTTTTTATCGAAATAAAGAGGTGCTCGTGGTGGGTGGGGGCGACTCGGCCATGGAAGAAGCAAACTTCCTCACCCGATTTTGCTCGAAGGTCGTTGTTGTTCATCGACGCGATAGTTTTCGGGCCTCAAAAATTATGGTGGATCGTGCGCGTAAGAATCCAAAAATAGAAATGCTTACGAATGCGGCGGTCGTTGAAGTGCGCGGCGAAAGCGTGGTCGAATCGGCCATTATTGAGAACACGACGACAGGCGAGAAAACGGAGCGTAAGACAGATGGTATTTTCGTCGCCATTGGTCATGTCCCCAATACCTCGATTTTTAAAGGTCAGTTAGACATGAACGAAAACGGCTATCTCAAGACGCTGCCTGAGACAACAGCCACGAATATCGCGGGAGTTTTCTCAGCGGGCGATGTTCACGACTTTCGTTACCGTCAAGCCATCACAGCAGCTGGCTCTGGCTGTCGAGCCGCCATGGACGCCGAAAAATGGCTTGAAGCCGAATCTCTTTGAGATAAAGAGCCGACGCCGACGGGAACATAAGTAAACCCATAACTCTCGACGAATTCTCGGTCGTAGATATTTCGACCATCAACAATCAGCCGACCTTTCATCGCCTGCGCAAGGCGCTTCCACGGGGGCGATCGAAATTCATTCCACTCGGTGACAAGCACGAGGGCGTCTGCGCCACGAGCGGCCTCCAAGCTTGATGTACACAGAGTGATATCTCCGCGTTCAATAAAATCTTTTAGGGCGAGTCGAGCATTGGGCACTGCCACAGGATCATACGCGCTGATTTTTGCGCCTGCTTCCACCAGGGTCTTCATCAATTGAAGAGACGGAGCTTCTCTCAAATCGTCGGTATTCGGTTTAAACGAGATACCCCACAAGGCAATACGCTTGCCGGCAAGATCATTGTTGAAGAATCTCACTATTTGCTGCGCCGGCCATTTCTTTTGCTCGACATTGGTGGCATGGGTCGCTCGAGAGATGGCGGGCTCATAACCGGCATGTCTGGCTTGCGAGATAAGCGCCACTACATCTTTCGGAAAACAAGAGCCCCCGTAGCCAAGACCCGGAAACAGAAATTGGTCCCCGATGCGAGAATCCGTGATCATTCCTTCGCGCACTTGCACAACGTCCGCCCCTAGGCGTTCACAAATCTGGGAGATTTCGTTGATAAACGAAATTTTTGTCGCCAAGAACGTATTGCAGGCATATTTGACGAGCTCTGCAGAGCGACGATTCATCACAATAACGCGTTCTCGCTTGAGCATGAGCGGATGATAAAGACCTTTCATCGCTTTGGCTGCTGCCTCACTCTCCGTGCCCACGACCACACGCTCAGGTTTTAAAAAGTCGTTTACCGCATTCCCTTGTTTTAAAAACTCAGGATTGGATACCACATGAGCCATCTTGCCGGCGGCTCGCAAGCGTTCTTCCACCTTATCACCCGTCCCTACAGGGACAGTACTTTTGTTAACCACGATATGGCCGGCCAAATCGCCGGGAAGTGAATTCAGGGTGTCTACAACCGAAAACACGGCCGTCAAATCAGCCGAGCCGTCTTGCCCCTCAGGCGTACCCACTGCAACAAAATATACCTCGGCCTCTAGCAGAACGCGCTGCCACTCTGGGACGATATTACTATTGGCCTTGCCCTGAGACTTGCTCGCATCTCCTGCCGACGACAGTGGTAAATGTACGAAAGTTAACAAACCCTTTTCTATGCCGGCCTTAACAAGTTCTGGCAACTGCGGCTCAAAAAACGGAATCTCTCCACAGCGAAGCCTCTCAATTTTTTCCAACGATGTTTCAAGAATCGTAACCCTGTTACCAGACGCTGCAAATCCCGCCCCGGTCACTAGGCCTACATATCCAGCACCAAAAACTGCTATATCCATAAGCACGGTTTAGCAGGGGTGGGCAGTGGGGGCAAGAAGAGGGTGGGGGGGATAGAGAAGAAGCCTAGAGAAGAACCTATAATTTCCAGATGACACTATCGGAGCCCTCAGATTGACTGGTTCGATGAAAAGAGCCTTGATTACTGGAGTTACTGGCCAAGATGGAAGCTACCTAGCGGAATTGCTACTTGAAAAAGGCTATGAAGTGTACGGCGTCATTCGGCGTGCTTCGAGTTTTAATACCCAGCGTATAGACCATCTATATTTGGATCCTCACGAAAAGAATGCTCGTTTGAAGCTGATGTATGGGGATTTGAATGACAGTAGTTCTATCAACCGTATCATACGCACCGTGAAGCCAGATGAAGTATACAACTTAGGTGCCCAAAGTCATGTTCGTGTCTCGTTTGACACCCCTGAATATACGGCGGAAGTCACGGGCCTTGGAACCGTTAGGATTCTCGAAGCGTTGAGAGAGGCTGGGCTGGATAAAGTAAAATTTTATCAAGCATCCAGTAGTGAACTCTACGGCAGTGCCAAGCCACCACAGAGCGAGAAGACTCCCTTTCATCCACGGAGCCCCTACGCGGCAGCCAAGGCCTATTCCTTTTATGTTACGCAAAACTATCGGGAGGCTTACGATATGTTTGCGGTGAACGGGATTCTTTTTAACCATGAATCACCGAGGCGTGGAGAAACTTTTGTAACGCGAAAAATTACTTTGGGCCTGGCACGTATCAAATTGGGCCTTCAAGAGAAACTTTACCTAGGAAATCTCGATGCGAAGCGAGATTGGGGTTTCGCCAAAGACTATGTTGAAGCGATGTGGTTGATGCTCCAGCAGCGAGAGCCGGATGATTATGTTATCGCGACGGGCGAAACGCATACGGTGAAGGAGTTTCTCGAAGAAGCTGCAGATATTTTAGATCTGAACTGGAAGAGTTGTGTGAAGATTGATCCACGTTATTTTAGACCGTCTGAGGTGGATGTTCTTTTGGGCGATCCGAGTAAAGCTCGAAAGAAGTTAGGCTGGAAGCCCAAAGTAAAGTTCAAGGAGCTCGTTCGGATGATGGTCGAGGCCGATTTGGAGCTGGTAGAAAAGGAGCTTTATGGGATTCGAGGTCGACACTCGGTCGTTGCAAATGCTCGCTGACCGAGTTTTTGGCGGGGATTAGAAATGGAACAAAATGCAGGCCTTAGAATTCTTGTTACTGGCGCGGCAGGCTTTATTGGTTCTTTTGTCTCCAGAAAGCTATGTAGGTCTGGGCATCATGTTTTGGGGATCGACAATCTAAACGACTACTATGATGTAAGCCTGAAAGAAGCTCGGCTTGCCTTTTTGAGAGAAGTGAGTGGTTTTCAGTTTCTCAAACTCCATATTGCCGATCATGCCGCTCTCTTTCGTGTGATGAGCGACTTTCGGCCTCATCGAGTCATTCATTTGGCGGCGCAGGCTGGGGTGCGCTACTCGTCGACAAATCCATTTGCCTACTCTGAATCTAATCTGACCGGAACGCTTGCAGTATTAGAAGGTTGCCGACAGTGGGGGGTCGAGCATCTTGTCTATGCGTCCACCTCTTCCGTTTATGGCTTGAATCAGAAGCTGCCTTTTTCTCCCCATGATTCTGTGGATCACCCAGCCTCTCTGTATGCTGCGACAAAGCGATCATGTGAGCTGATGGCTCACAGTTACAGTCATATGTTTGGCCTGCCTACCACCGGCCTTCGATTTTTCACTGTCTATGGGCCCTTTGGCCGCCCTGATATGGCGTTGTTCATTTTTACGAAGGCCATTTTGAAGGGAGAGCCCATAGAAGTGTTTAATAACGGGCAGCATGTGCGTGATTTCACTTATGTGGAGGATATTGCTGAGGGCGTTTGTGCCGTGGGCTTGGGCCAAGTTCCTCGCGCTTCGGAAGGCCTTGGAGAACTCACGGACCCTTCAAGGAGCTCGGCTCCTTTTCGAATCTACAATATTGGAAATTCCAAGCCCGTGAGTCTGGAACGGTATATTCAAGTGCTGGAAGAGAATCTTCAACGGAAGGCCGTGAGGATTAACAAACCTTTGCAGCCAGGCGATGTGGTTGCCACTCAGGCGGATGTGAAGGACTTGGAGCAGGATTTCTCTTTTCGGCCTGCCACACCAGTCGAAGTCGGAGTGAAGCGATTTGTGGAGTGGTATCGAAACTACTATGGGCTTTCATCTTGAGCGACGCATAAATAAAAGCTGGTGAAGTGCACGTCCTGGTATGATAGCGTGAGCAGCCGTGGGTTCTTCGATCGGTATTTTGATTCCAACTTATAAACCGGGAAAGATGCTTGAGAGAATTCTGCCAGTATTGGCAACCTCATGGCCCGATATACCTATTCTTGTTGTTGATTCAAAGTCGGAGGATGGCTCTGTTGAATATGCCCAATCAATGGGAGCGAGAGTGATAGTGATCGAAAAGGGTGACTTTAATCACGGCCTAACGAGGGAGTTTGGTCGGAAACAGTTGAACACAGACATTGTTGTGATGATGACGCAAGACGTCATTCCAGAATCTCCATTTCTTATAGAAAAGCTTACAGACCCCATTGTTCAAGGGAAGGCAGCCGTCTCTTACGGCAGGCAGATCCCCCACCATGGCGCTGATTTCTTTGAAGCATTTCCTCGAGACTATAATTATCCAAATATTAGCAATTTGCGTGGTATGGAGGATGTTAAGAAACTTGGCGTTTATACGTTTTTTTGTTCCGATTCGTTTGCCGCTTGGGATAACAAAGCTCTTGATCGTATCGGGGGATTTCAAAAAGTGCTACTGGGGGAAGATACCCTGGCGGTGGCGAGTCTTCTGAGGGCGGGTTTCAAAATTGCTTATGTAGCGGACGCTGTTGTTCGTCACTCCCATGCTTATAGTGCATGGATGGAAATGAAACGGTATTTTGATACTGGTTATCAAAGAAAGAAGTTTAAGGATTTGATTTGGACAGAGGCTGGAGATGAGCCCAGGGGTCTCAAATTGACCCTAGCCATGTTTGGACGCCTTTGGCGCGAGGATAGATGGCGGATTCCTATGGGGTTTGCTTACACATTCGCTAAATACATTGGTTATTGGTTAGGAAAAAATTCAGGGCTCGTTCCAAGGCGACTAAAGCCGTATCTTAGTAGCCAACCGTATTATTGGCAAAGCTCCTAATTTAGGCGTTGATATTTAGTGAAAAATCTTATCGATGGGGGTCCAGCCCCCAGCCTTTCAACGTGGAGACCGGTCGTTGAGAACCTAACCTTGGTCTTTACTTATGTGAAGGTCTGAGGTTTGGTGGTTTTAATGAGTTTGCAGAGTAGAGATTTCCACTCTCCCTTATCCGCTGACAAGCCTGTTAGCGGATCACAGCCTGTTGAAAGAATAGAGTTTGAAGGGGAGCTTTTGGCAATGATTGTCAGAGCTCACTTTAGTTCCTCTGGGGTACACTTTTTTACGCCGAACGATTTTTCGCAGCAGTTAGCTTTTATGAAACACCCTAAGGGTAAGGCGATTCAGCCTCATTTACACAACTCAGTTGTCAGGTCTGTAGAATACACTCAAGAAGTCTTGTTTATTCGAAAAGGTTGCCTGCGAGTTGATTTTTATACGACATCTAAAGAGTATATCAGTAGCCGAAAATTGTTTGGTGGCGATGTGATTCTTCTGGCAAAGGGTGGCCACGGATTTGAGGTTTTAGAGGATTTAGAGATGATAGAGGTTAAGCAGGGGCCCTATGCGGGGGAGGCTGACAAAACTCGCTTTGATTCTATTGATAAGCCCGATGTTTTTTTTCAGGAATAATTGAAGTGATTAGCGTTCCCGTAAACAAGCCTCTACTGGATGGGAATGAGAAGAAGTATCTCATTGAATGTATCGATAGTGGTTGGATTTCATCGGAAGGTCCGTTCGTAAGAGCTTTTGAGGATAAGTTCGCGAATCGTATGGGTCGAAAATATGGAATTGCCGTTTGTAATGGATCTGTCGCTTTGGAGACATCTGTTCGAGCCTTAAATCTGGGACCAGGAGACGAAGTGCTTCTGCCAACCTTCACAATTGTATCCTGTGCATCCGCAATTGTTCGCTCTGGAGCAACCCCCGTTTTAGTAGACAGTGACCCAAAGACCTGGAATATGGATGTGACTTCGATTGAAGCGAAAATCACTCCCCGGACCAAGGCCATTATGCCAGTTCATATTTATGGTTTGCCCTCGGAGATGGCCGTTATTCTAGAATTGGCGGAGCGCTATCAGTTAAAAGTCATTGAAGATGCAGCTGAAATGCATGGCCAAGCTTATCGGGGTAGGCCCTGCGGTAGTTTTGGGGATCTAAGTGTGTTTAGCTTTTATCCCAATAAACATATCACAACGGGAGAGGGGGGGATGATTTTAACTAATGACCCTCTTTTAGCGGAACGGTGCCGACAGCTTCGTAATTTATGTTTTACGTCGGGAAGGCGTTTTGTTCATGAGGAGTTAGGTTGGAACTTTCGAATGACAAGTTTACAAGCGGCCTTAGGGCTAGCTCAGTTGGAAAGGCTGGATGAATTTGTAGATCGAAAGCGAAAGATGGGTGCCTTGTATACTTCCCTGCTAGGGGATTTGGGAGACTTGATCCAGCTTCCCATGGAGCGAACAAACGACGCTGACAATATTTACTGGGTGTTTGGAATTGTACTGAAAGACAAAGTTTCTCAGAGCGCTGAGACTGTGATGAGCCTGCTTCAGGCGGAGGGAATAGGAACTCGGCCATTCTTTTTTCCAATGCATTTGCAGCCTGTTTTTAAAAACAGTGGCTTGTTTAAGGCTGAGCAATATCCTATTTCTGAGATCCTGGCGAAGCGGGGTTTTTATTTGCCTAGCGGCGTAGCAATTACTGAGCGTGAAATCTGTTATGTTGCGGACGTTCTGAAAAATATTTTGAAGCGAGCGTCTTGATGTCGGTTTTTCTCGATTATGCTAAGTACTACGACCTCCTCTACAAAGACAAAAATTATGTAGCCGAAGTAGACCACGTCGTGACACTTTTGAAGGCGTTTGCACCGAAAGCACGTAGAATTTTGGATTTGGGGTGCGGTACCGGGAGGCATGCTGCTTTGCTGGCAGAGCGACACTTTGATGTAACGGGGGTCGACTTTTCAGACCGGATGCTTGAGCAAGCCAGTCAAAATTGTATGAAGGCTGACAAAAATTTTACTGGAGCTCTTAGATTCTTCAAGGGGGATGTTCGTAGTTTTCGCCAGAACGGGACATTCGATGCGGTCATTTCTTTGTTTCACGTTTTTAGTTATCAGACAAGTAACCAAGACTTGGTGGATTTTTTAAGAACATCCAGAGAACATCTTGATCCTGGAGCGATCATGGTCTTTGATTGTTGGTACGGGCCGGCGGTTCTTGATCAGAAGCCTCGAGTGACAGTAAAGAGGTTTGAGAATGACTTTCTAAGTGTTGTGCGAGTAGCTGAGCCTCATAATCGTTTTAGCGAGAATATTGTCGACGTCGATTATCAGATATTTATAAAAGACAAGATGGCGGCAAGTCTCCATGAACTACAAGAGAAACACTCGATGCGTTATTTTTTTATTCCTGAAGTGAAGTTCTTCATGAGCCAAATGGGATTTGAAGTCCTCTATGCCCGAGAGTGGATGACGGGGGAGGAACTGAGCCTTTCTTCGTGGGGAGCCTGTTTTGTAGGCAGGGCATGACGAAAGTAAAATTAGGAGTTTGGCTCGCTTGTAGACCGAACTCTGGGGGAATGTTTCAGTATAACTTATCTGTTTTGGGGGCCTTGCAGAAAATTCAGAGTTCAGAGTTTGAAATAGTGGCGGCCTACTTGGACGATTTGTGGAGGCCCATCCTGGCTTCATTTTGTATTCGTGGCATCCCGTTTCGCCGGACTCTTCTGTCGAAAATATTTTATAGGTATTTTAGATTTATCCCGGTGCTGACTCAGCAGAAGCTGGGAACTAAATTCTTTTCAGATGTCTCGAAAATCGATGCAGAGGCTTGTGATCTTTGGCTTTTCCCCTCTCAAGATATTTTTAGCTTTCTATTGCCCGTAGACTCTCTGGTAGCCGTTCATGATTTGATGCATAGATATGAGAGGCGCTTTCCGGAGGTCGGCTCGCCTAGAGAGTATCTAAGTCGGGAGTATCTCTATTCAAATATTGTAAGATTCAGCAAGGGAGTTTTGGTTGATTCAAGAATTGGCAAAGTCCATGTAACAGAATCCTATGGAACAGATCCAAACAAAGTGTTCACGTTGCCATACGCTCCACCACCATCGTTTGTAGGGGGGGAGGGCGAGAGGACAGAAGACCTCTCAATCTTGAAAAAGATCCCAAAGAAGTTTTTGTTTTATCCCGCTCAATTCTGGGAACATAAAAATCACTTTAGACTAGTTCAAGCAATCCATGCAGTGAAGGCAATGCATCCTGATATCGCCTTAGTACTCTCTGGATCTCCGAAGAACGCGTATGAAAAAATAAAGATGGAAGTAGAGCGCTTAGAACTGACGAGCCAGGTCATATTTCTTGGGTATATTGAAGAATTTGAACTTAAAGCAATTTATAGAAGAGCTAGGGCGCTGGTTATGCCAACCTTCTTTGGCCCCACTAATATACCGCCCCTTGAAGCTTTCTCGATGAATTGTCCAGTTGCGGTGTCTGGAATTTATGGAATGCCAGAGCAGCTTGGCGATGCCGCTCTGTATTTCAGGCCTGAATCAGTGGAAGAACTTACGCGAACAATAGAGCGACTTTGGACTGACGATGTTCTCTGTAAAGAATTGATTGAAAAGGGCTCGAGGCGGCTAAATGAACTGAGTCAAGATCAATTCAATAGGCGACTATTTGACATTATCTCGTCATTAGTTTTAACCCGCTGAGCTCATTATTTCATCATAGTGTTGGCATTGCTTCCGGAATCAACTAGAAACGGAAGATGGTTAAGTGGATGCTTTATTGTTTTTTGGGCGGTATCGTTTTGCCTGCTCCATTGAAGCTTTGGGGACAAGTTAACTTTGGGGAATTGGGCGGCCCGTCGGTAGGACGGGGGCCAGGCTCACAAAGGCTTTCCCATGAAGAGGCTGCCAAAATGGACTATTCGTCAGGTGGTATAGATATTCATGTACTTGGTGAAGTTGTGAGCCCGGGGACATACAGAATAAATTCGGGCGATCGCCTATTGAGGGCATTGCAACTCGCCGGTGGAGTGAACTTATTTTCAGCAGAGAATCGGATTGAGCTGAGACGAAAAGGAAAATCATCAAGAACAGTGAGTCTTGTTCGGCTCTTTCGAGAGGGAATGTTGGATGATAACCCGTATCTGCAGGAGAATGATGTCGTTTATGTGCCAAGAAAAGTTGCAAGCGCTCGAGTTCAGGGCACAGTTCAATTCCCAGGACTGTATGAAATTTCCGTCAAAGAAGAGACTTCTGCGTGGGATCTAATTCAATTGAGCGGAGGATTTACCGTTGGCCTAGCAGAAGGCAAGAAGTTGACCCTTATTAGATATGATGAGACTAATCGAAGACAGGTTCTATTCATTCAAAATGATGAGAAGGAACTGAAATCAACATTCTTAAAGAATGGCGATACCCTTCATTCTCCGCATAAGTTTACGATCGACAATGAGTTTGATAACTCGGTATTAAATCTTCCAAATGACCATATCGCTTACC
This sequence comes from uncultured Bacteriovoracaceae bacterium, assembly GCA_964598565.1. GTDB lineage: Bacteria > Bdellovibrionota > UBA2394 > UBA2394 > UBA2394 > CAZRCG01. The sequence goes on along the minus strand of CAZRCG010000001.1, from coordinate 536,558 downwards.
CTACCTATACTGGAGAAGTGTTTGTTTTGGGTGGGGTCAAGAATCCGGGGAAACAGGAGTTTATTCCCCATCATTCTCTGGGCAAATATATTGCATTGTCAGGTGGTCTTTCAAGACTTGGAAGAACCGACCTCGTCGTCTACGGAATGAATGGTAAGGTAGTCAATGCAAGCATGAACAGCCCCATCCAAGTCAATCCAGGCGATACGATTGTCGTGGGTGAGAGTAAGCTTGGGCCAGAGTTTTACGTGACCCTGATGACGACTATTGCTGGCTTGGCCCTAACGTCCATTGCAATTTTTAAGTGAGAAGCTTCACAAGACAGTCGCATTTGGTTAAGCGCATGCGTTTGTCTGGCCCTCAATTTGCTAACTTAGAAACGAAACTTGATTCCAATGGCTAACGTCGTGTTGAGTTCAACCAATCGTGTATAGCACCCATATTTTTAAGAATTGGTTTAGAAAGCAGTCGCGAAGAGCAGCTCTTGTTTTTGCACGCAATTATTTTATGCAAAGGTTGATAGCTAGAACAGAGCGAGATTTCGGTTCTCTCAAGGACTTCCAGGTGTCGTGGGTTGGCAGTAAGTATTGCATTAGCTTTGACCCTCGATATGGGTATGCACCCACTTGGGAATATGAGCCTTGTTTCTCGTTTGATGTCTTTCGAAATGCTTGGCGTATTGAGATTGGACGGGAGATTTTTTATGTAGACCATTTTCCAATGTTTGAGCTGATTAACGAACTTCGTGGTTACACCCTACTGGATATTTTGACACCTGAATCTGTGTGTATTGATGCAGGGGCATCGACAGGCTTAAGCGGCATCTATTTCGCCAAGCGAGCCTTTTCGGGTAAAGTGTACTTTCTTGAACCAGATAACCGAGCCTTTACGATGTTAAAGAAGAACCTAGCGATGAATGATCTTGAAAATTATGAGGCAATATCTTCGGGGCTCTCGCATTTTAGTGGAATGGCGGAACTGAGAATGAGTGAAGTGGGTGCGAGTAAGCTTGTGGAGGGGGAAATGGGTGGAGTCTCGATACCTGTAACGACACTCGCAAAGTTGGTAGATGACCATGAAATTAGACGACTCGATATATTGAAAATGGATATCGAAGGGGTTGAGGTTCATTTGGGGGCCAATTTGGTCGATTTACTTGCTCGCTTTCCCGAATGCGTTTGTTTGATTGCGTCCTATCACCCTGTTTCTGGTGAACGGTCTAGTGCCATTCTAGAGCGATTTTTTTTGGATTATCCGAGCCTCGTTTGCAAGACCATCTATCCGCTGCATGAAACAACCGTTTTGATTCACAGAGACAATCAGTCGGTCCTTCAGAAGCTAGAGCGACTCCCAAACTACCAGGAAGGGTTGAGTATTGCCGAGGCTGTGCGAGCGTAGGTGATTGATTCGGCAACAGAACTGAATTGCGCGTGTGCGATCGGTAAGTAGGTACATTACCTAAAGGCAATCGCTTCTTGCAGACTGCGCGAGTTTTTCGCTTTCTTCAGCGAATGCCAGTATTGCGAGGCATACACGAGGCTAAAGGCAAGAATTAGGCCTAGGAAAGAGAATATAGCTAAAATAAAAATCTTTCTAGGGCCAGACGGCAGGGCAGGGCTTTTTGGTGCGTCGAGGGTTTGGAACGATATCTCCTCTTTGACCTCATCAATTCGAGCAATTTCACGTTGAGTAGATAGTAGGCCGTTGACATTTCTCAGAATTTCTCTTTGCGATGATAGGTGCTCAAAATAAACTTTGTTTGGAACATTTTTGATTGTATGACTAGCCCTCGTAGGGATGGATTCTTTGGAAATACCCGAGGGGTCATTTTTATTCAGAACGACGTCTAGAGAACCATGGGCATTGGAAACGGCATTTCTTTGATAAAACTGTGCTAGTTCGGTTCCGAGGCGGAGGAGCGTTGCATCATTTTCAACCAGACGATCCTCAATAAATTGACGATTGCGCTTGGCAATCGTCATGGTGCTGCTATTTAGAAAATGTTGGAGCTCATCCAGATAAGTTGTAAGCACAGCAGATGCTGTATCTGGGTCGTTAAACGTTGCAGTCAAAACTATCGTGGGTAACTCTTTATCTTCTTTGATTTTTATCTTACTTGAAAATATTCGATAGGCGATTTCCCGTCTTTTGAGATTGGCTGTTTCAGAGGCATCCCCACCGGGCTCTTGAGGAACCAGTTGATCCCAGAGTTTCAGCCTTTCAATTACCCGATCGCCCAGGGTTCGACTTTTTAGTACAGAAATGAGAATCTTTGTTGAGCTTGATCGACCAAAATCTGCTCCCAACAGACCTGCTATTGCACCCAGCTGGTCTGTTGTTTTTCCTACACCATCTTGGCCAGAAATGGCAGGCAAGATAGAGGCCTTTGACTGGTAGTTCTTAGGCAGAACAACACAGAGAATTAATCCTAAAATAAAAAAAGCACCTACGACGGAAAGAAATAACTTTCTTTTCTCGGCAATAAGGTTCCAAACCTCGACTATGTTTACGCCATCTGTCGGACTAGTCATACTCACTTCTACACTCAGCTTTGCACTTATAGTTAGAAAAAAATACCTATCAGACAGAACTGACTGTTCGATCTAGCTCTTAGTCGTAGAATAAATGCATTTAAAGAGGTGCTTTAGGAGGGCTAAAAGGCTGAGAGAACAAGCACGAACGAAACCTATGGTACCCAGTTTGTAAAGTTTCCAGAAAATTCTAATTTGTCCTTGACGCATTTTCCAAGTGCTGGCGGAAAGCCCACCAGGGGAGTGTGGTCGACGCCCTAGTAGTGTGTACTCGCCATTTAAAAGATAGATAGGGGTAACCAAACTAGAGGAAATGGCAAACTCATGGTCTTCACAGTAGCGAAAGGACTCATCAAACCGTGTCGTTAGTGCTTTGCTGACGATCATACAAGAGGGAGAGATACAATTGGAGAAAAGTAAATCGTGAAAGGTTACCAGACCATGTCGACGCCTCTTTTGAAAGTCAAAAAAATGTGTCGTTATCAGATATTCGGGATGTTCTTTCATAAAGGCCAGCTGAACTTCTAGTTTGCTGACTAGCCAAGTATCGTCAGAATCTAAGAATGCAATGTAATCCCCCGCAGCTAAGTCCCAGCCAGCATTTCTAGTCGCGGCGGGCCCGAGATTTTTAGAGTTTCTTATTATTTTGACCGGATAGGTGGCTGCGACTTTATTCAATAACTCGTTGAAAGCGATGTCTGAACTGCAGTCATCGACTAGCAGAATCTCATGAGGTGGGAGTGTTTGATTTACCACGGAATCTAATGTGCGAATCAGGTTGGCAGAATTAAAGCACGGTATGACAACACTAACTTTCACGCGTTATAGCTCGATTTTTTTCATTGTGCGCCTGCGAGAGCGCTAAAAATATAAATGCTGGGATTACTGGCCAAGAAGTCAAATAATAGAAATTAAACATCGTGAGAAAAATCATGGCAATGACTTCGGGCTTTCTAGACTGTTTTTCGACAGATCTCAAAATCGTAATGTAAAGGATAAAGCCTAGAATGCCCAATAAGAATAGAACAGACCCGAGGTTGCTGTAAGGCCTTATGAGATTTATAGGGTAGGACTCATCAACTCCCGTTGAACCACCCAAAATTTCCAGATAGCCAAAGTGGCTCGAAAATTCGACGAGGCCAGCATAGCGGTCAAAAAAAGTTAAGAAAAACAGATCTGGCACGTCCTGGTAAAGTGTCGCCACAAAATATAGGTGAGCAGCTAGCACGCCCCAATAAAAAAATAGGCTTGAAAAGCGACATTTTCGTAGCAAGTAATAAGCTAGAATTCCGAGCCAGGCGTATACTGTAATCAAGGAAAAACTTATGAGGATTCCAACGACGCAAAACCGACGAGTCGATTTACTATTCGTGAGAAGAGCATGAACGGAAGTCGTGAACGCGAAATAACTTGGTTCTAAAGTGAGCGAGCCAACCCGAAAGGTTTGAATAAATCCAAATCCTCGCTGGTCTACGCCGCCATAAGAATCTGGATGCAAAAATAGATGCAAAAAAGTCGCAAGTTCGCGGTTTCCCGTCAGAGCTAAAACAATTTGAGCCACTCCAAAAATAACCATAAAACATATAGCCGAATCCAAAATCTTCAGGACATCTATTTTGCTTCGGATGGCGAGAAAAGACAGAGAATTAAACATAAGAATGAAGAACATCATTTTGAGAAGATCTTTTGCTAAGAAGGCTTTGGCCGTGGATTGAATTAGGATCATCAAACAAAAGAATCCCAACCACAAGGAATATGAACGCAGGATATGGGCCTGTGGACTCTTAGCCATTAGTAACAAATTGGCAAGCCCAAAGGGAAGTAACAGAAAGCCAGGATAAAATTCAAGGCCGCCTATGTTCACACTGAGGAGCGAAAGCGGAAGGGTGAATATTAAAAATCTTGCTAAAAAATTCATACACCGTTCCTGGCTCGGCGAAACTTGAAAAAGATAGAGCAAAAAATTGGAACTGCGAACAGAATCACTGCCCAAATGAAATTTAGACCCCACGGAAAGTTCAGCAGAGCCAGGAGTGGCCGGTCACGTAAGTTTGAAACGGAGCGCCTGCTTGTAAGATAGCCCACAATCTGGGAGCTTTTGCTTAGCCGTGTGCCGCTCAGCAAACCACTGCTTTCTGTCGTGTTTTTTACAACCGCGCCGCCGACAATGAACGGCTGATATCCTGCTTTTCGTATCTGGAAATAGAAATCGAAGTCACCAGCATAATGAGGAAATAGCTTTGGCCGCCATAAAGGGCTGAGCTCTTTAAACGCTTTCAGTGGAATCAACACTCCATGACCTCCGTTTAGATCACAGCGCAATACAAAGTCTGATTGTGTAATCTCTGATCTGTTTCGTATGTTTGGCTGAAGATACCATTTGAAGTAAGTCAGATTATAACCGCATAAAGCAGATTCAGACTGATCACCTAACAATACCGCCGAGCATGCGACGCTCTTTTCTTGCTTTAGGCAGAACTCAAGAAGTTTGTGAACTGTACCTGGCTCGAGGGTGTCGTCATGGTTCAAAAGAAAAATGTAATCAGCATTCTGATTTAGGGCCCAATCGGTTCCCATGCTCGCCGCCCCTGTCCACCAAAGCGAGCCGTTTCCAGGAAGGATTGTCGTCGATGGGAAATGCTGTCGTATTATTTGAGTGGAGCCATCCTGCGAGCCGTCATCAATGACTAATGTTTCAAGCGTAAAGTCAGAGGAGGCTTCCTTGCGGAGTGAGTCTAGGCAAGTCAAAATGTGAGGCATTCCATTATGGATTGGCACGATAGCGATGATTCTAAAGGGGCTCACCTCACCTGAATTAACGATATTAGCTCACCGTTGGCAAATCAAACAGACACCCAATTCCATGTACAGTGTCGGAATATAGATTGTTTCGTCGCAATGGGCCAGCTACCTTGATTCGAGGATAAAGTATGTCTCCTCCTTCTTCCATTTTTTCAGCTTCTCGATGGTCCCTTTTGGGAGAAATTGTCTCAAAATTAGCTCAACCCGTGATCTATCTAATTCTAGCGAGAATCTTGGTGCCGAATGATTTTGGGGTAGTAACGGCAGCGGCAATTATCATCTCGTTCAGTCAACTTTTTTGGGAGGCAGGCTTATCTGCGGCCCTTGTTCAAACTCAAATGAATCGAGTTAAGGCCTCCGAAACCGTTCTGAGTATGAATTTTTTGTTGGGATGCATTGTGTATTTAATAGTGTTCTCAATGGCCCACCATATTAGTTCGTTTTGGAATGATCCGCGTTTAGTCGAAGTTGTTCGGCTCCAAGGTATTCAAATTGTCCTCATGTCGCTAACTGCCAGTCAACTTGCTTTGATGCAAGGGGACCTTGATTTCCGGAGACTTTTTTTTGTTCGGATTTTTTCCGCCGTGGTACCGGGCTTTATTTCCATTCCCCTAGCACTTGAGGGATATGGCTATTATGCGATGGTTTGGGGCTCTTTGGTCGGGTCGTTTGTTCAGTTAATCATGGCGACTTCGCTGGCGAAACATCGCATAAAGTTTTCCTTTGATTTTATTGTTATGCGGCAAATGATTGGCTTCGGTTTTTGGGCTGCAGCTGAGGCAATTTTAATTTGGGGTGTTGCGTGGATGGATTCAATAATTGTGGGGAACCATTTTGGATCCAAGGAGCTCGGAGTGTATCGGACTGGAAATATGTTTGTTGCGACAGGTTTTGGATTATTAATGGGCCCGCTTGCACCGGTTCTTTTTAGCGGTTTGTCTAGAATGTTGAATGATCGTGAGCGGTTTCGGAGGGCTGTTATTCGTGCGACAAAGGGTTTTGCTCTGGTGGGTCTGCCCGTAGGAGTGTTTTTGTTTTTTATGGGAGACCATTTGGGGTTTGTTTTGCTGGGGGCTAAATGGGAAGGAATTGGGCTGGTCTTTGGCTGGTTGGGGCTTATGCATGGGGTTTCGTGGACTGTACATGGGATTGGCGATGGGGTTAGGGCAATGGGGAGGCCGGATGTCAGCACAAAAATTTCAATTATTTGTTTTGCATATTATCTTCCGTTATTTCTTTGGGCAGCGGCATTTGGCATGGACTTCTTCCTGAAGATGAGACTTGTGGCTGCTCTAGCAGCCATGCCGATTTATTTTTATGTGGCGTATCGGTTTTTGAGCCTTGATATCAAAACGCTTTTTATCGAGTTGAGGCCATTCGTATTTTCTGCTTTAGGGTTGGCTGGTTATCTCTATTTCCTTTTCAAAGGTTCAAATTCAGAAATGTCTTTCATAGGATCGGTCGGATTATTGTGTGCAGCGATTGTCACTGGGTTGGCTCTCTATGTTCTCCTATTGCAGCGACATCGAGAATTTCTGTTTGATAATTTCAGAGCATTCTTTAGAAAGTAGGTAAATGTCACTCAATCTTCGAATTAGGCGAAAAATTTCACGGGGCTTCATGAACCTCTCACGTTCTCTTTATTCCCGAGATGACCAGGAATTCACATTCTTAGTTAGCCAACTGTGTGATGTGGGCATACCGAATGCACTTGCGTTCGATGAGAAGTTGTTCCGCTCCTCGATACTTGGTTATGTCGAGAAGATGCGGATTCCCGAGACTCCTTGGAGTTATAGATTCAGCGGCTCCTGTAGTCGTCCTAACCTATATTCGTCGACCTATGCTTGTATGACTCGTTCGCTACTATCTGATTTAAATACTCTGAGCGATTCTGATAGGGCCGCCTGGCTAAGCTATTTTGATTCCTTTCAGTCTCCTGACGACGGCCTATTCTATGATCCGTCTGTCGAAAATGAAATTTTTTTTAGCGAAGATTGGTGGGGCATTCGACATTTAGCTGCTCAATTGATTATTTGCTACACTCATTTGGGCCGCCGTCCTAGGTATGAATTTTCGTTCTTAAAAGTGTTCTATGATCGAGCGAAACTGCGTGCCTGGTTTGACTCGTTAGATTTTGGCGATCGAGTCGATTTTTCCGGAAATTCCATCATGAATATTGGGGTCTTAATGCAATATCAGCGCGATGCATTTAGCGACCATAAAGCCTCGGAAGCCGTGGAACATTTAAAGGCGCTCCTTCGAGAAAGAGTGAACTCTCAAGGGATGTGGGGGAAGATTGCCACATGTCCAAGGAGTCTCTCGAAAGCAGTGCAGGCAGCCTACCATATTTGGCCCATCTTCTTCTATGATGGTGACGACATTCCCAAGCATCCTGAATTGATTGATCACCTGCTAGCCACCCAGAATCTTTTGGGAGGTTATGGGTTAGATTTCAATTCTAGTGCTTGTGATGACATCGATACGATCTGGCCTCTGATAGCCTTTTCTAGTCGGTATCCTAACCAGTCGGAGCTCATTCGTAGATCAGTTTATAAAGCGTTGCCTTGGATTCTGTCTAACCAGAACGCCGATGGCGGTTTTGTTTTTAAGAGGAATTGTGATTATGAGTATGGCCACCCTCAGATGAGTTTTAGGAACAATGAAAGTTCGATGTTTGGCACATGGTTTAGGCTTCTTTCTCTTACCTATATTTTCAATTTTCTGGCCAGACCGTCGGATCTTAGATTAGGTAGGGCGCCGGGGTACGAATTTTCTTTAGTTCGGTCGCTTGTGGCATGAGCCAGATTGAAGTGTCAGTAATTATTCCCACTAGAAATCGCGCGTCACTGCTGACCCAGATGCTGGACTCACTTGCTCGCCAGACCATGCCTTTGGATAGATTCGAAGTCTTAGTGGTGGATAATGCATCGAATGATAATACGAGAGAGGCGGCCTTGCATTTTACTTCCACTTTTCCTCATTTCTCCTATCTGTTTCAGAAGAATGTGGGATTGCATTCAGGCAGACACATGGGACTACAGAATAGCCGAGGGAATATTTTGGTCTTCGCGGATGACGATATTGTTCCCTTCACAAGTTGGCTTGAAGGAATGGAGTTGGCTTTTGAGAATCCAAAAGTTGCGCTTGTCGGCGGAAGGGTACTGCCCTTGTATGAAGCTCCTCCGCCCGCGTGGGAAAAAAAACTATGGATAGCAACGGAGAGCGGAACTTTTAACCCCTATTTTAGCTTGCTGGATTTCGGTGCCAAACAAATTGAAATACCAGGACTATTCGTTTTTGGTTGCAATTTTGGCGTCAGAAAGCAGATCGCCCTGGAGCTGGGGGGGTTTCATCCAGACGCTTTTCCAAAAGACAGGATACAATTGAGAGGAAATGGTGAAGCGGCTTTAGCTCAAAAAATCCAGGCCTCAGGGCATCTCATCGTGTACGAACCAACCGCTTCAGTTTATCATCATGTTTCCAAGAATCGACTCACGATGGCTTATGTTGAAGACCGGGCATTTTTGGAGGGGGTTACAGGCTCCTACGCGGATGGGAGGTTATTCAGGCAGCCTCGATACACACAACTTTTTCGGATGTATTTGAGGTACTGTTTGGCTCAGATTAAGGCAAGAACGATTCTGAGAGGGATTGATCGAGAGATTAGGCTCAGGGTGTCTCGGGGCTTTTGGCAGGGCTACTATTTTCACTGGAAGGAGTTGAGAAAGAGCCAGGGCTTGATGAACTGGGTCTTGCGTGAGAATTACCTTGAGTGATATTTGTTTCCCATGGCGCTCAATTGGCTTTTGGATGAAGTGGCTTCCCCTTTTCAAATTAAGTTATTGCGTTTGTCCAAGGAAGACAAAATACAGACTCATCTTACAAGACGGGAGAAACTTAAACTCTATCATTTAGCTCGCACTATAGAGGGTAAGGTCATTGTGGAGATAGGCTCCTATTTAGGTGCCTCTGCTTCATTTCTCGCGGCAGCCATTTCTAGATCATCGAAAGACGGCCGGTTGTACTGTGTCGATACCTGGCAGAATCATGGGATGACAGAGGGAGGTAGAGATACGCTTGCAGAGTTTTTAGAAAATACCGCTTCTTACCGTGAGTGGCTCACTCCTCTAAGGGGTAGTAGTTCCGAGGTAGCGGACTCGTTCGAGCACAAGGTGGACTTTCTGTTTGTAGACGGAGATCATTCCTACGAGGGTGTGCTTGAAGACGTGAAAGCATGGCTGCCTAAGTTGAATGAGGGCGCACTGGTCGCTTTTCACGATATTGGGTGGGCAGAAGGGGTGAATCGAGTCATTGCGGAAAAAATAAAGCCTCATATAGGCTCTGAGGGTTCGCTTCCCAATCTTTATTGGGGCTGGCTGAGATCACAAGTCTATTGAAATACGTCTTTTTTCCACCAGGTTTCTGAAGAAAAAACTTTGGCGAAATCGGTTTGTGAAAAAAAGTGTTCATAGACTCGCAGGCGAGATTTTTGTTCGTTGTTCAATTTATCGACAAGTTTTCGAATGGTGCGGAGAACGGCATAGACAAATGTCTTTTTTTCTAGCGGATTCGAAAAATTTCTCTTTTTTAGAAAAGGCAGATACTTTTCTCGAATCATAAAAAGTTGAAGGTAGTTGAAGAAGTCGCTCTGTATATGCCACAAGAGAATTGGATTATCATTAAAAAAGTCCATCTGGTTTTTTCTGGAGTACCTTACTGGGGCGGAGACAAAACTATCGAAATATAGAGGGTTCTCAAAGCAACAAGCATCCCCTATTTGACTCATTATCAAGGCTGGGGGTGTTTGAACGAGCCTATCTGTGTGGATGAGGTGAGACATCAAATCCTGATCGCTAGATATAATTTTTCTAAAGCGTGAGCCCGCCCACTTTCCATGAAAAGTTTGTTCCCAGCCCGTTCTTTCTGCCCAAGCTTTTTCAGAGTAGGCGTCAATGTTATCGCAAAAATGCGCAAGGGCCTGTTCATACTGATCGAACCAGGTAGAGGAATTAATGACTGTCAGAGCGGGACATCCCTGAAGAACGAAATTCATTCCCATTGTTTTAGTCTCAATAACCTTGGGATCGACATTGAAAACTATGTCGCCATCATAGTGTATGACTGATTCAGAATTGAAAACTGCGTTAATGACCGGCCATCTCAAAAAGCACTTTCTTTCAAAATCAACAAAACGGTTTAGCGGGGAATACTTGGCAGCTTGTTCTTTATAAATATTCGAGCAGTCTTGAACATTCCATCCTAGAGATTTAAGCTCGTCTCGGTATTTTTTTGATAGCTGATCAAAGCCTTCCAGACATAAGACCTCAAATTGAGATGAATAGCCCAGGGCCGCATTCCGTTGGGCCACAAAGCGGAGAGGCACCTGCTGTTCAAATTTCTCTGTATTAGATTTGCACCAGACAACTACGACGCTTCTCATGATAGCTTTATCTGGGATTCAAATGATTCAGTCAAATCCAGAGGACTCAATAAGCGTTTCTGTTAATGAATCCACGAAAGAGGGTTAAAAATAAGGTCCGTATGTCAAGCCAAGGACTCCAATGTAAGATGTAAAAAATATCATACCCAACACGCTTTTGAATCGACGTATTTCCTCGCCAACCGTGTACTTGGGCCCAGCCTGTAATTCCAACTGGAACATGATGTCGAAGGTCATAGTTGAGTACATCCTTCCGAAACTCAGCAACAAAATTGGGGCGCTCTGGCCTAGGGCCTACCATAGACATCTCGCCTCTAAACACATTAAAAAGTTGAGGTAACTCGTCAAGAGATGTGGTTCTTAGCAGCGTGCCAAATTTGGTGCGTCGTGGATCGTTTTTAATCGCCCAAACGGCGCCAGAACTAGCTTCTGCATTTAGTTTCATCGAGCGAAATTTCAACATATGAAAGCGTCGGCCGCCAAGGCCTACGCGCTCCTGACGATAAAATATAGGGCCTTTCGATTCCAATTTAATCAGAAGAGCTATGACGAGCATTGGGACAGAAAAAATTAGTAGAGCAACACTAGCAAAAACGAGATCCATGCCACGTTTGACTTTAAGTTGCGGTAAAGAAAGAAATGGACATGGAATCATGCGCTCATCAATGGTGTGAGTACCAAGCATATCGGCGACGATCCGACAGCGCTCTTGAAAGCTTATTCCGGACGACAGTTCAGAGACAGTTTCTAAAGACTGACCTTCGGCATGGTTGGAGCCGGCTTTTAGAAACGAGTGTTCGATATTAAGAACCTCATGGAGTGTAATTTTTGACACGCTCATTTAGACCACCACCTCAAAATCAGCCTAACGTTTTCTTACAACAAAGAAAATATTCTTGATTGTTTACATATTGAAAACGGGCAATCTGTCTTGCTATCACGATATATTATGGCAGACGACTGATTTTAGCTGACATTTTTTACCATTTCGCATGGCGGAGTAAACAGAGTAGTGAGCGGACCCTGTTAATCCTTCCCTTGGAGGGGGCGATTGTTCAGCATATGCCGTAGGGAGGTTCGCCAGTCTGCCACCTCAATTTTATACAATATTTTTACTCTGTCTTTAGACAAAACCGAATAGGGTGGGCGTCGAGCCACTGTAGGAAACTCCGCTGAAGAGATCGGTGTAATTTTGGTAGATAGCCCAGCCTCTTGCTGAATGCCTACGGCAAAGTCAAACCAGCTAGTAGCCCCGTCGTTGCTAAAGTGCAAGACACTTGGTTGGTGTGTCTCTGTCAATTGAGCCAGATTGGCGACTACAAAACTGGCGAGATCCTCTGCAGAGGTGGGCGAGCCCACTTGATCGGCTACTACTTGAATTTCGGGTCGTTCCGCGGATAGTCGAAGAATGGTCTTAACAAAGTTCTTGCCATGCCATGAGTATAACCAAGAGGTCCGGATGATAAGTGACGGCCCACCCAGGGCGGCAATTCTTGTTTCACCTTCTAACTTAGAGAGGCCATATACATTGATGGGTGTGGGAGTGTCGGTTTCCAGATAAGGGGAAGTTTGACCTCCTTCAAAAACATAGTCTGTAGAAAAATGAATGAAAAAAATGTTTCGTTCGAGACAAGCTTTGGCAAGTTTCATAGGAGCCTCGGCATTAATGGAGAATGCTAATTCTGGTTCACTTTCTGCTTTGTCTACAGCAGTGTAAGCTGCACAGTTGATTACAACGGTTGGCCGTACACTATCTAAAGTGGCTTGGATAGAATCTGAATCTCTAATGTCCAGACTCTGAGAAGAAAAGAAACTATATGAATCTGTCGTTGTAGTTTGCTTCTTGTGAATCTCCCTACCCAGTTGACCCTGCGCTCCTGTTACAAGAACCTTCATATATTTGTCCTCGGCCGCAATTTAGTGGAAGAAAGAAGCATGAAAGTCCTTTAGTCTTCGACCCGCTAAATCTTTCTTAGATACGGTTGGGTTTGGTAGTGGCCAGCGAATTCCAATGTCGGGGTCATCCCACCGAAGAACATGTTCGGTCCCGGAATTGTAGAAGTCGGTACATTTATATGCAAACAGTGCGTGGTCACTTAAAACCTGAAAACCGTGTGCAAAGCCTGGTGGGATGAAAGCACAATAATGGTTCTTATCGCTAAGGAGAATGGAAACCCATTTTCCAAAGGTTTGCGATTCTTTTCTGAGATCCACCGCAACATCAAAAACATCCCCCTGAAATACAGTTACTAACTTTCCCTGCGGCTGAGGGTGTTGAAAATGTAAACCACGCAAGACGCCACGCTTTGATTGGGAAATATTGTCTTGTACGAATGAATGCTCAAAACCAGCAGCATCGAACTTCGATTTATTCCAAAACTCAAAAAAATAACCTCGGTCATCTCCAAAGATTTTAGGCTTTATCAGCAGCACATCGTCAATCTCGAGAGATGCAATATCCATAAAATCTACTGCTCAAGGGTCTCTCAAGAGATTTTTCAAATACAGACCATAGGGGTTTCGCGTCATGCGGTCCGCCAGTGCAGCAAGTTGAGCACGGTCAATCCACCCGGACCTAAACGCAATTTCTTCCGGGCAGCATACTTTTAGGCCCTGACGTTCTTCTATTGCCTCGATAAAGTTCGAGGCTTGTAAAAGGGATTCCGGCGTCCCTGTATCGAGCCAAGCGATACCCCTACCCAAGATTTCGACATGAAGGGAGGAGCGGCGGAGATATTCTGCGTTGACATCAGTAATTTCTAATTCCCCTCTAGGAGAGGGTTTTAGGTTGCGAGCAATGTTCAAGACTGAATTATCATAGAAATATAAGCCTGTGACTGCATAATTTGATTTTGGTGATTTGGGTTTCTCGTCAATGCGAATCGCCTTTCCACTCTCGTCAAACTCAACGACACCATAGCGTTCAGGATCCTTGACATAATAACCAAATACCGTAGCTCCTGTCGTTCTAGATCCAGCCTTGCAAATGGCTTCTTGAAATCCACCGCCAAAGAAAATATTATCCCCCAGAACGAGACATACTGGATCATTTCCCACAAATGTTTCACCGATAACAAATGCTTGGGCAAGGCCTTCTGGTTTTGGTTGCTCGGCATACTCAATCTTTATTCCCCAGCTTTCTCCTGTTCCAAGAAGTCTTTCAAAAAGCTGGCGCTCGTGCGGCAATGTGATCACCAGAATGTTTCGAATCCCCGCTAGCATGAGAACAGACAGGGGATAATAAATCATCGGTTTCGAATAGATTGGTAGTAGTTGTTTACTTACTACCGTTGTGATGGGATGCAGCCTACTTCCGGACCCGCCAGCCAAAATGATGCCTTTATACAGAGAAGTCATGCTGAAGCTTTCAAAAGGCCGAGACGTATTTGATGTTGGTTTTTTGAAACAGCCTGACACCATTCAAAGTTGTCGAGATACCAATTGACGGTTGTTCTCAGTCCTTCATCAAGAGGGATCTTGGCTTTCCATCCCAATAGGGATTCAATTTTCGATGGATCTACCGCATAACGCAAGTCGTGGCCTGGTCGATCTTGAACAAACTTAATGAGGTCAGAATAAGGGTGACCGTTGCCTCGTGGACGGAATTTGTCGAGTATTGAACAGATCATCTGAACCAGAGAAATGTTGGTGACCTCGTTTCTGCCACTTACAAGGTATGTGTGCCCTAAAGGGCTCTCTGTCGCCACATGGAGGAGGGAACTGACATGATCCTCAACGTGGAGCCAATCCCGAGTGTTTTTGCCTTCGCCGTATATGGGAATTGGCTGTTCGTTAAGTGCATTTAAAATGACAACGGGAATAAACTTCTCCGGGAACTGGTAGGGGCCATAGTTATTTGAGCAGTTTGTGATCAGTATTGGAAGGCCATAGGTATGATGCCAAGAACGAACCAAGTGGTCCGACGCCGCTTTAGATGCAGAGTATGGTGATCGAGGCTGATAAGCTGTAGACTCCGAAAAAAAACCTGTCTCTCCAAGCGAACCAAAAACTTCGTCTGTTGACACGTGAACGAACCGGAAATCGTCTCTTTTAGTGGCATCCATTGATGCCAAATAATCCCGGCAAGTTTCAAGCAGCCGGAATGTCCCAACAACATTGGTTTGTATGAAGATTTCTGGACCTTCTATAGAGCGATCTACATGAGATTCCGCTGCTAAATGAAAAACAAGATCTGGATGCCATTCACGAAAAGCACTTTCTAGATCATGGCGGTCTCTGATATCCGCTTTCAAGAACTTATATCGAGGATGTGATTCAACGCCAGCCAGGGACAGCAGGCTCCCCGCATAAGTCAGTTTGTCGATGTTTAGAACTTCATGACTTGTATGAAGGATTAGGTGACGAATAAGTGCTGAGCCAATGAACCCGGCGCCACCAGTCACAATGACTTTTGCCATTAAATTGTCCTCAACTTTCCATCTGTTAGGTCCACGCGAAAGAACGTATATAGATTTGTTAAAATTTACAACGATTTGGGATGGATTCGAACCATACTCCTTACCCCCCCAGAAAAACCTTCGCCTCCCTTGCCATGACTTCCAAGCCCTCATCTAACGTTCGACTCGGTATCCAGCCCAACGAGCGAATTTTAGTAGAGTCCATAACCTTGCGGAAGACGCCATCGGGGCGGGAGCTATCCCACCGGATATCGCCTTGATAGCCGCAGGCTTTACAAACGCGGTGGGCAATGTCGGCGATGGTATATTCTTGGCCGCTGCCGATGTTGACGATCTCATTTTTTTCCCAGTTTTCGAGCGCCACGACAACGCCATCGGCTAAATCATCAGAGTGAATGAGCTCACGCAGGGGTTTGCCTGTGCCCCAAAATGTAACGCAGGTGGCTTTTTCCTGCATGGCTTTAAAAACCTTGCACATCATTGATGGGATCACATGTGAATTCTCTGAATCGAAGCGTTCGTTGGGACCAAATACATTGGTCGGCATCAGTGAAATAAATCGCTTACCGTACTCTTCAAAGTAGGCCTCGCATAATTTGATGCCCGCCACTTTGGCGAGGGCATATGGCTCATTGGTAGGTTCAAAGGGCCCAGACAATAGCTGATCTTCGGTAATGGGATAGCGCGCCTGTTTTGGGTAAATACAGGAGCTTCCTAAAAAGACTAATTTTTCTACGCCAAAGTCTGCCGCGGCGGAAATAATATGATTCTGAATCTCGAGATTCTCGAGCAAAAACTCTACGCGCAGGCGATTGTTGGCTCCAATGCCTCCCACCTTTGCCGCCGCTAAAATAACTGATCGCGGCCGCTCGCTTTCAAAGAAAGCCCGAACGGCCATCTTGTCGCTTAGGTTCAGGTCGGCCCGGTCACGAATGACGATGGATTTATAGCCGTGACGTTTTAAAGAGCGAACCACAGCTGACCCAACGAAGCCTTTGTGGCCAGCCACATAAATTTTTGAATCCTTAAATTCCGATTCATGCGAATGGGTTTGGTTCGAACTCATCCGCCATAAGGTTGCAAAGCTTGAGTTCAAAATCAACCAAACAAAGTGCCTGGGCGCCGCCCGAAGTAAGTTTTACGGCAAGCGCAGAATTGCGGGGAGTGCCCCCGTGCAAATCAATCTGTCTTGTCGCACGATGAATCAGCGTTATACTACAGGGGTGAGTCTTTCTAATGAGTCAGCGGGTACTTCGAGCGATATTGTGATTGTCGGAGCGGGGCCCGGTGGCTTGTCTCTTGCCATTGAATTGCTTGAGATGGGGCTCGATCGCGGTCGCCTAATGGTGCTTGAAAAAGGCGCTCTGCCGGTGGAAGCCATTCGCAAGTTCTATCCTGAAAAGAAAATGACTCTCGCCAACTATAAGAATTTACCGACCGAAACACATGGGCATTTGCCCTGCTTTCCCGACCTAACGAAAGCTGAAACGCTGACGTATTTTAATGAATTAATAAAGCGCTACCAAATTCCCATTCGGTATCAGGCAGAAGTTACTAAGGTTGAGCCAATGGCAGGGGGCTTTCGGGTGACGGTGGGTCAAAATTTTTGTGAGGCTCGAGTCGTCGCCGTGGGTATTGGCATACTCGGAAGACCCAATAAACCTGATCTGAAAATTCCAAGTTCCTTGAGAAAGCAGGTCTTGTTTGATTTGACGACCGTCCCCATTAAGAACGAGAAGGTCTTAGTGGTGGGGGGTGGAGATTCTTCGGCAGAGTATGCGCAGGTCTTGGTGCAAGATTCAAATAAAGTATCGCTCGCGTATCGAGGAGAAACCTTTAGGCGCATGCTAGATCAAAATCGCCTGGCGCTAGAATCTTTAGCTGCCCAGAATCATGTGGACATTCGCATGAAATGCGAGATCGCTGAAATTAGAGATCAGGGTGGAAAGCCCGAAGTGGTATGGCGAGCAGGCGAAGGGCGAGGGGCAGAAACTGCCAGCGTCGCGCCCGCGGTGGAAGGGGCGGGCTGTGTCGCATCATCTGCGGAAGGGAATGTCACATCGCCTGGGGAGCGGGCCGGCTGTCCTACCACAGAAGTCTTTGATCGCATTGTCTATGCGATTGGAGGGACCACACCTGTCAATTTTCTTAAGACGGCGGGGATTCACTTCGAAAACGATTGGCCAAAAATTAGTGCGACGGGTGAAACCAATATTTCAGGCCTTTATCTGCTGGGCGATCTTGTCGCGGGCAAATTGGGCGGCTCTATAATTATGGCCTACAATGCCTCATTTCGAAGTGCTGAGGCCATCATGAGACAGCTTGCGTAATGGAGGCTGTGAAAGATCATTACGAGCGCTTTCCGTATCCTGATTATCCTCTGTGGTTTGCGGGCAGACGCAGTGAATTGAAGAAAATTCGATTTAAAGCGCCTCATTTAAGTAAAGGCTGGGAGCCAGAACATATTTGGCTGGTTGGCTGTGGTGCATTGTCTCCCTTATTATTTGCTAGGGCCTATCCCCGTTCCCATATTCGGGCGAGCGATCTGTCAGCCGCCAATCTCACAATCGCTCAAGTACGCAGTCTTTTGTTTGGCTATCCTTCGGTGGATTTTAGACAGGAAGATTTCATGGAAGCGGCGCGATCGATCGACCTTCAAGAAAAATTTGATCTTATTGACGCGTATGGCGTTATTCATCATACGGAAAATCCCGAACAATCGTTGAGCGTCTTGAAGGGCTGTTTGCGCTCCGGGGGTTTGATGCGTGTTATGGTGTATTCGTCTGACGATCGCATTCGACTTGAGGAGCTTCGCAGGGACTTCAAACAGAAAGAGCCAGTCCTCTATGAAGAAGTTTTTGCTGGCGCCATGCCTGGCGAGATTCAGTCGCTACGACTTCACATTAATCGGTGGCAATCGTATCGGATGAAGCGGCGGCAGCTGGCCAATATTCAGGCGTGGTTGCGTGAGCGAAAGATAGAGCTTGGCAGAGATGCGGAGACGATCAGTGGTTTGGCGGATGCCATACTTCATCCCGTCGTAAAAGTGGCTCATCGTGACGAATGGATGGCCATGCTCGAACGCACAGGATTTGAGATTCTTTCAGTGGAAGATCGGGCCAATTTGGTGGCGCTTGTGACTCCTAGCCAACTTCACGCCAATGGCTCAGCCGCTGCAGTCGGAACTTCATGAAATAAGCGGGCTAACGAATTCCCATAAGTTTGTGTTGTTGAAGGGAGAGCCTCCAAGCGGGATTTTCCGTTACTAGCCTGATGCACCATTCAATATTCTTTTTCGAAGGGCCTTCGGCTTCCCAAGCGGCACTGATGAGAAGGTTGTCGGCCTTCACCGTAGGCTTCGGTATGGCCATGCCATGCGAGCGTACGTATTTAAGCTCGTGAGCAAAGGAAACCTTCAATGTATGTTCCGCTGTTTTAGGGGAAACACAAATCCAGTCAAGTCCATCTGGCAGCGGACGGCTGCCATTTGTTTCAATCGCAAGTTTATAGCCTAGCGATTTAAAAAAACCTACGAGTGTGTCGTCGAGTTGTAAGGCAGGCTCACCCCCCGTAAAAATAATCCATTCACAGGTTGTCGACAGGGAGCGAAGTTCTGCATGAATTTCTTCTTTTGTAAGGGGGCGCCCCGATTGAAATTCGGTATCGCAATCAAAGCCCTCGGTCTCTTTTCGACACTGCAGATTGCAGCCAGTGAAACGAATGAAAAAATTAAGAGTGCCAGCTCGGATACCTTCTCCCTGAAGACTAAGAAAAATCTCATTGATGCGGTATGAGTGCAAAGGCAGTGTCTGTTCGGCAGTATTCATCGCGCTTCTAAATTCCACTTAACTTGTTTTCGCTTGTCTCTCTATAGAGGCATCGGCAGGTGCATGTTTCGTCTATGATAACGGCAGATAGTTCGGGAACTTTGACTTTGACCTTCTCGAAGATCCATCGAGCGACTGCCTCGGAGGTTGGGCTCTCAAGGGCCAGCGATTCATTTAAGTGATAGTGATCGAGATGGTCTTCAAGCAGAGGTTTAATGGCGGCCGACATGCGGCCAAAATCAAGAAGCATACCTGTTTGAGGGCCACTTTCGTGAAGGCGATCGCCTTCGCATACGAGTCGACCCTTCCATGAGTGGCCGTGAAGACGGCGGCACTTTCCGTCGTGGTGAGGCAAAACGTGACTCGCTTCAAAGCAAAACTCTTTTTCAATCGTCCATCGAGCCATATCAAAGATTTCCCACTCGAGGGGCGTTTGGCGATGGGCTCATCGGTATCCTCATGGAGGCACTAGTTGGATACGATACATTCGGCGCTAAATCGTCAAGAGCCTGGCCGTCGCTCTGATAGCGGGTGGGGTCAGGCAGGTTTAGCAGAGCGAAAGCCTCACGTCTTTCGACACAGGTTCCGCAGCGACCGCAGTGAATATCTTCACCCTTGTAGCAGCTCCATGTTTTTTCGATTGGCAAGCTTAGCTCAAGAGCTCTCTTCAAAATATCGGCCTTGGAATACGTCGCATAGGGAGCCCAAACTTTGACGGGATGCCAATCGCAGAGTTGAGCGGCGTCGTTCATAGCGTCTACAAAAACGCGCCGACAATCCGGGTAAATTGTATGATCGCCGCTGTGAGCGGCATAGGCCACTCCGTCATAGCGAAGGTTGACGGCAAGCCCGAGTGCAACCGAGAGCAAAATCATATTTCGGTTGGGTACCACCGTTAGCTTCATCGAAGCCTCGGTATAGTGACCTTCAGGAACTTCAAAATCTCCCGTTTGCGAGCTCTTTGATATCAGGGGTTGGAGTCCGGTGAGATCGACCGTGCGATGAGCTATCTGTAAATGCTCGCTCAATTCTTGAGCGGCGACCATCTCGCGAGAGTGGCGTTGACCATAGAGCACGCTGAGCGCAACGAGGGAATGACCCTGGGCTTTAAGATCAGCGGCCAAAGTGGCTGAGTCGAGTCCACCACTCAGAAGAAGCACCCACTTTTTTGGTGGGGACGCGCCCTTTGAGGTGTGAGCATCGCCGTCTGGAGTATGGTCAGAATCGGAATTCAAACCGGAATTACCTCTTGCACCTCGGGGATGGCTTCTTTGAGGCGGGTTTCGACACCCATTTTTAGGGTCATCATCGAGGAAGGGCAGCCCGAGCAAGAGCCTTGCATTTTCAGATACACAAAGCCGTCTTCAAATTTTTCAAAACTGATATCGCCCCCGTCCATCGCCACAGCCGGCCGAATATCGCGGTCTAAAATTTCTACAATTTTTTGCTCAATATCAGTCAAGGGCTTTAAAATCGACTGGGTGGCAGCTTCGATCACGGGTTTTCCAGACTCAAGATAGTCGGCAATAGTTTTGCGAATCCAATCGTTCACTTCAGCAAGACGGTCTTGAGTAGAAAGGGTCACGGTGACAAAGGTTTTTCCAAACATGAGCGCTTTAATATCGCGCTCTTGAAAGAGAGCGTCGGCGAGTCCCGATCGGCCCTGTACCGACTCTCTCGTCGGAAAATTCATAGCGCCAACGGGCAGTATGGAAACATTGGTTTCGTACTTTAGCGTATCGGGATTGGGCGTAAATTGGAGTATTACATCAACAGACGAGGAGGGTGCTGGGGGTGTGATTTCGTTCATACCAGCTCTCTATCACGGAGTGGCTACCTTGCAAATCCTTGGTTGGATATCGCAAAGGGCTGCCCCCAAACTCCCTCAAGCTTTCTATTGAGACTCGTGGATAGAGAGCGTTGCAACCGTGAATGAAGCGCAGGCTGCTAAAGCCATCAAAAGCTTCATGCAGCGTATGGAGGCGATTGGCAGGATTTTTGCGCCCGGAAAGAGCGGCCTCGAGTCGGTAAATGACCGAGTTTTCTGGTCTTGTTTCGGCGGGCAGTTTGTGGACGGCTTCGGACAAAGTGCCATGGTCGCGAATGGCCCATTGCCTTAAAAAGATGAGGAGTCGTCGCAATTGTTGAAAACAATCGGGATGATAGACCAGATAGGGCTGCCCTGCCTGGTAAGAAGCCTCGATGGCCTTGAGAGCAGGCCCGGTTCCGAATGGCACTCGTTGCGATAGTCGAGCTTGTGGTCTGACGAGGGCGTTCGACTCAGCGATCTGGCCGCGTTTTCGAAGCTTATTGAGAAGATAAAAGTCTTCGCCCGCCTGGCGCTGCGGAAACCCTCTGACTTCAGCGTAGGCGTGGGCATGAAAGGCGAAGGCACTGCCCACGGTGAGAAACGCGTAAGGGGAGCCGGCATAAGACAAGCCGTCGCGGTAGTAATGAAGAAAAAACTCGTAATCGGCTATGGCGCGTTTCAATACAGGCTCATCGGGCTCTTGGTGACAGAGGTGAAAGGTAAATGCCGAAATTCTATCGGGCGCTAGCTCGGAATTGAGCTTATGAACTTCATCGAGCTTATAGACTTTACTGAGCTTACGAACTTCGTGAAGGTCGTCGAAATAGTTTCTGCTAACGAGGCAGTCTGCGTCGAGAGATCGAATCCATGGAGATCTGAGTTTTTTGATGTGATACAACCTCACCAAAAGATCGGCTCCAACTTTTCGAGCCCAGCCTACACAAGATTGGGATAGCTCCAAGCGCTCGAAGCGAATGATAAGAATAGAGAGCAGGCCGTGAGTGCAGAGACTTAGGTTGTGAGAGGTGCTTGTAGCCTCTGCCCACGACACAAGGGCTTGATAGGATTCTTCATTAGAGGTTTGCTCATTCTGACTGCCATTAAGAATGACCACGACGCAGGTAGGGCCAAGGGCCGCCTCTGATAGACTCTGAAGTGTGAGGAGTAAATTTCTGCCTTCGCCGCGAGATGGAATAAGCACGCCGTCATCAAACGCCAGAGAGGGTTCGAGCTCGGCGGTTAAGAATGCGAGAGCTTCGAAGTCAGGTTCGGCATAAGTGGCGAGATAGTCATCGAGAGCGTTCAATGGACAGCCGCTCTTAATGGGAGACTTTGAATAATATGCGCCTCTACTTGCAGGAGCTCTTCAAGACGCTCTTCGACGACGGTCTTCTCAAAAAAGCGCAGCGCTGCATTTACAAAAATTTGATGATGCTTAGCCTCCGCCTTGGCGAGTCTCCTATAAAAATTGATTAAGGTGATATCGTCAGGTGTGAAAGTTGCAAGTGCCTCTCCAAAAAGTTGAAAGCGCTCACAACCACGGGCTTCAACAATTCCTACAATGAGAAGACGATCTAGAAATCCTTCACTACGCCCATGCCGTTCCATTTTTAGGAGGGAGTTTACGTACGTATTTTTCTCGTCGGCGCCAATCGTAAGGCCACGATCTTCGACAATCTTCATGACTTCGCGAAAATGGAGCAGCTCCTCTTGCGCGACTCGAATCATGGTCTGATGTAAGATGGGGCGGTCAGGGTAGCGAACCACAAAATGAATTGCCGTGGCCGAGGCCTTTCGCTCGCACGCCGCATGGTCGATAAGAAACGAAGAAATATGTTGAACGCAGTAAGGAGCCCAGTCTTTTGAGGTCGCTGTTTTGAGATAGATGGCGGGGGAAGCTTCCATGGTCTACCAAGAGCGAGAAATGCCGACGCTGGCTCCCCATTCGTAAGTTTTTCGCTGCGAATTTTCTTTACCCAAAACGCGCATGCCCGAGGCTCCCAAATCTACGAAACTTTCTCTCCACGATCGAAATCGAAGGGCACTGCGTAGCCCCATGCGCTTTTCATCTCGCTGAAAGTCGGGTCGATACGAGGTGATCAGGGTCTCACTTCCGTCCAGAAAGCTCTCAATCTGACGACGTCGGTCACGCTGCTGCCAGAAGAGCCCTGCGGATGCATGGAAGCTCTCGAAATCTCGACTCCAATCGAAGTAAAGACCTTGAGAAGCTCGCCCGAGCGGATGCCCTGCGATGCGCCCCGCGTTCGACTGGCTCGAGGGCCATGTGCGATGAAAATAGAGGTTGATGCCGGTTTTTGAATACTCCATTCGAAAGCGATGGGCATCGGCCGTTTTGCCGGTGCTGACGAGAGTACCAAAGGTATACGAGAGTCCATTCTTAATGAGAGCAGACAGATCTCCGCAGCAGTCTTCTAAATGTTGCTCGCTATAGAGCGAAAATGGCCATGGTGCATTTTGAATATTGAGGCGTATATCACCGGCGAAGGCTCGATTGGTGGCATTGCTACTGTCGTGGATATTCTCGCTATAGCTTTCTCGAATGCCTAGTAGCTCCCACATAAAAGTTTTAAAGTTCGATGAGTCTACGCCGCGACCCCAGAACTGATAGATCATGCCGAGATTTATTTCAAACCAAGGGCTGGGCTTCAAGCCAAGTCGCCAACCACTCAGCCAGTCGTGACCCGGGTCGCGCTCTGCATCGAGTCTAGACATAAAAATTTCGGCTTTAATATGGCCGAGATAACGAAAGATCCATGGCCACTGCACGGGCAACGTAGAGAGCTGAATCATATCGAGGCTGCGCGCATTTTGAGAATAAAGAATGGGGCCGATATGAGACTGGCCCCAGGCCAGCGGTTTTCGTCCCACCGAAAGAACGAGTTTGTTAATTCGAAGTTCCGAGTAGAGGTCTTGAAAAAAATACCATGTGTATGGATGTGTTGAGCCTCCGCCTCCATAAAAGGACCCTCGAACAAAAAGCCACTGTCCATGATGCCACTCGGTTTCTAGTTGAGCGTAGGTATTATCGCCGTATCGCAGTGGTAGGCCGCGGCTACCTTGCAAGAGCGAAGAAAGACGTACCGGATGATCCGCGTTTCCCATAGTGGCACTCTGCGTTTCTCGTTCTTGAATCTGACTATAATGAAGAGTGCCGCGAATATACGATCCATCATAGCCATTGGCCTTCAGCCACAAGGATCGTAGGCCGGTATGAGGCAGCGATTGAACGGGTCGTTCAAACGAAGTGAGATAAAATCCTCGAAACAAAGTATTGTCGCGTTGAAAGAGCATGAGATCTTCTTGAAAATCTCGATCGAACTTGAAAGGCTCAATCAATCCTTGCGAGGCTGCAGGGAAGAATGGGAGAAAGGTGGCCATGAAGAGGGTGATTCGAATGAAACAATTTTTCACAGTGTTAGTACTTAGCGCGTTTGTTCTTTTTGCAACATGGGAATCTGCTGAGGCGAAAAGCTTTCGAAATCCAGCTCTCTTGATCGTGAGCATTCCCGTTCTCGCCATGGTAGTGGCCGCCATTGCCACCGCAGGATTTCAAAAACCTGTCGAAGCGGAACAGAAATCGATTGACGATATTTCTGGTTCTAAGCACCTGGTGTGGCCTGGCGATGAAATTGCTTTATGTGGTTTGCAAGGTTCGGAGGGTTTGCGTGGTGGTCCGCGCAGCGCCACCACGCAAACCAAAAGAACTTCACTTTGGCCGATTGTGCCGACCCAGTTTAAATCGGCACAGTAACGCAGGATTTTTTATGAGCTGCGTTTTGGCATGGGCTTCAACTCGTTCTCTGAAAATCATTGAAGCGTGGGAGCGGGGCCTCAATGAGCCATCTCCAATCACCGATCGACTTTTGCATTTGCTCCGAAAAGATCCCGTAACGATTAAAAGCATTTTAGAGGCTTAGAAATTTTCCGATTTGAACAGTATTCCTAGCATGCTTCTTGCACAGCTAAAGAAGAATGGCTGGCCAGGTACGATATCATCGTGATTTATTTTCACGGCAGACGTCGCCCGCGATGAGATTTTCTTGTCTGGTCGTTTCAGTGTTGGTTGTGATCGGTATGGTCGCCGGTATTCCCCTTAAATCTTGGGCGGAGCCAAGTGCCCAGACCAATCCAAGTCCATTGAAAGGCTTGAAACTTGTGCAGACGATGCGGCAAGTTCTAGAGGCTATCGCGCCACCCCAAGGTCTTAGTGCCTCTTCAGCGATACCTTTTCGTATCGAGATTCTGAGAAATTGGGGCCCTCCAAGTGCCTGGGTTCGTCGGCACGAGTTGGGACGGCCGGCTCGAATCCAGTTGAATTTCACAATGCTCAGGCTTCTCTCAGACAAGGCAAAAGTGAGGGCGGTCTTAGCGCATGAGATGGCGCATCCCTACTATTTGAGTGATCGACGATTTGAACATCTTCATTCGAAGGTTCATGAGGCTTTTGCGGATGAGCATGCCTTTCAATCGGCTTTAATGGCAGGAGATGATCCCTCAGCGCTCGCCGAGGTTCTAGACGATATTCATGAGAGTATGAGTTTCAAGGGCTTTCAAAAAGCTCCCGAGTGGTTTCCGATTAATATGTCTCCTGTTTACTCGGAGTTTGGAATGCTCAGTCCCCCAGTTTCGACGGTGCAGTCATTTTTTGGGAGTCATCCAGACGCAGACCTTCGAGTCAATGCCCTTCGGCTTGCGAATGTGGTGGACAGCGTTCGGCGCCCGACGGGCGTGGAAGACGCAAGAGATCTTTGGCCTGAGCATGAAGCCTATTTCTTAAGCGAGGCTATTTCAGAATCAGGAAGTGCGTTTGAAAAGTATCTACTCGACTTAAGACGAAAGCCCTATTCAGATCGCATTCAGAGTCTGTTTGAGATAGTCGCAGCTCACGAACAATTTTTTGCACCAAGTGGTAAGAAGAGTGATGGAGTTGTTTTCCAGTTTTCGACGCCGCCTAAGATTTTAGAACCTGAATTTTTTACTCATAGTATTTTTCGAGAACTTGAGAATTTACAGTATGAGATGGCTATGGCTCAAATTTCGATAGCCCCTAGTGACATTCGCAGAGCTTTGAAGCTGAGCGACTATCTCATTCATCAGACTGACCATGAGACAGCAGGAAAAGACGAGGCATTGCAGCGGGAAGAAAAATCGTCTGGCCCAAAGCGGCCCGTGTCTGAGCTGGCTCTTTCAAGCTTCTACTTGCTCTCACACAAGAACCCTCACCTTTCATTTTCATCTCTTAATGGTTTGCCGCGTAGCGGCTACCAGGCGATGCATGGTAAGGCGATCTTAAGAGATTGGTGGTCGAATGATTTAGAAGCGTCCGTCTATGAGATGGTAAGCAATCGAGAGTTCTTTCATGCTCTGAATGAAAAGGCGGCGGGCCTGTTGGTGGGCCGCGAGGGAAGTCTTGATGTTTCAAATAGAATACGAGCGATTCATAGTCCGAGTTTATTGAAACTCTTTCAGAGCGCGGATTCCATGCCAGCCCTCGGAAGTCAGATTCTCTTTTCACGAACATTAAGACCGGCTCTTGAAACGATCAATGAGGTGGTTTCTATTCTGCAGGCTCACCCGCGCTGGAAGGCAGGCCCTCATGAGGAGAGAATCTCGCCCCGTGAAAGTCTCTTTTTGCCATTTATGCGACGAGGCACTCCGTCGTTTGGTAAGGCGCTCGCCTTTACCTCGATGTCTTATGAATTGCCCGATCTTGAGACAAACCCATCCTGGATTTCTTACTTGGCTCAGCAGGCTCCCCAGTTAAGTAATGTCAATGCTCCCGGTTGGCAGAACGAACTTACCGATGAGGCTCATTTAGAAAAACGAGCTAAAAATTCTTTTCGACAAATGAAGCGTTGGGATCGCTGGGAGGCGCTCAGAATATCTTCGGTTCGTGATTTAATGAATCCGAGTCTTCGGATTCGCTATTCGACTAAAAGCTCTTTTATACGAAATATGGCCCGCGATCTTGGGATTCTTCGTCTTGCTGATGACGATATGCAGGGCAGGATTAGCGAATTTATTCGTTCACAAAATACACTCGCCTCTGATTTGTATGAGGGCCTGACGGCATTTTGGGCGAATTTACGTTATTCAAATTCTCCTAGTCAGCTCCAGGCTTTCTTGCAAACGGACGAAGGCCAAGCTCTCGATCGCCTGCGTCACTTTACCTTTAAGGCTTCGATGTTTGCGGCAGAGAGGGGGGAACTTAGTGGGGAAGATAGCGATGAGCTAGAGTCTGAATTTGATGAGCTAGAGTCTGAATTTGATGGCAGAGAACTGTCAGCGGGACAGCAGGTCTTGTCTAGGTCTTCTGCAGAGTCCCTTTCAGAAGCGTCGTTTGGTCTCGAGTCTTTAGGCCGGCAAATTGATAACCATGAACATTATATTGAAAATCAGAGTTATTGGCTCTTGATAGACGCGATAGATTTTGCAGCAAAAGCCTTGCCCCTCAATGAGAATGAATCTGCTATTGCCGAACGCCTCTCAGCTCAATCATGGGAGTTCTTTGTGAAGAAGTATGTCAGCGCTCGGAGAGAAGCTCATAACTTAAGCGGAATTCTGGGGCTGCATCGAGATAGGGTTGAAGAGCTTCAAAGGCAAATTGTTCAGTCTCAACGACCTACGGATGGCCCGAATACCAGAATGATTCGGCTTTTGGATGCTGTAGCGTTAGAGCCAACGTCTCCGGTATCGGACGCCTATTTTAAAGAAGCTCTTGAAATTGCCGGGACGAACCTCAGGTTGGCTAGCCTATTTTCTGAAGCCATTCAGGTGCGGGCTCTTGTTCCATCTATTCATCAGTTTAGCCGTTTGGTCGATACACTTTTGGAGTCCATTTCGAGAAATATTGTGGAAGCAAAAACGTCCGTAGCGCGACGCAAAGCCATGGAAGATGCTGTAGAAAATATGAGAATTGTCATGTCTCACAGCCCCTTTCGATTTGTCGTAAATCGAAAAATAGAGGCCTTGATGGCCAAGGTGCATCCATCTGAGCAAGAAGCCAAGCAGCTGGTGAGTTTAAAAACACAGGGATCGTTCGCCTCGCGCGAAGCTGTTTTGGAAACATTGAGCCAAGAGAGAGGGCGTAGCAATGACACATTGGCTACCTTGAATGCGATAGCCGTTCTATTCAAAGAAATATCTTTGGAGGATGCTCATCAGTTTAGGCAGTTTTTACTTGGTCGTTCATCCACCAGCGAGGCAGATCAAACTCTCGATCGAATAGCTTGGGCTTTAAGTTCTTATGTGGTGTCTGGTATGCGAGCCGTCGAGTCCATCGTTCCTGCGTCTTATTCTGTTATTCTGGCGGAGGTACAGGCCGCCTTAGGGAGTGTGACTGGGCAAGAACTGGGGCTTCAGGTGAAAGAGAAAATTAAAGAGAAATTGGCCGGCCTGTCGCATGACTTCTCGTATCTTTCTTCGGATTTGCAGACGGTCTTTGCGGCGGCCTTACTTACCCAGCCAACGTTAGAAGGCCGACTTGTCGACTCTAAAACTTATCAAGAAGATGCGATCAGTGATTTCTTTCTATCAACAAATGGGAGCGGTCTTAGCTCCCATTTACAAATTTTATCAGAAGAATTTTTGGCCTCGTTTAATTCGTACGAGCGAGCTCTGCTTATCGCTCAAGCGGATCTTGAGAATCAAGGCCTTGAGCGCGCTTCCACCAGTGAGACCGAGAAAGAAATGCTAAGGGCCGATAGAGTTGCTCGCTTAATCGGGGGCTTGGGCCCTCTTGGTTGGAAACTTCTACAATTTCTGGCACGGGTGCCCCAGATATCATCGGCATTTCGAGAGCGCTTTAAGCAGGCCGAAGATGAGGCCGATACGCCAAGCTATGCGACTCTCTACGATTGGTTGAAGCCTCATTTGAATGAAGCAGAGAAAAAAGATTTGGTTCATATTTTTGGAGTCAAGGCGGGTAGCGTTAAAGTCACGGTTTTTGTTTTATTTCGAGATTCTCAAGGCCGAGAAACAAGAAAGGTATTCAGCATGAAGAGGCCCTATTCGCATAACCTGCTTGATAGAGTGCATGGTAAAACAAGGCGGGCGCTTGAGGCCGCCGATCGAAGATCACCGGATGGATTTTTTCGTCCTTATTTAGGGGTGCCCGATGAAGCAAAAGCGATGACGGAAGCTGAACTTGAATTCAATGAACAGAATGGCGAATGGGCCAGGCGACAGAGAGCCGAGGCGCGTTATTCTCAGGTCGGTCGAGAAAGCCGAGTGAGAGTGCTACCAGCAGAGCGTTATTCTAAAGTCGAGGGGGCTGTTGTGGATGAAGTCATTGTCGCCCCCTACTTTGATGGAGCACGCATCGATCAGATTGAAGATCGTGGGGAGCGAGATACAGCCATTGATGCCTTATTGCGCGCCGAGATTCGGCTCTTTCTAGAATCCGTAGGTAATGAAACGGTAGAAATAGATACTGACCGGCAACTTGGCAATATTTTGCAGAACTCAGATACCGTGGGGCATATTGATTTTGGACAATACTCTTCGTTTCAAATTAGTCATCGCGATTTCTTCGCTCGATTTGTTTTTGCCTTGATGAACGATCTCTCACAAGGCGACAGGGTAGACGGGGTCAGAGTGCTTTCTCGCACCGAGCGGTTTTTGACCCAAGCGCTCGGTGATTTTTCTGATGAGCGAGGGGAGTTGTTGCAAATTTTGAAACAACCTCAGGGCCAAAATATTACAGAAGAGCTTTTGGTAGGGCTCTTGCAGCTTCGTTCCACCTTATCGCCTCTCGATTCAGAACTCGCATCGTCTGTATTTCGACTGATGAAGTGGTTTGAAACAATGCTGCATATCGCTAGCAAACATAGGAAAGGCCCTTCTGTTTTGTCAGCTATTCTCGAGTGGGAAATTCGTGCTCGCTTATCAATACCCCAGAAAATGGCGCTCGCTTTAGCTTCCGATAAAGCTGAGGCAGCTTTGGCTCAAGTGTTTTCAAGGCCTCAGCGAGTGGGCTTAAGCTGCTTGCAGGCCGTGAAAGCGACTGTCACATTTTTGCGTAGTAGCCCCGCAAACCATTAAAATTATTACCATCTTTCTGGCGTCTCTTTTGCACTATTACCCTGACGTGGATTGGTTTTGTCGATATCTCGGAAACTCTGACCGTGGCGTGGTGTGCGCGCGCAGCGCAACTTTGGCGAGCCATAGGCAACAGGCCATGTCGACGTTTGCGAATCAGGACCGCTGCAAAGGCATGGCTAGCGCCATCGTTCTTCGAGTGACTCTCGTGACGGCCAGTCTGATCGGTCTATCGCTGAATGTTTTTGCTCAATCGGGGCTCGATTTTTGTGCACCTGAAGTAACCACGCTCGATCCGCTTGCTGAGATCACCGCCGCAGCATCCGCTCCCGCGGAAGCTTTCCAAGATCGCGAGCTGGTACGGAAGCAAAATTACTTAGCCAGCGTCGATCAATTTTTAAAAGACCTATGGTCAGAGATAGAAAAAGCCGAAAACAAGCCTGATTCGCTCGTGCGACATACGATAAGGCTTGTTGAGGCACTGCGAGATGGGCGGATAATTTCTGTGGCGGAGAGCCAGGCCATTTATCAAGAAATTAAGCAAATGGTGGAATTGTCGAAGACTCAATCCTGGACAAAGATTTTAACGCAAGAGCGACAGAATCACTGGAAGAAGATATTTGATGACGCGTATACCGCAAGAAGGAACCAAGAAAAAAAGGTGGCATCCTTGGTAGAGGAAAATACCATCTTAGATCAGTCAGCGGTTGAGGCGCCTATTTTAGAGATGTTGCTGGCCGCCTACGATCGAATGCTCACAGCCAATGAAGATATGAGAATCGTGTTGATAGAGGCTCTAGTGGAGCAAGGCATATCTGAGGCTCTAGTCGATAAGCTTAGTGATTTGGCCAGTCGCAAGATCCCCCCGCTTGAGATGCTCGATGAACTAGCGAGGCTCACCTCGCTACCAAAAGAATGGATCGATAAACAGCAGCAGCTTCAAGAGGCCGTTCAGTTGGTAACAACGACGGTGCACGATATCGTGGGCACGACCGATGATCATGCGCTTGAAATCAAATTAGCATCGCTTAGTCCTGCGATTCGTCGTGTGGCCAAGTCGTACCGAGGATTTCTCAAAACGTTGGCCCTTAGGCAAAAGACGAATCAAAGTATAAAACTCGATGAACTACTGAACGATATTGCCGAGAAGCGATATAGTTTAAGCGATCTAAGGCATTTCATATCGGCGTATGCCTCGATTCAAAGCGCCGCCGAAGACGCGACACCAGATAGCTTATCTTTGACGATCGCCAAACCATCGGTCACGCCTTTCGAACAATCACTGCAGCTCTTAACGATGTGGGCCAAGCAACAATTGGCTGAGGAGAGACTTCTTTGGAAGCAGTTGCCCCTTGTTTCTCAGAAGCTTCAGTCTATTCAAGGCGCTGATGCTAAAGCGCAAAACGAGCGAGCCGAGGTCATTCAGAATTTAACGCGTTCTGAGATTGCGCTCACCGATTCTGAAGAAGAAAACGAGGCTTTATTGTCGAAGTCAGCCGAAAAATCTATGATCGCCTGGGCACAGTCAGATCTTCGTAAGACGCCGATGGCAACGATTGTTGAGCTGGCTATGAACCATGCAAGTTTAGAAGCTACGGAGAGAAATTTTTTTAGAGGCCAAGATAAAACCGATCAGACATCCAATTCCGTCCCGCGCATTATGCAGCCCTATGACAAGGTATTCGAAGCCTATAAAAGAGATTTGGAGTCTTGGCAAAAAGCTTTGTTGTTATCAGACGACGTAATGGCGGCACGATTTGATTATCTCTACACCACCCTTCAGGAAAATTATATTCGAGGGCCGTGGATGGAGCATGTCTACAAGACCTTCCATATACGGCCGGTGGAGCCATTTTCCGAAAGTTTAGTTCGCTTCCAAGAACATGCCTCGATGCTGTTTAAGGCAAGTTTTGCTGACAGCCGGTTGACCCCCGCCATGCGAGCCTGGATGAATAGTGAATTTGCTAGAATCATGGTGGAGCAAAGAGCCTGGGAATTTTATTCGAAGGAGGGAATATCGGAGAATCCGTTTGGGCCGATAGGCAAAGCGGAAGTTGATTTTGAAGATTTGAAGAAACATGTAGAGGCGCTTGAAAAGCAAGGTCAGGCCTTTCGTTCAAAAGAGGCCGTCTTCGAGCCATTCATGTTCGATACGGCGATGGCAGAGGGAATGGCCGGGGCTGCCGAAAAAATATTTAAAGCATATATTCTTCAGAATTCTCAGATCAATGAAACAATGGCATTTCAGCATCCCGCAGCGAAAGTATTGGGTGAAGATGGGGCGTTTAATGTGGCGGCCCATACCTTGTTGGCGAGGCTAGAAAAGTATCATCAAGATATTGTGACGAACGATGTCGAGATTGCGAGGCTTGCTACGAAAGCTGGGTTTGTGAAAGGCAAACTACCAGACCATGATGAGCAGGCGGGGCGGCAGAAAAAAATGATTGAATGGCTCGAAGCTCAGGTGAAGCATACGATTTCTCGGTATCCCAAAATTGCGGCACAGTGGAATGCCATTAAGCATCGCCACCAGTCGGTTCAACGGCAGCGTCTGCTGAAATATGCATTTGGAGGATATGATATTCCGGGTTTAGAAAGAGTGGGCGATTTTTCATGTGAGTCCTATCCAAATGTTTGCGACGGGTTTGACATACCTGACTTGATGACTGTTGCTTCCGAGGCTTATGGGAGCCGCGTTAAGCCTGTCGAAGAGGAAGTCGGTCGAATAGCACAGTGGCGGGGCGATGTTTTAGGAGAACAGTGGTATGGCAGGGTGACGGCCGCAATCAAAGAGCGCAAACCCCTTCCTGAATTTCCCACCACTGGCGGCGATGATCTGCTACGTATGGCCGATGTATTTGATACCCCAGGCGTGGCGCATTCGGGCAAGCAACTCATAGCGGAAATGAGAAATATTCAGGTCAAAGCGAGACGAGCCCATCCGGCTTTCTCACCTCTTTTGAATGACAAAGTATGGAATGGCCTGTCGTCTGAAGAAAGGGCCAGCAAACAAGAATTAAGAGACGCAAGTAACATGGCTATGTCTCAGTTGATTGATAAAGAGGATCGACTATTTATGGAGTCCTTTAAGCGGTCGGTGGTTCATCACTTTGTGGAAGAGAGCCTGCGAGACTTCAAACGCCATAATACCGCCGCGACGGCTGACAATTTTATGAGTCGAGCCTATGCGCAAAAAATAGTCTCAGACACAGCCGGTCAGGGATTAATGACGAGAGACGAATTTGTAACTCTTTTGATTGCTCACCAGGTTTACGAGGTAGAAGTCTTAGCGACCGATCAAATGGAGGCGACTTTGAAGGCCTTCGAAATGGTTTCGCTAGGGTTTGGGCTTACTCAAGAAGATGGTACGCGAAGTAACGAAAAACTCTATAGTGAGCAATTTGAGTTGTTATCACTCATGCAGGCGCTCCACTGGTTTGATCAAGGTGCCAAGGTGGAAACGCCATTTTCATCTCCTTCTTCTTGGCCACCTGAAAGAAAAGAAGATTTGAGAAAGCGTTGGAGCCGCATGACAAAATCTGAGCTCGCGAGTTTTAAAGAGGCCCTCATAGCATTGGCGAATCATACTCAGAATCAGGTGTTACCTCAGGCAAGCGAGGTATATGCCGAATTTAAGGCTCCAATGCCCAGTCAGTTAGAGACCCATCTCCAAGAACAGATGACGAAACTCAAAGCGTCGGTTGCCATTGCTGAGGGCTACGGTTTTCAGAATGGTCAGTGGCAACGAGCGCATGGTCTGGCTGATGCTCAGCTCAAGGCTTTTGCCAAAGAGCGGGCTTTGGTAATGGGGGAAGAAAGCGCCCTCATTTCTTTAGAAGATTATATGGGAGATGATCCCATTCGCTATTTACGAGATACTCTCATTAGAAATCAGGGAGAGATTTATGTGGCCGATTATTTGGCCCATGTTCAGAAAGATCTTGCACTTCGAAATGATGTGACGAGCGCCAATCTTGGTCTGGGAAACGGCCGACCCGAGCGACAAACAGGCAAAATTTTGGATGACTCCTTAGATTTAAACGATGAGACCCGCGGCGACCGTAGGCGATTGCGCTCGGCAATTGCAGATTATGCAAAGAAATATCCCACTTATACCTATGGGCGTGGTCATCAAGATTTGCTGACGTATTGGAAAGATTCTGTGAAATATATGCGCCGAAATCAGATTGAACAGATCGAAGCTATGGTAGTAGAGCAGGCACGTTCGATGGAGGGACTATCGGTAGTGGAGGACTTATATACGCCTTGGGTGCAGCCGATCGCCGGTATGACGGAGGCCGTTATATTAGGAATAGAGGCACGGCGATCCCTTTTGGAGAGCTTGGATAAGGCAATCTTTGGTGAGCGCCACATTTCTAAAAACGACAGTCCACAAGAGCGACGCCAGCGAATTCGTACTGAGAATCTGAGCGACGACCGCTTGAATATAGTTCGAGATTTTTTTAATCACGATCTTCGAACTTTGGGCTTCAAGGGCTCTCGATCTATCTTAGGTTCTGACAAAGAGTTTGTTGAAGGTAATACGGCTTTACAGACATTCAATGTGATATCCCAGACCCCCGTTCATCCCTATGTGTTAGCCGCTTATGTGGCAGGCCCGGCGATAGGAAATGCCTTGCAGATGCCACTACAGGGCCTTCGTCACGGGGCTCGATGGTGGACGGACCATGAGAATATCGATCAGTACAATGCGGCGAAAGACATAGTGGGCTCTGAAGAATTTTATATCGACAATGCGCTTATTGGCCTGGTGAATGTGGGTGCTTTTGCGCTTCAAAAGCGAGCGCTACCTCAAATGACAGCTCGTAGTTTTGCAGTAAATTCTATGGGCTTTAACTTTGCTATGAGTGCGACAGGATCTGTCGGGGCCCGATGGAGTGAGTATGATAAGAAACATAAGAATGATTCTGATGATGCGTATTCAAAGCGGGCGGGGGCGTTCTCTTATGTCTGGAATTTGAACGGTGACGAATTGGCCCGCTTAGCGTCGGAGACCATTGAAGGTATGGCTGGTAGCGCGCTCTTTGTTGGAATGAACATGAATCTCAATAAAAGACTCAGCCATATACATTCGAGAATGTTGCAAGATCCTACCTATGCTAGTCAGCCTATGAATCGACGCGTTTGGGGAAATCTCATGCCTAAAGATATAAGAGCTTCCTTGGCTGGGACTGGCGGATTATCTTCGAGAAATATACGGTCGTGGAAAGATCACAAAATGCCTTATACTCAGGGGGCGATTAATCAATCTCGCCTAGAAAATTTTCAGTCAAAACTGAAGAAGGCGGCCGACGTACGGACTCAAGTTATAGATGTTATGGAAGGCGCCCCCGATTTTGTTAGCGCTCTCAATCAAGCGTTAGAATTCGAGAGTGTGGGTGATGTGTTTTCATTAACAGCCGCTGGTATGGACTTGATGGATGCTGGTAATTTGATTCGGGTGTCTAATAACCGTACGGTTGGGGACGTGATGAAGGGTTGGGCGAATACTTCACCGATCAAAGATATTAATGATGCGGGAACCCGGGCAACAGACTATCTAAAGATGCTGGTTGCTGAAAGCCGAGCTCGAAACGCTGCTCGTCGTAATCGGTCTGGTGCCCCGAGGCCCGCACAAAGTACACCCGGCTCCACAAGTTCGTCGGATGACTCTGGTGTCCCGCCTCGTCTTGATTCTCGGTAATTTCGGACGGAAGAGCCCCTCGGAATATCGAACTGCCCCATCGATGTCCACCTTGGTCATTTTCTGCTGCGACATACTCTAACTTTCATAAATGAAATGAAGGGCTTACCACGAGTGGTGCTGGCACAGCTTTTGCAGAATTTGTTCCTGTCGTTGATAAACGCTTAATCGGCGTCATAAAGCAGGGCCTGTGAACTGAAGGGCTCCCGCAAAAAAAGCAGCGACAATGAGAACGATAGAACAAACGAAAGAAAGATCAACCGAGGAGACATTCACATGAAAGTAACAAAGTTTAAATGGGCAGGTGTTTTGGCAGTCACGGGCGTTATGCTGTCATCGATAACGGGTCTGGAGGCCTCAAAAGCACGAAATCATGGCAACAGGATGAGGAGCGAAGCAGCTAGGCAAGCCGGGCAGGATGCCGCTGCCATGAAGAAAGCAGAGAAACTTGCTCAAGATATGGTACCAACCGGTGTCGATCATTCAGACCTTAATCAAGCTGAAACGGCAGGCTATTGTTCTGTGCCTGCGTTTAATCCAGGTGGTTCTTTGGCAGGCAATGATGCTTTGGTTTTGGGACAGCAGATGCAAGACGCCGCGTTTGGTTTTCTTAGCGCCGTTTCCCAGGAACTCGCTCAGGTCCTCGTTACCGTAAAAAGTGGCGCCGATGCTCAGCTTAGAAATGGGGCTGCTGTTCTTGCAGGTGCCATGAGAAGCGCGGTTACTCAAATGAAGGCAGCTGGGCTGGTAGCATTTGATTCTGCCATGAGTTTTGCGGATCAGCTATCCGCAGCGAAAAAGCATCCTGCGTTTCAGAGTTTTGTAACGAGAATTCTCGGCAAGCAAAATATCGCAAAGGAAGACGTTGACGCTGTATTCACAGCTTGCCGTATCTAACGGCCGCTGAGACGATCTTTCGAGTTCATCGTTTTGCAATTTGAAGCCCGACCTGGTCTACCCTAGGTCGGGCTTTTTCTATGATTCATCACGCGATTTATTGGTTTGGCTCTGCTAACCTAACGCGGTGACAAAAGACCACCATCAACCTCCTCGCCCCCCGGAGGGGCCCGATAAGGAGCCTCAGGGGCCGGGAGAGAAAATTAGCCACGAGTTGCTTCTCGTAAAGCGGCGTGTTCGCAAGCGGTTTCTAAAAATTTTGTCGTGGATAACGGGAATTTCGCTGGGCTCTGCAGTTTTGCTGGTGGTGTTGGCGTTGGGGGCCGCTTCGTTGATTGTACGTACAGAGACCTTTCAGAATGCCGTACGAGATCGCGTGGTGCGCATTGCCAAGGATGAACTCAATGCCACCATCACGTTTGAGACAACAGAGGTAAGTCTTTTTTCGTTGTCGCCCTCGCTATCATTTAACAATGTGCGACTGGAGCATCCCGATACAAAGTTAGACCTTAGTTTGCAGCAGTTAAAAATATCCCTTTCGCTCTTTGTTTCCATTCCGCTTCTCTTTGTGCGCCAATTGCATCTCGATGAGGTAGAAATTACGGGTTTGGCCTATCAGCTGAACTCTCTACGCACCATTGAGCGTGCGATTGAGCGGTTTCGCCCCAAGAGTGACTATTTGCCGTCGCTTTTTCAAACGACGCTGAAAAGCGTGAGCCTGAAAGATATTTCCTTGGATTTAAGTTTGAAACCGCAAGGGTTGCTAAAAGAACCCGTCACGGGAGGCCTTCTACTAGAGTCCGCGCAAATCGATTTTTTGGCATCGGCCATCGATTTTTCAGGAGCCATTCAACTAGACGATCTTCGCTATGGGGCCTTGCGACCTTTCACGGGTCGTCTCGAGATCGAGGATTCGAGCCATAATTTAAAGCGAACGGTCTTTTCGGCGCTTCGCTTTACGACAGGCGATAGCTCGTTTGAAGTTTCGGGTGAGGTTAAAGATTGGAATAATCCGCAACTGCGCCTTCAAGGCGATGCTCAGTTTTGGATTCATGAAATCGACGATCGCTCACCTCTGAATGGCCTGGTCGTTACAAAACTGCAGCTCGACGGACCCGTGGATCAACTTAAAGGGGGTGGCAAAGCGACTTTGCGCAAGACAACACTTCGAAATCGGCCGTGGCGAGATTTTGATGCCCGGTGGTCCATAGCTGAACAACGAGCGATCATTGATGCTCAAGAAGTAGAAGTGGCGGGCTTGCGAGAAAGAGTCACGCTGACAGCCTCACTTCCGCTCAAATCGGCAGACGCCTTTTCTCTCAGATTGAGTCTTGCCGATGCGAATGTATCAGATTACTTCGGTTTACTGGCGCCAGATTTCCAGGTCTGGGGCGGCACGATGACGGGCCATCTCGATTATCAGGCCAATCGAGACAATCCGCTTGCGGGCACAGCCAACCTTCAGCTCGATTTTACCGATCTAGATATTAAGGGCTATCCGAGCGAGGCAAGCATCTTCTTGGCTGAAGTGGCACGTCTTACAGCTCAGGTGACTATTAAACAGGCAGCGACCAAACGGGCCGAAAAAAAACAGGCCGTAGAAACCGCATTTGATTTCGTGATGAAAATCGGGGCTGCCTCCGTGACGGGTAGAGGCTCCACGGGGGCGGCGGGTTTAACGATAGAGTCTGTTTTAGAGTCTGAGGGTCGTCTAGGAAAGTTGCTTCGTCGCGACGTTGAGATCAAGGGGCGTTCGATGGTTCACTTTGGAGGGCCTTGGTCTCGTTTGCAGTTGACGGGAGAGCCTGTCTTTTCAGAATTTTCGTTGGATGAGCACCGCCTTACGAATCTCAAGGGCACGGTGATCTACGTCGATCGCAAGTTAACGGGTGTGCCCATTGATACCGACCAGCTTTCGGTTTACGGGGGCATTCAGTTTTATCCCGGTAAGCCGAATGAGTTTGCGCCGCTGCGTTTTAATATACGAGATCTTTCGCCTTCATTTATTTTTTCGCTGGTAGGTCTTAAATCTGAATTGACGAATTCTTTAAAGGGCCGAATGGAAGGGCGAGGTACATTGCGTGGACCCATCAATCGACCGATAGGCTCAGGGTTGATTCAGATTCGGGACTGGCTCTTTTATAAAATGAAAACGAAAGGTTTTTTGGCGAAGGGCAAATGGGCGACGGCCGGCTCTGATTTTTATTTCGATCAGATAGCGCTGCGATTTCATCGCGACGACCAGTTTGTAAATGGCGAGATGTCGTTTGATCGCGACGGTCTTGTGGCCTTAAGCTTTGATTCGGGTCAGTTGCGCTTTGCTTCGATTCAAGAAATCTTTGCGTGGTCACTGCCCGTTCAATCGAATACATCGTTCAGTTTTAATTATCACAGAGACTCGCCCTCCTTAGAGCTTAAATTTCAAATGACGAAGACCCAAGTTTCAGGGCTCGACCAGTCAGACTCTTCGGGCCATATGGTATGGGAAGGTGCCGATGGAGCGGTGGAGGCCAGTCTTTTTGGGGGTGCCCTACAGTTAAAGGGCCTGGGTGAAGAAAGTCATAAGTCCCGCCGATGGAATTGGGCTCTGTCGTTGAGAGACTTTGCGTTCGCTTCATTTTCGAAACCTCTCGCTCAGGCTCGCTTAGACTGGACGGTATCGGGCGACGGCAATCTAGCTATGACGCAGAGCACGGCCGATACCGAACTGATTGGGAATCTATTTTCCCTTGATGCCGCCTATGAAGGGGAGATTCAGGTACAATCCTCGGCATTATCTCGCGTGGGCGCCGTGCTTCACAGACTCGAGCCTTTCAAGGTCGTCGCCAAGACGACAGCTGAAAACAAAGTGCGGTGGATTTTACCTTCGTTGCAGACTCAGTCTGATCGAGGAGTCTTTGAGGCCTCGGGGCATTTCGAAGATCCATCATCCTTCGAATTTTCGATGGATGGTCCCTTAGATCTGCGGGCATGGTCAGCGTTTTATCCCAGTTTGTCTCGGTCTGAAGGATGGCTAGCGGTTCGTGGACAATTGAGGCCTCAAGGGTTTTATGGAAATTTGAATGTTCAAGATGCCTTTGTCACGGTGAACAATAGTCCGCTTTTTTTGCGAAATGGCCAGGCGGTCGTTATCAGTGAAGGACCTCGCATGGAACTTAAGTCGATGAAAGGTGATTTTCGAGAAGGGACTCTCGAAGGAAAAGGCCAAGCATTTTTGAGCCAAGGAAATTTAGAAGAAGCCTCACTACAACTTTATTTGCGAGATAGTTTGTTTCAGCCACAGCAGGGTGTCTCGTTTAAGGCGACCGGGCCGCTCGAGCTTGAAGTTCGCAATCAGAAGGGCCGAGTGAGCGGTGAGCTGAAAATTCGAGAGGGTGTCTATCGTCGCCGATTTGATATGAAAGCCGACCTTCTCAAGTTTACGCAAAGATCGCGTATTCAAGCCGCTTGGGACACAGAAGATAAAAACACCTGGGACGACTGGACGTTGAATATCGGTCTGGTGTCGGAAGAGGCTCTCGTATTTAGAAATAATCTTGTGGATGGCGTGTCAAATATTAATTTGCGAGTTCTTGGATCTGTCGAAGACCCTCGATTGCGAGGCTCCATTGATGTCGTTCGAGGACAATTCTATTATGTGAATCGTCAATTTACGGTGCGTTCGGGGTCTATTCAGTTTTCAGATCCAACCTCGAATATTCCGGTATTTGATGTTCGTGCCGACACAGAAATCTCCGACTACCGGGTGTTTTTGCAAATCAGAGGAAGTGGAGAAAATCAAAAAATTACCTATTCTTCGGAGCCTCCGTTGAACGAAAAGGAAATTCTTCAGTTGGTATTATCGGGAATTCCTCCTCGAGATTCACAGGAGTTTTCAAGTTCTTTAGGAGGTTCTTCAACGGCGTCACCCGAAGATCCTACGAGAAATTTATCGTTTAGTGGAATTACCTTTGTGACAGGTCAGTTTCAAGATCGCATCGAACGGCGACTCTATTCTGATTTAGGTATCCGCCGGTTTGGACTGAGCCCTGCATTTTCGGAGTCAACGCGCTCGACAGAGCTGCAGCTTACCGTGGGCACAGATCTCATTCGAAATAGGCTTGAAGTGAATTATTCAAATATGCTTTCAGCCCGAGGGGGGCACAAAGTAGAGTTGGAACTCAGAGTGAATCGAATTATTTCATTGATCGGCTCCTGGCGGAGTGTTGAGGGCGGTGCCGAACAAGATTTTGGTGGAGATCTTAGATTTCGTTTTGAGGTGGAATAAACACGTATGATGCCCTTGATGAAATATAGTCTAAAGCGATTCTTGAGAGGTACCCTCGTCATGGCGGGGCTTTTAGCGTCGCCCACACTGCTTTGGGCGAACTGGACGATCGAAGAAATTCAGGTAGAGCCCGTGGAGCAACACGATTTGGTCTTGTCGATAGTACCCCTCAGAGAGGGCATTCTCTTTGATGATGAGATAAGAGACCTGTCTGTGAGATTGCTCCAAGCTACGGGTCGCTTTGAGACACTCTCGATTCGAGGAGAAGCAACCACTAAGACTGTTCGAGTGATGGTCGTGCTTCGAGATTATATTGAAGATATTGTTTGGAGCGAGGAGCCAGCAGTCTCGTCGGCTATCGAAAGCCGATGTCTTTCTCCCAATGAGCCTGCCGCCGTCAGCCACGAGAGATTAGAGGCTCTAGAAGGCTGCTTTCAAGACGCACTTTATGCCGAGGGTTATTTAGAAGGCAAAGTGGCGATTCATCATGAACATAAAATTCTAAGGCTAGAGAGTCGTTTAGGAAGGCGCTTTCGAATTGGGAAAGTCGTCGTTGAGGGACTTGAACGATTAAAGCCCGATCTTGTTTTAGAGGGAATTCGCAATCGAGAGGGGACATTTTTTAGTGGCAGCCATTTAAGAGATGATACGCGAAGGATGATGCGCAATCTGCTAGAGAACGATCATTTTTTTGTCGAAGTATTTGAGCCGCGTATTGAAAAGCAAGAGGAAGGTTTTGTCACTCTCACCTGGAAGGTCGAAGAGTCTTATCCTATTCGCATTGAGTTCACGGGGCATCGACGCAGCCGAGAGAAAATTAGAGAATTGATCGACCGCGAGATGACGTTCCCTAAATGGTATTTGGAAGAGATTCTCGAGATGATGAAAAATGACTTTGTCGCCGAGGGCTATCTAGAGGCTACGGTCAACGTAGAAAGGACTGTCGATGCAAAAGGGGTCGAGCATATTCACATTCACAGTAGACAGGGGCCGCGTACGTATCTGCTCTGGCCACAGTTTGTCGGCGTCAATGACGATAGAGCCTTGAGCAATCTCTTCCGTAATCTGTATGAGATCGCATCGGGGCAACCCTTTCGAGAACAAGAATATGAGGCGGTCGTGAGCGAGGAATTTCTCAATCGGGTGATCAGTCAGGGGTATCTTGACGTGCGCATCCGCGATGTTGATTTCACCATCGACCGAGATCGGCACCGAGCCCTGCCGTCAATTTATATTAATTTAGGAGATAAGTATTTTATTGAAGAAACTCAGATTGAAGGATTTCCCATTGAACTAGATCATCTGCAGGAGTGGCATGATTTTAAAAAAGCCGTGCGACCCGGAGGAGTCGTTGATTTATTGTTGATCGATCAAATGCAGCGAGAACTTCAACGAGCGCTTGTTGCACAGGGATTTTTAGACATTTCGATTCAGCGAGACCTCGTGAAAGGGCGCGGTAGCGTAAAAGTCGTGGTGCGTATGGTGCCGGGCCCCCGCTATCGAGTATCGCGAGTTTTGATTCGAGGCGCCGTCAAAACAGACTATCGGGTATTACAGAACGAAATTTTACTTAAGCCAGGCGATTTTTTCGAAGAAGAGAGAGTTCGAGAGTCCGTCTCTCAAATTTTACGTTTAGGCATTGCAAGAAGCGTGGATATTCAGGCCCTTGAGAAAGATCCGGCTCAGGGTCGAGTATTTGCTATGGTCGATATAACCGAAGCGGCTCGTTATAGGTTTGAAGTTGGGCCTGGCTTCGGAACGAGTGACGGTGTCCGAGGTGTCTTTCGAGCGACTTGGGCCAATATCGGAGGTCGAGGCCGACGTTTGAGTTTGTATTCCAAGGGCTCTCGTAAATTGGAGTCTGCCGATAGGCCCAGCGAAGCCGAGGTGTTTAATCCTCAAAAGACCCCTTTCATTCAGCGGCGAGTGACTCTCGAGTATTTCGAGCCGAGTCTATTCAATTGGCGACTCGATGGCCGCCTCAATTATACCCATGCTAAAGAACAACGAGATAATTTATTCGGAGAGAGAAATAGTGTTTCTGGGGCGGTCGACTATCGTTGGTCGCGCCGATGGATTTTGACAAGTTTTTACGAGTTAGCGTTTTCAGATCCTTTCAACGTAAAAAAAGATGGAAAAACTACCGAAGAAGATGCTCGGCCAAAGCGTTTCACGAGTGTTGGCGAAGCGCTTCTTGTCGACTTTCTCGATGATTCGTTTAATCCCACGAAGGGATTTCGAAGCCGTCTGGAAGGCGCCATTTATAATGAGAAGCTGGGCGGTGAAGTCGACATGTGGCAGGCGACGGTGAAGCAAGAATTTTTTAATCCGCTTTATACCTTTCGCAAAGGCCGATCAATTGGCTTGGCTCTCAGTGTGAGCAGTGGATTTTCAGGTGCCTATGGACGAACCAGTGATGTTCCGGTTGAAAAGCGATTGCGCGTAGGGGGAGAATCTTCCGTACGAGGCTATGGCGAGGGAGCCATTCGACCTCGTCTTGAAAATGGAGAAGAACAAGACGGAGGAAATAGCTTTTTTTCGTTTATGTCAGAGCTTCATATACCTGTTGCGGGTGAGATCGATTTTCTTTTGTTTTTGGATGGGGGGCGTGCGTTCGTGGAGACCTCAGATTTTAGACCCTGGGGTTTAAGGCTAGGAGCGGGACCGGGCTTTCGAATAAATACGCCGGTAGGGCCCTTGAAGGCCGGTTATGGTTTTGTCGTATTTCCTCGCGAGGGTGAACCGCTAGGAACTTTCTATTTAGGGGTAGGAGCAATTTAGTGATTTTTGCAGAATGGGGTCGACAAGCGTTGCGTTGCTTTTTTTCATCGGTGACTGGCATAGGAAGAAAGTTCTTGAGACGGCCTGTCGTTTTAGGAGTAGTCATAAGTTGCGAGCTCGTCAGCGTCATTGATGGCGTGCGAGCGACTTCAGAACCGACGAAGCAAGAACTCACGAGTTTGGTGGAAAACTTGCTTCAGAATATTCCCTTTCGCGCCCTCACCCAAGAGTTTGTGGTGCAGCAAGCTATCGAGTTTTCCGACGCATTTCTTTCGTTAAAAGCCCGGCGTCCTGCCAGCGAATTGCCGCTGCTTGAAGCCCATCAGCCTATGGTGCCAGAGCTACGAATCGATGGTTTTTTCTTCGACAATCATCAAGAGCCCGCCATTGCAGTCATGCCTCAAAGAGTGACAAGTGGGGGAGGCGTGACAAAACTTCAATGGCAGTCTCCCACCGGGACCATGCTTCAAGCGATGTTTGATCTTGATCGCACCAAACAAGAGCTACCGGCGATGATTTCGAAGTATTACGAATCATCGTTCTCTCTGGGCTTTCGACAGCCTCTGCTTAAGAACTTTCTCGGAATTTCGCTCAGACGAGGAGTCGAAAGCGCGGCTGCGGCATCTCGAGCTGAAAGGCTGGCCTTAATGGCCGACGCAGAAAGTTGGTATTTAGGAATATCGCAATTATTTTATCAGGCTTGGCTTCTTCAGCGGCGTGCGGAGTTTGCTAAGGGTTTTGTCGAACGACGCGAAAAATTGCTGAAAGTAATACGCTCGCGTCACAGTCGAGGTGTTTCATCGAGGGCCGAAGTTTACCAAGCAGAAAGCGCTGTGCTTAACGCGCAGGTAGAAGCCTCGACGGCGATGGCCACGCTTCAAAATGCCTGGCGTGGTTTGGTGGTGACTATCAAATTGCCCGAGATTCTCTTTGAGTATCCGGCGGACCGCATTCCCTTTCTCTTGGCGACCCAAACCGACGAGGCGCGTACGCGCTGTGATACCTTAGCGGTAGACGAGGTTCTGGCCGCCAATGCGTCGGTCAGGGCGGCGCACGAAAGAGCTACCGCGGCGCGAGAGCACGAACTCGCTCTTGATTGGATGCGTCTTCCCGATCTATCAGTTTCTGGAAAAGTCGCACCCCTCAATAACGATAGTGGCATGTCTTCGGCGGTGGGCGATACCTTTGGCTTTCAAAGAAATCTTTGGTCGGTGGGCTTTGATTT
This sequence comes from uncultured Bacteriovoracaceae bacterium, assembly GCA_964598565.1. Classification (GTDB taxonomy): domain Bacteria; phylum Bdellovibrionota; class UBA2394; order UBA2394; family UBA2394; genus CAZRCG01. The sequence goes on along the minus strand of CAZRCG010000001.1, from coordinate 491,796 downwards.
GACAGTGCCGTTAGGGCCCTCAGCTCAGCGGGCGCAGTGGTTGCAGGCCTCCATCAACAAAGTTCTTTCTCAGACGAGGGCTTCCTCCGATGCGTCACAGGCTCGCATCGAATGGCTGACCTTATGCCACGATTTAAAACGCTTGATGGACGATCATATTCGACTTCAAGAGATTCATCGCAAGCAGAAAGAGCGTGAGCGGTTAGAAGTGCAGCGATTTGAGCTTGGTTCCATCCCGGTATTGTCGATCGTTCAGGCGGGCGATGACTTTGCTCTCGCCGATGTATCGGTCAACAGTAGTGAGGTAGCCTTACGAATGACGGGACTCAAAATTTTAAGTGCGAGTGGGGCGCTGAAACCCATGCTGGAGCAAGCACTAGGTCACTATTAAAGGCGGACATCATGAAGGCATTGATAGCCTATTTTGCTCATCACAAACTCTTTGTTAATTTGCTGACGATTTTTATTCTTGTCGCAGGGCTTACGTCGTTATCTTTAATTCGTCGCGAGCTTTTTCCTAATATCAGTTTCGAAGTGATAACCGTGCGAACGATTTATCCGGGAGCTAGCGCGCTCGATATTGAGAAAGCTATTACGATTCCCTTAGAAGAAGATTTGAAAGAGATTGATTCGGTTCGAAAGTTGACTTCTGTGTCAACGCAGAGCACTTCGGTCATTGTTATTCAGTTAGACCCCGATGAGGCTGATGAGCAAAAGGCGAAAGAAGATATTCAAGACATCGTCAATCGCTGGGAAGATTTGCCTGAGGGGGCTGAAAAACCCACCGTAACGCTCATTGAAAGTAAGATGACCCCTTTGTTGGGAATCTCTGTGTCGGGTCCTTCGGGAGCGAGTGGCCCTGAAGATTATGGTGCCATTCGTGAGATTGCCAAACGCTTAGAGCGGGAGCTCGCCAATTTAGATGGCATCGCAAAGGTCGAGCCTCAGGCCCTGGATGATAAAGAGATTCGTGTTGAGGTGAAGCCGCGCGCGATGCGGCGTTATCGAGTATCGCTCGAAGAGGTCATTCAGGCGCTGAAAATGAGAAATATCTCAGCACCCGGTGGGTATCTTGAGGCTGCGCCTCCGATCAATGTTGAGGCTGCGCCTCACAGCACCTTGTCGAATCCTCTGGCGCAGTCAGAGGAGTTTGTCATTCGCACCTACGGGGAGTTTGAATCTATCGACGATGTCAGAAATGCCGTCGTCAGATCGAATGACCTAGGAGAGCCCATTCGAATAGGCGATATTGCCGATCTTGAATTGACCACCGCTAAGCCGACTATTCTCAGTCGCACCAACGGTCGACGCGATATCATGCTGACGCTTCTAAAATCGACGAATGAAGATGCAATCGATCTTACCGAGCGCGTAGAAGCATTTATTGGTATCAAGCAGCAAGAACTTCAGAACTTGGCGACTCTAGAAATCGTAGACGACAAATCTTTTATCATTAAGAACCGTCTCAATGTACTTTCTGAAAATCTTTTTTGGGGAGTCCTCTTTGTTGTCTTTATTCTATCTTTGCTTTTAAGTCTTAAGGTTTCTTTTCTGGTCTCACTCAGTATTCCGCTTTCATTTTTCGCTACGGTTACCATTTTGTATTTGGCAGGATTCACATTGAATGTTGTATCTCTAATGGGGCTCATTATTGTCAGTGGATTTTTAACGGACAATGCCGTGGTTATTGTCGATAATATCTCTAATTTTTTGAAGAGGGGTCATAGCGTTCAGCAGGCCGCAGTCGAAGGTACGTATCAAGTATGGCGCTCTATAACGGCGTCAACACTCACCTCGATCATTGCATTTTTTCCGATGCTCATTATGACGGGTATTTTTGGTAAAGTTATTTTTGCCATCCCTTTAGGCATCATCACCGCATTGGCCTGTAGTTTGCTGGTCGGCTTTTTAATGTTGCCCTCTCATTTTATTTCCTTGGTGCGAGTAGGCGATATGGTGGCTTCTCACAAGCAAGGGACTTGGTCACGGTTTTTAGAGAGAATTTCTTCTTGGTGGGACGATAGAGTCTGCGTGGCTTACCAGAGAGTGCTGCGTAAAATTGTGACTCATCGTTATCGGGTGCTTATACTATCGATGATAGGCATGGTCGTCATTGCGGGCCTCTGTCTGTCCACGATGAAAAAAGTCTTGTTTCCTGCGGGAGGAATCGAAATTTTCTTTATTAAAACAGAGGCTCCGGTGGGCACGCCTCTTGAGCTGCATGCGAAGTGGATAGAACCACTAGAAGTTTTGCTTCAAAAGGAGATTCGCAAGGAAGAGCTCATCAATTTTTGGACTAAGGTGGGTCTGCAACAAAAAGACATTACAGACCCTGAGTCGAAGCGAGGGTCGGAGTATGCCCAGATTGCGGTCTATTTAACGCCCGAAACGCAGCGTGAACGAAGTGCTGAGACGATCATTGCGTCACTTCGATCAAAAATGGCCGAGATAAAAGGCCCTTTGCGAGATGTATTTTTTGAGCAGGTAAAGGGTGGCCCACCTGTGGGTAAGCCCGTGAGCTTGGGTATTCGCGGAGAGCGCTTTGAAGACATCGTTGAGGTGAGCGAGTACCTTAAAGAACAATTACGCCAGATGTCCGGGGTAACAGATATTCGAGATTCTTATGTGCCTGGAAAGAAAGAAATTCGGGTTATTGTGAATCATGCAGAGATTGCAGCGGCAGGCCTTTCGGTGGCGTCCATTGGACGAACCATTTTTGCAGCATTTGAGGGCATTGAGGCTACCACCATTCGAGAACTCACGGATGAGACGAAGATAAGAGTTTTGTTGCCACAAGCCGATCGGTCTAACCGAAAAGAATTAGAAGGCTTGTTGATTCAAACCAAATCGGGAGAACTCGTGCCCTTGAAGTCGTTTGCGACATTCAAGGAGGGCACTTCGCTCGCCTCTGTCGAGCATGAGAATCGAAGGCGCCAGATCAAGGTGACAGCCGAGGTCGATCTGAATATCACAAGTTCAGATCGTGTAAATGAGTCTCTGCGTGAGAGACTGCCCGACTTGAATCGGATGTTTCCTAGAACAACCATTGATTTCGGCGGAGAAGATCAAGATTCACGTGAGAGTTTTGCCGCCTTGGAACGCGCGTTCGGCATTGCCATTGTGGGAATATTAATGGTTTTGATTCTGACGTTTGGCTCTGTGCTACAGCCCTTTCTTGTATTGATTACGATACCGTTCGCGGTGGTATCGGCTCTGATCGCTTTTTTTATTCACGGTTTGCCCCTCTCGTTTCTAGGAACGATGGGCATGATTGCGCTCGCCGGCGTGATTGTGAACAACGCCATTGTACTCATTGATTTCGTAAATCAGGCGCGAACCGCTGGACTCGATCGATTTGAAAGTATTTATGAAGCCGGAGGGCGCCGTCTGAGAGCAATATTTTTGACGACGGTTACAACGGTAGTGGGTGTGCTGCCCACGGCCTATGGTTTGGGTGGGATGGATCGCTTTGTGGTGCCCATTGCTATTTCTCTGGGCTGGGGACTAGCACTTGGGTCAATCATGACGGCCTTTTTATTTCCTGCAGCCTTGGCTATCTTGGACGACTTTCAAGATAAAATCGGTAAACGCTTTAAGTTTCGATAGATGTGCTAACTCAGATGCCTTAACTCACAGGCCGAAATTTTCCGTGTGCTATTTCTGACAAAAGGATCCCAAAACGGACGCCTCTATCGAGACATACGATACTTGGCCACTGAAACCAATCGGCTAACCCATAGGCGATGGCAAATCCACCGGCAACGACGTCGGCTCGATCAAGAGGAAGGCCAGGGTAGAGAGCGCGATCCTCGGTATTTCTACGAGCGACGTTTTGAAGCCATTCAAAGATGCGGGGCCGGCTCATTGACTTGAAATCGACGGCGTCTCGATGGTAGGTCGTCAACTCTTCGTTCATGGCAAACAACGTGGTGATGGTACCTGCTACTCCAATACCCAGGGCCTTTCTGGCGGATTCGCCCGACAGATATTTCAAATCACGAAGACCTTCTTGAATTGTGTTTCGGCAAAAAGCGAGTGTTTTGGTGGAGTCATGAGGCTCTTGCAGATGAAATTTCTCGGTGAGCATAACGCTTCCCATCTTGAGAGAAACACGTTCGACAATGCCGGTCGTATTACCAAGGCATAGCTCCGTGCTCGCACCTCCTATATCGAAGACTACTTTCATGGCATCTGTCTCGGGGTGACATTTCTGAACACTCCAGAACGAGTACTCTGCTTCTTGGTCACCCGTGATGATCGAAATTTTGTGTCCGATAAGAGTTTCTAGGTGCTGTTTCACATGGTGGCCATTGGCTGCGCGTCGTAGAGCCTCGGTCGCTGCAATGAAGATTTGCTCAGCGCCTATCTTTCGACACGTATCGAGATACTTCAATAGAACTTTGCCGGCCTCAGCGATTTTCAAATCTTGAATGACAGCGTCGTATTGAAGACCTTTCGCGAGCCCGACCACGGTGGCCTCGTCATGCACAATCTCAAACGTTTCGCTCGATCGCGCATCAATTACTGTAAGTAATATCGAATTTGAACCAATATCTATCGCCGCAAGTCGCATCAGATCAGCGAGACGCGGCCGCTTCTAGTGTTTCCGTAAAGTCTGTTGAGCCGAAAAACAAATCACTTCCGAGTCCCATGACTTTGAGGCCGACGATTTCGAGCTTGCCCGAATAAGCGGCAGCCAGATGATCCATATCAATTATGGCGCGGCCATTCGGCGAATAAGTGGGCGATTCTTTCCATGTCAGTCGCTTGCGCACGAGGGACGTTTTGGTAGTCCAAACTTCAGCCTTTACCGTGGTTGCCATTGTGGTGGTGCGCGCATCGCGAGTGATCCAAACGGTGCCAGGTCGAAGCTCTCCCTGAAGGGAGGGGGCATACGCAACAAGCGAGACAGCGATTGCAGCAATAAGTGCGGTGATAACGGTGACACGACTAAAAATATTCATAGGTTCCGCTCTAATAATGAGCATCGTGTTCTAATTTATAAGAAATGCCAAGTTTTGACTTGCCGTAGGCGTCGTACGACTTGTCGGCTACAATAATTTTAGATGATGTGGGGAGCCTTATTTTTTGTAATGGGATGGGTTGGCTTTGGTTACGGTTTCTGGTGCTTAAGACGCAAGCGTACCATCGAGAATATTCCCCGGTCTAAAATCAAAGGTATGCCGATGGGAATCGTTGAAGTCCACGGAGTTGCTAAAATTGAAGAGCCGCTCATCGCGCCGGTGTCTAAGATAGCAGCCGTTTACTTTCACTTAGAAATTCAAGAGCTGAAACAGTCCAGTAAGAGAAGATCATGGGTCACCATTTATAGCGATAATTCTAGCAAGACCGAATTTTTTGTCGAAGATGAAACGGGTAGGGTACGCGTTAAGCCCGAGAAGGCAGAGATCTCGGTTGAGCAGAAGCAGGTTTGGAAAGGCTCTGAGATACCTTCTCGTGTTTTTGAAATCTTGAATGCGCAAGGCACGGCTACGACGACTTTGTTCGGATTTTCTCGAACCTATCGTGTGATTGAATCTGTCATCAGCCCCGGAGCTCAGCTTTATGTGTTAGGAACGGCGACCACCCGAGAAAAAATGAATCCCATGCTGCCCAAACAGATTATCGCCTCCGCTTACCAAACCCTTAAAACTAACAAAGCCGCTATGGCCGCACTCGATTTAAATCAAGATGGTCGGGTCGATGCTGTTGAATGGGAGCAGGGGCAGAAGTGGGTAGAAAATCAAACCAGAGAACAGCTGACAGCTTTAACACGAGACGCGATGATTGCGCATTGCGCCAATCATCCTTTTCTTATTTCAACTCATAGCGAGAAAGAACTGATCAAGCAATATTCCCGGAAAGCGTTTTTTGGAATTTTTGGGGGTCCCTTACTCGCCATCGTTGGCTTTTTGATTGTTATTGCCCGTTGGGATTGAGAGAATCTGTCATGGTTGCACTAGGGGTTTTTATGATTTTGGTTGTTGCGCTCGTTCTTGGAATGATCATTTACGGAGTCGTTCTCTACAACGGTCTGGTGGCTGTAAAGCATGAGGTCGATAGGGCGTGGGCCAATATTGATGTTTTACTGAAGCAACGTCATGATGAACTGCCTAAGCTCATGGCAACGTGTGAGACCTATATGCAATATGAGCAAGAGACACTCAAGGGTATCATCGCGGCTCGCAACCGTTGTCAGTCTGCCTCGAGTGTGAGCGAAATATCAAATGCCAACGACGAAATCCACCAAGGGCTTGCTCGACTCTTTGCTTTGGCTGAAAACTATCCTGATTTGAAAGCCAATACCCAGTTTCAAGAACTTCAACGCCGTATTAGTGACTTGGAAGATGGAATCGCCAACCGCCGGGAGTTCTACAATTCTTCGGTCAATACCTTTAATATTCGTATCGAAATTATTCCCGATGTCCTTATGGCGCGACTTCTAAACTACAAAGCTCGAGATCTCTTCAAGGTCTCAGACAGTGAGCGTAAAGATAGAGAAGTTCGAATGAAAGTCCCCAAAATGTCGGCATGAGTGGTCGCTGACGTCCTTTTGCATTCTAATCCATCTTCTGCGTGAAAGACTTACTGGACTCGCCGGCCAAAAGCTGCTCTTTTTACCCAATCTCTAAAGGGTATTGCGAGTATGGGCCGGGCGACTGTTGAATAGTCACCTAACGATAGCGAAAGGACAATTCATGGTACAAAATCGGTGTTTTGGGTTTATCGATTATTCAAAGCAAGTCTTTCTGAGGGTGAGTCTGGTTTTGACAATGCTTTCGTTTTTTGGGGTTTTGTTGGCTGACGCGCGGCAAGAGGTGGCGTCGAGCATTGTGAAGGCTTTTAATGAGGGCGGAAGTGCGACTGCGATTGCAAGGTTTGAGCAAATTGCTAATGAAGAAATGCAGCGTGGTGGAGAGGGCCTTACTATTTCGGCTCGGGAGCTGGAGAGGCTTTGGGTTCAGGCTTATGGAGACCAGCCCTTAGAGTTGTATCTGCCTGCAAAAGTCATCGCCCACTTTAATACAAGGTTGGAGCGGCGCGGTTTATATTTTATGAAACTGACGCAGTCAAAGACCGCTGCCTTTCATGAAGCGGTCTATACATTTTTGAATGCCTCTCTGAAACATCAGAAGCAGGAGGCCTTTGATGCTCTGGTAGTATCGGCCGGTGCGGCCGGCGCGTTAAGTGAAGAGCGAAAGACCATCACGGTCGACTCCTCAGAATTGAGCGACAAAGACTTAGCGGAGCTCAATGCGAAGGCTAAGGCTATGACAACCACCAGCCGTTATCAATTTGAACGTAATGAGCATGAACAACAGTTTAATGCTCCTCTAGATCTCTTTCGAGCGGGCACCGCGGACCAAAGAAAATTTAATTGGACGGCTAATGGCCGTTTGGCTGCTGGCGTTGGGATGGGTGTGGTCGCTGGCCCTACAATGGACATAGCTTCTGGCGGGTCTGTCTCGCCGAGCCAACTGGCCTCGGGAGCCACATTTGCGGCTTGGGAGTATCAGTTTGCTAAGGAGATTCCCCTTGGAAAGAGCCGCTATTTGGGGCCCAATTTTTGGAGCCGTATGATGGCAAGGTTTGGGCAGGTTGTGCCACTAGGGCTTAACCTTGGAATTCCTCTCACCGCGACTCTTGTGGGTGCTCTTGTATCCGCGTTGGCGGGATCAGACATTGGCCACAGTTGGGGCGATACGGTCTATCACCCAATTGCAAACTTCATAACCTTCGGGCTTCTTTCATTTGGCTTTGTTCAGACTCGATGGTCGGAGCAAGTGGCACTTGGATATTTAAAGCGCTTTACGCAGTTTGCCTTTGAAACCATTTCTTTGGTTTTGCTCGGTACGATGAAATTTGTGGCGGGAGCTGGAGCCTTTGCAGCCGGAGCCGCCGTCTTGTGGGCCCCTGACATCTTTGGAAATACGATGGAGTTTAAAATTCAGCATGCTGTGGGATATGGAACTCATTTGCTCTTCGCCTTGGCCATCAGTACCGGATTGGCAGCGCTGCATGGTTTCAAAATTCCTTTTACGAATGTCCAGGTTTGGCCTTCTCTTTGGGAAACTCAAGATAAAATGGCAAGAGCCAAGCGTTTCGGCGACGAAAAGCCCGGTATTTGTGCACGTGCCGTGGCCTGGTTAGGTGAACGTTATACCTGGGGTTGGGGCCGGCGATAGTGCGCTTGTATAATTATATAGCCCGCGCACACTCTTAATAAGCAAGCCGCGGCGACCATGCAGGTTGGGTGGCGTCCCCGGGCAGATCGATAGCGAGCTCCTGAGTGCCATCGACTTTAGATACAAAAATTTGATTTCTGCCTTTGCGTTCCGAACTGTAGGCGATGAGTTTGCCGTCAGGACTAAACGTGGGAGTCTCATTGTTTTTTGAGTCGTAGGTGAGGCGCTCCATATTATTACCCTTATCATCCATGGCAAAAATATCGAACTCTCGGTCGGTATCTCGGCCCGCAAAGAGAATGATATCGTCAATAGGACTCCACACGCAGGAGTCATTGAGCGTGCCTAAGCGTGTTAGTCGAGTTTCAACAAGCGTCGTAAGGTCTAACGAGAAAACATGAAGATTGCCTAGGCGATCAGAGCTAAAACAAATTCGCTTTCCGTCACCGCTGGGAAATGGAGCTACGTTAATGCCTCGCTTTTTTGTGAGCTGTTTAATGATCTTTCCGTTTAAATCGATGAGGTAGATATCTTGATTCCCATCTTTCGATAACGAAATTACAAGCTCCCGTCCATTGGGAAGAGCGGCCGGGCCCAGTGCAGAACCTTTGAAGGTCGTCAGTTGTTTCTGATTTCCCGATCGATCGGCACGCCATAGATGCCAATCGATGGTCGATGACGAGCTATAAAAAACATAGCGACCATCTTGAGACCAGACAGGCGACATATTAGTTCGGCCATTCGAGACGAGTCGCTGCGCTTGACCTCCGTTAAAATCCATAGTCCAAATTTCTTTATGCTTAGAACGCGGCGGAATATACACAAAAGCAATTTTTGTAGAGAAGAGACCTTTTCGTCCGGTTACAATTTCCACGATATCGTCTCCAAACTGATGCGCTAAGACTCGTTTATCGTCCTTCGATGTTTGATAGGTTCTCTGAAGAGTCAGCTTCGCTAGAGACACATCAAAAACGAATCCCTCCAAGAAAGTGGTAGGGCCTTCTGTTTTGACTTGAGCACGCACTAAGTATTGAGCGCCGATCTGTCGCCAGTTATCAGCCTTAAACACTTGCAAGGGCCCGTCCAACTTTGTTTCTAAAAAGGCCTCCGAGGGCAGCACTTTAAAAATTCTTGAAAAAATTAAATTAGCGGTAAGTTGTGTCTCTAAATCGATCGCAAGTTTCTGACTGTCGGAGGTCGTCGGCTCTGATACAAAGCCTTGAATAGCAATGACCGTGGGGGCCTCACGTGCATCTTTCAGTAAGACCTGAGCATAAGAATTCTGCCTGCTTCCGAAAGTTGCTACGAATGTTACGGTTAATAATAAAAATCGAACGGTTTTTAGGGTTGGCATATAATCACGGTCTCCCTTCCACTAAGTTCACGAATGATATCGGGAGCAAAACGCTCCCGCTGAACAGCTGTTCGCACGGCTACTTCGCAGAGTCTGTTGAGTACATCGTATCCTGTGGACTCAACAAGAGCGAGGGATGTGATTTGAAACTGATCTCCCAGGCCAATCATTTTCAGCGAATAAAATCCCATGGCGTCGGGATCGGTCCTCTTGATTCGCTCTAGGCCGCTCGCTTCATAGTATTTTCGCATGGCCGCCTGGATCGCCATTTCACCCGGTGTCGGCATACGGTCACCACGACCTCCCGTGCCCCTAGCTCCTTTAGTACCCTTTTCATGTGTAGGGAAATTATCGTCTTTAGGGGCTCTACGTTTTTCTTCGTCAGCCTCTTCTTTGATTTTGTCGAGAATTGATCGAACGCTCTTCTTTAGATTGGCCTGTGACTCCTGCTGACGAATCAAGGGCGTAGAGGATTTCGCCTTTTCTGGGCTTCGATTCTTTTTAATTTTAGGAGGCGGCAAATCTTTCTTTTGAGAACCCTTTTTCATGGGGGTATCGGTGGGCTTGTAAAGGTCGCTAAATTTTAAAGAAGCCGAAATGGTCGGACGATCCTTTAGAGATTGTTTAATGAAGAGGCTGTCGAGCGCCCTTGAGTAATAGAGACCTAAAATTAAAATGCTGTGGAGCCCCAACGACATGAGAAAAGCTCCCTTAAAAGCTAGAGGGGAAGCGACACTCACGCCAAGAAACTTGGTCATCATGGCTACTTAGTAGGATCTGTCATGAAAGAAATTTTGGATATTCCTGCATTTTGCGCGATCGCCATCACTCGAATAATGAATCCATGGCTGACTTTCTCGTCCGCTGAAATGATGAGTTCCTTGTCTTCGCGATTGGTGAAGATGGCCTTTAAGCGTTTTGGTAACTCGTCAAAGCTAATCGCGGCTTTACCAATGCTGAGAGTTTCATCTTTGCGAACCTCAAGACGAACGCTTTGTTCTTGAGCAGCAGCCTCTTTCGTTTGAGCTTTGGGTAATTTTATATCGACGGCGTGATTCATTAGAGGGGCAGCTACCATAAAAACGATGAGAAGGACCAACATGATATCCACGAGTGGAATAATATTGATCTCAGAGTTAAGACCAAACTCATCATTATCTTGAGAGTTGTTAAACGCCAACTAGAGACTCCTCTTGAGGACATTCATAAAGTCAGATGAAAAATGATTCATAATCGCCGACGTCATACGGATGCGATGAACGAAGTAGTTGTAAAAGAGAACGGCTGGAATGGCTGCGAAAAGGCCCATCGCGGTTGCAATCAAGGCTTCTGCAATGCCAGGCGCGACTACCGCTAGATTGCTGGCGCCCGACATCCCAATATTGATGAACGACGTCATAATTCCCCAAACGGTTCCGAGCAGACCCACAAAGGGTGCAACACTTGCAGTCGTTGCTAAAAATCCGAGATAACTCTGAAGCCCTTCGACTTCAGCAGTGGACTGTTTTTTGAGTGATCGCTGCACATTCGTCTCGAGTAGCGAGTAGGCCTGCTCGCGCGGGGACTCCAGGGCTTTAATATGGTTAAACTCTGTTAGTCCCGAATCATAGATACGTCTCAGGGGGGCGTCTTTAAAATGACGACTCGCCTTTTCGGCCCCTTCGAGGTTGCCTGCGGCCCAGAAGGCATCCGCAAATCCTGTATTCGCCGCTGACACAGTGCGCAAATTCATCCACTTCCATACAATGATGGTCCATGAGATAACGGAGGAGGCTATCAAAAGAAGCATCACTCCTTTTACAACCCACCCCGCTTGCATCACGAGAGAGGGAATATCCATTGCCGGAGCATCGGCGACCAGAGCTAGAAAAAAGTTATTCGTCATAGTTCTCTAAAATGATTACATTAGTAGAAGGGCTTGGCAATATTGAAGCCCGAAGATCCTGGAGGCCTATCGTGCTATTTGAATTTCGGCGTGTTGCAAAAAATTACGGACCGCATCGAATTTTTAAGAATCTTGATTTTTCGTTGGAGCGTTCCACCTTCTCTGTTTTGACGGGCGCGAGTGGCAGCGGTAAAACAACCTTCTTTCGTATGCTCAGTGGCATTGAGAAGCCGTCCGATGGTCAGATTCTCTTTCTAGACCGTCCCTTAAAGACCCTATCGCCAACTCACTTGCGTCAAATCGGCTTTATTTTTCAGCAACCGAGGGGACTGCTTAACGAAACGGTTTTTGAAAATTTGTCCCTGCCGCTTCGTTTAGAAGGCTATCAGGCCCTCGATATAGAGAAGAAGGTGTTTTATTGGATGGATCTTTTGAACCTGGGGTTGCGAAAAGACACCCTATTTGGCGCATTGTCTGGGGGCGAGAAGCAGCGTGTCGAATTCGCGCGGGCCTTAATAAGAAAGCCGCGTTTGATCTTGGCGGACGAGCCGACAGCGCATCTAGACAGTACGCAGGCCGATCATCTTATGGACATTCTTTGGGATCATTACAAGCAAGGGGCCACGGTTTTTGTTTCAACCCATCATCCTGATATTTTGAAAGAGCCCGAGATTCGGCGTTTTCAGATTGCGCACCATCGCATTTTGCGAGGCCGAGGATCTGAAGAGTCCATTTCGAGTCCCTTTCAAGAACAACTCAATGGGTTTTCAGCAGAAGGAGCATTGAACGCATGAAGCGCACCGCGTTAGGAGAGATTCTAGTTTTTTCGGCTTTCATTTTTCTTGGGGCGTTTTTGTTGGTGAGCTTGTGGTTTGTGCGAGATTTCGATCGATCCATTTTACAAGATTACCGTGAGAAGCAGGTATCGGTAACGATGCGAGATGAAGAGGCCTTTAAAACTTGGATTTCGCGCGCCCCCTTTGTTGAAAGTCACCGTTTGTTTACTGCATCCATGAATCGAGATCGATTGCTTGATGAGAACCCTCGATTTTATGGCGTGCTTTCCGATTTAGATTTGTCATTCTTTCCATCGACGGCTTTGGTGACGGTCACCGATGTTCCAAATTTTTCAAAAGCCTTCGAAGCAAGTAATCTCGATGGCAATATCTACCAGGTTCACCAGGCGCCCCACCAGTTGCAGTTGTTGGCTCGAGTATTGTTGGGTTCCTTCATTTTCTTGTGGGCGCTGACCCTCGCGATGGTCATTTATTTTAGCCTCGACCGTTCCGCACAGACCTTAGCGCCTCGTTGGACGCTCATGAAAATTTTGGGAGCGCGCACCTATCAAGTTTATGCACCTCTGTTTAGAGCTCAGATGCTTTGGGTCGGCGCTGGTTTGACCTTGGCAGTCGTATTGTCTCGCTTTGCAATCGAGATCATCGCTGGTTCGTTGAATGGAACGATGCAAAGCTTCTCGTGGATTTTTGTGTCGAGTTTCTGCGCACTATCACTCGTGGTGGCCGCCGTTTTAAGCTTTGGTTTGTTTTACAGTCGATACCGACAGGTCTATTTGGGATGAGAACGGCCTTTCGTCATCTCGCTTTTCATGGTGTTCTCTGTTTTGTGGTGCTTTTAGGCGTATCAGATGACTTAGGGGCCGCCAACTTTAAGAAAGACCTTGAAGAGACGCAGACTCTTTTAAAGAAAAACCGCGAGGAACTGCGTTTGGCCATTGATAGGCGCCACCAATTGAAACAAGGAATTGAAGACAGTAAAACGTTCAAAGAAAGTTCTGAGACGGATTTTAGGTTGTCCATGCAACGACGTTTAGGGGTATTGCTGCATTGGCCTACGTTGAAGTTAAGTCTGGAGAAGGACTTTTGGATTATGAAAGACCACGATCAATTTGTGCTGTCGCAGGTTCGTCAGAGGCTTATTGAAGATTCGCTGCGCGCCATTGAAAACTCGAAATCCACTATTGATGAGTTAACGAAGGAGACCTCTTTATTAGAAACGGAGATAAAGCGCCTTCAATATCAGAACGCCAATCTCTCTCTTCAGCTGGAAGAGCTTTCTTCATTTAAAGGAAAACGATGACGTCAGAAACCTTAAGACTTAAACGAAGTTTTTTAATTGTATTTTCCCTATCACTGTTTGCGTTTGTCTCGGGCGGAGTTTTTTCGCTCGTTTTTTCACAAGGGGGTGAACGAGACTTTAGAAGTTTACAGTTTTTTACGAGAGTCTATGACTTGGTGAAGAAGCAGTATGTCGAAGAGCCCCAAGATGACAAGCTGGTCGAAGGCGCTATACGAGGCATGGTATCAAGTCTCGACGCGCATTCGGAGTTCATGACGGCCGAGGAATTTGCCGAGCTGCAATCAGATACCAAGGGCCAGTTTGGTGGACTAGGCATTGAGATCATCAAACGAAATGGTTTGCTGACGATTGTCTCTCCTATTGAAGATACGCCAGCGTATCGTGAAGGTTTGAAATCAGGAGATATTATTGTCACTATTGAGGGTAAACCGACCGATAAGATGAGTACGTTTGATGCTATTAAATTAATGCGGGGAGAACCCGGAAATGCGGTGCGCCTCGGCTTGCGCCGTCAGGGAGTGCAGCAGCTCATTGAGAAAAAAATCACTCGCGCTATTATTCGTATTAAGTCTGTCACCTTCAAAGAGCAAGATGGCTTTGGTGTTATTCGTATTCGTCAGTTTGCAGAAAAGACGGCAGAAGATTTTCGCAAGGCTTTAAAAGAGCTTTCATCTAAAAAACCAATAAAAGGTCTCGTGCTCGATTTGCGAAACAATCCGGGGGGTCTCTTACAGCAGGCTGTTGAAATTGCCGATGCGTTTATTGAAGGCGGACTCATTGTTTATACACAAGGTCGAGATAAATCTCAGATGGATAAAAAACTGGCGGTCGCTAGAGGCACTGAGCCTAATTATCCTGTCGTTGTCTTGATTAACGGTGGCAGCGCGTCGGCAAGCGAAATTGTGGCGGGCGCGCTGCAAGATCAAGAGCCTAAGCGAGGGCATGTGATGGGAACGCAATCGTTTGGCAAAGGCTCCGTGCAGAGCGTGATTCCGCTCGACGATGGCAGTGGGTTGAAGTTGACAGTAGCGCTTTACTATACTCCGAAAGGAAGAACCATTCAGGGTGTGGGTATCACTCCCGACGAAATTGTCGAGCCCTTGGAAGAGGTGGGCCCGTCCATTCGAGAGAAAGATTTGCCAGGTCATATCGTAGGCCAAGACGAGAAGCTTGAAGAAGAGAAGAATATTAAAACCGCAAAGAAAAAAGTGGATTTGAAAAAGCTGACGGCGTTAGAGAAAGAAGATTTTCAACTCGCCAAGGCTGTGGCCTATTTGAAGTCAAAGGTAAAAAAATAAGAGCATGAGTCTTTTTGTAGAATCTCCTCTGGTGCGAAAGAATCTTGAGAGAGCCTTTCGTAAAAGTCAGGACAAACTAGACTGGTTTGTGTCGCTGCGAGGTCACGGAATTTCTCAAGATTTTTACGAGTTTATTTTGGATGAGCTTCGATTGCCGCTCAGTTTGATTGTGGACGACTTAAAATCGGGTAAAGTCCAGGCCTCTAGTCGCGTTCGTGAAGCTCTCATTCAGAATCTTACGACTCTTGTTCCCACACATAGCGAGGCCGATCGACCTCTCATTCAAGAGGCTCTCAAGTTTTTAACTCCCTTAGAAAAGCAAGATGCCATTGTTTCGCGTTTTATCGTGGCCGATCCCGATTCATTCTTATTAACCGATGAAATATTAGAATTGCTATGGGAGAAGAAAGATCAAGTAGGCGCCGATATTTTAGAGCGTTGGATAGCTCAGATATTGAATACGGTGGCGGCGCGCCAAAAGACAACCATTGTATGTCGGTGGCTTCAGTTGGCGTGGGAGCAGAAGCATGAATGGCGAGCGTTTTATACGCCACAAAGCTTGGATCTCTCTTTAGAATTGCATCATACGTACTGGCGACTCTTGATAGATGTCGATGCCCTGCTTGATACATCGCCAGATGACTTTAGTAGAAACGAACTTTTGTTGAGCCAGGCCATTCTCTGTGATGACGAACTATGGACCTGCCGCCTTTTGTTGGCCGCGCACTGGAATGTGGGAGATCTGCGCGTGGAACAAGTTCTCAGGCGTATTAAGGCACCTTATGAGCGGGCTCTTGTCAGTTTGAAACAGGCCCATTTGACTTTAGATCGATCGTTGGAGTTCGAAAGTCTTTCTGTGATTCATCGAGAGAGTCCCAGTCTGAAGGAACGAGTGGACTCGGCGGCTCGAATTCTGGAGCTGGCACTTCAAAGGCTGATCGTGGTCGACGAGACCCAGCTAAGATCTTTAGAACAAGATCATGAAAAAGTATTCGGTCTGCAATTTGAGCGCGCTTTAGCCCTGCGAGAACTTTTCGGCGACGCGAAGGGCCAGTGGGATCGGCTCAAACTCTGGTGGCAGACTTGTCCTGACGTTCGAGTTGATTTGTTAGATCGATTATTAGAGGCTTCAAAAGAAGCTGGCACTCTAGAAGATCTTCAGCGCTTGTTGGTATCGGCGGTACTTGAAGGCGCGATGGAGTCCGATCAACGTGAATTTATTCTTGATCTTCTATTGGAGGCAACTTCGCCCTATCGCCTCAAGCATTTGAGGCAAGAGTTTATTGATAGCGCGCTCAAGATTCAGCCATTGCATCGTCTTTTACTGTGGAAACGATCATCTTATGACTCGCGTGCCAGTCTTTTGCTTCGACTCTTTTTTTCTGAGCGAGGAGATCTGCAAGAGCCAGCGGCGGGGGGCAAGAGGCGCTATCATTTATGGGGAATGGCGCAAGAGGGGGCTTTGTTACCCGCCATGCCTCTCAATTCAAAATTATTTCAGACATCGGTATATTCTGGAAAACCGATACAGGGTCAGCCAGCAATAGAGATCGAAAAGCTTGCTGAGAAAGTTGCTCAAATTTTAGGACTTTCCCTGAAGGGTGAGCATCGACTAAAGGTGCGGCTTGTGCCCGAGTTAGAGATTCCTTTTTGTTTAAGATTGCCGGAGTCTATTCTGGAGCTAAACCCTACGCGCGGCTTTCATGGGGATCTTGAGACGATGCGATTTTTGATATTTGGCGGTCTTCAAGCCCTCAGCGATTTTCAAGATGGTTTGTTTGAGCCTGGGGCCCTAGCCGATCGTTTTTTCAGAGGGGGACTTCTTTCGGGCGTTCCGATGGCGACTATTTTGCGTTTTATGACAGAGCTCGAAACCCGACTGCGAGAAATTCCTGAAGCGCAGTGGAAGTCATTTTCTCCGTCGGAGCTGCTGCGCCACCTGCCAACTCTTCGTTCATTTTTAATTTTGTTTCTAAGTAAAGAATACGACGAGCTTGTGCACAAATGCGGCATCGTTATTCGGTAGGGGGCTGGCGAGAAATATCTGAAGCAGATGGGCGTTTGGCAACAGCCCCTTAATTTCTACGATCTGGAATGGGACTGCTCGCAAGGCGTTCAGAGGATTTTTTCATCTGTAAAAGAGATTTGGCGAAGTACCGCAGATTTTTAGCGTCAAAGTTGGATAATCCTTTCATCGAATCTGGGTTTCGAACCCATTCATAGTGAAAATGATGAATGATGCGTAAAGAGTCTAAGGTATCTGTCTCTGCCAGCTGTAGAAGAGCCTGTCGCTTAAGAATCGCCAGATGCTGACCCTCGGTCTGCTGAAGAATGGCGATATGATTGGCATACGGACTCATATCAGACGCAACCAGCGTCAAGCTCAGTAAAAGCACTATCCCCATGATCTTATTGTGAAGACATTTGGCGCGCTGCGTAAGGGGTGGGTCTAAGATCGCCAATTGGTTGATTAATTTTTATAGGTGAGTTCTTATCGTCCGATGAATGCTGTGTCTGCGTCGCAAAACGACCTTTCTAAATCCACCGCGCTGACCGTCACTGAGTTGACTGACAAAATCAAAGGCCAACTCGAGAATCAATTTTCAGAGGTTTCGGTGATTGGAGAAGTCAGTAATTTTAAGGCCCATCCTTCAGGACATTTTTATTTTTCTCTCAAAGACCAGGGCGCCACGATTTCGGCTGTGATGTTTCGAGGCGCGAATGCGAATCTTAAATTTAAAATACACGACGGTCTCAAGGTGGTGGTGACGGGTCGGGTTACGGTGTTTCCCCCACGCGGAAATTATCAGATTGTCATTTCACGATGCGAGCCCGAAGGTCTGGGAGCGTTGCAGTTAGCTTTTGAGCAGCTGAAAAGAAAGCTCGAAGCTGAAGGCCTTTTTGAAACGACTCGAAAGCGGCCTCTTCCACGTTTTCCTAAAGCGGTTGGCCTGGTGACCTCTCCTTCGGGAGCGGCCGTTCGCGATATGTTGACGATTTTATCTCGGCGCTTTGCGGGCCTGGAAGTTCTTATTTTTCCGGTGAAGGTTCAGGGCGACGGTGCTGGTCAAGAAATTGCAGCCGCCGTACGTGCGTTAAACAAATTTTTTCCTTCGCTCGATGTGCTGATTGTGGGTCGAGGCGGCGGCAGTATAGAAGACCTCTGGGCGTTCAACGAAGAAGTCGTAGCGCGAGCCTTATTTGAATCTACAATTCCGGTGATCTCTGCCGTGGGACATGAAATTGATTTTACGATCGCCGATTTCGTTGCCGATTTAAGAGCTCCCACACCTTCGGCCGCTGCTGAGTTGGTGGTATCCAATAAAGCCGAGATTTACGACAAAGTAGATCATCTCGTGAGTCGACTTTTGAGAATTCAATCAAAGTTTGAAATTGTGACGATGAAGGTCGATGACCTACTTCAGAAAATGATTCGATCTTTAGAAAAGAAGATTCACGAATGCTGGCGACATTATCAAGAGTCACGCGCCTCGTTGGTGCATCGCAGTCCC
The DNA here is from genome assembly GCA_964598565.1 of uncultured Bacteriovoracaceae bacterium. Lineage (GTDB taxonomy): Bacteria > Bdellovibrionota > UBA2394 > UBA2394 > UBA2394 > CAZRCG01. Next base: position 473,464 of record CAZRCG010000001.1, on the reverse strand, counting down.
GTGGCGCTTCTTCAGCAGTTTCGTCAGAGGCATGATCATGCGCATCAGTTATTGTTGCGAATTTCTAAAGACTCATGTCAGCGACGTCAATGGGTGCTTGATGCGCTCGTGCAGAAGTTGCGTCTACTTGATCCAAAAGCGATCATGGGCCGCGGCTATAGTATTGTGCGCTTGGTTGACTCGGACAAGCTTGTAAAAAAAGCGTCCGATATTCGAATGGGTGACAAGCTTTTGATTGAATTGGCGAAGGGGCGTATCACCGCGAGAGTTAGTTCTTAGGCTTTGGCCGGCGAATATCGGAAATATTTCATTTGTAGATTCGTTGCAGATTTGAGGGCGGTTTCTTTTCTCACAAGACCGCCTTCGCGATTTGCATTTCAAAACAAATAAGTGACCGGCTCCTTCGCGGCCAACAAGTAAGCCTCTCGATCCCCATGACGCTGGCCGCTCAGAGCTTCTGAGAAAAGACACCGCCCTCAAATCTCTCAACGTCAGTCAAAGATGAAATATTTTTGATATTCGAGCCAAAGCGACGACGAGGGCAAGCCCAAGATGAATAATCAGAATGTGGGAGCCTATAGCTCGGATAATGTCACGAATGCGCAAGCCTTTGTGAAGGAGGCCTCCGTTACTCCGCCTTTACTTCTTCGGCGACAGGGCCATTTTGTGAAATGGGCGGATTAGGCTCTGTCCGGCGAATTTCATAGGAGAAGCGTAGATTTTTTCTTAAACTTTTCTTAGTCGAGTGACTCAGAGCCCACCGATCTGCAGCAGGCGCTGGCGCTTCATTACTTGAGAGTCATCAAGCTGGGTATGATACTCGAGTACTTGTAGTTGCTTCTGGTCAGACCGAGTTTGCGAAATTTTTCATTTTTGGCTGCGATGAGAGATTCAATGGTAAGGCCTCTTCTCAGAAGCTCTGAGCGGCACGCCTTTAGTGGATCGAGCGGCTCATTGTTTTGCCGCGAAGGAGCCGGTTACGAATTTTGTTCTGAAATGCAAATCGCCAAGGCGGTCTTCTGAGAAGAGGCCTTACCATTGAATCTGTAATGAATTTACAAATGAAATATCTCCGAAATTCGCCGGACAGAGCCTAGAGTCTTACCACTTCGCCACGTTCAAAGTGTTTGGCGCCCTTCGCAATGCGAGACGCCGCAATTACTGGGTCGTGCTCAAACACAAAAATCCATCGATCACGTAACGCCTCATGAAGAATCGCTTCTTTTTCTTCTAAGACTTTGATGACGTGAATATCGTAGCCCATCACCCAGGGAATCGGAATATGAGCCGATGTTGGGACAAGGTCAGACGGATAAAAGAAACGCTCCTCATCCACGTGAATCAACGGGCATTGTAGGCCGATGGTATGGCCGTACGAAAGGCGTACTTCTAGCCCTGGCCAATTCAATTCATGTTTAAGAGCGTCTGCTCCGTCGCAAATTACCAGCTGGCCGGCTTCTTGGAGCGGCATGAAATTCTGAGGAAGATAGCTGGCGGCTTCACGCGAATTGGGAGCCGTCGCCCAATCCCAATTATCCTTTTGAATATAATAACGAGCCTTCGGAAACTGAGGACGGTAAATTCCTGGACTTACTTCGTAGGTCGCGCCACCTGCATGGTCAAAGTGTAAGTGAGTGAGAAGGACATCGCTGATGTCCTCGGGTTTCAATCCGTGAGCGTTCAGCGACGAAAGAAGCGAAAACTTGGAATGGTCAATCGCGTAGATCCCCTTCATTTTTTCGGTCCATTTTTCGCCGATACCGGTATCGATCAAGAGATTTCGGCCAGATTTGAAATCTCTTAGAAGCAGAACACGAAGTGCCATAGGAATGCGATTTTGTGCATCAGGAGCAATCGCTTTTTCCCAAAGCGGCTTTGCCACAGTTCCAAACATGGCTCCACCATCTAATTTGAAGGTTCCCGTTTCAAGAGCAAGTATTTGAATCGTTTCGATTTGCACGACTTACCATTCGTACTTAAGATCGTAGCGCCTGTCATTCTTTGAAAGCGTCTCTGGCGGCATCATCTGGGGCCCCTGTTGCTGGAATGCGATGTTTTGAGAGATACTAGGGGTGAAATCAATGACGTGGCGTGGAAAAAAACTTCATTCCGGTTTTACCTTAACAGAACTTATGGTGACGATTGTCATTGGTGTGGTGCTGGCGGGTATTTCTATTCCAGTATATCGACTCTATATTCTGAGGGCGCGCGCTATTGAAGGACCCAATATTGTTTCTCAACTTCTAATGCTTGAGTTAGAGTGGTGGCATAAACCGCATGTTGACAAAGCCACGGGGCTCGCTCGACCCCCTTGTTGGATAACCACATGGGGTGACAACGATGGAGGCACTTCAGGCTATTATCCTGCAAGTAATATTACGGTACTTCAATCGGCTCCGCTCGAGTGGGGAACGGCTGCGGGCATTGCTGCGTACGGACCTATTCCGCCGGGCTTTGGACGTCTGGGTTTTAGGCCTGGTGGAAGTACGGTAAGTTATACGCTACGAATTAGCCCTGGCCCTATATTGGGAGGTGCAGCGGGATATTGTAGTGGTGCATCCGACTGGGGTGGTCCACTGACGGGTGTGGAAGAGGTGACTGTTTGGGCACGGTCTGATCTCGATCGAGATGGTGTTACTCAAATAATCACAGCCACTCTTCATCAAGAGAATTTTCAGGTGCGCAAGGAACCGCTTCGCATATACAACGATGATTATTAGCATTTATGCTATGGGCCCATTTTTGTCCGATTTCCAACCCCTTGTGGCACCTTCTGAAACATAAGATACTAAAGGTATGAAGATCTTAAGGGGCCATCTCTCGAAAGGCTTGACGCTTGTGGAGTTAATGATTGTGGTCATCGTGGTCGCCACCCTCGCGGCTGTTTCTGTTCCGATGTACACAAGCCATGTGCGAAGCCAAAAGATTTTAGAATCTTATGCCACTATGGGAATTATTCGCATTGCTCAAGAAAACTTTAGAGCTGGCAATGCAGCAGGGTGTTACAGATCCCTACCAGCAAATCCTGCTACGGTTCCGGCCAAGCGAGCTGTCAACTTTGACGACGATGCTAACTGGAATGCGACTGGTTTGAATATTCTTGCCTCTCTCGATCGCCAATCTCGATTTCGGTATCGCGTCTATGCCGGAGGAGGTGGGGCTGGTTGTAATGAGGCTATTCCAGATTTCGGTGCTTGTGTAGCAGATACCGAACTTGATGATTGGTTTAATCCCGCACTTCCTTGGTATATCATCACGGCAGAAGCTAATATGGACAACGATGGAGCGACAGCGAATACCTTTGTCGTAACCGCTAAGTCGCGTAGTAATTTTCTTGTCTGCAACGAAGGGCAGTAGAGGATCTTATAATGTCTTGGTTTGTTAAACCACAACGAGCATTTGGCTTGCTTCAAGTTCTTGGGGCTATGATGATTGGCCTCATTGTGGTGACGGGCAGCATGGTGATGATGAAGGTGAGCCAACAGTCAAACGAGACCTCTCGGGCTAAGACTGATTTTGATCATTATATGGAAGCGGTGGCACGCGCGATCGAAATTAAAGATACATGTCGTACCATGTTTCAAAATGGAGGTGCCGCGATTTCGGTCCCCGACTATGTCGACGCCAGTGACTTTATTCTGAATACGCCAACAACTCATGATGATCAGGCCATACCTATCAACAGAATCGTCATTGGAAATCTGGTATTGCAAGAAGGTGTGGTTTTGCCGGGAACGGTTGTTCAAATTATTGACATCACTCTTGAGTCGGACGCCATTCGTCTTAGGCATCGAAATTCGGACATCCCAGGACGTTTTCATTATTTGCATCTCAAAGTGACGGGGAGGACGGTGGGCGATCCTACCAATAGTGCTCAGTCTCGATTTATTGGGGGTTTCCAAACGTTTGAAAGCTCCGATATGCGGTTTATTGTTCAAGTAGCGGGCGCCGGCTCTCAGCCGATTCAGTTTTGTCATTGTCGAGGATGGTCTGACTGCGGACTAGCTGAGGGGTTTAGACGATGAGACAAATTTTTTTTCAGAAGAACAATTTTCGCAGGCCTTGTCGTTCGAGGTTTTATATATCTAGGAGGCGGGATGCGTTTACATTAGTTGAAATGATGATTGCTTTGGTGATTGCAAGCGTTCTTGCCATCGCAGCCTTTTCTTTTACGCAAGTAACCCGATCAGCCGGTCGATCTACAACAGCGGTGGCTGATTTTTATCGATTGGCCGATATGGTTCAAAGTTTTATTCAAATTCCCGATATATGCGATCGTATGTTTAAAATATCGACTGTGGAGGCTCAGTTCAACGTGCGGCCTTACCCCGACCGACTTTCGTTCTCGAATCCAGCACCTCTGAATAATATTAATCCGAATGTTTTGGTGGGGGATACCGATTTACCAATTATTGAGGTGGGCTCGATCTTTGGTGCTTTGAGGGTCACCCAGTTGCAACTTTGGATGGGGCCTCAAGCGGCAGGGGGTGCGACGGAGGTGATCGCTACTGTATTGCCTTCAAATATTCCGAGGCCTTATGATATTTCGGTGGGTAGTGCTCGAACAATGCCCTATGAGAATCGGGAGATTCATCGAGCGGTATTGACGATTGCAGGGGTGCATCAAGCAGGCGATGCTTTAGGTGGCTCTGGAACTTATACTCGAGAAATTCCCTTTCTGATAGTAACTGACTCGACTGATTCCAATCGCATGAAAAGCTGCTATAGGAGTTTAGCAGCGCATGAAGGTACCGCATCCTACTGATCATCATCTCCTCTCTTCGATCCAACAGATTTTCGAAGCGATGCTTTCGGAGTATCGGGCCAGTCGAGAGCCGTCCCCATTTCACGACAGTGCCTACGAGCATGTGTTTTCGGACTGGCTCTTAGCATCCGCTTTTGACCTAGGGTACGACCTGTATCACTTGGTTCCCGGGGCTCTGCCCGATCTTTCAGATATAGTTGTTTCTTGCGGCAGGGAGCGCCGCTGGGTACAAACTAGTCTTCAAAAACTGAAGACCAGAAAATTTGGCCACTTGGTTAAGAAATATTTTAAAGGACGACATATTTTTGATTTGGGTTCAGGCGACCCTCATTTCAGTATAGTGCCCGATTATCTTTCTCGATGGAGTGGAGCCGCTGGTTATTGGGCTTTGGATGCTCATCACATAGCCGATGTTAAAATTGAAAGAGACGTCAGCGGTTTTCTAAGCGTTCAGGCCCCGGCAGATCTTCGCTGGTTTTGCACTCTTCTGGACGCGGATGATTCGACGATCGTTCATAAAGTGCCCAAAATATTTTTATTGTCGGGTTTAGAGCTTCAGAATTTTGATTCGTTACCTGACCGACAATGTGCTGCAAAAATGATGGGGGCTCTCATTTCATCGTGTCAACGAGACGATGGAATTCTTCTGTCTGTATCGTCTCGCGATTTCAATGTTGAAGACTCGACTTTTATGAAAGTTTACGAAGATGCTTATATCGAGTTTTTCGTAAAGAAGGCCTAGTAAGTGCTTGCGTGATGGTCTTGGCGATGGCCCAATAGGAGGGGAGGTACTCATGACTGACGTTGCAAAACTCGACATTGAAGGAAAGACCGTCGAACTCCCCATTATTGTTGGTACAGAGGGAGAAAAGGCGCTCGATATTTCTAAGCTCAGAGCGCAAACCGGCTATGTAACGCTTGATCCGAGTTATATGAATACCGGAGCTTGTACTTCTAAGATCACGTTTCTCGATGGAGAAAAGGGAGTTCTAAAGTATCGAGGTATTCCTATTCAAGACCTTTGTGAGAAGACGAGCTTTCTCGAAGTCTCATATCTGCTGATTTACGACAAATTGCCAAATGCCAAAGAGCTTCAAAAATTTCGTACGGGCATCAAGTACCATTCTTTAATTCATGAAGACATGAAGAATTTTTTTAATTCGTATCCGAGTTCGGCGCATCCCATGGCGATTCTTTCATCCATGGTTTGCTCGTTATCGGCGTATTATCCTGAGTTGCTGAGCTCGGACCAAACTCCCGAAGAGAGAGATGGGACGATCACGCGACTCTTGTCTAAAGTTCGAGTGCTGGCGGCATTTGCGCATAAGCGATCTGTAGGGCAGCCCTTTGTCTATCCAAGAAACGATCTTGATTATGTTTCTAATTTTTTAAATATGATGTTTTCGGTTCCTGCTGAGCCCTATGAGATTGACCCCGTGGCGGTATCAGCCCTGAATCTGCTTTTGATTTTACATGCCGACCACGAGCAAAACTGTTCTACGTCGACGGTGCGGCTGGTCGGTTCTGCAAAAGCTAATTTGTTTGCCGCTCTTTCAGCAGGTATTTGTGCTCTTTGGGGCCCTCTCCATGGCGGTGCCAACCAAGAGGTCATTGAAATGCTCGAAGCCATCCATCGCGATGGGGGCGATTACAAAAAATATATCACGATGGCCAAAGATAAATCGTCGACTTTTCGCCTGATGGGTTTTGGACACCGTGTGTATAAAAATTACGATCCTCGCGCGAAGATCATTAAAAAATCCTGCGACGAAGTTTTGCAAAAATTGGGCAAGAATGATCCCATTTTAGAAATTGCCAAGGGGCTGGAAGAAGCCGCTCTCAAAGATTCTTATTTCGTGGAGCGCAAACTTTATCCCAACGTCGATTTTTATTCTGGCATTATCTACCGAGCGTTGGGAGTGCCCACCAATATGCTCACCGTCATGTTTGCGATTGGACGGCTTCCCGGTTGGATTGCCCAGTGGAAAGAGCTGGTCGAAGACCCGGCTATGAAGATCGGTCGACCTCGCCAAATTTATATGGGCGAGACAACTCGTCCCTTTGTCCCGCTCGATAAGCGAGTCTAGTATACCCTTACACAAGTTATATCCTTGTAATTCGGATGTGTTTTCTGTTGGCAGCTCTGCGGCGCTTTAATAGGCTAGGCGTCTTATGTCTACACTGCTTACAGCCGATGGCTTTTATCATATCTTACGTTGGGTTCACTTTATGGCGGGCATTGCCTGGATAGGTTTGCTCTACTATTTTAATTTTGTTCAAGGACCCTTTTTTGCGGAGACCGATGGGGCGACTAAGCAGACGGCCGTTCGTCAATTGGTGCCTCGGGCGCTGTGGTGGTTTCGGTGGTCGGCGGCGATTACGTTTTTTGTAGGGGTGGTGATGCTGTGGCATCGCGGGCATGTGGCCAGCCACTATATTTATTTAAGCTCGTGGGGTCTTTGGATTTTGATTGGCTCTTTACTTGGTACTCTCATGGCGTTCAATGTTTGGTTCGTCATTTGGCCGGCTCAAAAAGTGGTGATCGCCTCGGCCAATTCGGTCGCCTCAGGCGGACAGCCCGATCCTCGTGCCGCGGCCAGGGCCGAGCGAGCCCTAGTGGCATCGCGAACGAATGTGCTCTTTTCAATTCCTATGTTGTTTTTTATGGGAGCGGCAAGCCACTTGCCATTGGCGCTCACAGAAACTTCTGACCGTCGAATGATTTGGGCAATTGTAGGGGCTATATTGATTGCTTTAGAACTGAATGCACTTAAGGGCAAGGTTGGCCCTATGAAAACGATATCAGGAGTGATTGCCAGTGGCTTTGCTCTGTGGCTCGTTCTTTATCTTTCAGTGACTTGCTTCGTTTAGATGCCCACGCTGTCGGATCATTTCCGTCATCGTTATTTAATTAGGGAAAGCAAAAGAGCTCTTCTGTGGGGAGCCGTCACATTGCTGGTGGTGGATTCTGTAGGCGTCATTTTGCCGCTCGTGATTAAACAAGCCATCGATATTTTGAATGGAGGCGTTCTCGAGCCTTTCATGGCGCAGGTGGCAAAAGCTACCGGAAGTTCAGCCCGCATTTGGGGTGAGGCTCTCACTGGACCATGGGCACTGGTAGCACTCGTCTGTCTGTTTTTGGGTCTACACGCTTTAGTCGCCTATTTGCGCTATTGGTGGAGGGTTTTTTTATTTTGGTCAAGCTATGGCGTTGCCGACCGTATGCGACGGGAGCTGTTTTCTCATTTACTGTCTCTTCATCGCGATTTTTTTAAACAAAAGAAAATTGGCGATCTTCTCTCTGCGCTAACGACCGATACAGAAAGTATGCGAATGACCATGAGTGTTGGGGCGCTGATGTCTATTGATATCGTTATCAATTTAATTCTATTTCCCGCAGCTATGTTTTATTTAGATACAGAGCTCGCCGCCTATGTGTTTCCGGTAATTCTTTTGGCGGCAGCAGGAGCCTATTTTTTTAGTGGCCGACAGAGGCCACTCTACGATTTGGTTCAGAATCTTACGGGTCTTCTCAGTGGTAAAACACATGAGTTGATCTCGGGCATTAGGGTGGTGAAAGCTTTTGGGGTACAAGATCGATTTTTCAACTCTTATTCGAAAGTGAATGATGACTTCAAAGAAAGTTCGTTGTCGGTTGCCGCCTATCAGTCGTTTTATAGTCCCACCCTCGAATTTGTTCGCAGTCTTTGCATGGTTTTTGTGCTGATTTACGGTGGTTTTAAAGTTATCGAAGGGCGACTTGAATTATCGTCTCTGATTGCATTTCAAATTTATTTAAATTATTTGGATTGGCCCATGATGGCTATGGGTTGGAGCTTAACTCTCTTTAGACAATCTCAAGCTGCTTCTGCGCGAATTCGCGCGCTCACTGACACAGAGAATCCCATCTTGCAAAAAGCCCAAGAGAAAGCTGAGATCTCGCTGGCGTCGACCAACCTTTCAGACGTGGCTCGACCTCTGATTGAGGCACGCTCGCTGATGCTGCGGTACGAAGGAAATCCGCCGAAGATCTTGGGACCTTTTAATCTGCGGTTGTATCGCGGGCAGTGGTTGGGTCTCACGGGGGGCATGGGGTCTGGAAAGTCTACCTTGCTTGAAGCTTTGTCTCGTCAGCGAGATCCTCATGAAGGCGTTATTTATTTGGAGGGGCAAGACATTGTGACGATGAGTCCTGAAGAATTAAGACAGAGAATTATTTATGTATCGCAAGAGTCCGTTCTCTTTTCAAAATCCATTCGAAGCAACCTAACATTAGGAGAGAAAGCGGTATCGGATGCCAAATTACTTGAGCTCTTAATGGCACTTGAGTTTGAAATGGACGATTTGCAAGAACGAGGAGGCCTAGATATTCGCATCGGCGAGAAAGGCGTGAACTTTTCTGGGGGGCAGAAACAGCGCTTGTCTCTCGGGCGCGCGCTCTTGCAAGAGCGTGAGCTTTATCTTTTTGACGATATTTTTTCGCATGTCGATTGGAGAACAGAAGCCAAACTTCTCACGCTTTTAAAGGCGAGACTTCCACAAAGTGCCGCTGTGGTTCTCGTAAGTCATCGCCCAACAACGCTTGCTCACTGCACCGATGTTTTGGAGCTTTCGTGATTCGCCGTTCGTTGAAGCAGCTGCGTATAGTGCTGAAGCCTTATCGATGGCATCTTGCCGTGGCGACCGTTCTTGTATTTCTGCCTTCGTACTTTGCCATTTGGAGTCCTTATTTAATCGGCCGACTCATCGATAGCATTGTTCACTCGGCTGCCAGCGATCTTTTATTTTTGGGTTTTCTGCTTCTTGCGGTTCGAAGTCTGCACTTTGTTATTGCCGCATCGTCGGCTTACTGTTTGAGGGCGCTTGGACTAGAGATTTTAGTCGAGGCGAGGCGCCATCTGATGCGGCGTCTCATGTCGTATCCCTTCTCTTATTTTGATCACCATAAAAGTGGTACGCTCACGACCCGACTGACCAACGATATCAATTCGCTGAACGAGTTTCTCTCGTCAGCGATGCTTCCTCTGTTTGGCAGTATCTTTTTAATTCTTGGAGGGGCGACGGTTATGATTTGGTTAGAGTGGAGGCTCGCGTTAGCCGCGCTGACCATTCTACCTTTGTTTGTTGTTTTGACGATTCGTGCCGATATTCGAATTCGCCGCAAATTTTCGCTCATGCGTCGAGGGCTCTCGGCCGTCAATGCGGCCACTGCCGAGACACTCTCTGGAGCTCGAGATATTCAAATGTTTAATGGCCAGAAATTTTTTACCCAGCGCTTCAATTATTTGTCGGGGCGCCTGGCGAGCAAAAGTATCGGGGCCGTTCGGGAGTATGCGCATTATAATCCGCTCATTCCATTCATGACTGGAACTATGGATGCCATCATCCTTGGCTTTGGAGGATGGCTCGTATTTCGAGGCGAACTCACGGTGGGCGCCTTAGTCACGTTTTTAGCGTATTCGTCTTATTTCGGTTGGCCGCTTCGGGAGTTTTCTGAAAAATTGGGAATATTTCAACAAGCGATCGCCGCTCTTGATCGGCTCGCCGATTTGGCAGAAGCTGAGCCAGAAAGTGACGGAGGGTTTCGGCCCTTTGTTCACGGAGCCATTCACTTTAAAGATGTGACGCATTGTTATCATTCCGACGATCCGCCTGCAGTAGACGGCTTAAACTTCGAAATTCGTCAGGGTGAGTCGGTTGCATTGATAGGAAAGACGGGGTCGGGCAAGACAACGACATGTGCTCTCTTGCTGCGTTTTTATGAACCTACAACTGGAATTATTTCCATCAACGGTACAGCGATCAGAGATTTTTCTCTGAGCAATCTCCGCCAGCGAATTGTGTGGATTTCTCAAGACATCGTCATCTTTTCAGAAACCATTCGAGAAAATGTGCGGCTCTTTGATGAGAGTATTGACGACCAACAGATTTTAAGTGCCTTGGAGCGCGTGGGTCTTGGCGATTGGCTTAGAATTTTTTCGAAAGGCTTAGATGAAGAGTTGATGGAAAGGGGGTCTACGCTGTCGGGAGGCCAACGCCAACTTTTGGCGCTAGCCCGAGCTATTGTGCGAAAACCGTCTATTTTGATTTTGGATGAAGCTACGTCTCAAATTGACTACAAAACCGAAGCCATGGTGCAGAAGACTCTCGATATTGTGCGTCGAGATCTGAAAGACTGTACCTTCATTTTAGTCGCCCACAGACTGTCGACCGTCAAAGCCTGCGACAGGTTATTAGTCTTTGAAAGAGGTCGGGTGGTCGATGAAGGATCTTATGATGAAATTGTGCAACGGCAGAGTTCTGGAGCTGACTTGCTTCGTGAATCAGGGGTAGGGTCGGTGGGATGAAATTGGCCTTAGCTCAAATGAATTCGACGGTGGGAGATTTCTCGGGAAATCTTCAGCGGATGATCTCTTTTTTAGATCGAGTTCGAGACGTGGACATGGTTTTGTTTCCCGAGACTGCCCTATGTGGCTACCCTGCGCAGGATCTGTTGGACTATCGAGACTTCGCTCTCTTGGCAGAGAAAACGGCAGCAGACTTTGTCGCTCAAGTTCAAGCTATTCCGGTGGCCTTTGGTTCTGTGGCTTTGAATCGAGGTTCGGGTAAGCCCTTGCTGAATGTCTTGAAAGTAGCGCACGAGGGTCGTCAGATTTATGAATATTCGAAGCGACTTTTGCCCACCTATGATGTGTTTGATGAAGATCGATTTTTTGAGGCCGGACGTAGCTCGGGGTTCTTTGAGTGGAAGGGTACGAAGATTGGCTTTTCGGTCTGCGAAGATATTTGGAGTGATGATTCGTCGACTGAATTGCATCAACGCTATCAGGTCTTTCCTTTAGAAGACTGTAAAGGGGTAGATATTTTTCTTAATATTTCAGCCTCGCCCTTTGAAACCAAAAAAGTGTCAGCGAAGCGGCAAATGCTTCAGAAGATTGCTCAGCGCTATCGCACACCCTTGGTGTACGTGAACTGTGTGGGAGCCAATGATTCACTCATTTTTGACGGGCGATCGTATGCATGGTCGGGTTCTGGCGATCTTCTGCTTGAGGGCCCCGCATTTGAAGAGGCGCTTCTTGTGGTCGACGTCAAGGCGGCAGAAATCCAAGAGCCGAAAGCCATTCACGCTGAGAGACTTACTTACGATGCTTTAGTACTCGGCATTCGAGACTATTGTCATAAGTCGGGTTTTCGTCAGGCCATTCTTGGCTTGAGCGGGGGAATGGACTCATCGCTCGTGGCCTGCCTAGCGACTGACGCTCTAGGAATTGAAAACGTACACGGTGTGCTGATGCCCTCGCGCTTTACCTCGGTAGAAAGTAATCGCGATGCACTTTTGTTGGCTAAGGCCTTACAAAATCCCACCCATATATTGTCGATTGAAGATCTTTTTCAGTCGGCGCTGCATACCTTAGAAAAAAGTTTTGAGGGGTTCGAGCCCGATATAACTGAAGAGAATATTCAAGCTCGAACACGCGGCCTTCTACTGATGGCTCTCGCTAATAAGTATAAGGCGCTGGTACTGACGACCGGCAACAAGAGCGAGCTCGCGGTGGGTTATTGCACCCTTTATGGCGATATGTGTGGGGCGCTCGCTCCCATTGCCGATATCTATAAAACAGAAGTTTACGCGCTGGCTCGTGAGGCTAATCGTCGAGCGCCTCGAATTCCCGAAACAGTATTTACAAAAGCGCCTTCTGCGGAGCTTCGCCACAACCAGACCGATCAAGATACACTGCCTCCTTACGAGGTTTTGGATACGATTCTTTATCAGCTGATAGAACAGAGGCGTCGTGTAGACGATTTACTTCGTGAAGGAGTTCCCCACGATATTTTGACGAAGGTTATGCGGTGGCTCGGGGCCTCGGAGTACAAACGCTTCCAAATGCCCTTGGGTCTTAAGGTCTCTCAAAAGGCGTTTGGTATGGGTCGCCGGATGCCCGTGGTACAGAGATTTTTTACCTCCTAGGCGGAGGCGTGATCGCCAAAGCCCCACCAGAAGGCAGAACCCCCTTACGGGCGCCTCCGCCTGAGCCGCTTCGCGACAAAATTTTATGATTTATCCGGGTAAAGTATGCTATCTTATTCTTGACGTTAACGTTAAATATTATCACTTTGGTATTGTGAAAATGACGGAAAAGGCTAAACATTCCATGGCAATGCAACCAAAAAAATCGGACCCGCATAAATCTGCCCCAACGCCAAGCGTTAAGACGCCGATATTCTTAGATTATCACTCCACGACACCTGTGGATCCGCGGGTGCTTGACGTCATGATCCCCTATTTTAGTTCTGCCTTTGGCAATGCCTCTAGCCGAAATCACGCCTACGGTTGGTCGGCAGAAGCAGCCGTCGAAGACGCCCGAAAGTCGGTTGCCAGGCTCATTGGTGCTGATCCAAAGGAAATCATTTTTACGAGTGGTGCCACAGAGTCCAATAATCTGGCTTTGCGTGGAGCGGCCGAAATGTTGCGGGCCAAGGGTCGGCATATCATCACCGTTAAAACAGAGCATAAGGCGGTGATCGATACGGTGAAGTATCTAGAAACGCAGGGCTTCGAGGTTTCATTTCTAGAGGTCGATGAGTTTGGCCTCATTCGCCTTGATGATCTGCGCAAAGCCATAACGGACCAAACGATTCTTGTTTCGGTAATGGCCGCCAATAACGAAGTTGGAACCGTTCAGCCCATGAAAGAAATTGGGGCTCTTTGTAAGGAGAAGAAAGTTCTCTTTCATAGTGATGCGGTTCAAGCGGCGGGGCGTATTTCTATAGATGTCGAGGATTGGCAGGTCGATCTATTATCTCTCTCGGCCCATAAAATTTATGGTCCTAAAGGGGTTGGGGCCTTGTATGTAAGACGAAAGAATCCCCGTGTTCGATTGAGCCCCTTGATTCATGGGGGAGGCCATGAGCGCGGCATGCGCAGTGGAACGCTCAATGTGCCCGGCATCGTAGGCTTTGGTAAAGCGGCCGAAATCGCTCATGCAGAGTGGGAGCTTGAAGCTGCCAGAACCAAAAAGCTGAGAGAGCGTTTATTTGAAGGTTTAAAAGCTCGGCTTGATTTGATTTTTTTGAATGGCCATCCTGAAAGTCGGTTGCCCAATAATTTAAATATCAGTTTTTCGTATGTCGAAGGGGAAGCTCTGATGATGGCGATGAAAGATATTGCGGTATCGTCAGGCTCGGCATGCACAAGTGCATCGCTAGAGCCATCCTATGTGCTGCGCGCGATGGGCATCGGAGAAGATTTAGCGCACTCTAGTATTCGTTTTGGTTTGGGTCGATTTACGACTGAAGAAGAAATAGATTTTACAATTGATAGAGTTGTTGAAGCGGTACTGCGTCTAAGAGAGATGTCGCCGCTTTATGAAATGGTAAAAGAGGGCATTGATATTAAGTCCATTAAATGGACAGCCCACTGAAAGGACATAGTTATGGCGTATGGAGATAAAGTATTAGATCACTTTGATAAGCCCCGTAATGTAGGATCTTTAGATCCTAAATCTGAAGCAGTGGGAACCGGTCTTGTCGGGGCCCCGGAGTGTGGCGACGTGATGAAGTTGCAGATTCGGGTGAATCCGGAGACCAATATTATTGAAGATGCAAAGTTTAAAACCTTTGGTTGTGGTTCGGCCATCGCCTCATCTTCTTTGGCGACAGAGTGGATTCGAGGAAAATCGATCGACGAAGCGATGACGTTAAAAAATACCGATATCGTAGAAGAACTTCATTTACCTCCCGTTAAAATTCATTGTTCGGTTTTAGCGGAAGACGCGATTAAAGCGGCTATTGCTGATTACAAAAAGAAGCAAGACTCTGCCGAAGAGCCCGAAAGGAATGTCGGATGATGTCGACGCCAGTTTGTGAAATGACAGAGAATGCCAGTGCTCATGTGAAGCGACTTATGGAAAAGCAGAATAAGGCGGGCAGTATTTTGCGCGTTTCCGTGGTGGGCGGCGGTTGTTCTGGCATGTCGTACAAAATGTCATTTGAAGAAGCGCCGGCCACAGGAGATGTAGTATTTGAACATCACGGTGTGCGCGTGGTGGTGGATCCTCGCTCGGCTCTTTTTTTAAGAGGTCTGACGATCGACTATGTTGACGATCTCAATGGCTCTGGATTTACCTATGAGAATCCGAATGCAAAAAAATCATGTGGCTGCGGAACATCGTTTTCGGCGTAGTTCCTTCTGTGCTGACAAATCCCTTCGAAATTTTAAGCATTCGCCCGCCTCGACTTTGTCTTTCTCTTTTAGATCTTGAGCGAGATTATCATTGCCTCGCTCTCTTAACGCATCCCGATCGAAATAGAAATGATGATGCCTTAGCTCGCTCCTCGGCTTTGAATGCGGCGTACAAAACGGTAAAAGATCCTTGGTTGCGAGCTGCTGCGTTTTTGGCACTGACAAACTTCGAAGATGAACCTGGTGCCAAGCGAACGATGGATTTGGCTGAAGCTTATTTCGACGTGCAGGAAAGCGAAGACCCTCTTGTATTGGAGACTTTTGTCAAAGATTTAGAGAATCGCCTTGAAGTATTAGCAGGAGAGCGCGAAGGTCTCTTTAAGATGATCGACGATGCGAATATTTTTCAAGAGAGTGAGCGAGAAAGTGAGTCAGCATCTCCAAATATAGACTTTACTAAAGCTGCCTCTTTAAAGGTGGCCCATCAAAATGCGGCCGTACTGATTCATCGCCTTAAAAATATCCTCGATTTCAAGAAGACTTTAGATTCAATGCTTCGAGATTGCCGAGCGAGGCTCCACCAACTTCGTTTGAAGGAGTCGACTCGATGACTAGTCTTAACAAAGACAATTCACAGCAGACCATTATTGGCATTGATCTGGGTACAACGAATTCGCTCGTAGCCGTGGCCGATGCCAATGGCCCCCGCATTTTGAAGGATGGTTCTCAAAGTCTGATTCCGTCCGTCATTCATTTCAATGGTGACGGCCATATTCTTAATATTGGCTCTCGTGCGAAGACGTTAAAAGCTCTCGATCCAAAACATAGCTTATTTTCTGTGAAGCGTTTTATGGGGCGAGGGAAAAAAGATGTCCCACAATTTGAGAAGCATTTTCCTTTTGATTTCTCGGAATCGAATGACGAGATGATTCGATTGAAGGTTGGCTCCAAAGTTTATAATCCAATTGAGTTGAGTGCGGCCATTTTAGGGCGATGTCGTTTTGTAGCTGAAAATGCTCTCGGTCACACCGTGCGACGAGCGGTAGTAACGGTACCCGCCTATTTTAATGACGCGCAGAGACAGGCGACGGTCATGGCCGGCAAGATGGCAGGGCTCCACATTGAGCGAATTATAAATGAACCCACGGCAGCTGCTTTGGCCTATGGTCTTGGTAACTCTGATCGCCAGATTATCGCAGTCTATGATTTTGGAGGCGGCACTTTCGATATTTCTATTTTGAAAGTGGTGAGCGGTGTTTTTGAGGTGCTTGCGACCGACGGAGATACACTGTTGGGGGGCGACGATATTGATAAAGCCTTTGCAGATTATTTGGCCACTAAGGCGCAAGAGGCTCCCGTCCATGATGATGATCGTACAGTGCTTTTGACCCAGGCTGAACATATCAAGAAAGAATTGAGCGAGCACGAGACCTGTTACGGTCGTCTCCAGTGGGCAGGACGCCTGCAGTGGGAGGGAGAGATTCACCGTCATGAGTGGGAGGCAATAGCGCGACCTTTCGTGGAGCGGACCTTAAACCTGTGCGAACAGACTCTAGCAGCCAGTAGCGTGCCTCTGACAGAGATTAACGACATTGTTTTGGTCGGAGGTTCTACCCGATCTCCTTTCGTCAAGGCATCCGTAGAGCGCTATTTTTCTAGAAAACCTCATGACGCGATAGACCCAGATGAAGTTGTGGCCCTTGGCGCCTCCGTTCAGGCCGCTATTTTGGCGGGCGATATCAAAGACGCTCTATTGCTCGATGTGGCGCCTCTCTCACTCGGTATTGAGACGGTGGGTGGTTTGGTGAGTAAGATTATCCACAGAAACTCCACAGTGCCTTTGGCTGTCGAAGAGGATTATACGACCTCGGCTGATAACCAGACGGGAGTGACGATTCATGTGGTTCAGGGGGAGCGAGAATTTGTAAAAGATTGTCGTAGCTTAGGTCAACTTACCTTAAAAGTTCCGCCCGGACCTGCTGGCTCAGCACGTATTCGCGTTCGTTTTCAATTAGATGCCAATGGTGTGCTGAGGGTTTCGGCTCGTGATTTGAAGACCGATGACGCTCTCGAACTTAGCCTGCATGCCAGTTTTGGTTTAAATGACAAAGAGGTCGAATCCATGCTGCAGGATGCGTGGACTCATGCAGAGGCCGATTTCAACGCACGAAAAATGACGGAGAGCCGCAATCAAGCTCTCACTATTATTCAAGCCGTGGAGCGGTCGGCCAAGAATCCTCTGATTACTGCGGAGGTTCTTAAAGACGAGTGGGCAAAGATTGATCCTGTTTTAAAGGCGTTAAAAGAAGATTTAAAGACCTCACCAGCCGATGTAATTGATTTACGAGTCAAAGAATTAGAATATGTAAGCCAGGCGTTAGCGCAGCATATTATGGATCGCAATGTTCATGCTATTTTGCACTCTAAGTCGATTGAGTCGGTGGCCTTGTGAGTTTATTCTTTAGGTATGCCCACACTTACTTTTAAAAATACTCAGCAGAGCTTCGAAATCCCTTCAGGTTCCAGCATACTAGAGTGTGCCGTCGATAACGCCATTGCTCTCGACCATGATTGTGGCGGCAATTGCGCGTGCACGACGTGTCAGATTTTTGTTGAAGAGGGGGCTGAAAATATAAGCCCTATGTCTGAAGATGAGCGAGGACTTTTAGAGGCCAATGATAAATTAGAACCTAAGGCTCGTTTGGGGTGTCAGTGCCGGATAAAGGCGGGTAAGGTTGTCATACGAATTCCCTAAGAGTTTGGGAATTTTAAAATAGCCTTTGCATTCTCATTTCGAGCGTTGGTAGGGAAACCTTATGAACAAGAAAAAGCTTAAGTGGGCGGATGCGGAAGATATTGCCTTTTTATTGATAGACCTCTATCCACAGACGGATCCCATGAAGCTGTCTCTAAAGGAAATTGAGCGCCGTGCTTCAAGCCTCACCGATTTGAAATCGGGAGGTAAGGCCAAAGAGGAAGACCTCGAAGAAATTCAGAAGATCTGGTTCGAAGAGCGGTCTGATATGGAAGACGAGCTTGGGCCCTTTGAGGATGAGATCGACGAAGAATTGGATGAAGACGATTATCGCAACGATCGAATGATTGACGACGATACCGATGATTTTGATACAGACGACGATGACGACGATGAAGATGAATTCGGAGATGGTTTTCAAGAAGAAGCTGATGGAGACCGAGCTTAGGCTATCGCTGACGAGTTTCGAGAATATTTCATTGAGAGATCAGTGACCGATTCGAGGGAGGCTATTTTTTCTCAGAAGACCGCCCTGACGAATCGCATTTCAAATGGAATACTTGGACGGCTCCCTCGCGGCCATTCGATTAATCTCTCGATCGACTCAAGGCAGGCCGCTCAGAGCTTCTGAGAAAGAATAGCCCCCCTCGCATCTTTCATCGTCAGTCACAATGAAATGATCTCAAAACTCGGCCTCTAGCTAGATGGGGCCCTCCGGCTATGGGAGTCGTCGATAGGGTCAAGATTATTTTTTTACAACGCTTGTAGGTGGCATGTGCTACACATTGGGACGTCCCGATTTTCGAATGAATTTTTGGCCTAATGTGATGCCAATAAACGTAATAAGAAAAGCAGCCGCTGCAAAACTTAGAAGAACGAGGCCCCAATGCCATGAGCCTGGTGTCCCTGCTGTTTCAATGTCTGAGAAGGGGCTCCTCACAGGCAAGCTTTTCCTAAACCCTTAAAATCTGTGGCCTGATGAACACTTGGGCTGGTGCTTCGATTCTCTTTCATTTTTGACTGACGTTGATAGATTCGAGGCGAGGGGGTTTCTCTCAGAAGCTCGGAGCGGCCTGCCTTGAGTCGATCGAGAGATTAATTTGATGGCCGCGAGGGAGCCGTTCACGTATTTGTTTTGAAGTGTGGATCGCCAGGGCGGTCTTCTGAGAGAAGGCGCCTCGCCTCGAATCTACCACCCATCTCTCAAATGAGATATTATCGAAGCTTCCCGCCGCAAGTTGAGTCAATTCCAGTATTTTCCTTTACACCATGATCAAAGGCCGATTTGCTAGGGGCTCGGGTGGTATCGGCTGAACTTATATTGGAGGATCTATGACACAGACTCAAAATCAAAAAACAATCGAAACAAAAACATCCGACAGTTCTGCGGCGAAGAATGTGGCGGCGGCTCCTAAGATAGCAAGCGAACGAGTGGCTGGTACGCAAGGGGCAAGCGCTAAAGCAAAAGTTTCTACTTTAAGTGCCGAAAAATTGAAGACGCTTGAAACGGCGATATCGTCGATTGAGAAGCAATTTGGAAAAGGCTCGATCATGCGTTTGGGCGAGAATAAAGCGCTGATCCCTGCGTCAGATGTGAGCTCTACGGGATCGCTTGGGCTCGACATCGCTTTGGGAATTGGCGGTCTTCCTCGTGGACGAATTATCGAAATTTATGGACCTGAATCTTCCGGAAAAACCACGCTCACCCTGCATGCGGTTGCGGAGTGCCAGAAGAAAGGTGGCATTTGTGCCTTCGTGGATGCCGAACATGCTATTGATGTGAGCTATGCTCGCAAGCTGGGAGTGAATGTCGATGATCTGCTCATTTCTCAACCCGATACGGGAGAAGAAGCTCTTGAAATTGTGGATGCACTGATTCGCTCAGGCGTCGTAGATATGATTGTCGTAGATTCTGTGGCGGCCCTTACGCCTAAGGCTGAAATTGAAGGCAATATGGGAGATAGCCATATGGGTCTTCAAGCGCGATTGATGAGCCAGGCTTTACGCAAGTTGACGGGCACGATTTCAAAATCAAAAACCATACTCGTTTTCATAAATCAGATACGTATGAAAATTGGTGTAATGTTTGGAAATCCCGAAACAACCACAGGCGGAAATGCTTTGAAGTTTTATGCATCGATTCGTTTTGATATACGACGTTCGACCGCTATTAAGGTGGGAGAAGAAGTGGTCGGGTCTCGAACCGTTGTGAAAGTGGTGAAAAATAAAGTGGCGGCTCCCTTCAAACGCGCGGAGTTTGATATTCTTTTTGGTCAGGGAATTTCACGTCGAGGAGAAGTGGTGGATATCGCCACCGATCTCGAGCTCTTGGAGAAGAGTGGTTCTTGGTATGCTTACAAAGGACAGAAGCTGGGCCAAGGTCGAGAGAACGTGATCGAGTTCTTGAAGGAGAATCCGGCCGTGGAAGCGGAACTGAACAAAGAGATTATGAATCGCTCTTTGCCTGCATCAGCGACGAGTGCACAAACTCAAGCTGCTGTCTGATTATTGTTTGTCGAACGACAAAATTTTTCTTAAAACATGGGCGCCTCCGGCGCCTTTGTTTTTTTCACTCTACAAAGTGCACTGATGCAATTCAAAAATGCGCCTCGAGAAGTGTCACTTTTTACACATCGCGCTAACTCTCAATGTTAAGTTTTATTCAAGAAAATTAAGCACCACATCAAGTTTCTCTTAAGCTTTGCTGTGTTTTTAGAGACACTCATAGTCGGGGGGAATTTAAATGAAGTACTGGTTTTCAAAATACTTGCGTCCATCGCTGTGGCGACGGAGCGCAATCATATGTAGTGTAGCGCTTGCAGGATTATCTAATCTTGGGGCACAAGAACAAAAAATTTCGGGAGATTTGTTGCGAGTCCTTGATCAGAGTGCGGAGCCTGTTCCGGTACTGGTGATCATGCAACCGTTTCAGCCGTTGCCATTGGGCATTATGAATGAAGCGCGTCTGCCCGATATCGAGCGCATGATGAAGAGCCGAGCGGTTCGAGCTCAAGCGGAAATGCGTCAGTGGGTGAATGATATTGTTTCGACGCCAACGATCACAGGCGATATTCAGTTGAGACGCTATAAATTCTTTTGGAACCTCAACGGATTTATGGCAACGGTCAGCCACGACGTCGTTGCAGAGTTAGCCGATCGAGAAGACGTATCTCAGATTTTTCTCGATAGAACGATTAGTCTTTTTCGTGAGGTGAGCGAAGAAGTTGAACCCGATGGTGCTGAATTTACGTACGGTTTGGAAAGAATGAAAGTTCCAGAGCTTCGTCAAGAGTATCCCGCGCTTACGGGGGCGGGCATCACGGTAGGAATTTTGGATACGGGCATTGATGCAAATCATCCAGAGTTCAAGGGTCGTAAGATTGTGTTCAAAGATTTTGCGGGAACCAAGACAGAAGCTTATGACGACAATGGCCACGGCACTCATGTCGCCGGAACAATTGGTGGCAACGGAGTCGGTGGAACCCATATTGGAGTGGCTCCAGAGGTTAATTTTGTCATCGGCAAGATTTTTGGTTCTTCAGGCCGAGCTACTCTATCAGGAATACTAAGAGGCATGGAATGGATGCTTAATCCTGATGGAAACCCTGATACCGATGACAAACCTCGTGTTGTGAACAACTCGTGGGGCGGTGGTTTTAACTCGGATATCAAGAAAGATCCTTTCAATCAGGCCGTTCTATCGTGGGTGCAACTTGAAGTATTCCCAAGCTTTGCCGCTGGAAACTCGGGTCCTCGGGCATCGTCCGTCGGAAGCCCAGGGGGATTGCCGATAGCTTTCGCGGTAGGCGCAACAGATAGTCGAGACAGCGTGGCTTCATTTTCGTCACGAGGTCCCGTGAAGATTGTCGTCGACGGGGAACAAGAAATACTTTCAAAACCTGACGTGAGTGCACCTGGTGTGGAAGTCTTTTCAGCGATGCCTGGTGGAACGTACGCCAAAATGAGTGGTACCTCGATGGCGACACCTCATGTGACAGGCGTCATCGCGCTCTTATATCAATTGAAACCGTCGTTCAAGGTTTCGGACGTGCGCGACCTGTTGATGAAGACGGCTGATGACCTGGGCAAGACGGGTCACGACTACGATTTCGGTGCCGGCCGCGTCAATGCCTTGAAGTTGGTGACGTCCGCACTCGAAAGTGGCTTGGATCTTGAAGTCATTGAAGAGGATTGGAGTATTTAAGGCTTGAAGGCCGTTTGAATCTTTCTTAGCGTTCGGTTGTGCTTGAATCGTTACAACATAAGCTCGGCCGGACGCTTTCTTTTTTAAGAGGTCAAGCCCGCATCAAAGAGGCGGACCTCGATAAAGCCTGCGCAGAAATCAAAGACAGTCTCTTAGACGCCGATGTTGACTACGATGTTGTCGAGACTCTGTTGAGACAAATACGCCAGAAGGCGCTGGGGGCGAAAATACCGCAGAGCTTGAATGCGTTTGAAGAGTTTTTGAGAATCCTATCGAAAGAGTTGCTGGCCATTTTCGGAGAGACTCAGCCCTTTGAGGCCAAAGGAAAACCTCCCTTTATAATTTTGATGAGCGGGCTTCAGGGTTCTGGAAAAACGACCAGCTCGGGCAAGTTAGCTTATTTTCTTAAGAAGAAGCTCAAACGATCCCCACTCTTGGTGAGCGTCGACATCACGCGACCCGCGGCGATGGAACAACTGGAACGACTCGCTAAGGATGCGGGCGTAGATTATTTTTCCACTCAATCTCAAAAACCCGTAGAACGTGCGCGGGAAGCTCTGAAGTACGCATCGACATACGGCAATGACTGTCTCATCGTCGATACGGCGGGCCGCCTTTCGATTGATGATTCTATGATGGCCGAGCTTGAATTGCTTCATCGCGAACTGAAGCCTCAGGCAACTCTCTATGTCGCCGATGCGATGAGCGGGCAACAAGGCCTCAAGGTGGCCAAGGGTTTCGCCGAACGCGTGGGGCTGAGCGGGGCGGTGCTAACCAAGACCGATGGGGACAGTCGTGGGGGGATCGCTCTTTCGATGCGGCACGCACTTCAAGTGCCGCTGCTGTTCGTGGGTACGGGCGAAAAGCTGGACGGGCTCGAGCCCTTTCATCCAGACCGCTGGGTATCTCGCATTTTAGGGATGGGGGACCTCAAGAGCCTTTTTGAGAAGGCGGAAGTCGCATTTGAGGAGAAGGCCCCTTCTAAAGACCAAATGAAGCGTCTTATGAAAGGGGGCTTCAATTTCATGGATTTCCAGGAGCAGATGAAAATGCTCTCTAAAATGGGGTCCATGGGCAGTTTATTGGGTATGATTCCCGGCATGGGGGCTATGGCAGCTCGGGTGAACCAGGCTGATATCGACAAAAAATTGAAGAAGGTCAATGCCATGATTAATTCGATGACCCTGAAAGAACGAATGGATCCGGATTTGCTGAACGGGGATAGGCGGCGTCGTATCGCCAAGGGAAGCGGGACGACCGTGGAAGATCTCAATGCCTTTGTACGAGAATTTCATGAAATGCAGAAAATGATGAAACGGATGGGGGGCATGAAGGGTGCAAAAGGCCTTTCTCAGATGTTTCGATAATTTTTTTGGGGACAATGTCTCACTTTTTGCCTAAGAAGACTTCATGGTTAAAATTCGTTTGACTCGCTTAGGTTCCACAAAGCGCCCCTTTTATAGAATTGTTGCTACGGACTCTCGAAACGCTCGAGACAGTAGAATCTTGGAGATCCTGGGTACGTACGATCCCAAGAATCTGACTCTACCCAAGGATTCCAGCCAAAAAGAGGCCAAAGGTTTACTCAACGTTAAGAGCGATCGAATTCAGTATTGGTTGAGCCAGGGAGCTCAAGCTTCTGATACCGTCAGCTCACTATTAAAGCGACTGAAGATCGAAAAGCCAAAAAGTACCAAGGCAGCTGCTTAATCGGCGCTTCGCTGCGTGGATGTCTTGTTGGAAATGAATAGAGGTTTTTAATGTTTAAAGGACTATTTTCTTCTTCTGCCGCCACTCCAAACGCAGAAAAGGCACTGAGTACTTTGTTGGAGTCCATGATAGCCTCCCTGGTCGATGAGCCCTCAAAAGTAGAACTGACCTGCGTAGGCCAAGATGAAGAACTTATTTCTTTTGAGCTCAGAGTCGCCAAGGATGACTTAGGAAAAGTCATTGGACGCAAAGGACGAACAGCGTCTGCGATGCGCACTATTTTGAGTGCCGCTAGTCGAAAGTACAAGGTAGGCGCCGACCTTAAGATCGTAGAATAGGGCCTTCGGATTGTGAGACCGAGGCATCGAGTATCTTGTCTTCCCCGTTAAAATTTTCGATCATTACTATTCACCCCGAGATGGTGAATGGCTTCCTTCAGCATGGCTTGTTGGCAAAGGCTATACAGAAGGGCCTGATTTCAATAACGATTGTAAATCCTAGGGATTTTTCGGATCCTCCCCATCATAAGGTGGATGAAAAGCCCTACGGCGGTGGACCGGGTATGGTTCTTAAAATTGAACCTCTGGTGCGAGCCTTGCGTAGCCTAGAGCCGCGATCTAACTCGAGCCGAACTATTGTTATGTCAGCGAAGGGCAATTGTTTCACGCAGCAAAGCGCTGAGGCACTGTCAAAACTCGATCATATTGTTTTGGTGGCGGGGCGCTATGAGGGTATCGATCAAAGGTTCATCGACCATTACTGTGACGAGGAAATGAGAGTGGGGGACGCCGTATTGATGGGCGGCGAAGCGCCGGCACTATCAATTATGGAGGCTGTGGCTCGTTTGAGGCCGGGTGTTCTGGGCAATGCCTTGTCGCTCGACGAAGAGAGTTTAAGCGATCAATGCAAGGAAGAGTATCCTCAGTACACGCGACCACCTCAGTTTGAAGGGCACAGTGTTCCAGAGGTACTCATCGGGGGTAATCACAAAGATATTGAAGCTTGGCGAGCCACCCAGACTCGGAGCGCTCGCCTTGAGCCTTCGAGAAACGCAACCTCCAGTATTTCAACCTCCTGCAACTCAACCTCGGGCGATTCAACCTCGAGGAATTCAACCTTAAGGGGGGCTTCAAGAGGCATGAAGGCTCTCTATGTGGCTCTGATTCACTATCCGGTCGTCGATCGAAACGGCGCGACGATCGCCTCGTCGGTTACAAACCTTGATCTTCACGATATCGGGCGATCGGCTCGTACGTTTGATGTGAAGCGCTACTTCGTGGTGCATCCTTCGGACGATGAACAAGCCCTAAATCGGCGCATTATCCAGCACTGGAAGAGTGAATTTGCGAAGGGGGTTCATCCTACCCGTCAACCGGCGGTATCTCTCATTTCGTTAGAGAAGACCTTTGAGGCCGTCCTTGAGGCGATTCGACAAGAGTCGGGAGAGCCCTTTATTGTGGCGACGAGCGCTAAAAATCAAGGGGCAAAGACCATTGAAGATGCGGATTTAGTGGCTCGGTACCGAGATCGGCCCGTTTTGCTGCTCTTTGGAACGGGCTATGGGCTGCATCCCTCATGGCAGGAGAAGATTCATGCCTTTCTACCCCCGATCATCGGATCGGACGATTACAATCACCTTTCAGTGCGTTCGGCGGTGGCCATCTATTTGGACAGGCTGTTTCGTTGACAAAAGGGGTCATGATTGGCTGAGATCCCTTCATGAAGAAGGGCTATGATCCTACGGATCTTATCAATAAGGCGCGGGCAAAAGTTCAGCCCGCAAAGGCGCTCCCCTCATTTAAAGCGGGAGATACTGTTCGAGTTCATGTGAAGGTTAAAGAGGGTGAGAAGACCCGCGTTCAAGTCTACGAAGGGCTTGTAATTTCAAAGAGCCGCGGTGATTTGGGCGGGCGATTCGTCGTGCGAAAAATTTCGTACGGCGTGGGCGTTGAAAGAATTTTTTCAATGCAGTCGCCTGTTATTGAGAAACTTATCGTTGTTTCGCGAGGCAATGTACGTCGATCAAAACTTTATTACCTTCGAGAGTTAAAGGGACGCTCGGCTCGAATCAAGTCAGACCTCGTGTTTGGCGAAGCTGCTGAGAAACCTTCCGCAGGAAGCGATAGCGGCGATGCTGATCCGAGCCTCCAAGCTCAGGCCGCTCAGGCCTAAAAACTCATCTTCCTTTCGAATCGAGAGAGACTCGGGTGCTCGCGTTGTCGTGGGCGTCGACGAAGTAGGCAGAGGGTGCCTGGCAGGGCCTGTCTGTGTAGCAGGCGTCGTATTTTCTCGGGAGCAGTGGGGAGAGGGGGATCAATTTTTATCGGGAGTCGAAGATTCAAAAGTTTTGAAGGCTGAGAGACGGCGTCTCTTGTCCGATAGCATTGTTGCAAACGCCCTGGCGGTTTCAATACGATACGCGAGTGCTGAGATCATCGATCAAATCAATATTTTAAGAGCCGTCATGACGGTGGCCAAAGAAGTGGTGAACGAGCTCCAAGAAAAGCTTCAGGCTAGAGAATTGGGTGAAATTGATTTGGTATTGATGGATGGTCCCTATGTAATTCCAGGACTTCTTCAGCGCCAGAAGGCGATTGTAGGCGGCGATCAACTTTCTCGATCGATTGCAGCCGCTAGCATTGTAGCGAAAGTGGCACGCGACGATTTGATGGATGCTCTTGCTAAAGAGCATCCGCACTACGGATTTGAGAAGAACAAAGGCTATGGGACATCACTGCATCTGCAGGCTTTGAGAGACCATGGTGTATGCTCTTTGCATCGACGGTCTTTTTTGAAGAAACTTGATTTCTTACACGAGGGCGAAGTCGCCGAATCTCGAGTAGCTCAATGGCTGGCAAGTCAGGGATTTGTTTTGAAACATTCTCGGTGGCGAGTGGGAAGAATGGAAATTGATCTTGTCGCTGAGAAGTCAGATGAGCTTCATTTTTTTGAGGTTCGCTTTAGAGCGCAAGACACTGCAATTGACTTAGCATTTCCGCCAGCGAAACAGATGCACTTTAGAAGGGCGGTAGATTTCTTTTTAACAAAGATGGGCTGGAGTGGAAGCTATCGACTGCATTTTGTACTGGTAACTCCCGAAACGATTCAACCTACCTTTGATATTTTTGCTTGGTAATGGACGGCGTATTTTATATTGTTGGGAGCCCCATTGGTCATCTAGGCGATATGACCGATCGATCCAAGAAAACTTTGGAGCGGGTCGATATTGTTGCCTGTGAAGATACGCGGCGCACGAGAAAGCTTCTCAATCATCTTCAGTTGCACAAACCTTTAAAAAGCATTCCGCATTTTAGAGAGAAGCAAAGCCTGCCAGGGCTGCTTGATGATTTAAAATCAGGCCGATCTGTAGCCTATGTCAGCGATGCGGGTATTCCTGGTCTCTGCGATCCTGGGTCGCATTTAGTCAAGGGACTTCGAGATCAGGGTATCAAAATAGAAGTTATTGGAGGCGTAAGTGCGCTCACTTATTTTCTGGCAGGCGCAGGCCATGCCTTTGACACCTTTCGATTTATTGGTTTTTTGCCTCATCGTCTCAAAGATCGACGACTCTTGTTAGAAGGCAGCCACGAGGAGCCAACAATTTTTTTTGAATCGCCCCACCGAATTCAGTCTACCCTTGAGCTTCTGAGAGACGTTCGGCCACAATGGAATCTAATTATGGCAAAAGAGCTTTCCAAAATTTCGGAAAGGTTCTTCATTGGTAATGCGGAGACTATTTTGAAAGATATTTCATCGTACAAGGGAGAATGGATGGGAGCCTGGATTCTATGATTCTCTTAGACGCCCTCGAGCTGAATCCTACACCCCGACGGCCGGTATGGCTGATGCGCCAAGCGGGGCGTTATATGAAATCGTTTCGCGATCTGCGGGCTCGGCACAGTTTTATCGAGATTTGTGAGAATGCGGAGCTTATTCACGAAGTGACGTGGCAGCCCTTGAAAGCGTACCAACTAGACGCGGCCATTGTCTTTTATGATATTTTAATGCCCTTAAGAACGATGGGATACTCTCTTCGGTTTGCTGAAGACGGACCGATAATACAAAAGCCAACTCAAGCGCAAGAACTTGATCAATTCACCGGCAAGGATCAAGTCGACAGGCCCCATGAGGCATTGGTCACCGCTTTGAAAAATTTGCGAGCTGATTTACCGAGCGACAAAGCCTTACTTGGTTTTTCTGGAGCTCCCTTTACTCTATTGGCCTATTGGCTTGAGGGTAAGTTGTCGAAAGATTTAGGAGCCACCAAGATTTGGATGGCTCGAGAGCCAAAGCGAGTTCATCGCTGTTTAGATCTTTTGGCGGACTACTGCGGGAATTATTTGGAACGTCAGGTAGAAGCGGGAGCAAATGCTGTTCAACTCTTCGATACTTGGGCCAGTGTTTTAAATTCTCAGGCCTATCAGGAATTTGCTTTGCCTTATGCGAGAAAAGTTTTGAGCCGTGTGACTGCGCCCAGTATTTATTACGTCAATGGTGTCGCTTCCATACTTTCTGACATTGCAAATGTGGGAGCCCAAGCCCTTGGCGTCGACTGGAGAACAAGTTTATCAGTCGTGAGGTCACAAGTATCGTCAGTAACAGCTTTGCAGGGAAATTTGGATCCCTACGATTTACATTTGCCCCCGCCTCTCTTGCGACAACGCGTTTTTGATATGTGTGAAGCCTACGGCAGAGGGCCTGGCCATATCGTCAATTTAGGTCACGGCATGGTTCCGAGTATTCCCGAGGTGGCGGTAACGGTTTTTATAGATGCCGTTGCGGAATGGTCAGTGTCGCTTCGCTGAGGGGAATTTCGAGACCATTTTAAAGTGATCTATGTCTCCGATAGCTTAAAAATATGTTCGATGGTTTTTTAGAAAGCGCCGTTGTGCATGAATCCGTGTTCTTGAATGGCAGTTTGACCGTCCCGACCCAAGCAAAGGCAGGCAACCCCCAAAGCAGCAAAGGTGAGAGACGCGCCCCCTGACCCAAAAGCATTTGGTGTTCATACTGCACCGCACAATTCGGTACAAGCGCAGCCAAGAGGCCACTGAATTTGTTGTCGTTTTTCTATAGTTCACACTGCCCCCAAGGACGACTAAGCTCTGATTCGAAAATGAAAGAGTGGCAGCCCTACTTCATCGCATTACTGATTGGATTGTTGGTCGGCATCGAACGTGAGCGGGCCCACCCCAAAGACAAAGCGCTCGGATTGCGCACGATGATTCTTGTCAGCCTGCTAGGCGCATTGGCCAAGGGTCTCGACACGACGTGGATTGCAGTCGTGATTTCGAGCTTTTGTTTATCGCTGGTCGTTCTGTCGTATATGGCCACGATCAAATCCGCAGCGTCTACTCAAGATCGCGGGCTCACCACGGAATTTGCCGCAGGAATTTTGTTTTTTCTAGGCTACGCCGCTCATGATTACCCGACGCTGTCGGCAATGATGGGGCCGTTTCTAGCATTGGTGCTATTTTCCAAACGGCAGCTGCACGATTTCACCCATGCAATCCGCCCCCAAGAATTGCAGGCCGCATTGCTGCTGCTTCTGGTCGGAGTCGTCATCACGAATCTGGTTCCCAATCGGGCCATCGATCCTCTGGAAATTTTCAATCCGCGCAAATTCGGCTACATCGCGCTGACATTGGGGATACTCGAATTTTCCGGTTATCTTCTGATGAAGTTTTTGGGAGAAAAGCGCGGAAATTTTTTGACCGGATTTTTGGGCGGGTTGGTTTCCAGCACTGCCGTCATCTTATCCACCGCGCAAGGCGCCAAGCAGCGCCCGAAAAGTTGGGCAGTTTATGTCCTGTCGGCTTTGGCTGCCACCATCGCATCGTTGGCCGCTTTGTTGTTGGTCATCGGACTCATTTCATTGGAAGTCTTAGGACGCGTGTGGATCCCAATCCTAGGCGCCATGGGTGTGGCCATTGCAGGCATGATGATCTTGTCTCGTAGCAAAGATATCGCCAGCTCGGAGCTTCGTTTGAAATCGCCGTTGGATTGGATAGGTGTCCTGAAACTTTCCAGCGTGCTGGGCGCAAGTTTGGCCGTCGTGGCACTGGTTCAACGACTATTGGGTGAGGTGGCCATTTACGCCACTTCTTTTGTCGCCGGCCTGGTGGAACTGCAAGCCATTTGTATTGCTCACGCCACAATCTTTGAGGCCGGTAAAATCAATCTCGACCTGGCGGAAAAAGGCGTCCTGATTGCGGTATTGGCTAGTTTTCTATCCAAAATTGCGATCAGCATCTTCGTCAATCGAGGTGCCTACACGCGATTTGCGGCATCGATATTTTTGCTGATGGGTGCGGCTACGGCCCTGTTGTCGTTTGTCGGCGGAAAATAAATCACAACTGGCCAAATAAGGCATTCAAAGCCCATTCCCCCTGCCGTAGAAGGGGCTTCTTGTGTCGTTTTCGCCTGAGGATAGGCTCGATGGAGCCAATCAATCCACAAAAAGAGCCGAGTTGGAAGACTTTGGGCATCCAACTCTGACATCCTAACACTTAGAATTCGGTCATTCTGCTCGGGGCCCTCAAATCTGTAACGGATTCAAGAATCAAATATTTTGATATTCGCTAGGCTACGCTTACATCAACAAGAGCTGCATCGATGGCGGTAAAAAATTGCGGCGGCGATCGATAGTGAAAAGCTTTCGATATCGTGGATCACTTTCGATTCGATCTTGCGATAACATAGCTCTATTTTGGAAGGGATGTCCTTCAAGCCGGTTTTTAACAATTTTTTTAAGATCTTCATCTTTTTCGAGATTCAAGCGTAAGGCTCTTACAAAGCTAGAAGCGTGAGTATTAAACTTGGGTGAAGTAATCACCCCGATTGCATAACGTATCTGCTCTGGCGAGACGGATTCGAGGGTAACAAATCCAAGGTACTCCAGTTTTAGTTCATGGGAGAGTTCAAAATCCTTAAAAAGCTCAGCATAGGCCGAAGCCACCAAGAGGAGATCTCGACGGTTTGGAAAAATTCGTGCGGCCATCGTAAAGTACGGAATCGATGGTTTTCTAAATTTCGACTCGAGGGCGAAATTAAAAGCCCCCTTCTGTAGAAGAACATCATCGTAGCGGCCTATGGTGCTAAGAGCCTTTATACCTTCGTTAACGTAATAGGTTGATTTAACCACAGAGTCTCGAGTGATCTCTAAGGCATTGTAAATAAACGCAGTCGCTGCCCAATCGTAAAACGATCGAAAGTATGGATCTAGCTTAAAGATAAGATCGATGTATGTCGGCAGATACTTATACGTCCTATTTTTATTGCCAAGCTGAGAGCCAAAGTAGTTAAGGCCTTCAATCCAAAAAATATCACCCAAGGCCTCTTTAAAGTCGAGGGCCATGAACTTAGCGGTCTGGGTAGATGGCAGTAGCCGCATGTCTTCCTGAAATTTTGCCTTCAGACGGATATCCAAGTTCGTTTTGGAATAATAGGAGGCCGCCAAGGTTGCTACCATGAGAGCGGCAATGGCCACTTTTTTCTTCACAATTTTTATTATACCGATTTGTGGTTCTATGGCTCCAGGTCTTTGATGAACTCTTGGCTCATTTTTTTCCATAGGTCGTCATTATAGTCGAGAGAGGGTCTCTTAAGTATTTCGTGAAACTCTTTGAGGGCTTCGCTGGGCCGATCGAGCTTTAGAAGGGCCTGAGCTAAATGAAATCGGGTCAGTAAAAAATGAGGGTCGAGAGAGAGGCTGTAGCGAAGCTCGCGCTCTGCGTCAAGGACGGTGCCTGTGGGTAGATCTCCCCATATCCATTGCGCAAGCCAACGTTCAAATGCGGAAACGCGAGAGATTTCCACGAAGAAAATTCCTCTCGCTAAATAGGTATACGCAAAGGTGGGGTCGATTTGTTCAGCGTGTTTAAGATGCTTTTCAATATTTCGTGCCAATCGAACTTTTTGACCGGCACCTGACAAAAGAGCAAGATTGCCTGACGTGACCACATGGGCAAACCAAGCTTCCACTTTTTCGGGATACGTCTTAAGAAAGGTCTCTGACAGGGTGAGATTCTTGGCAAAGAGATTTCGAGATTCGACTCGGTCTTTTGAGCCAAAGTAGAATTGTTGACCGAGGGCATTCTGAGCTCTTAGGAGTCCTATCAAGGCGAGGGCGCGATCATCTCGCGAAAGTTTTTCGTCGAGAGCCATCTTAAAGAGCTTGATGCCCTCTTCAATATTACGTGCTTTCTCCGCTTTGAGGGCCAGAGTCAGAGTGCTCGGTTGAGGGGCCGGCTTTCGGCCTGTTTTCGCCTCTAATTTGTCGAAAAATGCGAGAGCGAAGCATAGGATCAGGGCAAGTCTTGAAAGCAAGACGCAGCTTGCTAGCGGGTGCCATATTGGGCGTTCTCGATGATAGAATTGCTCAGCAGCCCTCATGCTCCCAGTTTACCACTCCCATACTAGCATGGGTGTAATTTATGGGTTAAGCGTTTCGGGCTGACAAAACTTCTCGCGCGATAATCATGCGTTGAATCTGTGAAGTTCCTTCATAGATTTGGAATATCTTGGCATCTCGCATAAGTTTTTCAACAGGATATTCGGTGGAGTAGCCGTAGCCGCCAAAAATTTGAACAGCATCGGTGGTAATGCGCATGGCAGAGTCTGCGGCGAAGACTTTTGCATAAGACGCGGCCAAAGTATTTTTTTGACCTTGATCGATAGTCCAAGCCGCCTTCCAGGTTAACAGTCGGCCCGCCTCAATATCGCGACTCATCTCGGCGATCATAAAAGCGACGGCTTGATGCTGAGCAATGGGGACGCCAAAGGTTTGGCGTTCTAAGGCGTAATCTATGGCGTGCTCCATCGCCGCTTGGCTCAAACCAATAGCCGACGCGGCGACCAAAGGTCGCGTATGGTCGAAAGCCCCCATCGCAATCTTAAAACCATCGCCTTCGTTGCCAACCCTATATTTAGATGGGACCTTAACTTCTTCAAACGTGATGCCTCGCGTGTCTGAACATCGTTGACCGAGGTTTATCTCTTTTTTGCCAACTTTAATTCCAGGAGTTTGGGCAGGAACAACGAAGCCCGTAAGG
This sequence comes from uncultured Bacteriovoracaceae bacterium, assembly GCA_964598565.1. Lineage (GTDB taxonomy): Bacteria > Bdellovibrionota > UBA2394 > UBA2394 > UBA2394 > CAZRCG01. The sequence continues at coordinate 440,794 of CAZRCG010000001.1, read as the reverse complement.
CCTTTATGTTTTTTAGAGGGATCGGTGGCTGCGAGCACAAAAAACCAGGATGCTACCGAGGCATTGGTGATCCACATTTTCGAACCATTTAAAATATAGTCATCCCCTTTCTTGGTAGCCGTAGTTTTAATGGCAGCGACATCGCTGCCTGCGCCAGGCTCTGTGACGCAGTAGGCAGCATAGCATCGAGAGGCTGTAAGTTGTCCTAAAAACTCTTTCTTAATCTCCTCAGAGGCCCCCACGATTAAAGGAGATGCGGCCAAATTGTTGGCTTCGAGGGCTGTCGAAATGCCAGAGCACCCCCACGCGAGTTCTTCCGAAACGAGAGCTGACTCAAGAACGCTCAGGCCTGGGCCGCCGTAAGTTTGGGGAATATGGCCGTTTAAAATACCCGCTTCGAAGGCCTTCTGAGCAATCTCATGAGGATAATCTCCACTTTGATCTAATGCCGCTGCTCGCGGGCGCACTTCAGATTTTGAAAATTCTCGAACTAGATCTCTGAGTGATTTTTGTTCTGGGCTCAATTCAAATGAAATCATCTTGGTCTCCTGTGCTTAAGAATCGTATGATCTATGGTATGAGATTCATTGAAGTGATGCGAAGTATTTTATGGAGTCTTCTAGTGTTTTCCTCGGTGCTTTTGGGAGGTTGTCAGGCCGAAAAGAATCAGGCACTGCATTCTTCGGTGAATGCCTATGCGATGGCAATTAAGCATGGAGACATTCAGAGGGCGGCCTCCTTTGTGGATGCTGAGGGAAGGCCTAATTTTCTAAAGAAGTCGTCTGAACTCGAGGGCATCACCGTTTCGCAGATGGAATTACAAAATATTGCCGTATCAAAAGACTCTCAGTCAGCGGTTTCAACGTTTCTTGTAGAATTATATTCGATGTACGGAACAGAAATTTCTGTTTTAAGAAGAGACTTCAATTGGGTTTACGATAATGAACTCAAGGGTTGGAAGCTCCTAGCCCCAAGCCCCTTGAGTTTGCAAAAATAAATATCGTAGGGATTGTCTTTAGAAGGGAATATCTTCCTCGGCATGCACGGTGGGAGTTGGAAGATCAGGCTGCGGTGTGGTGGCTTCTCCACCTCGTTCATCGGTACGACCTCCTAAAAATTGAACTGTTTGAGCTACAATCTCGGTGGTATAGCGTTTCACACCCTCTTTATCGTCCCACTGGCGAGTTTGAAGCTTTCCTTCTAAGTAAACTTGGCGTCCTTTTTGAAGGTACTGCGAGCAAAGCTCTGCGGTCTTTCCCCAAACTACAATTCGATGCCATTCGGTTTTTTCTTGTTTGGATCCGTTAGCTTTGTCGACCCATGTTTCAGAGGTAGCGACGCTAAAATTGGCGACGGCAGACCCTTGTTGTGTATAACGAATCTCTGGATCTGTACCCAGGCGACCCACAATAATGACTTTATTAATTCCCGACATGAGCTTTCCTTTCCAAATATCTTCTATAGACACTTTTTGAAGGTCTTTATAGAAGATTAATGATCTTGATTTCCTTGCCGAAGGTCATCTCGAATGGCCTATGCTTGTCATCTTGCCATCTCCCTGTAAACCCTTTTTTAATAGCCTGTGGCGCTCGGCTTAAAACCTTCAACCTTCTATTCCGTGCTGGTCATTGTTCCGGCAACTATCGTGCTGGCGCTTGTTCTCGTAATTCTGAGCCCTCTCGATCTTTCGATACGTTTTGGCATACATCGAGGAAGGCGACTTGGACCCGTCGCCATTTGGGTGCGAACTATCTGGCTCCGTTGGATTCTCTTTGCTCATGGATTGAAGGTTTCTATTCATGGGCGTTTTGAAGCCCCCTCTCAGCGAGGATTGGTCGTCGTGTGTAATCATCAAAGTCTTTTAGATATTCCCATCATTTTTTTGTTAGCTCCTCGAGATACAGTTTTTTTGGCCAAGAAAGAGCTGCGGTCGATACCTTTTTTTGGGTGGGCAGCTTGGATTGCGGGCACTCAATTTGTAGATCGATCGCGAGGGGCTCGAGATCCTCAGCTGAAGACGGCGGTTCGTCTTTTACAGCAAGGATATTCGTTGGTGGTTTTTCCAGAGGGTACGCGATCGGACGATGGCACTCTTTTGCCTTTTAAAAAGGGAGCGGCCGTCATGGCCATTGAAAGTGGAGCCGATATTTTACCCATGGCGATCGAAGGGTCTCGAGATGCATTGCCTAAAAAGTCGTTGGCGATAGGCCAAGCCAACCTTTCGGTAGCGATTGGTCAGATAATTTCTTCTCATTCCTATTCCTTGGAAAGCCGAGATGTATTGACCGAGCAGATGGCCGAGGCCGTTAGTGCACTGCAACAACAATTGCGTTCTTTAAAAAGTCTGCCGAAGACGTCACAATAGAGACGATGCTTCTCAGACTTCTCTTGATTGCTGTGCTTATGGTTACTTCCAATGAATCGCATGCTGCAGCGCGTCGAGCAGCCATTATTGATATCGAGACGAACGATTTAAGTGATTTAGAAAAGACAGCGCTGCTTTCTACAATTCGAGAGCGAGTAGATAGGCTCAGAATTTGGTCGTTGGTGCCTAACAGTGAAATTGAGAGTGTTCTTGTAGAAAGTTCCTCTGTGGAGCAAGAGTTTCGACGAGATTTGGAGATCGCCGACAAGGCTCATCAGGTAATGGTGGGCTCGATTGCAGAGGCCACAGCTCTTTACCGTGAGAGTGAGTTTGATCGTGCCCTTGCGTTGTTGGAGACTGCGTGGAGTATGGTCTCTGAAGCCAACCTTAAGCTTTCTGCTGAGACGATGCAGGATTTATTTCGACTCAAGGGCGCAGTGCTAACTTTGCTCGGAGATCTTGCGACAGCAAAAAATGTTTTTGCTCTGTGGAAATCCGTGGATAACGCGGCGGCCATTGCGGATGATATCTTTCCACCGATTGTGATCGAGACTTTCCAGGCGGCAACTCTGGTGAAAGCTCTAGAGAAACGATCGTGGACCTATACGACACCTCTCGGAGCGGTGGGTATTAAGTATCTGGGATTTAGAATGGAACAGAGCCTCGCAGAAGACAAGGCGTCGCTAGAATTGCCTTTGCTTGTGCCAGACCCTGGCGTGGTCGTGGAACGTCAAGGTTTTCGATCGAGCATCTTCAAGCTTGACGGATTGCCTGACCAGGTTCTCTTGCAGACGCTTCAAACAAAAAGACGTTCAACGAAAGGGTTGTTTGCTCCTACAGGTCAGTTGGCTCCTCATCCTGAACTTAAATTTTTTGTAGCTCATTTGAAGGCCTGGGTATTATTTCTAGGGTCTGTCACACGAAAGAACGACCAGTTCACGTTGCTGGGTCAGTGGTATGAGGGTCCGACAGGACGACTATCTGAGGTGCGAGAGGTGAGCGACGCACAACTTTCTCAGGCGATTGAAGCCTTAATTGGGCGCATGGTGGATGATATTTCGAGCGATGGTACGTTGCGTGAGGCTGGCAAATCGCCCGAGACATTGTGGTTGCAGGAGTCGAGCCCGAAACCTTTTTATAAGACCTGGTGGTTTTGGACTCTTAGCAGCTTGGCATTGGCGGGTGCAGGCATAGGAACTTACCTTGCGGTATCAAAAGATGATTCATTTAGGTTTGAGGTACACACACCATGAGTTCAACTCTATTTTTAAAATCTTTCTCTATCGTCGCGATTCTTGTTCTCATAAATACATTACTATCGCAAGCTACCCAAGGCGCTGCCTTGAAAGATTTTCGAAGTTCCAATCAGAAAGCCGCCTTGCTCGGTGTATCCATGGAGGGCGTAGATTCAGAGACAGAAAATCGCCTGAGCGAAGATCTTCGAAAGGCCATCAATAAAATGACTCGCTCATTTGGAGCGTTATCGATTGTGAATTTTAGATTGGGAGATTCGAATGGGGGCCAGTTTTATGCTCCTGTCTCGGGGACATTGGCCGATAATCAAAAAAAATTTTTCAAAGAGGCGTGCGCCTCTAATGAATTTGATATTCCTGTTTTGGCAAGAATGGAGGCTCGAGGCGTTGATATCGCGTTGTCGATGCAATTGTTTGATTGCCGCATTGAAACTCTCTCAAGTATCGAGCAAGAAACCATGGCGATGGTGGGGGATGCTGAAAAGATCCAGCAAATTGTGTACCGTCTTTTTGATCATTTAGACCGCGATGGTTTCGTGCATTCGTCCCGTCAGGGCTTTCTTGTTGCGCCTGAGCGATTTGCCCCTATGATGCCCCAGTCGTCAGACTCCCTTAAAGACGATATTGCGCTCGATCCGAGTCTTTTGTCATCGGGTCGACTGGCAGGCACGATGGTGATTGGTGGCGATAAGCGACCCTTTTGGGAGACACCTTGGTTTTGGGGGGTTCTCAGTTCAAGTCTTATTGTGGCTGGAGGACTGTCTTATTATTTTTTAGTCGTTGATAAACCACCTACTTCGGCCAATGTTCAGTTTGCTATTCCGTGAGCTCGTGCCTGGTGAACATCGATCGTTTTTTTATTTATTGAAAAATCGAGACCGATTCAAGAATGGGATTCGTCTCTCAGAAGACCGCCCTGACGGTCTGCACTTCAAAACATATCTGCGGCCGCCTCCTGCGCGGCCAAGGAATCAGCCTCACAATCATCTTGGGGAGAGCCGCGCAGGAGCCTACCTGAATTCTTGGTCGAGAGTATCTGGCGTTCGAGCGGTCTTCTGAGAAAAGCGGAGTTCCTCGAATCTGTTATGCATTTCATCCATGAAGAAAGTCTTCACTAAATTCGTCGGCCTATGGTCCGTCGCGAGGTTCAGAGTCTGAGAGGGTACAGTCAACGGTGGACGAATCAAGAGCCTGGTGTATAGCTAGACCATGGTTAATGATGATCCGCAGATAGCTCAGAGGGATTTTTCACAGTTGGTGGAGTATCTTGAAAATCTGATTTTTGAGAAATGGAGCGATATCTACAGCTTCGATAGTAAGGCCTGCATTGAAACAGGTAAGATCGGTATCTTGTGGAAGAAGACTAACCAGCCTGCCCCCCTCAAGGAGCTCTTTTCAAAAGAGGCGTATGAGAAAGGTCAGTTTACTTGGCGCGATATTCACCGCTGTGTAAAAGACTGTCTCCCCGAGAATATGCTGAAACAATCTATTTCGAACGCGAATGGTTTGTTGCGAAATGCCAATCGTCGCCACCAAGGCGAGGTTCTAAGAGATTACAAGAAATGGTGTCAGGCGACGGAGAATCTTTTGAGACGATTATTCGGCCTCGAATGTGCAGAAGAATTTACTAAAGATCCCGTTCTATCTTCTAGATATCAAGCGGACAGCATCCAAACGCTTCAGATTTTAGTGGAGCATAAAATCGACTATTTGAGGAATTTGTAAGAACATAACTTCACTCCGCGTTTAGTAGTTCGGCGACAGACCTTTGAAGCCAGCCGCAATAGATAATTGCTTTTCGGACGGCATCTTAGTCTGTGCTAAAATTTGATTCGAGCGCATCGCATTTCAACGAGATATTTTGTCCAGAAGTGAATTCAATCTCGCCTTTGTAGCTTCGCTGCGGACTTCGACATTCAATGGTGTGAGTGCCAGGGCTAAGTTTAATACCGCGGGCCTTTGGTCCTGGGACAGTGCCCACGCGTTGCTCATCTATAAACAGCTCCGCGTAGCCTTCAGCAGGGGCAATCACATTGAGTGTCGCTTTCTTCACCGGTTGGGAGGCGGGAGGTTTTGGCTCTGGCGAGGTGATCTTTGTAGAGGTGCGCGGCGCTGGTTCTGGGGGAGAGACGGTTGTGGTTGCCTCCGATTGCAGTGAGGCAAGGGGCCGTGCGTCTGGAAAATGGGTTTCAGCTAAGGTCGGACTTTGAGTGGGCACGCCTCTTAGAATAGAACCAATATCGGGCTTTGGTGTTTCAGAGGGGATGAGTATTTTTGGCAGCGAGAGTTTCGAGTTTTCTGCTTTAGAGGCAGACAATGGCGATTTCTCGGACTTAGGATTCAGATTAGATCTTGAAGCTTGAGCGTCATCAGAAGGTTCCTTAGATGGGTCTGTTAAGTTGGAGGGAGAGTCCATCATTGTGGCAGACTTCTCGCTAGGTACTGTATAGAAGAGCGCGATAGCGAGGACGATAGCCGCCAAACCCGACAAAAGAATCCCACGATGTAGATGTCGCAAACCTCCAGGTTTCTTCACGACGCTTTTGGTCATGTCAACCTGAGCGTCTGGATAGTTGCCGTTAGTGCTCACATCGGCTTTAAAGGCGACACGGGTTCTTGCGTTAAGCAATTGTTTGGATGGACTATCAGGAACTCTGGCAAGGGCTTCTTGCAAACGTCGTTGCTCATCATCGATAGTGGCGGAAAAGACGGTCTTCAAAAATGCACTCATCTCTTTGGAGCTATAATTGTAAGCCATATCCACCGAGAGTCTGGTTAGATCATTGAGAAATGCGGCGGCTGAACTGTAGCGAGCATCGGGATTTTTTGCGAGCGCCTTAAAGACAATCGCATCAAGTTCCGTTGGGACGAGAGGATTTTTTTTTGACGGAGCTTCGACAAGGGCTTCTTTGACTCGTTCTAGAGTCTCTGTATCACTTTTTTCTCGAAAAAGTCGGGAAGAAGTTAAGAGTTCGTGAGCGATTACTCCGCAGGCAAAAATATCGGTGCGTTGGTCGATTGTTCTTCCCGATGCCTGCTCAGGAGACATATAGCTAAACTTGCCTTTTAGTACGCCTGCCTCGGTCTTAGATATTTTTGAAGCCGCTTTAGCGATACCAAAATCAAGAATTTTTACCTCGCCCTCATAGGAGGCAATAATATTCTGAGGGCTGATGTCTCGATGTACGAGCTCAAGCGGATGTCCCTTAGAATCCATTTTTCGGTGTGCATAATCGAGACCCTTGAGAACCTCTGTCATGATATAGAGAACTTGTTCGATAGACAGATGGAGATGTCTTGATTGCACAGCTTTGGTCAGGTCGCGGAGGTTTTTGCCCTCGACATGTTCCATCGTGATATACAGCGTACCTTCGCTTTCACCAAGCTCATAAATTTGAACGATATTCGCTTGGTTGAGTTGAGCTGCAAGGCGGGCCTCGTCTTCGAACATTTCAACGAATTCGGGATCTTCACTTAGGTGGTGAAGAATTTTCTTGATGACGACGATCTTCTCAAATCCACGCACGCCGACTTGTTTGGCTTTGAATATTTCGGCCATTCCTCCGACGGCAATACGTTCGAGAAGATAGTAGTTCCCAAAAGCCTGGATTTGAAATGTGGGCGTTCTTTCGCTCATGACGCAGATTGCCTAATGATAGGTTCCTCTATTAAGAGATTACCATAGGCCTATGACTCTTTTTCGAAACTATCGTGATCTGCCACCGATTTCTCGAGCGATTTGCTTGGGTACTTTTGATGGTGTGCATCGTGGCCATCAGGCTGTCATTCGAAGGGCTTTGCACGAAGCTAAGCGTCGTAACATAGTGTCACAGATATTCACCTTCGATCCGCATCCAAGACAGTTTCTCGGCCAATCGGTTGAAAATTTACTTGGTGTCGATGATCGAGTGGAGCTTCTGAATAAGCTTTCAGCAGATGAGCTCCTATTGCAGGAGTTTAGCAGAGAATTTTCAACGATATCGGCCCAGACCTTTGTGGAAGATATTCTCATCGATACCCTTAAAGCATCTTGTATAGTGGTGGGGCGCCGATTTCATTTTGGCCACCATGCGCAAGGCTCTGCGAAATTTTTGCGACAATACGCTGATTCATTCGAAACTATTGAAGTGCACGGTTTAAGTGCTGAAGGCCAAGACATCAGTAGCTCAAGAATTCGAGAGCTCTTACGCCATGGAGATATTACGCAAGCGACTGGGTTGTTGGCTTATGCACCTTTTGTCACGGGAGTGGTAGAAGAGGGCGACGCCAGAGGTCGTCAATTAGGATTTCCCACGGCCAACCTTTCCTTTGATTCAACGACAATCGCTAGTCATATGAGGCGCGGTGTGTATGTCTGTGTGGCCTTTGATTGTGAAACGGGATTTTTCTTTCCAGCGGTGGCAAACTTTGGACGACGTCCCACATTTGGAGAGGGTCGATTGCTTTGGGAAATTCACTTTCTGCATTTCTCTGATGATCTGAGACGACGTAAGCTTCGACTATTTCTTCTCGATTTTTTACGAGACGAAATTGCATTTGAAACACGAGAACAGTTGCAAATTCAAATTAGCCAAGACTGCAAACGAGCAGAGGAGGTCTTAGTGAAAAGACTGGCGATATTCAGAAGCACCGCAGCAGAATCAGACTCATTTGAGTGGCCTAAGTCCTATTCACTGGAAAATCCCATTTCAAAATGGCAGTCATTTCAAGCGTTTGAATTTTAGCCTTCAGGGTAGGTGACATTTTTTGGCGCGACCCGTCGCTTTTTGGCGTCATTCAGTTAGAATGAAATGGTTCGTGTCTTCTGGGTTATGCAGGTTTTTTTTGGGGGGGGGGGTACTAAGTCATGGGCAGTCGTGGGCCCGGTCATCGTCTTGGTGAACTGTTAATTAGGGAAAGCCTCATTTCAGCCTCTCAGCTGATGAAGGCTCAAGAGGCGTCTAAAAATAATGGCGGTCGCCTTAGTTATAACCTTACCAAACTCGGCTTTATTAAAGAGTCTGATCTCACAAATTTTCTAAGTAAGCAGTTCGGAGTTCCATCCATAGATCTGGCCTCCTTTGAGATAGATCCCGAAATTATTTCGATGGTTCCTAAAGATGTTGCTGAGAAGCATCTCTGTATCCCTGTCAATAAAGTGGGCAGCAATCTTATTGTTGCTATGAGTGATCCTAGTAATATTTTTGCCATCGACGATTTGAAATTTTTGACAGGCTATAATATCGAAGTCGTTGTTGCCTCTGATCAGGCTATTAAAGAAGCCATCGATAAATATTACGAGAGCGATGCCATGAAGTTTCAGGATGTCATGGCCGATTTTGAAGACGATGACATGGAGTTTGTCGCAGCAGAAGACGACCCCAACGTGGGTAGTTTAGCAAAAGCATCGGAAGACGCGCCTGTTGTTAAATTGGTCAACCTCATCTTGATGGAGGCCGTACGCAAGGGTGCGTCAGATATTCATATCGAGCCCTACGAGAAGTCGATGCGTATTCGATATCGTGTGGACGGTGTCTTACAAGAACAAATGAAACCACCCGTGAAGTTAAAGAATGCGATCTCGTCACGTCTGAAGATCATGTCTTCACTCGACATCGCAGAACGACGCTTACCTCAAGACGGTCGTATTAAGTTGAAGTATGGCAAAGGCAAAGAGATGGATTTTCGGGTCTCAGTCTGCCCAACGCTGTTCGGTGAAAAAATTGTGCTTCGGCTTCTGGATAAGAGCAATTTACAGCTGGATATGACGAAGCTTGGTTTTGAGGAGGCTGCACTGAAAGCCTTTAAGACATCGATTCATCAGCCGTTCGGGATGGTTCTGGTAACAGGACCTACAGGATCTGGAAAAACGACGACGCTTTATTCGGCGCTCTCTGAACTCAATCAGACAACAGACAATGTCTCGACCGCTGAAGATCCCGTTGAATTCAACTTAATGGGTATCAATCAAGTGCAAATGCACGAGTCGATAGGACTCAACTTCGCAGCCGCTCTGCGAAGTTTTCTGCGGCAAGATCCAGATATTATTATGGTCGGAGAAATTCGAGACTTTGAAACTGCAGAAATTGCCATCAAAGCAGCGCTTACCGGGCACTTGGTGCTGTCCACATTGCATACCAACGACGCTCCCAGCACCGTAAGTCGACTACTCAATATGGGTATCGAACCCTTTCTTGTATCATCGGCTTTGAATTCTATTGTGGCTCAGCGTTTGGCGCGAAGGGTATGCGCTGATTGTAAGGAAGAAGTGAAAGTTCCTGTACAGACTCTATTAGATATTGGTGTCAACCCTGACCTTGCACCCGGCATGAAAGTCATGCAAGGCCGTGGCTGTGCCACTTGCTCTAATACAGGCTACAAGGGCCGCGTTGCTCTCTATGAAGTGATGGTGATGAGAGATGAACTTAAAGAGTTTATTATTAATGGCGCCAGCACGGCAGAGTTGAAGAGAGAGGCCATTCGCCTTGGCATGCAAACTCTGAGAGCGAGTGCCATCAATAAAATACGAGACGGAGTCACCACGATTGAAGAAGCGGTACGTGTCACCGTGAGTGACCATAATTAAGACAGGAGTCTGCTATGGAAGATCGCCAACGAAAACCAGATGGTCTTAACGACAATTCGGCGCTGAGTTTGCATCATCTCTTAAAGACGTCTTTAGAAAAAGGAGCGAGTGATCTACATATTACTGCAGGAACAGCTCCTTGTGTGCGCATCGATGGAACGGTCATTCCATTGAAGTTGCCGCCGCTGTCTCCCACCGATTGCAAACGTCTTTGTTATAGTGTTCTAACCGATCAGCAGAAATCACGTTTCGAGGAAGAACATGAGTTAGATCTGTCGTTTGGTGTCAAAGGACTCGCCCGTTTTCGAGCGAATCTTTTTATGCAACGAGGGGTGGTTTCTGGAGCGTTTCGACAGATTCCGTTTCGTATTCAATCGTTCGATGAGCTTGGCCTGCCGGCGGTCATTGCTGAAATAGCTGTAAAACCGAGAGGTTTAGTCTTAGTGACGGGGCCTACGGGTTCGGGTAAGTCTACAACACTAGCGGCGATCATCGATAAAATTAATAGTGAAAGTCATCAGCATATTTTGACTATTGAAGATCCCGTTGAGTTTCTACATCCCCATAAAAATTGCATTGTGAATCAGCGAGAAGTGTTCACCGATACCGATTCTTACTCAAAAGCTCTTAAATACGTATTACGGCAAGATCCTGATGTTGTGGTGGTGGGGGAACTTCGAGATCTTGAGTCGATCGAAGCAGCTCTTACGATTGCAGAGACGGGGCATTTATGTTTTGCAACCCTTCATACGAGTAGTGCTGTACAGACAATTAACCGAATGATTGATGTTTTTCCACCGCATCAACAGGCACAAATTCGAGCTCAAATTTCGTTTACCTTAGAAGGTGTTATTTCTCAGACACTGTTGCCACGTTCCTCTGGCTCAGGCCGAGCCTTGGCAACGGAGATCATGGTCCCAAATGCGGCGATACGAAATCTGATTCGTGAAGATAAGTTGCACCAGGTTTATTCACAGATGCAGATTGGTCAGGGTAAGCATGGCATGCTTACGCTCAATCAATCCCTGGCGGAACTCGTGCTCAAGCGCCAAGTTCGATTGGAAGATGCGATGGCGTGTTCGAGCGATCATGATGAACTTAAGAATATGATTGATTCGGGTGGACGGCCGTCCACCAAATCGTCTCGTTAAATTCGGAGGAGAACGTTATGGCGACATTTAAGTGGGAAGGTATTGCGAAGAATGGCCAGTTTCGTTCTGGTACCAAAGAGGCGCCCAATGAAGCGGCGGTTCTACAGTACTTAAGAGGGCAACAGATTCGCCCAAAAAAGGTGAAGGTAGCTAGTTCTGTTCTTGGCGGTAAAGGTGGAAATACTGCACTGTTTGCTTCGGTATCGTTGAAGGAGGTTGTCATTTTCTCTCGGCAATTTGCGACGATGATTGACGCTGGTCTTCCCTTGGTTCAGTGTCTTGAAATTCTTGGAGGTCAGGCGGCTAATCCTGAATTTAAACGCGTACTTAAAGCCATTCAGAACGATGTCGAAAGTGGAAGCACTTTTGCCGATGCCTTAAAGAAACATCCCAAGGTCTTTGATACCCTCTATGTCAACCTTGTAGCCGCAGGTGAAGTGGGCGGTATACTCGACGTCATTCTTCAGCGGCTCGCCATCTATTTAGAAAAGACAATCAAACTTAGGGGCCAAGTTAAGTCGGCGATGGTCTATCCCATCTCTATTTGTGTTGTAGCCGTTATTGTAATTTCGGTTTTGCTTGTGTGGGTCATCCCCATTTTTGAAAAAATGTTTAAAGAGTTTGGTGATAAGGCACTGCCAGCGCCTACTCAATTCGTCATCGATTTGAGTGGGTGGATGCAGAGCAATATCATTTTTATCATTTTAGGTTTTGTAGCTTTAGGGTTTGCGTGGAAGCAGATAAGAGCAAATCCGAAAACTTTGGCCATGACGGACGATCTTTTTTTAAAGTTACCTGTATTTGGGCCTCTCATTCGAAAAGTGGCTGTTGCTCGATTTACAAGAACCTTGGGCACGATGCTTCAGTCAGGGGTACCCATCTTAGAAGCGCTCGACATTACCGCGCGAGCGGCTGGAAACAAGACTGTTGAAAAGGCCATCATAGCGGCCCGCCAAAGTATCTCAGAAGGAAAGACTGTAGCCGAGCCCCTTTCGCAATCGAAAGTATTTCCTGAGATGGTTTGTCAGATGATCAATGTGGGAGAGCAGACTGGTGCTCTGGATGCGATGCTCGGAAAAATTGCCGACTTCTATGATGAGGAAGTCGATGCCGCAGTAAAAGCTATGACCAGTTTGATGGAGCCCGCGATGATGGTGATTCTCGGGGGCATCATTGGAGGTATGGTAATTGCGATGTATCTACCCATTTTCGAACTCGCAGGAAACGTAAGTTAGTGATATGACCACGCCTTACTATAGAGACCTTGCATTCCGACTGAGCTGGCAATTGGCGTTTCGCCTTGCGTTTCTCTTTATAACTGGTCTTTCAGGTTATTTATTGAAGGGTTTCTACGAAGTCCATTTCTTCAGAGACTTGTCCGTGGCACTAGCCGCTGGGGCGCTTGCCACCTTTACTTCGTGGCCCCTTCTTCTTTGGATTCGCGGGGCGAGCCTTCAGATCTTTGCTTGGGCTCAGATGTTGTTTGATATTGCACTTACAACGTCGTTAGTCTGGCTCACGGGCGGCTTAGAATCGTCATTCATTATTCTGTTTGCGGTACAAGTTTTGGTGGGCGCGCTTATATTAAATGCGCGAGGGGCGTTGGGGATGTCGATCAGCAGCGCTTTGATCATTGTCTGGATGGCAGTTTCATTAGATCAAAGCGACAACTCCCAACAAATTGCACGTCTTACGTTGGTTTCATCCGTGATTCTTTTTTTGGGGTCCACAGTGGCCTTGGTATTTCGATCGCGAGAAAAACTCGCTGAAAATTTGTCTCATGTTGAAGAGAGCCTTAAAGGCCTAGAAAATTTGCATCAGGCGATTTTAGAGAACATACCTTCAGGCATCGCTTTCATGGGACCCGACAGACGTATTCGGTATTTGAACCCAACAGCTATTCAGATACTTGAGCAAAACGACATGGGTTGTATGATTCATGAAAGTGTTCTCAAAGATCTGCCGTCAAATGATCAGAGATCAGAAATTGAGTTGTCGTTGGGTGGTTCTCGAAAAAAGAGAATCGGCTTTCAGCGCAAGGCCCTAGGTGAGCAGGGTGCGCTCATCGTTTTTCAAGATGTAACCGAAATAAGAGATCTTGAGGCGCGCATGAATCTCAACGAAAAATTGGCTGGCATTGGTCGGTTAGCTGCAGGCATTGCCCATGAAATTCGAAATCCTTTAGCGAGTTTAAGTGGCAGCGTACAGCTATTGAAAGACGAAGTCGAATGGCCGCAGGCTCCCAAGAAGCTTATTCAGATTGTACTGAGAGAGACGGATCGCCTCGACGCTTTACTGCAAGATTTTCTCGACTATGCGAAACCCTCCAGTTTGCGATTACAGACTGTCAATCTTGCTGACCTAGTAGCTGACGTATTTACACTCTGTCAGCATCTTCCCGAATTTTCGAAAGGCAATATTACGCTGACATCGCACTTGCCGCGCGATTTTATGTTGGTCTGTGATCCGCATCAAATGAAACAAGTTATCTGGAACCTGATAAAGAACTCCATCCAATCCATGGAGCAGGGTGGCTCGATAGAATTGAAAGGTCATAAAACGACTGACTCGGTTCGTTTGGTCATACGAGATAGCGGGCCTGGAATTTCAGAAGAGATCCGAGACAGAATTTTTGATCCGTTCTTTTCGACAAAGACGGGTGGTACTGGCCTTGGGCTTCCGATGGTCTTTCAAATTGTAAAAATACACCAGGGGACCGTGGGGTTTGAGTCTCAGGTCGGTAAAGGTACGGAGTTTTGGATTGAGTTGCCATCGAAAGGAATGCAGCTGGCTACGTCGGCTGCATAGTGGGAGATCATTCTATGCCAATACGTGTTTTAGTAGTCGACGATGAATTGAGTGTCAGAGAGTTTTTTGAAATTCTCTTGGCAAAAGAAGGTTACGAAGTGGCGACGGCTGCTGATGGGCTTAGCGCCGTGAAGCTCATCAAGGACCAGGTATTTGATCTCGTTATTACAGACTTACAAATGAAAAATGGCGATGGGATGACTCTACTTCGGGAGGCAAAGAAAGTTCAGGGGGATGTTCCCGTGATTATGATTACCGCCTTTGCTACCACCGACTCTGCAGTGGATGCTATGAAGGCGGGAGCCTTTGATTATGTAAGTAAGCCGTTCAAGATAGACGAAATTAAGATGGTCATTCGAAATGCCTTAAAAACGAGAAGTCTGATCGAGGAAAACCGTACGTTAAAATCAGAGCTTCAGAGTAAATACGATTTTTCGAACCTGCACGGCGATAGCGAAGGCATGCGCCAGGTGCTGAATTTGATTCGTAAGTCGGCGCCCACGCGTACAAATATTCTCATTTTTGGAGAATCGGGCACAGGTAAAGAGCTTGTGGCGCGAGCTTTGCATTTTAATTCGCCTCGTAAGGACGGTCCCATTGTAACCGTGAATTGTGGAGCTATCCCAGAATCCTTGATCGAAAGTGAACTATTCGGTCATGAAAGAGGGGCGTTCACGGGAGCGACTGCCACGAAGCACGGCCTCTTTGAGGCGGCCAACAAGGGCACTCTCTTTCTGGATGAAATCGGAGAACTGCCTCTGCCCATGCAAGTAAAGCTCCTACGAGTCATTCAAGAAAAAAATTTTCACCGAGTCGGTGGCACCGAAAGTATCGAAGTCGATGTACGGATCATTGCAGCGACCAATCGAACCTTAGAAGAAGAAGTAAAGAAGGGCCGCTTTCGAGAAGACTTGTTTTATCGGTTAAATGTAATTCAGATTCAAATTCCTCCCTTGCGTGAACGACGAGACGATATTGCCCTTTTGGCAGATTTCTTTCTGAGAAAGTATGCAAAAGAAACAAGTAAAGATATTCGCCGCATTAGTCCTGAAGCTATGAATTTACTATTAGCCTATGATTTTCCAGGTAATGTTCGGGAGCTTGAGAATATCATCGAGCGAAGTGTGGCGCTTGAAATGGGCCAAGCCGTCCAAGTGGATTCTTTGCCCAGCCATGTGGTAAACTACGAACATAAAAAGGAAGTCTTTTCTCTCAAAGAAGCCGACCAGAAGTTTCAACAAGGTACTTTTGCTCTCGATGAACTCGTCGACAGCTTTGAAAAGGAGTGGCTCCTAAAAGCCCTAGAGAAAACTCACGGTTCACGCTCAAGGGCGGCTAAGATCCTTGGAATTACGTCTCGATCGATGCGATATCGACTTAAGAAGCACGGTATAGGGTCGGATGACGACGATGATTCATTACTGGGCCTTGATGAGGCTTCAGAAATGGAGGCTATTCGAATGAAAATTGCGAGCGGGTCGATATCGAATGATAAGGGTTTTACGCTCATTGAAATCATGATTACTGTTTTGATTCTTGGGGTTCTCGCAGCGATCGCCATTCCGAGTTACCAAAGCTATGTTTATCGAAGTTATTTGAATGAAGCCAATGCGGGCATTGCGGCAATTAAAACAGGGCAGGAGTCTTATTTTCAGCAGTTTGATTGTTATGTGGCGGCAGACAGGCATCCTACCGAAGCTGCTATCACGGCCGCCCAAGGTCTGAAGGTAGATTGGGATCCCGTTCCAGCCAATACGGCTTGGGGTCAAGCCCCCATGAATATTCGCCCCGATCGTCAGGTTCGATTTGGTTATCAAGTATTTGCGTCCAACGCCTACGACGCCGCCACAGGTTGTGGCGCGGTGATTGACCGAACGACCATCGGCGATATTGATTGCGTCGCTAATGCAAATTTAGTGGCGAATATTATTCCGTCGACGATATTTCCGACCCATTGGTATGTCGTGGCAGCCTACAGTGACTTTGACGGAGATGGCACGGAAATGACGATGGTATCGGCGATCGATGATTCGACCGTACTCACCTGCAATGATCTTGAGTGACAGCCCCTTAAGGTGTTTCAACCGTACGCACTTTAGTGGCCTCATAAACGCCCCAACCCGCAAGGCCCGCAACGGCGACGACGCCCGCCCATAGCCATGGAGATTCCCACAGTGATTTAGATTCTAAAGAGCTGCTGACGGTTTCGCTTGGCAACGAGGTGATTTTTCGACGGGTCGAAGGTATCAGGGCAATCACACTCTTGTGGTGGGGTTCTATAAAATAGACGCCATCTATTGAGACGGAAGCGGGTTTAGAGGCAAGCAGATATTTTCTCAGGGTTGACGAGGGCAGGCTCGAAAGAAAGACGCGCCGAGATAGTTCTCGGCACGATGATTCATGGGCACTCTGTACAATACAGCTTTCGGTAATTATGGAGTGCTGATTGAGTCGATGCCTCCAGTAGCGACCTGTTTTAAGTTTTATGGGAAGGCTTTCAGGAGCGAGCCAACGGCCGTTGACATACGTACGAGCCCAAGCTGCTTCTGTAATTTCAACGTCGCGTCGGGTCGCGCACCATTCGAGAAATGCGGGGCCATATTTCGTGGGCAGTTTGCTGATGATCTCTTTGGAAAGGCAAGCCCCTGCGGCTCGCTCAGAGACTTGGGCAGGCTGATCAGGAGTTGCTGACCCCTCATTATGACTAAACGCCCAAGCCATTTCAAACGCCAGTCGAACCTCAATATCTTCTGCGAGCGCCGCATAGGGAAGACTTCGGTCAAAGAAGTTATCAATTTCCTTGAGAGATTGGGAATGATCACTGTCGCTGAGAGAGAGCGAGCGGCGTTGTAACGCCCTAAGGAGCGATGAAATTTCTGGGGGAGACGCCATCAACCTCGAAAACGATGCATTCCATGTTTGCAAATAGAGTTGACTTAGCCACTGGCTCTCCAGCGGCTTCGGCAACAATTGGAGTTCCTCCATACGAATGCCTGTTTCGAAGGGGTCAAGAATAATAGAGGAAGGACTAGGCGTAGAAACCGAGGCGGCAAGAGGATGACTCGCCGAACCTGTCACCGCAGAGGAAGCTTTGAGGGTCTGAATTGTTGCAGGTGCCGCGAGCACGAGAGCTAAGTTGGCGATAACAAAAAATGGAAACTTCATGTGGGGGGTTTCTTGTGCAATTTGATGCTGCTGTCAAGGGGCAGACGAGGCAAGAGGGTCTATGCGTAAGTGAGACCTCGCTACAGATACTGGGGCAAATATTGATTTATAACCAGTCGTAAGGCAGTTTAGAGCCATGTCGAGAATTCATGTGGCGGCCAATGGCATTGGAATCATCTTAGCAGGAGGCCGAAGTCAGCGACTTTTTCCTATGGAATGTCCCAAGCCGCTGCTTCGGGTGCACGGCAAAAGTTTGTTAGATCGAGCCGTCGAGCGACTGAAAGGGCTGGAAGTTTTCGTGGTCTGTAATTCAGGTATTCGCAGGGCTATTGAACTAGACTACAAGATGCATGATACCCGAGGCCGAAAACCGTCGTTAGCGAAGCGGCGGGTTAAAGGTGCCTCAATGAGGGGAAAAACACAGCCTCTACGGTTTTTTGTGGAGCCCGAGCCAAGAGATACGGCGGCAGCCGTAGGCTGGGCATTACGCTGCATTATGAAATCGCCGTCGCTGCGTCGAAAGAAATGGCTCGCTATCATGAGCGCCGACCACTATTTTCCTAAAGCCGGCTTTGGTCGTGTTTTAGCAAACATTCAAACAGAGATTGATCGTCATCCTAACTCCTTATTTGTTTTGGGTTCGCCCCCATCGTTTAAACCCTTGGAGAGTCACTCGCAATTTGGTTGGATGATTCCTGATTTGTCTGGAGCGACGAAGACAGTTTCAACACAGAGCGCGCCTGTAGAGAAATTTGTGGAAAAGCCCAATGCGCAAACCTTGTCGTCACTTTATTCGGCAGGTGGGCTGATAAACGGCGGTATGTTTTTTGGGACGCTTGACGCTTTTTGTTCTGCTTATAAAGAGTTTTTTCCGGAAGCGCTCAATTTGAAAGTTAAATTTTCGACCCTCATTAAACAGCCCATTGATCGTGCCATTTTTGAGAAATCTCCGCGTGTGCGTGTTATGCCTCTCGAGCTGCCATGGGAAGACTTAGGTACTTGGATCGACTGGTCTCGACTTGCGCTTCAAGAGAAGCAGACGAAACTGTCTACGGTGAATGCGCACAATGTTTATGCGTGGAGTGATGAGGCTACAGAATTTTCAGTCTTTGGTTTGAAAGATATTGCGGTCGTAAGAACCGGAAATAAGGTGATGGTAATGCCGTTGTCGCAAACCCCCTACCTAAAAGACTATTTAGCAAAGATTTTGTAAGAGGGCATGGCATGAATAAGCGTGAAGTAGAAGTTGTGGAGTGGACAGAGCATCGTCCTTGGGGTCGATTTAAAAATTTGTGGGATACGGCTTACACTAAAGTAAAAGTGATCGAAGTGGATGTGGGTAAGCGTCTTAGTTATCAGTCGCACTCGAAGCGAAAAGAGTCGTGGACCATCGTCAAGGGAGAGGCCCGAGTTGTTCTTAATGACCAAGAAATTCTCTTGAGGGCAGGCGATCATATCGAGATTCCCCTTGGCGCAAAGCATCGTATTGAAAATAGGGGGGCATCGATTATGAGTTTTGTAGAAGTTCAAACAGGTACCTATTTTGGCGAAGATGATATCGTGCGTTATCAAGACGATTTCGGGCGTTAGATAAGGTTGTAGCCCGAAAAAGCAAATTCTGAAGCGGCGCGTTATCGTGGCTTTTGAGAGCGACAAATTTTGTCAGCGTCGAACATATTTGTGTGCGTCATGACAAAAATGGGTAACGAATAGTTTGTACCTCTTATTGAAAGCAGTAAAATACCTATAAGGAATCGTCGTTTAGCTGAGAGCTTTAAGTTGGCATCGTTTGTGCTTACTCAAGGTTCGACTCTTGAGGGCGAAACAAAAAACGCGGAACACTTTTTTTGGGAGGAAAAATGAAATTAACAAATAACAAAGGATTTACACTGATCGAGCTGATGATCGTGGTAGCCATTTTAGGTATTTTGGCCGCCGTCGCGATTCCAGCTTTCGTAAGCTATATGGCTCGTTCGAAGGCTTCTGAAACATCGGTATTGTTGAAAACTCTTGGAGAGGCTCAAATATCTTTCTACAACAAACCTCGATACAACGCGGCTACCGGCGCTGAGTTAAACAAATGCGTGTTGTCTATCGCCTTGGTTCCTGATGCTGCTCCTGGCCAACAAAAAAGAGCCTGGGTTCCCGATGCGGCCGGTAACGCAAACTTCATTGGTTTTAGCTCAGCATCGCCTGTATTGTACTCCTACGGCGCGGGGAACGTTAACGCTGCCCCTACTGGTGTGATCGCGGACTTCGTCGCGATGACTGCGGCTGCCAGCCGTTGCCTTCTTCCAACCGATGCTCCTGCAGCAACGGTTCCGGGTGCTGCGAACCAAGCCATTGCCGATATGTATGCCTTGGGTAACCAAGATGGCGATGCGGCTGGTGCCGGCAATATGGCTGTTTATCGTAGAACGTTTTCGGTCGGAACGGCTGCTAATCAAGGTGCGCCTTTCTTAGCCCCGATCGTGTCTGTATTTGAACTTGAATAAGTTCAGCTTAGGCCTACAGGCTTAATCGTTTACTTAGACCCCGTAGAAATACGGGGTCTTTTTTTTGTGTGCAATGGGCTCAAAATCGTTCAAGCGCGCGCATGACGGCGTTCTTAGTGAGGAGCTCGGGTAGCAGTTCGGTTTTTTCGGCGCTCATCAGGGCAGAGAACGGAATGGCAATGCGATTATGCTCTTTAAGAAAAACGGTGATCTCAGAATTGGGGCGAGTCCAATCTAGTATATAGAGTTGAATGTCTCGTTGCTCGAGTTCTTTGCTGAACCACTCTGTATGAATCACAGCTTCTTCATTTACTTTGCAGGTAAGACACCAATCTGCGGTTACAACAACAAACAAGCGATCGCCCTTGGTCAGACGAGATTCTAAGTCGGCAACCGTCGTGGAAACTTCGGAGCTACTCGAATTTTGAGGGTCGGTACTCTGAAGGTGACGAATTTCCAAGCTCGCAAAAACGAGAACGATGGCGCTGAGAACAAGTGCCCATCGCAGAGGCAGCTCTTTCAAGAGAAGTGCCATTAAAGATAACGCCATGAGCGCGAGCATCATCGCTTCATGAGAAACCAGTTGGGCAAAAACAGAAAAGAGCCAGAGCGCACTGGCCGCTAAAGAATAGGCCAGAATTCTTTTCAGCCCTTCCATCCAAGGGCCAGGACGAGGCAAGGCCGAGAGGGCTGAGGGCGCTAAAATCAAGAAAATATACGGTAGTGAAAGACCCAAACTCATCACAAAGAAAATGAGAAAAAGTTGGGGGGCGGGTTGTGCCAAAGCGAAACTCAGAGCAGTTCCTAAAAAGGGTGCCGAACACGGGGTGGCAAGCAAGGTGGCGAGTACTCCCTCTGCAAAGGGGCCTTGGAAGCGTGAAAGAAAGGTCGCCGAGGATGACGACAGGCTTACATCGAAAACCCCCCAGAGGTTCAAAGCGAAAATGATTAAAACCGACAGCAGAAAAAAGAGAAAGAGGGGGCTTTGAAATTGAAATCCCCATCCGATGAGTTCTCCACTGGCGCGAAGGGCCGTGATCACGGTAGCCAAAACGAGGAAGCTTGTGATAATGCCAGCTATCGTTGCGAGCAGAGAACTCTTAATATCTCGCTTCTTTTCACGCAGCTTCAGAACGCTTGTCGTTTTCATAAAAACGACCGGCAAAACGCAGGGCATCAGATTCAAAATGAAGCCTCCTAAAAATGCAAAAAATAAAATGAGCCAAAGTGAAGAGGTGTCTGCGTTGGCGGAGGGAATCGAGCTCGGGGTTGTCGCATTGGTCGTAGTAAACGAGGCAGGAATTTCTGATAGCCCTGAGAATAGAAGAGGCGCTTCGTTTTTTGATGGGCGCTCTGTTTCGATCATCCATTCCAAGCGTTGAGGCTCATTATCATGACGAATTAGCCATTGATGAGCGGACTCTTTCGTCACATGAACTTTCAAATTTTTTCTATTGGCTCCTTCAACCGGAGGGGCTCCAGCCACGGCAAGGCGACTCACCTTGAGCTGCGGAAAATCGAGTCGCAGCGATCGATCGCTAAGCCATTCTTGCTTCCATTGATCGGGAGCGAGGCTTCTTGAAAGTGACTGAATTTGCTCTTCTAAACTTTTGAACGCGGGCGTCTTTCGAGACTCTGTCTCTTCTGGAATCAAAAATGGAAACTCAAAGGACTCAGGAATACACTGAATATTGCATACGAGGTAATCAATATGAACGATGCCTTGAAGCGCGGTACTTTGTTCGCTCCGCTCCACGATAAAAGGAAAACGTACGGCCCTTAGATAGCCATAAGAAAAATCATCAGGCTTCTGGGGGCTTACCACGGTTTCGGGAAATGGAAACAAGAAGGCCAGTAATTTACTATGGGTGGAATCAAGACGAACTTTTGGAGCCAAGCCAACACTGCGAGCGTTCTTCCAGTAGAGATGCCAGCCCTTGGCGAGGCGAAATTCGAGTGCGCCAAAAATCTGAGAGTCGGCTTGCGAAACGCTTTCGTGCGAAAACAGAAGTCGCCCAGACGTGCCTGAGTTTTCATTGGTTTGCCAGGCTTGCACGTCAGGCGAAAGAAATAAGGCCCAAGCGGAGACGCTTGCCACTAAGAGTCGGCGGTAGCGCGAGCCTAATTCTGGAGTCGATTTGCTGCGTTTGGCATCACCATTATTTGTCAAATCAGGGTTAGAAATCACAAATCGCATCATAATTAAGAGCGTCTCAAACTATCGATACCAGCGTCGATCATTATTAGAGCTGAGATGACTGCGATGATTCGCTTGTTTGTACGATTCTCAAAACCCTTCATCTCGACTAAGAAGAAACGGTGAAGACGCTTATTTTGGGGTGCGGCTATACGGGGCGCTATTTGAAGCAAGAGTTTCAGGCAGCGATGGATGTTAGTCAGGAGCTCGTTGTAACCAATCGTAGGGTGCAGACCTCTCTAGAGTTGGATGCGCCGACCTCGCTAGTGTTTAATTTGCAGACCGGCCTGGTTTTTGACTTAAATGAGACGTCGACTTGGGAGTGCTTGCGTGCTTACCAATTTGACAGAGCGTTTTGGCTTTTTCCTGCCGAGCCCCTCGAACTCGTAAAGCGTTTTTGGCACAATTATCATTATGTGCTTGGTAAGGTAGTGGTAGTTGGGTCGACCTCAGCCTATGAGGTGACGGAGGCGGGAGCTACCGTTCGTGAGAGCAACCCGCTGCGATTGACGATTCCTCGGGTGCAAGGCGAAGAGTTTTTGCGCTCGCAAGGTGCTATCGTGGTTCGTGCGGCGGGAATTTACGGAGCTGGTAGAGACCCACGACAATGGGTGACCAGAGGGCTCATTCAGGCTGGACATTCTTATATCAATCTTATTCATGGACGAGACTTGGCAAGGCTCTTGATGGCGGCGTCACGGGCCGCACCCTCGACTCAATGGATCGCCTCTGATAATCATTCTCTTCGCTGGAGCACCATTATTAATCGATTGGCGCTCAAAACATGTGACGCCTATGACGAAGGGCTCGAAAAGCCTGATTCGAAGAAAATAGATTCTTCTTTCACCTGGTCTCAGGCAAGATTGCAGCCAATTTATACAACCATTTTTGAAGGACTTCATGGCGAATAATAGAAAGACGTTTTGTATTGTATCCCATCCTGATGCGGGAAAGACCACGCTCACTGAAAAGCTTTTGCTGTTTGGTGGTGCGATTCAAGTGGCCGGCACCGTAAAGGCGCGTAAAGCATCGCGCTATGCCACCAGTGACTGGATGGAAATTGAAAAACAGCGGGGTATTTCTGTGACGTCTTCTGTGCTGCAGTTTGACTTTGCAGAGAAGCGTTTGAATCTGCTCGATACGCCAGGCCACAAAGACTTTAGCGAAGATACCTACCGGGTTTTGACCGCCGTTGACTCAGCACTGATGGTCATTGATGGAGCGAAGGGAATTGAAGCTCAGACTCTTAAATTAATGGAAATTTGCCGACAAAGAAAAATGCCGGTGATGACATTCATTAACAAATTCGATCGGGAGTGCCGCTCGCCTTTAGATTTGTGTGATGAAATTGAAAAAGTGTTGCAGATTAAGGTAGCGCCCGTGACTTGGCCGTTGAGAAGCGGAAAGTTGTTTCAAGGCGTCTACGATATGCCGCGAGCGGTTTACTCGCCGTTTGAGCCCACGGTGATTCGGCCTCGTGAGGTCGAAACGCAGGGACTTTCAGACGATCGATGGAAAACCTGGGTTGATGACGATACCTTTGAAGAGTTTTCGGGGCAGGTCGATTTAGTATCAGGAGTCTTTGAAGCCTTTAATCTCGAAGCCTATTTGCAGGCAAATCAAACGCCGGTTTTTTTTGGATCGGCCATCAATAATTTTGGAATAGAAATTTTACTGCGTCGTTTTTGTGAGTGGGCCCCTGGGCCACAGCCTCGTATTGCACAAGAACGTATCGTGGAACCCGATGACCCGAATTTTTCAGGATTTGTGTTTAAAATCCAGGCCAATATGGATGAGCGACATCGTGATCGCATTGCTTTTTTAAGAGTCTGTTCAGGGCGCTTTGAGAAAGGCTTAGAAGTGCATCACAATCGGCGAAAGAAAAAAATGCGTATTGGCACGACATTTCAGTTTATGGCCAGCGAACGTACTCACGTTGAAGAGGCGATTGCAGGCGATATTGTCGGGCTTTACGATACGTCGGATTTTAAAATTGGAGACACCTTGAGTGAGAAAGAAGGGCTTCATTTTCTAGGAATTCCTCACTTTGCCCCTGAGATGTTTCGAAAAGTGCTTTTGAAAAATCCATTGAAGTCTAAGCAGCTTCGCATGGGGCTTCAGCAGCTCTGTGAAGAAGGCGCCTCGCAAGTTTTTTTTCCGCAAAATTCTAATGATATTGTGGTGGGGGTGGTAGGTCAGTTGCAGTTTGAGGTGATTCAGTTTCGACTGCTGAATGAATATGGGGCCGAAGCTGTCTTTGAAAACTGCGCCTATCGTATCGCCCGTTGGATTTCGCCCAAACCTAAAGCCGAGGCACGGTGGCGCGCTACTCTTGATGGATTGTCGTCTTCGTACGATACTGTATTGTCGAAAGATGCCGAGGGGCGTTGGGCTATTCTGGTATCGTCAGAGTACGCCTTGGCCAAGGCCACAGAACGCTATGCCGATATCGAATTTAAGAAGACGGCCGAGTTAGGTCTGATGGAGCAATAGGTCTTCGATCGCGATGACCTTCTTGAATTTAAGAGTCCCTGCTTAGAGAAATTCAGACGCGTCTATCGTTTACGCATCATTTCGATAAAGGCAACGAGAAGCGCTTTGTCGAGTCGTCCCATCTGCGTTTGAAGAAGCTCAAGCATAGTTTCCATCGAGGTGCTTTGGCGCTTATAGGCTCGATGGGACGTCATGGAGTCAAAAACATCGGCGATGGCGACGATATTAGAGAAAATACTTAACTCTGAGCCTGACTTACCCTTGGGATAGCCACTTCCATCAGGTCGCTCATGATGCTCTAGAATTACTTCTTTAGCGAGCGAGGGAACGATACCCCCGAATTTTTGAATGATCTCTATGCCGTATTGGGGATGCTTCTTTATCTCAACCCATTCTTCGTCGGTCAACGGGCCGGCTTTATCGAGAATGGCCTTATCAACTTTGGTTTTGCCAATATCGTGCAGAACGGCGCCGATTCCTAACGCGAGCAGCTTGTCTGGGGCGTGGAGACCCATATGCTGAGCCAGTCGAACTGAATAAGCCGCACAGTGAATGCCATGGGTTTGTTCTTGAAGACTTGAGTTGGCCGATTCAAATAAATCCCAAAACGAATCTTTCGACGACGTCAGGTATTCAACACTATGCTTAACAAATGCCACTGATTTGCGAGCTGCTTCAGGTGAGGACGGATCTTTGAAGAAAGAATCGGTGGCGGATGTTGCGACGGAATAAATGATTTTTGCTTTTTCGGTAGAGGGCGTGCTCACATTGGTGAGCATTCGAGTCATTCGGTTCTCAATGAGAGACTGCCATTCAGATTCGGATGATTGTGTATAGAACTCTTGAATGCCGAGGTCGACCAGTCGTTGATAGTCGACCGTACTCCAGCGAGCACCCGCGCGCCTGAATAAAATATAGTTATTATTAAATCGGTAGTAGATGGCGAGGTTGATTTCATCCTGGTCCTGAAACATATAGGGCGAAATCATAAAATAGGTTTCTACAGCTTCTTCAGCCCTTAGAATCCCATTTTCATCGACATTAGCCCCCACACGACAGAGTTTATCATGACTTAGAGACCGTGGATAGAATTGTAGGCCATGAATTGAATTGACATTTTTAGGGTATAATCTGAAATGGGGATGAATTCGTAGAGATATAGTGTTTCTGACGAGTTCATTTTTTTATCATCGTTTTCAATAGATTGGTTCAGTTTTTTGAAGACGGAGAGGAGAGTCTGTGTCAAAGCGTCATCAAGCCGTGGTTACGGCCATTTCAAGAGAAACTCGTAAATTTGTCCGACCGAGCGATCCGGATGGAAAGCCGCTGTTGGTAAGCGACTATTTCGGGACCCTAACGTTTGGTCTCGATCAGATGAAAGGAAAGTTGTCGAAAGATGCCTATGCGGCTCTGACGGCTCTGGTTAACCGGGGGCAACGGCTATCTAAAGAATTTTCAGACGAAATCGCCAACGTCATAAAAGACTGGGCCCTGTCGCAAGGAGTCACGCACTTCTGTCACTGGTTTCAGCCGATGACAGGCCTCACCGCCGAGAAGCATGATTCGTTTATTCAAACTCGAACCTCTGAGACTGGACAGACCCAAGCCCTGGAGAGATTTTCTGGCTCAGCGCTGATTCAATCAGAGCCAGATGCAAGTTCGTTTCCCAGTGGCGGTATGCGCTCGACCTTTGAAGCGCGTGGCTATACGGCGTGGGATCCCACGAGTCCTCTTTTTATCATTGAAAGTTTAAACGGCAAGACGCTCTGCATTCCTTCGGCTTTTATGAGTTACCATGGGGACGCCCTCGATACGAAAACACCGTTGATACGATCGTCAGAGGCTCTCTCAGCTTCAGCCTGTCGATTTTTGAAACTCTTAGGTGATGTGGATGTCACGGCCGTTCAATCTACCTTAGGAGCCGAGCAAGAGTATTTCTTGATTGATCGAGCCCTTTTTTCGTTGAGACCCGATTTAGTGATGACGGGCCGCACCTTATTGGGGCGAGGTTCAACACGAGGACAACAGTTTGAAGATCATTACTTTGGCACCATCCCGGGCCGCGTTCTAGCATTTATGCAAGAGCTCGAAACAGAGCTCTATAAATTGGGCGTGCCCGTAAAAACGCGTCACAATGAAGTGGCGCCTGGCCAATATGAAGTGGCGCCCATTTTTGAAGACTCCAATTTAGCCTGCGATCACAATGCCCTTTTAATGGATACCTTATGCCGCGTAGCTTTAAGGCATGATCTCGTTTGCTTGCTTCATGAAAAACCATTTGCGGGTATCAATGGTAGCGGTAAGCACAACAACTGGAGTCTTTCGACTCAAAAGGGCGAGAATTTATTAGAGCCAGGAAAGACCCCTCATCAGAACCTTCGCTTTTTAGCGGTTCTGACGACAATTTTGAAGGGTTTGCACGAGCACTCGGCCGTCTTGCGAGCCGGCATTGCCTCCGCCGGTAACGATCATCGCTTGGGCGCTAACGAAGCACCGCCCGCTATTATCTCGGCTTTTTTGGGCGAATCTCTCTCTGGAATTTTAGATAAGATCGAATCTGGTGCGGCTGTTGACGCGAAGTCGGACGAGTCTATTTTAAGTCTCGGTGTTTCAAAGTTGCCTGCGGTGGCTCGAGATAATACCGACCGAAATCGAACGTCTCCTTTTGCATTTACGGGAAATAAATTTGAGTTTCGTGCGGTGGGCTCGACGACCAACTGTGCTGTGCCCATCTCGTTCTTGAATGCTGCGGTAGCCGATGCATTTTCTCATATGGCCGATCGCTTAGAGAAAAAACTCGCTCAAACAAAGGTTCGAGACGAAGCGGTACTTCAATTGATTCAGGAAACAATTAAAGAAACCAAGGCCATTCGTTTTGAGGGTAATAATTATTCTCACCAATGGCGACTTGAGGCTGAAAAGCGTGGGCTTCCCAATCTTGTTACCACTCCTGAGGCCCTTCAGTCGCTACTCGATGATTCGAAAACTAAGTTTTTGATCGATCAAAAGGTCTTGGACGTCGAAGAAATTCGGTCGCGAGTTAATATCATGCTTGAGCGCTATATCAAGCAGATCGAAATGGAAGCCTCCACGCTTCAAGAAATGACCAATACGTTTGTATTTCCTGCGATTGAAAGTGAGATCTGCTCCATTGCACGAATGGTCAAAGAAGTGAAAGAGGCCGGTAAAGGCGTGTCTTTGAATCGCCTTGAAGACATTAAGGCCATTTATGAGAGCCTCTTAAAGACGGCACAGCAGCTTGGAGTTGAGTTGGTGAAAACCGCAGATATTCATGATGAAGTTAAAAAGGCAACGGCGCTGAGCGTGACGGTATTACCGTTGATGACGAAGGTTCGTGATCTCTGCGACGAGGCCGAAGGTATGGTATCGGATACTCATTGGCCCCTTCCTAAGTATCGTGAACTTCTCTTTCTAAAATAGTCTTTGGCCCACCTATTTTATGGAAATAGGTGGGCAAGTAGTCAGACTACTAGCCCATCGGGGGCGGACAACGTTATAATGCGCCATGTCTATTTCAACGTCGCCTCCTTCTGGTTTTCGAGATTTTATCGGCTGGGAGGCTCTGCACCGCGTGAGACTCCAGCGTCAGATGGCTGACGTCTACGAAGGTTTTGGTTACCTACCTCTGGAAACACCTGCCTTAGAGAATTTGTCGGTTCTCTTGGGTAGTGGTGGTGGGGATGAAAACGAGAAGTTAATCTTTAAGGTCATGAAGAGAGGCGCCAAGCTTGAAGAGCAGCTCAAGCAGGGTGCCACTCAGCAACTTTCGGAGGATAGTCTTGCAGATTTCGGTATGCGATTTGATATGACGGTGCCTCTTTCACGCTGTGTAGCCGAGTATCGTTCAAAGATAAAATTTCCCTGGAAAGTTTTTCATATTGGGCCCGTGTGGAGAGCGGAACGTTCTCAGAAGGGTCGCTATAGAGAGTTTCTTCAATGCGATGTGGATATTATTGGGGCCCAAGACATATCTGCTGAATGTGATGTTATTGCGGCCGGATTGTCGGCGGTGGCGTCAGTGACGTCTGAGTCGTTTAGTCTTCATATGAATGATCGTCGGCTTTTGCGTTATCTCGCTCAGGTGGTAGGCTGGCCAGAATCTCAGAGCGATTTGTTTGCTATTTTGTTAGATAAACGTGACAAGCTATCATTAGAAAAACTTAAGGAAGAATTTAAGGAAACTTTGGGCAGCGTGCCCGGTCTCTTAGAGAAAATCTTGTCGGAGGGATTTTCTCTAGACGACTTAGAGGCGCAGCTCACCAAATCGATTGCGTCGGAAGAATCCGTACTGCGATCGATTTTCTCTCAGCTAAGAGCGATGATTGGCCATCTTCAGGCTTTGGGACTGTCTCAATTTAGCTTTCGCTTTGATCCGTCTCTTGCAAGAGGCTTGGGCTATTATAGCGGGCCAGTTTTTGAGCTTCGTCATGAGTCGGCAGGGTATTCACTGGGCGGAGGTGGCCGATACGATCAACTTATCGGACGCTTTACGCGTGAAGCCATTCCCGCTGTGGGATTCAGTATTGGACTCGAGCGACTCGCTCTACTTTTGGGTGGCGCTGAGGCCCCTCGCAGCGAGCGACGAGTATTGGTGGCTGTATTGGATGAAGATGATCGCGCGGAACTATCTCGTTTGGCTATGCAGTGGCGCCAGAAGATAGGCAACTTATCCGCCTTATCTGGGGCAGCTCGATTGACGGCGATCTCCGTTTATCCTTCAGCAGCAAAGCTCAAGAAGCAGTTCTCATTTGCATCTGAAGAAGGTTTTTCTCATATTTTGTTGCGTGGCGGGGACGAGCGGTCACGTGGAATTTTAAAATTGAAGGCCTTGGCAACGGGGCTTGAAAGTGAAGTGAGTCTCGCGACGCTCAATGAGAAAGGGCTCGAAGGCCTACTGGCCTGACGCCATATCGTTTTAAATGTATAAAATAATTAGGTAAATTTAGTCATTCATCATTGAATAAATTAGCTTGATCTGTAAAACGGGATCAATGGATCCTCGATTTATAGTCCATAATTCCCATCTTCGTGGGTTGGATTTTTATAAATTTGATCCTCACTTGAACCGCCTTAAAGAACAGACATTGAAGTTTCGAAGTGGTCTTTTGGACAAATTGCCAGCGACGGAGCCACTATTAAATTGCGGTTCCTGCCTCGTGCCCTTCTTGAAATGGGTTGAATAGTTGTAGGGTTTTCCGCCAAACCCTGTTGTGTGGGGCTTTTGGCGACAGCCCTTATAGCATCGCTGGCCGATTCGCGATGGGTTCCCAAGCGTCTTCTTATGTTTAAGCCGCTTTCCAAGCCGATTCTAGAGGGGTCGAGATTCTATGAGATAATAGGGTATGACAGCCATTATGTTTGGCTTGATAGCGATCGCTTGGGAAGGCTCCTTTCTAAGTAGACCAGAGAATCTGCCGTCGGTGCCTGTACTGTCGACCAGTCAAGTACAGCGACGTCTTGCGATCGCCGAAGCATTTGCGCCCATTATTTTTCAGGAAGAGAAGCCAGAAGATATTCGTGCCCTCACAGGGTTTAATCCGGTGGATCATCTGGTTGCTCTCGATTTCGAAGATGATTTCGATTTTAGAAACAATTCGGAGCGAATTTTTAAATTAACCCCACGGCAAGAAGAAGGCCTTCTTCAAAAACCGATCGTTTATTTTTCAGTCATAGAGACCGAGGCCTTTACGTATATCAATTATATGCTCTATCGAGCTGTGGATCTTGGGGCCAATACTCATAGCCATGATACAGAGAATGTTTGGGTGATTGTCTCTCAACCGAAAAAGTTGATCGAAGCCGTGATCACGAATGCGCACGGTCTTGCCATGATCTACTCCCCCGATAAGAGAACTCAAAGACGATTGAGAGCTTCACTGCCGTCCGATCGTCGTCGGCGATTTCTCAAGTGGATTGACCCTACGGCTGCTCCCCATCACGAGAATCCAAGCTTTGAGATCGTCCGAGAAAAAGCATCGCAGCATGCCCTGATTTACAGTTGTCCTCGAACCCATGCTCTTTATAAACTAGATCGATCTATCGTTGCTTCAAAGGGCACTCGGGTGCATGGCCGCTACTATGCCCCCCGGGGATGTGTAGATTTTTGCAGAACTCATCTCGAGGGATACCGTCGTTACCATTTGGTCGACTTTGATGCCTGGCTGTTGAAGACGGTTGATGCCGCCTTGTTGGGAACAATCTCTCTAGACCAGTGGAAGGCGATGTTCAGTGGGGAATCCGCTATGGAAACTGCTACGTTTGAGATTCATGATTCAAATTCTTGGTCGATGCCGGCATTTCCGGCGCCAGCGCTTTCAGAGTCTCGAGCAGCGGCCGGCTTTTACTTTAGGTCGTCGATGGGTTTCAAAGGCGAGTTGATGGACCCAGCTCGAAAGCACTTAGTACTTGATCCGTTCAATCGAGATATTGCTCTAAATTACAAACATCATCCTTATAGGGCCCCCGCGGTGCATCATCGCCGAGAATACTCGATGGGCCTTTGGGATTTGCTGCGTTCTTTGAAAAGCGGCTTGAATTGATGCACGGGGCCAGAGGTGTCGCTCTGTTACACTAGAGTTGGTGGGAGAGCCTATATTAGATGAGAGTTTCTTGGAGCGCAACTTAGCGGCGCTCAGAAAAAGTTCGCCCCATTTAGCGAAATGCCTCGATGAGGGGCTTAAAGAGTTTAACCAGCGGCCCCAGCATTTGAGGCGTTATCAGTTTGTCGACTATCAAGGGCATAAAAATTTAAGTGTCTTTTCGCAGGAACATGGAAAGCGCTTTCTGTATCATGCAGAAAATCCAAAAGAAGAGGCCCGTCACTTGCTTGAACAGGAACAGGTTCAGAATGCATCGGTGCTGGTAATATTTGGATTTGGTATGGGCCATGTTCTAAAAGAATTTTTGGCAAATCGACCTCATACCAATTTCTCGGTATTGATCATAGAAAAAGAGCCTGAGATATTTTTTACGGCCTTGTCGAATGAAGATTTTACGGCCGAATTATCCGATGACACGATTCAGTTTATTGTCGGCTTTGATACAGGTGAGATCGACAACTTTCTTATCGATTACTTCATTGGCCATACGACCATAGACCGTCATCTAAAGATTGTCGCTTCACCGATGGCGCTTGGTATTGATCATGAATTTTATTCAAAGATGACTCGCTCTATTTTAGATACCCGAGACCATTGTGTTCTGCTGGTGGGTAATTCGGTAAACGATCAATTTCTTGGATTTGAAAATACCATGGATAATTTAGATCTGGTTTTGCGAAATCCGGGCTTAGAGCGTCTGAGGGATCAGTTCAAGGGCAAGCTCTGTCTCTCAGTGGCGGCGGGCCCTTCGGTGAGTGAGCATTGGGACCTAATTAAAGAAGTCCAGGGTAAAATTCCTATTATTGCTTGCGATACCGTTTTAAAGCCGATGTCCGATCGAGGAATCTACGCAGACTTTTATACTGCTCTCGAGCGAGATGATTATGTTCCTCGTTTGTTCAGAAATATTTATGTGAATGAACGCTCGAGTTTAGTGGCGCCTATGCTGCTCATGCGAGAGAGCTTCGATTGTTACAAAGGTGAGAAAATAATTTATACTCCATCGCCTCTGTATACAGACTCGTTGAAACTCAATTTTCTAGGTCGCTTTCATCCGGGTTCGTCTGCAGGAAATCTAAATGTCACCTTGGCGGCTTATATGGGTTTTTCGACCTGTATCATGATTGGGCATAATTTAGCGTATGGCTATGACTCGGCTGTGACTCATGTGGCAGGCACCATTGATCCAGATCGTGAAAGGCCCCGAAATGAAGAGGAGCTTAAATCTGAGTCTCGAGGTCTGCGAGTGGCGACTATGGATGGAGAGTCCGAAGTAGCAACTCGAATTGAGTGGAATTATTTTCGAAAACAAATGGAGCAATCGTTTGTGACGCATAAAGATCGCGTATGGATCAATACAGCTGCCAAAGGGGCGCGCATCAAGGGCACGACGTTAATGACCGCTCGTGAAGCGATTGAGAAGTATCATACGGAAGACTTCGATATTGAGCCTGAAAAGAGAAGGTTATTAGCGCCAGTGTCGGAAAGTGAATTTCAAATTAGAAAATCAGAGATGCTCCAAGCTATGAAGACCACAGCCGATAGTCTCAGCGACTGGAGACTGCGTGCTGAGAAAATGCTCTCGAAAATAGCAAAGTTAAAAACTAAGATTCAGGACAAAGAGCTCGATGGTAAGAGGGTCAGTATCGATAGCCTCAATGAAGCCATCGATGAAGTGCTGGATATCAAGGTCAAGGCCGTCAACGAAGATCGAGCGTTCTATATGACTGGCATTACCATCTTGATGCCCTTTCATGCCACTTTTGAGCGCGTCGTCAATCAAATGCGACTTGAGTACAAAGACGACTATAGTCTTAAGAGAGATTTTCTTTTGAAGCATGAACAATATTTTGAGGGATGGCTTCGTCATCTGCCTCGTATTGAAAAGCGTCTGCGAGGAGCTCTTGAGCGCTGGGATCTGTCAACCGAGCCGATGCCCGAGCATGAGAAGAGCGTCGAAACGAGGGCCTAGTGGTCTGACCACTAGCCGCTAGAGAGTAAGTAGAAGCGGCTTGGGGCTCAAATAGATGATCGACAAGAATTGAAATAGAACCTCTGTCGTTCTGCACTCTCCCTCGTACAAGAAGAGCCCACTGGCTCTGCAGCAAGTCTTTGTATCTCTGAAAAATCGGAGGTCGAAGAACAAGATTCAAATAGCCGCTCTCATCTTCGAGCGTTATAAAATACATGCCATGAGCTGTGGGAGGGCTTTGAATAACTTGTAAAAGTCCAAAGACCACCACAGAGCGGCCCTTCAGCTCTGAATGCTCAAGCTGCTTCGCTAATGTGAGAGCTGTCGTGGGTATATTATAGCGCCATCGACTTTGCTTTGCCAAAATAGCGGGATGCGTGCTGAGGGTTGTTTCCATAAATTGAAAATCAAGAAGCATGCTCTCAAACGGACGAAGAGATTTAAAAGGAATATTTGGCTCATGCGGGAGGAGAGAATCCTTTGTAGGCAGAAGGGCTTTCCAATAGGCATTTCTTTTTTCGTCTAAGGCCTTTGTCATCGCCAGGCTGGCCCGTTCGCGCACGTCAAAGATCGCCATATCCACCACGCCTCTTGTATTTTGCCCTCCGGTTCTTTGCTGAATAAATGAGTCCACATGAGATTTCTGAAGATTTCGTACGCAGCGAAATCCTAAGCGAACAGCCCATTGTTTTGTGGGACTATTTTGAAGAGCTTCGAGTTGGTGATCCCAATGAGAGTACTGAAGATCTACCGGTAATATCGTGCCTCCGTCTCGTTGAAAATCAAAGGTCAGCATATGAAAAGGGTAAAAGCCCATCGGCATAGAATTAAGTAGGGAGCATAAAAATACATCGGGATAGTGCGCTTTCATATAGGCAGAGGCATAGGTGAGCAGGGCAAAGCTCGCTGCGTGAGACTCTGGAAAGCCGTATTCTCCGAAGCCCAAAATTTGTTTGCAAATCTGATCTGCAAAATCGCTAGGAATGCCTCTTTCTCTGAGACGACGAGAGAGAGTTTCTGCATGGGCCTGAAGTTCGCCAGACTTCTTCCATGTACCCATAGATCGTCGCAGCGCATCGGCCTCGCCTGCGTTGTAGCCGGCCACTTCAATGGCCATTTTCATGACTTGTTCTTGAAAGAGAGGAATGCCTAATGTCTTTTCAAGAATGGGTTGAAGTTTGGGGTCGGCGTACGAGACTTTCTCCAAGCCAAGGCGTCGGCGTAAATAAGGGTGTATCATCCCGCCTTGAATAGGCCCTGGACGCACGATCCCAACTTCAACAACCAAATCATAAAAATTTTGAGGTTTGAGTCTTGGTAGCATAGACATCTGAGCTCTCGACTCAATCTGAAAAACGCCCAGGGTCTTCGCGGCCTGGATCATAGAGTAGGTCTTGGAATCATCCGACGGAATTTGGTAGAGCTCGAGGTTCACACCCCGAGTGGCTCGCAGGCCTTCAAAAGATTTTCTCAGAGCGGTAAGCATGCCCAGACCAAGAAGATCAATTTTCAGAAGACCCAGTTCTTCGATATCGTACTTGTCCCACTGAACGCAGCTTCGGTTCTCCATAGAAGCGGCCTGTAGAGGGCTGATCTCATCAAGGCGATCGTGGGTGAGAATCATGCCGCCGGTATGTTGACCGAGATGTCTTGGAAAGCCTTTAAGATTTTGAGACAGTCGAAGCCATCGTTCCATCTGTGGGGTTAAAGAGTTGTTGGCCGTGGAGCCTTTGGCAGACAGTGATTTTTTAAATGCCTCTGTCTCAAAAATAGGCTCCCTCCAGGACGCAGCCCGCGAATACGTTTCTATCATCTCAGGAGCAATTTCAAGGGCCTTCCCGCAATCTCTGAGCGCCGATTTGGTACGATAGGTAATGAGAGTGGCTACCAGGCCAGCACGATGGCGACCGTATTTATTGTAGACATATTGAATAACTTCTTCACGTCGCTCATGCTCAAAATCAATATCGATATCGGGTGCTTCACGTCGTTCTTCAGAAATGAATCTCTCAAATAAGAGATTCATTTGTACGGGATTGATCGCCGTGATTTCTAATAAATAACAAACGACACTGTTGGCGGCCGACCCTCGTCCCTGACACAGAATATTGTGAGAACGAGCAAATTGAATAATATCCCAAACCGTCAAAAAATAGTCTTCGAACTGAAGGCGTTGAATGATCTTCAATTCGTGTTCTAGTTGGTGACAGATATCAAGCGGCATACCGTTTGGAAATCGCTTTTGAGCTCCCGCATCGCAGAGTTCACGAAGAAAGAGTGAAGGGGTTTTACCCTTCGGGAGCCACTCCTTGGGGTAGCTATAGCGCAGTTGAGACATGGAGAACTGGCACTCTTCGGCTAACTTAAGGCCGTCATGCAGCCACTGCTTCGGTACTTTATAATGCGATAGTGATTCGAGAGGTTTGAGGTAAGCCTCTCCGTTGCTAGAAGGAAGAATCTGAGACAGGGGTGTATTTAATCGAATGGCTTGCAAGACTTCATGTAGTTCGTGTCGAGAAGTTTCGTGAAATCGAGAGTCCCAGGTCCACAGTCGAGGAAGAGAAGGGGGAATCATTGTTAGCCACTCGCGGATATTCCTGTCGGACGATCGGTCTCCTTTTAAAGAGACCAATTGATACAGGGGTCGATTTCGGCAGAGCGTCATAAAGTCTGCGATCTTTAGAAAATTACGGGGCGGCGCCAATAGAGCGACAGCCTCTGCAGAAAGTTCGCTAAGTTGGGAGACGGTAAATATAGCGCCTGTCTTTTGTTTTAAGAACTCTGTCGAAAGCAGCCTGCAGATCTGTTGATAACCTGTGAGATTCTTGGCGACTAAAATCATGCGTCCCGTTGCCACAGCAATTTCGGTGGCTACTATAGAATGAAACTTAAGAGCCTGGGCCGCTTTATAAGCTCTCACGGCGCTGCAAAAGCCATCATCATCACTTAAGGCGAGTCCTCGATAGCCCAACCTATGAGCTGTTTCTATCATTTCATGGGGATGGGACGCCCCCTTTAAAAACGAGAAGCAAGACTTGGCACAAAAGTCTACGAAGTCGAGTTTCTGAGGTGGCAGTCTGTGAGCTGACGGCACCGCATGAGATGTTTTTAGATATACCATACAAAAGTATGGTATATGAGTTTGACGCTATGGCAAGATAAAAACGTTCAGTTGCTATTGATCTAGTTGCAAACAATTGGGGGAGTATAAATAACTGTTGAACGACAACACAGACAGGTGATGCACACGCTGCCCCATGTGGCTGCAGAAGTGATGAAAAATATTAATGATCCGAACGTGAGCCTCATGCAGCTCGAGGCTCTTCTTAAGCAAGACCAGGCCATCTCCGGCGTCGAGCTCATGATGATCAACTTGAACGCGCCCTGAAATGATCTGAATCTAATGAGAACGTCCGGGAGTTAATGGGAGAGTTTTGTTCTCCGCAGTTTTAGATTCTTTCAACCAAAGAATGACGTCTTGGTGGATGAGAACTGAGTTCTGTCGGACATTCGCTGAACGTCACCAGGGCGAATAATCGTCGTATGGCCGAGGCTATCTTTATGCTCGAGGGCCCCTATTCCATAACGCCTTGAAAAAACCAGAGGCCTTGTTCGTCTCTGAAAATCCATTTCCAAATGCCGGAGTAGCGAATCCAAAAATAATCTCGTTGATGTCGTAGTCCGTTGTGATCGAACCAGGTGATTCGTTCGCTCCATTTTAGGCGGCGTTCTAAGAGTTGCTGCTCGGTCTCGTGGGCGCGTTGCACAGGATGAATAGCTAGGGGGCGAAGACACTGAGAGAATACGATCGATTTTGTTGCTTGAGGAAGGCGCGGCTTCCACGACTCTTCTGGTAAGTGAGAGGGTAAGGCTTCGGGTTCAAATACCGTAATGCCGAGATCTTTCATTTGTAGAGCAAAGCGAAGGAGCTGTTTATGAAATAAGTCGCTCTTTTGATGAGCGGTGGGAAATAAATTAAGCTGTTGATCTTTTGTTGGAGTGGCTTGAAAAAAAAGCATTCGATAGCGCCACAAGGGGGCGGAAAGACGAAGGGTCGATAAGCGCTCTTTGAGAAGTTTTAAAATCCACGAATACTCCTGATCTAAGAGAGGGGCGTAAGAAAAAGATAATTCGATGGGCGGGATGAGATCGTCACTTTCTGTAGTTTGAATCGTAAGAGAAAGAGAGTGGATGCGAAGCCGCGGATGGAGAGAACCCAAAGATTTTAGTTGGCATTCGATCTGAGTTTCGACTCTCTGAAAGTCACAGCAGACCTCGTCAAATTCATATTCGACGGTGAGAGGTTCGATATCGTGATGCGTCTGCCAAATCCAAGTGGCCTGGTCGGGTTTCATTAGGCCGTCCCAAAGTTGACCCCAGGCTTTACCAAAGCGACGTTGAATGGAATCTCGAGATAAGATTCGAAGGTGGTCAATCTTTCTACAGCCCAGATGAGATAATGCGTTCAGGCAATCGAGAATTTCTTTAGCGGATGGCTTTGAAGGTGTCGCCACTTGAGTGGATGAAAAATAATCATGCGCTAGCGGGAGGAGTTGCTTCAGAGGAGAAAACCGTTGAATGCCATAGGCTTTAGGCAGAGCCGACCAAACGGTTTCGCCATAGAAAATGCCTGGTTCATTTTTTACTTTATGGCTCCAAAAAGAATGGCATGAAGAGAGATTGTAGAGCCACCAAGGGCCAAAGCCCATTCTCTGAGGGGCAAGGGGGCGGCCCTGTTTCGCAATGATATAGCTCATAAAAATGGGATCTCTTTAAAGGAAGTTTTTTTAGTCGAATGACTGCATCGAAATCGATTATG
Organism: uncultured Bacteriovoracaceae bacterium; assembly: GCA_964598565.1. GTDB lineage: Bacteria > Bdellovibrionota > UBA2394 > UBA2394 > UBA2394 > CAZRCG01. The sequence continues at coordinate 402,891 of CAZRCG010000001.1, read as the reverse complement.
AGAAGACGAGCAATAAAATCGCTCACGACAAAAGGCATGAGCTTTGGAATCGAGAACGATAATATCGGGTTGAGGAAATAATAATTTCTCAAGACGCTGCTGAAGATAGCGCCCTTCGGCGGGAGACAGATTGAGTGAGTCAAAAACCAGAGTGTCAAAGAGGGATTGGTCGGTCAGGCTGATTATGAGTTGCCGCAGTTTATTTTTGTTGGGGCAAATAATGCCGGTGAGATGAATATTTTTGGGGCTTGCGAGTGCCCAAAGACTGGGGGCATAAATAAAAGAATGCGTTTGAATCCAAGCGACGCGACTAGCATATTTCACATAATCAAATACGAAGTAACGAGCCCCAGAGCCTTTTGGCCCAATGAACTGCACCGCACGAGGACTCGCCTTAAGTTTTGAGGACGCAAAGCGCTCAGAAAGATACGAAAAATCTTGCGGCAAAGTGGTTTTTGTGAATACCATATTTATGTATGGTGCCTCATAATTCTAAAAAAAGCCACTCTTCTGCAGCGAGCCGGTCGGTGGCCGACGTCAAAGAAAGCCTCACAGAGACCCAGGCGAAAGTTTTTAAATATATGAAAGAAAGCTTCTTCACTTCGGGCTCGATGCCGACGCTGAGAGAAATATGCCAAGCTATGAAATGGAAGGCGATTGGCAGCGCTCAAGATGCGGTTGAGATTCTCATAAAGAAAGGCTTTATTGAGAAAGATCCTCAGAAGGCACGGGGCTTGCGATTGGCGAACGATTCTGATTTTCGCCCAGCACCACTGCTCGGGTCAGCGCCCGCAGGCAATCCCATTGAATCGTTAGAGAACCATGAGGGAGATGTTTTGGTGCCCACCTTTTTAAGAGGCCCTCTGTTTGCGGTGAGAGTTCGAGGCGATAGTATGATGGACGCCGGTATTTTTGATGATGATATTGTGATCGTTCGTCAATCGGAGGCGGCTAAAGATAACGATATCGTGGTCGCCATGTTAGAGGGTGAAGTGACGATTAAAAGACTCAAGAAAAGGGGAGAAGAGCGTAAGAGTGAATCTGCAGAACTGTGGCTTTATCCGGAAAATAAAAAGTATAGTCCTCGCAAAGTGAATGACGCCTCATTTCGAATTCTTGGAATTGTCTTAGGGCTACATCGTTACTGGTAGAATTACTTTGGAGTTCTCGGCAAGCGCCCCCTGGCAGACTGGTCGCAGCAGAAATTTTATGATTTATTCGAGTAGAAGATTAACGCTACTTTTTCGAAGCAATTTTTTCGAGCAATTTTTTGTAGTCGGCGTTGGTAGGTTCCATATTGAGAGCTAGTTGAATATTCATTTTTGCAGACGCATGGTTGCCGGATTGAAGCGCGGCCACCGCCAGTTTGTAGAAGCGAGCGCCGGGGCCCGTGAGTGTCGGTTTTTTTACCATAGAGCTTGTGAAGCTATTTGTTTCGGAGGCCGAGCTCGCTACCCCACCATCGGCTAAATGACTGTCATAGTTGGCTCGTTGCTCTCGATTCGACAAAACGCGATATGCTTCTACGATTTTGACATAAATTTTTCGGGCGTCTTCTACGAGATCTTTCTTTAGCTGGCCTTGATAGCGATCGGGATGAAAGTGAAGAGCTTCACGATGAAAAGCGCGTTGAATTTCTTCTCGAGTCGCGGCACTTGATACTTTGAGACGTTGATAAAAATTAAGAGTGGGAATAAGGGCTAGAAACGACTTGAGTTCATCAGCAGAATGAAGGGGAGGTGACTGGTCAGCAGGCATAGATCATTCTTTCTATCCAAGGGGCGAAATTTCGTGAAGGGCCCCTGAGTATGCGAAGAGTTTTCCAGGCATCTGACTTTCTGTAAAGGGTCTTACCCAAAAGCCTTCATCGCGAAGGGCGGCTTGAGCTACCAAGCCGAAAATGGTTCCACCATGCTTAAATCGTAAACGATGGAGATCGGCGTGAGATTGATGGGGCTGATTCTCGAGAGCTTGAATATAGCGAGGAGTATTCGCAAAGTCTTCTACTTCAAGAATCCAACAGAGATCTTTTCGATCGACCGATTTTTTTTGAGAGTGATCAGCCTCCGGCACAAAATCAATGGTGGTGGCGAGAGGGTCCAAAGACTCTACGATGCCTTCTTCATAGCGTGGACCTTTGCTGGAAGACAGGCAAAGAACAATTCTCTTCGCGTTGGGAAATGCGCGTTTTAACCTCACTTGCTTATGCTCGTCAGCTCGCTCCATGACCGAGTTAAGATCGGTTGAACTCATGGTGGCGGTAAGACGAACTTGAAGATTTTGTTCTTGGCCAGTCACGGTATCGCGAGCCCTGACATCGACGATACCATCGGTATTGATATTAAAAATGACTTCAAGACTAATGTCGCCAGCTCGACCCTTTTTAAATCCCGAGAATTCAAAATGGCCCAGTAAATGAGAGTCTTCTTCGCGTCGATTTTTTCCCTGGTAAATCTTTATGAGGACCATCTCTTGATTATCAGAAATGGTCGTAAAAATTTTCGCAGCTTGCGCAGGAATTGGAGAATTCGCTTCTATGATTGTTTCGGTATAGCCTCCGACGGTTGCAACTCCTAGGTCGAGAGGGGTAACATCGAGAAGCAGAGCTGAGGGCGACGATTTCGCGCTCGATTCTCCTGAAAGAGAGCTCGCCTGAATGGAAGCGCCAATGGCTACAACTTCATCAGGATTTAGCTCACGCAGAGGGCTCTTGCCAAAATAAGTACCCACAACATCGTAAATGAGAGACATCTTCGTAGGACCTCCCACCAGAATGACAGCGTCTAAATCGGAGGCTTTAAGACCTGCGGCATTCAGAGCTTCATCACATACTGAAAACGTCTTTTGAATCAGAGGTTCGGTTGCCTTGAAAAAATTCTCTCGCGTCAGAGTGTACTGAAAATCTAAGTTCTGTCCGTTCTCACTATAGATGCCTGGAATATAGATATCTGTCTTTTCGGCATAACTCAATTTTCGTTTGGCTCGTTCAGCGTTCGTCCTAAGCAGCGGCAGAGCTGCGGATAGTTGTCGCAGGTCGATCTTTGTTTTTTGTAGAAAGTCCTCAGCGCATAAATCGATAATACGATCGTCGAAGTCATCGCCCCCCAAAAAGGTATCTCCTGCCGTGGCCAAAACTTCAAAGACCTGATTTTCGAGTTTCAAGATTGATATATCAAAGGTTCCGCCGCCAAGATCATAAATAGCGACGGTTTCAGCTAGCCCTTTACCAAATCCATAGGCAAGCGCGGCGGCCGTAGGTTCGTTGACCATGCGGAGGACTTCAATACCTGCAATCTTACAAGCATCTTTGGTCGCTTGGCGCTGACTATCATTGAAGTGAGCCGGAATAGTGACAACGGCCTGAGTAATTTCTTGTTTAAAGTGCTGGGTTGCCAGCGATTTAAGATGTCGCAAGATCAAAGAAGAAATTTCTTGAGGAGAATAGTGCTGTCCGTCGATGTCGATAGCCACAGCCTGGTCGTCGCCTTGAACAATTTTATAAGGCAGCAGAGCTTGCGCTTTTTTTACTTCAGGAGAAATAATTTTCTTACCCAAAAGTCGCTTGACGGACGTTATAGTGCGTTTAGGATTTGTAAACATTTGGCCTTTGGCGTCCGCCCCTATAAGAATTTTTTTGTCCTTTCCGAAGGCGACCACAGAGGGGGTCAGCTTTTGGCCTTGGTCATCAGCGATAACCTGATGCTTTCCTTCTATATAAGCAGCAACGCATGAATTACTGGTTCCCAAATCTATTCCGACTACTGGCGCCATGCTTCAAGTTTAGCAAAAGATTGGCAGACGATCGCCGATAAAAAGGTAGAGATGTACCCGATTCAGATTTTGAGCCGCCTCTTCGTGTGATAAAGGTTGACCCACAGCGGCAAACAGAGCCATGAATAAAACGAAATGAACCTCGAACTTAAATTTAAGACCGACAGTCGCGTCGTACGCAGTTTAAAGAATAAGAAAATTATTGGACTAGATTCGTGGATTGAATCGAAGGCTAGGCTTTGCGAAGTTCGAGGCGATTATCCGTCAGCTCTTAGGTTTTGGAATTTATTGTTAAAACGAATGTTGAACCGTCGTGAGCGCGAACGAGCTGATGTAACTAAATTGGCGGCTATTCATTATCGACTCGGCATTGCGCACCGCGCCTTAAAAGACATTCGTAAGTCGTTTCATCACTTGAAGTACTGCGTGCGCTTGAACTCTAATGAAGCTCGGTATTTTGACGCATTCGGTCAGGCCTATTTGTCGGGAGGACATTGGGTTGTTGCCAGCGAGCAGTTTCAGCGGGCGCTGAAACTAGAGCCATCCAATCCAGCGATATTGCGCCGACAAGCCTGGGTTTATTTAATGCTGGAAAAAAAAGAATTAGCCCTCCGCACCGTGGAAAGGGCTTTATTTTTGAGACCAAAGAGTCGGGAGTCCCTCATTTTATTGGCCCGAGTTCATTCTGAACTGGGAAACTATTTAAAGGCGATCGAAATTTTAACCCCCCTACGAGTCGACAGCAAGGTTCAAAAAATTTTGAGATTATGCCGTGACCGGTTTTTGGTATCGTTTGCCGGTGCCACGTTGTCTATTGCTAAACGAGGTATGATCTGCGAGCCGGCGCCTTTTAAGCTTTCCGATCTTAGAAAAGCCCACCAAATTTGGAAGGCTTTTTGTGAGTTCACACCTGAACAAGTCCTGTCGGTCCATTTGCCAAATGCCTGGGCGGCGGCTCTTGCGTGGTATATTCTCTGTCTTCGTGGAGCTGATAGCGACTATCTGGTAGAGAATATTGCCCAGCGCTTCGGAGCAACAGGCAATGATCTCTGGCCTTGTCTCTTAAGAATGCAGAGAATGTTAAATGGTTAGTGTCGAAGACATTGAAAAAGCTTATAAAAAAATAGCGTCCTATATTCGACGAACGCCTCTTATTCGATCGACTGCCTTAGAGAAGAAGCTTCAGTACTCATCGCCTATCTTCTTGAAGGCTGAGAATCTTCAAATTACGGGCTCATTTAAAGCGCGTGGAGCTTTGTCAAAACTCCTATCGCTTTCTGACGATGAAAAGAGTCAAGGCGTGATTGCGGCCTCGGCGGGTAATCACGCTCAGGGTGTGGCCTATCACGCACAGAGTCTCGGTATCGATTCCAAAATTGTAATGCCCATGGCTTCTCCATGGGTAAAAGTAAATGCGACACGCCAGTGGGGGGCCAAGGTTGAATTTCACGGAGAATCTTACCAAGAGGCCTATGCAAAAGCCTTAGAGATTCAAAAATCAGAGAAACGCATTTTCATTCACGCCTTTGATGATGCGCATATTATTAGTGGCCAAGGAACCTTGGCGCTTGAAGTTTTAGAGGATTGTCCTTCGATAGAAACCTTCATTTGTCCTGTGGGCGGTGGGGGCTTGATGTCTGGGGCTGCCACTTATTTTAAAGATAAACGATCGTCTCTGCGTCTCATGGCGGTTCAAGCAGAGGGCTGTTCTACGTTTATTCCTTCAAGACAGGCGCATAAGCCCATCACGTTGGCAACAGCTTCGACGATCGCCGAAGGTATGTCTGCCAAACGCATGGGCGATATCACGTTTGAAATTTGTGATCGCCTTGTCGATGATGCCGTAACCGTATCCGATGAAGAAATCGCTGAAGGCCTTTTGTGGTGTTTAGAAAATGAACGGCTCTTTGTTGAGGGTTGTGCGGGTGCGACTTTGGCCGCCGCCATAAAGTATCGCGACCGACTGAAAGGGCCGACCGTAATTTTGTTGAGCGGTGGAAATTTGGACGTCAATCTGCTGGCTCGCATCATTGAACGTGGTCTCAAGAAGGCGGGTCGGCTGCTTCATTTGGTATTCACCATCCCGGACGTTCCTGGAAGTCTTCATCGTCTTTTAGAGACGTTTGCAACAGAAGGCGCCAATATTGTTCAAGTGCGGCATGATCGCATTTTTGGGCGATCTGCATTGCGTGAGGTTCAGACTCAAATTATTGTCGAGACTCAAGGGTTGGAGCACAACCGGCGATTGACCGAACAGCTACAAGCGCATCATTGGAATTTTCGAGTAAGCTCAGACGTTTAAACCCGGTTAAGTCATCCCGCTTAAACCCTGTATAGGTGGCTAAAGTCGCCCCTTCTGGGGTGCTAGAGCCCATCTTTCTTTTACGCTATAATGAAGGTGTCTTTAGTGGGAGGGCTGTATTGAGTTCGATTCTCAGCACCAATCTCGAAGAGTTCTTTGCGCAAGAACTGTCTCAAATCGCTGTTCGAGAAAGGATTGTATTTTCACCTCGTTTGGTCGGTTATGTGGCACGACTCTTAACTGGCTTTCATGATTCGGAGCGGCTCTTCATTCATGAATCGAAAGTTCCAATTCTTGCCGACCTTGTTGCTGAAATGGCAGAGGCGGACGACTTTAGAAGACGTAGTCTTCTAAAGCAGCTCGGCGATCTTAGTCTGATGCTGACGGGTTATTTTCCGGAAGCTTTGGAGAAACGATCTGTGAGCCTTTCATATTATAGGCACATGGGTGAATCCGCTTATTCTCAGCTGGCTTCCATGACCGATCATCGCAGTGTTTACGACGAACTGAGTGATCGTTTTCTGACCCTTTGTCAGATTCTCAATTGTTTTTCTGAACGGGCTCAAGACAAGGATATTTCGATTCCTCGTTTGCTCGAAAATTATCGAGAGTCCTCTTCGGGTCGACTTTTAGAGAAACTACGAAAAGTAGGAGTGATACCATTTGAATCAAAACGAGAACCATCCTGAAAATTCGAAAGCATTGATGGTGCTGCATAAGGCCCTTGGAGAGGCTCACGATTTTCATCCGCCCGGCGTATTGGCCGACTATGTGAGAGAGGGCCCACTGAATCAGGTATTAACACTGGAGATCGACGATACCATGGAACTGGCCGTGGAACTTCAGGCCGATCTTCTAAAGATGATGGCAGAGTTAAAATTACCAGATCATTTTTCGATGAAAGACTGGCCATCTATTGCCGTGGCCGCCGAAGAGTTGAGCCATTTCCATGCTCTCATTTACAAGGCCCTCCATGATCAAGAGGTTTCGCGTTTAGAGCTGGAAGTCCAGGGAGAGGTCGATAAGCTGGCTCTTGCCCTCCAATGGTTAGAGGTAAGGAATGAAGACTTCCTGCGAGAGACCGTCTTTGATAACTTGTTTCGACAATGCCAGCTAGCCGACCATGTAGCTGTAAGCGATCGAGTTCTTTACCAAGAAGCTCACGATATTGCCCGTTCTGTGGGGCGTCGTATGATGGCGCTCGAATCGCCGCAACGACAAAAAATGTTATCAGATTTTTTTCGCTTATCGGCTCGAGAAAAGTTCACCTCGCGTTTTTAGGGATACTCATCTATTTTTTGATTGTGAGGCCCTCTCTTGGGCCTGTTTTGGCGGCTGCTGAGCTGATTGAGTCGATTGTGATAAAGGGTAATGAAAGATCTCTTTCATTAAGTATAGAGAATAAGTCTGGGTTAAAAATAGGCGATGAGATAACCAGGGCTCATCTTCAATCTGCTAGATCAAGGGTTTCATCGAGCGGACTCTTTGATTCAGTTGAAATACTCGAGGTTGCTGGTTCGAAGAAAGATCACAAAATCATTGTGATTGAAGTCAAAGAGAAAGTTTCGTGGTTTATTATTCCGACGTTTCAGTATTCTCGAGGGGCCATTTCTGGCGGACTCATCTTTGCCGAAACGAACCTCTTCGGCCGATTCAAGAAAGTGGGAATTGGAGGAGATTGGGGTAATCTTCAGCGACGTATTTTTGCCGGCTATAGAGACCCTTCGATATTTGGATCACGTTTTATACTCAGTATAGATGGACTATATAGAAGAGAAGATGTCGACGAGTATATGGATCGAAGTGTTGTTAGAACCATTCGATTTGCTGAATTTGGAGGTACTTTCATGCCGGGAATTCAGTGGAATGATTCTTTCTCAACGTCGATGGGTTTGTTCTATCGCCGTATCGATTATCAAAAGATCCTGCCGTATTCTCAGGATTTGAGACCATTACATGTAAGAGATGGAAATGATTCGGCCATTCACATAGAGTTTTTGTACAAGAATATTAAAAACAACGAAGGGCTGGTGACAGGAGCTCGTATCTCTCTGGAGTCACAGCTTTCGGACAATCGGTTTTTTAGTAATTACAATTATTTTAGACAGCTGTTGCGGTTTTTGTTGGGGACTGATTTTTTTGAGTCGCGGCTCAATTGGGTGGGGCAGGGCAGCGCTCAGTATGCGAGCAATAGCGAGGAAGTTGGGTTACCTTTCATTCGTGAATTGTCGACGGGGGGCCTCAATTTAAGAGGCTATAAAAGTCAGCAGTTTCGTGGGGATACTCGCTATGCCCTTAACCAAGAGATTACCTACGAGTTGCTTCGATGGAAGAAATTAGTCGCAAGATCGGTCGCGTTTTTAGACTCATCGATTATTTATTTTAAAGACGATCAGTTTTCACGCGAGGCTTGGAAAAACGGCGTGGGGGTTGGGTTTCGATTTTATATGAAGGGGATCACACTCCCCTTGCTAGGCTATGATTTTGCTTGGGGAATTGAAGATTCTGCGTTTGCCCACTACCTGAACGTCGGCTCCACGTTTTAACGTTACATGTTAGAATGAACCATATGCGTTGGTATCTGCTGATTATTTTCACGTTGTTAGCAGGATATCTTTTTCGCGACCTCTGGCATTGGTCGTATCGTGCATCGGATGGACAATCTCCCATCGGAAATGTCATGAGTGCCGGCCGAGAGACGGCTTTTTCAGAGCGCTTGAGCGATTCCTATTTTTCTGAAGCACCTCCGCTCAGAGATGAGGATTTACAGCGTCTTGTTCAAATTTGGCAATTTCAAACGATGGAGGTTGTGGAACCCGAGCAAGAGCCCATGGCCGATCGTAGAGAAGATGTATTTCACATTTCTGAGGCGCAGAAAAGTCTCGAGTCTATTCAGATGGAATTGGGCCAACTACCTCAATCTTCTGACTATGCGGCGGCTCGATCGTTGTTGCTCAATCAGGCCGCGCTTCTATCTCTCGATAACGAAGACGTTGCAGATCATGTTCATGAGCTGGCCCTGCGAGAACTCTTTGAATCTTCAGTGGGTCTAAGAGTCGATGAGACGCAGCAAAGTCTTCAGAGTTTCTCAACCTTCTTGCCTGTGATCGCGCATGAAGTCGTTTTAAAGACCGCCTTAGATTCGCAAGAAGCTTTAGACATTACTCTCGAGGGTCTCGATATTCACGCAGACCCTCTCGTAAGGGCAGCCTTTGTGAACCATTTTATAAAGTACTTCCCCGCCGATCGTCGCAACCTCATGTCGGAACTCCAACTTCGTAGAGTTTCAAGTACGCAGACGATGCTTGCGGAGCTGCCGTGATTGCCTCGCTTCTTCTAAGAAGCGAGGAATGATGGTGTCATTGTCTAGGCGTTCAGGATGCCACTGAACCCCCCACAAAAAAGGATGTTCGGGAAGCGTGACGGCTTCGACAATGCCATCCGAGCTTTTGGATTCAATAGAGAGGTGATTTCCTAGGCGCCCGACCGCTTGATGATGGGTTGAGTTAACCGTCGTGGAGGCACTTAATCTAAAAATATCTTGGGCTCTTGTCGATAGAGCTGTGTCGTGAACGAGAGGACCGTCGGTTGACATTTTCTCATCGTCTTGCGAGTGCTGCAGCGAGTTGGCGACTTCAGATGAAATATTTTGAATGAGGGAGCCTCCAAAAAATACATTGATGATTTGAATGCCCCAACAGAGGCCCAAGATAGGCTTGTTTGTTTGTACGGCACGTTCGAGAAGAGCCAATTCAAACTGCGAACGGTTAGGAATAGGTATTGTCGTCGGATGGGCTGCTTCACTATACAATGCCGGATCAACATCACCCACCCCCCCGGGAATGAGTAGACCATCTGCATGCTTGAGTTGGTCGGCAAGGCGATGGGTATCGTAGGTGAGAGGACAAAGATCTACGCTAAGAGTTTCGAGCCGCTCTACCAGCGATGGCTTCAAAAAAAAGCCGACGGTCGGCTTGTAGTCCATCGGTACAAGAATACGGGGGCGATCGCTCATGGTAGTTGTGGTCGAATTTTCTCTAAGAGAGATTCACCTTGGTCGTAGCAGCGCAAAATCTCATCTCTCCATAGTTTAAATTTTGGAAGCGCAGACATTTTTTTAAAGCACTGAGCATGGTACTTCAGTCGATTTTCGATGGCGAGTTCGTCCGCAAACGGGCGGCTGACAGATTCACTCCAGCGTATAGACTCCTCAACGGCCGGAAGCGTTTTGTCAAGAGTATCGCAGAGAAGTAAGTAATCGTAGTTATTCTCAAGACAGCGCAGCCATGGTTTGCGTTGATTGACGGCTTTCATGGTCATGAGATCATCCGTTACCCATAGTTTTTCTGCGCCCAAGGACTTTCTGGCTGCTTCAAGACTGGGGCCATCGAGCGAAAAAAGAGTCTCAGGATCATCCTCAAATGCGATATGAGCCGTCATAAGGCCCGATGCACGCTGGGCAAGCGATTCGAATACTTTGGTATCTTCGGAAAACAGTTCCTCTCGAGACTTGAACAAGAGAGCGACTTGTTCGTGAGAGTCAAAGCGCGATGGTCCGTGCCCAGGATAGTGCTTAAGAATGCAGCGAATACCATGACGTTCAAAAATATCGACAAAGTGGCCTGCAATCTCTGTCACCTTCTCAGCATTAGTCGCAAATGCTCGATCTCCAATAACGTCATGGCCTTCTTCATAGCGTAAATCGCAAACGGGAGCGAAATTTAGGCCTATATGACTCAGCGCTATCTGCTTGGCCGCCAACTCCCACAGTTTAAGAAGCTCATCACGGAACCCCTCTTGGTACATAAACCCCATTTGAAAGGCTGACGGTAAAGGAATAAAGGGGGGGCGCAGCCGTCGAACGCGACCACCTTCTTGATCGATAGCTAACAATGGAACGAGTGCTTGGGCTTGCGAAATAAATTCGTAGACGGCTTCTAGCGCAGACTCGGGTTGGCTCCAAATATTAGAAGGAGAATCATGCGGAGAGTTAAAAAAAATGAGTCCGCCCACCGGAAACTCTTTCAGGGCCGAGCGTAGTTCGCTCGAAAAATTAAAATCTTTCACTCCAAGTAAAAAAAAGGGAGGAATGAGCTCGTGGTGTTTCATTGGAGAGATTCGATCCAGCCGAGTACAATTTGTCGATCGGTGCTATCTGGCTTCAGCTGAAGATAGAGCTTCAAATTCTTAAGGGCGCGATCGCGTTGTTGTCGGCCCATGTAAATGATTCCTAATTGTTTGTAGGCTTCGGAGAGGGAAGGGTCCGATCGAATCGCCTCTTGGAATGAGTTGATGGCCTCATTCACTTTGTTTTGCTGAAGTTGCTGTTGCCCGAGAGAAAAGGACAGTTGTCCCTTTTGTTTGGTAGACTGACTTTGCATGTTTAGGGCAATCAGGTCTGGGTCGGGTTTAGGGAGTTGGCTGGGTACTGCGGGACTTGGTTTTTTCGCTGGGGCTACTTTGGGTTTGATAGCGGCTGCCGTCTTGGTGGTTTTAGCGGGGGGCGGACTTGCTTGTTTTTTTTGTTCCACTGGCGGTGGCGCGGGAGACTTTTTTTCATCTTTGGCCGAGGCATTCAAAAGACCTTTGCGCGACAGTTTCCTCTCAAGATTTCGATAGAGTTCCGGGAGCGGAATTTGATTGGCCTTAAAATACTGCAGGGTCTTACCGAACTGTTTAACGAGAGCACTGTAGTCGTTTGTTCCGACGATCGCCATATCCGTCAATGAGGGATTCTCTGTTGCAAATAAAAGAAACCAGGCCAGGGCCCGAGTGAATTCAGGATACTCATCTAAAAGACTTTGACCTAAACGCAGTGCCTCTTTTGGTCCGTCGACTTCTTTCGAATGTCGCCCAGCCACAATCATGCGAATGAGCCGTAGGTCGGGTGTAACGTCACCTGCTTGGGGCCATCTCTTGAGCAAATTTTCTAGGGTGGCGGTATCTTCTTGAAAAATGGCGAAGAGAGCTAAGCCCCCAAATCCGTAGATGGCATTGGGGTACGCTGCAAGCAGCGACGATGCGTAACCAAGGCCAGTCACCACCTGATCGTTGTTGCCCGAGAGCACGCCATTCATGATAAGTGCTTCGCTGATGAGAGCACGTTTCTCGGGATTTGACTGCTCACTTGAAGGAAGGGCCGCCATCTGATTGAGAAAGTCTTGGTACACGAGTGGATCGTCTCGATACCATTTCGAAGGCTTATTAAGCTTTGTTGGAATAACGGGCTCCGCCTGAAACGAGGGGCCACTGGAAGTATTGTCTTTAACCGCAGGGATCGCTTTTCGATTCTCTATGACGTACCAGCTCAGTCCGATCAAGGTGAGCACGAAAGTGCCAAGCCCAATAGCTCGCCACGGAACTTTCTTCTCTTTCTTAATTTGAACCTGAATTTGCGCTAAAGTGGCATCTCCAAATGGGCGACTTGCTTCGTCTTCTAGCGATGCAGGTCGGATGACATCTGAAATATGAGTGGCAAACTCCTTCGACGGTGCGATATCGACGTCTTGCGCCGATTCAACTCTAGATTTAGAGCCGATGATTGGCGCCGGACTTGCGGGGGAAGCTTTAGACTCGGGCTTCGCTGGTCGACTAAAAAGGCTTGGGTCTACTTGCGAGACCACCGTTCTATCTGAGTCAAAATGACTGTCGAAATCATCAGAAGGTTCCTCTACAGCTGGAGCGCGATCTGGACCTCTCGATTGCTGATGGTCCATGAAGTCTGCCAGAGGCTCGGCAATATCAGGTTTTGGATTTGGACGCACGGGCGGCGGGGCCGGCGCACGCTGCATGGATGGCCGGGAGGCTGCAGCTGGGGCTTCTGCTTTTTCTGGATAAATGTAAAACGCGTGCTGGCATCGTGGGCAACGTACTTTAGTACCCTTAGCCTTCACCTTTTCATCAGGAAGCTTATAACGACTTGAGCACTGGGGGCATGTCACTTGCATAAAAGACTAAAGCTATCTTATCACGAACTTATTGCGAAGATCCGCGTCGTTTCGTTTGCATTTGCATAAGTTTCATTTCATCTCTCAGTCGACCCAAAAGAAAATTTCGACGCTCAGCTGCAAGTCGATAGCTTCGCTTCTCCTCGTGGGTCGTTAGAAGTAACGGTGCAACAGGAGTTGGTTTGCGAGATCGATTTAAGGCTACCAGTGACAGTGTGGATGTGACGCAGTGGGTAGGTTCTGGCGAGCCAGCTTTCGATCGAGTTACCATGACTTCCACAATCATCGAGGTTTTGCCCGTATAGACAACCTTAGCTTTCAAGGTGACAGCATCGCCCACAAAAATGGGTGCCAGAAAGTGAAGTGCATCTACACCCGCCGTCACACAAATGGCCCCTGAGTGACGCTGGGCCGATATTGCTGCAGCGATATCGATCCAACTCATAAGAATGCCTCCAAATAGAGTGCCAAGAGCGTTAGTATGCGAAGGTAAGACGAGGTGGTTCGTCTCGACGAACGACTGCTTAGGACTTCGAGGTTTCAAATGGCCTGATGAGGGCGTCTTCAGATTGCGAGTGGATGCGGATTTCATAAAAACTCCTTTACCAGTAGCCCGTTGTAATAGTGATAGGGCCCACGACTTGGCATTGACAGGAAATACGTTCATTAAGCTGCAGGTGATTTCTTTCAGAAAGCTCTGACTCTTTGTCGGTCGGAGAGGTTAAGCCTTTTGGAGGGCTTAAGAGACTGACTTTGCAACTGGCGCAGAGCCCCTGGCCGCCACACGAACTACCCACTGGAATCTGATGTTTCTGCAGAGCTCTAAGCAAATTAGAGCCCTTATCGACTTCGAGAATTTGACCTGAAGGCATTAGAGTCACCTTGATACTGTCTGGCACCATGCCATTTTAGTGACCTTAGGAGACATTGAATAGATTTTTCGACGCCTGCCCTCGCAGGCCCTTTCGCGTTATCCTAGTGCTATGAAGAGCTCAATCGTAGGCACTCGAATGAAAGGCTACAAGGCAGTTTGTGGTGCCTGTGGAGAGATCTATCTTTTTAAGTCAGAACATGATGACCTAGAGGGTCTCGTGCTCTCATGCAAAAAAGCGCAATGCTCGGGGAAAGTCGCCGTCGAAGTTGAATTTGAGACGAAAGGGCCAGTCGAGTTGGTTAGTCGTCAAACTCGGTTCCACTAGGCTGCAGGTCTGCAGGCCTCCACACAACTTTCAGAGATGTCGAGCGTTTCAACGTGACCAGCGTGGGCCACATTTTAAGACCGAAAATTTCATGCCATAACCTTAAAGTATATTGACCCTCGGGTACGCCTTCAAACTTGGCGATGCCCGTCGATTTACTCAAAGCGATAGGGCGGTCGTCGACCACAGCGTAAAAATGGATCCACGGATGAAGGTCGTCCTGAATTTTAATAATCTCAGAATGAGAAAATGAAAGAGAGGCCCCAAGCAGATTGGGGGGGATGACCAACGTTTTGCGAGCATTGTGGCTGGAGTGGCTTCGCAACTGATACAAAAATGAGTCTCGACTTTCGATTCGTAGGGGCTCGTTGGGTCGCACCAGGAGAACTTTTGAAGACGGGCGACAGTCTTGTAGAATAAGGGGGCCAGGCTTGAGTGGCGTCGCGGTCTGAGGAACTGCAGAGGGCTGTGTTGGCTGCAAGATAGCCACAACATCGGCTAACTCCCCTCGAGGGCCTTTAACGAGAGCAGGCACACGAATAGTTGAACCGCACCATTCACGATCGATCCTATTCTTAATTTGGGTAGCGGGAAGGTCTACAGTGGTGGTGATCAGGACTTCGAGGTTATGTCGAGACAAAGAGATATCCTCAGTCTTTGACAGGAATAGAGAAAGTGCTAGTTCCAGAAAGAACACAACTCTATGTCAGCACAGATTTTTAAGATTGTCTTTGAAGATGAAAGCCTCTTGGTAATAGAGAAGTTGTCACCGTTTCTGTCTCAGCCCAAGGATGAATCACGCAGTAGTGCCGACGGCGAAGGCTTGGATGGTTTTATATCCCGAGCCTTGCAGCGTCCTATTTTTCCGGTTCATCGACTAGATCGGGAGGTTCTTGGTCTGATGATTTTTGCTAAATCTGCAGAGGTTGCCGAAGCCCTAAGCGATTTGTTTAGACATAGAACCATTCATAAGTCGTACTGGGCCCGAGTATGGGGGAGGCCATCGCCTCAAGAACAGACGCTTGTGCACTACCTCAAGAAGAACAACCGGACAAATCACGTGACGGTTTTTCCCCGCGAGACACCTGGTGCCAAGAGGGCAGAGCTTAGTTTTCGTGTGCTGACTGACCATAAAGACGGCGCAGAGTTAGAGGTACATTTGGTGACAGGGCGAACCCATCAAATTAGGGCCCAGCTTGCGAAGATAGGTCATCCCATCATGGGGGATCGACGGTACGGCAAGGCGAGTGATCTCTCGACGAAGATTCACTTGAAATCAGTCTCTCTATCGTTCGTTCATCCTGTGACAGAGGTGCCACTAAGTTTTCGGCTCTAAGGGTGCTACTGACAAACGCGTTTGAAAAAAGCGTTTGAAGAGTGCGCGTCTTTCGTGCAGAATTTGAGATCGTATAGATTGTATTTTAATTGTTGGTGGCGACGCCGGTCGAGGGGACCTCGTTGATACCACCACGACAGGAAGGGATTTTACATGGCAGCTAAAAAGAAAACCAAGATCACTAAGAAAGCCACCGCAAAGAAAACAAAGAAAGCGGCACCTAAGGCTAAAAAGAAAACCACAAAGACAGCAAAGACCACGAAAACCAAAGCGACCGCAAAACGAACGATGAAGACTCGTAAGCCCAATGCGGCATTTATGAGACCTTTAACACCATCGTCAATTTTGGCTACCGTTGTTGGTGGCAGTCCTTTACCAAGAACTGAAGTGACCAAGAAGTTGTGGAACTATATCAAGAAGAACGGTCTGCAAGATCAAACCGAAAGACGTTATATCAATGCAGACGACAATCTTCGCGCAGTATTTGGCGGCAAAGGTCGCGTTTCTATGTTTGAAATGACTAAGTATATTTCAAAACATTTGTCTTAATCTTCTTGGATACTCTCAAGGCGCAGTCGGATAGGAAAATGATCCGAGGCGCCTTGACGAGTCGTCACACCCTCATTAGATCTTGGATTCAACAACGCATCAAAGCTTAAAGGTGTTCCTGCAGGGGTTGTGAACGGCTTGCGGCGAACGACTTCATACGAGCGTAGCACATAGCGCAAACCTTGATTGTCGAGCAGCGAAGATGATACCAGCAGATGATCAAGCTGATTAAATATTTTTGCTTTAGAGTAGTAGTAAGTGCCACGTAGCTTTCGAAAAAGATCGCTCACTTCCTGAATCGACAAATCCTGAATTTCAGGAATATCTAAAAACCGACTGAGCTCGACACTGGGTTGCCATAAAAAGAATTCGCCGTGAATTTCGTCGAGTGGGCGTCGTTCGGCACCGAGATCCACGGCGATCGATGGATTCTCTGGTTCATCATTGAGATCTCCCGCCACTATGAATTCCAGATCCGGATCATATTCTTGGAGTGACTCAATTCTTTTTCGCAATACTTGTGCAGATTGGCGTCGGCGGCTGGTTCCATCGTCTTTACTATTGCCACCATACGAGGCGCGACTCTTCCAATGGTTTCCAAACACAACGAGGCGCTTTCCATCTACATTAAAATGAGCCTCGATCATAGATCGTCCTCCTGGGTAGGGCAAAAGGGAGCGAGGGATTTCAAGCAGGGGCTTGGTCGATAGTATTGCCACCCGAATACCTCGTGGATCAGGACTCTTTTTTTCGACAATCGTTGAAATATACTTACACTTGGAGAGGCCTTGATCGCGCAAGCGTGTCACAATACCTTCGTTTTCGACTTCTTGGAGAATGAGAATATGGGGGCAGCGTATCCCTGTAGCCGTCGTTTCTACGATAGACGCCGAGAGATTCTTAATTTTCCAATCGATCTTGGCGTCCGTCCATCGAAATCGCCCCCCAGGCAAGAATTCTTGATCGTTGGTTTCAGGATCGTCCAAGGCGTCAAACAAATTCTGAACATTATAGCTCATGATCTCGACAGAGGCCTCTGCCGTTCGACTTAAGATCTCGACAACTGAAAAGCCTAAAAAAACTCCGAGAAATAAAGGCTGACGAAAACAAGTGATAATACGCATGAACAATCCCCCCACGCACAAGATTAGGGCGCCTGTTTCCGCGATGGCGAGCGGAAAAATATTAAGAATGCGTTAGGAAAGAGTGGGTTAGCTGGCGTTCGACCCGGGGTGACCTCATATTAAGAGCCTGAGGACGAAATTCTTGAGTTTGTGAGATTATGAAGAATCTCTATTTTAAGTGATCTCGATTTCCTATAATCAACTTAAGTGAGTCAACGTCTCTCAAAGAAAATGGTTCTGGTTGTCGATGACGAGGTCGATATTCGAGATCTTCTACGTTACAGTTTGGAGCAAGAGGGTTTCAACGTCGTGATGGCGGCAGATGGTGATCAGGCTCTGAAGATTCTCAAAGAAAGTTCTGTGGATCTCATTTTGCTCGATTTGATGTTGCCAGGGCTGCCCGGTCTGGAGCTTTGTAAGCAGTTGAAGCGGAGTAATGCTACCGAAGCGATTCCGATAATTATGGTGACGGCCAAAAGCTCTGAGACAGACGTCATTGTTGGGTTGGAGCTTGGTGCCGACGATTATATTACGAAGCCTTTTTCGCCCAAGGAAGTGCTGGCTCGGATAAAGGCTATTTTTCGGCGGATCGACGAGAAGAAGCCGCCTGAGAATGCTCACGAGCTTTCTTTTGAGAGCTTAAAGATGGATTTGTCTCGTTACGAGGTTTCTGTAGAGGGCAAAGAAGCTCGTTTGACATCGACTGAGTTTAAAATTTTGAAATGCCTCTTGGGACGACCTGGTCATGTTTTTTCTCGAGATGAGCTCATTGATTATGCCCTCGGTAAAGATATCTCGGTGGTAGATCGAACCATCGACGTTCATATTACCAACCTTCGAAAAAAAATTGGAACCTACGGAGTACATATCGAAAGTATTCGATCGGTAGGGTATCGATTTCGAGACTCCACAAAAGCTTAGGAGTGGTTCATGTGGTTTGTATTGGTTTTAATGACCGCCCTTATTTTTGTTCTCGTTCGATGGTATTCGTTAAAACGTCGTTTTGAAAGTCTTGTCCAGGAAGGCTCCCACCTGAAAGATCGGAGTATTGATTTTGTGGCGAATGTCTCGCATGAACTAAAAACACCACTCACCTCCATTGTTGGATATACCGAGACCTTAGAATCTCTCATGGAAAAGCCCAGTCTGACGAATGACGATCGCAAACAGGCTAGCTATTTTCTGAAACGAATTCAGGAGAATACGGAGCGTTTAAACCGGCTGATTCACGATATCTTGGAGCTGTCGCGAATTGAGCATCCCAACACTCATTTAGAGAGATCTTCGTTCTCGCCACGAGATTTGTTTCTTGAGATACAAAAGCGTTTTGCTCACCGTTTGGAGCAACGTCGTCAGTTTCTCAAAGTGCCTTCGACCAACCGTCTATTGATGGCGGATCGCTGGTTAACCGAGCAGGCCATTAACAACTTGGTTGAGAACGCCCATCGGTATTGCCCTGAGGGCTCAGTGATTGAGATTTTAATGGATGAGTCTGATTGGGAAGAAGATGGACGCGCCTATACTCGTCTAACGGTGGCTGATAACGGGCCGGGGATTTCTCAAGACGATCTTTCGCGCATTTTTGAACGCTTCTACCGAGCAGAGAAATCTCGAAACCGCCTTCTGGGTGGTACCGGCCTAGGTTTGGCGATTGTAAAGCACATCATGCTCTCTCATGGAGGTTTTGCCAGAGCCGAAAGCCGTCAAGGTGAAGGCTCGCGTTTTTCTCTCTATTTTCCCGCGCTGAAAGCCACCTCAACGGGTAAATCAAAGTGAGGCTCTGAGATCAAGGTAAGGCCTGGAAATCATGGATGATTAACCTGTTCTTAACGTTTTGGTTGCTAAATCTTGAGTGTTCTGGGGCTTATTAATTCACTTTAATCGTGGCATAGGAGACTCTATGACTTTTAATATGCTGCTCACCGTTGCTCTCGTCTTGGCCGATGACAACAGAATTATTGTCGATGGTTCTAGCACGGTATTTCCTCTGTCGGAGGCTGTTGCCGAAGATTATCAGGCTAAGAATAAGAAGTTGCGAATCGCCGTAGCTGTGTCTGGTACAGGAGGTGGTTTTAAAAAGTTTTGTAAGGGCGAGGTGGATATTACCGGGGCGTCTCGACCAATTGAGAAAAGTGAGATGGAGCTCTGTCAGAAAAATAAACCAAAAGAGATTCAGTTTATTGAATTACCTGTGACTTACGACGGTATTACAGTTGTTGTGCATCCTGAGAATAATTGGGTGATGGACCTCAGCGTTGCTGAACTAAAAGCCATTTGGGCTCCTGATTCAAAGATCAAAAATTGGAAAGATGTTCGCAAAGGCTTTCCAGATAGAAAGCTTAGTCTCTACGGGCCGGGTCACGACTCAGGTACCTTTGATTATTTCACTCATGCCATCGTGGGCAAAGAAAAATCGTCTCGTGCAGATTTTATGGCAGCTGAAGACGACAATATGATTGTGAGAGGGGTCTCAAACGATAAGGGTAGTCTAGGTTATTTTGGCTTTTCTTACTATGAGGCCAATCAATCTCGTCTTAAGGCGGTTGCGATAAAGCCTACGCTCAATCAGGCTGCTTTATTGCCTTCAGTCGATACAATTCGAACGGCTCAGTATCAACCGCTATCTCGACCCCTTTTTATTTATGTAAGTAAAGATTCGTTAGCTCGAAAAGTCGTGAGCGATTTTGTAGTGTATTACCTGGATCAGGCTCCTCGGTTATCGCCCCAAGTAGGTTACGTTCCTCTCCCATCGAAATTGTATGAAGACGTACATCGCCGATTCTCAACTGGCGTGGCGGGAACACTTTTTAAGGATAGTGCGTCTCGCTTGCTTTCACTCGAAGTTTTGTTGTCAAAAAAGCCCGCGGAAAAAGCTCATTAAATGATAGCCACGACTCGTCGGGCGTTGAATGATGAATCCGTGCCTCTGACAGACACGAATCAAAGCGCGGAGATGCCGAATACTTGGACCAAGCGACCTAGCGATCATTGGCTCGAGCGGCTGCATAGCACAATTGTGCGATTGTTGTCGCTTGTCTCTGTCATGACAACAGTGGGCATTATTGGTGTTCTTTTTTACGAAACCTATTTTCTCTTCAAAGAGATTTCGATTGTAGAGTTTTTTTTATCCACTCGCTGGTCGCCCCTGATTGAGCCGAGGCAGTTTGGCATTTGGCCATTGATTGCTGGAACCTTCCTAATTGCAGGCACCGCTTTGTTGCTTGCCGTTCCTGTGGGAGTTTTGGCAGCCCTCTTTTTAAGTGAGTATGTGAAAGGAGCTGTTCGAGAAGCTTGCAAGGCGGCGCTCGAAATACTCGCGGGCGTCCCTACGGTGGTCTATGGGTTTTTTGCCGTTGTTTGGATTACGCCCCAGCTAGAAAAAATTTTTCCAAGCATTGGGCTCTTCAATGCTCTCAGTGCTTCTATTGTGGTGGGTATCATGATCATTCCGGCCATCGCTTCTTTGAGTTTAGATTCCTTTTTAATGGTACCCCGTGAACTGCGAGAGGCGGGATTTGGATTAGGGGCGAGACGTTCGGTGATCGCCCTTACAGTTGTTTTACCCTCGGCTTTGTCGGGAGTTATCGCATCGATTGTCTTGGCATTTTCTAGAGCTGTGGGAGAAACGATGGCGGTTACCTTGGCGGCCGGCTCCAGCCCAAAATTAACATGGAATCTTTTGGAAAGCGTTCAAACAATGACGGCGTTTATTGTACAGGTCGCCCTAGGGGATGCCCCGGCTGGGTCGATCGAATATCAATCTATTTTTGCTGTGGGAGCTCTATTGTTCGTGATCACGTTGTCGGCCAATATTGTAGCAAAGAAAATTGTGTCTCGATTTCGTGAGGGCTACCAGTGAGCCAGAAGTCTCCCATTCATCAGGGTATTCTTCACGACGGCGGTCAATATTATCGCCAGAATCGTCGCCTAAAGCGAGAAGCGCTGTTGCCATCGTTAGGGCTATTGGCCTTGGGTTTTTCAGCGGCGGTATTGCTGGCCGTGTTAGTGATTGTGTTTCGAGACGGATGGTCTTGGTTGTCGTGGAATTTTTTGACGTCGTTTCCCTCTCGATTTCCTGAAAGAGCAGGTATTTTAAGTGCGCTGTTAGGAACGCTTTGGATTATTGGTTTAACAGCGTTACTGGCGGTGCCGATTGGTATTGCAACGGCCGTTTATCTTGTGGAATACCCTGATCACCCACGTTGGAAGCGATTATTAGAAGTGAATGTGGCAAATTTGGCGGGGGTTCCCTCGATTATTTACGGCTTACTAGGCCTGGCTATTTTCGTACGTTGGATGGCCCTCGATCGCAGTATTTTGGCCGGTGCTCTTACGACTACCCTGCTTGTATTGCCCATTATTATCATTGCGTCGGTGGAAGCCCTCAAGGCTGTGCCATCGAGTCTTCGCGATGCGGCTAAAGGTTTGGGGGTCACTCGAAGGCAGATCATTTGGGGGCATATCATGCCGAGCGCGTTGCCAGGTATTTTAACAGGAATCATTCTCGCTATAAGTCGTGGCCTGGGAGAGTCAGCGCCTCTTATTATGATTGGCGCGCTCTCGTTCGTCGCTTTTGTCCCTACGTCACCCGGAGATTCGTTTACCGTGCTCGCTATTCAAATTTTTAATTGGGCGGGACGTCCGCAGCCCGACTTTCAAGGGATTGCTGCCGCTGGTATTATTGTGCTCTTAACACTCACCTTAGGTCTCAATGCGATCGCTATTTATTTAAGGGCTGTATTCTTGAAGAAGGCCCAGCGGCATTGAACGCATTTATGGCAGAATGGAATGACCAAAATGAACCAAGTTGAAGAGACATTGCCCGATTTGAAAATCATTACCAGTCGCTTGTCGGTATTTTACGGCACCAAGATCGCGGTCGATGAAGTTTCGTTACGATTTCGCGCGCATGAGATTTCGGCACTTATTGGGCCTTCGGGCTGTGGTAAGTCGACATTTCTTCGTTGTTTGAACCGAATGAACGATGATATTGATGGAATTTCGATTAAGGGTCAGGTTTTGGTCGACGGACATGATATTTATGGCTCGCAAGTCGATGCTGTTTTAGTGAGACAGCGCATAGGAATGGTATTTCAAAAACCTAATCCATTTCCAAAGTCGATTTATGAAAATATTGCATGGGCGCCTAGAGTAACAGGGCGCCACCGAGGTCGTGCCGATGAGTTGGTCGAGCAGTCACTGCGGCAAGCGGCCCTTTGGGATGAAGTCAAAGACCGTCTGCAAAGCTCTGCCCTGAGTTTGTCGGGCGGGCAGCAGCAACGACTTTGTATTGCGAGAGCCATAGCGATGCAACCTAGCATTTTGCTTATGGATGAACCTTGTTCAGCGCTTGACCCCATAGCCACTTCAAAAATTGAGGATTTGATTCAAGAGCTGAAACGCTCTTATACCATCATCATCGTCACGCATAATATGCAGCAAGCGGCGCGGGTTTCGGATCGAACGGCTTTTTTTCTGAGTGGCAAACTCGTTGAAACGGGCGATACGAAGCAGATCTTCACCCTGCCCCAGCAGACGGAGACCGAAAACTATATTACCGGTAAGTTTGGTTGAGAGTCTGTCGAATGGGTGATCCTGAATATTTCATGGAAGCTTGGCAAGGCGCTCACCGAGGCGCATTTATCGACTCTTGGGCTCGAGCGCTAAGCTTTTCTTGCAGGGAGCTTTGAGGGATGCTTGAGTTAACAGCGTGAACCATATTTCTAGTCAATATGATCGAGAGCTTGAGAAATTGCGTGACACCCTTTTATTGATGGGGGGTGTTTTAGAGATCATGCTGAAAGATCTTCGGTCGAGCATTTTAGATGGCCAACTTGAGCTAGCTCAAAAGACCGTTAAACGAGACAGTGAAATTGATCAGATGGAAAAGAAGATTGACGAAATGGCGATGCAAATTATTGCGACTCGGCAGCCTGCGGCCCATGATTTAAGATTCGTATTTGCGGCGACCAAAATTTGTACCGATTTAGAGCGAATGGGAGACCTTACTGTCAATATTGGTGAGCGATATATCGAGCTATGCGCCTTGTTGGAGGCACGAAAAGTTTTGCAAGTGCCTGTCGCTGATCCGATACTTATAGCGATGATTGACTCGGCGGTGCATATTCTTTCTCATGCGCTCGATGCCTTCGTTCGACAATCGACAGAGATAGCATCGAATACTTTAGAAGAGGATCGTCAGGTAGACCAAAGCTTTAAGAAGCTGTGGCATGAATCTCTGGCCAGAATCCGCAGCAACCCAGAAGTACTAGAAACAGAACTCAAATGGATGTTTATTGGAAAGCATCTGGAGCGTCTGTGCGACCACGCCATGAATATCGTCGAACAAGTCATATTTACAGTGAAGGGTCTCGATATTCGCCACTCGGGCCGCCCCAGTCCGTTGCCGTGAACGTGACTGAGGGGTTTTATTTCGCCGTCATATCGTGAATGGCGGTGAGCTGTTCAAAGACATCTTCGTAGTACAAATCTTGATCGAAAAAGGTCACCGGGGGTGTAAGCTTTCGACCATAGTAATGTACCTGAGCAAGCCATTGAATATCGGTTTCTGTTGCTTGTACGGCAATAACCGGGATACCACTTCGAAATTCAACTTCGTGAATGACTTCTAAGTCATGGGGATTTCGCATCGCCAAAAGAAGTCGCTGTCGGCTTTGAACGGTAATGACCTTGAGTGGAAATACCGAGTGCTTCTTACTCAAGTCTCGTAGATCAAACGATGTTGGAACCTCGACGCGATCATGATGCGTCTGAAGGTTGAATGTAGGTATAAGGTTTTGTGTCATAGAAGTAATAGTTGAAATTCGCGCCCGATGGGCCGAGTGGTTTTGTGTTGATTTCATAGGTCTTGCTCCCTCTTCTAAGAGCCTTATGCTCTCTAGTCCATCATTCCTTCATGATTCGTGCCATCAGATATTTGAAATATAAGCCCATGAAATGATTGAATTTAATGTCTTATACCGCGTAGCGCATTGCGCGCTGCGGCGCCAGACCTTTGACGGGCTGTCACCTTTCGTTCACAGCGAGGTTTTTGGCATCGTCCAAAGAGCTCCATGCGGTGGTCCGTGAGGACAAAACCTAAGGAGGACGCCACCTTAGACTGGAGGGCCTCGATTTTTGAGTTCTCAAACTCCACTAAAAGACCGCAATCAAGGCAGGTTAAGTGGTCGTGATGCTTGTGACTATTGACTTCATAGCGCGCTGAGTCAGCCCCTAAACGGGTCTCTGTAATTAAGCGATGGGCCTCTAGAAGTTTTACCGTTCGATATAGAGACGCTTGTCCGATTGAAAGGACCCCCTCTTTCTCGAGTCGGTGAGCAAGATCTTGAATCGTCCAATGCCCTTCTAAATGCATTATAAAAGACACAAGACGCTTTCGAACCCCCGTTATTCGAAAGCCTTTATCTCGTAGCTTTGCGAGCGCTGATTCTGAAATCGAAAGAGACTTAGGCCGTTTCACAGTCGAAATTCTAGCGTTCATGCTAACGGGCGGTCGAATCTTTCAAGGCTGTCTTTGCCAATGATTTTCCTAAATCCCAAATGCCCCCCGGAAATTGATGAGCCGACTTTAAGACCGTTCGAAAGCTAGATAGAAAATACTCGCAGTCTTCCTCACTGGAGATCAGCGGAGGCAAAAGCTTTACGATATCTTGGTGATGCCCAGACGTCTGGGTGAGAATGCGATGGTCGCGCATGAGAGGCACGGTAATTAACTGAGGGAAAAGATCTTTACTCAGTGAGTGAAGAAGTGACCAGCCCATCTTAAGTTGGAGTGATTTGGGTGGTCGAAACTCAATGCCAATCATGCCTCCTCGCCCTCGAATCTCGCCCAGCATCTCGAATTCACTCTTCATCGCTTCTAAGCCTGACCGAAGATGGTCCCCCAGTAGACGAGCTTTCTCTAAAATATTCTCGTTATCGAGAACCCAAAGAGTCGCAAGTCCCATCGCGGCTGAAAACGAATTTTTTCCGAACGATGACGAATGCACCACGCATCTGTCCATGCGTGAAAAGACACTCGCAAAAATACTAGAACGAGATAAAAGCGCCCCAGTAGGAATGATACCGCCGCTGAGAGATTTCGAGAGAAGAACCATATCGGGCTGAATGCCTTCGTGTTCGAAAGCACAAAAGGTTCCGGTGCGTCCCATGCCGCTTTGAATTTCATCGGCGACGGTAAGGGTTCCGTATTTTCGACACAACGCTTCAGCGGCTTTGAGATAGCCCGGTTCATGAATAAAAACGCCTTTGCCCTGTATTGGTTCGAAAATAAAGGCAGCATAGTTTTTTGTCTTTAGCTCGCGCTCTAGAGACTCGAGGTCGTTGGCTGCAACAGCGGTTGCGGGTAACAAGGTGCCGAAGCCTTCTAAGAACTCTTGATTTCCGTTGGCCGACAACGCGCCAAGAGTAAGACCATGAAAACCTTTTTTTAGCGTGAGAACTTTGTCGCGTTTGGTATGAGCGCGTGCAAATTTAAAAGCTCCTTCGACCGACTCAGCGCCAGAACTCGTAAAGTAGACTCGCTCCAAATGCGGCACTCTTTGTATAAGAGCCTTGGCGAGTTCCCCTAAGAGATGAGGACAGTCAAATTGCACGAGATTGGCATCTTTGATGTCGAGCATGTCTTTCATCGTTTGTACAATTACCGGATGATAGCGGCCTAAATTAAAAACACCGTAACCGGATAAAAAATCGAGATAGCGATTGCCCTCAGCGTCCCAAAGATAGGCGCCTTCGCCGCGCACATAGCGCCGATCAAAGCCCAGAGTTTTAAGAACTTTGGGAAGTTGGGGGTTCATATAATCGAGGTGATTCTGAAAGCGAGAATCCTGTTGCTCCCAGTAGCGCTTAATCGAAAAGGTGGATAAGGAAGCGCTCGGTGCCTGTAGCTCAGTGAGCGGCGCGGTAGTGGTATCGCACGAGGCGGTCGTCGTATTCATAGCGTTAAGCATTGTTTTACCTCAGCAGAAAGAGGCTCCAAAGTCTATTTTGCGGGCATCCTCCGTAGCGAAGGGGGCCAAGCAAGGAGGGTATTTCTTGCCGGACCTAGAGAAATGGGTTGACGCCGATCTGGGCAAATCCCTAGCCTAGACCTATCTAAGGGCGCTGGGCTTGTAGTTTCGGTCTATAAGCCCTCAACGCACACGAGGGGTATCAGCGAAAAAGTGATATCATCGACACCTGAGGCTTTCGGAGTCCCAGGGGTCGATTTCAGCGAGGTAAGGGCTCAACCGACACAATCAGGTCGCTGTCTTCAATGGGGTAGCTTGTGCCATCAAACAAACCGCTCAATTGTAGTTCAGCGGCGAGAGTCTGTTCTGAAATATAAGATTTAAATGCATGAATGGCTTCGGCTAGATCACTCTGATGAGGTCCTTTGGTAGCGAGGGTCAGACGAATTCGGTCATCTAGTTTTAAATTAGAATCTTTTCGATGCTTCTGAATGCGATTGACGACCTCTCGCGCTAAGCCCTCAAGTTCTTGATCGCGGTCGATGGAGGGATCAATCGCCACAATCACTTTTTGGCTCGATATGACGGGATAGGGCCCAGGCACATTCAGACGAACGAAACGAATATCGCCTGAGTCGATGGTAACGCCCTCTAGTTCTAAGGTTTGACCGCTCTCTAAGAGCCTAATCTCTTCATAGGTCAGAGCCGCGATACGCTTTGTAAGGGCCAGCATTTTTGCCCCAGCTTTCGGGCCGAGAACGGGGCCATTAGGCTTGGCCTGTAATGTCACAAAGGCGGTCTCGTCGTTTCGATACGTGATGTGGCGAATATTAAGCTCTGATTTTAAATAAGACTCTACCGGTTTCAAATCGCTGAGAAGGTTTAAATCCCGATGCGCGATTACCAATTCTTTTAAAGGCACTTTCACTTTGGTCTTTATTTGATCACGCAGATTTCTAGATAACTCAATGACTTCTTCCATGAGAGCGACCCCTCGCTCGAGAGCGGGTCGTACCATCTCAGGAGTAGCCACGGGATACGGCTCTAAATGAACAGATTCTAAGGCCTTGTTTTGAGTTAACTCCAAATACAGGTAATCCGATAGAAACGGCGTAAACGGAGCCATCGCCTTAGAGAGTGAAATGAGCACTAAATGCAAGGTACTGAAGGCAGCGTCTTTATCGGCATTGGCCCCTTCGCTCCAAAATCGATGGCGATTGAGTCGTATATACGTATTGGTGAGTTCTTCAATAAAAAGAAGCAGCTCCGGTACCACATTGTACAAATGGTAGGAGGCCATCTCTTTTTCAATATTGGTGAGCAGGGTTTGTAAACGAGAGAGAATCCACTGATCTAAAATATTGTCAGATAATGTCTGAAGATTCGAAAGGTCAGAGGCTGGCTTAAAGCCATCGATATCGGCGTAACTTTTGTAAAACGTGAAGGCATTCCACCACTTCAAAATAACCCGACGTACGATATCGCGCACGCCCGCTTCAGAAAAACGAAGCTCTTCGCCTCGAATCACAGGCGAATTAATTAAATAAAGTCGTAAAGCATCGGCGCCGTGGCTGTGCATGACATCCATCGGGTCTGGATAATTTTTAAGGCGCTTGCTCATCTTTTTTCCATCGGAAGCAAGAATGAGCCCGTTGACGATGACATTTTTGAAGGGCGGTCTGTCAAAAAGAATCGTCCCCAAGACCGACAGTGTATAGAACCAACCCCGCGTTTGATCGAGGCCCTCTCCGATAAACTCTGCTGGAAAACTTGCTTCAAAGACGCTTTTGTTTTCGAAGGGATAATGCACCTGGGCATAGGGCATAGAGCCACTTTCGAACCAGCAGTCTAAAACTTCAGGAACTCGGCGATAGCGTTTGCCATTTTTCTCGAACGTGATGTCATCCAAAAACTCACGATGAATATCTGTAAACTGGCGACCTGTGATGGCGCTCAGTTCATTGACTGAAGCGAAGCATAGATAGTCGCGACTATCTTCTGGGTCTTCGAAGCTTTCAAAAATGGGTAATGGATTGCCCCAATAACGATTACGAGAAATAGCCCAGTCGCGAGCGCCTTCGAGCCATCTCCCAAATCGTCCCTCACGTAAGTGTTCAGGCACCCAGTGAGTATGATTACGATTGTTTGCAATGAGGCGTTCTTTAATGGTCTCTACCTTTACGAACCAAGAGCCAACCATGCGATTGATCAACGGCGTATCCGTTCGTGGACAAAAAGGGTAGGCATGTTGCAGGGTATCTTGCTTAAAAAGTCGACCTTTCTTTTTTAGGTCGGCGATAATAATTTTGTCGGCCTCCTTAACGTAAAGGCCCTTGTAATCTTCGATAGGCGAAACGAATCGGCCGTGCGCATCAACCGCGCTGGTCGCTTTGATTCCCGCTTTCAGGCAGGCGATATAATCGTCTTCTCCATGCGCCGGAGCAGAGTGCACGATGCCGGTCCCTGATTCTGCTGTGACATGCGCACTTGGTAAAATGGTGAACTGAGGTTCGCCCAAATGGGCATAATAAGAAAAGAGTGGTTCATAAGCCAAGCCCACTAAGTCTTTGCCCTTATAGGTTTTTAGAATTTCAACACTTTCCTTTTTGAAAACCGACGAGACGAGATCTTTGGCTAGAACGTAGATGGTGCCATTGTCACTGCGAAGGTCGACATAGTCGATATCGTCGTGAACCATGAGAGCTAAATTACTAGGCAAGGTCCATGGGGTGGTCGTCCAAGCAAGAAGAACTCGAGAAGGATCTTTCTTCAGTGGAAACGTTACCGTGATAGCGGGATCTTGCACATCTTGGTAGTTCGAACTCGCCTCAAAATTGGAAAGTGGCGTGCCGAGGGCCGTCGAAAATGGCATCACTTTATAGCCGCGATAGATGAGGCCCTTTTTCCAAAGTTCTCCGATGACCCACCACACCGACTCCATGAAGTTTAGGTCCATGGTCTTATAGTCATTGTCAAAATCGACCCAGCGCCCAAGTCGATCGATCACCTTACGCCAGTCATCGACATGGCGAGTGACGATATCACGACACTCTTGATTGTACTTAGCGACGCCAAAGGCTTCGATATCTTCTGTCGATTTAAAGTGAAACTTTTTATCGATTTCTTGCTCGATAGGAAGACCGTGGCAGTCCCAACCCCAGCGACGCTCAATATGAAAGCCTTTCATGGTCCAGTAGCGAGGAACAATATCTTTCAAGGTGCTGGCCAATAAATGGCCATAGTGAGGAAGGCCCGTCGCAAACGGGGGACCATCGTAAAAACTATAGCGGGGTTTTTGCGGCTGATACGTTTTCTTAAAGAGGTCTCGCTCCTTCCAGCGAGAAAGAATCTGCTCCTCCATTCGAGGAAAGCTTACGGAAGGGGCACTTGGTTCTGAGGATGCTTCTTGAGCGAGGCCTTGTGAATCGTCCATGCCTTCAATCTAGCGAATTCAAGGGGCGGTTCAAGAAAATCGTCATTTGCACGACGATGGGGCCCAGGGGGGGGAGCTCCGGCAGTTCGTAGATTCTGGTAGCGAGCAGATCTCAGGAGCAAGGAATTCTGGCTCGGTCTTGACTGCATGCGCCTGAAAAGAACGTTCTCTATGAAGTGGTGGCCGAGCCTTAGAACACCTTCCTAGCCGAAGCGGAGCAAGCTTCTGATGTCCGAGGGATTCCGAGTTACCTGAGGCAAGCGTTTACTTGTATGCCAGCGCGATTGTCCGTGCTGGCATACAAGTAAACGCTTTGAAGAGAGAGACCGCTTTCGACGTTCTCATCCGCAACAACCTTTTTCTTTGAAGTCAAAAGTCTCGAGCAACTCTCAGCGTTGATGATGGAAGGCCTGCCACTAAAAACAGCTCGTTCATACTTTAGCTTTTAAGCCGGACAAGTAGTCGCTTCGGCTCTTTTTAGATAGCTCTCATCAAGTTCATCACTAAATTCCAATGAGTATTGGCGTGAACAGATACAGAAAGACCTATTTTTTCTAGAAGATGCAAACGGGTCCATTCTGCAATTTCAACCGAGTAATCTGCTTCGATAATTTCTGAATGGGCTTGAGAAATATTCTGGTAGGTAATGAGTAGGGAGGCCTCAGCGTAGCCTATTCGATTCTGAAGAGCGCCCAAATCGGCGCGGTACGTGTAGAGCAGAGCGAGAGCTTGGTCGATACTGCTTAGAGCATTTTCAGCGTCAATCTGTGTTTCGACGGAAGGATATGACTGAGCTTCATGGGCAATGGCAGTTTCTGCAAGAAAGACGCTGATCGTTCCTCCTGAGCGATCGGTCACGGCGAGGTCGATCACTCCGTCTTTGTTTAAGTCACCCATAGCTATCGTTTGGGGCCCATCCCCAGTGGATTCTGTGATTCGACTTTGAAAGGTTCCGTCTCCATTACCAAGAAATATACTGATTGTATCGTCGGATGAATCGGGGCTTAAGAGATCCATGTTGCCATCCCCATTTAAATCTGCGGCAGCGGGCATGAAGGGCCCTCCTGACGATACAAATGTCACACGCGCTTGAAAGGTTCCGTTCCCATTCCCTAATGACAGACTCAGCGTTCCTCGAGAATTTGAAGCTGTAACAATATCGAGGGCTCCATCACTATTGAAATCAGCGATTGTCAAACCATAAGAATCAGTATCTGCAGGAATGGTTCTGACACTCTGAAACGTTCCATCGCCGTTGCCAAGAACATAGCTTACCGTACGGGAGGCGACATTCGATGTAATAAGGTCAAGGTTTCCATCGTTGTTGAGGTCTTCAACTTGTAATGAGTAAGATGATGCGCCTCCTGACACTGTGACTCGATTCTGAAAGCTTCCGTCTCCATTCCCTAAAAAGACACTAAACAGTCCACCAAGTTCACTGGTGATAATATCAAGATTTCCGTCCTTGTTTAAGTCGGCCGTCTTGGTTGCATAGTAGCCAGCGGCGACTCCAAGTGTTTGTACTGGTAGAAATGTTCCATCTCCGTTTCCAAACAAGAGATTGACAGTTCCGTTGTCGTAATCTGAAACGACAAGATCAAGGTTGCCGTCCTTATTCAGATCTCCCGAGGAAAATAAGCGAATTGTCGACGTCGCAGGCAAGGCGGCTAGGACGGTTTTACGACTCTGAAACGTTCCATCTCCGTTTCCTAGAGAGATACTCATGGTATCACGATTGGCGCTTGAGGATACAAGATCAAGGTTGCCGTCCTTATTCAAATCGACAATCTGTACAAATTCTGGGCTGGCGTCAGAAGGATAGGTCGATCGAGATTGGAACGTTCCCGTGCCTACAATGGATGCGCTTGTTACCGAGAATAAATCAGAAATTCTGGTGGCGGATAGTCCAAATGAGAACGAGTCTTCTCGCCTCATGCCAAGTCGGATAGAGATATCTTTGAAGCTGCCATCCAGTAACGACACGTTGTTAATTTCCGAATGATGGGCAATGCGATCGACCTCATGAATCAAAGACTGAAACTCGCTATGGAGATAGTCTCGCTCTTTATTGGAAAGAGTTCCATTCGAAGCCATGAGGGCGATGTCACGCATTCGCAATAAAAGTTCACTCTGAGCAGTCATAGCACTATCGGCTGTCGTGATCGAACCATAGGCGTCATTAACATTTCTAATGCTTTGAAGAATACCACGGCGCTGCGCTTCAAGGCCGCTACCGATGGCAAGAGATGCGGCATCATCGCGCGCAAAGTTTACGCGCTTACCCGAGGCCAGGCGCTCCATCGAGCGCGCGAGCGCCTTCGTTGTGTTCGACAACGCGCGCAATGCGCTCAGGCTTAAGATGTTTGAGTTAATTTTCATAACACAAACGATAGGCCTCCTGTTTTATTCGGTCTCCTTTTGGGCTTTCACACCACATCACTGTAAGTTTTCGGATGCGTCGGCGGCTTCTTAACAAAAAAGATTTGATCCATCGCGTCAAACTGTGTGATTACAATGAATTGCTTCGCTGGGGCAGAGTGCGTCATGAAGATAAGTTTAGATGCCCCTTGTGGAAAGCCATTGCAGAACAACAAAAGTAATTATAATTGCGCTGCGAGGACTTTCATAACAGTAGCCGCCTGCCAGTCGCAGCTCCTCAATGGGCCCCAATTCCTTGGAGTTTAACGTAGCGACTCTCCGTGCGTTGCATACAAGTAAACACTCCCTAGCTTAGAGACTTCACGGGCATTTCTTGCGCCATCATGACACTGAACTGCTCTTTCATAGCTTTGGAGAGTGAGACTTTATAGGGGCTGGGATTCTCTCGTCGCTTAATATCGTCTCGCAGAGATTTCATCGACTCTAAGCTATCGGCTCTTCGTTGGGCTAAAGATCGAGTCTCCAGCCAACGTCCCGACATCCAAAGGGGTTTCATTAGAGGCTCGCAGCGCTGCGGTTTAATAAGAACTCGTTTGTAAGGCTCAAGCGGATGGAGCGCCATGATTTCAGAATTGCCTCCAGGAGGAGCTTCCTCAAAGAGCGTTATAAAATCCAAAAGCGCCTCGTCGTTTCTACCAAAAAATCGGTAAGCATTTTTTCGTCCTGGCAGGGTCAGCTTTTCTGTTTGATTCGAAATCTTCATACGCGGCTTTCCGTCGAGTTCGACTAGTTTATAAACACCCCCTAAGGCAGGATCTTCGGCAGCGGTCACAAGTTTTGTGCCCACAGCGTAAACATCAATGGCTGCACCTTGCTTTTGAAGCGATGCGATAACGCCTTCATCCAGTTCATTGGAGGCGTAAATCTTGGCGTCGTTAAAGCCTGCCGCATCTAAAGACCTACGAGCTTCGCGCGACAAAAACACAAGATCGCCTGAATCAAGTCGGACGCCCTTCGGCTCATAGCCTTGCGTTTTCAGCCAACGAAAGGTCGTGATGGCATTTGGAATGCCAGACAATAAGGTGTCGTAGGTATCGACGAGCAAGACGCAGTTTTTGGGAAACGATTGGGCAAATCTCAAAAACGCTGCAAGCTCACCAGGATGGGGGGTGCTCGTTCCCGCGCCCGAAGACTCAAGGCTAAAGCTTTGAATGAAGGAATGGGCCATGGTGCCCACTACGGGAATGGACCAAGTTTTACCCGCCAAAACATTCGAGGTGGCCGTTACACCTCCCAAATAACTAGCACGACTGGCCGTGAGCGCGCCGTTTGGGCCTTGCGCGCGGCGAAGGCCAAATTCCATGAGGTGGCGGCCCTCAGCCACTTGATGGAGGCGTCTAGCGTAGGTGGCGACGAGAGTTGAAAAATTAATGGCATTCAAAAGCGCGCTCTCAAGCAGCTGTACTTTTAGGAGGGGTCCGAGGATTTCAAAGAGCGGAACGCGAGCAAAAGCCAAGGCCCCTTCAGGCAGGGCCCGCACTTCGATATCGTCAAATCGCAGTGACTGAAGGTGCTTAAAAAAATCGTCGGAGGTCTGTTCAAATTGGCTCAAACACTTAAGATAATCGATGGCCTCATTGTCGAACTTAAAATTCTCGAGAATGTCTCGAACAGCATCGTGCCCTGAGAGTACCGCATACTCGCCTTGAAAAGGGCATCGACGAAAAGAGACCTCGAAGGTCGCCGTATTTGAAGCGATGCCTGCATCAAAGTAGGATTTTGCCATCGTGATTTCGTAGAGATCGGTGAGAAGCGCGTATTGCACGACGCTTTCCTATCAGATGGGGCCTATCTATGCCAGATGAGAAGCCAGATAAGCTGTCTGCGACGTCGGCTTGCAGTTCCGAGGGGGGATGACATTATGTTGGGCATTGCCCAAGCGATACATGATTACCGCTGCGTGGTGGTCGCTGATAACGAAGGCCAGAAGCCCTCGAGCGGAACGCCACAAAAGATGAGGTGCCCCCTCACGGAGCCGTCGATCGCTCATTTCCCAACTCTACGAGCAGGCGATCCAGGAAGGGAAGAAAACGAGAAAACGACTGCAGATCAAGGCTTCACTGACAGAGTGAGTATCATACAGTGCTGCAGGCGCCAGTGACTTGTGCATTGCCCCAGAGAACTTTAAGGCAAAAATACGCGTTTCAAGACCCCCATGAATCTGAGTCATTCTCCATCTCTCGCCAAAGTGAGCGAGAGCAACCTGCTGAACCACAGCCGTCAAGGTATCGTCCTTCGCTACCCAGGGCTCGGCTGCACCAAGCTCTGTATAGTCAAAGTTAAAATGATGCGCTCGAATTGCCGCCACCCCCTCCTTCATCGCCGCAAGGTCGTGTCCACGGAGGAAGATCTGAGTCATCTGTAAGCCATGAGTCGTATTAACCATTAAAATACCCAGATTAATTGACACCAAAATATCGTTGGGCAAGCCAGTCTGGGGCAGTCGACGTAAAATGCCCTTAGGAAACCGAATGATGGTTTGAAGAATTTTCCTTGAATCCTCCATGGAAATCATTTGTTGAGCTGAACTGCGGTCAAGCTCCTGAACGCGAAGCACGATTTGGGTTAAATCCTCGTCTGCCGCGCCGCCCACTAACTCCACCAATTTCGTACGAGCCCGACGTTCGATCTCGCCGGCCATCTGCTTACTCACAGCGAATCGCAAAGTAAACGAATCAGGAATCTCGCCCTTACTCTTTCCTGACTCAAAAGAAATAAGGCCGACATCGAGAGACGTATCATGCAAGAGACGCGCGCCGACTTCGTTCGCGTGAAGACGTGGCCTATGAATATCAATACCTGAATG
Organism: uncultured Bacteriovoracaceae bacterium; assembly: GCA_964598565.1. Taxonomy (GTDB): domain Bacteria; phylum Bdellovibrionota; class UBA2394; order UBA2394; family UBA2394; genus CAZRCG01. The sequence continues at coordinate 368,013 of CAZRCG010000001.1, read as the reverse complement.
CCCGCCTCGCAGACCCGTCAAGGTCATCTCATAGATCTTGACACTATCGGGAATTTTTTCAGCCGTTTGCGTTTGCTCTAGATTAAAGAGCACTCCTCCAGCACAACCCGCACAAACTTCACCCGTTTTGTCAAAATCTAAATTCAGAATGACACTCGATTTTAATGGCAAGTCAAAATTCAGAACTCCAGCGAAATCAGTTTCTTCGCGGACAGTAAAAATTAATTCTTGAGGTGGATGCTCGATCGTTCGATCCACGATATAGCGAAGCATTGTCATTAGAGCGAGACCGTTATCGGCTCCCAGGGTAGAGACATTACCTGCACTTTGAATTTTTCCATCTCTGAGTTCGAAGGGTATTCCCGCTTCGAAGTGCTTCGTCAAATTGGTCACCGAATCATGCACTTTCGTAACCATATCGAGATGTCCCTGAAGACCAATCGAGTCTTCAGAATTTTCAAACTGCCCCGTACCAGGAATTCTCACAAGAAGATTACCAATGGCATCCTGAAGAATCTCAAAACCTGAATAGCCAACCCAAACCTGGCGAGCCCGAGCTACAATGTAGTTGCGAATCAAATTCTCACCACTCGAGGGGCGGGGAATATCCGAGATCTCGCCAAAAAGCTTCAACGCCAAATGAGCGCGAATCGAGTTGATGCAGATGGCTCAAAATATAGTCACAGCTCGAAGAGCCTCGCAGCCCTTTTTGTTGAAGGATCTTCTTGGGAAGAATTATATTTTTCTTCGGCAATATATCCGAAGAGCTCCCTCGCGCAGCAACGCCAACGAGCATCATAATAAAAAGAGTGAGAATTAGTTTCATGAATGAGACCCTCTGCTAACATACCACCTCAGGTTTTCAAAGCCGATTTCAGGCGTAAGTGACTCAGTTAAAGCCACAAAGATCGACAGATAGATAAGGATATCCGCTGGATTCAGCGGCTTCGCAATTTAAATTCTGCTTACGACCAGTTAAAAAAAGCGGTCTTGTTGTCGCAAGAGAGAGCTTAGTGATCTGGAGAAACAGGGTTTAATTCAGGCCTTTGAGTTTACCCATGAGTTGGCCTGGAATGCAGCAAGGATTCCTATTTTTTTTAAATAATATTATTGATGGCGTTGATCTTTACGCCGAGAGAAGCGATTTCACCTTTTTGAGCTGGTTGTCGTCGGTTAGCAGTGTGGCGCCCATCACCAAAGCGGTTGATGCGATAATCTGATCCGCTGGATCTTTGTGCATGGACTTCGATAGATCAGTGGCTCGCGAAAGAATAGCTGGTTCCAGGCCGACTCGTCGATAACCTGCATGGTTACATATTTTCTGAAGATAATCGAAGAGCGAGTCGACAAGCACAATTCGCTTTAACTCAAACAGCTTTGAGATCTCCCACAACGAAATATCTGAGAATAGACATTCGTTATTTTCATCTTCAATGAGTTTGACTCGTTTGACGTCTAAAGCGTTTGATGAGGCTCTTACCAAGATATGGGTATCGAGCAGCAGTTTCACGAGCGTGTCCGAGTCTTCTTGCCTTTTCGTTTTGGTTTTAAAGATTCTACAAAGTGATTGGAATCATAAGACCAGTCCCCAGGTATAGGAGAAATGTCATCTGAAATACTTACCTGGGCGAAACCGATTCGTTTCAATTTAGGCCCGGTATCTGGAGATACCACCTTAGCAACAATTCGCCCACCTTTTGTGATGGCAAAGCTCTGCCCGGCCATCACATCGCGGATTAGCTTCAGCAGGTGAGTTTTGGCATCACTAATGGGAATCTTGATCATGACTCAGGGTAAAGCGAATTAGTCAACTAGTCAACTAGAGCTCATCCATAATGCCCAACCTTATTTAGAAAGGGCCCAGCACCGGATAGTTGCCTTGAAAAGGGTATCGACGAAAAGAGACCTCGAAGGTCGCCGCATTTGAAGCGATGCCCGCATAAAAATTAGAGACGGATGAGGCGCTAGTAGTGCCCTTATGACTCTTGTTCACTCCGCTAAATATTCTAAATACTACTTAATCACTCCGTTAAACACTAAGTCGCGTCGACCACTTCAATCTCGAGAGATAACGCGAGGTCCGCTCGGTTGGTTTCCCACAACTCGCGGTTCTGCAAGACATCGACACCCGCTATTACCGACTTGGCCGACGAGAAATTTTGAAGAACGGGTAAAAACTCTTTAAGTTCTTGAAGGCCTTGTTCGCTCGACTGCACATAAAGAGACTTCGCGGGGACTTTAAATCCTAGATGACGTTTTGACTTGCCCAATCGAATGGCTGCGATGGCCGAGAGCCAAAAATCTGAAGCACGAAGTGCAGACGTTTCGGCGTCGCTGAGGGAGCACAACTCGGGCAGCTTTAGCTGATGTAAACTCTCCGCTTTCTCAAATTCTCTGAAAGCGTTCTGATAAATTTCTTCGCTGATATGGGGGGCGAAGGGTGCGTAGAGTTTCAATATCGTCAGCACGATATCGTAGACGGTTTGCTTCGACCCCAAGGCCCCCTCCGCATCAGACGACTGTAGGCGACATTTTACAAACTCAATATAGTTGTCGCAAAGTTGCAGCCAAAAAAACTTATCGAGCTCAATTTTGGCCAAATGAGTTTCATAGGCGTTCATCGATTTTACATAGTGGGCGAGCGTTTCTTTGAGGCGACCTCGAATCCAATGGTCCTCTCCATGAACTGTTTTGTGATTCGCCGATGGGGTGAATCCCTCAAGCTGCATCAGAGCAAAGCGAGACGCATTCCATAGTTTGTTTAAAAACTTATCGGCATCTGCCATGCCACCTTCGTCAAAGAGTATGTCCGTTCCAAGGCTAGCGCCGGCAGACCACAGTCGAATCGCATCGGACGAATGACGTTCCATGATTTTTTCAGGGGCGAAGGTATCGCCATCTTTCGACTTAGAGATTTTTGTTTTCTTCACAAAGTCTTGGCCCTGAAGTTTGGATCCTGAAACTTCGGGGGCAGAAGGTTTTTTGACGTGACCAGAGACAACGATTTCTTTCCACGGAATATCTGAAAAGTGGAGGCTTGATTTGGCGATAGTATAAAATGCCCAGGTCCGAATAATATCGTGAGCTTGGGGACGCATCGACATAGGAAGAAAATTCTTTCGTTCGTCAGGTGAGCCATGGGCTGCATTAATGAGCGGCGTCACGGAGCTGGTGGCCCACGTGTCCATGACATCGCTATCAGCCACCCATTCTCCTTCGGGACAAGCCACGCTTGGTTTGGTTTCGGTGGGGTCGAGAGGGAGCTGTGCGGGGTCTGCGATACAGACGTGATTACCCACCGATGAAATCCAGGCAGGAATGGGTACACCGAAGGCTCGTTGACGAGATATCGCCCAGTCCCAACTTAAATTTTCGACCCAGTTTTCATAGCGGTACCGCATGAATTCAGGATGCCACGTCACCTTGCGGCCGGCGGCAATGAGGGCTTCTTTTTTATCACAGAGTTTGATGAACCACTGGGGCTGCAAAATAAATTCCACAGGTGTTCCACAGCGCTCATGAGTATTGACGGCGCGGTCCTCAGCGGCAATATCGACTTTCTTCACCACAAGCTGCTTATCGTTCAATAGTTCAACAATTTTGATTTTTGCCTCTTTGAGGGAGAGCCCCGCCAGCGGGCCGGCAAGCTCAAGCATTTTACCGGTCTTGGAGAGAATCTCTCGTAGCGGAAGCTGATGCTTTCGCCACCAGTAAATATCGGTGGCATCTCCAAATGTGCAGCACATCACCGAGCCTGTACCCTTAGAAGCGAGCGCCTTATCATCAGGCAAAATGGGAACCTCCTGACCGCTTAGAGGAACGATGGCCTTTTTTCCGAAATAAGCCTGATAGCGCTCGTCGTCAGGATGTGCAAAAATCGCCACACAAGCCGATAGCATTTCGGGCCGTGTGGTGGCGATGACGAGGGGGTTTTGCCCAGGTACCGTGAAAGAAATATGAACGTAAGAGCCACTCATGGGCTGGTCTTCAATTTCGGCCTGAGCGAACGAGGTCACACATTTAGTACACCAGAGCGCAGGTTCTCGTCGGCGTTCGATATGACCCTTGTTATAAAGATCGACGAACGACCACTGCGAAATGCGCTGACTTTCTAGAGAAATCGTGGAGTAGGACGTTTCAAAATCACACGAAAATCCTAAGCGTTTCCAGAGCGACGCATAGAGACTCGAGTATTTTTTGCCGGTCGTAAGACAAAGTTCACGAAACGCTCGTCGATCGGTCTGGTGAGCTCGAAGGCCGCTCTCTTTTTCGGCCAAGAGTTCGGTGGGCAAGCCGTTATCGTCGTAACCGAACGGATAGTAGACATTGAAACCCTGCATGCGGCGGTAACGGCTGATGATCTCTGTATGGGTATAGCTAAAGACATGGCCTATATGCAGACGACCTGAAATGGTGGGCGGAGGCGTATCGATGGAGAAGGTCGGTGCCGTTGAATTGGCATCATAACGGTACATTTGGGTATTCGCCCAATGAGCTTGCCATCGGCTTTCTGTGGTCTTAGGGTCGTAACGTTTAGGAAATCGTTCGTCGAAGGACATATAACGTGAGCTTTGCGAATGACTAAGAATTTTTCAATGACCGACTAAGGAAACTTTTGCTAGGCCTTAGGTTACCATTTGGGACGCTTAGCTCAGCTGGTAGAGCATCGCCCTTACAAGGCGAGGGTCGTAGGTTCGATCCCTACAGCGTCCACCATTTGTCAGCGGGTCCATTCCGGGCTCTGGCCGTTCTAACCCTGTCATGGTATAGACGGGGACAATGTTCACCTACCATTCCAATGTTCGTGTCTGGATCATGGTCGTGTGTTCGATCCGCCTGGCGGCTGTATTGGATGCAACGGAGCCAAGAGCTTCGACGCAGTTTCAGCTCGTATCTCCTTCGAGCGCTGAAATACGCTGGTCTCGAGTGACGGATTTTGTTCCAGAAAATTTTTGGATGGAGGTCGCGTCTTGCGCTCTGTTATTGACTCAAACCGCTCCAGAGCGCCACTGGCAGAATGAGAACCGAAAGCTGTCTTATTCCGGAATCACAAAATTTCTAGCCGCCGGAGGTCGAGGCGATGTTTTACACTTCGGGAGTTTTTCTGGCGTAACGACTGAAAACTTGGGGCCCTATCTGCTGGTACGCGCTTTGCCTTTTAAACGATCAGATCTACCCTTTCTTTTTTTGCAGGATCCTCTTCTGCGTGAGAAAATCCAACGTTTATTAGATAGCCGCGTCCCCGTTATCTTCTCGAGTCATCCATCAAATTTTGGAGGCTTGCTGGATGGAAATCACAGTCAGCTGCTTCACGCCCTAAACCAGCTCTTAGGCCCATCTGAGATTGTTGACTTAGCCATGCTCGTGAGTCCGTGGATGAATCGCTATGTTTTCGACCATGAAGCCACTCATCTCAAGGATTTGAAGGATGGCACGAGCCATCGGATGCAGAGGGAGTTGCTAGCTTTGGCCAAGGCAGATTCTGTCAAAGAAAGGGCCTTGGTCGACATAGCTGTTTTTATTTCAGAACGGCGAGCCTACGTGGCTGAGTGGGCTTCGTTGAGCGCAGCTTTAAGTGCCAACGCCAACGCCGAGGAGATCACCTTGGACACCAACTTTGTTTTGGGCAGCCAACCTCGTCGACAGTTTATCCTGACCGAACGGCAAAAGATCCCCGAGCTGCTGAGGGAGTATGCTGACCGCGCAAACAAAGCCCTCCTTAGTCTTCGCAGCAGTCAGAAGTCAGACTACGAGTCCGCACTCCGTATCATCCGGTACTACGGACCATCGACACGAATCGCCGCGCTTAGTCTGCGTGCAATGCTGCAGGAGCATTTTTAGGTTCTCTCTGCTCAGTTTTTGATGTTGCTGTCGTCTGATTAAGGGGTGACAGGCGTATGCGGGTGACTTGGTGCGTGAACGTGAAAGTTTGGGAGCCGAGAGTTCTCAATTATGTATTGTCTCGACTAAAAATCTCAACGTCAAATCGATCAAGGTTCATCACCTTGGTCCATGCACTAACGAAGTCTCGCACAAATTTCTCTTTCGAGTCATCTTGTGCATAGACCTCAGCGATGGCGCGAAGTTGCGAGTTTGATCCAAAGATTAAGTCGGTTCGTGTGGCCGTCCATTTGGCTTTGCCTGTCTTTCGATCGCTGCCGATATAATCACCATCGGTGCCAGCAGATTTCCATTCAGTGGCCATATCCGTTAAGTTCACAAAAAAATCATGAGTCAAAACTTCTGGCGTGGATGTTAGAACGCCTTGCTTCATCGCTCCAAAATTTGCATTGAGAACTCGTAAGCCGCCCACGAGAACTGTCATCTCTGGTGCACTAAGAGTCAACAGCTGGGCACGATCGATTAAAAACTCGGCGGCCTGTGACGCCAGACCCGCTCTGGCATAATTTCGAAAACCGTCTGCGGCGGGCTCCATGACTGCAAAAGATTCGATATCGGTTTGCTCTTGAGTCGCATCGGTTCGTCCCGCTACAAAGGGTACGTCTATAGCCATGCCCGCTTTTTTGATAGCGGCTTCAACAGCGGCGACGCCGCCCAAAACAATTATATCTGCGAAAGAAACTTTCTTCTTTGACGACGTTTGAAACTCATCGCGGACGACTTGCAATTTCGCCAGCACCTTTGACAGTTCTTCAGGCTCGTTGACTTCCCAATTTTTCTGAGGTGTCAAACGAATGCGAGCTCCGTTGGCTCCACCGCGCTTATCAGAACCTCGAAAGCTTGCCGCTGATGCCCATGCCGTTTTGACGAGCTGTGAAATCGACAAGCCAGAATCTAACAACTGTTTCTTTAGAATCGCGATATCGGAATCGTTAATTAATTCGTGATTCACCTTAGGTACAGGATCTTGCCATATCAATTCTTCTTCCGGCACTTCCGGGCCCAGATAGCGCGTGCGTGGCCCCATATCTCGATGGGTCAACTTAAACCATGCGCGAGCAAAAGCTTGGGCAAAGGCGTCAGGATCTTTTAGAAACTTACGAGAAATGGGCTCATAAATGGGGTCGAATCGCAAAGACATATCTGCCGTGGTCATCATGGGGCGATGTTTTTTTGACGGATCATGAGCGTCTGGAATCATATCTTTGGCTTCAACTTCCCTTGCTAGCCATTGATTCGCTCCGGCAGGGCTCTTGACAAGTTCCCACTCGTACTTGAAAAGCATTTCGAAATAGCCATTGTCCCATTTTGTAGGATTGGGCTTCCAGGCGCCTTCAATTCCGCTGGTGGTGGTATGTACGCCTTTGCCACTGCCGAATTGGTTCTTCCAGCCTAAGCCCATCTCTTCGACGGGTGCCCCTTCGGGCTCGGGGCCAACTAATTTCGGATCGCCCGCTCCATGAGCTTTACCAAACGTATGTCCGCCGGCAATCAAGGCCACCGTTTCTTCATCATTCATGGCCATTCGAGCAAAAGTTTCTCGTACGTCTCGACCCGACGCGACGGGATCAGGATTACCATTGGGTCCTTCCGGGTTGACGTAGATCAATCCCATCTGCACGGCGGCGAGTGGATTGGCTAACTGCCGGTCGCCGCTATAACGCTTGTCGCCCAACCATTCTGTTTCGGAGCCCCAGTATATATCTTGTTCTGGTTCCCAAATATCTTCGCGCCCTCCGCCAAAGCCGAAGGTTTTAAAGCCCATGGATTCTAGAGCGACATTGCCGGCTAAAATGATGAGGTCGGCCCACGAAATCTTATTGCCATACTTCTGCTTGATCGGCCATAGCAGGCGTCGGGCTTTATCGAGGTTGCCGTTGTCCGGCCAGCTGTTCAGTGGCGCAAATCGCTGACTGCCTGTGCCCGCCCCCCCTCGTCCGTCAAAGGTTCGATAGGTGCCAGCGCTATGCCAGGCCATACGAATGAAGAGACCACCGTAGTGACCCCAATCGGCGGGCCACCAGTCTTGTGACGCTGTCATCAAGGAATGAAGATCGTGTTTTAAGCTCGCGTAATCGCATTTCTTAAACTCTTTAGCGTAGTTAAATTCAGATCCCATGGGATTAGATCTTGCAGAGTGTTGATGCAGAATTCCGAGGTTGAGCTGCTTAGGCCACCAGTTGTGATTGGATTGCGTTGACATGGTAGTCGCGGCGCCCGAAATTCCTGAAAATGGACATTTGGATTGGTTGGCCATAAGGTCTCCTCTGCTGTTAATGTCGTTTCAGAATAATCCTTAATGAAAGGTTCAATCAATGAATCACTTGATTAAGTTTGATGGGAATGCCGGTGCTGTAAAGAAGGCGCTCGAGTGGCGTTATGCTGTAAAACAATTTGATTCTACCAAAAAGATTTCGCAGTCAGACTGGGAAATTCTGCAAGAGTCGCTTCGACTTTCGGCTTCATCCTACGGATTACAACCGTGGAAGTTTCTTCATATTGAATCTGCCAATCTTCGTAAGAAATTGCGACCCCTGTCTTGGAATCAATCGCAGATCGAAGACTGCTCTCATCTCGTGGTTTTGTGTCACAGAAAAAGTATCGACGACGCTTACATTCGAAAGTTCATTGATGAAGTAGCTCGCCAGAGAAATATTTCTTATGATTCATTGAAAGACTATCACGAAATGATTCTTGGTTCATTCAAGGGGCCTCTAAAAGATCCCGCCGTGGTCGCCGCGTGGACAGCGCGTCAGGTCTATATTGCTCTTGGTACTCTGCTCACAACAGCCGCGCTTCTCCATATTGACGCTTGTCCTATGGAAGGTTTTCAAGCTGCCAACTACGATAAGGTTTTGAATTTGGAGGGAAGTCCGTTTGCATCTGTCGTGGTCTGTGCGTTGGGGTATCGATCGGCGAACGATGCCAATCAGAGGGCGAAGAAGGTTCGTTTTGAAAAAGACGAATTGTTTCAGGTCTTGTAGACTTGGAGCCCATCCGAGCATGATGCGCTTTGATATCGAAGGTTGGGCGAAAACAAAAGGCTGGGTCGGGGCCGGTTGGTGTCGACCCGAACTGCTTGAGCTCGATATTCAGCGCTTTCGCCAGTGGCTAAAAGCGAGTAAGGGGCCCGGTCTCGGATATATTGAGCGACGTCGTTTAGAGCGAGAGAATCCGTGCCATTATTTTTCTGCGACGAAAACCATTTTAGTATTTGCTTGGCCTTATTTTCGTGGCTGGGCTCGCGGCGATATCAAAGTATCAACCTATGCCTGGGGTTCTGATTATCATACTACTCTTACGGAGAAGCTCGAGGCTGTGATGGCCGACTTGAAAAATTATGTCGGAGACTTTTGCTATCGTATTTGCGTAGATACAGCGCCGTTACTAGAAAAGGTTTGGGCGGTGAAAGCGGGCTTGGGTTGGCAAGGCAAGAACTCGCTCTTGTTGATGCGTGACTACGGCAGCCAAGTATTTTTGGGAACGGTACTCTGTGATTTATCTCCCGATCTATTTGAAGCTAAAGACTTGAGCTACGATTACTGTGGAAAATGCCGTCGCTGTATCGACGCGTGCCCTACACAAGCGCTGACACCCTATGTTCTTGATGCCGGCAAATGCATTTCGTATTGGAATCTCGAACACAAAGGAGACTTTGATTCTCAAACACCTTCACTGAATGGGTGGCTTGCGGGCTGTGATATTTGCCAAGAAGTTTGCCCGTGGAATTCAAAGCTGCTGCCTGTTGAAGAGTCGGGCGTCATGAGCGGGGCAGGCTCCCATCCATTTCGCACTGTATCGCTCACAGATATTGGCGGACCTACTTGGCAAAATATTGTGGCGAGCACAGCGCTAAATTATCTCGCTCCCTCCCAGTGGGAGCGAAACCGTCGACAGTTATCTCAGGAGCGAAAGAGTGCCGACGCCGTCCAGTAATTATACTATTGGCGATGGAACCGAAAAATTCTTAAATGTTACGAAAATGTAATATATTTCTATTGAACTTCTTATAAAGATATTTTAAGGTGCCTTTCATTGGGGAGCGAATTTCAGCGATTCCCGAATAACGCATAGTGAATTTAGGGTCGTGCTGAGACCGTCATTGGCCGCCTGACAAGAAAGGATTATCTCATGAAGAAAATTATTCAATGGTCCGGAGTAATTCTGGGCGCCATGACATTGGTCAGCCGACTTGCGGTTGCTAATGTTATGCAAGAACAACGACTCAATCCCATTCGTGTTTTGACAGCGAGTGGTAAAGCTATGGTGGATATTGGTCTGATTGACTATCGATCAAACTCTGCATCATGCCGTCGAAGTCAACTTCGAGCGAATGCTTCCACCGTGGTGGCTTTGCATGGGCTTGCCCACACCGCCGCCACATGGAAGCCCTTGGCTCAAGCTTTGTTTGGCGCCGATGAAGCTTCTGGATCTCAAGTTCAATCGTATGCCATTCCCCAGTTTATGGGTAATCACGTGTGTCGAGTGATTGCGTTTGATATGCCGGGTCGAGGCGAATTAGCCAAGCCAGGAATTCCATTGGACGCTTTTCCAAGCGGTTTCATTCCCGCACCTGAGTCGATGCCGGTGTCCCTTGATGGTAGTCCCTCGCTATTTCGCAATTTAATGCTCGATGATTATGCAGCGATTGCTGTTCAGGTCATGGAGGCCCTCAGTGAACGTCGCGAGCTTGGGTCGAAGACGATGCTTCTCGGCCATAGTCTTGGAGCGCTCGTGTGGGAGCTCGCCGAAGAGCAAATGCAACAAGAAGATCGAAGTCTCAAAGACTTTGGTGTGACCAAAGCGGTGTTTCTGGCGTCATCCATTCCCGCACCACTCCCTTGGGCCTTCGCGAACGTCAACAGTCATATGCTTCTGAATCCCTTTCGAGCTGTGACACCAGAGTTTGGCTTTTTTTATGCCCTGCCTGACAGCCTATTTCCTACCTTTTTCATGAGCGACCGCTCCCTATTTCAGTCAACGATTCAGTATTTGACTACCGGTCAAGGTGTTCCTTCGGGTTTGCAGGCGGAATCTCCTTCTGTAGCAGATATTAGAGCTCAAGCTCTTAATGCTATAGAGCCTGAGTTGATCGTCTATCAATTGCTTCGCGGTCAAATTCAGCGAGGCGATGCATTCATTCCTCCTCCAACGATACGAAAAGGTTTGATGAGAGGTGCTTTCGAGGTGGCGTTAGTGACGTTTAGTGAGGATTCATTCGTACAGAAGTCAGAAGTGCTTGCCTTGGGTGGGTACTTGGTGAACGTCGATAGATCTTCGCCAGAGATTGTTATCGCCAGCGATTCCGATTACAAGGCGACTCGCGTTCAGTTTTCGACTTTTCCTAGGTTGGTGAATCCGATCATTCCTGGGCCCATTACGAAATCAGTCGAAGCGACTGGCTCAGCCAGATTTGCATCAGTCGGTCGTGGAGGAGCGAGCGTTACAGAAATATCAGGTCCCTTGGCGGTACATGATTTTCATCTTACAGAGCCTGTTCTCTTGGTAAATCTTTTGAAAAAATAGTGGTCATCCATGGACGGATGGTGGTGCCACTGGACCACACTCACTGAGTGTGGTCTTTTTTTTGCGGCATCCGGCAGAACTACTCACGCATGCTGCAGCGTGTTGTTGATCTGCGCATCAAGTCTCTGCTTTTTTTGTTTTATCGACGCGGGGCTGAGAGTCTATGGAGCGTGTTAATCTGGAGAGGCATGGATGCTTCGACTGAAGGTAGGAAACCATTAGAAAGCCTTCTCCATTTAAAACGACTTATTCTCGAGACAGCGGCTCAATCGAAAGAAGGTCATATTGGCAGTGCATTTTCGATCTTAGATATTCTCTGGGTATTGTACTCACAAGTCTTAAGAGTAGATCCGAAGAAACCTTGCGGCGATCGAGATATTTTCATACTTAGTAAAGGTCATGGGAGTTTAGCTCTCTATGCTGTTTTGGCAGCGCATGGTTTTTTTGGTCTTGAAGAGTTACGTACGTTCTGTAGCAAAGAGTCGCGACTTGGAGGGCATCCCGATGCGCGTAAAGTTCCTGGAGTAGAAGCGTCGACGGGCTCTCTCGGCCATGGTTTTCCTATGGCCGTGGGTTGTGCCTGGGCGCAGCAAATTAAGCAAAGTCCTTTCACGACTTATTGTCTGATTGGCGATGGCGAGACCAACGAAGGAACCGTTTGGGAATCTGCCCTGATGGCTTCTCACCGTAAGCTGGGTAATCTCACACTTGTAGTCGACCACAACCACTCGGGAGATCGAGCTCTGAATGTTGGGAGTCTGGTCGAAAAGTTTAAAGCGTTCGGCTGGCAAGCCAGTGACTGCAGTGGACATGATGCTAAAGCGCTAGCGGCCGCGCTGGCGAGACCGAGCTCGTCTCATCTGCCTCGCGTGATCGTGGCGGAGACGATCAAGGGAAGAGGCTGTGCTAGTTTAGAAAATAATCCTGAGTGGCATCACAAGAGTCCGTCCTCCACCGAGCTTCAACACTTACTTGAGGAGCTTTCCCATGCGTAAAGCGTTTGTTGAGACTCTCTTTCGTTTACAAGAGGTCGATTCACGGGCGGTCGTATTGCTCGGAGATATTGGTGTATTTGGCTTTAGAAAATCCTTTGAGCGATTCCCTGACCGAACTTTTAATATGGGCATACTGGAGCAGTCGATGGTAGGCATTGCCGCAGGCTTTTCTCGAATGGGGTTCATTCCATTTGTCCATACGATCGCTCCGTTTCTTGTCGAGCGTGCTCTTGAGCAACTAAAAATAGATTTTGGTTATCAAGGTCTTCGAGGTAATTTTGTATCGGTGGGTGCTTCTTATGATTACGCAGCGCTTGGATGCACGCACCACTGCCCTGCAGATATTTCTCTTTTAAAATCGATTCCAAACTTTGAGATCGTCGTGCCGGGTACCTCTCAAGAATTTACGCATTTATTCATGAGCTCCTATGCGAGCGATTCCTCGACCTACTATCGTTTATCAGAGACCGTGAACTCTCAGTCTCAACCCGTTCAGTTTGGCAAAGCTACGCTCATTCAAAAAGGTCGACGAGGTCTTGTGGTGGCTGTAGGTCCCATGCTTGATCGAGTGCTTGAGGCAACGCATGGTCGAGATCTTTCGGTTCTCTACTATACCACCTTGTCTCCTTTTGATTCACAGGCGATAAGAGTTCACAGCGCCTCACGAAAGATTTTTGTGGTAGCTCCTTTCTACGAAGGCTCGTTAACGGCCGATATTTTGAAATCATTAGACGGTGAACCCATCGCTTACGGTGAAGCGGCCGTGCCCCGACGTTTCTTAACGGCCTATGGCGATCGAAGTTTTCATGACGAGGCTTTGGGTTTAGATGCCAAAGCCCTCTCAGAAAAAATAGAAAACTTTTTTGGTAAATCCCCATCTGTTTCAGTTTTAGGGGATCTATCTTTATGAACTTCTCTACAATTGAAGGCGATTGCCAAGACCTTTTGAAAGCCGTGTCGCTTGAACCTTTGGCCGGTAAGTCGATTATTGTAACGGGAGCTTCCGGTCTTTTAGGGCAGTACTTTCTCATGTCACTTTTGCAGTCAAAGATTCCTTGCCGCGTCTACGCCATCATTCATTCTGAGGCGGATCGCTTATGGATGAACTATTTTTGTTCTAGAGGCATTGTCGTTGTGCGTGGTGATCTCAGTGACCGAGCTTTTCTCGAAAGCCTGCCCACGGCAGATTTTGTCGTTCATTGTGCGGGGTATGGACAACCAGGTAAATTCTTAAAAGACCCTGTCAAGACAATCGAAATTAATACCACAGCCACCGGAGGTCTTTTTCGAAAATTATCCTCGGAAGGCAAACTTTTATTTTTAAGCACCAGTGAACTCTATGTGGGTTCTCATCTGCAGTTTCCTCATGAAGAGACGATAGGCATCACCAATACGAATGCGCCGCGAGCATGTTATATCGAGGCCAAACGATGTGGCGAAGCCATCTGTCATGCGTTTCATAAACAAGGTATCGAAGTGAAAATTGCGCGACTGGCCTTGGGCTTTGGGCCGGGTACGAAGAGAGGAGATCCTCGCGTTCTCCATTCCTTTATCGAAAGGGCCATCACCGAGCGTCAGATCAAGCTTATGGATCATGGCTCAGCGAAACGTACCTATTGTTATGTCTTAGATGTGATGGAGATGCTTTGGAATATAAGTCTCTACGGCAAAGAAACAGTTTACAATGTTGGAGGAGAAAGCCGAACAACCATCGGCGAGTTGGCGCAAATGATTGGTAGTATCGCCCAAGTGCCCGTCTTATTTCCCGAGGGCCTTCCAAAATTAGAGGCTCACTTAAAGGGCGCTCCTCAAGATGTACATATTGATATATCGCGCTATAAGAACGAATTTCAGAAGAACTCTTTTGTGTCGTTAGCTACAGGGCTCACAAGAACCTATGCGTGGCAAGAGTCTCTTATGCGGCCGACACTATCTGAGGCGAAGAGTGAATCGCTATGAAGCGATGTCTTGTGACGGGGGCCTATGGACTTGTGGGTTCAGCTATCCGGCAGGCGCTTGACGCGCTGAATTATCCAAACGTTCTGTGTCCTACTAAGCAAGAAGTGAACTGGCTCGATAAAGAGGCTGCAAAAAACTATCTCGAACGACATCAACCAGAATGGATTATTCACTGCGCCGCTCGTGTGGGAGGGCTCTTTGGCAATATGAATTATCCCGCCACGATGATGAGAGAAAATCTCACCATCAATATGAATCTTTTTGACGGCGCTTTGTCGGTTCGCCAACCTAAAATATTGGCCTTTTTGTCGAGCTGCATTTTTCCCCATCAAGCGACTTATCCTTTGAATGTCTCGTCACTTCATGATGGCCCGCCGCATGACTCAAACTTTGCCTACGCGCATGCAAAGCGCATGCTCGATATTCAGGCGAAGGCGTATCGAAGAGAATTTGGACTTGTTTCTCAATTGGCGGTATTGACGAATGTTTTTGGTCCTCATGATTATTTTAATCTAGAGCGATCGCATGTAGTGCCAGCTTTGATTCACAAAGTATATCGTGCTAAATTATCGGGAGAGCCTTTGGTGGTGGCCGGCTCTGGAAAACCTCTTAGGGAGTTTACGTTCTCTGGCGATATTGCTCGCCTGAGTGTGTGGGCTCTCGAGTGTTATAATTCGCAGGAGCCCGTATTTTTTTCGTCGGGGGAGGAGACTTCAATTGCCGAACTTGTCGAGGCAGTTGTTCGACTGATGAAGTTCGACGGTAAAATAATCTTTGATACATCAAAACCCGATGGACAATATCGAAAACCTACCGATGCGTCGGTATTAAAAGCAGCCTGGCCCGACTTTAAGTTCACGCCTCTAAGAGAGGCGCTATCGGTGACTGTAGAGTGGTTTCTAAGGAGCTATCCTCATGTTCGACTTTAAAACGATATCTCAAGAAGCTCATCGTCTAAAGACTATTTCTCAGGCTGACTTTGAGAAAGCTTGGGGCGCCCCATTTTCAGACTTTGTGGCCCAGAAATACAGAGAGACAGATTTTCTTTATCGAGAGCTCAGCGATGAGGAATACGAAATTTGCCGAAGTGAAGTGAGACATGTTCTAAGTGAGCCTCTCACTCAGGCCGGAGAGCATCGCCACCCCCAGTGGGTGAAAGGTTGGGCTGAGAATGCGGAGGCTCTCGAGAAAGAAGATAGTCTCAAAGCCATCATACCTCGCTATTTTGAGAAAATTCCCGTGGTGCGTTGGCGGGGCCGTTGGATATTGCCTGTATCGAAGAATTTTGAGTTCGAGATGTATCAGCTACTACAGTATTTTGTTTTCGATCGCTCACTTCGACAGGCAACAACGCTCTATGAATTTGGTTGTGGAACGGCCCATAACTTACTGAGGGCTCGCAGTATCAACCCCACGATGAAGCTGGTGGGTCTCGATTGGGCAGAGTCTTCTCAAACTATTATTCGTCGAATTAGAGAGCGACATATCGACAACCATATCGAGGGGTGTCGGTTTGATTTCTTTCATCCACCCGAAGACTTTCATTTAGAGCCCCAGAGTCATGTAATGACCTTAGCCGCTCTCGAACAAACCGGCGGGGCCTATCATGCGTTCTTAGATTTTTTGCTGAAAGAACGGCCTACAAAAGTCATTCACCTTGAGCCTATTGAAGAATTACTCGATGCGAGATCTGAGCTTGATCGACTTTCTATCAACTACTTTCACAAACGAAACTACTTGCATCGATTTCTTACGACATTAAAGGCGCTCGAAGCCGATGGGAAAATTATCATCGAGCGTGCCGATCGAACCTGGGTGGGCAGCTTTTTCATTGAAGGCTATAGTCTCATTGAGTGGCGTCCTGTCTAGAATTGAGAGACAATGTGAAGAAATGATCGACGCTGAATTTACGGAATACAAGAGGGGAGAGACGATATTTGAGCAGGGCTCCATAAATAATCGCTTGCTTCTTCTTACAGAGGGGGAAGGAAAAGTATTCGTCGATGGAAGCGAAGTAGGCAAGGTGCCACCCAATCAAATTTTTGGTGTAAGATCGGCGCTTATGCAAATCCCTCGTGGCGCAACCGTCGTCTGCAATGCCGATCGATGTTTCGTTATGGGAGTCACGAAAGATCAATTCCACGACCTCATTCGAGAAGCGCCCGAAATCGCCGATTCACTTATTATCCAACTCATTCGCGTGATCGAACAACTCAATCAGAAGGTGAATGCAAAATAAAAGGCTTCATTTGTGATTTTCTATTTTGGTTGACGTCGAGATTTTTCGGGCAGTTTTAATCGAGCTACTGCTGTGGCAAGTTCTGATCGTTCCCCCACATCCAAGACGACGTGACCGGCAAACCATTGTGCGCCGAGAGCACCAACGAGCCAACTAAGTCCGTTTATTCCCCCGATATCGCTTTGATCGGTATCCCCAGCCAATACCAACTTGCCCTGGGAATTACCTTTAATCCGAGAAACTAAGAGCTGTGCAGTCTCTGGTTTCAAATTTTGAGCTTCATCACAGAGTGTCCAATCAGTGAAGTTCCGGCCTCGTGCCAATGAAAGAGGTTCAAACTGAACAACCTCTGTGCTCTCCAGCTCGCGCAAAATACGGCGAGTGGGCGAATAGGTTCGAGCAAGAATATCTTGCAATGTGTCGCCCTCTGATGAAAACCGAGAGTTTACTTGCGGCCGTCCCTCTCGTTTCTCTGATCGTCGAGATCGTCCACCTCTGCCGCCACCATTGCTCGATCTTTGGCGTCTCTCATAAAATCGAGGGTCCGTATTCTCAGGAATCACAGGGGTTCCAAAGCTTCCAGTATTGCGAGGGGGCGTTTTAAGTTTGTAGTTACGAAGCCATTCTGAAAGCGCGTCGTTAAAGGGAAGTAGCAGGGGTTCCATTTTCTCTTCCGTCGTACCAGGCCTGAAGCCATAGCCCTCTTCAGCTTCTTGGTTAGGACGAGTAAGTCGAAGAAGCGGTGTAGTTCCATCGATGAGTCTCGTCATACCTATCGATACAGCCAACAGAGTTTTGCCTGAGCCTGCAAGTCCTTGAGCCGTAACAAGGTTAATCGTCGGGTCGAGTAAGAGATCAATATACATGATCTGACGAACGCTTCGAGGAAAGACAACAAGCTCAGACGCGAATGCATCTGGCAATCGCCTGAAGGCTAAATGCTCTTTCACCGGTAAGCCATTACTCTGGTTGATTTTATGTCTGGACCAGCGCCAAACTCTAAGCAGATCACGCTTCAAATCGAAGGCATTCGCATTACCTGATCTTACTTCTTCATCGCGCTTAAAATCGGTTTCAGTACCCAATACTAAAAACTGATTGGGTTTGGGCACTTCAGACAGATGGATGCCAAAACTTTCCAGATGCTCAAACTCAAGTCGACTTACGTGGGCGATTTGCTGGAATTGGTTAGGAGTGACAATAACCCGCAACGGTGCATCCCACCCCTTAGATGCAAGAATTCTCTCGATCTCTTCCTGGCTTGGGTCAGCTTTACTCTCTTCAGCGGCCCTCTTCAACAGATCGGTATCGACTTGAAGACCCAAGGCCAAGGCTTTCACCAAGAATCCCCAGTCATGACTTGCGACCTTAGTATTCAACGCTGCATGCTGAAAGCTATCGCTTGGAAATGCGGAAATATTCCGGCCTTCGGCTTCAGACGTGCGGCGCAGGGATTGATCGAGGGTGCTGCCGGTATGAGAAGGGCTCTGTATCGCCCGTATGATACTCATCAATATGCGATCATCGGGGTGAATGCTTTGCTCTAAATCTTCAAGTTCGAAGATGATGCGAACGGTAGACTGAGAGTCAGGGATATTGTAGCTGCCGTCTGCGTTGGGCTTTTCAGACAAAATTTTAAAAAGAGTGCGGAAAAAACGTTGTGCATTCTTTGTGATAGCTTTCTGACCTGATTTGGCATGATCGACTTCATTCAAGACACTCCAAGTAATGCGTACGTCGCCGTTTCGACTTTTCAGCCAATCAAAAAATGACTCTCCCTCCAGAATAATATTCGTATCCGCGTAGAAAGTCTTTCTCGCTGAATTAGGGAGTGAAGTCACAAGTTCTGACGGCAACCTTGAGGAATGGTCGTTTAATCCTGCAATTGTCTGCCCACATTCAATCGAGTCGCCTGGTTCCGCGCCTCCAGAATTCGCGCCATTTGTCCCATTCGTTGGGCTCGCACCGTTACCGTTGCTCGATGCCAACGCATGTGGTGGCGGAACGGTCGACGGATGCCCATTTCCAGTCGCACCGTTTTGATGAGACTCTCCAAAGAGAGTCTGCGAAACCAAAAAAAAGGCCCAAAGACTTACCATTGTTCGCATGTATGATTTTACCCCAATCCCTACGTTGTTTAGAGATGTCTACTCAGTGTTCAGCTATTATGTCTAAATTATGTCTAAATTGTATGTTTAAATTAATGCCAAACCCGCTTTTTTAAACCCATTCAATGAGTATCAGAGAATTTAGATCTGTTCCAGAAAAGAAATGGCCTAGAGGTATTCAATTTCTTAAGTAGTGACAGTTATAACCATCGGGATTCTTCTGAAGGTAGTCTTGGTGGTAGTCTTCGGCGTTATAAAATTGAGACAGCTCCACCACTTCGGTGACCACAGGACAGGAGTAGCGCTGAGAGGTATTCACTTCTGCAATCACCCTTAAGGCCGAGCTTTTCTGTTCTTCAGACGTATAAAAAATGGCCGATCTATATTGAGAGCCGACATCATTTTGTTGACGATTTTTAGTGGTAGGATCATGTAGTCTAAAGAAAATTCTTAACAAGTCTTCATAAGAAATTTTTGTCGGATCAAAATAGATATCGAGGGCCTCGGCATGACCCGTGGATCCCAGTTTCACTTGTTCGTAAGTCGGATTTTTGAGGCTGCCACCCGTATAGCCTACCTCGGTTTTGACGATACCCGGAATCGTTCTCATGATTTCTTCGACACCCCAAAAGCAACCTCCTGCCAAAACGGCACGAGCAAGGATTTCGGGCTTTGCCGTCGTCGGCGTTGCGCCACTAGAAAAAAGTGAACCATAATCTTCGTAGCCTTCGGATGCCAGGCGCTCTTTAGACACAAATCTTAAGGCCGCAGAATTGATGCAGTACCGCTTGCCTGTGGGCGCAGGCCCATCGTCTTCGCTGCTCAGAGATTTACGAATATCTTCATTATCTGGTCGTTTGAAATTCTTCAGACGGTCTCGCCAGGTCATCGCGGCCATTCAACACCTGGGCCCCGCTCCACGGCAAGTTGATAACCGTAAAGCCTGCTTACCCCTGCGACAAGCCTGTCTCGTGTGCGACATGATCACCCCAGTTGTAACTCTCTAAATTTATTCAAATTCTCTTGTTAGGATCTTTTGTACGAGAACTTCTGAGATTAAATTGTCGCAGTAAAGAGCAGGCCTCTAAATGATAAGTATGATTTCAGTAGGTTAGGGGCAGGTGCCAAGGTGTGAAGCTTGCAGAGATTGAAGCCTATGGTGGCTCGGGCTCTGGGTGGATTTTATTTGTTCTTAATGACTGCACTATGGTTTGCGTCGAAGACTATTTGGGCGGGTTCTCTTTCAAGCGAGGTATCGGACGACTGTCATGCTCACGTGGCATCGGATGCTGAGACGAGTGATTCTGTTGCAGCCGTCCATGACATTATATGGCGTGCGGTAAACGACGCTGTCCGTAATGGAGAAGTCGCTCAGGTATGCCAACCGAAGCTCGTGAACGGCGAAATGGTAGCCATCTGTGGGCCTGACGATATTCGACTCGTCGATTCGAAAAGCGGAGAAACTTTGGCCGCTAGGTCTTTGTCAGATCAAGAATCTAAAACCATTCAAAATGAAAATCTCGTTGGCGTTGCAGCACCTCTCAGTTGGCGGGCAGAAAATAGCGATGAGACAAACAAGTCTACTAGCCATTTGACATCCGGCGATGCGAGCGGTCCTGGTGATTCAGTAGGGGGCAATTCTAAGATGGCCATCGAGAAAGCTTACTTCGTTCATAGCGACGGCACTGTAAAACGATTTATGGCCGGTCAGAATGGCCGCATCAATTCTGACACGCCACATGTTGAAAGCCGAAATTTGTTTGAGTCGGCTTTGATGGGTGAGACTATGTTATCTAAAGGTATGGGCTCATTGAAGAAGACCAGCCCTTCTCCCGCGGGTGAATCACACCGGATAGAGGGACAACTCAGTGTGAAAGATGGCCAAGTGCTTTTCGGTCCACCGTCGGCATCGCCAAACGTGAAGGATGTCGAGCAGGCCAAAGGCAGCGCGGCCATTGATCTAGAGTCTTTGTTTGACGATGTATCAGGCGGCATTGCAGATCACAATCTGCCAATGCGCCTGGGATCCTCATCACCACGTACTATGAAGGGGGCACCGGCCTCAAAACCATTACCATCATCGCCCCAACTCGTGCCTGCTTTTCAATTAGTGCCACCTAATCTGCCTTTGAATTTTTTCGAGAGGGCTCGCGATAACGTCAGCGAGCCACAAAATAAAAAGAACTCAAGCTGGTTTGGGCCCTTAATTCAAGGCGACAATTTCATGCGCAGTATGGTGGGCGGTATGACCTCGGGCTTTCGGTCAGTCGTTCTACAGGCAAGAACATGGATGAAAGAATTTTCAGTTTTTGATAGACCTTTTCAAGAATCAGAAAATATAGCTTCCAATCAATTGCAGTGGAATTCTGATTCGACGAAAGACTCTGTTTCTCGTGACGTCAACGCCTTAGGAGATGTCGATCTGCGAGATACTTCACTATTTGAAAATACCATACATGAAATGGAGGCATTCATTCCATTAGATGAAGATAAGATGAACGATGCGGAAGCTCTGAGAAACGAAGATATGAAAAATTCTGTGGAGAAGTCTCTTGCCAGATCGTTTGACTCTTTGGTTGTCCAGCGAGAAAACGACCTCGATCCCAACTCTCATTTAAATGACTCTCATCGCAACCTAGAACTTCCTGTAAATCTAGCCAACAATTTTGATGGCTCTCACGATTTGAGTCTCGATTCGACTTTAAAGAATGACACACGTGACGTGAATCATGGTAGCGATTCTGTTTCTGCGGGTTTTTCGGCTGTCGGCGCAGCTCAGCCGAAAAACCCCAAATCAATAAAAGAAAATGGTAATCTCGCTCATTCAGATCAATCTTCAGAGTATCCACATTCGCAACCTGTGTCACAAGATCCCATTTTGCTGCTCGCTACGCGAAGAATCCGCTTGGAAGAATGACCCTTCAAGCGTAATGCAAAATTATGCTTTTTTCAGAGTTATTGTCTCTAGTGGTCTCTGTTTCTTCCTTGAACGAGGGGTTTTCCTTGACCCCTGAGGTGGCGAGGCAACGAGAGTTTTGGGGTTTAAGTGCTGAGCAGAGAAGGCTTGAGAGAGAACGATGCCAAAAGAATTTATTGGCTATCCTCTCTCAGAGGGCCCTGCATTTGACACGCTCAAGTGCTCCCTTGCAATCGCCCGTTAACATGAGTGCTCCACCCAATTCAGGAACGGATTCTACCGTAAATTCTGAAGGCAATTCTTCGCTCGATTCAACAGGCAATTCTTCGGACACTTCGGCCGCCGGGAAGGGTTCGTGATGTCCAACCAAACCGTTGTACGAGAGGCGATCGCATCAGATATTGAGACAGTGGTGGGGTTTCAGTTGGCGATGGCTTTTGAAACCGAGTCGATCAATTTGGATGCGGCTCGCGCCTATGGGGGAGTTGCCGCCGTTTTTGAGCAGTCGCATCGAGGACGTTATTTTGTGGCCGAGGTTGCCTCTAGAGTGGTGGCTTCACTGCTTGTGCAAAAAGAGTGGAGTGATTGGCGCTGCGGCGAAGTGTGGTGGATTCATTCCGTTTATGTGGTGCCCGACTGTCGTCGACTCGGCATTTTCAGTACTCTGTACAATCACATAAAATCTCTAGGGCTTCAAGAGGCTCAATTTCGAGGTTTAAGGCTCTTTGTTGAGAAAACCAATGAGCGTGCTATGGCTGTTTATCGGTCGTTGGGTATGAGCGATAACCATTATGCACTTTTTGAGTGGCTTTTGGATGAATTCTAAGTGCCAACAGTGTTTTAGGGCTATGACAATAGAGCAAATAAAACTAAAACCGTAGAATCTATGAACCAAACAGATGAAACAGATGATTCTATCGCAGCAGAACAAGCAGTCGTTCAACTATTAAAATATATTGGAGAAGATCCAGCACGAGAGGGGCTGAAACGCACGCCTCATCGCGTTGTGAAAGCGTACGACGAGTTGTGTAGCGGTTATTCGATGGATCCCGCAAGGATTTTGGCGACCACATTCAATGAACCTTGTGATGAAATGGTGATTGTTCGAGATCTTCGATTTTGGTCACTGTGCGAGCATCACATGCTTCCGTTTCATGGCATGGTGACGGTTGGCTATTTGCCGAGAGACCGTATTGTCGGATTGTCAAAGATCGGGCGATTGGTTCACTGTTTTTCTCGCCGGCTTCAAGTTCAAGAGCGTATGACCCAAGAGATCGCCAATGCGATAATGGAGTTTCTGCATCCCCAGGGAGTCGGCGTCATTGTAAAAGCGACTCATCTGTGCATGGAAATGCGTGGTGTAAAATCGGGTGCAGAGATGGTGACGAGCTGTCTTTTGGGCCAATTTCGTGACCCGGCTACTCGCGCCGAATTTCTTCAAATGAAGCATTCGAGATCGTATTAAGCAGAGGCCGGCGATTGTTGACAAATTTTCTGTTCCGGCACTGTTCTTTTGATTGGTTTCTAGACTTGTTCTCGCGTGAGTCTGAGCTTGATTTAAACCGTAGCCCACGGCGAGCCCAACACCCAAAACAGAAATGCCCTGGGGGCCCCCCTCTAAAGGCTCCATTACTCCGCCTTTAGTTCTTCGACGACAGGGCCCTTAAGTGTGCACGAAGAGCTCAGATTCTCAAAATATCACTTTCGGCTTCGAGCGCCTCTCGCTAATGCTTAAAGCATCATGCAATGGGGCGATCTTAAGATATTTACAGGTAATTCTAATCCTGCGTTGGCACAGCGAGTGGCCGAACATCTCAAAGTAAAGGTGGGGGATTTGACCGTTCGAAAGTTTTCGGACGGTGAGACCTTCGTCAAAATTAATGAAAATGTTCGTGGTTATGATGTCTTTTTGTTGCAGTCGACCTGCGCTCCCGCAAACGAGACCGTCATGGAGTTGCTTGTGATGATGGACGCTTTCAAGCGAGCGTCTCCGAGTCGATTGACCATTGTTTTGCCTTACTATGGCTATGCTCGCCAAGACCGTAAAGACGCCCCGCGTACCCCTATTAGTGCTCGACTTATGGCGGATCTCATGCAAGCAGCCGGGGCCGATCGAATTTTTACGCTCGATTTGCATGCTCCACAGATTCAAGGATTCTTTGATATTCCAGTGGATCACTTATTCGCGGCGCCTGTACTTCTGAAGGCGATGCAGGAGCTTATTAAATGCCCCCCCTCAGAGGTTGTTTTGGTATCGCCCGATGCTGGAGGTGTGGAGCGTACGCGCGCCTATGCAAAGCGCCTGGATTGTTCGATTGCGATCGCCGACAAGCGGCGAGACGGTCCGGGAAAGATCGCTGAGGTCAATATTATTGGGGATGTGGAAGGTAAAGAGGCCATTCTTTTAGATGATCTAGTCGATACGGCGGGCACTTTGACCGAGGTTTCATCGGTTTTATTGAAAAAGGGGGCGCGTAAAGTTTGGGCCGCTGCCACCCACGGCGTATTGTCAGGCCCTGCGCTCACACGAATTAATGCAAGCTCTCTTGAGAGGTTGTTAGTGACAGATACGATTCCCTTGGAAGAGAAGCAGAAGGTATGCCCTAAAATTCATGTTTTGTCCGTGGCGGAGCTTTTAGGAGAAGCAATTGCACGAATTCATGGTGGCGATTCGGTATCGTCCCTGTTTATCTAGGGTTGAATTTAAGGCTTCGTTATTTGACGGCTTTTTTATTTGAAGAGGACGACGAAGCTAAGGTAGGCTTCCGACAGATTTAGAGAAGAGGTATCTATGGAAACAGCACAACTTAAAGTTATTTCACGAACCCCGGGTTGCAGCCGCACCCTTAAAGAGATTCGAGCTCAAGGCTTGGTGCCGGCCAATATCTATGGCCCTGGGCTTACAAACCAGAACTGTGCCTTTTCTGAAAAAGAGTTGCGCAAAGCGATTGGAACCAATGCCGAAGGCAATGTGCTTTTAAATCTTGAGGCCGACTCTGCAGAACTTCAAGGCAAGCAGGTATTGGTGAAGAATCGCGATCGAGATCCTTTGACAGGTCGATGGTTGCATGCCGATCTCTACGAGATTGCAAAGGGCAAGCCCATTACTGTTTCTGTGCCTGTAACGTTTAAAGGCGTCCCGGACGGAGTTCGTAACGGCGGCGGGATCTTCCAAGTTTTGCGACGCTCGATTCGAGTAAAAGCTTTGGTCACAGATATGCCCAAGTCGATCGAAGTGGACGTGACTGACTTAGCTTTAGGCTCCAGCATTCACATTAGTGATGTGAAATTTTCTGAGAAGTTAACGATTATGGATGGAGCCAAATTTACCTTGGCGGCCGTGGTCGAGGCCGAGAAGGAAGAGGTTGTTGCGGCCACGGCTGTGGAAGCGGGAGCGGGTACGGGTGCCGCGGCTACGGCTTCAACAGCGGCAGCGGAACCTGCAAAGAAGGCTGAAGCGAAGAAGTAAGTGTCTTGAGAATTTGCGTCGTTGGTCTTGGAAATATTGGGGCGCGTTATCAGAATACTCGACACAATATCGGGTTCGACTGGGCCGACGCCTGTGTCAGCCAGTTGGGTTTCGGTGCCTGGGCCGAGCGTTACGAATCTCAATGGTGTGAGGGGCGCTACTTAGACTTTCCAGTTCACTTTTTAAAACCCACGACTTACATGAATTTAAGTGGGAAGGCCTTGCAAGCTTGGACCAATAAATATCAGGGAGATAATCGAGTTTTAGTAGTTTACGACGATATGGACTTGCCTGTGGGCCGACTGAGATTGCGTGCGGAAGGTTCGGATGGAGGGCATCGTGGTATTCGATCAATTTTGAATGATTGTGCGCATCGTCCCATATTTCGATTGCGCATCGGAGTAGGGCGGCCTGCGGTGGAAGCATTAGATCATGTTTTAGGGACTTTTAACCCTGAAGAGAAAGCCGTCTTAGCAAGTTTATGTGCTGAGGCGTCGAAGCACTTTTCTTTGTGGCTCGAGAAGCCTTTGGAGCTTGCGATGAATCAAATAAACGGATTGGACTATAACCATGGGACTTGAGTGCGGCATTGTAGGGCTTCCTAATGTAGGCAAGTCCACTCTCTTTAATTCTTTAACCGCAGCTCAGGTGCCGGCAGAAAATTTTCCCTTTTGTACGGTAGATCCGCACAGGGGGGTCGTCTCGGTACCTGACCCTCGACTTGATGCTATCGCTGCTATTGTGAAACCTCAGAAGGTTCAGCCTACAATGGTCACCTTTGTGGACATTGCAGGCCTTGTAAAAGGGGCTTCTTCAGGCGAAGGATTGGGAAATCAGTTTTTGTCTCATATTCGTGAAGTGAATGCCATTGTTCATGTCGTTCGCTGTTTTTCGGACCCCAATATTATTCACGTCATGGGAGATGTCGACCCGCAGCGCGATGTCGACATTATTAATTTAGAATTGTGTTTGTCAGATATCGATGCTGCACAAAAGCGACTCGAGCGGGTGGAAAAACTGGCGAGAGCTCAGAATGCCGAAGCTAAACTTGAGATGGCGGCTTTAAGACAGGTCATGGATGAGCTTGGTCGTGGTATTCCCGTTCGCCAGTCGGCTGTTTCGAAAGAGCTTTTAGCCCATACTTTTTTCTTAACGTCCAAGCCGGTATTTTATGTGGCCAATATTTCTGAACAAGACTTGAAGAACCCTTCCCCGGAGTTGAGCGGATGGCTGGAGGCCCTGAAGCAAGTGGCGGCTAAGGATTCGGCGAAGGTCTTGCCGCTCTCGGTACGATTAGAGCAAGAGTTACGAGGGCTAGAGGGCGACGACCTTAAGACATTTTTAGGTGAATACGGGCTGGAAGAGCCAGGATTGGGCCGCTTAATTCGTGAAGCCTATTCGCTGCTGGGTCTTATGACCTATTTTACCGCAGGCGAAAAAGAAGTCAGAGCCTGGACAATCTCTAAGGGCACCTACGCTCCTCAGGCGGCGGGGGTAATTCATAGTGATTTTGAGCGAGGGTTTATTCGGGCCGATACCATCGCTTATGAGGATTTTATTCGCCTAGGGGGCGAAAAGGCGGCTCGTGAAAAGGGCTTGCAGAGGTCTGAGGGTAAGGATTACGAAGTGAAAGACGGCGATATCATTTTGTTTAAGTTTGCTGTTTGATCGCTGGAAGCCTTTTGTCTATGTATGGAGGGAGTTATCCCGGGGCATTGGCTTAGGGAACTCAGTACATTGGTCTAGAGAAGGAGTATCTTGTGAGTGAAATTGCTAAAGTGATTCAGTTGAATGCGCGTTTGGAACGCCAAAGACATTACGAGTGCGTGGTGGTGGTGAATCCGAATGTCAATGATGCGGACCTAAAGACCTTTGTTGAGAAAGTGAAGAAGACTCTCGCGGAGTCGAAAGGCACTTTACTTCGATTTGATGACTGGGGAAAGAAACGTCTTCCACACATTATGGACAAGCATATGGTGGCCAACTTTTTGTATATTCGATTTGTGGCTCAGCGCGACTCTGTTTTGGCGCTCGAAAGAATTCTTAAGATCGATACCTTGGTATTACGCTATCTGACGGTGGTCTTGAGTGCTCCCTTATCGGCTACTGATATTCAAGGACTCGTGGAGCGCGCTCCACGAGAGCCTTCATCGGCTCCTTCGTTAAGAGGGGATGATGATGAGTTCTCCATGGATGCATCCTTTAATGGATGAATTTCTATTTTAGCTAGGGCCACTTGAAAAAATTTAGTGTCTACGGGCACTAAGGTCTAACGACTATAAAGCTTTGTCGGGGCTAAAACGACTCTCCCACGGAGGTGATTGTTTGCGTTTTCACCTGAAAATAGATTTAATCGCGGTAGTCGCATTTCTTGTGATGATTTTGCAGGTGCGCATTAGCCCACTTTTTTTCTTTGTGCCTGCCGCCGTGGCGATACTCTGCGATCGCGCCTCCCTAAGAGGAATTTTATTGTGTGTGGGATTCTTCGCCGCGCAAATGGTATTGTTATCGGCTTCTCTCCAGCCTCTCGATTTTTTGATGATGACACTGTCGTATGGCTTTGGATTTTATCTGTATTTCTGCATGCGTAAAGAGCTGCGGTTTTCGCACCTCGTCTATATACCGCTTGTGCTGCCGTTTGTTTGTGTGCTGGGGCTCTTTCTTCTGAATGGCCAAGATCTTAGCTTTCAAGAGTGGTCAACCCAACAGATCCAGGCCTCCTCGCTAACCCCTATCCAAGAAATGGGGGAGTGGCCCTCCGCGGCTACAAAAGACTTGTATGAGACTTTGGTGCTGCCTTTTTTAAAGACAACTTTTTTAGCTTGGTTTTCGTTTGTGTTTGCCTTGGCCTTCTTTGTGAACGCTGTTTTGGAGAATCTGACCCGAAGCCGGCGTCTCAAGACTTGGGAGGATTTTCTCCGATGGCGCTCTCACGACGCGGTTTTGGGCGCCTTGGTTCTGGGTTTAGGGCTGATCGCCCTGCCTTATCTCGCTCCAGGCGTCTTTTCTTCGAAGGTTTGGCTGACTTTGGGCCTTCATATTGGGATGCTGGCTCTTTTTCCTATATTTGTTCAGGGGGCGGCGGTGGCCTCTTTCTTTATTCCTAGGGCTTCTCTCTTTCTTTTTTTAGTGATCTTTGCTCTTTTGTTGTTGGAGCCTTTGCCGGTTTTGTTGCTTGCGGGCTTTTGTGATCTTTGGTTTGATTTTCGGTCTAAGCTCAAGGTCGATCGAATAAAGTGAGAGGTGTGTTATGGAAGTTATTTTAAGAAAAGATATTCCTTCGTTGGGACGCATTGGCGAAGTGGTGAGAGTGCGTGAGGGCTATGCGCGTAATTTTTTAATTCCCCGTTCTATGGCGACAATTGCCAGTCGGTCTAATAAGGCTGAGCTTGAGCATCATAAACGTCTCGTGGCGGTGCAAAAAAAGAAGATCCAAAAAGAATCACAAGCATTGGCTGATTCTAAAAAGGGGATCACCTTGAGCCTGGTGCGACGTTTCAATGAATCTGGAAAGATGTACGGCGCCGTGACATCGACAGACCTAGTAACCGAACTTTCGAAGGTGGGGCTTGTCGTCGACAAGAGAGATTTAGAATTTGATTCTCCTAAAGAAGCAGGTGCATTTGAGCTCAAAGTTCGATTGCCTGGAGATATTATTTTGCTGGTCAGCGTAAGTCTTGAGGCTGAGGCAGAAGCAGGTGCGGGGGAGGAAGGCAAGGCCAAGGGAGCCAAAGGCAAGACCAAGAAAGTTGCGAAGCCTCGCAAAGCCAAATCGGAGACATCAGCTGAAATAACCGAAGAGTCGTCTGAATCTGAAGACACGGCTTCGGAATAGTTGAAAGAATTTATTTGTGGAGGGAACTCAAGCCTCTCATGAGCGCCCTTTAAGACGCTTGCCGCCTCAGAATACGGAGGCCGAGCGTCTCGTTTTGGGAGCCATGTTGATCGATGGCGAAGCGGTCGATCGTGTGCGCGAAGCCGTCGAAGCCAAAGATTTTTATCTGCCAGCCCACCAAACAGTTTTTAGCGCCATTGCCGAACTGTCACGTCGTGGAACGCCCGCCGATCTATTGATGGTGTCTGATTTTTTGCGTGCCCAGAATCTCTTAGAAAGCGTGGGGGGCAATTCTTATTTAGGCCAGCTCTCTGATGCCGTTACAACGTCCGCTAATGTCGCGAGCTACGCAAAAATGGTCCGCGACAAGGCCATTCTTAGAGAGCTGATTCAAGTCGGCACCAAAATGGTGGAAGAGGCCTTCCAGGGTGGCGAGGAATTGCCGGTCATTTTAGATCGAGTCGAAAAGAACGTTTTTGATATAGCGCACAAAGGCTCGAGCGAAACGGTCATACCTATTCGTGAAATGGTGATGGACGCTTTCAAGAGAATTCAGGAACGCTTTGAAACTAAGTCTGCGATCACCGGAGTTCCCACAGGATTTTTTGGCTTAGATCGTTTGCTATCGGGTTTGCAAAAATCGGATCTCGTTATCTTGGCG
This sequence comes from uncultured Bacteriovoracaceae bacterium, assembly GCA_964598565.1. GTDB lineage: Bacteria > Bdellovibrionota > UBA2394 > UBA2394 > UBA2394 > CAZRCG01. The sequence goes on along the minus strand of CAZRCG010000001.1, from coordinate 338,403 downwards.
GCGAGACCTTCGGTAGGAAAGACCGCTTTCGTTTTAAATATGGCGTCCCATATGGCTTCGAGAGAGCAATGTCCCACGGCCGTTTTTTCACTCGAAATGTCGAAGGAGCAGCTGGTGCAAAGAATGTTGTGTATGGAATCGCGTGTCGACAGCGGACGTTTGCGCGGCGGATTTCTCAACGATGATGATTGGCCGCGGCTTACCCACGCAGCGAGCTTGCTTTCGGAAGCCCCTATATTTATCGATGACACGCCCGGGTTGTCTCCTTTTGATTTGAGAGCGAAATGCCGTCGCCTTGCTCGCTCGCACGGGCTCGGATGTGTGATTGTCGATTACTTGCAATTGATGAGAGTGAAGGGACGCATCGAAAGTCGAGAGCGTGAAATTGCAGAGATCTCGATGAGTCTCAAAGCCCTTGCCAAAGAACTTAATATACCGGTTCTCGCGCTGTCTCAGCTCAATCGATCGTTAGAGTCGAGGCAAGACAAGCGGCCTGTTTTGTCGGATTTGCGTGAGTCAGGGTCTATTGAGCAAGACGCGGATATCATCATGTTTCTTTATCGGGATGAAGTTTACCGACCCGATACCGATATGCCCGGCATCGCAGAAATTATCGTGGCGAAACATCGAAACGGACCCACCGGTCATGTGAAGTTGGCATTCTTGAAGGAGTATACTCGGTTTGAGAATCTGGCCGAGGATGAACCCCCCGCGATGGAGCACTGAGTTCTGTAGCTGGAGTGAAGGCCTGCTGAAGGCTTGTGATTTTTGGACGGATACGGCCCAGGGAGTCTTTGATCTTCGATTTGTAAGAACAAAGGAGAAAGAAGAGGTCGATTTTTTGGTGTTGAGGAATTCTAAGCCATGGCTTTTAGTGGAATGCAAATCAAGCACGACGATGCCTCAAAAGACGTTGATTAAGTTTAGCTAGGCATTGAAGCCCAAATATTCGATTCAACTCATGAAAACAAAGCACTTCGATCGATTCCATGCTGACCTGAATACTCGAGTCACCTGAATACTCGAGTCATGAGTTACGAGAAATTCTGTGCAGGGTTGGTATGAAGATAGTTAGTGGCGCCAATGTCTTGTCAAGCGTATTTGCAGAGGACAGTCCTCAGTGATTTCATATAGGCTTTTGTCATGACCTTTACAGCACTTGTTGTATTCGCTTATTTTCTTGGAGCCATTCCGTTTGGTTTGTTGCTCGCTCGATTTTTTGCCGATATTGATATCCGCGCGTTGGGATCCGGAAATATTGGCGCCACCAATGTGAATCGCGTTCTAGGGCGGAAATTGGGAGCAGGAACTCTGCTCTGCGATATTGCGAAGGGAATGATTCCAGTTTTTATGGCGCGAGTTCTCTTGCCAGGCGAAACAGAGTCTCAAACGCTAGTAGGCCTAGCGGCATTTTTAGGGCACTGTTTTCCAGTCTATCTGAGATTTAACGGCGGCAAGGGGGTTGCTACCATGTTTGGCGTATTGACGATTTTGTCGTTTTCTTCTGCTCTGATTGTCTTTGCCATTTGGGCGGTGGCAGCGCGACTCTCCAAAATTTCTTCCCTAGGAGCATTGTCAGCATCAGTGGCCCTACCCGTTGTAAGTCATTTTTTTGTCTCTCAGTGGGGAGTGACCTTGGTGATGGTGATGATGTCGGTTGTATTGATTTACCGTCACAAAGACAATATTCGACGTCTGAGAGAAGGCAAAGAAGCTTAAGGTATGAAGATGATCGGCCTTATCGGTGGCATGAGGTGGGAATTTAGTTTGACCTAGGCTCTGTCCGGCGAATATCTGAAGTAATTCATTTATAAATTGGTGACCGATTCAAGGGTGAGCTTTTTTCTCAGAAGACCGCCCGTGAGTGTCAGCATTTCAGAACAAAATTCGTAACCGGCTCCTTCGCCGCAAAACAATGAGCCGCTCGAGCCACTAAAGGGGTGCCGCTCGGGCTCTCCCCTGTCTGTGCCGATTGGCTGCGTTTGGCTTCACGATTTTTTGTCAAATCAGGGCTGCATGCCAAAAAGTGTGAAATGAGTTAGTGAGATGTAGAAATCACCATTTCCAAGTCTAGCAAATAGAGTAGACGAATAAATATGGGCCTGAGTTGCAACTAATCCGCAGTTAAGGCAATTTTTTGATATAGCCGCCTCGCAGTAAACGGCGGATATGGTCGTCGGTTTCTTGAGGGTCTAAATGAGAGTTGGCCCATATCTGGGAAATTTTCTTTTGCTTCCAAATATTCTGGAAAACTCTAATCTGCTCGGGCTCTAGTAGATTGAGTGGCGCATCGGGGTTTACATCGAAGGTGTCTGAAGGATTGAAATGGACCGTGAGACTTTTTTCTTCATCGAGACGGCGCATACCCTCAAGCAGCAATACTTCAAGGGGTTGATTCAGGTGGGGATCTTTGGGCGGCGGTTCTTTATAGTACAGAGCAAAATAGCCTTGTTGCCATTTAAGTAACTCGAAGAAGGCTTCTTCTCCATGGAGTTTATATAGGTGAGCCCCCACTAAGTCGCCCTGATTGAGCCACAATATAGCCGACTGAGGGGAGGGGCGACTTGAGAGCATGACTTTTTGAGGAACGAAAACGAGTTTCCCCGACTTTCGAGTCGTGGCCAGCATTTGCAATAAATCAGGTAGCGGCATTTCTTTAAGGTTCCCTGTGAGGGCAATGCCATCGGTTTCATAGCCTTCGTCGAATGGTTTGGGTCTCGAAGGCTCAGACTTGGATTCACTCTCTGATGCGGATCGACTTCTAGGAGGCGGACTTAAAACGGGTTCAGAATAGGGCTCGAGCGGAATCTCATCTTCTGAAATTTCTTCTAAGAGATTTTCTTCAGAGTGCAGCCCTATGATATCGGTGGGCGGCGACGCAAAATCATTTGATCCCAATTGATTGCTACTTCGTTTAGAGAGCGTTTTCGTAATTTCGATCTCCAAATTTGGAATTAATATTTCCAAAATAGCAGAGCCAATCTGAACTCGGTCTTGATGGTGCAGCTCTGCGGCGTTTTGAATAGGTTCTCCATTTAGGGTTACGCCGTTCATGGAACGGAGATCTTCGATAAGGAGTTTTCGTTCTTCGGGGCTCCAGGTGAGATGAGCGTGTCGTCTTGATACCTTTGCTTCTGCAAGGCAAATATCGCAGCCCGGGTCTCGACCGATGAGATAGAGTTTGTCGGGCATTAACTCAAGAGTCTGGCCACTTAGGTTGCCCCCAAGAAAATGAATGCTTGCTCCTTTCATGAGCGTCCCTCGATATGAACTTCGAGAAAAGTTTGACCAATTTGAATGACATCGCCAGTTTGAATTTCTTCAGCGGTCACACGGCGCCCATTGAGAAAGGTTCCATTGGTAGAACCCATATCTTTAACAACAGCCTTCTTACCGTGAATCTCAATTTGGGAATGAAGCCGAGAGCAATCGAGATCATTTAATTTTACATCGACATTTTTTCGGCCCATTGTATTGACCGGCTTCGAACAAATAAACTCATTAAGACTTTCAGGCCCTCGCAGACGCTTGAGAGTGACTCGAATCAAAGAAAGAGTCTTTTCACCGGAGTGTTTGGCATGGTCCGGCGGACTGTCCCAGCGAGATAGCGCGGCCATTTCATCTTCGATGAGATTTTCAATACGGTGAATCCCCGTTTCCTGATAAACTGCGTGAGGCGGAGGAATAGTATCGGGCACCTTAGGCTCAGGACGAGAGATCGATCGAGTATTCTTTGTCTTGGAAATACTCTTTTCGCCAATGGATTCGACGATAGCGACAGATATTCGAGAGAGTCCTACAATGAATTCATCTAGATTTTGTAGTTGTTCGGGAGCCTCAATGCGTCTGCCGCCCACGTAGGTTCCGTTTGTCGAATTCAGGTCTTCCAGCCACAGATTGTTTTGTTTATCTAGGCTAAGCTTACAGTGTTTGCCAGATACTTTTTTGTCATCTAAAGAGATATCGCATCGTCCCCGGCCCAGCGTAATGGAGCCTTGAGAAAACTCGATATGAGTTCCCTCTGCCGGGCCTTCCACAATAGTCACGTTCACTTTCACGCTCATGCAGTTTCCATTTCTCCGCTTTCAAGGCGAATAACCGTATTCCCGACACTGATTTCGTCGCCGGATTGGACTTTCTCGGCCTGAATCTTTCGTCCGTTAACAAAGGTTCCGTTGGTGGAGCCAAGATCTTTGACGAAGAGGGATGTCTGGGAGAAAATCTCTACCATCGCATGCTGCCGTGAGACATCGACATCTTGTAAAACCAGGTCGGCATCGCGTCGACCAATCAAAATAAACGGTTTTCTGAACTGAAATTTACGACCTTTGTCGGGACCTTCTTTGATTTCGAGTCGTAAGATGCTTTGAAGCATCGTTTTAGTGGTGGTAATGGCGCCCCGCGTTAATTCTTGAACTTGCGTGGCCACTATTTCAGAGCGGCTCTCATCGCCCGGTTCCACCCCCTGGGGATAATCCTTCATATTCTGAAAAAAACACAGCGAGCTCGAGCCGACTTCAATGAGATCTTGGTCGGTCAGCGCCATGAGACTCACGGGCTTTTTATTTAAAAAGGTTCCATTGGTCGACATGAGATCTTTAATGAAATAACGCTCCCCCTCGCGCCGAATCTCAGCATGCGCAGAAGAGATTTTTGGATCATCTAAAATGATGTCGGCTAATTTGCGGCCAATGATATTAATATCTTTGGTGAGCGGCACCATCGTATGGCGGCCGGCTCGAACGATAAGAAGACCAGCCTGCGGATGATGGAGCTTTGCCATGATTCATTGTACAATTAGGGCACTTTAAGGTGAATACAATCAGGCGAATTTCGCCTTTTTAAGGTTAGAATTGGAGTGGCAAGTGAGGTTTTTGAATGACGAAGAGTGATAAAACAGGATCCAGACTCCGAAACGTGCGTAAATGGATTATTCGCATTGCGTCAGTGGGTTCCATTCTTGTCATCAGCGCTTTTTTGGTGGCAGCAGTCATCATCTTGATCGTGATGAACCGGGGACTCCCTTCACTAGAATCTCTTAAAGATTATAAGCCGAAGGAGATGTCGATTGTTTACGCTCATAACGGGGAAGTTTTGGGGGAGTTTTTCAATGAGCGGCGATTAGTGGCTCATGATATTCCCGATCGAATTAAGAACGCGTTTATCGCTGCAGAGGATTCTCATTTCTATACCCATCAGGGAGTTGATTTTTTGGGAATGGTGCGTGCCGCCTACAAGAATCTTGTCTCAGGGGGCATTCGCCAAGGGGCATCCACGATTACCCAACAGGTGGCGCGAGGCTTTCTCTTAACGTCTGAACGGACCTTTGATCGAAAAATTCGAGAGATAATTCTTGCCTGGCAGATTGAAAAGAATCTCACCAAAGATGAAATTCTCCATCTCTATTTGAATCATATCTATTTAGGTAATGGAGCCTACGGCGTGAAGGCGGCTGCCCAAGTCTATTTTGGCAAAGATCTGCCGGAAGTTGCCATTGAAGAGGCGGCGATTTTGGGAGGGCTTCCTCAGGCGCCTTCTCGGTACTCGCCTTATCGGAATCCTGATCGAGTGAAACGACGACAGCTCTACGTTTTGCGTCAGATGCGCAATGTAGGTTTTATAACGGAAGACGAATACATGCAGGCGACTCAAGCCGATATTTATCTAGAGCCCTTGGTCGATAAAAATCGCGTTAAAGCCCCTTATTATTTGGAGACGGTTCGTCAGTATGTGATGGGTAAGTACGGGGCTGCAAGAATTTTAGATGGGGGTATGAAGATTTTTACGGGCATTGATTTAGAAATGAATCGGGCTGCTCAGAATGCCCTACGAAAGGGGCTCAGCGAGTTAGAGAAACGACAAGGGTACCGAGGCCCTCTTCGCAAACTTAAACCTGAAGAAATCAAAGATTATTTTAAAGGAAGAGATTTCGATGAGCGTGATGATGAAACGGTGCAGGCCAATCAAGAGCTTGAAGTGGCGGTCTCTGATGTGAAGAGTGCGGGTCGTATTCTCATTCAAAGGCCGAAGGGACTTCAGGTCGGAGATTTTTTAGAGGGGGTCGTTCAGAGAGTGGACGATGAAAAGAAGCATGCCCTAATTGAGTTTGCGCCGCAGCTCTTTGCGCAAATGAATTTTGATGATTTGAAGTGGGCGCGGCGAAAGTTGATGACCGAAGACGATGAAGAGTCGTTTACCGTAGTAACGAAAGTCTCTGACGTCGTTAGTGTCGGAGACGTAGTTTCTGTGACGGTGAAGGCCATTCCGGCCACTTCAGAAAGTTTGATAGAAGTTCAGCTCGAGCAGACAACAGAAGTAGAAGGTGCTATTTTAGCGGTCAATCCTCATAATGGTCTGGTTTCATCGATGGTGGGTGGAAACGACTTTGAAAAATCCGTTTTTAATCGTGCCTGGCAAGCCAAGAGACAGCCTGGTAGCGCCTTTAAGCCGATTGTCTATGCTGCCGCTCTCGACTACGGAATGACGGCAGCCTCTTTGCTACAAGATTCACCCATTACCTTTGAGAATGCTGCTGATCAAGAACGGTGGCGACCGGCGAATTATGACCAGCGCTTTGTGGGAGACGTGACACTACGAAATAGTTTGCTGGCCTCTCGCAATATCACGACCATACGATTGTTGAATGAAGTTGGTTTAGATTTGGCCATGACCTATGCTCGCAGACTTGGTATCGAGAGTCCGCTCTCAAGAGATTTCACATTGGCTTTGGGTTCTTCAGCAGTGACTTTGCCAGAGATCATTCAGCCGTATATCGTTTTTTCTAACGGTGGCTATCGGCGGTCACTCGTGCTGGTGAAGAAAATAGTGGCTCGCGATGGAGAAGTTTTGGAAGACAATATTATGGAGGATATTTCAGGGACCATCATCGAGCGAATATCTTCATCGGTAACGTCGCTAAAAAAGGAAGTCGCGTCCGTGGAGCTTTCAGATCTTAAAAATCAAAGAGACTCGGGGGCTGCCTCATTTCTAAAAGAGGGATCTTCCTCTAACCGAAAGGAGAGAAGTGTGGTCACCTCACCCCTGAAGCCAGGGCAAGTTCTTAGTACGGAAGCATCGTACTTGATGAGTTATCTCCTCAAGGAGAACGTACTTTACGGGACGGGCAGGCGAGCTAAAGAATTGAAACGCCCCGCGTCAGGAAAAACCGGAACTACCGATGAAAATCGGGATGCCTGGTTTATAGGGTTTACACCTGATTTAGTAGCAGCGGTTTGGGTAGGTTACGATGACCAGAGGGTCTTGGGTAGGGGCGAGACTGGTTCTAAAGCGGCCGTGCCGATTTGGTTAGATTTCATGTTGAAAGCTACCCAGAACAGCCCCGTAACAGATTTTGAGGCTCCTGATACAATTGAATTTGTGCGAATTGATCCAAAAACTGGGGGAATCGCTCCTTCTCATAGTAAGAGTTTTGTTCATGAAGCCTTTGTGAAAGGCACGTCTCCCACCGAAGAAGTGAAGAAGCGTGTTGGCGATATCGATCTCTACGAAAAGGATCTGTGAAACCTATGTTTGGTTTAGGATTTTCCGAGTTGCTCGTACTTGCAGTCATTATCTTAGTTCTTATCGGACCTCAGCAGCTGCCGGACGTTATGAAAGGTATTGCGAAATTCGTTCGAGAGATGACCGATGCCAAGCGTGATTTTACGCGCACATTGAATCAAGATGACGATCTTCGTCGCGCGAGAGATTCTGTCGACGAAGTGAAGTCGGTGATTCAAAACCAAGCAGATAAAGTGAAAAAGGCTCTCACCCATGACTCCGAAGAATCCTGAACAAGGCCCTGAGCTCACTATCATCGGGCATCTGAATGAACTTCGAAAGAGGGTGATTCAAAGTCTCTACGGCGTTCTCTTAGGGTTTATTGTTGCCTATTCTTTTTCAGAGGCGCTTTTCAATATTCTACTTCAGCCCCTGTGTGAGACCTTTCAACAGGGGGCTTGCCCCATCGTGTACACATCGGTGATCGAACCGTTCATGTTGTATTTGCGAGTGGGCATTTTGGGAGGTTTATTTTTAGCTGTTCCGTGGCTTTTTTACCAAGTCTGGTTGTTTGTGAGCCCCGGATTGAGATCTCAAGAAAAGCGCTATGTAGTTCCCTTTGTCACGGTGGCATCCGTGATGTTTCTGTGCGGCGCCTTGCTGGGGTACTTCTTTATTTTTCCGTTTGCCTTTGAATTTTTTACCAAGGTGGCCCCAGTGTCCATTCAGCCCATGTTGTCGATGAGCGATTATTTTTCGTTTGCATCGAGTCTGCTTGTGGCGTTTGGCATCTTGTTTGAAATTCCTGTATTCGTTGTGCTTTTGAATATTATTGGAGTAGTTTCTGCAAAGACATTGTGGAAGACATGGCGCATTTCCGTGGCCGGTATTTATATCTTGGCTGCTATTCTGACTCCTGCCGACCCCTATACGCTGTTGCTCTTGGGTACGCCCTTGGCCGTCTTATATTTGGCGGCATTGACCGTTTGTAGTCTGGTCGAAAGCGCGAGATCGAAATCGGACGTGACAGGACTAAGCCAAGTCGACTAATTGAGAACGAATGGCGAGAGTAGACGGACGAAGTAATCATGAAATTCGAAATATTCGTGTGCGACCGGCGGTTCAAAAAGATCCGCACGGCAGCGTTTTAATTGAATGGGGCTATACCCATGTTGTTTGTAGTGTGAACGTCGAAGAGCGTTTACCGAATTGGATGCAGGGCTCTCAAAGTGGATGGATGGCCGCAGAATACGGCATGCTGCCAGGTTGTTCCGACAAACGTATTCAGCGTGATAAAGTGCGCACCACGGGGCGCACTCATGAGATCCAGCGCCTCATTGGCCGGAGTCTGCGAGCGGCTACTCCTCTTGAAACATTAGGGCCTCGTACCATTCAGATCGACTGCGATGTAATTCAGGCCGATGGTGGGACACGCGTCGCTTCTATCACGGGAGCTTATTTGGCCCTCGTCTTGGCTCTTCATCGGGCCCGCGAAAAAGGGATTTTGCGACAGATCCCAAAAACCACTCCTGTGGCAGCTCTCTCTGTAGGTAAAGTGGCCGGAGAGCTTTTGGTTGATTTAAATTATCCAGAAGATTCTAAAGCTGAGGTCGACGCTAATATTGTTATGAGTGCCAATCAGCAGTTGGTAGAGGTTCAGGGCACCGCAGAAAAGGGCTTTTTCACGCGTGCCGAGTGGAACGATATGATGGACGCCGCTGAAACAGCGTTTAAAGATATTTTTCAGCTACAGCGAACCTATTTAAAAGAGTGGGGACTCGACGGAGGCTGACGTCGATCGCCTAGAAATGACTTCAGCTTTGCGTGAAGCGATTCGAGGGCGGGTCGCAGTTCTGGATCCAATGGCATCGTAAGATAGGTTTCGAGAATAGTGGCTGATTCGTGGTAGTTCTGGGTTTCAAAAAGCGACAAGATCAGTGACGGATAAATATCTAAATTCTTCGCATCTTTTTCTAGAGCTCGTTTGAATGACTGAATAGCTTCAGGATATTGCTGAACTTTAAAATGAATTCTTCCTTGTCGAAAGTCAGGGTCTTCTTCTTTAAGGCGTTTCACTTTGACTGCCGGCTTTGCCGTGACGGAGATTCTTGGCTTAGCCGTTTCAGTCGTCGGTGTCGTGGAGCCATGATTTGAAGAGTCTGCGAGAGAGTTTATCAGATTTTGATTGGCTTTAAAGGACCGATGCTTTTCTAGAAATACATGCATGGCATTCTGTATTTCTTCATTGTTGGGACGGACGAGCTCACTTTCTTTGGCTGCCGAAGATGTAGGGGCAAGAATGGATGGCCGTGAAAAAAATGAGGGCCCCACGGTCAACAGAACAAGAACAGGAATGGATAAGAGCGAGAGCCATGATGTAGCGCTCCGCTTCTTCGTTCGCTTGGTTTTAGTAAGCTCGCCTGCTTCGCGACCCTTGGCCGTCGACTTTGAGCGCGTGATATCAAAAGCTACATTGCTTAGGCGACTCTGCTCATTCTGGGAGTCCAATAATTTTTGGTGAGCTAGAGAGCGAAAGGCGATGAGATTGGTTATGGAGCACACAAAATCATCGAACTCAAACGACAACGATTTTGGATTCACCTTGCAGAGTATGTCGGTATGATCGTGCTCTTCCAAGGCGACTGGAAAATAGGATTGATGGGATGATTCTTCCATCACAGGCATAAGAGACGAGGGCCGGCTCGGCCAGGACTCCAAGGTCTGAAGTATCTGTTTCGGATTGCTTCGATATTCTTCAAGAATATTAGGTTTATAATTTTTGGATTGAGAGTTGCCGAGGTCTAAGTTCCACGAGCCGCGGCAGTGAGGACAAGAGAGCTCGATGGACGATTCAGATCGAATCACAGGTTTTGGAGTAAAGAGTTCTCGGCAGGAGGCACAGACCATTTCAGCGGCCAAGAGGCCGAATAGGGGGTGAAAAACTTCGGCAGGCTGATGATCAATCGAAAAGGTCCATTCAAAAGTGATTAATTGTTTCGCCTTGCTTTTAGCCCGAGGCGATATCTCGACCACCCGTACAACGCGAAGGATAGATTCATAAAATCCAAATTCAAAGTCTGGTACCCTCAGTATAATTCGTCGAGGTTTCATTTCGAGGGCGAGACAGGGGCTTTCGATAGTGAATCGAATGACAGGGAAGGTGTCGACGGCTAGCCCACTCTTCATGAGGAAGGCGCACAGAGGATGAACGGTATTTTCAGACTCCGTAATCGTCTCTTCGCTTGATTTCGCCTTTGAGGCTTGTGGGCTCATAGATGACGTAAACTCTTCAAAGACCATGCCGGGCTGAAAGGGTGTTTAAAGGCGTTTAAACGGTTGCTTGCGCAAAGTTTTCCGGATGTCCTTGGATTTCGTCTACCTCCCTTTCATCGCCGGATTGAACGGGCAGTGAAGAAGGAGAAGAAGTTCTATTTTTTTCCGTGGACTCTGACCAGGGAAGCGGGTGCTGGGTGTGAAAACTATATGGCCGTTCAACTCTATACCGCGTGCCGCTACTGGCGAGATCAAGGATTAGGAACCTTTGAACTCGCCTATCTTCGCGATCAGGACAGGCGAGAAATTGATTACGCGTCGGTCATGAAAAATGGAGCTGCTCATCGGCGACATTGCTTACCAACCTCATTAGTGAGTGATTGAGCGGTGAATAAAATAATACGCCAGCATAGCGGCAAGTCGGCCTGAATCGTGAGTGATGGGGTCGAGATTGGGCGCGACTTCGTAGAGGCCAAGCCACTGCGATTGAAATCGAAAGCGTCGAATGGAGTCGAGCGCGCGTTCTACAGGAAGGCCGATAATCTGCGGTGCTGAAACACCTCGAATGCCTGTGAAGGCATCGAGGCAAATAGATAATCCGAGAGGGCCTTCGATGGGAGGCAGATTCTCAGTAGCTGCGATCAAAAGACTGTGATGTTTTCGAGCAAACGATTCGTGGGCGACCGCGTTCGTGTGAGGCCAAAATCCGTATTGGATGAGAGATCGCCCGCCAAAGCGTTCTACAAGGCGACGAAAAGGAGTTCCGGAGTTAAACTGGTTCTGAAGTATCGGGCGCATATCTAGATGAGCATCGATATTCAGAACTTTTCCTTTTACCACTTCCATATAGGCTGAGGCATCGGGGTAGCCGTAGTCGTGGCCGCCGCCCATCGTTATAACTCGTAAGCCCGCTTTCAGCGCTTGGGTGACGACGCGCTCGGCCCACTCGTGGCGTTGAGCTAACGGCTGATCTAACGGAAGAGATTCTAAAACATAGATTTTGGGAGAATCACGTACCACCATCTTCCCCAAATACTGCAAGATCGCCGACGGGCCCTCAACGGCGCCCGCTCGCCCACCATTGAGTCGGACGCCCTCATCGTCGGGATAGCCTACAATCAATACGCTTTCACCATCGTGTTGAGAAATATCCTTCAGCAAATCTAATGAAGTTAAAGCGTGCCAGTGGTCTTTGAGTCGAAGATCGTCGCCGTCTTTCTCAGTCAAAAGTTCTGAAGTTTTCTTTTCTGTCATGGTAGCGCTGGCACCTAAAGTTTCTCAGCTCTAAGGGCTTCAACCTCTTCAATCGATTTAGGGCACATTTTTGTTAGAACATCGTAGCCAGACGACGTAACAAGAACATCGTCTTCTATGCGAATGCCGATGCCTCGATAAGCCTTGGGAGCAGATTTATCATTAGATGGAATATAAAGGCCAGGTTCGATCGTAACAATATTGCCCGCCTTGAACGCGATGGGTTTATCAGGATTTTTTGGATCTCGGTAGGGTCCAGCATCATGAACGTCGAGTCCTAGCCAATGGCCAATACCATGGGGCATATACTTTTTCCATAAGCCTTTTTTATAGACGCTCTCTGCGGATGTTCTAAAAAAGCCCATCGATGAAAGCCCCCGGCAAAGAATGCGTACGGCGGCCTTTTGAGCCTGTTCAAAATTGGATCCAGGTCGCACTGACGCAATCGAGGCGACTTGAGACTTCAAGACCCACGAATAAACTTCTTTTTGCGCTGGGCTAAAATGCGGCGAGACAGGAAAGGTGCGGGTGATGTCCGACGCATATCCATGATACTCAGAGCCGGCATCGATGAGGAGAAGATCCCCCTTTCGAAGCTCAGCGCTGTTGGCGTGATAGTGCAAGGTGCATGCATTGTTGCCACCCCCCACAATTGAGTTATACGAGGGGCACTGAGCGCCTCGCTTTTTAAACTCACGTTCGATTTCAGCCGCAACTTGATATTCAAACATGCCCGGTCGCGTTACTCGCATGGCCCGGATATGGCCGGCACTACCAATGGTCGCCGACAGCCGCATTACGTCGATCTCTTCTTTGGATTTTTGCAAGCGCAAGCTGTGCATGGCTGGGCGCGGATCCAAAATTCCTCGTATGGGCGATAGGCCACGACTTTTCGCATCGACTTTGGCCAATACCTGAAGAATCTTTTCGTCCCACTCTCGAAACTGAGACAGAGTCCATAAGACGGTGCCTGCATGAGAAAGTTCTCGTTCTAAAATAGTTAGCGCCTCATGAATATTAAAGGCACTATCAAAGCCCAAATGACTTGTTGCACGCTCGACGCCCACTCGTTCGCCCTCCCATAGTTCGCTACCTCGGTTGGGTGAGAGGTCGCGGGGGCGTAAACCAATCAGACTCTCGATCTTTCCACGTCTCGAGATCACAAGCGCCAAGGTTTCTGGCTCTGAAAATCCGGTAAAGTAAAGAAAATCAGAAGTGGCCCGAAATGGAAAATGGCAATCAAAATTGCGGACCAACTCAGATCCACTCCAAAGTAGAATTACGAAATCTCCTTTCACCGACTTAGAGACCTCTAGGGCTAATCGCTCACGACGTTTTTTGTAGGTCGATTTGGCAAAGGGTTTTACAAATTGTGTCATTGTTATTCTATACGGTTTCTAAGGGTGCCTTGTCATTCTCTTTGACCTCCCCGCGAGAGTCGCTGTGTTTGAAAGTTCAAATTGACGGGCTAGAGAGGCCTCACGCATCTTGTCCTAACAAAGTGAAAATCTTCACCCACCCCGCGGGTTCAAACATAAAAAGCTGCGAGTTTTTGAAGGATTACAAAATCTCGTAATCATATGCGCAAATTGTCCGCCATTTTGCGCATATATGAAAGGATTAACTGTCGCCATTCGGCCACGCTGTGAATTCTTAAAGGGACAACGTTGTCACAGAAGATAAGGATCTTCTACGATAAAGCCATGGCATTGTTTGGTAGCTCTGTATTTCGGCGCATGATGGACTTTCACGGTCGTTTTTATGGGTGGATTGCCTTGATTTGTGTGGCCGTCGCGGTGACGGGGGCGTCGTTTGCCATTCATCTTCGCATGAATACCGACCTTGAGAGTTTATTGCCGAAGAAGGCAGCCTCCGTGGTGGCGATGAATGTGCTAAAGCCTAAAAGCGGCGGCGCTCAAGACTTCCGCTTGGTATTGTCAGGTTCGACGCCTGAAAAGCGTTTGCAAATGGCACAAGGTTTTTCAGACCTTCTCAAACAGAAAGATTGGGCCTCGTCTGTTCGCTATCGTACTCCCAAAGACTTTCTAGACGACAAAAAACTCTTTCTTATTCCGATGAATTCTCTGAACTCGCTTCACGCCACCATTTTAAGGGAACGAGGGGAGCATCGCGATATTGTAGACCCATTCGGTCTTGAGGAGCCTGCCGAAACTAAAGACGACGCTCAGGCTGTAGGGCAAGATACGGGCCAAGACCACGTTCGTTCAGAAGCAGAGAAAGCTCGAGACGACGAGTCTCTCGATCAGGCCAAACAGTTTTTAGCTGATTTAGAAGAGATGCGGCCTCTCTATGAAACTGAAGATAGGGCGTTTTTAATTTTGCGCATTGTCCCTAAGGCTGCCAGCTACAATATTTCGGATAACAAAGTGCTTTTAGAAGAGCTTTGGAGTTTTGTACGAGATTACCAGTCAAGCCACGACGCGCAAGATATTCAGCCTGATATTATTGGATCACTGTGGTCTCAGATCCAAAAATATGAATCTATTGCTAACGATGTCTCGATGGGAGCTTTAGGCATTTTACTGATTTTGTTGGTGCTGGTGATTTATTTTAGAAATTTTCTTTGTTTGGTGGCGTTGATCCCGCCATTGCTCATGGGACTGACGGTGGGTGCAGGCATTGCGCAGTATTTTGAAGGGCGACTCAATACGATTGCGGCTTTTTTGGTGATGGTCATATTCGGAATTGGCGTGGAGTTTGGTATTCATCTCTGGGCACGTTATTTAGAAGAGAGAAAAAATGCAGAACCCTTAGAAGCACTTCGACTTACTTGGCAGTATACGGGTTTGGCGACGGTCACTTCGTCGACCGCCCTTTTGGCAGGCTTTGCGCTATTGACGGTCAGCAGCTTCCAGGGCTTTGCACAATTCGGTCGAGTGGCCATTATCTTGGTTATTGTCGTGGCTGGTTCGTTTGTTGTGTTGATGCCATCGTGGATTTTAGTCGCTGAGAAGCTTCGCGGGCAGAAACCGTGGCCAGAGTCGCTCGCCCCACAAATTGGAGCCTTTCTCACACAGTCGCTTCGTAGCCCTGGGAGTTTACGATTTCGTCGTGGCCTCTCTATTTTTCTGGGTATTGCCGCCATCATCGTATGCGGATGGAAATTGCGTTTCGATTATAATTTCGAAGACAAAGTTCAAGATTCGAAGCGCAGCGTCGCTCAAGTGGCCAATGCTAGCGTTTTCACCGAGCGGTTAAAGCCGTCGGCAATGGCGGTGTTCTCCACAGCTGACGAGGCCTTTCGCTTCGTCGAATTTTATCGCCAGCGTAAAGAGAGTTATCCGGATATTGACCTCGTCAGTGGTTTAGACACATTTTTCTCCCCTGATTTGCCTCAGCGAATTGAGAAATTAAAGGCCATTTCAGATGATCTTGAGGGGTGGTGGATCAAGCGCCTCGACGACGAGCGACTGCGTAAGGCCCTCTATGAGCTTCAGGAGCGGGCTCCAAATTTAACGCCGTATTCGCTCGACGAGGTGCCGTCGGAGGTTGTTGAACCCTTCCAAGCATCCGATGGATCAGGCGATCATCTTGTATTTCTCTATGATGTAGGCGGGGAAACAGACGGAAGAAAGTCTATTCGTTTTTCACAGGCTGTCGAGCGTCTTAAAAGAGATTTCGGTGCCAATCCTGTGATCTCGGGCCCTGAGATCATCTTAGCCGATATTGTGACTCGGGTGATAAATGAGGGGCCGTGGCTTTTGCTGGGTATGCTAGCTTTAGTGACCCTCATCTGTTGGTTTGATTTTAAAGACCTAAAGCTCACCGCGATTACATTGGCACCGGTGCTTTATGGTTTTTTACTGACGGGGCTTGTGATTTTAGCGGGCGGAATCAAAATCAATTTCTACAATATGGTAGCCTGGGCGTCTTTGGCCTCCATGGTTATTGATAACAGTATTCACCTATTCCATCGCTTTTTAGAGCTGCGCCAAAACCAAGAGGGTGCGGCCTCGTTGCTGGCGACCGCACGTGTGGCGCCAACCATCATGCTCTGCACGTTAACGTCGATTTTTGGCTATGGGGGTATGGCAGTTGCCGACCATACGGGTATCAGCTCTCTCGGCTGGGTGGCCGTATTGGGTTTGGCGTCGTGTATGATCTCGGCCATTGTGTTTTTTCCTGCATGGTTAGCATTGTCTGATCGTTCAAAGGCCGTGTAGCTCTTTAGGTATGAATCGAAGCGAACGTCTGCGGCTGCTTAAGGCAGAGATGCGAAAACGAGTCTTAGTTTTAGACGGTGCCATGGGAACGATGATACAAAATTGTAATCTTCGGGCCGAAGATTTTGGCGGCGATAGTTACGAAGGCTGTAATGAAAATCTCATTCTGTCTAAGCCCTCTGTTCTTGAAGGCATTCATCGGCAGTATTTGGTCGCAGGGGCCGATATTTTAGAAACCAATACCTTTGGAGGTACGCCCTTAGTTCTGAATGAATTTTCTTTGGGCGCGAAGGCCTACGAAATCAATCGCTTTTCGGCCGAGTTGGCGCGCCGAGTCTGTGAGAGTTTTTCGGATAAGCCTCGCTTTGTCGCGGGCTCCATAGGGCCCACCACCAAAGCCTTGAGTGTGACGGGGGGAGCGACCTTCGAAGAGTTAGTTGAGAATTTTCGTCTTCAGGCCGAAGCCCTCTACGATGGAGGAGTCGACTACTTTTTGATTGAGACCTGTCAAGACACACGAAATATAAAGGCTGCGCTCAAAGGCATTGATCTAGCGCAGGCAAAACACAGCGTGAAATTACCTGTGGCCGTCAGCGGTACGATTGAGCCCACCGGGACAATGTTGGCCGGGCAGTCGGCTGAGGCGCTCGTCGTCTCGTTATTGCACCGCGATCTGCTTTATATCGGACTCAACTGCGCTACGGGGCCTGAGTTTATGACCGAGTCCATTCGCGCGATGTCAGAACTTGCTCCGTTTTCTATATCGTGCGTGCCCAATGCAGGCCTGCCTGATGAAGATGGAAATTACCTTGAGAGCCCAGCGATGATGTCGAAGGTTCTTAAAAATTTTGGAGATCGTCACTGGTTGAATGTGATCGGCGGCTGTTGTGGCACGACCTGTGAGCATATTAAAGCTTTTGCGAATCTCGCATCGTCGATAGAACCGCGCAACTATGAGCGAAAGCCTCGTTCGCTTTTATCCGGAGTCGAATGGATAGAGGTAAACGAGGCCAATCGACCGATCTTTGTGGGCGAACGTACCAATGTGATTGGCAGTCGAAAGTTTAAAGAACTGATCGCAGACGAAAAATGGGATGAGGCCAGTGATATTGCTCGAAAGCAAATAAAGAACGCAGCGCAGATTATTGATATTTGTTTGGCTAATCCCGATCGCGATGAATTCGACGATATGAAGAATTTTCTTGAGGTGCTGGTAAAAAAAATAGCTGCGCCGCTGATGATCGATTCTACTGATACGAAAGTCATTGAAATGGCTCTCACGTACAGTCAAGGCAAGGCGATTATCAATTCCATTAATCTTGAAGATGGCGAAGAGCGATTTCAGCATATTTGTCCATTAGCGCGCGACTATGGCGCGGCATTGGTCGTGGGTTTAATTGATGATGATCCTCAGCAAGGCATGGGGGTGACTCGCCAGAGAAAGCTCGAGATTGCCCAACGTTCGTATAAACTTTTGACCGAAAAATACGGAATTCTTCCTGAAGATATTTATTGGGATGCCTTGGTTTTTCCGTGTGGCACAGGAGATCCTCAGTATGTGGGCTCGGGCGTCGAGACGATTGAGGGTATTCGATTGCTAAAGAAAGAATTTCCGCTCTGTAAAACCGTCTTGGGCATTTCGAATGTCTCGTTTGGGCTGCCGGCAGCCGGTCGAGAGGTACTCAATTCGGTATTTCTCTATCATTGCACGCAGGCGGGTTTAGACTTAGCTATCGTCAACACGGAAAAACTCGAGCGTTTTGCGGAGATTCCAGAAAACGAAATTAAGCTGTGCGACGATTTATTATGGAACCGTGGCGCAGATCCCCTGGGAGCTTTTGCAAGTCATTTTGGAACAAAGAAGTCTAAGCAACGGCAGCCCAAAGAAAATCTTACGCTCGATGAACGTCTTGCGAGAAACATTATCGAAGGCTCCAAAGAAGGGCTCTTTGATGATTTGAACAAGGCTCTTGAGACCATGAAGCCTCTCGATATCATTAATGGCCCCTTGATGACAGGCATGGATGAAGTGGGCCGTCTCTTCAATGCCAATAAGCTTATCGTTGCCGAAGTTCTCCAAAGCGCTGAAGCGATGAAGGCGGCCGTCGATCACTTGAAGCCTTTCATGGAGAAGACGAATGCGTCCCTGAGGGGCCGAGTGGTGCTAGCCACTGTAAAGGGTGACGTTCATGATATCGGTAAGAACTTGGTCGAGATTATTCTATCGAACAATGGTTTTGAAGTGATCAACTTAGGAATTAAGGTGCCGTCACAGACTCTCATTGAAGCCGTCAGAAAATATGAGCCCGAGATTTTGGGACTTTCGGGGCTCCTTGTGAAGAGTGCTCAGATGATGGTGGAGGCGGCGAGTGATCTTTCGGCAGCGGGCATTCGGATACCTATTTTGGTGGGCGGTGCAGCGCTCACTCGAAATTTCGTTGATCGTCGTATTGCGCCGGCCTACGGCGAAGGCTTGGTGGAGTATGCCAATGATGCGATGAATGGTCTTGAGCTCTCGAAGCAAATTATTCAAGAAAGTAGTCGGGCTGAGCTGATATCTAAAGTGAAGGAGCGGCGTTTAAAGTTAGCCGCTGCTCAACCGGCGAAAGTGGAAGTATCGTCGTTTGTCGAGCGCACGCAAATTCCGCCGCAGGAGAATCCACCCCAGCCCCCAGACTGGAAGCGTCATAGCGTCACTCTGCCTCTCGAATCGGTCTGGGCGTTTATGAATCCGCTGATGCTTTTAGGTAAGCACTTGGGCGTAAAGGGTGACGTGGTACGCGCCTTGAATGATCCGGCGAAAGCGAAAGAGCTTCTAGCGTCAGGCCAGGAAGCGGCCGATGCCATGCGAAAAGGTATGGAGATTGCAGCTCTTTTGGAAGAAGTAAAAAAAGAGGCACGATCGTGGATCTCAGCGAAAGCCGTTTATCAGTATTTTCCAGCCTGGACTGACGGCGAGACGTTGAAATTAGATGCAGAACCAGCGATCGCTTGGACTTTTAAGCGACAAAGAGAAGGTGAAGGACTTTGCCTTTCAGATTTTGCGAAAGCTTCGGGAGAAAATATTTGTCTCTTTGTAACGTCGTGTCAGGGTCCGGTGCGAGAGACCGCTGAGCGCTGGAAGAAAGAGGGCTCATTTTTGAAGTCCCATATTTTACTGTCGCTCTCGTTAGAAACAGCAGAGGCCGCCGCAGAATATTTGCATTCCATGGTTCGCTCTCAGTGGGGCTTTGCGGACAATCCCGATATGTCGATGATGGATCGCTTTCAAGCACGGTATCGCGGCAAGCGTTATAGCTTCGGTTATCCGGCCTGTCCGGAACTAGAATTTCAGCACGAATTATTTCAGGCCCTCAAGCCCGAAGACATCGGCGTGACTCTGACAGACGGCTATATGATGAGCCCTGAGTGCTCGGTATCGGCCCTCGTTTTTTCACATCCTCAGGCGAAATATTTTGGAGTCGCCCGAGATTAGGTCGCTGGTAGTCTCGTTCTGATCTGTCAGATTCATGATTATTTCCACTTGATGCTGCATCCGATAGCCGAGGTTTGGGTCGGCTCAGGGGCTTGGCCCGCTAGAAGCGCCTCGACGGCGTTCTCTAAATATTTATTCTTCACGGCTTGAGCATCTTTTGGGCTATCGTCCAAGCGTCCATGATATCGAAGCCTACGTTTTTCATCGTAGACATAAAACTCAGGGGTGCAGGCGGCATTAAAAGCGCGCGCCACTGATTGAGTTTCGTCATATAAATAATCAAAATTAAATTGGAGACGATGGGCTCGTTCGATCATTTTTTCGAACGAGTCTTCGGGATAAGACGTTGCATCGTTTGCGTTAATGCAAACGAAGGCCACAGAACGATCTTTCCACTTCGAAACAGCGTCCATGAGACGACTCTCATAGGCCTGCACGTAGGGGCAATGATTGCAGGTAAATCCGACAACAAGAAGTTGAGCGGTAGAATACGAAGAGAGTGTATGCATTCTTCCATCGATGCCCTTCAGGTTAAATTCAGGGCAAGAAGTATTCATTTCAATTGCTTTTGATTCACTAGCCATAAGAGGGATCCTACAATATCTGCTTGGGCTTGGGTACTTCATTAGGCTCCGTCTGAGCCGTCTCGCAACAAAATTTTATGATTTATCTGGGTAGTCCCAGAACCTCAGCGAGAATATACTTTTCTCTCAAAACAAAAAACCCCCGCTCAGAATACTCTGGCGGGGGTGCAATCATAAAAGACACAGCAGTGTCTAAAACAAAAGCTATTAGAATGAGTAACCAGCGTTCAAACCAAAAGAGACCGCTGTAAGATCTCGAGTTGTAGAATCAAAAGGCACAGTCACATAGGCGGATGCCAAGAGCGCCTCATAGTTTCCAGAAATCGAAGGGCTCATGCCATGTCGCAATCGCTTGCCGGTACTAGCCGTTGCGGTATCGAGCGCAATCGCATTGTACTCAGCATTCAAATGCAAGTTAGGAAGAGCGTGCCATGTGGCAGCCACTTGCGCTGGCATGCTTAAACGGTTCTTGTCAGTAACGCCAGTCGTGCTAACTCGAGAGTAAGCAAGGCCAAGATTAACTTTCGCTGAGAAGATATCCGTGCCTGCAAACAGACCCAAGGTAGGCAGAGCGGTTGTCGTCTTAGTCGCATAGCGATAGAGATCGGTAGAGGGATTGACCTGCGCAACTCTATCAGCTTCGTCCTTACGAGACGTTGGCAGATAGGTGTCGATTGTTGCGGCGTAGCCATAGTTCCAGCTCTGGTCTGACGATACAAACTTCATATTCCAACCTGTCCCAAGTTGAATATTTCCAAAGCTGTTTCGCGAAGTTGAGGTCGTAGTAGCATTCTTATTAATGAAATAAATGGGTGCATTTAAACGAACCGGCACATTCTCGGT
Organism: uncultured Bacteriovoracaceae bacterium; assembly: GCA_964598565.1. Taxonomy (GTDB): domain Bacteria; phylum Bdellovibrionota; class UBA2394; order UBA2394; family UBA2394; genus CAZRCG01. Next base: position 317,290 of record CAZRCG010000001.1, on the reverse strand, counting down.
CACATTGTAGTTGGCATCCAAATCAAGGGCCATAATATTGCCGGTCTTCGCAGTAGCACCTGCATCTTTTTTGGTGGGAGTATCGTTGAATCCCAAGGTAATATGATTTTTCGGGGTAAGGTTTTCGCCCACATAATAGGGACTGGCCGAAACGGCAGTCGCACTCACGAGGGCCAATGTAATGGCAAATTTCATGTTTGTATCTCCTCGGGATGTCACCCATCCCTTTGTTAGTTCAAATTTGGTTCACGTTTTCTCTGTTAGTTAAGGCTAAGCCATCGCTAACAATACGAGCGTTCATAGAATAGAAGCGCCTGTCAATGGTTCGGAGATTGAAAATGGCAATAGGAGTGCCTCACGGACTTTAGTCCTTGACGTATTGCAGCATGAGCGTGATGCTTTACGAATCGCAGTGTGACTTCAAGCCCGAGTAATGTGAGCCTAGTTCGTCGAGCCAAAACTCTTTTTTAAATGGCCAGAACTGAACCATTTCGTCGAAATCTACGGAGGCTAAATCTAGAATTTTTACGGGGACACTCTGCTTAAAATCTTCACCTAACAAAACATTGGCGCCGGTCTGTAAGATCTCAAGTTGGATAATATCTGCTTGGGCGAGCTGATCTCTCAGTTGGCTTTCCATTCGTTTCAATGTCGACCTCGCTTCTGTGATCATCTGAGATCTCACAAAATCTAAAATGCGCTGTGCGGTTGTTCGATAGGTGCCTTGCAAGCGAGTCACTTCATGACGAAGCAATAAATAAGCCCGCGTATTGGCGCGAAACTCACGATCGGCCATGAGGCCACCCATAATTTGTCCGTTGATTTGCGAGAGTCTCTTCTCATCAAAGGCCCAAGACTCAGCGGGTTGATTGAGAAGCTGAGCCATCTCAGCGCGCAAAGGTTCGGCACTTCTCTTAAATGATTCTACTGTATCGGAGGCGCGATCAAAGATGCAAAGCTGATAAAATGACGCAGCGCGCACGATCATGGCTTCGGGATAAAACGACTTATCAAAATAAGGCGACATGAAAGAGACAGTGGCGCCAATGGACCCATTCATATCGCCGTTCAAATAGAGCGACCAAGACTTCTCAAATACTGCTTGAAAAAATTGTGGGTCAATAGGTCGTACTTGATTGTAATGATAAATGGCTTGTGAGTAATCGGCGACCTCATGAAATATGCGAGCGGCCCCCATAAACGCCAAAGACATCAAATTGCGAGAGAGATGCTGGCGCCGATCTATGAGCTTTCGAAATTCCTCTAACGAGCTTTCATAGCGACCCTGCGCCGCAAGGAGAGCCCCTCGCAGATACGTCTTGTGATCGTTAAAACGACTCAGAGAACGAATGCGGCTTTCGGCATCGGTGAAATTACCTACCTCGATTGAACGTCCCGCTTCTCGCAAGGCATAGAGCTCGCGAGCCACATTGGAGCGAGGCGATTCGATATCCAAAAAATAGTCGATCTCTTGGTCGAAGTACGATTTAAGCAGCGGGGCTTCGTTTCCCTCTCGAGCATCAAACAAGAGCGCGGTAATGGGAGCTAAATGACGTATGGCGTCACCACCCTTGGCAGTTAAAGGCGAAAGCGCTGCCAAACTTAACAACAGAATCGAGACGATCGACACGGTTAAGCAGCAGTTCTTCATTAGTATTGAGGCCTCAAGGGTAGCATTAAAGAAATCAGCGCGACAATGGCGTGATTGTGTAAGACACGGGCTGAATTTAATACATTTTGCTTATATAAATAGTCGCGATATTCTACGCGTACCGAAAGAAAATCGTTGATGAAGAAGCGTTGGCCTAGCCCAATATTTCCCATAAACGACGATCCGAGTGTTTGGTTGGTATAGCTCACCACGCCGGCCCCGCCGATGACGTAGATATCAAAATTAGCCACTCCCCATGTGAAAAGTGAAAGTTTTCCGTAGAGAGGAGAAAAAGCTAACGAGCCCTGATAAAATAAAAATTTACCGCTGGTGTTTGTTTGAAAGGCCCAGCCACCCGACGCAGCTTCAAAGCCTAGATTCTCAAACATATGGTACGTATAGCTAGCGGTGGCCAATCCGTAGCCTCCGTGGCTTGGAATGCCACCGAGGCCCAGTGAAATTTCATGGCGTCCGCGCTTGGTATAAAGTTTTTTGTGAATACTGTGTAGGTCATCGCGATCAATCAGTCGTAGTTGATCTTCGTAAGCCGACTGAGCCCTAAGCGTCGAATCAAGTCCAAAAAGAGCGATTAAGCCTACGATACATGACAAAAGACATTTCAATCGATGGTGAGAGCGAAAGCTGCTAAAAATAGAAATGGAAAAAAACATATCTTCCTCGAGTGTATTATGAAGAACGACGACCACCAAGCAGATGTTTTGAAGAGCTTCGATTCTGCCGTGCCCGGGCCAGGAGACTTTCCGTATGTTCGAGGGCCCTATCGTACGATGTATCGCGACAAGGTTTGGACCATGCGGCAGTACTCAGGCTTTGGGTCGGCCAAAGAAACGAATGAACGTTTTCACTATCTGCTCAAGGCGGGTCAAACGGGCATTTCGTGTGCCTTCGATTTGCCTACCCAGATGGGCTATGACTCTGACCATCCTATGGCCGATGGCGAAGTGGGTCGTACGGGGGTTGCTATTTCAAGTTTGGAAGATATGGAGATTTTGCTCGCTAAGATTCCCCTCGCTACAATTTCGGCCTCGATGACTATCAATTCGACCGCACTTACCTTGCTGGCCCTGTATGCCTCCGTCGCCAAGAAACGTGGAATTCGGTTAGACAGCCTGCGCGGTACGATTCAAAATGATATTTTAAAAGAGTATATTGCTCGAGGTACTTATATTTATCCGGCAGATTTTTCACTCAAACTTGTCTCTGATTCGTTTCGCTTTGCTCACCATTACCTGCCAAAATGGAATCCCATTAGTATTTCGGGCTACCATATTCGAGAAGCGGGTGCGACGGCCGCCCAGGAAATTGCGTTCACACTTCTAAACGCGTTTACGTATGTAGAACAGGCGAAGCAAGCGGGTCTTGCTCTTGCCGATTTTGTTCCTCGGCTTACCTTCTTTTTTAATGTTCATAATCGATTTTTTGAAGAGATTGCCAAGTTTAGAGTGGCGCGAAAAATTTATGCTGAAGAAATGCGTAAGCGATTTGATGCCGATCCCAAATGGCTTGCGTTGAAGTTTCACGCTCAAACGGCGGGCTCCACTCTTACCGCTCAACAACCCATTAATAATGCCGTTCGAGTGGCCTATCAAGCGATGGCTGCCGTATTAGGTGGGGCTCAAAGTCTTCATACAAACGGATTTGATGAAGCTCTCGCGCTACCGACCGAAGAAAGTGCGCTATTAGCGCTACGAACTCAGCAGATTCTCGCAGCCGAAACGGGCCTCGTCGACGAGGTCGACCCGATGGAGGGCTCGGTGGCCTTGGCCCAGTGGATGGAACGGCTCGAGAACGAGATTCGCGGTATTTTTGATCTCGTGGAATCGAAGGGGGGCGTCTTGGCTTGCATTCGAAATGGATTCATTCAAGGCGAGATTCAGCGGGCGGCTTTTGAAGCGCAAAAGAAAATTGATTCTGGTGAACTCAAAGTCGTGGGAGTTAATTGCCACCAAAAGGATGAAAAGCCTTTTGAGCGTCTCCATCGCTTAAACGCCAAGGTAGCGCGAGACCAAAAATCGCGCTTGAAAAAATTTAAATCGAAACGCAAGGCTGCTTTAGTCGATCGCGCACTCAAAAATTTAGACTCCGAGGCTCGCAAGCTCTCGAGTGAAGGTAGCGCCCATGTTGGCGAAGCTCTGATGACGGCTATTGAAAGTAAAGTGACCCTTGGAGAAATGGCCGATGTGTTGAGACAAGTGGGAGGACTCGCCACGGCTTTTCTTTTTGCCATTCTGGCTGGCTTCGGGCTGATGGGAGAATTTTCGCTGTGGGCATCGCCTGTCTCGACTTCGGTTTCAACCTCAGCGCCTACCTCGGCGATAGCCAGTCGATTGAAGGCCGTGGTGGCCCCGTTAGGCAAAGGAGTCAGCTTTTCTGTTGTCACACGAGATGGAAAAGAAGTTTTTGCGCACGATAGTAGGCGCTTGCAGTCACCTGCCAGTGTGGCGAAGCTTGTGTCCACAGGGTGTGCACTCAGTAAATTAGGAGCTGCCTATCAATTTGAAACACTTTTCGGCACAACTGGCTCCATTCAAGGGGGGGTTCTAAAAGGGCCCCTCATTGTCAGAGGAGGAGGCGACCCTCGATTTGTTATCGAGGAACTCAGAGAAGTCTTAGATCGTCTGCGTGTTCTCTATGGCATCAAAAAAATTGAGGGCGATTTGATTCTCGATATTTCATACTTCGGCACAAGCGAACTTTCATTTTCTTCCGACTTTGATGGCGACGACCATCGCGCGTTCAACGCGCTGTTGACGGCCATTCCCTTTAATTTCAATTCGTTTGGCGCCGCGGCTGCCTCATTCGACGGACAAATTTTTGCGGCCATTTTACCCCAGGGAATTTCTGGCTTAACCCTCAAGAACTCGGTGAAAATAGGTGCCAGGAGCTCACTTTCGGTTCATCAGGCTTCTCGCAGTGAGATTGCTATTCAAGGAACATTGGCCCCCGCTGACGAGGGTCGTATTTTTTATCGGTCGTTAGAGAAGCCTTTGGAGGCACTCGCCACCCAAATTGTTCAGCGATGGATTGAGTTGGGCGGGCAGTGGCCATCGCCTCGTTATAAGACCGTTGAGAAGATGCTTCCATTTAAAACTTTGCTGACATGGAAGTCGCCGCCTCTTTCTAAAATTCTTTTAGACGTCAATAAACTGTCGACCAATTTTGCATCTGAGTTAATTGCCCTGAGAGCGGGAGTCGAAGTAGGGGGCCTTCCAGCCACCGTAGCCAAAGCGCAGCGCTTTTTAGAAGATTGTTGGAAGAGTTCGCGCCTGGATTCGAGTCATTTCAAAATGGAGAATGCTTCGGGCCTTTCTCGAGTGACCAAAATGCGTACCTACGATTTAGCTCAATTTTTGGCAGTGGTAGCGCAAGATAGACATTATCCAGAGTTCGCAAGTTCGTTAAGCGTTGTAGGTCAAGACGGTACGGCCCGAAGGCGATTGATTGATCTATCGGGGCATGCTCGCGTGAAGACGGGGTCAATTAAGGGAGTGCGTACGATTGCCGGCTATTTATTTCCGAAGTCGGGTGAGGCCTTAATGTTCGCTCACTTTTATGAAGGTGAGAAGGTTGGCATGGTCAGTGAAATCGAAGATCGATGGATGAGGGAGCTCATTGAAAACTATTAAGAAACCTCTGGCGATTGCTCACCGCGGTTATTCATCTCGTTTTCCTGAAAATACGCTGGAGGCGTTTGACGAGGCTCTAAAGAATGGGGCCGACGGATTCGAATGCGATCTTCGTATGACCAGCGACGGGCAGATTGTTGTATTTCATGACGATCACTTGAAGCGTCTTTGTGGAATTAAAGGTTCCATTGAGACCAGTCTTTGGAAAGATCTTCAGTCGCTGCGCATTCTTCAGTCGCAGCATTCAATGCCCAGCCTCGAGGAAATATTGGTTCAATTTCATACCGCTCGAATCAACCTAGAGCTAAAAAGCTCCGATCGGCCAGGACCTTTTGTCGAGGTAGTTGTACGAACACTGGGAAAAATTAGACCCCAGGGTGAGATATGGTTTTCATCGTTTGATCGAGAGGTACTTCGAACCTTGCAGACCATGGACCCGACTCGCAAATTAGGCGCTAGGAGTCTTCTTGTTGAAACATCCGATATCGAACGCCTGCCTTTTTACCAACGTGAATTCAAAGCCGATAGCTGGAATGTGCCACGACAAATATTAGATCGTCCGTGGAAACAAACATGGGACGCTCTGGGTGAGGCCATTCCTCCGGTTTGGATTTGGACTCTCGACGAAGCCCATGATTGGGCTCGAGCACTTCAGAGTCCGCTGCCTGTGGAGGCCCTCATTTCTAATCGACCCGTTGCCTTACGTGATTTTTTAGATCAGGGGCCCTGACGCCAGAAACCTTGGGCATTGGCTAAACACTAAGGCACTGTCGCTGAAGCAAGGCGGTTTGATGGAGTCTATTCATGCTCCATCTTGAATTTGAGGTAGGCATCGACGCCTGCCGAATAAAAAATCTTCATTTTGTCTAATTGTTCAGCCGTTTGTTGGGCATCTGAGCTCGTCGTCGAACGTTTATAAGTCTGTCCCAGATAAATGACGATACGTCGCAGTTTCGAGTGACTTAGCCGAGGCATTAGGGGAGGCAGGTGCCTATCAAGGCGAGCGGCTACAGTGAATGCTCCGTAGAAATGATAGCGTTGATGATAGGGAATCCATTGGGGAGTATTGGCGAAGAACGAAATATCGATTTCCCATTTTTGGCGGGCATCAAGAAAGGGGATACCCTTTGAATGGATCTCGTAGTGATCTTGAGTTCTATGAGCGCGTTGATTCTGATTCCAAGACGATTCTTCTCGTCGATAGGCTTGATTAATCAGCGATGCTATTTGATAGCTTTTGACTAAGCCATATTTAAGAGCAACGGCTTTAATGAGAGCATTCTCAGACTGGTGATTGTGTGTCAGCAAAATGAGAACAACAAGCTTCAGAGCTAGGGGTACCCTAGATTCATTTCGAAACCAATCCAGGGGGAAGGGCTGCGAAGAATTGATATACGAATGAATGGCCAATGCAAGTTGCTCATAACCGCGTGCCTGCATTTGTTGGATAGGATAGAGCACAAAAGCATCATAATAATTTTCGTTATGACTGCCGTCGAGCCAGGCGGCCTCGACAATATCAAACCTCGATAGCCACTCACTTTGATTGATGTGGTAGAGAAACGTTGGCAGTCGAGGCAATCCCAGAGCAAATAACAAGAAAGGCGACTCAAGCGATTCTCGTAACCTCGTAGGCAGGCGAGGATACACCAAAGTGAGCCGACTCAGTGCGACCGATTTTTTCAAAGACTCTGTGAACGATGAAAAAGCAACACTAGAGTTAGGGTCTCGCGTGAAGGACTCAAGTAAATCTTCAAATTCTTCCAATTCCCACTGAAAAGAGGCTGAATTTTGCACCAAATTGGGGACGCGGCCCTTAAATCCCAGCTCCGATATAAGTTCCAAAAAGTATTTCTCAAGGCTGAGACGCTGAGCGTTCACTATGGTTTCTGGATGCGCATACCAAAGGGTTTGGCCGGGAGGGGCTGCAAGGTCTGCTGCCTCAAAATCGCTATAGATTCTACGTAAAGGGCTGCCCGAGCGGCTGTCGAAAGCAAATTCCACTTTCGATTGGTGAGGGGAATTTTTCGGTTTAAAAATAATCTCGCTTTCATTGTCATGAGTCTCCCAGTCAATACGGCCCAATTCAAAATTGCTAAAGGCGATCAGATTCGCTTCTAGTGAACTGAGAATCATAAAAGCGATCGCCATAAAAATAAGATTTCGCAGAGCCAAAACGATAATCATTGACTGTGACCCTAACAATTCATTGCAATGTGCCAAAGATATTTTGATGCACTGCGTCTTATATTTTTTATTGAGGTTTGTGAAGTTTGAGAGGGAGGGGATGAAATGAAATTAAAACGGATTTTATGGCGAGTGTCGGTGGCTTTAGCGATAACTTTGCCAAGTATTCATTCAACTATGTCAGTGAATGCAGAAGTGAGGCCAGCGCACCTCAATGTGAGTCGCAGTCCTGGAGTGGATGATATCAAAGATTTGGTTTTGTCGGCCCCTATATGGGAAGTGAAGAAAGTATGGAGGTCTGTGCCTGTGACCTTTCGGCAATGGCGATGTGATTATGTGCCTGCGCCCGGAACTTCATGGTTTGATGACTATTTGAATTTACCCGTTTCACTCAAGGTGCCTGCTTTAATGAATGCTTTAGAAGGGATTACTTACGAGCAGGCCGTCATTATTGTGCGCAGGTCCAGTGGTTATTTTGTTAGCCGACCGGCTTCTTGGAATTCGTTTGTAGAAGAAGCTTGGCGTGCTGAAGAAAATCTTCGAGAGGCTTACCCTGAGATGCGAGATTTTTTTTGGAACGTTGCGGTCGTTCACGGCGAATCAAACTTTCGCAATCTCCGATATCACTATCCTAACTATGCAGTGAACAATTTACGAGACGGTGTAGACTATAACGATGACGAGGCGCCCCCATCACGCCGAAACCCTGGAGATGGCAATTACAACGATGACGATAGCCCCGTCCCCGCGCCTAGGCCGCAAGATGGTGACTACAACGACGGCGACAGTGGACCCCAGCCAGTTCCTGCACCCGTTCCAGTTCCCGCTCCGGCGCCTACGTTATCTTATGACTGTCGCTGGGTGAGCGAGACTCGGTATTTTACCCGCTTGGTCGATGAGTCGGTTCCTACGGGTCAGTCGCTCACCAAGGTGGTCGATATTTTCTTTGAAGGATCTTTTTTTCTCAATGGCGAGAAGGAGTTGATCTCTTTGACGTGGGATGGCGGCGACCGATCGCGAGTCGTCGTCGATACTTCGCGTGCCCTTCACAATTATTCTGAATTTAAAAGTGCCGACGGCGGTATTTTTAGGTTGATTGCTGAGAGTCGCCGGGCGATTGCGCCCTATCTCTCAGATTTTAATGTTTCGTTTAGTGGGGGTCAGTTGGTCGTGACTGATCGACGCTACGAAGAATTGAAGTCGCTCGGAGAGGATCCCCAGTTAGTCGTCTCTTTTAATATCAATATAAAAGCGAAGAGCGGAGGCTGTGGAGGAAAGACCACCAATCAGGGTGCTAAAGCTAATTCTGTGAGAGCGGGGACTGTGGCGTTCAACGTTCTCGAGGGTATGGAAACTCCGAAATCTGGTGAGCAAGTTTTAGTGACCGATTTGCAGATTTCTCGGCGCGATACAAAATACTTCGATCATTCGGCGGTTCTTTATCCGAACGACTTATCGATGAAGTTTGCAAAGTAGATAGCCGATCGGCTTTGGGCGGCCGGGGCGAGAGTTCCAATGAGCAGTGGATAGAAAGAGCATGGGTAGAAAGATGAGAAAGATGATGAGAGAGGAGCGACAAGTTGGACTATGGAGTTCTCTACATCGAAGGCTCGGACTTCTGATTCTCGGTTTGTCCCTCGTCGGATGGCCGCTCTTTGCTATTTCTGTAGAGGCGCGGTCTAATTCGGCATGCGCCCTAAGAATTGTCTCTGCTGGCTTCAGACTCGTCGGAGGGGCTAGTTTTCAGGCAGCACTCGGAGATTCGGTTCGCCGTGGCCAGTTTGTAACGAATTTGGTGAAAGACCAAACACTTCAAGATGGCACCAAGGTTTTCAACGCGGAGCTTTTTGACGGGCGTGATGGTCGATCTGAAAGTCGTTTATGCGTTGGCTCGATTTGCATCGACCCACGAACAAATAAGGTTCGCTGGGTGCAGTTTGATCCCGCTTCTCTGAAGCCTTGGCAACGCGAACATACACGCCTCAGTCTCATTGTGGCGGCTACGGATGCGGCGATGGCAGTCTACAATTTGAATCGGCCTGATGTGGGCTCTTATATTCAGGTGAAAGATGCCGCCTATGGGGGGCTGACTTACTTTGATGGAAGGCTTTTAGATTGGTACCGAGTGATCATTCGTGATAATCAAACTAGTCGAGATACTATTGTCAAAGTAGCTGTCGACGCGCGAGCTCAGGGACCCATCATCCAAGTATCTATGGATGATTTTTCTTGGAATGACGATCTCGGTTTTCAGCAGGTTGGTTCAATTGCGGCTCGATTGGTGGGGGGAGCTTCCATGAATGCCAACGGGGTGCGCCGGGGAAATCTCGTTTCAAATATGCAGCGCCGGTCTTCGAGTCCTATTCAACGAGCTGAGCTCTATAATGGTACCAATGCAGGTGGTCGAGCTTTGGCTACCGTCGATGTACGATTTTTTGACTGGGCCCGACTTCAAATTGATCAAGTGGATATTCGCGTGGTTGATAATCCGAGCGGTTCCACTCACAGCAAAGCTTTCATTGATGCTTATGCACTTGATTCGGCCCTGGCCCTTTACAATGTGAATCGAGTGGATGCTAATCCAGGAATCATGGTGACATCGATTGCTCTTACGAAGTGGGAACTGCTCGAAGGTCGCTGGTTAGGAGTGTATACGGTGACCATACAATCTCCCGGTGCGGCAGGTAAGCCTGCTACCAATTATCCCTACGAAGTATGGATGGATTCTAGTCTTACGCACCCCGTTTTAAGAGTGAGACCCGCCAGTTAGAAAACAAAGCCGGCGACACCAAGGAAGTGGCCATCTTGCAATCTGTCGAGCGCTCCATTGATCGAGCGATGAAGAAGTAGTCGGCTCTGGCAGGCTTCAAGAAAGGCGACGGGCCTAAGGATCTCGAAGCTCGACTATCTGCCAAGATTCAGTGGTGGATGGAATCCGATAGACAGGTGGCTGACTCTGACTATCAGAATATCTATTCGAATATTGTCACAAATCACTACCGGATTGAATCAGCCCACGAACCGCAAAGTCACGCCGCCCTGCGTCGCTGAGGAAAGCGCTTTAAGGGCATTTGGCGGTAGCCCGTAAAATGGGCTTCTGTTGCGGGTAAACATGGCTCTAAGAGGCTTCATTTGCTAATTTAAAGAGACATGCACAATCTCGACGTTTTTTCCTACCTAGACTATCGCTCGTTTTGCCGAGATTTTTACAATCGCTCGAAAGCGATGGATCCAAAATTTTCGTACCGGGTTTTTGCTAAGGGTGCAGGCATCGCTCCTGCGTATCTAAAGCTGGTCATGGATGGAAAGCGAAACCTTTCGGCAGAGATGAGTATTCGATTCGGTCTGGGAATGGCTCTTTCAGAGCGCGAGGTCGATTACTTTGAGAATCTGGTTCGCTTCAATCAGGCTCATTCATTAGAGGAAAAAAGTCTTTACTTCGAGCGTTTGCGGCGCCAGAGGGCAAAAACCCTCAAAACTCTCGATATGGCCGAGGCGGCACGACTACTCAGTCATTGGTATGTGGTGGCGATCAAAGAACTTGTAGTTAACTTGAATTCGGTCGATGAAAAATTGATTCAGAAGATGCTTCGAAAGAAGCTGCCTGAGACGCTCATTCACAAGACGATCGCTGATTTACAAGAGATTGGTTGGTTGGAGCTCGTCGGGGGTCAGTGGACGTCTCAAGCCTCGCAGATTCAGTTTCCGGACGAAGTTAGCAGTTTTGTCATTCGATCGTTTCATCATCAAATGCTAGAAATTGCGGGAGAAGCGCTTGAAGATGACCTCGCTCAGCGAGAGTTTCAAGCGTTGGTATTTACGTTTTCGAGGAGTCGTTTTGGAGCTCTTAAGGAAAAGATTAAAGATATTCAGCGTGAGCTCGTCGCATTTATTCAAGAGCCAGGCGATGACGGTCAGAATATCGATGAACAGAAAACAGTGTTTTATTTTGGGGCTCAGTGTTTTTCGTTACAAAAATGGAATGATGATCCGTCGATCCATGAAGGGCATCAGGGGGTAGAGTCGTGAAACAATTTATCGCAGAATCAATTGTCGGCAAACGAATGGGAAATCAAACAATGAAATTGTGGCAATTTCCGGTGGTGGGGCTAGGCCTTGCAACAGCGCTGGCCTTGCAATCGATGTCGTGCCGAGAGGTCGTGGCTCCCACCCAACCCGAAGGGCAAATTGTCGTTATCGGAAATGGTATTGAAATCGCTTGGGATAGAGCGCTCGTCGCTAACGCAGGTCTCAGCGAAACGCCGATGAAGCGTAGTTTTCTGTTGGCCGACGATGGTGCGGTGGCCATTGGAGATCTTGCCAAAGATCAGGATCTTGCTACCGAAGAAGTATCATGGGTGAAATCGGTTTCTGATACTCGTGCTCTCGTAAAATTGTTATCCGACCCTTCAGCCGTGTCGGATGTTTCAGGCAAATGCCTCCTAGTAGAAGCCCAACAGTCCAATTTAACTTGTTATGATCAGTTCACGATTTCAGACAGTCTTCCCCCCGAACTCATGACGGATGGAACCTATGTATTTTTGGACGGCGATGACTCTCTTCGACGAGGTCCGTTACAGGTGGACTCCAGTATCATCGCACAAGAAGTCGACGATTTTTTTGTTCGATCCGAAGGTGATATTGTCTACCGACGTAAATCAGGACAATGGTTCGTCGTGCCAAATCAGCTGAGTTTAGAGAAAAGTGGCCGTGTTGATGAGACTGAGCGTCAATTGAACGATGAATCTCAATCTAACCTCAAGGAGCCTAGCGCGGCGAATCTAGTATCCTCAGCGCTGATGCCCATTCCTAATCCTGATATGGCGCCTGTATACCGATTTGACGATGGTCGACTTATAAAACTGTCTCAAACGGCCGACCCTAAGAGCTCAGTCTTCCAAGAAAAAGACCGATCCTCGATGACGGATCTGTCTGCGCCAGGAGCCTACTATCAGTGGTTAGAGTGGAGCTTTGAGAAGCGCCAATGGAAGCCGACCTGGAGCTATGCTCTGCGATTACCTTACTTTGATGCTTCTAAAGTTCTCTTAAGAGGCGACCAGTTGATCGTTTCAGTGGGCAACGATCTTTATAGCTTGAGACACGAAGGAGCGTTTTTGCTGCCACTCGCTGAATCACTGGTCCGTCGAAACACCTCGGTAGAGATTTCGGGAGTCGCAGGCCGTCTCTTGTTTCGAGAGCGCAAACGTGAGGCCGATGAAACCGTGGGGCAACTTTGTCAGTACGCTTACTTCGTTGCCAAAGATGAGTTCTCTAGCGATCTAGCGGGCTATCAATGTCGCACCTTAAAGTTGAGAGAGGCCGACCTCGTGACGGCCAGTCTCTTGACGGAAGATTTCTTGGTCATTGCTCTTGGCGCCAAGGTTTCCGAGAGTGGTCAGCCACTCAACCAAGTGATCGCTCTACCATCGCACAAAGACCACCAATACTTTGCTCAAATCGTCAAACGATGGGAGATTAAAGGGCAGCCTGTAGACTCCTTGCGTTTTTTCCAAAGTGCGACACCACAGCTACTCGAGAGAGAGGCGCCATTCACTCAATCTCCATGAACGGCTCTCTGAGTTTCTGGAAAGAACCTGAGATTACTTGAAGAGACTGCATCGATCAGCTTTCGGTGGATCACCACCATGGCCATGGAGTCTTGTGCACAGTAAGTAAGTAAGTCATCGCGAAGTTGTTTCTTTTCATCAGCACTCAGTTCGTTCGAAAAAAGTTTTGTGAGAGCCGCTTGCGCTTGGCCTCCATTTTTAATGGCGAGCGCTTCGTAGCTCATATCCGGCGCAAAGAACGGTAGCACTTTTTTGATACTCACGGAACCGCCAAAATTTTTATGGTAGTAGTGATGGTGAAACGCATCTTCAAGGTCCCAAAAGCGCTGTTCAATCTCGCGTAGAAAATCAGAGGACGACGGAAAACTGTCAGCGAGTTCTCGAATAAGGCTTCTTTCAAAATCGTCGTGGTAGGCAATGATCGTTCCCACATCGACAAATACTTGCTCCATAGCGCGAATGCATTCTTCTCTCGGATCGCGTCCGCCCTGCCCCGATGCAAGAAATTCGATATGTTCTAGCTCTGAAGTAGGTGTTCGTTGAATATGGCAAGAGAACTGAACGGGAATGCGCTGGTACGGGCGCATTCCCGCCAGTATCGGCACGGGAGGTGCAATGGTTTCAAAGTCAAAATAGTAAATAGGGTAGCGTACCTCATTGAGAAATTTGACCAGACCTCGTTGATTGATGATGGGATCACTCGTTTTGCTCGCCATATACTGAATGGTTTGAAATCGCGTGAGTTCGACTTCATCTTTGAGATCTTTGAGAAGCTTTGGCCCTTCATGATAGAGTTCAAACTTGGTCGGCTTTCGCTTGCGATAATTATAGAGTTCAAGCGTGGAGCCCTTAGGTACGGCAGCCCAGCACTGATCTTTAAACTCGCAGCCATAGGGATTGGCACACTGTCTGCCAATAGCAACTTGAGGGGCCTCGCCTTTCTCTAGTACCGCCATGAGTGACGGCAGTTTGATCTCAATATTCGCCAAGTGGGCGTAGGCTGCCGATGTAAAATCGTGATTGATGAAAAAGGGATTTAAATTCGGAAATCGAACCTCACTGTTGATGTGACTCAGAACAACGTGGCGAATCTTAATGCCTGCCTTGGTAAGAACATAGAGCTGAAACGAAACGTCCTCAAGATGCTCGGGCTTTACAGCCGTCGTTGATTTGACTTCGATCAAGTCCCAAGTTCCATCAAAGTTATTTTTTAGAATATCCACGCGAATCAAAAGATTATCATACATGACAGCGGCTTCAAAAATCGCAGGCGCACTGAGATCAGATATAAGATTCTTACTTTTTTGAATTGCCGTTTCAATCGTCGCACCAGATTCAGACACCAGCACTCCGTCGACAAACGCCGCACGCGCAAGTTCTCCGACCCGCTGGCCTTGAGTGAAGCGCAGCTTGACATCGTCGCTGGGACTAGCCGCGGTATCAGAGTCATGCACCAGTTGATAAAGGCGTTTCGGGCATTGAGCTCCAGCTGCGTAGAGTGATTTTGTGATCTGTAGGCGTGCCATAGATCTCCCCCTCATAGATTAAATTGCAGAATTATTTCTGCGTCATTGGTGTCGGAACTGTTGGACTGCTGATGGGGACGACTCTTGGGGAGGGGGATCTTTTCGATCGGTCGTGACTATTCAGCATCTACCTCTATTGTAGAATAGTTCTTCAAAAGTCGTGCGAATAAAAAAATAATTTCTTCACATTCTTCGAAAGATCGCTTCCATTAACGAATTATTTTGTGCTCGATTCTCCGACGTGCGATAATAGTGAAGCTTATCTGTCTGCAAGTTTCTACGGCATCTTTCTCACAATTTTTTCTGATTCTGCGGGATGATTTCAAACGATGTCTCTTACCGCTTGTTCCTTGGTTCAAATAAATTCGCAGCACTTCTCCTGCTAGCGACAGGGCCATACTATGTTGGTAATCACGTGGGGTCTGTGTTCGTTTCTGTAATTTTTCATCTGCGACTAACGATGAAAGATTTAAGGGTCGTGCGGTTTCTTAGAAGCTTGGAGCGGCCTATTGAAAGTCGATCGAGAGTTTAATCTGTTGGCCGCGAGGGAGCCAACCGCATACTCGTTTTGAAATGTCGATTAAAATTCGGCTCCAAATCCTAAGTTGCCCTGAAACTCGGGATATCCCAGTTCCATTCGCGCATAAATCTTCCACCAGAGCGGCACCTGCATCGAGGCTTGATGCGTGAACGTCCACTGAGTCTCGACAGGGCTGACAGGAAGAAAAATCGTATAGCGCGGCGAAAAGCCATACGAAAACTGAAGGGGCCACGATCGATTGTAAGCGCCTAGTGAGAGTGTGCCACCGAAGGCATAAAGTCCGGGCGATCCTACGGCACGAGAGGCGAGCAAATGAATGGCCACGGCAGGCACCATCTCTGAATATAGAAGCGTCGAAAAATCAAACAACTGATAGGAAGCCACGACATGAAGCCCGTAAAGATAGTTATTTGAAAAAGCTCGATTCATTCCTGCAGAGATCGCAAATCCATAGGGAAGACCTGCCCCGACCTTGAAGCCAAATGCATGGGTTGATGACTCGGGACTGGTCATATAGGGTGACAGCGTCTCATCGTTGATCGAAACGATTTTGTAATTACCTTCGAGATTATAACTCCAGCCTGCAGGTATTTTTGCTCGATTGTGGGCGGGAGCTGCTAAGGCATCGGCGGCTTTTACCATGGCCTTCATCCCGCTATCATAAGCGGTTGGGTTAGTTGTTTTATCCGCACCGAGAGCACGCGTATCAAATCGAGCTTCTGCCGGTTGCGGTGTGATGAAAAGTGCAGTCAGCGTTAAGGTCGCTGTCGCAGCACTTATCTTGTTCTGACAAATAATTCTGCGCCAAAACGCAAAGGGTCGCATGAAATCTATGTATCGAAAAAACGGTTTCAAATATTTTAGGGTCACTCTGTAGACTATGCTATAACTGGGCCCAATCATGAATCTAAAATTGTCGAACAAATCAAAGGATGCACATCAGTATCGTGTGGCGGTTGTAGGCGCCACGGGTTTGGTGGGTCAAGAAATGCTCCAAGTCTTGAAGAAGCGGGAATTTCCGACCAGCGAGATTATAGCCTTGGCTTCAAAGAATAGTGCGGGAGAATCGCTGCTGCTTGGTGACGAAGAAATTCTTGTGCGGGAGCTAAAGGAAGATTCTTTCCAAGAACATTCGGTTGATTTTGCCCTCTTTGCAACGAGTGCCGAGCTTTCGGAACATTATGTGCCACTAGCAGCGTCGTCAGGGGCGTATGCCATCGATAATTCGAGTCACTTTCGAATGCATCCCGAAGTGGCTTTGGTGGTGCCCGAAGTAAATGCTCATGAGCTTCAAAAAGCCTCCAATCGAATTATAGCCAATCCGAATTGTTCGACGATTCAGCTTGTCGTATGCCTCCAAGCGCTGAAGCGATTTGGAATTAGGCGCGTCGTTGTCTCCACGTACCAGTCTGTTTCGGGCGCTGGCGCTGAGGCGATGACGGAGCTAGAACAACAAATTTCGAGTCTTTTTTCGCATGGAGAAGCAAAGCCGTCCGTATTTCCCCATCAGATTGCCTTCAATTGCCTACCCCATATCGATCGATTTCTTTCTAATGGTTATACCAAGGAAGAAATGAAGGTGATTCATGAGAGTCGTAAGATTTTGGGATTGGCCGATCTGGCTATTACGGTGACGGCCGTAAGAGTACCCACATTTAATTGTCATGCAGAATCTGTGAATATCGAAACCGAAAAACCTGTTAGCCCTGATGAAGCTCGTGCGTCATTTGCGGAGGAAGGCATTGTGGTATTTGATGATCCATCGAAGAATTTATATCCGCTAGGGTTTTCGTTGGCGGGGCGGGACGAAGTATTTGTCGGGCGTGTGCGCAGCGACGAGTCTGTGAGCCATGGCCTAAACTTTTGGATTGTCGCTGATAATCTTCGTAAGGGCGCTGCGACGAATGCCGTTCAGATTGCCGAAGCCATCACTCGGTTGCATAGAACTTGAGCTGGCACCCACACCAATGAAAATAATGCAGTCGAAATAGGCCAATCGAAATAATCCCATCGAAATAATCATGGGCACCTAGGAAGTCTTTGACCTACCATAGCTAGATGGCGGCGATCTGGAGTTCTCTCCTTTCTGGCAGAATGCTCATTGTCTTTGTCATGGGCTTTTCGTCAGGCATGCCGCTGGCCTTGGTGGGCAATACCCTGCAAGCTTGGATGACCGATGTAGGAATTGAGCTGACCCTCATAGGAGCGCTCGCGCTTATTAAACTTCCGTACGCCCTCAAGTTTCTTTGGGCGCCTCTTCTCGATCGTCATGCACTACCCTTTTTGGGGCGACGGCGGGGTTGGTTAGTCGTGGTCCAGGGGGCGCTGGTACTGGCACTTCTGGCCCTTTCGACTGTGAACCTAAAAGATCAAATAGCGTTTTTCGGATTGTTGGCTGTGCTCGTCGCATTTTTAAGTGCGAGCCAAGATATTCTAATCGATGCCTACCGGCGAGAGATTTTGGAAGAATCGCAGATGAGTTTAGGTGCGGCTTGGGCGATTGCAGGTTATCGCATCGGATTTCAATTTTTTGCAGGCGCATTGGCTCTTTATTTGGCCGACCATATTGCTTGGTCCTCGGTATATCAACTTATGGCAGTAACGATGGCCGCCATGATGGGGCTCACCTTGGTGTCGCCCGAACCTAAGAAGATCGAGATGCGTTCTCTTGATTTTTTTGAAACGTTTACCGAGCCCTTTTTAGAATTTTTTAGACGAAATAAAACATTTAGCATCAGTCTGCTTGCGTTCATTCTGCTCTACAAAATTGGCGACCAACTCGCGGCGAATATGACAACGCCCTTTATTTTGAGTCTCTATTCTAAAACACAGTATGCCTTTATTGGTAAATCCGTGGGCTTAGCAGGAACTTTATTGGGAGGCCTTGTGGGAGGGGTCTTGGTATCTCGTCTCGGAATGGGCCGATCGTTGATGTTGTTTGGCGTTTTTCAGGCGGTGTCGACTTTAGGGTTTAGCGTACTAGCCTATGTGACGCCACATCCGGTGGCACTTGGCGGGGTCATCGGCGTTGAGACCTTGGCGTCTGGAATGGGAACGGCGGCCTATGTGGGTTTTATGGCAAACCTTACGAGTCGCAGTTTCACAGGTACTCAGTATGCTCTCTTAACGAGTTTAATGGCGGTGCCGTCATCTTTACTTTCAAGCCCGTCCGGATGGATTGCCCAGGCGTTGGACTGGCCGATCTTTTTTATTTTTTGTACCTTCATGGCGCTGCCTGGTTTAGTCTTGGCCTGGATTTTAATGAAGCGAGGTACCTGAATGTGGCTCACATTTAGATTCAACACAATTGTCGCCATTATAGTGAGTCTCGGAATGTTTTTTGAAGGAAGTTTTTCGGGACTTTTTGCGCAAACTGCAAAGGCTTTAGGGTACGCTGGGGAGCTCTCAGCGCTCTCGGGCTTATCAGTTAGTTCCATGGCGCTTCGATCCGATGGACGCATTCTCTACGCTCTCAGCGGTAACAATGTTTATGTTGTCGATCTTCAGGAAATGGGTCGAAAGGAGCTTCTTACGACGCTGACCGGCACGGGCGTTGGCGTTGCTTTACTCGATGATTCACGCTTGGCGGCTGTTTCTACCACCAAGATTTCTTATTTCGATGTATCGACGCCTTTTCTAAAAAGCGAGTCAGGCACAGTTTATGAATTTGCGCAGAATAGTGGTCTGCCCTCTGACGCATGTAAATTTGGGGATTCGAAGATTGCGGTGCTACATATCACATCGTCCAATTCAAAAGTCTCAATAAAAGTCATCTCGGCAGAGTCGGTTTTAAATGACATAGAGTGGTTTGGAATTTTTCCTAGTTCCTGGAATACCACCACTCGATTCGCTTTAAGGTGCACGAATGAAACCGCAATCGTTATAGGAAGTCACTTGGACAGCAATGGTAATGAAACACTGTGGTATTCCAATCTCGACAAACAAGAAGGCTCTCTCGCCGATACAGACTACAGCCTTATTGATTTTACTCTGACGGATTCTCATCTTCTATTTCTGCGCAATAGAAAGTCTGCCCAGAATAACAAAGATGATTCTAGGGTTTTTGTAGTGCCGCTTTCGTCCTTTAGTACGGCGGCTAGTTCTTATCCGGTGGGGCAGGGTGCTCGAGCTATCGCGCGTTTGATTGAGCCTGAAAATGCCTTTGGTTTTTTCATCGCTACCGATCGTATGTGGAGTGAAACAGAACCTCTCACAGAAGTTTTTGCCCGGTCGACCCTCTCTCTCATTAACGAGGCGAATCCCTTCGGTATTGATACAGATCGAGGGGCCGGCTTGGCATTGGCTGGTGCGAATCGATCGTTGGTCGTCGCCTCAAAGTCAGACCACTACAGCTATATGCGTACGGCATCGACGGGCGTGCAATTACTATCGAGAGCTCCCACGATTTCTGTTTCGCAACCAACGGCTGCCCCTCTTGTCACGAAATCAGATCCCTTGAGTCTGTCGTTTAGTGTGGATCGAGCGTCAACGTATGAGATTCGTTTTGAAGAAAGCCCTGATGAGGACGCGGCTTTGGGAGCACTTTCGACGTCGTTTGGAAATCTTCTCGAGTCGGGGTCCATCGCGGCGAATACCGCCGCGTCCTTCACTTTTACGCATGATGATTTGGGGGTTAAATCAAACGCGAGCCACCGTCTGATGATTTATGCACGTGAAGAGGGCAGTGAGCTCGTAGCTCGTTATGGAGTGTCTTTTCAATATGATCCGCCGCCTGATCCTGTTTCGGATTTTTCACTCGGCTTTGGAGATCAAACTATTCAGGTGGCCTTCAATCTTCCTACTGGAGGTGATATCAGTACGATTCTCTTGTATTTTACCGACGACGCATCCCAAGCCTCTTCAGTGATAAGTGAAGGTTTAGGCGTGACTCTTCTAACGGGAGAGAGATTAGCGTCGCCACTGTCGATTTCAGCGGCTTCTTGGGACGGCTCCTATCTGCTCAAGAATATTCCCAATGGCACGACACTTTATATGACGGTTCAGGTGGTTGATGGCTCGGGTCAAATTAGCGACGCGGTTGAGACGAAGTCTGTGACCGTCTACCGGACCCGCAGTCTTGCAGAGGCCTTTGGCTCAACATCTTCTTGTGTAATATCGAGCACGTCCGATGGTCTCGTCGGATTTTTGCTCTGGGCTCTTCTCGTGGTATTGGGAGTGGGGGGGCTGCGTGGCGAGTCGAGAGAGCTGCGCTCTAGTTAAGCTTTACAAAGAGAGTCTTGGAATAGTCCCCTGAGAGAAAATCAAGGTGTCCGACCCAAAAAAATTGGGTCCAGCACTACTAAGAAATCGGAGGGGAGGGGATTGAGATCTAAGGGCGCTGGACCCAAGCTTCAAACAAACTTTATAAACTGGTGATAGGCCCGATTGGGTATTGTGTCAAAAAAAAAATCCCCTTTTTTGTGCGCCGCGTCGAGAGGGGCTTAAGCCCCG
The DNA here is from genome assembly GCA_964598565.1 of uncultured Bacteriovoracaceae bacterium. Classification (GTDB taxonomy): domain Bacteria; phylum Bdellovibrionota; class UBA2394; order UBA2394; family UBA2394; genus CAZRCG01. The sequence goes on along the minus strand of CAZRCG010000001.1, from coordinate 296,720 downwards.
ATTACACTTCGTAAACAAGCGGAATTACTACAGGTTTTACCCCGCTCGTTCGCCTAAAAAATCGACGCACACTTCGTCTCAGTTCTTCCTGAACCTCAATTTCATCGCCTCGGGCTTCTCGCGATAGCTCGAGGAGTCGCTGCGTGACCTCTTGTCGCAGCTCGTCGGTATCAAAGTCGCTGATGCCACGAATATCAAAATTGGGGCCTTCAATAATTTTTCCTCGGCGACCATCTATGACAACGCTTAAAACCACCAGTCCTGTATGCGCCATTTGAAGTCGGTCACGAATGAGTTCCTCGTGAAGATCACCAGCCGCTTCGTCTAAAAATACTTTTCCAGACGGGGCTTTTCCTACGATCGAAATCCGATCTTTCGTGACTTCTATAAGATCGCCATTTTCAGCCACAATGCCTTGAACGTCGGCGAGGGTCTCTTTAGCGAGCGCCAGATGTTTAACCAGCATTCGGTACTCACCGTGTACAGGCAGAAACAGCTTAGGGCGAGTCCACTCTAATAAAAGCTTCTGCTCTTCGCGATAAGCATGACCCGAGGCGTGAACAGCCGCCATATCACTGTCAATCACCATGGCCCCTCGGCGGTAGAGATTATTTACAAGATGCGAGATATTTCTTTCGTTGCCTGGAATATGCCGTGACGAAAAGACGACGGTATCGCCTTCAAGAATGCGGCACTCATGGTGGTCGTTCAGACTTAGGCGGTAGAGCACCGAACGAGGCTCGGCCTGCGTGCCGGTAACGCAGAGAACAATTTCTTGCGCATTATAGCGCTCGATCTCTTTTGCTTGAATGACATGGCGTTGTTGCAATTTGAGATGCCCTAGTCGTTCAGCAATCTCAATATTGGTCAACATGGAACGCCCAAGAAAAGCAATCTTGCGTCTGGCATGAATGGCGGCATCATGAATTTGTTGAACTCGGTGAATGTTCGAAGCGAATACCCCTACAATTATCTTTCCACTGCGAATCGATTTAAAAACGTCTTTCAGTGCCACCGAGACCTCTTTTTCAGGGCGGCTCCATCCCGGGCGTTCGATATTCGTAGAATCAGAGAGTAATAATGTAACGCCCTCCGCCCCGGCCTTTCGAAAAGCGTTCTCATCGAAGTTTTTTCCGTCGAGAGGCTCTTTCTCCATTTTGAAGTCGCCAGAATGAACAAGGGTTCCAATAGGGGTATCGATGATGAGCCCCATCGAGTCTACGACGCTATGAGTGACTTGGGCCGTGCGAAATCGGTGAGGTCCAATCGTAAATGTTTGCGGCGGCTTGATAGCCTTGAGGGTTGCTTTTTTTAGAAGGCCCACCTGCTTAAGACGTTCTTCCACCAGGGCCAGAGTAAAGGGCGTTCCCCATATGGGAGGAAAGTTCAGATCTTCGAGCAAGTATCCAAGAGCGCCGATATGATCTTCATGACCATGAGTAAGCACAATGCCGTCGATCTCAATCCCTTCGTCTTTAAAAAAATCAATTCGAGGAACAATAATGTCTACTCCAGGAGTGGAGGCATCTGGAAACATGAGTCCGCAATCAATAAGAAAGGCCCGCTTCTTATAGATGACGGTCATGAGATTCATGCCAATCTCTCCGAGTCCACCCAAGGGCAACAAAAAGAGAGAGCTAGAATTTGAAAGATTCGATGAAATTTCTGTCATTCCAGGTTATTAAATGACTTTAAGACCTGCGGGTCACGTGAATTCAATGGCAATTAGAGTGCGCGTTGACGGCGTGTGCTGGCGCTTCGACAGAGAGGGTTTGGCTTCGAATGATTCGAGTGTATGTAGAAGACGATTTGGCAGAGGCATTTAAGTCGGCCCGCTTGATTCGACTATCGAAAGATGAGTTGCAGTATCTGCGGGTTCAGCGACAGAAACCCGGTGAGACCATAGAAGTTTTTAATTTTCAAGGGCAGTGGGCGCGCGGTGTTCTCGAGGCGGAGGGATTTCGTATCGAACAACAGGGGCTTTCGCCTTACAGAGTCTATCCGTTGACATTGGCTATGGCATTGCCTGAGCTTTCAGCACTTGAGTCGGTGGTGCGTTCAGCTACCGAGCTTGGCGTCGAGAGGCTTCTTTTGTTTGATGGGGATCGTTGCCAGGCATATGCTTCAAGAATTAAAAAAGTTCTTTCGCGAGCGGAGCGAATTGCAAAAGAAAGTATGCGTCAGTCTGGACGACCCCGGCCCCTTGTTATCGCATCCGCAGAAAAAATCGACACACTTAATTTTGATGGGCCCGTAGCGTTTATGGATGAAGCCCCTGCAGACGAAGGCCTCGAGGGTAGTCGGGTGCGGCGCGTCGACAGTAGTCAGTTAACGAGTGTCGTCACTGGTAACGTCGCAACCATTCTGAGCAATAAAGTGGAGGCTGTCTTGGTGGGCCCCGAGGGTGGTTGGTCGCCGCGAGAGCGTGCTATAGCGCAAGAAAGACGATGGTATTTTTGTCATTATCCCGTGCCCATTTTGAGAGTGGTGACGGCTGTGCCCGTCGCACTGTTTGACGCTCTCCGTCAGCACTGGAAATGAGTTCGTCTGCGCTGCAATTGGTTTGACCATGCGGCTTTAGCTTTTTAGAATGGACCATGGTCTCTCATGCAGTGTTCTCTTCGTGGTCAAAGATGAATCGCCCCCTGTTCATGTGGGGGGCGTTTCTTTTGAGTGTTGTTGGTATGACATCCTGCGCATCGAAGAATGCAGTCGTTGCCAAACGTTCTACGCCGATTGCAGAACCTGCCAATCCTATTATTTTCGATGAAGAAGCTGAAGCGGCCGAAAAGGGAGAACTTCCCACTTTTGATATTCCCGTGGTTCGTAATGCGAAAGTAGAAGTATGGCTCGATTATTTTCAGGGTCGTGGTCGTAAGTGGATGTCTATTTGGCTGGAGCGATCGGGGAAGTATGTGCCCTTTATGAGAAAAATTTTGCGCGATCATGGTTTGCCTGAAGACTTAGTAAACCTTGCGATGATCGAGTCAGGATTTAGTGCGCGAGCGTATTCGCGTGCGCGCGCCGTAGGGCCTTGGCAGTTCATGAAAGCCACCGGTAGAATCTACGGATTGCGGTCTGATTTTTGGGTCGATGAGCGTCGTGATCCTGAGAAGTCAAGTATCGCGGCAGCGCGACACTTGAAAGATCTTTATGATCAGTTTCAATCGTGGAAATTGGCGGCAGCCGCCTACAATGCAGGTTCTGGTAAAGTGCAAAGAGCAATTCGACGTTATAAGACCGAAGATTTTTGGGAGCTAACTAAAGGAAAATATCTTAAGCCCGAAACCCGGAATTATGTTCCCAAGATGATTGCCGCTGCATTGATTGCTAAGGAGCCGGCGAAATATGGTTTTGTAAATATTCAGTATGAGTCGCCGCTCGAATACGACAAAGTCATCGTTCCTTTTCCGATAAATCTTTTCACGTTGTCGCAAAAGGCCAATGTCGATTTAGAAGCTATTATGGATATGAATCCGGAGCTCAATCATCCGGTGACACCTCCCGCGGTAGAGGCCTATGAGTTGAGGGTTCCTTCAGGCACCTCTCATCAATTCATGATGGCTCTTAATTCTTTTACCGATGATGACAAGGCTGGTTATACCGCTCACCGCATACGCCGCGGTGATACATTGGCTCGGCTCTCTGCTATCTATCGTGTTTCCCAGAAAAATATTTTGAAGGCCAACAATCTTAAAACCGCTCGAGATTTGCGTCCGGGTCGAGATATCGTTATTCCAAGACAGCTGAATCAGCACTTAGCGGACCTGGGACAAAAGGCTTATGGTCAAGAGAATCAACGTAAACCTCGTCGCAACAGTCGACGCAATGCCGTGCGCTCTGTCTACAAGACGTCTTCGTCTGAAAGGCAGGACTCTAAAAAAAAAGAAGCCGTTAGAGTGGGAAGCTAAACTGGAGAGTAGGAAGCCGCCCCCGTTTTGTAGAGGTTTTATTTCTTTCCGCGTGTGGCGTAGTACTCAGCGATGAGTCGGTCTGCATAAGCAAATGGAACATCGGCGGTGGTCGGTTGAGCCACTACCTTCGCTTTCAAAGGTTCAGCGCGTTCCACAAAAGCGGGCAGATCGAGTCTTGGAGAACTTTGACCTTGCAGTACCGAAGGATGCTCTTTAGAGCTTTCAGCTACCGCTAAGGAATCGCCTACATTCACCAATATCGAGCCGATATTCGCTTTTTTGCCATTCAACAAGATATGACCATGGCGAACTAACTGCCGGGCGGCTCTCATCGACGTGGCCCACTGAAGGCGAAATACTAAATTATCGAGACGAAGCTCGAGTCGGCGCGACAGCTCAGAAATCCAGTTCACTTCGGCACGACGAGCGTCTTTCACAAAGCGCTGTAGCTGATTTTCAGTCAGCTGGTAGTGAGAAACAAGCTTTTGCTTCTCAGATAGGCGAAGACCGTATTCCGACATTTTTCGACGAGCGGAGCCATGTTGACCAGGGGCAAAGGGCCGGCGCTCAAGCGCTCCCGTTTTGCCGAGGCCCGGCAAATCACAATTCAAACGTCGTTGCATTCGATACTTCTTAACCGTACTCGATTTAGATCTCATTCAGTGAACCTCAAGCCTTTCTTGATAACTATTTAACTTTCAAAACCAATAGTTTAGATATGAAAAATGATCAACGCCTTTCATTTTGAAAATCCGCTTAGTCTTGGCCAAATTCGCTCTTTACTACAGTCCGATGAGACTCTTCTCGACTACCGTTGTAAAGGAATTGCCAAAGAAAAATTAAACCTTCCCGGCCCCGATTTCGTCGATCGCACTATGGTGCTGTCTGACCGTTCTCCCCAGGTTTTAAGGAGCTTACAGAGCCTTTTTGACCATGGGAATTTGGGTGGCACGGGCTATGTATCCATTCTTCCTATTGACCAAGGCATCGAGCACTCGGCTGGGGCCTCGTTTGCGCCAAATCCTGACTATTTTGACCCCGATAATATTTGTCGATTGGCTTTAGAAGGGGGTTGTAACGCCGTGGCGTCGACTTACGGCGTCTTAGGTTCGGTAGCTCGAAAATACGCCCATAAAATCCCCTTCATTTTAAAGCTTAACCATAATGAACTGCTTTCTTATCCCAATACCTTTGATCAAACGCTCTTTGCGAACGTGAAAAGCGCCTATTCAATGGGATGCGCGGGTGTTGGGGCGACCATTTATTTTGGATCGCCGGAATCGCGTCGCCAGATCGTTGAGATTGGCGAGGCCTTTCGCGTGGCTCATGAACTAGGCATGTTTACCGTTCTCTGGTGCTATCTAAGAAACAATGGTTTTAAGAAAGACGGTGTAGATTATCATTTGAGTGCCGATCTTTCGGGTCAGGCCAATCATTTGGGTGTGACGCTTGAAGCCGATATCATCAAACAAAAGCTCCCGGAGAATAACGGAGGCTTTAGGGCATTGAATATGGCGTCGGGCTCGTCTTACGGAAAAACGGACGATCGCATTTATACACAGCTTTGTCCCGACCATCCCATTGAATGGACGCGTTATCAGGTGGCCAATGGTTATATGGGCCGGGCTGGCCTCATCAATTCGGGCGGCGCGAGTGGTAAGAATGATATTGCCGAAGCGATTAAAACTTCTGTCATCAATAAGCGCGCAGGGGGCATGGGGCTGATTTCCGGGCGAAAGGCCTTTCAGAAACCGTTTGCTGAAGGCGTCAAGCTCTTACAGGCCATTCAATCGGTTTATTTATGTAAAGAGGTCGACGTCGCTTAAAGATTGCCGATGTAGGAAGAGCGAAGATTTCAAAGCTTCGGTAGAATGGAACAGAAATGCATTTCACGCTTCTGTCTCGTAATGCGAGTCTCTATTCGACCGAACGGCTGTTTGATACGGCTCAACGGCGGGGTCATACGGTTGCCATTTGTGATCCGTTAAAATTTACGGTGCATATTCGTAAGGGCGCTGGTTTAGATTTTTTGGGAAGGCCCGTAGAGCGATCGGATGCGGTGTTGGCACGCATTGGGGTTTCGATTACGGCCTTTGGCTTGGCTGTGGTTCGACAATTTGAAGAAATGGGTATTCCGACCGTCAACTCATCGGTGGCCATTGCCTGTAGTCGCGACAAATTTCGAGCGTCACAGATGCTTTCGCGCCAAGGCCTGCCTTTGCCAGCCACGGTCTTAGTGCGACGGAGGGAAGAGATTCTACGAGCCATTGATTCGGTCGGTGGAGTGCCCGTTGTTATCAAACTTCTCGAAGGTACCCAAGGGGCGGGAGTCGTCTTGGCTAGAGATCGAGCGACTGCACAGGCTTTGATAGAACTCATGCATACGGCCAAACAAAATATTCTTGTTCAAAAGTTTGTCGAAGAAGCCTCAAGTTCTGATATTCGTGCTCTTGTGGTGGAGGATCGTGTCGTGGCATCAATGAGACGTCGCGCCAATAATAAATTGGAGTTTCGCTCGAATATTCATCAGGGTGGTATTGCCGAGCCCTATGATATCGACGAAACGACCGCGGGTTTAGCTGTGGCGGCAGCTCGAGCGTTCGGTCTTGATATCGCGGGTGTCGATTTAATTGAATCGAACGATGGACCTCTTATATTGGAAGTGAATTCTTCCCCGGGGCTCGAGGCTATTGAAAGAGTATCGGGCGAAGACATTGCCTCAGCAATGATTGCCTGTTTGGAGCGACGAGCGAGTGCTAAGCAAGGAGAGAAATTTTAAAGTGAAGAATAAGACTCATCATGTGCGACCTCAGAAGAAGAAGGGCGTTAAACTTTGGGAACGACGTATTTTTGTCTCTTGGCTTCGCTTTACCCGAAGGCATCGTCACTCACATCGACTACCTTTTTTTCTGTTTCTTCTATTTTTTTTAGATGGTTTTGTGATGGTCGTTCCCTCGACGCTTTGCATGGTGGCCTGTGTCACCATTAGCCCTGCGCGCTGGTTTCTCTTTGCTATTTTGTTTCCTATTGGCGCCACTCTGAATAATGCGACGACTTATTTATTGGGCACGTTAATTCCTCAAAAATCCTTGATGTCTGTGATTGAGTTTTTTCACTTGCAGGCCTTCTGGGAAGAAGCCATGAAGGCAGTTCATCAATATGGCAATTGGGCCGGTTTTGTGGGGGCGATCATGGGTCTGCCCACCCAGATGATCACAGCCATTATCGGGCTCGCCGATGTGCAGGTGAATGCCCATGCCGCCATTCGAGAGTTGTCTATTTTTTCAGCGCTCGCCTGTGTATTTTTGGGCCATTTTCTTAAGTCGACTCTTGTCGCCTTTTTTGTGGTGAAGGGTTGGAGCAAGATTGAGGTTAAAATCGTCGAAAGTCAGAGACGCTCCGATATTAAACCTGTCAGCAGTGGAAAAGATCTCTAGTGGAAAAGCTCTCTAGATTTTTGCCTCGTTCTTAAACAGTGCTTGGTTCTTATTTTTCGCAGCCTTATTTTGAAGTGTAAAACTTGAAATCTGAGCCTGCATCAGTACCTCTTCTCGCTTAACGGCCGACAGAGTATCCGCGAGATCAGCATCCCCAGCGGTCGACTTGGCAGCCGCGAGATTTTCAGCCTGCACGGCATTGGCATTCGAGGTAAATTCGAGCGCGTTTTGTTTAGCGCCTATCTCCGCTTGTTGAGAATTGACTTGCGCGAGTGCTGCATCGATGGCCTCTAACGAATCGGCCGCATCGCCTTGTGTCGAGAGGTTCAATGAAGAAAGGCCGAGACTCTCTGACGAGGATGAATCTAAATTCACATCTGTGCTTTGGCCATTCGAACCCACTAAAACAGAGGTCTGAAAACTACCATCGAGCAAGTTTTTTCCCGCAAACGATGTCTGAGAGCTTGTGGCATCAATGCCTTCGACGACCTGGCTAAATTCTTTTTGAAGATTGCTGCGGTCTTGGTCAGATAGAGTTCCGTTTGACGCCTGCAACGCTAGCTCACGCGCCCGCTGTAGACTTTCAGCTTGCTGACTTAAGCCCGACTCAGCTGTATTGAGAGCGCCTTTTGCATAGGTGATGCTACGATTGGCTGCTTCAAGACCACGCGATGAAGCGTCTAATGAATTTACTAGGGCGAGAGCAGATGGATCGTCCTTCGCAGAGCTAGCACGCTTACCCGACGATAATTGATTGTAGAGACTATTTAGTTTTTTATTTGTCTGTTGAAGTAGACGACCAGAATTAAAAGATGAAATTTGCACAACGAGCCTCCCGTTTCCCGAATCTCTCCCCACCATGGAAGTGCGCCTTGCGACGCTAACAGCCCTATCCAAAGGGCGACGCTAAGACACCGCGTGATGCGATGCAGCATTAGAATATCAAGAAGGGTGGGGGCTCGATAGACTATCGAAGGTTTGACGATCACCAGAGAGGCCAGCGCCGTAAATCGAATTAAATCTGATAACTTACATAGTCTCTGACGGTGACGACGTTACGGCGTTTTTCAATAAACGCCAAAAGGGTGGCACCCACGCCTGTCGCACCCAAAACAAAAATGATAAATTCTCCGAAAATGGGAATCATCGAGGCCGCCAATATCGCCACCAAACCCACCAAGGCAGAAATCCATCGTGTCGCATTGTCGCCTAAAATTATGGCGCCAACCAGATGACAGACAGCTAGCAAGCCAATTAAAAAAGCGAGCATATAGAAAAAGCCGACAAACGGAATTACCAGAATGCCAATCACTGTAATGGCCAACAATACACATAAGGGAATAATTCCGAAGCTTGCTAAGAGACCCAGGAAAAAAGACTTCCATGGCTGGCTTTTTAAAATGCTTTGGGGCCTCTCTGTAAAACGTGGCGCCATGAATAAAAGCGAAAACAGAACAAGCAGAGCGATGGCTGCGATTGTGATTTTAAAGATAAAACCAAGAAGAGCGATGACATTGTCAAATTTTGAGTTGTCCCAATTCCATTCTTTGACCACCCAATCTCTCCATCGGGAGCTTGACGCAACTCCAGAGGCATCGGTGATTGAAGATCCGATCCCCTGAATACCGTCTTTGGGCAGTAAGGCCCCTTCTTCTTGATCAAGTGTTCCGCCAACGACGACGGCACTGTCTCGAATTTCGGAGCCTCTCTTTAGTGAAGCCTTGCCTGCAACAACGACCAATGTATCGGTCTTTCCAAACATATCGAGATGTCCGGCGACGACGACGATTGTGTCATAAACTTCATTGGCCGTCACAAGTGCGTCACTCGATACCACAAGTCTCGAAGAGCTCGAGGGCTCTTTCTGGGTCTCGGTCACGCTGTTCTTTGCAAAGAGTGAAGCACTACCAAAAGTCAGCACGAATATTAGCCAGAGAAACTTCATGGCCTCATTAGAGACCAAAGAAAAGCCAGAATCAAGAAAGCTTCCTTGACCTATGGCATCCGAAACTGAGGATGATTCAAAATCATAGTACAAATTGCCTCCTTTTCTTGAGGCTCAGCCCCCAGGGGCAGGGGACTCTGTGATTTAGACCACCGCTCAAGCCAGCGCTTTCCTAAAGGTTGGGAAAGCGCGTGGAGAGATGTCGAGGCTTGGGTCGTTTCAGATTTTAGGCCCGTGGCGCTACCCTGACCGACGAAAAATCCCGCTTGGAACAATGCGACTCGGATGGGGGTTGCGAGACTGTAAGTATAGAGGCGGCTGGGCTCGGGTTCAGAGCTCTGGCGACACGTGCGATACAGTGCTTCAAATACCTTGGTCGACCACATGTCGGGGTTCACCTTGGGAGAATAAGGATCAAAAAAAATGAGATGCGGTCGTTCTGTTTCGCGGGCGATCGCTTCTAAAAAATCTCCGTGGCGAAGCTCCCACGAAAATGAACTTTCGTGCCAGTGATGATTCTTCAGCAGGCTATCGACAGCGTCGGTAAATGGGTGAAAGTGCGGAAATGCCTCGACGTGCTGCCTGGCGAATATCAGAAGATCTAAATTCTTTTCGAAACTGATGAGTCGTAGTTTTCGGCGGCGCTGGTTTTCAATATTTTTCAAACAGTGCAAAGTCGCCAAGGCATTGGCGGCTGCACCGAGGCCAACATCAAAGATCACTAGGTCATCTATGTCGCTCAAGTTGTCCAAGTCTTCTAAGGCGAGCCCTTCGTTTGATTTGTATAACTCGCCTGCCTCGTCTAATTTGTATAACTCGCCTGCCTCGTTGGTGTCGCCGCCGTATCGAGCTAACAGATTTTGTTTCACCTGTGCTTGATCAACATAGAGCGCGTTAGCTTCGACCCAGGGCCCCACCGGATTATGCATGATCTCGTTGACGCTGCGATCGATGATAGACAACGCCCCCGCGGTGGTGGTGACGATATCGTAGCGATTGAGAGGCATGCGCACGACCCTAATAGAATCGACAGGGGGCGTCGACCTGCATCATTTGCAAAAAAGTGCCTCTTGGAGACAGTTGGCCGATCATTCTTCCGCCGTGCCCCCTAAGCCTGTCTCGGGCCACAATAGACGTATGGGTCATTCTCTATCGGTGGTTTATATCGTGAAGAATGAGGAACTTTTTCTCGAAGCGAGCCTTCGTTCTGTCGTGGGTAGTGGAAATGAAATCCTTGTAGTCGACACGGGGTCTAGTGATCGAACTCGAGATATCGCTCGCTCGATGGGCGTGAGGCTCCTTGATTTTAAATGGATCGACGATTTTTCTGCGGCTCGAAACTTTGCTGCGGCTCATGCCTCGGGGGATTGGTTGTTTTTTTTGGATGGAGATGAAATTGTCTCAGACGATCTATGGGAGCCGCTACAGTCTTATGCGAGCAATCCCCAAATATCGGCTCTTGGAATCATTCAACGAAACTACTCACGTGAGTCGTTTGCATCAGGATGGAAGTCGGCAACATTGCCGGAGTCGCTTCAATGCCAGTTTCCTGATTTGCAAGCGTCTGGCTATATCGACAATCTCATGTACAAGCTCTACCGCAAGGGAGTCGGCATTGAGTGGCGTGGACGCTTACATGAAACTATTATTCCCTCGTGTGATGAACTCAAGCTTCGCTACTTTGAGACTGATCTTATCGTCCATCATCTGGGACTTCTGAAGCCCCAAGCCGCTCTCGAGGCCAAGCGCGATTACTACGTTCATTTGGCACGCAGAAAAGTGGAAGAGACGCCGGGACATCAAAACCCTTGGTTTGAATACGGAATTTGCCTGGCCAATCTCAATCGCTGGGACGAAGCTGAACGAGCATTGCGCAAAGCCGTTGAGCTTAGGCCCGATTGGCATGAGGCCAAGCTTCATCTGGGCCGCGCCCTTCTTCAGATCGAGAGAATGGCAGAGGCCGAGAGCGTCTTTCGAGACCTTCTCGAAACCACCTACCATTTTGAAGACGTGGTGGCGCATCTTTCAACGGCACTCGTCTACCAGGGCAAGATACCGGAAGCGCTGCGCCTCTTTGAAATCTGCGAGTCGTTTCCGATTGAGCACCCTCATTTCCATATTAATGCGGCCACCATTCTGTTTGAGCTAAAACGATGGGACAAATGTCGCTACCACTTGGAGCAAGCTCGTCGTTTAAACCCCACAGACTCCTTCGTCGACCAGGCTTTGAAACGAGTTGAGCTAGGTTCTTAACCCGGATAAATCATAAAGTTTTGTCGCGAGGCGGCTCAGGCGGGGGTGTCAAGCGGGAGTGATGCCGCCCCGAAAGCCATTTGGGCGACAGCTGGCTGTTTCTCAACTGCCCCATAGAGCAGAGTTTGGTGACAGCCCTATTTTCACCACAAGAATTCTTGGAAAAGCGGCGCTCACAGTCTAAAACAGGAGGCTATGGCACTTGCAAAAGCAGAACTCCCTAGTTTCGATCGCATCGAAAACACCAGAAATATCGGTATCTCAGCGCATATTGACTCGGGCAAGACAACCTTGACCGAACGAATTCTTTTTTATACCGGCAAGATTCACAAGATTGAAGAAGTGAAAGGCAAGTCCGGCGTGGGCGCGACCATGGACTATATGGATTTGGAGCGCGAAAAAGGTATTACCATTCAGTCGGCCGCGACCTTCTGTCGCTGGGGTGAAACCAATATCAATATTATTGATACGCCCGGCCACGTGGATTTTACAGTCGAAGTGGAACGAGCGCTTCGAGTTCTTGATGGCGCCATTATGGTGCTGTGTGGGGTGGCTGGGGTGCAATCTCAGTCAATCACAGTCGATCGTCAAATGAAGCGCTACGGGGTGCCTCGATTAGCTTTTGTGAATAAACTCGATCGTCAGGGGTCTTCACCATTTCGTGTGGCTCAGCAACTTCGTGAAAAGTTAGGCCTTAATCCAATTTTGGTTCAAATTCCGATTGGAGCCGAAGACCAATTTCAGGGCGTCGTCGACCTTATAAATATGGATGCCACATTTTTTGATGGCGACAACGGCGAGAACATGCGCGTAGAAAAAATTCCTGCCGAGGTTCAAGCCAAAGCTGATGAGTATCGAATTAAGATGATCGAAAGTCTCGCAGACATTGATGACGAAGTCGCCACACTCTATTTAGAAGGCAAAGAAATTTCGAATGATTTAATTCGTGCTGCGATCCGACGCCAAACCTTGGCGCTCAAAATGGTCGCAGTATTTTCGGGATCAGCTTACAAAAATAAAGGCGTTCAAAAACTTTTAGATGGAGTGACGGCCTATTTACCGAATCCAAGAGAGCGAAATAATCGAGCCTTTGATTTGGAGAAAAATGAGCAAGAAGTGGCCTTGGTGGCCGAGCCAGATAAACCCTTTGTAGGTTTAGCCTTTAAACTTGAGGACGGACGTTATGGGCAGTTGACCTATTTGCGAATTTATCAGGGAACTCTGAAAAAAGGCGACTTCGTTGTGAATGCCAAAGATGGCAAGCGAGTTAAAGTCGGTCGCATCGTGCGTATGCATGCGGATGATATGATTGATATCGATCAGGCCGGTGGCGGGGATATTATTGCGATGTTCGGCATCGATTGCCATTCGGGCGATACCTTCTGTCATGAAGATATTCGTGTTTCGATGACATCTATGTTTGTGCCTGACCCAGTGGTGAGCTTGGCAATCAGACCCAAAGACAAACAAATGGCGAACAATTTTTCGAAGGCCCTCAACCGTTTTACGAAAGAAGATCCCACGTTTCATGTTCATCAAGATGAGGAAAGTGCTGAGACGATCATGTCGGGTATGGGAGAATTGCACCTTGAAATTTACACCGAACGTCTCAAACGAGAATATGGTGTGGAGTGTATTGTAGGAGCGCCTCAAGTCCGTTACCGAGAAACTATTACCAAGGCGACGCCCTACGACTATACGCATAAAAAACAAACGGGTGGTCAGGGGCAGTTTGCGAAGGTGGTTGGAGTTTTCGAGCCTATTACCGATTCGACGGCAGATTACGAGTTTGTGGATGAAATTGTCGGAGGTCGTATTCCTCGTGAATTTATTCCGGCTTGCGATAAAGGCTTTAAGGAACAGATTAAGAAAGGTCTTCTTATCGGCTTTCCTGTCGTCAACTTCAGAGTGCGACTCCAAGACGGTGCGTATCATGATGTGGACTCTTCCGAAATGGCGTTTCGCATTTGCGCTATGACGGCCATTCGCGAGTTTTATATGAAGGCAGCGCCTATTATTCTTGAACCTATTATGAAGGTCGAAGCTGAAAGCCCTGATGAATTTCAGGGAGCCATTTTGGGAGGCTTAAACCAACGTCGCGGTATGATCTTAGGTACCACAGCCGAAGCGAATATCTGCACGATTACGGCAGAAGTTCCGCTGAGTGAGATGTTTGGTTACTCCAACGACCTGCGTTCTTCAACTCAGGGCAAGGCAACGTTTTCAATGGAATTTTCTCGCTACGCCCCCGTACCGAAACAACGACAGGATGAACTCGTGAAGAAATACCAAGAAGAACGCGCTAAAGCTGCTAAGTAACGCAGAATTCTTGAATCGCAGTTTAGGAAATAGAAATAGAGAGAATGAAAGCAGGAGAAAAATCGGTATGAAATCTATTTTTTCTTGGCCGATCCCAAAGTGATAGGAGGTGGAGCCACACTTTCGACATCGATCTTCTTCAAAAAGGTCTATGATGGATTTTATTTGGAGCCCGGCGTACGAATTTTGTATTTGTCCCAAGAGCGAACCTTTGGAAATTCGAATGTGACAGGAACAGTCGGAGGCCCTCAATTGGTGGCCGGTTGGGGTTGGACCTGGGATTCTGGATTCACCATCAATTTGGGCTTTGGAATGGGCTATTTCTGGGGCCAGGTGGGTGACGATCTTGAAGATACCGAATCGTTCGACGGGATCTTCCCTGCAGGAAACATGCAATTCGGATTTAGTTGGTAAACACGACTGGGGGCGGATCTCAGATCCTCATTTTCACCTCTAGATTGCGAAAGAAATCTTGGGGGTCAAGAATAAACAGGTTTCCCTTTCTCAGGGGTTTTTTAAGGTTCGCGACAATCTGAATACTTGCAGCCGGTTTCAGACGTTCAGAGTAGTAGAAGAGATTTTTTGATACTTTTTGATCGGACCACTTAGCTTGATCAAAAGATCGGCGCAAAGTCTTGCCATCAATTGCCATAATCTCGCCCTGAGAGCTCTCCGCCGCCAAATTCACAAATCGAATAAAACTCTCATAGAACGACTTGCTCTTTGAGCCGCGATAACGACTCCCCAATTCCCTGTTAGATCAAAGATTTAAATGATTTCGTCCTGGGTGCGGCGTAGGGCCCTCAATTTCAACTAAACTCGCAATTGCAGCGGAACGAACGTCCGTCATCAGCCCCCCATCGCAACGACGGCCTGAAATTCTTTCTCCGTGAGAGGTGTAATAGAGAGGCGACTGCCTTTTTGGAGAATCACCATTTTCTGGCACTCGGCGCTTTCTCGTAGTTTCGCAAGATCGACGAAATTTTTAAATTTTGACTTAAACCGAACGCTGCGCAGGAACCAGCGAGGTTTCTCACGGCTGGCGGCCGGGTCATAGTAGATCGATTTTTTTTCGAACTGAGTCTCGTCGGGTTTTGCATCGCCTATGATTTCCATAAGGCCAGCCACGCCTGAGGGCTCGGCATTGCTATGGTAAAACAGGGCAAGGTCCCCAGGTTTCATGTCATCGCGCATAAAATTGCGCGCCTGATAGTTACGGACACCCGTCCAGGAGGCTGTTTTATCGCGGGCGAGATCGTCGATGGAATAGTCAGAAACTTCGGATTTCATAAGCCAAAAAGCCATGCACGAAAGGCTAACGGTGTTTCAAAAGGGTGACAAGCTCTTGGCCAAGAGATGGTCCTTTAGCTATTTCAAAAGCCTCAAGAACGCGAAGACTCTTTAAATCGCGAATTTCATAGCGGCCCTCAGAAAATCGACCCAGAGGGATCCACTCAGTGACAAACTGCGTTTCAAAGGCGGCATGGGCGCCTTCAGCTTTGCCGGTAGGGCGAGTGGTAGTACCAGACGTAGCGTCGTTGGCAGACGTCGGGGCACTGGCAGATGTTGCGCTGCAATTTTCAGAAAGTGGAGCCATGCGGGGGTAGAGCAACACGACTCCGCGGTCTTGATCGTAGCGGCGGCCCACCTTTTGAAGTTTTTGGCAGCTATGAGCGACCCGCACCGTCACTTCAGCGAGCACGGTTTCTTGCTCATAGTTGAGTCGGTTGACAACGATATCCGAAATGAAGGGTTTTGGCACCTCTCGTTGAAACGCAGTGATCATTAAAAACGCTAGTAAAACCATCCTGCCTTTTTGTCCCCTAGTTATAGTTTCTTAACTTAGACGCCCAGTGTCGAGTAAAATCTAAAAGCATTAGCCCTTAAAATTATTGAGCTTTTTTGTTGAAGGGGCTTTAATACGCGAATTATGACTATGGAACCCTGGCCCGAGAGCCCCCGAAGCCTTTTAGAAGCCCGTTATAAGGCCATGGTAGGTGGAAATATCGACTTCCTTTTAGAGAGTCATCATCCTGAGACTCGTGAGCGTGTGGACCGAAAAGCTCTTGAGGTTTGGTCGCTTCAGTCGAAATGGGATGGTATCCAGTTCGACAAAGAAGAGACAGACGGCGATAAAGCTTATATTCATTTTGCGGTTCGGTTTGAGCAAGACTTCAAAATAATGACCCAGAGAGAGAAGGCTGAGTTTCGGCGCTCTGAGAATCGTTGGTATTATTTTGACTCTGAATTCTTGAAACCAGAAACCATCATAAAAGGCCAACAACCGGGTCGAAACGATCCCTGTCTTTGCGGCAGTGGGAAGAAATTTAAGAAGTGCTGCGGATTGAAGGGATGAAGCAGCAAGTCGTCGATTGGCTGTGGGCGCTTCAGACTGAGATTGTTCAAGGGCTCGAAGCGCATGAGCCTGCCGCGCGTTTTAAGCGTGTAACCTGGGAGCGGCCCGGTGAAGAGGGGCGCCGCGGTGGTGGGGGAGAGAGTTGTATCATTCAGGGGGGTACAACCTTTGAAAAAGGTGGGGTTAACGTATCGGTGGTCGAAGGGCTTTTGCCGCCGCTCCTTCAAGAAAAACTGAAAGCGACCTCGCGTGAGTTTTTTGCTTGTGGCCTATCGCTCGTGATTCATCCGCGTTCGCCGCGAGTGCCTACGGTGCATGCAAATTTTCGCTATTTCGAGCAACCTGATCGGGCTTGGTTTGGTGGTGGATGCGATTTGACCCCCTACACCTACTGCGAGGATGATTTTAAACATTTTCACGGAGTTTTGAAGAAGGCGTGTGATGCTCATGGGCCGCAGCTCTATTCTCAATATAAGGCGGAATGCGATACTTATTTTTTTCTGCCTCATCGAGGAGAAACTCGCGGTATCGGTGGGCTTTTCTTTGATTATTTGTCTGATGGCTTAGAAGAGCGCCTTCAATTTGTGCAGGCGTGTGGCCATTCGTTTCTCGAGGCCTACACTCCCATCGTTGAAAGACGAAAGAATGAGGCCTATACCGAGCGCCACAAAAAATTTCAGCTGCTGCGTCGTGGCCGCTATGTAGAGTTTAATTTGCTTTATGATCGAGGCACTCTCTTTGGTCTTCAGACGAAGGGCAATATCGAGAGTATTTTAATGAGCTTGCCGTCTGAGGTTCACTTCGATTTTCAGGGTGATTTCGAAACGACTGAGGAGGAGCGGCAGCTGATGGCCGTCTTGAGGGCTCCTCGTAGCTGGGTTTAATCCTCCACTACGGCCTTCTCCATTGCTGTTACAATGGTACAGTCTAGTGCGAGAAAAGCTAGGCTCTGTCCGGCGAATATCTGAAATATTTCATTTTTGACTACCGACGAGAGATTCAAGGGTGAGTTTATTTTCTCAGAAGCTCTGAGCGGCACGCCTTTAGTGGATCGAGCGGCTCATTGTTTTGCCGCGAAGGAGCCGGTTACGAATTTTGTTCTGAAATGCTGACGCTCACGGGCGGTCTTCTGAGAAAATAAACTCACCCTTGAATCGGTCACCAATTTATAAATGAATTATTTCAGATATTCGCCGGACAGAGCCTAGTCTAACTAAAGAGTCGAACGATCCATTTTTGCCAGAGGTCTGGGGCTTCAAATCCATAAGTAACGGGTAGAACACTCAGAGTGCCTGCTACTAAAGTTAGTACCACGAGGCCAACGTGCTTGATTGGTTTTGCCGGGCGCCCACGTTCCATCCACTGAGCCAGCCAGATGAGCAAAAACAGAAGCGGCATGAGCCAGTTATACGAAAAGAAGGGGCGGCTCACGAAGGCGAAAGGTAGAAGCGAGCCCATGAGGCCGAGGCATCCATACCAAGGAAAATTTTTAAACGACAGAGCCGAAAGAGGTTGTCTTACGGCTTTGCCGATCAGCCACAGTAGAAGAATGAGGGCGCCCCACCAAACCACTGGATTACCCACGAAATAGAGATCGGCTCCGTCTTTGGTCCAGTAATAGACCGGCTTATTCATAAAGGCCCACGACCACCAGACGCTGGCATCGTTGTGGGGGGCGAGCTTAGAGTTCTCCAGAAACATGAGAGGATGAATGGCCATAAGATCGTTCCAAAAATTTCCGCTCGGAATGAAAAAATAATCACCACGACCTGACCGAAACAACAGGCGAAAGTGAAGGAACCACGAAAGACAGTAAATGCTTAGGGCGCTTGCTAAGAGAGTGACCTTCATCAAAGAGACAGAGGTCAGATGTTGCAAGGGGCTACTAAAACGTCGTCGGTCTTGACTACTGTAAAACGAGAGGCCCGCGCCCACGAGGCTCATTGCTAAGGCGACAGCGCCAGAAAATTTAACAGAGAGGCTCATGCCCGCCAGAACGCCCGAGCCTACGATGAAGAGCCACCGATAAATGCCGGTGAGTTTTTTTGACGATTCGAAAAACACTAAAGAAGCCAGAAGAAAGAATAGAAGGCTCATGTCTAGAAGTGCAAAGCGAGATTGTATGATAAAGCCATTGTCGAGGGCGACGGCAAGGCCTGCAATCAAGGCCGTCAGAGGCGTGACGCCCAACAAGAGCAATAAAATGGTGAGTAGCGTCGGCACCAGCGCACCTAAGAGCTTAGGTAAGAATCGAAATAGCGAGGAGGGAAAGTCTTGATAGGGGATTCCAATCGCCGAAAAATCTTGTTGGCCTGAGTAGCTAGATGCGACAAGAGGCAGGCTTAGAATTAGTTTGCCCAGAGGCGGATGAACATCGAAATAATTCTCATGAGTGCAGCAATAGGCTAAAGCATGTTTTCCGAAGTGAACCTCATCGTAGATCACTTCGTTCGGATAGTTCCAAGGCACAAAGCGAAAAACCAGCGCAACGCCGAGAACAATCAAAACGAGTTTGCGGTTACTGCTGAACACAGACGCATTCGATTTTCTCACCGAGTTGAACCATTTTGCAATCAGATCGATCGTTGCAAGAACAATGGTCAGGTGGAACGGCCTTCGCGTGAAAGCAGTCTTCTGCTCGGGGACAGTCGACCGACCCATTGTAGTAACTGGGACAGCACTCTACATGATAGAGTTGGCTCTTCATGCCATTGGCGCACATAGGTATCGCTGTTTCGATCTCAGGTACAATAATGGGTCCATTGCAGCCAAAGCAAGCGTTCGGATAGAGGCATCGTATGGGGTTCGTTTCAAACAGGAGGGGAACGGATCGACACCAGTAGTCTTTATCATCTTCATCATAGACCTCGTTGTCATTAGTAACCACTTGGGATGGATCAATCACTTCGTGATTATCTATGGCTGGCCCTATGGGGCTTGGAAGGCTCTTCTGAGAGCGATCAATAATCGCCTTGTTAATATACGTGTGAAGCTCGGGAGCCTTGCGAATCTTACGAAGATTACTTGTTGATTGAACGGATTCTTTCTGAATCGTCACACGGGCTTCATCGAGGTCTTTTTGAAAGCCAAATATGAGACCGTAGAGCAGTAGTCCGCTTAACGATAGAAGTAATCCGGCCAGACAGTGAAAGCGCATGATCTTCTATTGTCGCGCTCTTTACCTTGTGACGCAGAGCCTCAATCGCCAATAAAGAGTCGTCGCAGTACGGAAACTAGCTTCTTCTTGAAGTGCCCTTGGGGGGCTGTTTTGGCGGCGGTGCCTAGGAGAGGTTTTTTAACCTCAAGCTTAAGGGTGCGCCCAGGGAAATCAGCGCTACGGCTACCCGATGCGCGAGGTCCCGAGTTCACTCGGGCCGCGTCTCCGTGCACGGCGTCTCTGTGCGACCCTCGGGTGGCTCCGTCTCTGGGATTCGCAGAGTCTCGAGAGCTCGTTCTCGGCCCATCGTGCCTATCTTGTTTCGTGCGGGGCGATCGTCCACGAGGTTGCCGAGTCTCATTCTCATAAGAACCTTGATCTCGTCGGCCTCTTGGTCGACTGCTTTCACGACCTGCGTCTTCTGATTCAGATCTCTTCTCAGATATCTCGAGAGGCTGAAAGGTGACCTTCTCGGAGAGTTCTTCAAAAGCGCGCATTTGATTGCGATTGTCTTTTTCGACAAAAAGTACGCTGATGCCAGAGCGGCCGGCACGTCCCGAACGTCCCGAGCGGTGAATATAGTCATCAAGGCTCTCTGGAAAATCGAACTGAATAACTTGCCGTATATGGTTGATGTCCAATCCGCGCGACGCAACATCGGTCGCTACGAGAAGGCTAATTTTATTGTCTTTGAAGGCTCGAATGGTTCGCTCTCGTTCGTCCATGCTATAGCCCGCATGCAAAATGCCGATATCGGACCGTACACGTTTCAACTCGCGATGAACTTGATCGGCTCCTATTCGTGTGCGTGTGAAGATGACCCCCAGATAGGCATCATCTTTCATCAAGGAGGCGAGTTTTCGTAACTTGTGGGAACGATCACAAAAAAGAACTTTGTGCTCAATGGAGGCATTAGTTTGATCGGCAGCGTCTACTTGAATGCGCACAGGATCAGGACAAAATTTCTTCATCACCTTATCGAGCTCAGGTGGCAGTGTGGCCGAAAACAATAGAGCCTGTTTGACGTTGATGCAAAGTTCTAAAATATCGGTGACCTGAGGGGCGAAGCCCATATCGCACATTCGATCGGCTTCATCGAGAACGACTACATCGAAATCGCCAAACGGAATGAGCCCTTCAGTTAAAAAATCAAGTAGGCGCCCGGGAGTCGCCATAAATAAACGTGGCTTATGATGCTTCATCACAAGAGCCTGGGGTTCAATAGGGACTCCACCGTAAAGCGCCACAGGAACCACTTGATTCTGACCCATGAGAAGTTTCTCGGCTTCTTCATCAATCTGCAGAACCAGTTCTCTCGTCGGTGCGAGTACGAGAACATTCTTGATTTCATTTTGTAGGAGGCGTTGTGCCAGTGGCGCCAAAAAAGCAATCGTCTTTCCACTGCCTGTTTTGGCACCCGCAAAAATATTTCGGCCTTCAAAAATAGGCCCCGCTACTTCGCTCTGAATAGGCGTTGCCACACTAAAGCCAAACTCGTTTTTTAAATTCTGTAAAATCAGAGACTCTGTTAAAAACGAGTCAAAAGCTTTACCTTCGGGGATTTTTACCGCTTGTTCTTGAGACACTCCACTGCTTCCTTAATCTGATCTTCTACAATAGATTCGGCCTGTTTCCGAAACTTTTCTTTGTTTAATCGTCTAAACCACGAATTTAGTAGGTCTACACGATGACGCATTTGAAGTCGAAAGGAGTCGGGAGTCAAAGACCAAACTTCGACCCGGTCGATATCATAATGATTTGAGTAAATCAGAGCTTCGGCATAACAAGACGCGTACCCTTGTTTCCAGTAGATGCCCTGACTAAGTCGAGTCGTAGGTCTCATCTTAGGATGGTACTTTGTAGTACTCAATCTGAACGCAGTGTCCTTCAGGGGTCTCTGATTGAGCAGTCGCTCCACCGAAGGACTTTCCCCACAATACCCAAAGGCCGCATCCCGGCCTCTTAAAAAGAGTTGGCTACGTTGGGGATCAATTCCGAGTTCATATCGACTGCGTTTCGCATAAGCGTCTTGCAAATAGTTCTGCCGAGGGGCTCCTTTTGCGAGCGCCGCAAGTTCCAGAAGCTCTTGTTTCAAGAAGTTAAAAGCACAGCGATCGTGTTTACAATCGTCTAAGTCGGCGACTTCTTTGGCATCAAGCAGAGCGGCGCTCTGTTCGGCAGAAAACTTGCCCTTAAAGGGCTTGCTCTCAAGCGGTACGCAGGCTTCAAAGCGTTTTACGTAGGTGCGAAACTCCTCTTCCTTAATTTTTACGAGTGCTTCAGCTCCCACTTCTTGCAAGTCTAGTTCTTTAAGTCTCTGAACTTCGACGGATACAAGCGATGTAATCAAAAGCAGACTGGCTATCGTCACGGTTGTTTACCTACCCCCAATAGAATTTCTGAGATCCAGCATTCGCATGACAGCGGCGGCCGCTTCTTTACCCTTGTGGCCCTTGGAGCCTCCGATGCGTTCCATAGCTTGGTCTATAGTATAGACTGGCAAAAGAGCATTCCCTATTGGAATTTCGAATTTTAAAGACAGGTCCATCAGAGCACGGGAACAGTCTCTGGCAACCAAATCGAAGTGCAGAGTGTCCCCCTGAATGACAACGCCGCAGGCGATGGCGCCAACATAGGGAGTAGCCTTTAAATGCCATAAGAGAGCCAAGGGAATTTCGAGCGACCCGGGTACCTCAACAATATCAGAGGCATAACCTTTTGATTGGCAATAGAGCTGGGCGCCTTCGGCGAGGGGCTTGGTGAGTGAATCATTCCAAACCGCTCTCACAATGAGAATAGTCTCAGACATGCATGCTTTCCATGGTGGTATCACTCAATAAATGTCCGAGTCGTTCTCGTTTGGTTCTGAGGTAGTCGCGATTTTCTATATGACTTGGGGTTTGAATGGCGAGGCGTTCGACCACTTCAAGGCCGTAACCCTCGACGCCCACGATTTTTCGTGGATTATTTGTGAGCAAGCGCATTTTTCGCACACCCAACGACAATAAAATTTGAGCGCCGATGCCATAGTCTCGTAAGTCTGCCCCGAATCCGAGCTTGTGATTGGCGTCGACGGTATCGAGACCTTCTTCTTGAAGTTCGTAAGCTCGGATTTTATTGATAAGACCAATGCCACGACCTTCTTGGCGCATATAAACTAAAACTCCAGAGCCTGCTTGATCGATCTGAGCGAGGGCGGCCTGAAGCTGGTCGCCGCAGTCACAGCGTTTTGATCCAAATACATCCCCCGTCAAACACTCCGAGTGTACTCGAACAAGAGTGGGCGTATCTGCGCTAATCTCGCCTTTGACGATCGCTAAATGTTGAGCGTCATCCACAATATTCGAAAAAACAACAATAGAGAATTGGTTGCCAAAGCGCGAAGGTAACTTCGCATGGGCTTCGCGTTGAACGAGAGACTCGTGGGTCATACGATATCGAATGAGGTCGGCGATGGTGCCGACTTTAAGGTCAAAGCGATTTCCAAATTCTAATAGTTGATCGCGACGCGACATGGTTCCGTCGTCATTCATGATTTCACAAATCACGGCGGCCGGTTGTAGTCCGCCCAGACGAGCCAGGTCGACACCGCCTTCGGTTTGCCCGGCACGTTTTAAAACGCCACCTCGATCGGCTCGCAGGGGAAATATGTGACCTGGAGTGACGATATCAGAGGGTGTAGAGTGGGGATTAATGGCCACTTGAATCGTGCGGGCTCTATCTGCGGCCGAAATACCTGTGGTGACACCATCACGTGCTTCGATACTCACGGTAAAAGCAGTTCCAAACCGAGAGCCGTTGTGTCGAGCCATCATCGGAATTTGCAGACGATCTAAAATACTACCGTCCAGCGCCAAACATATGAGTCCGCGTCCATGTTTCGCCATAAAGTTGATGGTCTCGGGCGTCACTCGATCGGCGGCACATACTAAATCGCCTTCGTTCTCTCGATCTTCATCATCGAGAAGAATAATCATTTTTCCTTCGGATAGGTCTGCAATCAGTTCTGGGATCGTCGAAAAGTTCATAAAATGCCTTTCATCGATTGAACCACATACTTACCAAGCATATCGACTTCAATATTGAGGAGATCGCCAGGCCTGCGATCTCCTAGGGTTGTTTGGGCCAGTGTCTCGGGAATGAGCATCACATCGAAGGACTCATCGTAAATTCGGTTGATGGTAAGACTCACCCCATCGAGAGTAATCGAGCCCTTTTCAATGAGGTAGGGCCTGAGAGGTTTTGAAATCGTGATGCTCATGCGACGAAACGAAGTGAGTGGCTCTATAGTTTCAATAGTGGCCACGCCATCGACATGACCTTGAACCAAATGCCCTCCCACAAACGAGTTGAGTCGTAGGGGACACTCCAGATTGACTCGCGTCCCTGGTTGCCAGCGACGGGCATTGGTTTTCTCGAAAGTTTCTGTGGAGAGATCTGCGCAAAATCCAGGCTGCATTCGAGGCGTGTCAAGACGAGTCGCCGAAAGACAGACGCCGTTTACAGCGATGCTTTGGCCCACATTAAAATCGCCTGGCAAAGAGCAGGCGACACAAAGCTTTCCCTCGTCAAAGGATTCTACGGTTCCTAGGGTTTGTATGAGGCCGGTAAACATGAAAAGTTCCTGAAATTTTGCAGTCGCTTCCTAAGAGGCGAGCCTCTTGAGGCTGGAAGCTAATCGATTGTGAGAGCCGTCGCAAGCCCCAGTCTTGGCCCAATGCCCCCTTGCCGGGGCCTCCTAAAAAGCCTCTTCCGTAGTAGATAACCAGCCGATCGGCGAGTCGCTGTCGAAGCCACTGCGAGGCCAATCGGGGGCCTGCTTCGACAAAGAGCTCATGGATCCCATGGTCTTTGTAGAGTCGCCGTAAGTGGGTCTTTGAGAGCATTTCGACCATAATAATCTGGTCTCTCGGCATGCGACGACCCAAACGACTTTTGCCCAGATCTTTCTCGGAGAGCTTCCCAAATACGACGACTGTCGATGGCATTCGCTTGTCTCCAGTGAGACGAGAATCCAGCCGAGGATTGTCGGTTCGAAGCGTTGTGGCGCCGATACCGATGGCCTGAGCTCGAGATCGCTGCTCGTGTACGTCGATGCGGGAGGCTTCTGAACTAATCCATTTTGATTTTGAAAAATCGTCATGCAATTTGCCGTCGAAGGTCATCGCTACTTTGACGGTGATATAAGGGAGGCCCATTTGCTGGTTCTTGATAAAAGCTTGATTGATCTGTAAGGCCTCATCTTGAAGGATGCCGGTGGTTACTTTGATTCCGGCTCGCTTCAGCGCCTTTACGCCTCGACCAGAAACGGCAGGATTCGGATCTTGATGAGCCACGATCACGTGCGAAAAGCCCGCTTGAATGACGGCGGGGCAACAGGGCGGGGTGCGCTTATTGAGGTGGCAACAGGGTTCGAGTGTTACAAACAGTTGGCAGTCCGAAAAGGGGGCTAAGGATTTTCGTTTCTTGGCTGACAGACCTTGATAGGCCCTTTCAAGCGCCACCATTTCTGCATGCTTTTGGCCCGGACCGGCATGAAGACCTTCGGCGATAATACGGCCCTTTCTGACGATGACGGCTCCCACGCGAGGATTGGGTAAAAGACTGCGGCTCGGCAAATTGGCAAGATCAAGAGCCCGACGCATGAAATGCTCAAGGTCGCTCATCACCTATATTCCTAGTCTCTGGACGACGAATTAAGCAGCAACGAAAGTGTCGCTAAAGAATCGCTTAACGACGGATACTGCCCGGTCTCCTTGGTTATCATTTCACGCAGTCCCTGTCGTATCGTCTCCACATAGCCTTCAATCCACCCCAATGAATGAAAGGAGGGCAGTGAGGAGCCGACGTCGCGACGCGTTCTGGTGATTGTCAGTCGCTCCCGACCTTGACCCATTTCAAGCCGATCGGGATCCGAGAATTTCCATGTCAGACTACGGCGAGATCCGAGCACGGTAATATCTAATTCATTGCCGGCTCCATGAGCCGATTTTGAAGCAGAGCCCATCGCGTAGGAATCGTCGCTTCCGGTGAAGTGAAAGGTGACGTGCGAATCGCGATAGGGCGAGCTGGTATGAGGATAAAACTTTTGAATACTTGTCTCTGAGACAGGACTTGTCCACAGAAAGCGAACAAGATCGACCCAATGAGTGCCCAGATCTAATAAGACATCGCAGGGGCCTGCTAGTTCCACTGTCGATTTCCACTGACTTCGATCGTCTGACTTATCTAAATACTTCCCAGCCTGCGAGGCCTGCCAATAACGACATTCGACTCCAAAAACTTTGCCAATTTCACCTTGGTCAATCATGCGCTTCATGGTTTGAGGGCCCCACATCATGCGGTAGCCATGAAATACCGCTACTCTGGTTCGTAGGTTCTTGAGGCTGTTGAGTTGTTCCTGGCTTACAGCGATTGGCTTTTCACAAAACACCATGGGAATGTCTAAGTCTTGCGTCGCAAGCAGCCACGGTGTGTGAAGCCCATGAGGATTCGCTATAAATGGAATGGTTCTTTCACGAGCCTTCAAATTATCGAGAGGCGATAGATTTCGATCGGCAAATTTTATCTCACCGAGCGGCAAATCTGGCTCGAGAGCTTTTACAATCGAAAGCGCCGTTTCAATCGCTTGACCCGCTAAGCCATGGCCAACAATAAGCGGATTCATTTTTTTACTCCTGAGATCGCGAGTTCGACAAGACTCCAGGTGTTTTCAATTTCTTTCGATAAACCACCTTCTATGCGACTCGCTTTACCCTTCATCCGGGCCTCGATGATGAGGCCGTCTGAAATCCGGGTAAAAACATAAGTCTTATCGGACTTAAATATTTGTAATCCGTTCGACGTTGGATCGGTCAAACTATCTTCACTGACAGTCGGGGCAGCGGCTTTAAAATCTTTCGTCGGAACCCAAAGAAAGTTTTCTACAGGCCCCGATCGTCGTTCCTCTACAAAAGTATTCAACAGAGTTTGGCGCAGCCTTTGTCTCATTGTTATATCAAAAATTGTCTCACGGAGATGGATCGCATCATCATGAAGCAGGCTTATCTCATTCGCTTGTGGAGCTTTATGCAGTTGCAACGAGCGTACGAGCTTCAAGAGGGGAGCTAGGCTGGGTTGGTTCGAATTGAAGGGAAAATCGGAGCTAGCACTCACAGTTCCAATGCTAGCCAAAGCCAGAACCAGGGTTCTTAGTTTAATCATGGAGTCTCCTCATCTGGGTGTGCTACGCCAAAGTGCCAATTCTGTCACGTGGTCGGGGCTCGAAAATATTTAACCGCCCGAGAACGGGCAAAAAGCTTTAAAAGACAAGGATGCAGGGTGAAAGAAATCCAGACGACCCCTGGCCACCCGATAAGACAACCTCCGGCCGCAATAAATCTCCGCTCTTCGGATGGATTTTTAATCAGATGACCACCGGGCTCTCATATTTTGGTCGAGAGCATCTAAGAAGTCTTCGCTACTCAAATAGTGCTGAGGCTCCGTTTTTGTGCCGTAAATGCAGACCGCCAAATCTTTCGTCATTTTGCCCGATTCGACGGTTGAAACGCAGACGTCCTCGAGTGTTTCGCAAAACTTTTTCAGCTCGGCATTAGAATCGAGCTCCGCTCTAAACTTCAGGCCTCTTGTCCACGCAAAAATGGATGCTATGGGATTGGTAGAGGTCTTCTTGCCAGCTTGGTAGTCGCGGTAATGCCGTGTTACGGTACCATGAGCTGCTTCAGCTTCCATGACCTTACCGTCGGGCGTAATCAGCACTGAGGTCATCAAGCCTAGCGAACCAAAGCCCTGCGCCACGGTATCGGACTGCACATCGCCATCATAATTTTTGCAGGCCCATACAAAAGCTCCTTCCCATTTAAGAGCTGAAGCCACCATATCATCGATAAGCCGATGCTCGTAATGCACACCCTTGGCTTTGTAGTCGGCATCGTAAATCTCTTGAAAGATATCTTTAAAGCGACCGTCATATTTTTTAAGAATGGTATTTTTTGTTGAGAGATAAAGAGGCCAGCCTTTCATCAGAGCCATCGAAAAACACGCCCTTGCAAAGCCGCGAATCGATTCATCGGTATTGTACATGGCGAGCGCGACTCCATCGCCCTTAAACTGATAGACCTCGTAAGACTGCGGGCTGCCATTATCAGGCGTATACGTAATAGTGAGTTTCCCACGTCCCTTGGTGATGAAATCGGTGGCACGATATTGATCGCCAAATGCATGGCGACCAATGCAAATAGGCTTATTCCAATTGGGCACAAGCCTCGGAATATTCTTACACACAATCGGTTCACGAAAAACCGTACCGTCCAGAATATTACGAATCGTTCCGTTCGGGGATTTCCACATTTCTGAGAGGCCAAATTCTGCAACGCGCGCTTCGTCAGGAGTAATGGTGGCGCATTTGATGCCGACGCCGACTCTCTTGATAGCTTCGGCGGCCTCAATGGTAACCTTATCTTTTGTTTTGTCGCGGTAAGGTAAGCCAAGGTCAAAGTATTCAATTTTTAAATCTAGGTAGGGCAAAACAAGTTTTTCTTTAATCCATGCCCAAAGAATACGGGTCATTTCATCGCCATCGAGCTCAACTACAGAATTCTTAACTGAAACTTTTTTCATAGAACGAGAGTATTCTCAAGCGATGCCAGACGAGAAGCAGAAACTTCTAAAGCTACGTCTGGTGATGTTTTACCTTGCAAACAATGCATATCTAAGCGGGTCATAGGCCTGTAGGTGCTGTAATCTCGATCTAAATCAGGGTTTCGCTGGGCATGGGGTTTGCACTCTGATGGGGGCATGCGACTATGCTATCACTTCAAAGAGCTTTTTCTCATGATGATCACGGCAAGCCTTTTGACGGCCTGTTCGTCGTCTGAATCAGAACGAAGAATTGTTCCTCGCAATATAGTTCTCGATACAGAGCCAGCTAAAGAGAAAGAGAAAGAGGACCCCTTTATTACTCCTGGAGACCTTGAAACTTTAGCGGCGGCCAGGGATTCTGATGGGGATAGTCTCGAGAACGGGTGGGAGCTCTACTATGCGGCTCAAATAAATTTGGTCGACCTCAACCCGTCAAATGATCTGGATAACGACGGGGTCTCTAACCTTGATGAATTTCTTCTGGGGACAAATCCGTTGGTAGCGGATGCCGATTTTTTTGAACTTGAACCTAGTCTTGAAGGCACTTTCTCTTACAAATGGTTTGGTGTTGCCCGATTGCCCTATATTCTCGAAGTGCGAAAGAGTGCTGAAGATTCTTGGCACTACGTAGACACCTTTTATGGATACAATGGAGAACTGAGTTTTACTTTAGAAAACTTTGTGGGGGCTTCTCGCCTTCAAGTAAGATTTAGAAACAACAAGATCTATATTCGAGAAGAGTCAAGTGCGGCGATATTTCCTGCCGACGCATACGAATATCAAAAGATTACGGTGAATACATCGCGCGATATCGGAGCTCTTGATAAAGCTATTGCAAGCCTTTCGAAAGGTAATCTCTCTCTACCGAAAGACCCAAAATCAGGCGAGTTTGCTCCAACACTTATTCGGCTTTTGCCAGGGCATTTTCTTGTTCAAGGAACAACCTATGTTCGTCCTATTGATCTCACGACGCGAAAGTTATTACCCTGGAAACTCTCGGACCGAAATTTTCTTATCGAGAACAATTGGACTCTTCGGGGCAGTGGTTTACAAACTCGACTCATTTTAGACACTCGCAGGCCAGAGTTTTCGGGAGTACATCCTGCCGATGTTGGCTATGTGTCGATGATTCTTGGTCGCGGCGATGAGGCGGGTCGCCAGGCAGCTGGTGCAGAAAGCGTTCGCGCATACCATAATCAAAAGATCTTAGATCTGAGTCTTGTGGGAAATTTCTCGAAGATTAATCGAATGAAAGATCCGGCGACGCAACATCCCGTGAAGATGGTGGTTCACGGCATTGCTATCTATGGTAGTTACAGTGTCATCGAGCGAGTAGAGCTGCGTGATTTAGGCACCGATCATTTTGGTCTGCCCATCGCCGGTGAAGTTTGGAGTATACCGTACCAAGATCCGCCTGGAGAGTCTTTTGGGGCTGCCATACGAGGTCCCATTTTATCCCAAGTCGAGTCGGGGTATTATTTCGGCTCACGCATTGCGCACTCTCGATATATTGGCCCAGCGGCGTGGGGGATTCCTTCGGGTCATTTAGGTTTAACCACCATTTTTATGGTTTCAGGGGGTATGAAAAAAGCATGGTTTAACCAGCCCAACAATACCTTTCATTTTCTTCGTGGAGGCGAGCTTATTGGCAACTCGTGTCTCGTGTCGTCGGATCCTGCTCATCTTTGGGCGGGGCAACCCACAGGACAAGAGCCGGCGTCTTATCGCAAAAAAGTTTTAGAGGAGAACCGCTTGCAGTGTCTATCAATGTACCAGACCGATGGAGGCCGCGTCGCAGGCAACTATACGCTTAACGTCTCAAAATCCTATTTTGCTGATACAACGAAGGCAAAAAATTTCTTGATTGAAGGTAATACCTTTGTCGATACGAATGAAGGCATTTTATTTCAAGTAGGAGCCATAGCGACCACCGCTTACGAGAATATCGAGATTAGAAATAACAAAATATTCATCAATATTGAGAATGGAGAGACTCATCGCTGGGGGGCCGGGATCGGACTTCAATCAGACAATCAAGTGAGAGACTCTGATCCATCGCGTGACAATAGTGACATATTCTTTAGAGGCCTTCGAGATATTCGAGTGCGATCAAACGAATTAGTGATGTCTCCCTTTAATGTGGAGGGCGCGAGCCATGCGTGCCAAACGGATAGGATCGGTATCTATCTCGCGGGAGTCTCGGGCTCTGTGGAGATTTCAAAAAATTTGATTGATTCGCAGATTCCCGATCTTGGCGGAAATGGTCAATTTTGTAATTCGGGCAAGATTCGTGTATCGCAGATCAAGGGTTATAAAGATGGCAATTTAGTTTTGTCTCGTGAAATGGATCTTGCCAGCTCACAGTTGTGTGAGAATCGCGACGAAAAAGGAACTCTCGTCAGCCTCTTGCGTCTTTGGGAAGTAGAGCTCACCGATCAGGCCGGAAAGAATGTTCGGTTGGGGCCCATCAAAGATGGAAGCTTTTCTTTGTCAAGCGAGTCTTGCCCTTTTGAATAAGAACCCATCCGAAAAGTGGTTTTGTTGCGAGGCCGTTCGCTTTGCTCATCGTTAGGTCTTACTGGGGAGGAAATCCAAACGGTGCCGCGGGGCTTGGTACCAGTGGAGGAGTCCAGACAACAAGACCTGCAGCATTATCGGCGGTGGGTGTCATATGCCAGTGGTATGACCACTGAGGAGCGACAAAAAGAGTGTCGGGCATGAGCCAGCGAGCCATCCACTGATGCGTCAATGTCGATCGATAGGCTAGCGATTCACCGTTAGGGCCTTGATCGGGTCTTAAAAAACCTAGCGCTGTAAGAACTGCCCCATTTAAGCCTCCGTCATGCATAAGTGAATTGACGAGAATTTCTCCCCTGGCACCGATTAAGTGGGGGCCCGAGCCGGTTACAACACCTTCTTTGGCTTCATCGGTAGGTTCACGAGCGTCCTGAGCGAAGTAGACAATTTTAAAGGGAAATCCCTCTCGATAGCTCAACCAAGCTCCACCCCTTGCAGTCGCTACGGAAGGGCCTCCATGTGTGGGCAAATAGGTGCCATGGATTCTATCGTTCAAGGGTATCCTGCCAAATAAAAATTCATTTTTCCCTTGTGAAGCTATTAACATTTCGAACCAATGAGAACCCGAAAATCGCAGAGGATCTTCGATCGACCGCGGGTTAGAATCCACACTCCCATGGTGGCTCGGAAGAGTTCTATACAATAAAGGAATTTGCGGCAGAACCTTATCTATGGGCAAATAAGCTTGAGGGAACTGAACGGAAAACCAGTCATTCCAGCCTTCAGGGCGAAAGAGAAGTGGCTGAGCGTCGGTGGTTTCAAACCAGCCTAACTTTTTTATTTCGCTGTAAGACAAATCTTGGTGGTACTGATGTCGGCTCGAAGGTGTTTCATCTCTGTCAATGGTGAACGGCTTTTGATGTGGAAGTTTCACCTCAAGAGATTCAAAATTTAGATCGAATTGGTTATTGCTACGAAATAATATAACGAGCTCCCCCATACCAGACTCATCTCTAGGCCTTGAAAAGAGAACTACAAAGGGGGCTGTGTTAAAATTACCAAAGTCGGTAAATGCGTTTTGTTGACCATCTGCAAATTGTTGAGATTGATTTGGATTCACTTCGAGTCGCGCCGGTATCGCCAGCTCGACAACAGGGCCGAAGACCGGTAGATGAGCGGCCATGAGATTCGCTGTTTGAGCCCCAATGCCTGGGTTTGGTCCGCCGAAGGGAATCCACGAGCTACCATGAGGCACTGATTGGTTAGCTAGGCCATCGAGGGCGGCTTGACAGGGGTCGAAGGCTTCTACTGCCTGGTTAGTGGCTGCAGAAACTGGTTGGCCTGCCAGTATTAGAATGGTGCAGCTTAAAACAAAAAATCGATTGGCGTTATGGTACATATCGAAAATCTGTACCTGAAGAGTCGATCTTTGTTAACGGCGAAACTTGAATTAACTTTCGTTATGGGAGCGCAACAAGGAAGCCAATACAGCAGACGTTCACTTTGTTATGCGCTCTAAGGCCTTTTGCGCAAGCCCTACCTAGCCCAGGCATTTACGAGATTTTTTGCTCCGTACAGCCCCTTGAGTGCCGCCAAAATTCCTCGGCAATCGACAGACGTGGTTCGCATCTCGCCCCACAACGAAACCACTTTTCGGATGGGTTCTAAATCTTGCGGCAAAACGGTATGGCTCGATTTTTCCATCTTCCTTCATTGCCTCGAGGGTAAGGCTTTGAATAACCTCAGCTGTCATGGCTGAAAAATCGGTATCTAGTGAAAACCCTCTTGGGACCTCGAACGAAGCTCCTAAAGAAAATCTTCTCGAAATGCGGCAGCGCAAAGTCGCTGAGCTTCGTGCGGCGGGGACCAATCCCTACCGTCTAACTGAAAAACCCAGTCATTTAGCTCGAGATCTTCATGAACGATTTGATAGTTTAGATAAAGAAGCTCTTGAGGCACTGAGAACCTCCGATGCTCGCGAAACCATTTCGGTGGCAGGTCGCGTCTTGCTGTTTCGCTCGTTTGGCAAATCGATGTTTATGACCCTTCGAGATCGAAGTGGCCGCATTCAGTTGTTTTGTCAGCAATCGAAATTAAAAGAGCTTTATGAACGCATTAAAACGACAGATCTGGGAGATATTGTTTTTGCCGAAGGCACGATGTTCAAGACAAAAACAGGAGAGCTTTCGATCGACTGCGAGCGTTTTCTTATACTAACGAAAAACACACGGCCTCTTCCTGAAAAATTTCATGGCCTCCAAGATGTTGAAGCTCGCTATCGACAGCGCTATTTAGATCTGATTGCCGATGACAATGTAAAAAAGGTCTTCGTTACACGCTCTCTCATTGTTCAGGGTATTCGCGAGTTTTTTTTGAAGCGAGATTATATCGAGGTAGAAACCCCCATGCTTCATCCCTTGGTGGGCGGCGCGGCAGCACGACCCTTTCGGACGCATCACAATACCCTGAAGATGGATCTTTTCTTGCGAATTGCTCCCGAGCTCTATTTGAAGCGACTGGTGGTCGGGGGCCTAGATCGAGTCTTTGAAATTAATCGTTGTTTTCGTAACGAGGGAATATCGATCAAGCATAATCCTGAATTCACCATGTTGGAGTTTTACGAAGCCTATGCCACCTACGAAGATTTGATGGCGCTCACGGAAGAGCTTCTTGAGCGCCTCGCCACGGATCTGTTTGGAAAGGCCGAGATTTCTTATCAAGGGCAGACGATTTCGCTGAAGCGACCCTTTAAGCGATGGACGGTTCAGGAATCTCTTAGAGCGATGACATCGCTACCCATTGAAGATATCGGTGCCTTGAAGCACCACTTGCGTTCCAAAGGTGTCATGGTGAAGGGAGATCCCACTTTGGCGGAGGTGCAGTGGATTTGTTTTGAAGAAGAGGTGGAGTCGCAACTGATTCAGCCCACCTATATAATTGATCATCCGATAGAAATCTCGCCGCTCGCAAGACGGAGCGAAACCAAGCCCGATACGGCGGAGCGCTTTGAGTTGTATATAGCAGGGAGAGAAATTGCGAATGGCTTTAATGAATTAAATGATCCTGTCGACCAAGAAGGGCGATTTCGTGATCAGGTGCGACGCAAAGAAGCAGGCGATGAAGAGGCCGCCGATTTTGACCACGACTATATTCAAGCGCTTCAGTATGGTCTTCCACCGACGGCGGGCGAAGGTATTGGAATTGATCGACTCACGATGTTGTTGACCGACTCGGCTTCGATTCGAGACGTCATTTTATTTCCTCAGCTAAAGGCAATCGATAGGCACAATGAATCTTGAAGTTCTATTGGCCAGCCGCTATTTGAGTTCTCAAAAAGGGGCGGGTCTGTCTCTTATTACATGGATTGCTTTGATCGGCGTCGCCGTGGGCGTCATGAGCCTCATTATTGTCATGGCTGTGATGAGTGGTTTTGAATACGAGCTTCGCTCCAAAATTTTAGGTAATCGGGCACATCTGACAGTGGAGCTTCCACGGATGCATTATGAGGATGGGCGGCCTGCCGAGGTTATCGAAGAGGCCGTCCGAGGGGGTCGTGATATTCGTTCGGTGATGCCTGTCATTCAGGGTGAGGCATTCGCATTAACCCGATTTGGGTCCGAAGGCATTCGC
Source organism: uncultured Bacteriovoracaceae bacterium (assembly GCA_964598565.1). Lineage (GTDB taxonomy): Bacteria > Bdellovibrionota > UBA2394 > UBA2394 > UBA2394 > CAZRCG01. Next base: position 262,552 of record CAZRCG010000001.1, on the reverse strand, counting down.
ATAAAAGGGGTCGATGTTGAGCGTGTGCAAGAGGTGCTCGATTTGAAAGATTATCTTCGACTAGGAGATTTTCAAGGGCTTGAAGACGGGGGCTTGTTCGTGGGCTCTATTTTGGCAGAGAAACTTAATATTCAGTCGGGAGATATAATCACCGTCTTGCTGAACAAAGGAGATTTCTCGCCCTTAGGGCTCATGCCTCGTATGCGTCGGCTAAAGGTCGTCGATATTTTTCATTCGGGGCTCACTTACTCCGATGCTTATGAAGTCTATAGCTCTCTGCCCGTGGCGGCGGAGATTTTTGATCGGGCTCCGCGCACCTTAGAAGTTCGTACGACCGATCCGCGTTTGATCGCCCAAGTTCGCCGTCGATTGGTGGATGAGGTGCCCGAGGCCATTTTTGTACACGATTGGTTGGCCGACCAAAAAGAACTTCTCTCAGCGCTGAAACTTGAGAAGATGGCTATGGCTATTATTTTGGCTCTCATTATTTTGGTGGCGGCGATGAATGTTTGTGGTTCGTTAATTATGATTGTGCGCGATAAAACGCGTGATATCGCTATTTTAAAAAGTATGGGGGCAGAGGATTTTTCGATTTTGAGAATCTTTCTTTATCAAGGAGTCTTCATAGGGGCCGTCGGCACAGCGGCGGGTTTGATATTGGGATTGGTCACCAGCTTGGCGTTGAGAGATTGGGTGCGATTTCCTCTCGATAAGAGCGTCTATATGATCGACACATTGCCCGTCGATATTCGCGCCACCGATGTCGGCATGGTGGTGCTGGGAGCTTTACTTATTAGTACGGTTGCGACGCTTTATCCGTCGTGGATTGCTTCAACCATCAAGCCCGCCGAGGGACTGAAGGTGCAGTCGTGATATTTGAAGTACGCGATTTATCGAAGTCTTATCGTCTCGGTCGCGAAGAAATTCCGGTGCTGAGAAATTTGTCATTATTGCTACATGCGGGAGACTCTCTGTCGATTGTGGGGGCCAGTGGTGTTGGCAAATCAACCCTGCTGCAGTGTTTAGGGCTGATTGATGATTTTGACTCAGGGTCCCTTCGTTTTGGAGACTCTTATATTGAGGCAGGAGCTTTGAAGCAGGGCCTACTAAAAAAGAAAATGATTGAAGAACGTCGATCGAAGATTGGCTTTGTATTTCAATTTCATTATCTCATGGCGGAACTCTCGGCCTTAGAGAATGTTTCGGTCGCACTAAGACTACAAGGCGTCGCTGAGTTAGATGCCGTGGAGCGTAGCCGACAGGCCCTCGAGCGCGTGAAACTCTCGCATCGCTTAAACCATCGTCCTCATGAGCTTTCGGGTGGAGAGCAGCAACGGGTTGCGATTGCAAGGGCTCTTGTGCACCATCCGCTACTCATTCTTGCAGATGAGCCGACAGGAAATCTTGATCCCGACACCGCCCTTCGAGTATTTGAAAGCTTGGCAGAAGAATGCGAGAGGCAGAAATCAATTCTTATCATGGCAACACATAATAGAGATCTTTCAATTCGTTTGAAGCAACAGTCTGAACTCTTGAAGGGGTGTTTGCAGTGATAGGTCTTTTGATATCTTGGATCTTCGTGGCGGCGCCCATTGCTGATATTTCGATTGAAGGCAATGAGCGTCTAAGTGATGAAGCTATTTTACAGTATATAACTTCGAAGCCTGGGCGCGATTTGGTGCGATCGGCCATTCGAGATGATTTGAAGACGCTCTATAATACAGGACTTTTCAAAGATATTCAGATTGATGTCGAAGACGGCCCCCAAGGCCCGAAGGTGATCGTTCGGGTTAAAGAAAAAGATTATATTCAGGAGATTCGATTTAGAGGCAACGAGGCTGTTTCGACGGATGACCTCAAGAAGGCCCTCAATTTGAAAGAGCCTTTTTTGTGGGACGATAATTTAATTAAAGCGAGTCTTGATCGCGTCAAGAAAGCTTACCAAGAGAAGAGTTACTATCTGATGTCGGCTCGAACTCAAGTTGTCACCGAGGGCCGCAAGAAGGCCTTGATATTCGAAGTTGATGAGGGCGAGCGCGTCGAAGTTAAGAAAATCTACTTTCAGAACAATCACGTTTTTTCTGACAATATTCTCAAAGAGGCCATGATCACCCGAGAGGGAGGTTTCTGGGGGGCACTGTCGGGTAGCGGTCGTTATGATGAATCACTTTTGAGTCAGGTCGATGGTCGTCGAGTCCAGTTGCAGTATTGGAAAAATGGGTATGCCTTTGCCAAGATTGATCCTCCCAATATTGTGTTTACACCCGACCGCCGACAGGTGATTGCATCTTACTATATTGAAGAAGGCGAGCAGTACTTTGTAGGCGATATTACATTTTCGGGAGATACTGATTTTATCGAAGATCCCGAGGCTATGAAGAAGACCTTCGCCTCTCAGAAGGGCTTTATTTGGAATTATCTCAAAATTCAAGAAGACCTCACGCGTTTGCAAGATCTTTATGGGGATCACGGCTACGCCTATACGAATGTCAGCCCCGACTGGCGTATCAATGAACAAGATCCGAGAAAGCTCGATATTGATTTTCGCATCGACAAGGGGAGTTTAGTTTATTTTGGTGCCATATCTATGCAGGGCAATCTCGAGACCCACGACCGAGTCATTCGACGTGAGTTAGAGTTCAGAGAGGGCGAGCTTTATCACGGCACGCGATTTAAAGATTCAAAAGCCAACTTAGAGAAACTGGGTTACTTCACGACCGTAAAGTTTGTGCAGAAAGATATTTTGGCAGAAAGCCGAATGGATGTTGTCATCGAAGTTGAAGAGAAACAAACGGGCACGCTCAATGTGGGTGCGACGTTTTCGTCTTTTGAGCGTTTTGGTCTTCAGGGGAGCGTCTCTAAGGTCAATCTCTTTGGGCGAGGCTACGATGTGAGCCTGTCGGCGCTCTTTTCAGGAAAGCGCCAGCTCTTTAATGGCTTGTTTCGAAATCCGCGGGTGAATGATTCGAAGTTCGCCATGACGCTCAAGGGTTTTAATACTGAGTACGAGTCAATCGATGAAGCGAAGGTCACTGAACGGGGCGGTTCGGTAACGGTAGGGTATCCTCTCGACAAAAAATGGTCGGTCTTTTCCACCTATGCTCTTCAGCATATCGATATTAATATTCAGCAGATTATTTCAGATCTTTACCCGAATTCTTTTGGTCTGGGCTCTTCGGTAGAATTTGGCATCACGCGAGATACCCTCAATACGCGTGAGATGTTTCTGCCGTCGAAAGGCTCCTGGAATGAGTTATCATCCCAAATTTCTAGTAAGGTGCTGGGAAGCGAGCTTTCATTCTGGAAGACCTCGTTCGTGTCGAAGCGCTATATTCAGGTCTTAGACGAAGAGTCTCCTATCTTTCCGGCGTCGGTCTTAAGTTTTGGCTTTCGTTTTGACTACTTGAGGCCCATTGAAGATCGTTCGGTTCCTTTTAATGAGCGCTTCATTCCTGGAGGGATCTACTCCATTCGAGGTCATCCTTATCGGACTCTGGGGCCCTTTATCCCTGCTCTATTTGGTATTTCCGGACGTAGCAGTGGGGATATAGAGCTTGCACTCACGGAAGCGCGAAAATTGAGATTGGGCGGGAATAAACAAGCCATATTGAATGTCGAGTATCTCTTCGATATTTTCAAAGAGGCTAAGATTAAAGGAGTTCTTTTCTTTGATGCGGGGAATACCTTTCCGGAGCGTGAATTTAACTGGAGTGATATTCGCCTAAGTACGGGATTTGGTTTTCGGTGGTTTTCACCCCTGGGCCCGCTTCGATTTGAGTGGGGGATCCCCCTCGATCGTAAAAAGAATGAAGATTCTATTCTCTTCGACTTTTCAATTGGAACGCCTTTTTAGTAGGCTCCTGATCTGTACGTCCTAGACTATTTCTAGACGAAAGGAGATTTTGTGATTCATTCAATAATTATGGCTACGTCCTTTATGATGGTGGCCGCCCCCGCGTCTGAGATCAAATTTGGGGTTGTAGATCTCAATCGAGCGTTAAACAGTGTTGAAGAGGGCAAAACGGCCCGAACCAACCTTGAGGCTGAAGCCGGCAAACGTAAGGGCGAGATGGATAAGCGCCAGAAAGACCTCGAAAAAATGCAAACAGAGCTCCAAGATTTGGAGCGCAAAATGCAGACCCTTCAGCTCAGCGATGCCGAAAAGAAGCGAGGCATGGAACTGAACCAGAAATTTCAGAAGTCGCTGAAAGAAGGGGCTGAGCTAAGCGAGAAGTATACCCAGGAAATGAATGAGAAAAAGTTCAAAATGGAACAGGATATCATTCGTAAATTGAGGGTGGTGGTCGAAGATATGAGCCGTACGGCGGCCTATACCTTGGTATTTGATAAAACAGAAAGTGGCCTTATTTACGCTGCTCAGGCAGATGATTTGACAGAACGGGTCATTCAAAAATATAACTCAGAGCACAAAGGCTCTGGGGCCAAGAAAAAGTAACGGCCCGTGATGAAGGGCGATAGAGGAGACAATAATGGGTCGAGGTAGTAATCGATTAACAACCAAAGTGGTACAGCGACAAGGACAACGGCGGAAGAAAGCTCGCTTAAAGCGACGAGCGGAAGCGACACGGGCCCTTCGATTGGAAAGCAAGAAGAAGGCTAAATCTCAAACTGTTGTCGCGGTTTCTTCCTAGTGCTGCGCAAGAAGCAGCGATGAAACTTGCGCATATTGCTGTAGCTCTCAAAGAATTGAAGGCGTCGGTTCCGGCGCTCGAGGCAATCTTGGGATCGTCTGCTAGTTCGGTCGAAGAGGTTGAGACCGAACGGGTTCGCCTTCAATTTTTAGATGTGGAAAAAACTCGTCTCGAGTTTTTAGAGCCCACTGAACCAAATTCCCCAATTTCAAAATTCTTAGAGAAGCGTGGTCCTGGAATTCACCATCTCGCCTTTTATGTCGAAGATCTCAAAGACACAATGGCCACGTTGAAATTAAAAAATATTCGTTTTGTCTATGATGAGCCTCGTCATGGGGCTGAAGGCTGTCTTGTTACCTTCATTCATCCGTCGTCGGCCGGCGGTCTTTTAATAGAGCTTATCGAGAAAAAGTAGAGTCTAACCTCCTCGTTGTGTTAGCAATCAGCTGAATTTTTGAAGGTAAGAAGGCCTGATGGCCGAACAGATGCCACTTGCCTCATGCCGGGGAGATCCCCTCTAAATAACTCTTTCAGCACGGCAGTGAGTTGATTCAGAATAGGAGGCATGAAACGACTCTCATTAAAACCGCTATCGTTGAAACCACATTTTGGTTGGGCTCTAAGTTTAGTTTTTAGCTTCCTCGTAGGCTCACTCTACGAGGTAAAAGCAAGTGGCGTCGATCTTACGGTTTACTACGGGTCGCGTTATGTGGCCTTGGGCGGCCAACAAATTGCCTTGGCCACCGATGCCTACAGTCCATTTTATAATCCCGCAGGAATGGCTTTTTCGACTGAGACTCAGACGGCGCTGAATCTTAGCAATTTTATGTTTCAGTTCGAAGCCCCTATCGGTGCCGATGACAGTCAGAAAAAAAGTAAGCTCGATTATGCTCCGCTCTTTTATTTAGGACTAACCCGACCTCTTACCGATCGAATCACGTTAGGGCTTGCCGTGTTTCCAACGTCTCTTCAGGGATCTCGTTTTACATCGGTCGATATTCCGGGATTGGCCACAGGTAAAACACTTGGAAGTCGCTTGGTGCGAATTGAGATTGCACCTTCGCTATCTTTTAAGGTGACGGATTATTTTTCGGTGGGGGTAAGTTATCGACCAGCTTACACTCGCTTTGAAACCAAATCGGCTGTTTTTCAAAATCCTGTTTTCGGGCCTTCGTATTTAGACACAACCACCAGCGCCTGGGATGCAAAGACGCTCAAGTTTGGTTTGCACCTTCAAAAGTTGAATAATATTTCGGCCGGGCTTACCTATCGCACTCAAAATTCGATCACACTCAAGGGGTCTACCAATTATGAAACGCTGGCCGGTGCTGCTAGTTCTCGAGCTACTCAGCGTGTGCATGTTCCCGGGCAGCTTCAGCTCGGACTTGCCTATGATATCACTCCTCGATGGCTTGCTGCGTTTAGTTATGAAAGAACTTTCAATTCAGTTTATGAGACGGACGGTCTCGATATTGATGATCTCAATACACAGCTTGCTGCTTTCGGGGTGAATACACAGACGAAATTGAAGTGGCGCGATGGTAATGCCTATCATCTAGGGACGGAGTACACGTGGACTTTGTCCGGTAGCCGAACGCTGAAGACGGCTGTAGGCTTTGCGCTGGATCAAGCGATCACGCGCTCGGATATGCCTATTCCTGGTGTTGCGCCAGACGCGAACTATTATGGGTATTGTGTAGGGACGCAGTATTCCTTCGGTAGCCACATCATGGGGCTGGCCGGAAATTTTGGACACTACTCGAAACGAACGACCTCTCTTGGTCCTGATGTAGCCTCTGGCAGTGTTTTTAAGGGTAACTACTCACTAATGGCGACGCTCGTGACCATGGACTACCAGTTTCGCTTTTAGAAATTTGGGGCGCTAATGCCCCTGTTTTCCCTATTCGCTTGTGCGGAGCACTTCGAGAGCCCTACGCTGTGTGAACCGCTCGGCCTCGAATCCATACGCGGCGAATATCATGCGCGGTGATGGAGTGAAGAAGGCTCTCATAGGGGAATCGCTCATTAAAGCGAACCAGCTCAGGAATTTCAATCTCCAGAAGATCGGCGTCTTTGTTCAGCTGAAGACTTCCAAAAACATTACCGTGGTGAAGAGCGTTGGCGCCGCCCAGCGTGGCCATCGAAAAAATATGCCGGGCGGAAACGCCCTTTAGCCCGTGGAGCGCTCGACTCAGCAGATGGGCAAGTCGCATTTCAAAAAAAGGATCGAGTCGATTATTACACGCCGCCCCGTCAACGCCGAGCGAGAGGTGCCGACTGTCGAGGGCACGAATATCGGCAATGCCCGAGGCAAGTTTTAAATTACTCGTGGGACAATGGCTAATGCGGGTGTGAGTCTTCTTCAATAAATGGCGATCTGTTTTCGACAGATGAACGCCGTGAGCTAAAATCGTGCGTGGCCCTAGATTGCCAAGTTTATGAAGCACCTCAATATTAGAAGTGCCAAAGTGTTTATGGATCCATTCGCATTCTCTTTTATTCTCAGAAGCATGAGTGTGAATGAGTAGTTTTTTCTCGCGAGACCATTCACCCACGCGACGTAGTAGGGCTGTGCTACAGCTGAGCACAAATCTTGGAGCCAGTGTCACTTGAATTCTGCCTTTATCGAAACCGTGCCAGTGCTCCAGATGAGATTTCACCTCATCGAGCGGATTCAAATCCACCAGCTTGCGAGGGCCTTGATCCATCAGAGCCTTGCCAATAAACGCCCGAATTCCAGAGTCTCGCGCAGCCTCAAATACCGAGTTTGTGTGATGACTTGTCGCCATGTCGAGAATTGTCGTCATTCCTAGTTGAAGGCATTCCTTCATGCCGGCGGATGCACTGTCATACGCCGTTCGAGGATTCAAGCTAGCCTCAAATGGCCATATCACTCGAGAAAGCCAATCGAGAAGATCCAAATTTTCTGCCGTATTTCGTGCATGGGTTTGCACGGAGTGAAGATGTGTGCAAACGAAGCCAGGAATGTAGAGACGTGAGATCCGTTTGGGCGGTCGGTCCGCAGAGAGGCGTGCGATGCGACCCTTCTGAATCGTTATGGTTCCATAAAAGGGTTTCGGACAAAATAAAAATCCTTTTAGTTTCATGGCCGCCTCATCTTTTTGTTGAGAGCTTCTGCCCTGGCTCGTATCTTGGCTTCGTCAAGAGTCGTCAGGCGACGTTGTTTCATGAGTGCGCAGCCCCTGACGTAGACGGCCTCGACATCTTGGCCGCGGGCACTGTGAATGAGATGATTAATCATTGATGGGGCGGGACAAAGATGGGGAGCGCGAAAATCGACGACGATAAAATCGGCGCTTTTGCCTGGCTCCAAGCTACCTGTTTCGTGAGAAAGGCCGACGGCCTCCGCGGCGCGAATCGTAGCCATTTCCAAAATATCGTGAGAGGGTAGTCCTGTTAAATCACCTGTTAGGAGGTGATGCACCTTTGAAAGAAAATTCATTTCTGAAAATAAATCGAGTGCATTGTTGCTGGCAGGGCCGTCGGTGCCAAGCGTGAGACGAATATTGTGGTTGCGGTAGTCGGCCACTGGAGCAAATCCACTGTGAAGTTTTGCATTGCACTGAGTATTGAGAACGATACTCGAACGAGACTGCGGGGATTTGTCGTGCTGACGAATTATAGGCATTTCGTCAGGCGTAATCTTTACGCCGTGGGCGATCAGGCTAAAGCGCGAGTTAAGTAAGCCCGACGAGGCCACCATTTTTAGAGGGCTCATACCCGTGCGCTCTTTCACGGTCTGAACTTCAAACTCCGTCTCGGCGACATGAATCATAACGCCGGCATCGGCCTCGGACGCGCACTGAGCGACTGCAGCCAAGGTTTCAGCCGAACAAAGATAAGGGGAGTGTGGTGCGAGCGCTCTCTCCACAAGACCATCGGGCCGTCGCGGGTGACGTTTCTGAGTTTGAAGAAAGTCTTCCAGAGATGCGGCGGCGTGAGGATAATCGGGGCCCTCTAAGTCCCATGTGTTTTGTCCGATACAGCCTCTAAGACCTGCTGCCTCAAAACACTGTTGACGTACTTTAGTATAAAAATACATGTCCGCCACATAGGTCATACCAAAGCGAAGACTTTCACAGAGTCCTAGATTCGTAAAATCTCGTACGAAGGCAGGCGATAGCCATCGTTTTTCTAGCGGAAAAATTACGGTCTGAAGCCACTCCTCTAAAGTCAGATCTTCGGCAATACCCCGAAAGGCCGTCATGGCTAAGTGACAATGCAAATTAAAAAGGCCGGGCATAATGAGCCCATGAGAAAAGTCGACGAAGCGCTTTGATGACAGTCTTGGCCGCTTTCTCCAGGGTCCAACTTCCTTAATGCGGGACCCTTCAACGACCAAAAACGCATCTTCAAAAAAATCACGCTCGGCATTGCATGTGATAAGACCACGACTTCGAAAAAGTTGCACTGATTGATTATCAGCGTGGGCAGGCTCGTAGGGCAAGTCGTTCTAGAGGCTCTTACCACAAGCATGAAAAAAGTGATCAGCGCTGATGACGACTTTCTTATCCACAGCCCTGAATTGACTCCTTGTCCATCTGGAGCCGGTGTATTCTCAAAGACGGGGGATTGGGGGTGGCCCTATTGGAGCTTGAGCCAATTCCATAGTGGTGAATAATACGAGCGCGCTCAAGTGAAAAGGTTTTTCGGTGCTAGAATCAGTCTTTGAATGCTCTAAATCCATCTTACAAATCATCCCCTCTTTTCCCAGGATACGGCAGGCGATCTTGATTCTCTGAGAGAATGGCATCGCCGGATGTGTCAAGATTTCGAACTGAGGAGCCTGGAGGGAGGCCCGTTTCTTGCCAGCTCCAGAGTGGTAGATAAATAGTTGAAGGGTCAGACCCATCGCGGCCAAGCGAAAGGGATCTACAAAGGCTCTCTCAGGATCCCATCTCTCAAGATAGCGATCCCACTTTTTTGGTCCGCCTAAAATGGTGAGAGCCTTTGCCGTCAACCGCTCTTTAAATAGGGGATGTGTCAAATGATGTTCTGTCTTGGCAGGATTCTCTGAACTCAAAAGAGGTGCTTGGTCTTTCTCAGCGCGATTCCATAGATTGTGTAAGTGCGCCATGAGGGCTTCTCCCTGAGGCAGAGACTTTAGCCACCAAATGCAGGAGGCGCGCTCCCAGAGTTTTTGCTGGCCTGCAGGGCTATCAAGATAGGTCTGTCGAGAATTTTTTCTCTCAGCCCGTGGCGCGCTTTCTAAGGCAAGAGGTGCATGACAAGCCAAAATCACTAGAAGAAATCTTGTTCTGATGGTATCCATGGAACAGTCCTAGAAACTACGATAGCAATCGGTCAAGAAACTTTGAGAAAGGGTCAAGAAACTTTGAGAAAGTTGACCTCATGTAACCCGGTTTGGCAGCCGGCACTTTCAGTGTTCTACCCGTAACCTAGAACTAGTTAGAGCCGGTCTCAAAAATCGCCCTTATCGTCGAAATACTTAGTAAAGAGCTTCGAAAAGTTTAAGACTGAGGGAGAGAGAGTTATTAGCCTGAGCTAGGACAGCCGTAGTGGCTTGTTGCAGAATCTGCAAACGAATCATCTCCGAAACTTCCACGGCCATATCGGCATCTACTATCTGCGAGCGGGCGGCCGCCAGACTCTCAACGAGTATTTGCGAGTTTCGGACTGAAAACTCAAGACGGCTCTGCTGAGCGCCGATAGTCGAAAGATCTTCCAAAAGCTCCCCTAAAGCGTTATCCAGTTGGGTCAGCGCATACGAAGCATAGTCCTGCGTACCAATATTGCATTCATGCCTCCCTACCTCAATCGAAGTCTGAGAGTTTTGAAGATACGTGCTAAACGTAAATTCAGAACTTGATGTAGTTATAAGATCTTCGATTCCATCGCCGTCGATATCCGCAGCGATTACGTCCGTTGAGTTATCCCCCACAGCTACAGAGCTTACAAGTGTGAAGACTCCATTTCCGTCGTTGTCAAAAAAGAAAAGGCGATCCACTGTTCCTGCGTTGAGGGCTACAAGATCTTGATCGCCGTCTCCATCGCGATCTGAAAATAGAACAGATGCCATGTTAGAGCCTGTAAAGAGCGTAGCTGTTCCATTAAAAGTGCCGTCTCCGTTCCCAAAATGCACAAGCAAATGACCGTTGGCCGCATTTCCCACTGCCAAATCCAGATTGCCATCCCCATTGATGTCACCGAGATCAATACTATCCGCGGAATAGGTGGACGCTGAAGTTATCAGTGGCGAAAACGCTCCACCCCCTTGACCCAGAAAAACACTGATATAGCCCCCTGTATTTGTTCCTAAAATAATATCATCGTGGCCATCGTTGTTGACATCCGCTACTTCCATATCTCGAATAGTGGTCAACGAACCCGTGAAGGTCGTAGGACTTTGGAAACTTCCATCGCCGTTTCCTAGCATCGTATAAGCTACCGTTTCGAAGGCGTACACTAAGTCTTTATTGCCATCATTGTTGAGATCAATAAAATGAACCTCTCTCATATTAGTAGGCCCCGCCAGAGCCTGACTGATTCCCGCCTGAAAAGTGCCGTTGCCATTACCCAAGAAGGTTATATACCCATAACTGCCGCCTCCAAATGATTTGGCAGCTACCATATCCAGATGTCCGTCGTTATTGACATCGGCCAGGTCCATATCTCCAGAATTGTTACCCACGGTAGCCGAGCCCGCCGAAGTAAAGGCGCCACTTTGATTGTTAAGGAAAATATATACTCTTGCCGCAGACAAGCTTGAGACAAGAACATCATTGTAACCATCGCCGTTAAGATCCGCTGAGAGAATGTCGGACGGCAAACCAACTCCCCCATAGGTCTGCCGGCTGGAGTACGTTCCCTCAGCAATCGCCTCTTCGAGCTCAAAGCTGGCCGCAAAGATATCCTCCTGGGCGCTATTGGGAATGCGAAGATCGATTGTCTCACCCCGTTTGCTTCCAATCTGCACTGATTTTGTTTCAAAACGCCCATTAAGAATCTTCTCACCATTGAATTCAGTTTGATCACGAATTCTATCAAACTCATCCAAGAGAGCCTGAAACTCCGTGTTCAAGTAGCTTCGTTCATTGTTACTCAACGTTCCGTTTGCTGACTGCATCGCAAGCTCTCTCAGGCGTCCAATAATTGTCAGCTGTGTTGAAAGGGCGCCTTCAGCGACATTTAAAAAGCCTAAAGCGTCATTCATGTTGCGAATGCCACGAAGCGTTCCTCTCTCTTGCGACAAAAGTCGATTAGCGATCCCCAAGCCGGCTGGATCGTCGATTGCATTATTGATCCGACGACCGGACGAAAGCCGTTCCATCGCACGAGCGAGCGCCTTCGTCGTATGCGTTAAGCGACGCTGAGCGGCAAGGCTAAGAATGTTTGAGGCAATTCTCAAGCCCTGAACCTCCTCATGAATACGCCACAGATGCGGCCCTCCACCTTCATGAAGGAATATATCGACTCTTACAGCATGGCACTGTGCATATTTATATGCTGCAGCGCATCAAGATGCTGATAAGACTCAGGTTTCAGAAAACTATGTGCAGCGCGTCATAAGGGGACCTAATCGCTCAATTTCTGTGATTTCTGTAATTCGCTCAATTTCGACACTATTCGCTCAATTTTGTCGACAAATGTCGATACCGTTCGACTGATCAACAGCCCACAATGATTAAGTAGGTGCGATTGGTCTTAGCAGCCTTACTTAATCTCATAGCCAATCTGGTATTCACCATATCCAAGATTTGTAGGTGCAGCTACATCGACAGACACCAGTGAACCCGTATTCGCCTGCGGAGGATTGGTTTGAGGAATTCCGGCAGCCAATCGATAACCAAATGAGTTAATGTCCGTCGAAATACCGTTTGGAGAAATCGTACTAAGAAAGGCAGTTCTCGTGGTTGTCGATAGATTCTGCAACGAAATTGTCCACGATCGATGGACGCTGACATTCCTCAGACAATCTCCAGAAGGCAGGGTTGATTTCGTTCGAGCCACAGTGAGCGAAGGCCATGATTTTGCGTAGGCGGAATAATCATCGATAGCCAAAGCTGAAGTCCATGTAATAGTACCTCCGTTAGGCGTGACTTGAGTTACTGTCACACGACCTCCCGAACTGGTAAATACCGTCTCAGTGGTTCTTGATTGATAGTAAACCTTCGCAAATGCAGACGATGGATAGTGCGTTGTTCGGTCTCTATAAATAACCGTGGAAGGGGTGTACCATTGATTTCCAGGACGAGTCCATGAAGTTTCAGAGAAGACACGATCTTTCTGAACAATCTCCCCATTCATTGGGCAAACGAGCTGGTTGTCCGTCGTTTCCCGAGCTCCACGATAATGAATATCTACACCCTTCACCAAGGCTGGAATACCTTGAGCACTCAGGTCCTGAAAACCCAACCAAGTCGCCAATACTGACGTACAAACGGCTATCCAATAATTTCGTTCCATGAATATATCCTCTCTAGTTTTTAATTTTGATGGTTATGACTTTAATTGTTTTTTACCCAAGCACGGAAAACGGATTCCATCAATTGAAATGCGAAGTTTTCGTCAGAATTTGGATCTTTTGTTAGCTGCCTGAATCATCTGGATCACCCAGCCGTTGAAGGGATAAGCCCCCAAAACCTGTTAAGACTGGCCTATAATCGAATTGGAGCTGGTCCTATAGTCGAACCCACCCACTTATGCTAAGGGCTAGGCGTGATTTTTCAGTCTTTATTCTATTTCATAGTGACGTTGGCAATACCGCAAGAAGAGCAGGTCTTAGTAAGGCCTCATGGGCTGGCTCGCATCAACGGGCGAGCGATTCTGTACTTTGATATTCTCGATCTAAATTCAAAACATCTTATGTTTCGTGGGAGCCTTAACGAAGGAGAATCTCTATTTGGCGCATTCTTCGTCGATTATCGACGTGGTGAAGCGCGTGTGTGGACCAAACAGGAGGGTTTTCAAGCATTGTCGCCTGGAGGCCCCGCAAGGCTGACTTTCAACTATGGTCGAGCAGCGACTTTTTCTTCATTTGATGATCATCGATGGCGCATGATTAAAGAGATGGGGCTGCGGGTATTAGTCCATGAGCTTGTTCATGAGGAATGGTTATCGCGTTACTCATCCCTCTATTTTCCAGACGACGGTACGGCGTGTTCTGAGCCTATACGTCGACCTCGTTCAGAGTTTGAATCACGATGGCTTAACGCTGTAACCCACCAAGGGGGGCTTTTTGTTGGGCACGATCAAATGGAAGGCGATCTTACGAGAGAAGCCTATGAGACAATGCGAGAAGACGCTTCGTATTTCTTTGATCAGTTTCATCGAATAAAACGGGAGTGTCGTATGAACGATGGCTCTATCGGAGTCTGCTGTTCTGATAGCTGTGAGTTGAAGAAAGAGATTCAAAGGGCCGACGCTGGATCGTGTCAAGCCATCGACGCTTGCGGTGAACCGAACGCCTTTTATAATAGTCTTCTCAATGGGCATGATTGTGAAAATGTCGGAGATCTTAGCCAACTTCAGATTTTCTTGCCTGGTTTGGATAGATCTCTGATCGACAAGATGAATTCTGGGCAATCTGTGAAGATCATAGACGGTGATCAAATAATTGAATTGAAAAGTCTTGCCTCCCTGGATGAACCCTTTGTATCCGATTTTGAGTTTCATACTGCCCCAATCCAGATGGTTCGGCTCAAGGGACGCTGTCTGAATGGTAACTGCATTCCTTTGTATAAAGACGATGTGATGTGTACGGAACCCAATCCTCGTTTTGTCAAAGAAGGCGAAGAGTGGGTAGTTGTGCGCAGCCCCCTTCGTGACGGTTCTTACTGTGGACCCGAAAAGATCTGTCAACAGGGACGTTGCGTGACTTTTCGTGCCACCGAGTCACGTTTGCCTCGGCGAGTGAAAAGCGACATTTGTGAGTTACCCTCTGATATCGATCAGAAAGGCTCCTTCGCTCTCAATGGAAAGTCTTGTCCTTTTGCAGAAGACGAAGCGTCTTTGCAGAAAAATCATTGGAGAGGTTTCTGTCACTTTGGCGATTGCCTCCTATGCGATGAATCATGGCCCTGGCAACATGACCTTGCCTGCCCAGATTTACCGAAAGCACTATGGAGCGTTTTGACTCTTAATAAGACTGGACAGAAAATGAATTGTCGCACTCCTGATGTTTGCAGCTATTTCAAAAAGTAGACAAATAATTGAGTAGACGACATTTATTGGCAATAAATCGAGCTTAAAAATTTCGAGCACGCCGCAAAATTTGTCGGATTTCATGTGGCCTGGTTCTTATATGCGTTGACAGAGCCTAGGCTCTGTCCGGCGAATTTCATAGGAGAAGCGTCAATTTTTTCTTAAACTTTTCTTAGTCGAGTGAAGCGGCTCGCATCATCAGAAGCTAATGCGGTGAAGTCTTTCAAAGAAATGATGAGAAAAATTGCTGTATCGCGATCGCAATATTGTTGAGCGATGCATCGGTTGGCTGAAGGAATCGCGTCGCATTGCGACCCGGTTTGAAAATCTGGCGCTTCATTATTTGGGAGTCATTAAGCTGGGAATGATACTCGAGTACTTGTAATCAGCTTTGGACGGTTCATTTGAAATATTTCATTTTTGACTACCGACGAGAGATTCAAGGGTGAGTTTATTTTCTCAGAAGCTCTGAGCGGCACGCCTTTAGTGGATCGAGCGGCTCATTGTTTTGCCGCGAAGGAGCCGGTTACGAATTTTGTTCTGAAATGCTGACGCTCACGGGCGGTCTTCTGAAAAAATAAACTCACCCTTGAATCAGTCACCAATTTATAAATGAATTACTTCAGATATTCGCCGGACAGAGCCTAGTCCACATTCGAATTGTTGGCAGATCTGAGAAACTCCTCTTTCAATCGGGACTGTAGGCGCGCATCCACATCTGCATAGGAGAGAAGTAGTGGATTATCATGTACCCCCGGTATAAATGGGTCATCGAAATTTGAAAGTCGCCTGTCGTATTCCAAAATTCTGGAGTCAAACTCACGCACCACGCTCTCAAGCAAAATATTAATTAAACGAGTCGCACTGATTTCCCCTGCTTTGCTCCAAAGCCACGCCATTGAAGCAGGCAACGCCCCATAAGGCGTCAAATTTTTTGGATAACCGTAGACTGTTGTTGATGCAATATGCCCCGAGCGATAGGTTAGCTCGGTTCTAGGAAGTATGTACTTCGGTCGCTCTGACGAAGCGCTTCGACGAGATGCGATAAGAAAATTTCTAGTTTCATCTCCAAGTAATTGATGCATTATGGCTCCATCCGAACTTAGAATGGCTGCCACTAAGTCGCTTATCAGCTCATCATAAACTTCAAAAATATAGAGTTCTATGGAACCTCTAAGCGCCGCCGACCTAATCTGAGCCATATCAGACGCTGACCGCAAGCGTTGCTCTAACTCTATCGCCCTGTCCACACGATGCGATGGCCAACCGAAACTCTGATAATCTTGACCTGTCAAAAAAACGGGCCACCCTACCTCTTTTGCAAAGCCAGCTGCGTCTTCTTGCAAGTTATCTCGAATCGAGATCTTGCTATAAGCGGCCATGCTGCGCGAATAAGCTCGCCAATAAGGAGATTTCGCTTCCATATACCGTTCCGTAAACACATGCGCTATTTCATGGTATTGAATCCCGCCTGCCCATCGAAGACGCTCCGCAATATTTTCTTTCCGATGCCCCCCCAGTATCGGCAATTTCAGTACGGTTCGAACTCGATCCCAACCGCTTGTGGTTCTCATAAGATCTGGATCTTCATTTTCTAAAAAAAAGGCGACCTCGATAGGCTTGCTCATATTCGAAAAAGGCGAGTCATAGGGATAAAGCTGTCTTACTTGATTGATACGCCAGCGAATAACAGATGCCTCGTATGGATTCGGAGCATGCTCGCTATCGCTACGAACGCTCAAGATACCCGCTACAGCCAAGTCACAATCAGCTGCTTTTCCATAGTCAATCGTAGCCACCACAAATACTGCTAAAACCCGCAATGACAGCCAAATTTTTTGAGCTCTCATCATCAAGATCAATTTTTTCCGAGCCTTGCTATCTCAGGTATACAAGATTTTGGTGGAATAACAATGTAGTTTGCCACTCGGCCTGGATCAGGTGCGTTCGAACGAGCCCAATGGGGCATGCCACCCAACAATCGATCGAAGGCTTGGCGAAAATTTGAGTCTCTAACGTCATACAACGTTTGGTTGCCAGATAACTCCGTTATGAAAACCCTGGTTAAGAGACTTAGAAATTCTCGCCATGGGGTTGAACCTTCAAGTCGCTGATACGGATTATGAAACAGTACCGAAGCCACCCTCCAAGTTCTCATCGTTGTTCTCATCGTTTCAGAGGAATTGGAGTCCAATCCCTCCTCACGACGCAAAGCTTCATAAGCAGCGACGACCTCACTTCGCAAAGTCTTATACAAATCCTCGTTCCGCCAGGGAGGAAGGCTCATAAGCTCTTTCCATTTATTATCAAGAAACTGTTGGTGAGGGGGATGTGTCAAATGAACAACCGTACTAGAAGCGCCCTTCCAAAATGCATTCGGCCCTATTTGTATATCGTAGCTACTCACAGCAATAAATTGCGCAGGGAGAACAGCAATACCAAAATTCTTTTTAATCAGACGGTCTGACCCATTCTTTGGATACTTTGCTTTTGTACGCCTTGAAACATCGTCCGCTGAATAGACCCTGAGTAATTTGCTTGCCCACTCCATCGCCTCCAAAGCAAATAACATAGGGTCGTCTTCCCCCGATTGAAAACCATGAACGCGATCTGGCAATTGAGGATGCCCAACCGGATAAAGCCTTACTTCTGCGAACCCCTTTGATCGACGCTCTTCGTTAATAGCTTCCAGCTTTAATAAAAACTCTGCAAACTGCTCAATCTGTGAGTCTCTCTCATCAAAAAAAAGGGGCGTTGGCAGCGACGCCAAGGGTTGTTTCTGAGTTCTCGCTATGTCCAACTGATAAAAATACATCGTAGAAATATCGACAGCGATGTACCCAACCTCCATCGGATGAGCTTTTGCTAAATCGAGAGCGACTTGCAGCACACCTATAAAATCATTGGGAACTCCGAATCCCAATGCAATGAGGTCAACATTAGACGCCACCTGCCGAAGCTTATCAATACTATCCTGGTACTCTAAAGCCCTGTTGAGAGCATGGGGGCTATGAAGAACATCCAATTCAGATTCGACAGGCCTCTCGCCACCTAAAACCTGAGGAATACACGACAGCAAAAACAAACAACGTGCGATCAATATCCTCAAAGGATGTGCCTTCATAAGGTGAACTACTCGTCAGTAACAGCGGAAGCCAACGATGCGACTATTTGGAACCTTAACTATTTTGTTAAAAGCTCGAGTTTTAATCTCCCCCGTGCTCATCTGACGAAATGGGAGGTCAGGCCACTGAACGCCTGTGCAAAGAAAGCTAGCATCGTTCCACCTAAAATTCAGAGTTAAGGAACCATCATCATCACTTCCGGCAATCGCCATAGAGGGACTTACGAAGCATGAAGTCACATCATTGAGCAACATACCTATATAAAAAGCTGCCTTTCCAAGATCCAAAGCATCATCGACCGAATTTCCAATTTCCCCATCAGCAGGCTTCAGCTTTAGGGAATAGTGACCATCGCAGGCCATAAACTTTTTCTTAATTTCATTCAATTCATGGCAGAGCTCATCCGTCGCGTACGGGTTCCCTCCTGCCGAACCAAGCCAACCGAATGCTAAAATCAAACCTAGTTTTAAAGTTTTCATACGCTTCCTCCACCATGCAGAACAAAATAAAGCACCATAGGGAACAAAATCAAGGAACCAACAAGCGCCTCACGTTTACGTTTGTATAGGTTCCAAAATTCAGGCTGATTGTCAATCTTCAGATTTAGCGATGAAACGACTTATGTGAGGTTTTCGCCCATGGAGTTGGATATCTCTTTCAATTGCCCGCTAATGCCGTGTTAACGTACGACTATGGGGTATGTCCTTGACTTGGCGACTCGAACACTGTTTGATGACTTTCAAGAAACCGTCTTTGCGTGTTCTGAAGTAGTCTGTGTGCATAATTTTTCACTAGAATAGTTGTATAGCTTCGATATCCCTTTCAGGGGGATATTCTTACTTTATCCCCCTTAGGGCATAAAACTTTTGATGCAGAGGTGCAAAGCCGCGATCATCCGAGATTTCGAGCGCTCGCTCACTTCTAAAACGTCTGAATGACTAAGCGGACGCGAGGTGAGTCCGCAGCCATAGTTGGTAATGCAAGAAAGCCCTAATACCGAGGCGCCCATTTGCCGAAGAGCGATCGTCTCCCAAACGGTCGACATACCCACGAAGTCGGCGCCGAGCTTTGCAAAGGCCTTAATTTCAGCGGGTGTTTCAAACGATGGTCCATTCACACCCATATAGACCCCTTGCTTCAGTCGAAGCTTTCGAGCGCGGGCCAATTTCAGGGTGCTCAGTCGCCACTGTTTAGAATAGGCATCGCCCATATCAGGAAAGCGAGGTCCTGAGAACAGCTCCGCTCCTGTAAGGGGATTCCTTCCGGTAAAGTTGATATGATCTTTAATCAGCGCGAGGTCGCCAGGTTTAAAGGAGAGTCGCGTCGAACCACTCGCGTTCGTTAAAATAAAATGGTGGATACCCCAAAGTTTGAGAGCTCGTAATAGATGCACGACACGATCGGGGCCATGGCCCTCATAGCCATGAACTCGTCCCGAGACAAGCAGGAGCTTTCGACTTTCGACCTCTGAGAGAAAAAGTTCGCCTCGATGTCCGGGCACGGAGGATTGGAGGCTAGCGACGATATCGGTGGTCTTAACTTTTTTGCGCGCGACGAGACTGTCGGCGAAGACGCTAAAGCCACTACCGAGTACGGCCGCCAGTTGGGGCGCTTTTCCAAAAGCAGATTGCAGGGCTGTGGCGGTTTCACGAATGGCGTCGAATTCAGAATGGAGTTTCTTTTTTGAATTCTTCAAGCCGTTAAGACCTTTCGAATGAGAGGATGTTTTTCAAGAGGCTCGTCGACGATGCGAATGGCATCGGTAAAAAGTCGTAGCGCGTTCTCCATTTTCGCATCGCTGCGATAATAAATCGTCAGGAGCTCCTGATCGAGTTGAACGAAGTCTCCGCTTTCGACCGGATGATAAAGCCCGGCGGATGTGTCTATTTTATCTTTCAGAGTTTTTCGGCCGCCGCCGATTTCCATCAGCGCATAGCCGAGTTTTCGCACATCAAAGAGCACAGTGCCACGGCGCGGAGCGGTGATGACTTTGCGTTTCACCTTCTTCGTTTTCCAAAGTTTCTCAAACTTAACGAGCGAGCCGCCTTGTCCCTCGATCAGTCGAACAAATTGATCGAAAGCTCTGCCCGTGGTGATGGAATGTTCGATGGCCCGGCGAGCGCGATCGGGTGTCATGCCGGCGAATACAAGAAATCGCTCGGCAAAAGCGAAGGTAAGTTCTGTTGATGAGACCGGGCCTTCGCCCTTAAGAATTCTTAAGCTTTCATAAATCTCGTGGAGATGTCCCGTATAGGCGCCAAGTGGGGTGTCCATGCGAGTAATAAAAACATTGGCGGGGACCTTGGCGTGAGTCGCCACGTGAAGCAAGCTCTTTGCCAGGCGATCGGTTTCTTCAAGGCGAGGCAAAAAGGCGCCGTTGCCATATTTAATATCGAGAATAAGAAAGTCGAGGGACTCTGAAAGTTTTTTCGATAAAATACTCGCGGTGATGAGGGGAATACTTTCCACGGTTCCCGTGACATCGCGTAGCGAATAAAGAATACGATCGGCCGGCGTAATTTCTTTCGTTTGCGCCAGAAAGGCGCCCCTATTTTTTTTTAGAAGTCGATAAAACGAAGACATGGGTATGCCACACTGAAAGCCAGGAATACTTTCGAGCTTATCGACCGTGCCTCCTGTATGGCCGAGACCTCGGCCTGCAATGGTGGGATAATAAAAACTCTCATCGCAGGCCAAAACAAGAGGCATCAGCGGAATGGTAATTTTATCTCCGACGCCTCCCGTGGAGTGCTTATCAATAAAGCGAGCTCCCTTGGGAAATGTTTTGTAATCGAACTGAGTGCCTGACAATCGCATAGCCTGAGTGAGTTTCGCTGTTTCGTGTTCATTCATGCCCTGTTGATAAATAAACGCGAGAAGGCTTGCGATTTGATAATCGGGAGGAGGGCTACGACTGGTGAGTGAACTGATCCAATAATCAATATCACGATCGTTGAGGGTAAGACCCTCACGCTTTTTTAGAATGAGCCGTAAAAGATCACTCATGATGTCTCATTAAAGCGCGGAAGCTTCGAAAGAGGCGAGAAGAATTGGTCGTTTTCTAAGTGGCGAGGAAGGTATTTCCACAGACGCTCATTTTGTTAGGCGCTCTAAGAGACTCGTTCCCTTCAAGGCGCTCGTCGCTTCCGACGGAATGCCAAAATTCTCGAGCAGCGTGGCTCCAATATCGGCAAAGGTTTCGCGATCGGCTAAACGACGTGCTGCAATGGGCCCGAGTCCAAAACGAAACGAAAAGAGAATTAACGGAATATACTCTCTTGTATGGTCTGTACCTTTAAACGATGGATCGTTGCCGTGATCAGCGGTGATCATGAGCAAATCGTCCGCGCTCAATTTCGACAAAAGCGATGGCAGCAGCGAGTCGATGAGCTCCAAATTCTTGGCATAGCCCTCGGTATCTCGACGATGACCGTAGAGCATATCTAAATCGTTGAGATTCGAAAAAATGAAGGTGGGCTCACCAGAATGAGCGCTTTGCTCAAGCGCGTCACAGGTCGATTGAAACGACTGGCTGTCGTTCTTTCCGGGCAACGATCTATCAAAGCCGCGATTGGCAAAGATATCAGGAATTTTTCCGATACCTAAGGTGCGAACGCCAGCCTTTTGCAAGACCTCAGGAATCAAGGCGACTGGAGGCTGAGCTGAATAATCGTGACGATGGCTAGTGCGGCGGTACGAGCCCGCAGAGCCAACAAAAGGTCTCGCAATCACGCGACCCACTTTGTACGCGGAGTCATCAAAGAGTTGGCGACTTTGTTCACACAAAGCGTAAAGGCGCTCCAGACCAAACGTTTCTTCGTGCGCCGCAATTTGAAACACTGAATCGGCCGAAGTATAGATAATGGGCTTACCACTTTTCTGATGTTCCTCGCCGAGCTCTTCTATAATTTGGGTACCGCTAGCCGTGCGATTAGCAAGAAAACCGCAGCCGGTTTTTTGTGACCAATGCTGCATAAACGAGAGAGGAAATCCGTTAGGAAATGTCTCAAAACCTTTTTCTAAAATAAGGCCCATCATTTCCCAGTGGCCGGTCGTCGTATCTTTTCCCTGAGATTGCTCTTTGAGCCGCGTAAAGTAGCTTGGCACTTGGGAGGGAGGAGTTCCTCGATCGGCGAAGGTTAAGAGTCCCATTCGTTCCAGATTTGGGAGCGTGAGGCTCCCTCGTTTATCCCATAGATGGCGTAGCGTGTGGGCGCCTTCATCGCCAAAGTCTGCAGCATCGGCAAGAGCGCCAACTCCCAAACTATCTAAGACCAAAATGACGATACGGCGAAATGAAGGGTGTGACAGAGAGTGTTCTTTTTCGTCAGTCGCCCCAGAGGCCGACTTAGAGCGGACTATACCGTTAGCTGCAACAGAGGCCAACTTCTCCGATGGCTTTTTAGTATCCATGGGCTGCCTCATCTCCTCGAACCAGTGCGACCGATTGTGAGGTCCCCAATCGATGAGCGCCTGCTTGCAGAAGCTCGAGAGCAAACGCACGATTTCGAATACCTCCACTCGCTTTAATACGAACGGCATCCCCCACGATCTCTTTCATAAGTTGAATATCCTCGATGGTGGCACCACCTCCTGCAAAACCTGTCGATGTTTTTACAAAGTCTGCGCCACTGGCCGACACGAGTTCACAGGCGACAATTTTTTCGTCACGCGACAGAAGTGTAGTTTCGATAATAATTTTTAATACACGATCACCGGTAGCCTCTCGAGCCGCTTTAAGTTCGTCGAAGACAGCTTCTCGTAATCCACTCTTCAGCTTTCCAATATTTAGCACCATATCAACCTCATCAGCGCCGAGCTCTAGGAGCGATCGAATCTCTGCCATTTTGGTGTGACGATCTTGAGACCCTAAGGGAAATCCTGCAACAGAGCATAATTTCACTGAGCTATTCGCAAGTTCGTCGCGCGCAAGCTCGAGCCACGAGCCAGGGATGCATACGCTGTAAAACGAAAACTCTTTCGCTTCGCGACAGAGTTTTTCAAAGTCGCTTTCTCGAGCCTCTGGCTTTAGCAGCGTATGATCAATACACACCGCTAAATTTTGGAGCTCTAAGGTCGATGCGGCAAGGCTCATGACTCGATGAATCCTTCTAAGACATTAAGTGCAATATCCGCTCGATTGAACGGTGGCATAATATAGGTGCCCTGAACGTCGCGTCGAAAGAGTGTCAGCGCTTCGCGGGCAATTAAAATGCCCTCATCGCGTTGAGCTTCAAGGCTTGTAGGCGCGGCCATTCGTTTTAAAATTTCTTCAGGAATTTGCATGCCCGGCACTTCATTGTGCAGAAACTCCGCGTTTCGCAAGCTGGCGAGCGGGCAAATGCCAATCAAGATGGGGATTCTCTTGCTGAAACGACTGTACGATTTTAAAAACTTTTCAAAAGTCGCGTGATCGTAAACCGGCTGAGTTAAAATATATTCGGCACCCGCTTCAATCTTAAGCTCGAGACGTCGCATTTCTTCTTCAAAATTTAAGCTGCCTGGATTACATCCCACCCCTTGAAAGAAAGCGGTAGGCGCGCCAATGGGATTGCCGGCCAAGTCCATTCCTCGATTGAGTCGATTGACAATGCGAGTGAGCCCAATGGCATCTACATCAAATACTGAAGCGGCTTCAGGATAGTCGCCTAATTTGGGTGGATCTCCCGTGATGATCAAAACATTTCGAAGGTCGAGCGCATTCGCTCCCAGCAAATCACTTTGCATCCCCAAGAGATTTCGGTCGCGGCAGCAATAATGAATAATAGTCTCAATGCCGATATCGCGCTCCAAAATAACGGCCATACTCATCGGACTCATTCGAGCCGACGCTCGAGGGCCATCGGCAATATTGATGCAGTCGACACCGGCTTCTTTGCATTTACGAGAAGCGTCGAGAGCTTTCTGAAAGGCCGTTCCTTTGGGAGGATCAATCTCGACGCTGACTCCAAATTTTCCTGCCGCTAATTTTTTAGAAAGACGACTTCGCTCGGCCACCGGCACGGCCTGAACGGCTTTCTCTTCGTTGCGAGATATTTCAATGCGTTCCATCGAGCGCTTCACAGAGCCACTGGCCTGAATCGCATCTTTCACGCGTCGAATATGCGTCGGGGTCGTGCCGCAACAGCCGCCGACCAAATGCACGCCTACCGTAATAAATTTTCGCGCAAAGCTGCCGAAATATTCGGGCGTCGACATATAAATAAAACGGCCACCGATTTGTTTGGGAATACCTGCGTTCGGAAATACCGCAATAGGTTTGGTGGTAATAGCGCGCAGTCGTTCCACAGCGTCGAGCACAATGGAGGGCCCTGAGGAGCAATTAAATCCAACAATATCGACAGCCAAAGAATCAAAAGCCTTGGCCATCAGTTCCACCGATTCACCCACGAGTGACTCGGCGTCGTCGTTGAGAGTCATGAGTGCCACAATGGGCTTAGACGAGACGCTGCGCAGGGCTTCGACAGCGACTTGCAGTTGAGCAAGATGCGTGAAAGTCTCGACCATAAAAAGATCAACGCCTTCATGCAGCGCTTCGGCCTGTTCACGATAAATATCGAAAGCTTCTTTCTGTGTAAGAGGCCCGAGGGGTTCGATGGCTACTCCGAGGGGGCCCACAGAGCCAGCGATCCACGCTGTTTTCAAAGATTTGGCAGAATACGCCTCAAGCGCTTTCTGCGCGATGCGAACGCCGGCCCGGTTAATTTCGGCGACTTGGTTTTCAAGCGAATGCGCCTTCAGGCGATAACGATTGGCGCCGAAGGTATTGGTCTCAAGAATTTCAGCCCCTGCTTGAAGATATTCGCTGTGAATGGATTCAATAAGCGATGGATTCTCAAGATTGAGTTGGTCGTAGCATCTATTAATATAGATACCCTTTGAGTAGAGCATGGTGCCCATCGCCCCATCGCCTAATACGACGCGTTCTTTAACAGCTTCTAAAAAACCCTGCATGCCTAAGACAATGGATCAGAACGAGGCATTTTGGCGAGAAAAATGGGGGTTGTATCGTAGGGCAGCCCCCGTCTCCTGCGAGTAGATCTGTTTTATACAATTCGCAGGAGTTCAGGGTTTTTATCGTTTTGGCTTTAGTCGGTTGCCACTAAAAGGTCGGGGCTGTGGGTAGCGTAAAAGAGAATGACTCAAAAGCCAGTAGGTCAATAGTGTCTGCAAGAGTTGTGGCTGCTACCGAGCTGCTGTCGTTCGAGAACTCATCATCGGCCGGCGTTGCGGCGTCATTTCCATTGTACGTCAATGTGCCGGGCGTCGCACTACAGTCTTTGGTTGGCGCATATTTAATATCGTCCGCAGTGCTTTTCCAAACACCTGCCACATTTTTTTCGAGAACTTGGCGTTGAACATACGGCTTTAGATAATCTGTAGAAAGCCGATTGCCAGGTCCTGCATGAATGGCCCCCCCGGGTCCGGCCCAGTTGCATACCATTCCTTGTATAGCGCCAAGTGGCAGGGTCGTGCTGTCTGCAGCTCCACCAAATCCATAGTAACCTGTGCCAGTACCATCGGCTTCTAATGCAGCGTTAAATACGCGCGACGCTTCGTCCGGAGAGCCTGCCTGCCACGCCGTTGCAAAAGTGCCCACTAAAGTGGTGGCATCGAAGCTGAACAGACCGTAATTAAAGTTAGACGACCATTTGGTATCGCCTGTTGTGGCAACGGGAATATCATAGTTTGAGTCGAGAGGGTCCACCGAATTACAGAATTCGGCAAATTTAAATTCTTGATTCAAAGTTGATCCCGAGGCGCTGTAGGTCATTTTGCCGGCGAAGGTTTTGGTGATCGTTTCATTGCCGGGCTCATTTCCATCATTACAGTTCGTGTCCTCGATACTGTTCGTATCTTCGATATCGAAGGAGTAGGTACCCGTCTCAGTGGCTCCATCTTTTCGCTGAACAATAACTTTGTAGGAAAGTTCAGTTGAAGCAGTGGGTGTGACGGTACCCGTGATCTCGTAGCGGTAGCCCCCACCAGATAGCCCGGTCACACTGGCACTCGATGCAGAGACCGTACCTGAGGACGAAGCTCCCGTGAAACCAAAGGCTGCTGGATCGCTCAAGGTGACTGTTGCGCCTTCAGCGGGAAGAGACTCTGTCGTATTAACATAACAATGTAGAGCAGCGCCCATGAGCCCGGCAAAATTAAAGTAAACGTTGTGGCTTTCAATGAGAGTCGTGATTTGGGCAGACGTGCAGGCTTCTGTGCCATCGTTAGTTGAGGACCAGAGACCCAAGTCATTGCTTGGCAGATTGCCATTGGCCGGCGTCCCATCGGGATGGTTGGTATAGGATAAATTTGGACCATAGCAGGTTGCTCTCACAGGAGCTTTATCGAGATCGATCACAAAGGCTCGATCGGCCGCTGCGGCGCAGTTGACGATACTGTTGAGGGATGTTTTGAGCGAGTTAAAGCTCGCGCTTTTCATCTGCGTGGAGCCTTTAATCACGACGGCTTCGGTCGTTGTTGAAATAAATGGTGACGAGACGACGGGCCAGCCCACACTGGAGCCACTCGACGAACATCCGGCGGCTATAGCGCCCCAGCTCAAGATAATAAATGGTCTTAAAAAATTAAATTGCATCGTATTAGTTCCCCCTCTGAATCGAAAATAAATTGGTAGTCAGTCCTCAGACGCCCATAATCTATGGCATGTGAAGCCTCTTTACGAGCGTTGCAGGCTAGACGTCTTTATCTTTTCATAGGAAGGTTTTAAGATTCTAGTCGTTTCAGGGGCCAATTGATGGCGCAAGGTGCCAAGCTCAAGCGAAATACTTGATTTTTGAATCAGCGAAGCTGGACAAAAAAACAGAATCTTTCTTGTTGGCTAAAAGGCCTAACCTATTGAAACTAAATAGATATTCTTTATGAAACTCGCTCTATCACGATTTTGTGCCATTGTTCTTTCAACGTTCATCTCTTATCTTTCTGCATGGCCAGATTTTGTGAATGTCTTGGCTTCTGAGAAAGGAATCAACGCGTTCTCGTTTCGCCCACCGTTTGACGGCGGAAAATTTATCAATACCTATGATGCTTTTCAGAATGGCTCAAGCGTATGGCGTGTAGGGGCAGCCTCCACGTTTGCGTATCGAGTGCTTAGTGTCGAACGATCGGCCACAACGTCTGACAAGCTTTTAGAAAAGGCCTATCTGATTCATCTGCATTCGAGTTGGCGCTTATCCGATCATTTCTCGATTGGTTTCGAGGGGCCTTTTGGTTTGCATCAGTATCGTCCAAAGAATGACGTGGGGGGCGTATCTCAAGATCGTTTCGTCGTTGGCGATATTTTGGTGGCGTCGAAGGTGAACTTTAGTCCATGGAACTCGAAAGCAGTTTCACTGGCTGTAGTGGGGCATTTGCTTTTGCCGACAGGCTTTGGGGCAGAGTATGCGGGGTCGGGCTATGTGAGCGGCGGAGGCACGGCGGTGCTATCGTACAGGCCGGTGGCGTGGTGGCATTGGGCCGGCAATATTGGCGCTCATTTTCAGCAGAAGTATCGTATTGGTAATCAAGCCAATGGGCATCAATTTAGACTTAATGGTGCGATGGCGGTCGATATTATTCCTACCATATCGTTGATCGCCGAGATTCGCACGAGCACGGAACTTCAGGATATGTTTGGCTCCGGCGTGCAAAGCCCTACGGAGGCTCTCTTCAGTATTTCAAATGTATTTGAAGAGGCACATGCCAGTATCTACGCCACGGGCGCTTATGGAATTTCGCATGAGAATGGTGTGCCGATCTGGCGGGCTATCACGGGATGGCGACAGAATTTTTAGAGAGATACGGGTAACGGGAGGGGAAAAATGAAATTATCAACACTACGAGTGCTGTTTTTTGCGAGCTTGGTATCGGCCTGTGCAAACCCGCCGTCAGATCCTAGAGCGTCTGCCTCTGGAGTCTCTGTTGGTCAGGGCGATAGTGCGATATCTTCGGATTCTGAGATCTCCACCACCGAAACGTTGTCGATTTCGTTCGATTTTCCAGTAGAGACAGGCGACCTCAACGATGAAAATATCATTCTGTCTTTTGGGGATGATTTAGAGGATGGATTTTTATCAACTCTGAAGCGTCTAGCGGCGACTACCGTGACTTGTGATCCGAGTCGTCGAGTTCCTGATACAACCGTTGCCGTTAATTCAAACCAAAAAGCGACGATTGTCACGTCAGGCAATGGTCAATTGCCCTGCGGGCGAACGCTCAATATGTGTATTTCAGGAGTTCGCGATGCTCAGGGCAATGTGCTTCCACCGTATTCTACGTCCTTTAAAACAGCGGCGTGTGAAATTCCGACCAACGCGGGTGGGGTAGGAGCGTCTGTTTCAGAATATGCGCCTCTGCAAGACTCAAATGGAGTCGATACGGGCATCAATTCGTTAGTCTCAAATTCGACCATTGTGTCGTACCTAAAGGCGCGTGATTCAAAAGGTCGGAATATCGTTTATGAGTTGTTGGATGATGCAAACGGAAGATTTGAAATTTTAGCGCCCAATCGACTCAGAGTTAAAGACGCTACCCTATTTGATTATGAAGAGAGCAATTCCTACGATATTCGAATTAAATCCTCAAATCCTCCGGGGACAGAAATTCGAACGGAAACGCTGACAGTCAATATCATTAATCTTAATGAGAGACCTACGACCATCTCTGTTTCTAACTTGCTCGTGGGGCAGTCGGCACTTGCAGGCGATGTGATTGCGACATTATCGGTACTCGATGACGATAGTGACGATGTTCATGAATTTGAATTCGCCGCGGGGGGTAATCCGGGGGGATATTTTACAATTGTAAATAATCAGCTGAGACGTTCGGCTGTGGAGGATGTGCCTCCGGGAAATATCACGCTTGTCCTTAAAGCAACCGACCTCGAGGGTTTGACCAGTACATCTCAAAGTTTTGTTGTTACCGTTGATCCCGCCGCTACGGTCACCAATGTTTCGTCGGCAACGGCGAACGGGCTCTATGCTCTTGATTCTACGGTGACTTTGACCGTGACCTTTAGTAGCGCCGTTTTTGTAACAGGCATCCCACGTCTTCTTCTTGAAACCGGCGCTACCGATCGTTATGCCACTTATACAAGTGGTTCAGGCTCCGACTCGCTTGTGTTCACGTATAGTGTTCAGGCAGGAGATTTGAGTTCTGATCTAGATTTTAACTCGACGAGCGCGCTCGAATTGAACGGCGGAACCATTCGCAACTCGGAGGGCACCAATGTCTATCGAGCCCTGCCCACGCCGGGTGCGGCTGGCTCTCTAGCGGCGAATAAGGCGATTCAAGTTGATGGAGCCGTTCCCACGGTGACGAATGTGACCAGCGCCTTCTCTAATGGCTATGCAAAGCTTGGGGATACCGTCGGAATACAGGTGGTGTTTTCTGAGCCAGTGGTAGTGACGGGTACTCCGACTCTGAGCCTCAATATTAATGATGCTGCCCGATCTCTGAACTATGTGTCGGGTTCAAATTCAGACACTCTCTTGTTTAACTATACGGTTCAAGCGGGCGATATAGCGTCTGATCTTGACTATTTTTCGACGACAGCCCTCTCACTGAATGGAGGTTTGATTCGAGATGTCGCGGGCAATAATGCGGTTTTGACACTGACGAGCCCCGCATCGGCTCAGTCCTTGGGGGCTAACAAGAATATTGTGGTCGATGGAGTGGTTCCCACAGTGACTGCGGTAACTTCTACGAGCGACAATGGGAGTTACAAAATCGGCGATACCATTACGGTCGATGTTCAGTTTAGTGAGACTGTCTCTGTATCGGGAAACCCAACCTTGCTTCTTGAAACGGGAGATACCGATTCTGAAGCAGCATTTGTGAGTGTCGTCGGGGGTAATGTACTTCGATTTTCATTTGTTGTTGCTGCGTCTCGTGTCTCAGCCGATCTAGAAGTTCAGTCGGCTAATGCGTTGGTGGATGCTGGTCTGACCATTCGAGATGCGGCAGGAAATAGCCCGACCTTGACGTTACCAACTTCGGGAAGTTCATCGCTGTCGGGGTCTAAGAATATTGTGATAGATGGTATTGCGCCGAACGTCACCAGTGTGAGCTCTACAACGGCGGATGGAACGTATCTTTTGAATCAACCCCTATCTATTACGGTGACATTTGATGATAGTGTCACCGTCACGGGGTCGCCTCGATTAGTACTCGATACGGGCGATAATCAGACTGAAGCCGTTTACGATTCAGGCTCTGGATCCGCCACGCTCACATTTATTTATACTGTTCAGTCTGGCGACCAAAGTTCAGATCTCAATTATACGGCTACAAATTCGCTCGGGCTCAACGGCGGTACGATTGTAGATAGCAGCGGAAACGCCGCGGTGCTGACACTTCCTGCAACGGGGAGTGGCTCATCATTGGCAGGCTCTAAAGCTCTGGTGGTGGATGCTCGTGCTCCCACCGTGTCTTCCATCACGTCTCTGAAAGCTGATGGCCATTATAGTGTGGGAGAGGCCATTACTATTCGCGTGGTATTTTCTGAGATTGTTGATGTAACAGGAGTCCCTGTGATTGCGCTCAATTCGGGAGGTCAAGCGACTTACGCGAGTGGTTCAGGTTCCACGACCTTAGATTTTTCTTATACGGTGGGTGCGGGACATACCTCTTCTGATCTGGACATTGATTCGTCAGCGGCATTGACCGTGGCGGGTGCCAGCATCGCAGATGGGGTGGGCAATACGGCCGTGCTGACACTGCCCACAGCGGGAGGAACGTCTTTAGGAGGCTCTAAGCAGATTGTTATTGATACAAGTCCACCCGAGGTTTCTTCTGTGACAAGCTCTTTTGCCAATGGTTATGCTGCGGTGGGTGCCGTCGTTCCTATTCAAGTAAATTTTACGGAAAACGTTACCGTAAGTGGAACACCTCAAATTTCATTGTTGATTACGGGAGCAGCAAGAGCTGTCAATTATACGTCGGGTTCGGGCACGACAACTCTTGTGTTCAACTATACGGTACAGGCAGGGGATACCTCTGCAGATCTTGACTTTGCAAGCAGCGCTGCACTTTCTGAAAATGGAGGCTCCCTTGTCGATGCAGCCGGCAACGAGGCCGATTTAGGTTTAGTGAACCCAGGAGAAGCAACTTCGCTTGGAGCTAACAAGGCCATTGTTATTGACGGAAATGTTCCGACCATTTCTCGAGTCGATGCCGATGGGGCGATGAACAAGACTCACAAAATTGGCGACACTATCGTCGTTTCGGTTCATTTTTCTAAAGCGGTCACCATTACAGGAACGGCCCCCACTCTTGCGTTAGGAACGTCGAACGGAAACCGCTTAGCCACCTGTAGTCTTGTGGAGGCGGTTACGTCCACCACCTGCCAGTATACCGTTCAAGATACCGACAGCACCGACTCTGATATAAATTATGCCGCGACGAACTCTTTCGTTCATAGTTCAGGTACGATCGTAGACGCGGCAGGCAATTCTGCGACGTTAACGTTGCCCGCGCTAGCCAGTGGAGATTCTTTAGCGTCGAACAATACTATTAATATCGATGGGGAGCGCCCCAGGATTTCTTCGGTTTCGTCTTCGACAAACGATGGTACTTACGAAGAGACCGATAGCATTTCTATTCAAATTAATTTTGATCAAACGGTAGTTCTCGATCTTGCAGGAGGTACGCCTACACTGACTCTTGAGACAGGCGATACTGATCAAGCCGCGACATGCGCGGTAGGCTCAGGCACCAGCACTTTAACGTGTAGCTATACGGTTGGTGCAAGCGATCAATCCCCTGATTTGAACTACGCCTCCATTGGTGCCTTTGCGTTGAACGGTGCGACCTTGCAAGATGCCAACGGGAACTCTGCTCTGTTAGACTTGCCGGCTTTAGAATCTGTGAATTCTTTGGCGGGTAGTAAGAGTTTGGTGATTCGCGGAGCGCCGATTACAGTGGCGTCTGTCACGTCGTCGACCAGCGATGGTACCTATGGACAAGGCGAAACGATCACCGCGCTTATTAATTTTACCGGTCCTGTTTTTGTTACAGGCACGCCCCAACTGACTTTTGAAACAGGTGCGTCCGATGCCGTAGCCAATTATGTTTCAGGCAGTGGTACGACGCAGCTTACGTTTTCGTTTGTAACGGCCAGCGGGCATGTGACAGGTGATTTGGATTATAGAGCCACCGATTCATTGACTCTCAACGGAGGCACTATTCAAGATGCATCCCTGACGAATATTAATCGCACACTGCCTGCTCCCGGGGCTGCCAATTCATTGGGTGCCAACAAGGCTATCGTTATTGATGCCGTTAGCCCGACCGTCGAGGCCGTATCAGCGACTTCAGACGATGGTAAATATGTCGTTGGCAATTCAGTGTCTGTCACGGTGGAGTTCTCTGAAGTGGTCACGGTGTCCGGCGGCACGCCTCGGATTCTTCTAGAGACGGGGGCGACCGATCGCTACGCGACGTATGTCAGCGGTTCAGGTACAGATACTTTGGTATTTACATACGAAGTTCAAAGTGGGGATGAGTCTGGCGACTTAGATTATGTCGCGACGGATTCGCTAGAGGCAAACGGCGCTACCATTCAAGATGCCTTAGAGAATGCAGCAAGTCTTACCTTACCCAATCCAGGGGCTGCTGGTTCGATAGCGAACGCAAAGGCCATTGTCGTCGACGGAGTCGTACCTAGCGTATTGTTAGTTTCTGCAACAGACGCCAATGGCACTTATATTGTGGGAGAGGCAATAAGTCTTACGGTTCAATTTTCGGATACTGTTTATGTCACAGGCACTCCCACCTTGACGCTCGAAACAGGTGAGACTGATCGGACAGCCACCTATGCCGCTGGATCGGGCAGTGATACGCTCACTTTCACTTACACGGTGCAGGCCGGAGATTCATCGGCCGATCTTAATTATGCGGCTACTGACTCGTTGGCTTTGTCCGGCGGTACGATTCGCGATGCGAATGCGAGCCCGTCGAACGATGTAAATAGAACATTGCCTGCTCTTGATAATGGGAACTCTCTGGCGGGTCAAAAAAATCTGGTGATAGATGGAGTAGTGCCATCGGTCACCAGCGTGAGTTCGACGGCCTCAAACGGTACGGTATTATATGGTGAGACCATCACGATCACCGTAACTTTTAGCGAGATTGTCAATGTAACGAATGTTCCTCAACTGACGCTGGATATTCATCCTGCCCCTCGAGTGTTAGACTATGTTGATGGGTCTGGCACGACGACCCTTACCTTTTCGTATACGGTGGCGCTCAATGATCAATCGGGCGACAATTTGAACGCCTTGGAAAATCTCGACTATGTGGGTGTCAACTCCCTCGCTCTCAATGGAGGCGCGATTGCCGATGTCTCAGGTAATCCAGCAGCACTCGCCTTGCCGAGCCCTGGAGCTGAAGGCTCTCTTTCGGCAAACAAAAGCCTAAAGATCGATGGTGTGGCGCCCACGATTCTCAATGTGACCTCCACGACGGCGAATGGTTATTACGACGAGGGCGAGGTCATCGACGTGCGCATTCAGTTTAGTGAAGCAGTCACTGTCTCGGGAGCTAATCCTATCGTGACACTTGAGACAGGCGATACAGATGGATCGGGAACGTATGTGGGTGTTGTACAGACGGCGGAGGGTGTGAATGATACCGTCGTATTTTCCTATACCGTCGCATCCAACCAAGACTCTGCAGATCTTGATTTGAATGCGACCACTCCCATTAGCAATTTATCGTCTATTCGAGCCGTTCGACTCACCGGTGGACGACAGAATCCCGTGGCTATTGCTTCGATGCCCGCTGCCGGTGCGGCGACATCTCTGTCTCATAATAAGGCTATCGTCGTAGATACTACAGATGGTGAAGTGGTCAGTGTAACGTCTTCAACGGATGATGCTTCTGATAAATTCATCGATAGTACGATAAGTATTCAAGTTAATTTTAGTGAGCCGATCATTGTAACAGGCACACCGCTCTTAGCGCTGGATACAGGAGGTTCTGGGAATCGGGCTCAATATGTGAGTGGCACAGGAACATCCACGCTCAATTTTACCTATGTCGTGGCTCCCGGGCATGAATCTTCTGATTTAGATTACGAGTCGGTAAATTCTTTAACGCTCAATGGAGGCACGTTTTACGATCGGGCGGGTAACGATGTATCACGAACATTGCCTGAGCCAGGCGAAGAGAATTCTCTTAGTGATAACGAAAATCTCGTAGTCGATGGTATTCGACCAATTGTTACTTCATTTACCCAAGATACCGTGGCGGGTCTCTATGGACTCAATCAATCGGTTGATTTTGTCGTTAATTTTAATTCCAATGTTTTCGTCACTGGGACTCCTCAAATCAAAATGAATACGGGTCGTTACGCCGACTATGTTTCGGGTACGGGTACTTCGGCGTTGACATTCAGATATACCGTTCAATCCGGAGATCAAACGACACTCAATGTTCATACGGGTTATGAATGGTTTCAAGATCTCTTGCAGGGATCGCTGCGTGACAGAGTTTCAACGACAGCAGGAGAGTATAATCTATGGGATGCTCATACCCAAGCTGCTGATGCGGGTAGGGCGACGTACAATGGCGTTGAGAATCTTACGGTAGGAAATGCCGTTCCCACGACGCTGAATGGTCTCGGTCTTCAGGTCGACGGCAATCCTCCCTCGGCCAATAATAATGTCAATTGGCGCTCGATATCTCCTATTTCAGGTATGCTGACCGATCTGAGCCGCACCTATACCTTCAGTGTGGATGAGGCGATCAAAGTGAGCTCGGTTACAGACGATGATTATGCCTGGGTGAGTACGTGCGACGGGCTTGCATTAGATGACGTCAATGTGTCTGGCAGTCAAATTAGTTTTGTTTTTACCGAAGCTCCCGATTGTGATGAGGGAGATATTCTCATTTTGACAGTCTATCATGCTGGAATAACGGATCTCGCGGACAATGTTTTAGAAGGCGGCAGTTCGACAGAAATTTATACCCTCGATAAAACAGCTCCAAGCTCTGCATCGTTTAATCCTGCGACCGGAGATTTTGTTGCAATGCCGACCTCAGTAGACGTTACCTTGGCCGCAGATATTAATGGAACGACCGTGACGACTGCCGATTTTTCGATTGGTGATACATGCGCTGGTGCGACGGCCAGCATTTCTGCTGTGGCGATGTCGGGGCGTGTGGCGACGGTGTCGTTGTCGTATGCGGGCGACTGCGCAGTGGGCGAAACAGTTACGCTCACTCATACCCTCACAGGAACTGCGGACTTAGCCGGTAATTCGGGACTTGGTTCGGTGAGTGCTGTGTATACAATGATCGACGGCGGATTATTCTTGTTGGCTCCCATGAATGACTCAGTGGCGGCTAGAGGGGATGCGAAGTCTCAGAATAAGTCTACGACATCAGATCGATCGCTCCCAGATGGTGGTGCAAACGACCCAATAATGAAGAGTGATTCCGTGGAGAGGGACGTCCTTAGAAAGAATGCCGATGAGCCTAGTGCGGCTCATCCAAATCATAGCGAGCCAAGCGTCACCGATCGTAGCTCTTTATCACAAGCCACCTTTGAGTTTAGGTCCGCTCGATTCGGCCAATGGCGCTCTCAAGGTTTGCTGCCAAGGGATGCGATTGTGAAGGTTCGATTTGAAGATCCAAATGCTATTCGAGCTATTACAGAATGGAATTCAAAAAGCGATCTTCACTGCCAGGGTGCCCAGACCTCACAGGCCATGGCAGCTCTTCCACTCGAAGTAGAGTCTGTGGTTAGCGACTCGGGCCTCGAACTTCAGATTCAACCAGTGACAGGGTGGCCACTCAATTCGGAATGTCATTTGAGAGTGAGATCAGAGAAGCCCTACGCTCGCTCTTTTAAAACGATGGTGCCTCATGACTTTGATGGAGATGGTATTGCCGATACCATCGGTAGGCTGCCAGCCTCCCATTCAACGACATTTTTTGTTATGAATCGTTTTGAAGCGCTGGGTGTTTGGGCCGCCGCCAATCACTATCAAGACCTTCGCTTCGTTGATGATTGGGCTGGTCTGGGGCGTGCAGGGGTACTGGGGTCGTGGAAAACTGGACATGTAGACGAAGAGGCTAACTGTCTGTTTGGTTACTTCGTTTACAATGGTGCGGGCTCTATAGATAGGCAACGATCAAGTGCTGCGTGGGTATTCGGTCCTTACGAAGATTCTGCAGGTTTATGCCAAATCACCGATGATATGGTCGACACGATAAAATTGGCGAGCAGCCTGACCATGGCGTCGCGTTAACCAACCGTCCCTAGTGCCTTCTAGGGGCGCGGGCGGGGGCGTGTGAGATGGCTGGCACACCAGGATTGACAGCCAAATCCACGGTCAGCGAGACTGATTCGTTCTATGATTCCCCTGAGGCTCCATAGTGATTTTTCGTTGCTGAAGGCCATGGTGCCTGTCGAGAAGTATTGCGAGACTTTAAAGGCCTTGGGTTATGCCGGAGCCGCTCTCACTGATTTCGAGAATGCATTTGGCTGGATTGATTTTTACTTTCAAATGAAAAAGGCCGGCTTAAAGCCGCTACTAGGCACTACTCTTAAGATTTCTTTAACGAGTGAGTTGCAGTTTTCTCCCGCAGTGAAACAAAAGGGTGAAATTACCTTTATTGTGCAGAATGCACGTGGCTATGAAAATCTTTGCCTCTTGCTGAGCGCCTACTCCTTACAATCTCTTACTCTGCAGAGACTGCTCGATCTTCAAGAAGGTCTCATTGCAATGGTATCGCCCGATCATCCACATTTGAGCCAGGGCGATTCGTTTTTCAGTCGATGGCAGCGTGATCGTTTGTTTTTTCAAATGTTTCGTTACGAGGGAGCGCCTGATCTTGAGTTGGCCATAGCAGCCTCGCAGCGTTTCGGGCGTTGTGTCGCGACGCAGCCCGTTTATTATTTAAAACCCGAAGATCATTTGGCGCATGAAGTTCTTATGGGTATTGGAGAATCCACCACGCTCGATGATGAGAATCGGCCCCAACTGCCGTCGCATGATTTCTATTTAAAAAGTGCCGACGATATGCGCGCGCTTTTTCGTGATCATCCCGAGTGGATCGAGGCAACGGAAGATATTGTTAAGACAATAAATTTCGATTTGAAGTCGGATACTTATCATATTCCCAAGTTTCTTCCTGACGATCATACAGGCCCCTCGGTCGATGAGCTGCTCTATCAAAAGTGCCAAGAGGGTTTAAAGACTCGATTGGATCTTGTACGAAGTCAAAATCCGCCCGAAGAATTTGAACGACTTGAAGCCGTGTATCGAGCTCGCCTTGAGGAGGAATACGGCATCATTTGTAAGATGCGTTTTTCAGACTATTTTTTGGTCGTCTCAGATTTTATTCAGTGGAGCAAGAGTCAGGGCATTCCCGTAGGGCCCGGTCGGGGGTCGGGAGCTGGGAGTCTTGCCGCCTATTGCTTATCGATTGTCGATATTGACCCTGTAAAATATAATTTGCTCTTCGAGCGTTTTTTAAATCCAGAGCGTGTTTCCATGCCTGATTTCGATGTGGACTTTTGTATCAAGGGCCGTGAGCGGGTAATCGATTATGTACGGCAGAAATACAATATTCCGTCGTCTGACTTGCAGCCCAAGCCAATCGAAGAATCGTTGAGAGTGGCTCAAATTATTACCTTCGGAAAAATGAAGTCTAAAGCAGTCATTCGAGATGTGGGTCGCGTTCTCGCTATTCCTTATAGCGATGTCGATGCCGTGGCGAAGTTGGTGCCGAATGTTTTAAATATCACGCTCAAAGAAGCCTTTGAGATGAATGAGGAGTTCGACAATGTACGAGCGAGAGACCCTAAAGTCGACCGCTTGTTGACGATTGCCGAACAGCTCGAGGGGCTTAATCGTCATTCGTCGGTGCATG
The DNA here is from genome assembly GCA_964598565.1 of uncultured Bacteriovoracaceae bacterium. Lineage (GTDB taxonomy): Bacteria > Bdellovibrionota > UBA2394 > UBA2394 > UBA2394 > CAZRCG01. The sequence goes on along the minus strand of CAZRCG010000001.1, from coordinate 224,712 downwards.
CGGCAGGCGTGGTTATCGCGGATGATATTTTAACCAAGTATATTCCCCTGTATCGCGGGAGTGATCATGAAATTGTTTCTCAGTTTGAAATGAAGGGTGTTGAGAAGTTGGGCCTTCTCAAATTCGATTTCTTAGGCTTACGAAACTTGACGGTAATTCAAGAAGCCATCGATCGCACCAAAGAGTCGATTGATCTGCTGACCATTGATTATAGCGATGCCAAAGTCATGCACGACTTAGCGGTCAAAGATACCGTGGGTATTTTTCAGTTGGAATCATCGGGCATGAGAGATGTCATTCGTCGATTAAAACCCAATCGTTTTGAAGATATTATTGCGATTGTAGCTCTTTACCGCCCAGGGCCTCTCGAAGGGGGCATGGTCGACGATTTTATTTTGCGAAAAGCAGGCAAGCGCGAGGTGGTCTACGACAGCCCGGTACTCGAGCCAATTCTTAAAGAAACCTATGGCGTCTTTGTTTACCAAGAGCAGGTGATGAAGACAGCCAACGTCATGGCCGGATTCTCTCTTGGAGAAGCCGATTTGCTTCGCCGAGCGATGGGCAAGAAGATTGCGTCTGAAATGGCTCAGCAGAGAGAAAAATTTGTCTCGGGGGCAGTGGCCTTAGGGCATCCTGAATCGTTAGCACAGAGCATTTTCGATTTGATGAGTGAGTTTGCGAAATATGGTTTCAATAAATCGCATGCGGCCGCCTATGCCATGGTCACGGTGCAGACAGCTTATTTGAAAGTCTATTATCCAGAGGCTTTTTATGCAGCCCTCTTATCTTCTGAAGCAGAAGATGTCGAAAAAATAGGAATTATTATTCGAGCCGCCTTGAAAGAAGGTATTCAGTGTCTGCCGCCTCATATTAATTATTCTTACGGCGATTTTGCGATTGAAGGCTCGAAAGCGGTTCGCTTTGGATTGGCATCCATTAAAAATATGGGCCAAGCCGTGGCGGAAGCCATTGTGAAAACGCGCCAAGATAAAGGCGTGTTTGCATCGGTCGAAGATTTTTTTAAACGCATGCCTTCGGAGTTGCTCAATAAGAGATCGGCAGAATCTCTGATACGATCGGGCTCACTCGATGGGCTGGGCCAAACACGATCGACTCTCTTTGCGTCGTTAGATTCTCTCTTGGGCCTCACTCTTTCGACCTCTAAATCTCCGGGCCAAGGCATTCTCTTTAGTGCCAAGGTGAAATACAAGCTCGCTGAGGAGTGGCCCGATCGTATTCGCTTTTCAGATGAGAAAAGTTTGCTGGGCACCTATGTGACAGGGCATCCCCTGAAGTCGTATGCGCCTTTGCTCCAGTCGTTTCGAGTGAGGGATATCGAAGATGTGCTGTCGAAGCCAGCCCCTCCCAAAGAAGTCGAAGTGCCTGTGGCAGGTCTCGTCGTCTCATCAAAAGAGATCATCACCAAAAAGGGAACGCGCATGGCGTTCTTTTCATTAGAAGATCTGACGGGCACAATTGAGGTGGTTGTCTTTTCAGATCTTTTTCAAAAAAAGGGCGGCTTAGTTGCAGGCGATCGCCTGCTTTTCGTGAAGGGTCAAGTCGTTAAAGAAAATGAAGTGACTCGTATCTTGGCTCGGGATTTAGAGGAGCTCTCGACTGGCCAGTTTCAAGAAGTCGTTCTTCAGTTGCGTTCACCCGACGATGTCGCTCATTTAGAGAGTTTTCAGAAACAGGCAAGAGCCTTCAGTGGGCCTATTAAAGTGAAGGTGGCGGTACCCGTCTTTGGCGAAGTTGAGGGAATGCCGCTTCAGAACTCTCGAGTAACGCTCGATACCGAATTATCCATACGCATGCAGCCGGAGTTTTTAAGGTGGATTGAGAACCAATTCGGTAATGATGTTCTAAAGTTTCAGTAAGAGAGGCGACTTGCTGGCCCGCCATAATTTATCATGATTTTCTCCTACAATTAGTAGAGAATCGCCGGGTGAAAGAACGCGCCATTTTGGTAGGTACTTTTAGTCCTAAGTTGAGGTCGCGACGCGATTTTAACGATATCGATATTGAAGATACGCTCGATGAATTGGGTCAGCTTGCAGCATCAGCCGATGGCGAAGTGGTAGAGACCTTTGCCTGCCGTCTTGATCGAATTAATCCTTCGACCTTTATCAATAAGGGCAAGGTTCAAGAAATTGCCGAACGTGCGGAATTACTCGAGGCCGATCTTGTTATTTTCGATGACGAGCTTTCGCCTCGGCAGGCTCGCAATCTTGAAACGGCCATGGGGGTGCGCACCATTGACCGACGTGCGCTCATTTTAGATATTTTTGCTCGTCGAGCGCATACGCGCGAGGGCCAACTGCAGGTTGAACTCGCTCAGCTGATTTATATTTTGCCTCGGCTAACGCATTTATGGACGCACTTGGAGCGACAGAAGGGTGGTATTGGTCTTCGAGGTCCTGGAGAAACTCAGCTCGAAATCGATAAACGTCTTATTAAAATTAAGATTGGTCGCCTTCGCCAAGATCTTAAAAAAGTAGAGAATACGCGGACTCTACAGCGTGAAAAGCGCAAGAGAGCTCATATTCCTCACATTGTTTTGGTGGGCTATACGAACTCGGGCAAGACAACGCTTTTTAACCGCCTCACAGAGGCGGAGATTGTTGGTCAAGATAAGCTCTTTTCGACGCTTGATCCCACTACCCGACGGCTTGTGCTGCGAAATCATCAAGAAATTCTGATGACGGATTCGGTGGGTTTTATTCGCAAGCTGCCTCACGAACTTATTGAGGCGTTCAAATCGACTCTCGAAGAAGTTCGAGAGGCCGACCTCTTGTTGCATGTATTAGATGCCTCTAATCCGCTTTGGGAGTCGCATAAGAAGGCCACCGAGCAGGTGCTTCTTGAGCTCGACGCACTTTCGAAACCTACCATCGAGATTTTTAATAAGGTAGATCGGCTGTCCGAAGAAATGCAGCGATTGAGCGCGAGCCAACGTAGAGTTTATGTTTCGGCCCTGCGCGGCGACCATATGGAGCTTTTGCTCGATAAAATAGCTCAGATGCTGTCGAGTGACTATCTTCAGGTCAAACTGCTCTTACCTCAGGGACGAGGAGATTTGTTGGCGCTGGTGCATCGAGAAGGTAGAATCTTAGAACAGGAGTATCGCGCCGACTATGTAGAAATGACGGCAGAGCTGCCTGCGCAGAGGGTTGAACAATGGAAGCGTTTTGGATTCGTAATTTCAGATGTCTCTTAAATAGAAATTTAGATCGTTATCGGCCAGCCGTAAAAAGTCTCTTGTTGGGGCTGACATCTATGATGATGGTAGAAAGTGTCGTCGCTGAGACTACAGTGGACGTATTTATTGATACCGAAACAGTGATGGTAGATGGTGACCTTATTAAGGCTCGGACTGCCGCAGAAGACCAAGCGTTTCAAGAAGCTGTTCGTCAAGCGACTTTACCTGTTCACTCTGAAGAGAAAGTTCAAGAATTTGTAAAACAAGCGAAGAGTCATGTGAAGACTTGGCAAAAACTCGCGGAGCGAAAAGAAGGCAATAGGCTCTTTATAAAATTTAGGGTTGAAGTGGTGGTTCCGCCGAGTCCTGCTCACAATCAAGCGGTCGAAAGTGGGATAGCAGTACCCATGCGATTTGAGATTGCCTTGGCATCGAAGAACGCGAAGGTGAGCTCGTCTGATCTAGTCGCTTTTGTGACCGAGAGTTGGAAGTCACCGGTTCATGATTTGCGGTTGACCCGAGGAAGCATTCGTTTCGAAGTAGCTCTGGCCATGCCGTTGTCTGAAGCCGAGGCTCAGCTGTCGCAGTGGCTTGGAACTCGTGGCACCGTACGTGCGTTCGAAATTCAGTCAGTACCCGTTCCAGAGCCCGACGTTTTGCCAGTGCCACCTCCAACCGCGGAACCCTCTGAGAATCCCAAGTTAAAACAAGAAATTTATATCTCGCCACCACCGACGACAACACCCGAGACGCTTCCACCGCAAATGCAGCCGTCGTTAATGCCGCCTGCATTTGTCCCATCGGCACCCTCTCCAGAATCTATATCTCCGCAGGCGTCTCCGCAGCCGATGGCTCCGGCGGTACCGGAGCTATTGCCTCCAACGATTATTCCAGAAGCTCCGCCGACGCTTGACTTGCCGGCCCCTAGTTCATCGCCATGACAGAGCCTGTATTTCGGCGACGTTTTAAGCTGGTGGTATCTGATTTTCATTTGGGGGCGGGCCATCGCAATGCCGACGGCAGTCTGAATATTTTAGAAGACTTTTTTCATGACCGAGAGTTTATAGAATTTCTACAATATTTCAGTAGTCGAGATTTTGAAGATGCCGAAGTCGAACTCATTTTGAACGGAGATTTTTTTAATCTCTTGATGATCGACTATGACGAGATTGATCCAGATATTCTGTCGGAACTGACGATTTTGAGACGAATGAGGCGAATCTTAGATGGGCATAGAGCGACCATGAATGCTCTTAAATTTTTTCAGTCTCATGAAGGAAAAACTCTGAGTTTTGTGATGGGCAATCATGATCCAGGAATTCTTTTTCCGTCTGTGCAAGATTTGATTCGAGAGTCAACGGGAGATAAGACCCGCTTCTTTATCGAGTCTTATGAATTTGATGGCATTTATATTGAACACGGTAATCAGTACGAAGTTGCAAACAGCTTTGAGAGGGAATCTTATTTTCTTACCAAGAGCTTGCCTGAACCCTTATTGAATCAACCATGGGGAACTCTTTTTCTTGTGCATGTCGTCAATCAAATCAAGAGGCGCAAGCCCCACTTTGATAAAGTTCTGCCGTTTTCGGATTATCTAAAATGGCTCATGTTTTATGAGTTTCGATTTGGCTTGGGTGTGGTGCGGGATATTCTCGCCTTCTTTGTAAAATCAAGCTTCAAGGGAGACTCTCGACGAAATAATTCGTTAAAGAGAACGTTCAAAATTTTGAAAGAGGCTCCTGTCTTTCCTGATCTTGATGGCGCGGCTCAGCGTATTTTGGCGACTCGAGACGATATTCATACCGTCATTTTTGGTCACAATCATCGACCCACTTTTAAACAGTTTGGAGCAGGCAAAGAGTATCTGAATACCGGAACTTGGAATCCGATGACTCATCTTGAACTTGAGCGTTTTGGCACGCGTTTAGATTGTACTTTCGCGTTGATTGAATACAGCGGACGAAGACCTCGAGCAGCGCTTAAGGTATGGAAGGGGCGTCGAAAACCGTTTCGAGAAGTGGATGTCGCGTAAACTGACTCATTCGATGGTAAATTATAAATGGATCAAGGCCCTCCAGGCTCATTTTTTGTGCCTGCTGCAATGTTATCATGCGATTGTTTTCCATTCATTTTTGACAGCCGACTGTCGTTGAACGCGGAGGCATTGTCTGAGTGACCACCACTATATCAGGCTTTAGTGGTGCTAACACAGGCTGTCAATGCATGGACCTCAGGGATGGGCGTTTGACGACGGCCCCAGATAGTAGAGTTTGCAACAAGCCCATTAGCCCGCTGCGCCAAAGTTGAGCTTTTGACACCTGCGCAGCGCAATTGACGATTTGCTGCTTCACAACGAGAGGGGATGGCCCAATTTGACTAGTTATTACAGTCACTTAACTTCGCGCTCGTTTGGTACATGGCTTGCTTTTCTGTGGGAGGGATTCCCGGAGGGACTATGGCAGATAAAGCAGACGAAAAGGAAGAAGGCGGGGCAGCGGGTGAAGAAGCAGCTCCAAAAAAGAAGTTGCCACTATGGGTCATCATTCTGATTGCAAGTCAGGTGGTGGTGCTTGGTGGTGCCATCGTTGCCTTCAAAATGATGACATCAGCGCCGAAAGAAGAAGTGGAGGCCGGGCCAACGGAAGCCGAGCAGAAAGTGGATCCTGCTAAGGTCACAGATCCGAAAACCTTAGTAGGACCTCAGTTTGATCTCGCTCCTTTTGTGATTAATTTGATCGACGATGGGCGCGGGCCTCGCTATCTGCGAATCGAAGTAAAGCTCGAACTAGAAGCGGAGCCATTGCGGGCTGAACTCGAAACGAGAATATCTCAGGTGCGAGATGAAATGCTCACTCTGCTTAGCTCTAAGCGTCAAACCGATATTGAGACGTCAGACGGGAAAAGAATTCTGAAAGACGAAATTTTTACGAGAGTGAACAAACTGTTGGTCACGGGTCGTATCAAACGTGTTTATTTCACTGAGTTTGTCATTCAGTAGGCTGAGGAGTCTTTAGTGTCAGAAGATAAGAACGAGAAAATTCTATCGCAGAACGAAGTCGACTCACTCTTGAATGCCGTGCGTTCGGGAGAAGTGAAGGTCGAAGCGGGCGTTGGTCTTTCGGGTCTCGTTCAGAAGTATGATTTTACGCAGCAGCGAAAACTCGTTCGAGCTCGCATGCCCGGACTTAAGATTATTTTTGACCGATTTCAACGGTCGTATCGCCAGACATTATCAAGTCTCGTTCGAAAAGTCGTGACCGTTGAATACCTCCAAACTGAGATGCAACGGTATGGAGAGTGGATTTCGAATATGCCTGTGCCATCGTGTCTCACGATTCTAAGGTTGTCGCCGCTGATTGGGCAGGCGATCGTTTCGTTGGAGCCTGCGTTTGTATATTCTTTGATTGATAATATATTCGGCGGTGGTCGACTGCAAAACGGTCGAAAAAAAGAAGGGGACTTTACCTCTATTGAGTTAAAGCTTATCCAAAGACTAGTTCAATACTGTACGCAAGATCTTGAAAAGGCGTGGGCTACCATTCACAAACTTGAGTTTGAATACGTCCGAACTGATATGAATCCAGAATACGTTAGTATCGTCGCTCCGAGTGACGTGGTCGTTGTGACTGATTTGGGTATTAATTTTGAAGACGTCAGTTCGAAGATGCAGTTCATCATTCCCTTGTTTGCGCTCGACCCCGTAAAGTCAGCACTTACCGACCACACTTACGTAGAGCAGAGTCAGCCCAATCCAAACTGGAAGATTTGGGTGACGGAATCTATTCGACGAGCGAAAGCCGAGCTTTCCGTGACTCTGGGCAAAACAGATATCACGATGCGAGATATTTTAAACTTAAGAGAGGGGGATACGGTCGGCTTGAATCAGTATGTCGCTGAGCCTATTCCTATGAAGTTGGAGAATGTACCCAAATATATGGTTCATATGGGAACGCATTGCGGACAGCAGGCCGTGCAGATTGTCTCCGAAATTGACAGTGAGAAACGAAATTAACAAGAGAGGTGCGCCATGGCGGATGAAACACAAGATGTGCCGATGAATGAGCTTAGCGGAGCGGGTGCCACTGGCACGATGCGATCTATAGACTTTCTTTTAGATGTACCTCTGACGCTGAGTGTTGAGCTTGGTAGGACTCGTATGATGGTCAACGATTTGCTTCAGCTCGGCCAAGGGTCTGTTGTAGAGCTTACCAAATTGGTCGGAGAACCTCTTGAAGTTTTAGTGAATGAGAAGTTGATTGCTCAAGGCGAAGTGGTTGTCCTCAATGACAAATTTGCCGTGCGATTAACGAATATTATCTCACCTAAGGATCGCTTAGATAAATTGGTCTAGTGACTGTGTTTTCAAAAGGGAGAGCCATCGATCGTGCTGATTCTTCGTACAATCCTAAGTCTTGCCTTAGTCATAGCCCTTATCGTTTTTCTAGCTTGGATTGCGCGACGATTCTTGAAGCCCGATCGATGGCTCGTTTCACGACAGTTAGGCTCGATTAAAGTACTTGAGCGATTAGCGTTAGATCCAAAAAAAAGTTTGATGATTATTGAATGGGAGAGCCGACGTCTTTTAGTGGGTGTCACTGAGGCTTCTATTCAAACACTCGGCGCCATGGATGGTGCTTCGAGTGTCAATGACACTAAAGTAGAACGCCAAATTCCCAGTGGATCTACCGTTCTGAGCGAAAGGCGGCTTCCATGAGGCAGTGGTCGAAACCTCGTTGGATCTTATTCTTAAGTACGATGCTCCTATTTCCTATTCTGCTTAGTGCGCAGGCCGTGCCAGGTCTTTCACTTTCCGTGGGATCCGGCAAGGCGGGAGATGTTTCTACCACGATTCAAATATTGATGATTATTACGTTGGTCACATTGGCCCCGTCGCTCATCATCACGATGACGAGTTTCACTAGATTTCTTATTGTATTCTCGTTGCTTCGCCATGCGATGGGTACCAATCAGGTGCCTCCAAATCAGATTCTCGTCGGACTTTCACTTTTTATGACTTTTATTGTCATGGCCCCCACCGTTAAAGATATTCACGAGAATGCCTATATTCCCTACACAAAGAATAAACTGTCTCAAGACGATGCCCTTGCAACAGCCAGTGCATCGCTGAAAAAGTTTATGTTAAGTTATACGCGAGAAAAAGACCTCGCTCTGTTCATGAGTCTGATCAATAAAGAAAAGCCAGAGTCTCGAGAGAACCTTTCGCTCATGCATGTGGTGCCAGCGTTTATCATTTCGGAACTTAAGACCAGCTTCCAGATTGGTTTTATGATCTATTTGCCATTTTTGGTGATTGATATTGTCGTATCGTCCGTACTCCTAGCCATGGGTATGCTTGTGCTGCCGCCCGTGATCATTTCGCTTCCATTTAAACTGATGCTCTTCATTCTGGTTGATGGCTGGAACCTCATTGTGGGTAGTCTCGTAAAGTCATTTGAGGTAGCGTCATGACGCCCATATTCGTCCAGACGGTGGCCGCTGACGTGATTAAGCTTATTCTACTTGTTTCGATGCCCGCGCTTTTAACGGCGTTGGTCGTGGGTCTTATTATCAGTATTATTCAGGCAACGACACAAATTCAAGAGGCGACTCTAGCCTACATTCCAAAAATGATTTCCATCTATGTCGTTCTCCTTATGTTTGGTGGCTTTATCATGGACCATCTCATGAACTTTTCGGCGGGAATTTTTTCTGACTTTACGAGGTTTGTCCGATGAGTCTGCTGCCTGGCTTGACGATAGAATCTATCGTCATGTATCTGTTGGTCGCTTTCAGAGTAGCCGGCATCTTCATGTTTTCGCCACTTCTCAGCAATCGAAGCGTTCCTGATCGAGTGAAAATTTTTTTTGTGATGGCATTAGCTTTTCTCATGATGCCCATCATTGAACAGCCTGCCATTGATGTTACGAATCATATACAGCTTTTAATCTATATATTTCAGGAGGCGACGATAGGTTTTACTATTGGAGTGGCCGCTTCATTTGTTTTCGCCTGCATCAATATAGCGGGTGAGATCATGGGTATGCAAATGGGTTTTGCCATGGCCACCATCTTCGACCCTGCCAACCAAACCAACTCGGGTGTTCTCACTAGTTTCTATATCATTCTTGGAGCTCTCTTTTTTCTCTACCTTGATGGGCATCATTTAATATTACTGGCGCTTGGAAGAAGCTTTGACGTTCTTCCCTTAACGCAAGGGTTCTCAGCGGCGGTTGGCTATGAAATGGCCGACTTAGTGGCAAGAATTTTTGTGTTCTCCATTCAAATTGCCTCCCCACTGGTGGTGGTCATTCTCATTTTAAATTTAATGTTTGGCTTAATCACTAAGTTATCACCCCAAATGAATATCTACTTCAATACGGGGTTTATCATCGGCCCTATCGTAGGGCTCTTGGTTTTGCTGTTGAGCTTGCCGCTCTTTCGATTTCTCATGCTAGGCATGACCGAGCGAATGGATGGTGATTTGATGCGTGTTTTGTCAACCATGAAGGGAAGTCTCTGAGATGGAAGATACCGACAAAACAGAAGATCCGACAGGCACGAAGCTAGATGAAGCTCGCGGAAAAGGTGATGTGGCACGATCGCGCGATTTTGCAAACTTCTTCGTTTTTTTAGGGGCCGTCTTAAGCCTAAGTTTCGCCGGAGCATCTATTTCAAAAAGCATTATCGCGGTGTTTAAAGAAAGTTTTACATTCAATGCGTCGACGTTAAATAGTCTTGAAGCATTTCATAAAATGATAGGCGATGTAGGCTATAAAATTCTATGGATACTCTCGCCATTTTTCATAGGGGTAGCCATTTTTACCATAGCAGGGTATCTGTCCCAGTTTGGCTTTCTCTTTACGACAGAGAAACTGAATCCAGATATGGATCGCTTGAATCCTTTTGCGGGCTTGAAACGACTCTTCGCGAAAGAGACTTTTGTTGAATTGATTAAGTCCACGTTGAAGATTGTGATTATCACGATCATTCTTTATCTCGTCCTCAAGGGTGAAGCGGAGCGCGTGTTTCAGATTGGTGTGATGCCAATCGAGTCTATTTTTTTGTATACCATCGAGTTGATCGAAATCGTTCTTGCTGTCGTTCTAGTTTTTCTTGCCATTCTTGGCACTAGCGATCTGGCTTTTCAGAAATATGCTTATTGGGAGCGGATGAAGATGAGTGTCCAGGAAGTTAAAGATGAATTCAAAAACAAGGAAGGCGATCCGATGATTAAATCTAGGATGCGCCAAATACAACGCGAAAGGGCGCGTGCTCGCATGATGGAAGATGTTCCAAACGCTTCTGTGGTCGTTACAAATCCGACTCACGTTGCCGTGGCTTTGAAATACGAGCGAGGTCAAATGCGAGCGCCTGTTGTGGTGGCCAAAGGGGCTGGCTTCATCGCGGTACGAATCAAAGAGATTGCAATCAATTCCGGCGTACCCGTGATGGAGAAGCGAGAGCTTGCGCGATTTCTATATCGAAATGTCGAAGTGAAAGAAATGATACCTGAGTCGCTCTACTCAGCAGTTGCCGAAGTGCTTGCCTATGTTTATCGCATCAAGCGTCAATTTCAGTCTTTAAAGGAGGGAGCGCGGGCCGCGGTGTAGTGTCACCGGTACTAGCAAAAGCGTTTAGAGAGTAGAGATCATGGCAGATACCAAACAAAAAAGTGATTTGATGGGACTGGTTCAGAACCGAGAAGCTCTCATGGGTTTGATCTTGGTCGGTACGGTTCTTGTCATGATGATTCCTTTACCCGCGTTCGCTCTTGATATCTTTCTTGTTATCTCGATGGCCGTTTCACTCGTCATATTTCTTATTTCAATTTATACGAGACACGCGGTCGACTTTACTGTCTTTCCCACAGTGCTACTGGTTGTTACTCTATTTCGATTGGCGCTCAACGTTGCCTCGACGCGTTTGATTTTGACCCACGGTAGTCAAGGTGTCGAAGGTGCCGGTCAAGTGATCAAGACCTTTGGTACCTTTGTTATTGGAGGTAATTATGTTGTCGGTATCATAGTCTTTACCATTTTGATCGTTATCAATTTTATTGTAATCACCCGTGGTGCGGGCCGTATCGCGGAAGTCGCCGCTCGTTTTACATTAGATGGTATGCCCGGAAAACAGATGGCTATCGATGCTGATTTGAATGCTGGGCTGATCAATGAGGAACAAGCGCGCTCGAGGCGTCACGCTATTGAGACCGAGTCTGACTTTTACGGAGCGATGGATGGAGCGAGTAAGTTTGTGCGAGGTGATGCGATTGCTGGTATCATTGTGGTCGTCGTGAACATCGTTGGAGGCTTGATCATTGGTGTTGCTCAGGGCGGCATGAGTATGATTGATGCCGCTCAGACGTATACTATTTTAACAGTGGGTGACGGTCTAGTATCTCAAATTCCCGCGCTTGTAGTATCGGCTGCCGCAGGTCTCATTGTTACAAAGGTTTCGGCGACCGAAAAAATGTCGGATGAAATGGCACGTCAGATTTTCTTGCAACCCCAGGCATTCATCGTGGCGGGAATTGTATTAACGGTTGGGGCGATCCATCCAAGTATGCCAACCATTCCCTTCGGTTTAGCAGCAGCAGCTCTGATTTATCTGGGCCTTAAGGCCAAAAAGACTTTGGATGTGGAGAAGGCCCACGAAGCCTTAGAGGAGGCCCGAAAGGCGAAAGACAAAGCTGATAAAGAAGAAGATGCCAACGCTCCCGCTAAGGTGGGCGATTTGGATCCTTCTCGTTGGGTGCAACCTGTTGATCTTTTAGAGCTTGAGGTCGGCTATGGCCTTGTGCCTCTTGTGGATGAGCGACAGTCGGGCGATGTTTTGAAACGTATGAGTCATCTAAGAAAGCAGATGGCTCAAGATATGGGTTTTGTGGTTCCTGCCATTCATATTCGAGATAATCTTCAACTTCGCCAAGGCGAATATTCCATTTTAGTGAAGGGTGTCAAAGTAGCTGGGGGCGAACTATCGGTAGATCAGTTTTTAGCGATTGATCCGGGTACGACGTCTGAAAAAATTGAAGGGCTTGAAACCCGAGAACCCGCTTATGGTTTGCCCGCTGTGTGGATCACGAAAGATAAAAAGGAGCGCGCTCAACTGATTGGCTATACCGTAGTCGATAATTCTACCACCATTGCGACTCACCTCAGTGAAGTTATTAAGCATCATGCGCATGAGCTTCTAGGTCGCCAGGAACTTCAGAAGTTGATTGATCGATTGAAGGAGAGCCATCCTAAGATTGTTGAAGAGATTACGACCGATGGACTTTCGCTTTCTAAAGTACATCGTGTTCTGAAGAATTTGCTTCGGGAGAGCGTTCCAATTCGGGATCTTCCGACGATCATTGAAACCATGGTCGATCATAATCCACGTATAAAAGATGCTGACCAAATGACTGAAGTGGTACGAGAAGCGTTAGCCGCCTCTATTACCCACAATTTCTCTCAGGAAGGCAAGTTGAAGGTCATTGTACTAGATCCTGAGCTCGACGACGCAATTTCAAGAAGCCTTGTTAAAACAGAGGACGGCATTCAGATAACACTCGACCCAAAACGTGCGTTACAGATGATTCATCAGTTGCAAAAGACTTGTGAAAAGTTATCGAATGAAGGCACGCAGCCCGTCATCTTAACGTCGCCGAGTATTCGACCTTATTTTAAGAAACTCATCGATAGGCAAGTTCAAAACTGCAGCGTTATTTCACATAGTGAAGTGACGGCTCTTAGCCGTCTTGAGAGTTTAGGTGTTCTTAAACTAGAGGCAGCTCCACAACGAGCGAGCGGAGGTTGATATGGGAATCCAAATAAAAAAATTCAAAGCTGAGAGTCTTCAGAAAGCCATTGAAGAAGTTCGATCGGAACTCGGCGATGATGCCATCATTCTGCAAACTGAGACAATCAAAGAAAAAGGCGCTTTCGGGCTGATGCCTCGAGCACTTATCGAAGTGACGGCGGCCATTGAACGGCGAGATGTCGCTTCAGACACAAAGGCCATGACGAACACGACAGCACCAACGACTGTGCCCGATGTTTCAAAGACACCGGTTGAAAAAAAGCCATGGTTAACGAGATTAGGATTGTTGAGTGTAGCGTCAGACGAAACCAAGCCAAAAACGCCGGCAGCTCGTCGTAAGACAGAAGAGGCAGAGTCGTGGATTTCTAGTTCTGCAACACCGTCTGTATCATCAGGCCTTACGGACACCTCGAAGACACGTTCGAATGTACAGCAGCTCTATGCCATCAAGACCTTTGTCGAGCCGCTTCAGAAAGAAATCGAAAGCCTGCGATCTAAAGTAGAGGCTTCTGAGCGTAACAAAGCTGAAAAAACCTCCCTTTTGTTAACTTCTAATGGAGTGCGGAAGAAAGTATTTGACCCGCTTGAGAGCGAGATTCATAAGTTGCGAAATGACCTTCATTTTTTGATGGCGGAGAAGCGTTTTGCCGAGCTGGAATTGGCTCCCGTTTATCGTAAGCTTTACCTGTATTGGATCTCACGTGGTCTCACGGAGGTCCAGGTGTTAGCATTCTTCAAGAATCTAGAGGCCCAAGGTATTAATTTAGAAGAAGTGAAGGGCTCTGATGAATGCATTCTTTCGGCGCTCAAATCGTCCATTCGTCAAGCCGATGTGCTTTCTCAACCCAAAGAGAGAATCGTTGTTCTTGTCGGAGCGACAGGGGTAGGTAAGACGACGACCATCGCGAAGCTTGCAGCTCATGAAAAGCTTCGACTTCGTCGATCGGTCTGCGTGGTGAGTGTGGATGACTACAAAATAGGTGCTGTCGATCAACTCTCGCACTATGCGCGACTACTCCAGGTGCCCTTTCTTAAAACACGAAATGATATGTCGTTAGAGGACCAACTCACCACGCAACATGCCGATACTATTTTTATAGATACCTTTGGTATTTCGCCGTCCGATTCTGAACGCTTAGAAAAGCTTGTGAAGATGTTAGATTTTCAAGATGCGGATTTAGCAAAGAAAGTCGAAGTTCATTTGGTGGTTCCAGCGGGAGTGAGCGGTTTAGATGTGCATAACCTGTGGGAAAGCTACAAAGTTTTGCGGCCATCTTATCTCATATTTACCAAGTGGGACGAAACACAGTCGTGGGGTGGGATGCTGGCGACAATTATGGAATCACAAAAGCCGGTATCCTTTTTATGTCATGGTCAGAATGTTCCAGACGATATGAGTCTATTTTCTCAAGAATCATTTATCTCAGCTGTTACGGATTTTAATTCAAGTTTTTAGATGAAAGAGTTCCGGGGGGTTATTTATGGATCAAGCAAGTCGACTGCGAGATGAGATGAAAAAAACAAAGTCACGACCTATCAAGACCATTGCCGTCACGAGTGGCAAAGGAGGGGTTGGTAAGACTCAGGTGGTCGCCAATCTAGCTCTGGCCCTTCGTGCCAAGAAGCGAGACGTGCTGATATTTGACGGGGACATGGGGTTAGCCAATATTGATATTATTTACAATATCTCTCCGCCCTATAACTTAAAGCATTTGGTCGATGGCTCGCGATCTATTGATGAAGTTCTTTTTTCAGGCCCTGATGGCGTACGCATTCTGCCTGCAGCAAGTGGTATTCAAGAGATGACCGAGCTGAAGCAAGAAGATCGCCTTAAGCTCATGAATCAGCTCGATCAACTCGAAGGTCGATTTGATTTTCTGCTCATTGATACAGCGGCCGGAATTTCAGATAACGTGATGTATCTTAATGCTGCAGCGCAGGCCGTTTTGGTGGTGGTAACACCAGAGCCCACCAGCATCACCGACGCGTATGCGTTAATGAAAGTGATGGCCACGAAGTACGGAGAGAAAGTTTTTCACATCATTACCAGCCAAACGCGCGATGAAGCAGAAGGTAAGAAAATTTTTAACGCGCTTATTCAAGCGACCGATCAGTTTCTAGACTCCGTGCAACTATGGCACCTACAGAACTTTCCTTACGATGAGAAGGTTCGCCAGAGCGTGTCAAAGCAGGAGCCCATGATAAAATTTGAGAAGGAAGGGATAATCTCGCGCCGATATCACGAGCTTGCCGATAAAGTGATTGGTCTAGAGGTGCCTCAGCAGAAAGGGGGCATGCAGTTCTTTCTTAAACAAGCGGTGGGTCGTTAAGAATCACCTGTTTGAAAGGTTGTAAATGTGACGGGAGTGAATGCATACAAGAAGGCTGCGAAGCGAGAACTCACAGACTCTGAGAGATCGGAGTTGATTGAGCGATTTTCTCCTCTGGTAAAGATATCGGCCTATCGACTTATTGGGCGTCTTCCTAGGCACTTAGTGGTGGAAGATCTAGTATCGTGTGGAACCGTTGGATTAATGGAAGCCGTCAATAGCTACGACCCCAATGTGCCCGTGAAATTTGAGACCTATGCGAAATTTAGAATTCGCGGCGCGATGCTCGATGAGCTACGACTGCGTGATTTTCTGCCTCGTTCGGTTCGTGCCAAAATGCGTGAGATCGACGGGCTCTATCGGCGCTTAGCGGTGGAGCTGAATCACTCGCCTGACGATCGGGAAATGGCAGAAGCCCTTAAAATGAATCTGGAAGAATACTACAACTATATCGTCGATCTTCAGCCTGCCGGGATGATGTCGTATGAGGAAGTGATTGGCTCTCCCCACTCAGCCGGACTTGACGTACTAAAGTTTTTAGAAGATAAATCATCGCCTCATCCTGATCTTGAAATCGAGATGAAGGAGCTTAAATCAAAAATTGTCGAAGCTATAACGAAGCTCGATCAAGAAGAGCAACTCTTAATGTCACTCTACTATTATGAGGGGCTTACCTTTACGGAGATTGCCGATATTTTGAATACATCCGATCAACGAGTGTGTCAGATGCACAGCAGAGCGCTCATGCGACTAAGATGGCGTCTTGATGCCTATCGATCGGGTGATTCCGAGAAGGAGAAAAGCTGATGGAAACTATCATGAACGATATTGTCTCGCTCGCATGGTTGCAGACTCACTTTCATTTTGTTGTTCTTGCGGCCTTCATGGTGCTGCAGTGGATTGTCCTGCAGGCCTTTATCATTCACTATTTTACAAAGCGAACGGTGATTCCAACCTTTGGTCGTGAAAGAGGCCGCATCGAGATGTTAGAGAAGCTGGTTGGGTTTCAATCGAACCAAATGGAGCGGCTCTATGCCAAAGTGGCTGAACTGCATCGAGAGATTCAAACGGTAGGCTCTCAGTCGAGAGAGCAAGCAAGAAACACTTCACATGGAGAAACCTCGATGATCTCGTTAGGCGAAGTTACCTTGAAGAAACGTTTGGCCGAGCTAGAGCAAAAGGGCCAGGCATAAAAAGGCCGACCCTTCTTAGTTCGTTGTTTAAACTGTACCATTGCAGAGATCTGTCCCTTCGAACCGCTCGCTCTCGCATACCTCTTGAATGGCTGCGACACCTGTAACGCATTCATAAATAAAATATTCTATTCTATAAACTTACGAATCAAGTTGATTTCAATCACTCGGCATTACTCGGCAAGTCCATCGCGGCAAACTCTGCCCACCGGTTTGTTCACAACTTAAATTTCATTTATATCGAGGCCTCTTCAGCCCCCCGAGCGCCGCATTCTACTGACTGCAGAGCGGAAGCATAGACCTTGCAGTGGCTAAGCTGCGAGGTAGAGACGTGTATACATCGATTAGTGGAAAAGTCGCTGTGACGAAACAAATGGAACTTATCGCTAACAATTTGGCGAATGCTTCAACGACAGGCTACAAAGCGGAGCGCCCTCTCTTTGAGAAGGCTCTTTCTACTCAGAACAAACTTTTATCGTCGTCGCTTCGAAAAGATATTGCAGCGCCCAACAATCTAAGTACGGAATCATTCATTCAACTGAGAGGCTCGTTCTCTGATTTAACCCAAGGCGCAATTGAAACTACCAGTAATCCCCTGGATGTGGCCATTGATGGTCCCGGTTTCTTTGTGGTGCAAACAGAGGCCGGAGAGCGTTATACCCGTGCGGGAAATTTTAGACTCGACGATCAGAATAGACTTGTGACGCAAAATGGCGATCCGGTTCAAGGTAGCGGTGGAGATATCACTATTACCGGGGCGAACATTAACGTGGCCAGTGATGGCACGGTAGTCGCCGATGGCGTCACGGTGGGTCAATTACGTCTGGTAACTTTTGATTCAACGCAGTCACGACGTGAAGGTGGCCAGCTCTTTTCAGCAAGCGGTGGCGCCACCGATATTGTTTCACCCAAGGTACAGGGAGGAGCTCTCGAAGGCAGCAATGTGAATGCGGTGCGAGAGTTAACTGACATGATTATGGCATCGCGACTTTTTGAAAGTTTTAAAAATGTAGATGATGCGGCCTCTCGAATGAATCAGGCCCGAAACGAGAAACTAGGAACAACTCAAGGATAGAGCTATGATTAAATCTCTTTTCACAGCAGCAACAGGAATGGAAGCGCAGCAAACACGAATTGCCGTGATTTCTAATAATATTGCGAACGTCAATACAACGGGCTTCAAATCGGCGCGCGCCGAATTTCAAGATCTCATATACGAAACCAGAGAACTGCCCGGTAGCGAAACAGCCGCGGGCGTCGCTTCTCCAAGTGGATTGCAAATTGGTAGCGGAGCTCGAGTTATTTCGACCCATATGATGACGGGCCAAGGTACCATGGAACAGACCGCCAATCCTCTCGATGTGGCCATTGAAGGTCCAGGTTATTTTGCGGTTCAACTTCCAAGTGGAGAAACTGCTTATACCAGAGCAGGCTCCTTGTCGGTCAACGCCACGGGTCAATTGGTAAACCAAAATGGTTTTCCTCTTGTGCCAGCCGTCACAGTACAGCCCGGCGGTTTAGAGCGACGTATCGGTGTGGATGGAACGGTGAGTTCTCGTGTGCCTCCCGCCACTACGCCAAGCACCGAAGGGACACTCTCCCTTTATACTTTTCCGAATGAAAGCGGACTCCAAGCAATCGGACGAAATTTATACTTAGAAACGGCCGCTTCAGGAGCGGGTGCGCAGGGAACTCCTGGAACGAGCGGCGTTGGAACACTTCAACAAGGTTTTCTTGAAAGTTCCAATGTAAACATCGCAGAGGAGTTGATTCGCATGATTCTGGCTCAACGGGCGTATGAGCTAAACTCCAAAGTGATTTCGACATCCGATCAGATGATGTCGTCGACGAATAATATTCGGTGAGGAAATTAGAGTGAAAGGATTCGCTAAAATTGCCCTACTTGTTCTGCTGGTTCTACCGATTTGGTTGACTATCGTCGCGTTGGCCGATGTTGTCAGCGAGACGAAGCCAGAAGTCGTTACAGCGAGTGAAGTCTGGAAAGATTTTCTGAATCGACGAATTCCCTCATTCGATAATCGACGTATTCAGATAGTCGATTTGGTCGTTAAAAATTTGCCGTCACGTGCTCCTGAGACTGAAACTACCGTTGTAGTGGATATTCCTGATCCTCGGGAGTCAGGCTTCTCTTCAGTGGTTTTAAAATTTATGAACGATCTCGGTCGCGTTGAGAGAACTCAGCGCCTCCAGGCAAAACTATTTATCGAAGAGCGCGTACCGGTGGCACAGCGCCGATTTGATCGAGGTCAGAAAATTGAATTGTCTGATATCGATTGGCAGTGGAAAGAGGCTTCAAGAGTCGCTGATGATTTTCTGAGCTTAGTACAAATGACGAATCGTGTGGCGCGCTCTCCTATTCAAGCGGGTGAAATTATCACTTCGTCGCGCACAGCCTTAGAGACTTTAGTTCAAAAAGGCGATCGTGTGACAATTTTGGTTACAGGTGAAGGTTTGAAAATTTCTGGGGTGGGTGTTGCCGATCAAAGTGGCAGCCTTGGGCAATCAATCAAGGTGCGCAATCTCGACTCGAAACGTGAGATTGTGGGGACGATTACCGATGAGAAAGTGGTGGAGGTAAGACTATGAGATCTTATCTTCCCCTTTCTATCGTTCTTACGGCTTTCTTAGGAGCGTCGTGTGCCACTCTTAGGCCGAAAGAAAAGACGTTTAACCAAAAGCAGCTGCAGCTTCAGTCCGATCGAATTAAGGCCGGTTTGCCACCTACCGACGAAGTGTCGACCGAGATCTCGGCCGATCCTGTTCAATCAAGTTTGTGGGCAAAGTCTTTGGGCAGTCCGTATATTATTCGCAATCAAAAGGCCCAAAAAGTTGGAGATCTTCTGACTATTGAAGTTAAGGAAGAAGCTACCGCGACCACTCAAGCGAAAACTGATGCGAAGCGAGATGGAAAGATAGACCTCTCCGGTTCTTTAACCTTTGGTCAGGCTGAGACTGTGCAACGTGGTACCTTGGGCGCAACGGCAGCAAATAAGAATGAGTTTAAAGGGGAAGGAAAAACCGATCGATCAGGATCCTTTGAAACGATTGTTCAGGCGGTGGTTGAAAATGTCTTACCAAACGGAACGCTTTTCGTAAGAGGCACCAAAGTCATCACAATCAATAAAGAAGAGCAACAAGTTGAAATTTCGGGTTTTGTGCGACCCGATGATATTCGTATTAACAATACAGTGAGTTCACGTCTGATTGCGGATGCTGAGATTCGATATATCGGAGACGGAGTTGTTTCCGACAAACAAAACACAGGATGGGGCACACGACTGCTAGATAGTATCTGGCCTTTTTAAAGAGAACGCTTATGAGACACGATCACGGAAGATCTTCATTTAGCCAAATCATCGCCTTGACGGCGAGGCTCCTCAGCGCAGTCGTTCTCTTGTCGCTCACAGACGAAGCGACTTGGGCCTCAAGTCGCGTGAAAGACATTACCTATTTAAAAGGTGTGCGTGAGAACCAGCTCATAGGCTATGGTTTAGTGGTTGGGCTTCAAGGTACGGGCGATGGATCCTCGAGTCAGTTCACTATGCAATCTCTGGCCACGATGCTCAATAATCTGGGCGTAGGTATTGACGCGTCGACAATCAATGTAAAAAATGTGGCGGGCGTCATTGTTACAGCGTATCTCCCACCTTTCGCTCGACAAGGTTCGAAGCTTGATCTTTTAGTATCGTCTTTAGGAGATGCCAAGAGTTTGAAAGGGGGAACCCTTCTATTAACACCCATGAAAGGAGCCGACGGGCAAGTCTATGCGGTGGGCCAGGGGCCTGTGACCATTGGGGGCTTTTCTGAAGAGCAAGCGGGTGCTTCGACGACAAAGAATCATCCTACCGTCGGAAAAATTCCTGGCGGGGCGACGATTGAACGAGAGTTGACTTTTGATTTTACGATGGTGGGTGAGCTGTCTTACTCCCTTCATAGTCCCGACTTTACAACGGCCAGTCGAGTGGCTCGCGCGATTAACAAGGAGCTCAAAGGGCCGTTTGCTCAGGCGAGAGATTCTGGAACAGTTCTCGTGCAAATTCCAGATCGACAAAAGGACCAGATTGTTTCGTTAGTGGCACAGATTGAGCGCGTTCAAGTTGAGCCAGATCGCATCGCAAAAGTGGTGGTGAACGAACGCACGGGTACGGTGGTTGTTGGGCAAGACGTTCGCATTTCAACCGTTGCCATTGCGCATGGAAATTTAACCATTAGCGTTCAACCCAATCTAACTGTGAGTCAACCCGAATCGTTTTCTGAAGGCACTACCGAGATCGTGGATGAGCCGACGATCAATGTAAAAGAAGAAGAAAACAAACTCGCTATCATACCGAAGAGTGTATCGATTGGGGCTTTAGTGAAGGCTTTAAATGCGCTGGGTGTTACGCCTCGAGATTTGATTGCCGTATTTCAAGCGATTCAAGCAGCGGGCGCTCTTCAGGCCGATTTGGAGATTATATAATGAGCAAGCTGACAGCAATTCCTCAAGTGACGGCTGCGCTTCAAACAAAGGCGGCGGTGCCTAAAGCGATTCACATGTCGAAGAATCAGCAAGAGCTAGAAAAGGCAGCTCACGATTTTGAAGGCTATTTTATGGACATGGTTATGCAAAGCATGCGTGCAACCGTTCAAGAAGATCACACGTACGGCGATTCGCAGCAAACGAAGTTCTTTCAAACCATGTTAGATACCGAATTTACAAAGATTTCTAGTCAGCGCGGGTCCATTGGATTGGCCGATGCGATTGTGCGCCAGATGAGTCCCCATTTGGGAGATGACAAGAAAACGCCATAGGAAGGGGAAGTCTCAGGGATGAGAGTAGGAAGTAAAAAATCAGGCGGACCCACAAAAAGCGGCGGTTCACGTGCCCCCGCAAAGTCTTCAAAGAAAGACAGTGGCGCTTTAAAGTCTCTTGGCGAATTGGCCTCAGCCCTTACCTCGCCATCTGATTCTGTCGAAGTTACCGACCATACCACGGCCATTCAGGTGATCAAAGATCTGGTCGATGCTACCCCCGATTTAAGAAGCCATGAAGTCGATAGAATTCGAAAGCTACTCAACAAAGGTCACTACAAAATTGACTATGAAAAAGTAGCCGAGGCCTTCCTAAAAGAAGTCATTCTTAGCGAGCTGGCTCGCAAGCTTGGAAAGAGGAGTTTATAATGAGTACCCATTCAGAATCCTTAGAAAACGTTTTGCAAGAGCAGCTGAGACTGTATGAGCAGTATCTTGATCTGTTAACTCGAGATGGTGATTTAATGGCTCATCTCAAGATCGAAGAGCTTGAGCACAACAACAAGATGAAAACCACCGTTTTTCTGAAGCTTCAGACTATGGACGAAGCTCGAAAGAATGCGGTACGTCAGCTAGCGACCGAAGTAGGAATTACCGAAGATCGAATCACACTGGAAGTTTTGGCTCGACGTCTTTCAGCATTTCAAAGCTCAAGGTTATTGGAGTTGCGTAAGAAGCTCAAGTCGGTGATTGAACGAGCTAGAAGCCTTCAGGTTAATACGTCGGCTCTGGCACAAACATCTCTCACGTGGATAAACGGTTCAATGCGAGCGCTTCAAGGATTGATGGCGACATCGCCCGTCTATAGCGCTCAGGGCAAAGTTCAAAATGAGCAGGCCTTCACCGGAAGAAGTGTGGAGAAACGAGTATGAGCCTGTCAGGGGTATTCAATCGAGGCCTCGATGGTCTCAATATTGCGCAAAAAGCGTTGTCTACAGCGTCAAACAATATTGCCAATATGAATACCAAGGGCTACGCCCGTCAGGAACTCATTGTTTCGCCTCGTAGCGCCGACCCTATGAATATCGGCATTGCCGGCGGCGCCGAAGTCACTGGACTCCGTTCGATTGTCGACCCATTTGTAGAAATGCAACTTTTTGATTTGAGCAATGATTTCGGTACCGTAGATTCTCGTAAAAAGACAGTGAATCAAATGGAGGCCCTCTTTAACGAGGCGGATGGCGGCGGTCTTGCCAAAGCCATGAACGATTACTTTAATTCGTTAAGCGAACTATCCAATAATCCATCCAGTATTCCCATGCGACAGGGGGTTCGTGATAGAGCCATTTTGTTGGCCCAAACCTTCAATCGACTTTCGACTCAGCTCAATACGATGCGGCGAGATCTTTCAGAAGAAATTTCTTCTCGCATTGAATCGATCAACAGCCTCGCAGAAGAAATTGCCAGCTTGAATCGCACCATTGTGAACCAGGGCGGCTCAGATCAGGCGGCGGAACTAGTCGCTCGACGAACCTATTTGCTGCGTCAGCTGTCGGAAGAAGTTCCTGTCAGTTATTTTACGCAGACGAATGGCTCGGTCGACGTACAGTTGGTGGGTGGCGGTGGTCTTGTTACCGCATTCTCGTCGGGTACATTCTCTGTTGGAACCGACGATATTAGTTCGGGAGGCAATCTGACGGTTGAACTTGAAAGCGCTCTTTCAGGGTTTACTCAAGATGTCACAAGTCGAATCGATAGCGGTCGCTTAGGCGGCAATCTTGTCGATCGAAATACCACCATCAATACTCAGGTTTCGAGCCTTGATACTTTGGCGTATCAATTGGTGACCCAAATTAATACCCAGTACTCAGCGGGCTATGGATTGGACTCTTCGACGGGCAACAACTTTTTTACACCTATGGCGAGTTCTTCGGGGGCCGCAGGGTCCATTGCGGTGGATGCCTCGGTGATCGCCGATGTCAGAAGCATTGCGGCCGCTGAGCAAGATCCTCTGGTCTCGGGCATTTCAGATAATCGCAATGCGTTGGCTTTGGCCAATATGCAAACTAGTTTAACGATGAGCACAGGGACCTCAACATTTGCCCAATACTATCAGGGAATTGTGGGGACGATTGGAAATGCGGTGAGTCAGGTAAACCGCCAACATCAGACTCAAACTTATTTGCTCTCTCAAATGGAGGTGCAACGCGAAAGCGTGTCGGGAGTGAATCTCGACGAAGAAGGGGCAGATATTATTCGATATCAACGGGCATTTCAAGCAGCCTCAAGGCTGATGGCGGTGGCCGATAAATTAATGGATGACTTACTGAGCATATAATTATGACGATTCGATCGACAGGCCTGTCCAATTTTGTCTTGTTTCAAAGAGCTCTTTCTCTTCGAAATAGCGATTTGTATAAGGCTTCAGAGCAGCTATCCACACAGCGTCGCATTAATAGAGCCTCGGATGATCCCGAAGGTGCGCGAGTAGCGATGGGATATCAGCAAGGCATTGATCGTATTGAGCAATACCTTAAAAATTTGGATTCTGGGGAGCGCTATTTGCGAGAGACCGAGGCCGCGCTCACATCCGCCAAAGATTTAGTGGTACGGGCGAAAGAGCTCGCCATTCAAGGTCGAAACGGAATTTTGAGCTCCGAGTCTCGAGCTGCGATTGCTGCAGAAATTCAACAGCTCATGCAGCAGATGGTATTAGTAGCGAACACTGAAGTTAGCGGGGAATACTTGTTCGCGGGTTACCGCACCAGCACAGCCCCCTTTAGTTTAGATGCGGCTCAACCCAATGCTGACCCAGTTGCCACTTATGCGGGCGATACGAATGTGCGGTCGATTCAAATAGGCGATTCAAGCCATCTACAAATTCAGAGCCGAGGGGATGAGGTTTTCGCAGGAGACGGAAGTCCTCAAACGGTAAATATTTTTCAAACGCTCGCGGACCTTGAGGTCGCCTTAAGAACTGACAATTTGGATGATACCGACCCTGCGAGTGTTGGGTCGATGATCGACGACTTAGATATTGGCTTAAACCAATTGCTTTCAGAAATCACATCGGTGGGCGCTCGAGTGAATCGAATTGAATTGAATCGAATTCACTTCGACACCCAGCGAGAAACCTTAAAAGGGTTTCTGTCATCCATTGTTGAAGTGGATATGTCGGAAGCGGCTTTCGATTACCAAAGGGCGAATACGGCACTGCAAGCTACAATGACGGCGGCAGGCAATGTTATGAATTTACCGTCATTGATGGATTTTATTCGATAGGTTTTTTGAACATGAAACGGTTTGAAATGGAACATACAATCATAGGAGGATCTGATGCTCGTCTTGACACGTCGTTTAGGGGAGTCCATCTGGATAAACGACAATATCAAAATTATTGTTCAGGCGGTGAAGGGAAATCAAGTGAGGTTGGGAATCAATGCACCTCGCGAGACGACTATTCACCGAGAAGAGATTTACCAGAAGATTCAGTGCGAGAACAAAGAAGCCCTGCAGGTGGCGGGAGATTTGGACCTAGTGAAGGATCTCATGCCAGCACTGCTAGAGAAGGAATCACGAGTTTCGTTGAAGGGAGGGATGAGTTCATGAACACGCCAGATACTCCTATAATGAAAATGAGTGTCATTGAGTCGAAACGCATTGGCCGAGTAGAGTTCGATGAAAGTCGGATCATTCACTTTGTGGATGAAATTCTTGGCTTTCCTAAGCTGAGTCGATTCATTCTATGCAACGACCCTGCGGATGAAACAATGCCTTTCAAGTGGCTTGTGTCTCTGGAAAATCCCGAGTTGATGTTCTTAGTGACAGATCCCGGTCTTTTCTTTTCAGATTTCGTTTTTAATTTAGCAGAAGAAGAACGCAAAGCCTTAGGTCTTCAGAGCGTCGAGGAAGTGAATGTCATTGCGATACTCACGGTGCCTACCGACACTCGTCTGATGACGGCCAATCTGCGAGGACCCCTTGTGATCAACTGGAAGACCATGAAGGGTAAACAGATCGTCTTAAAAGATTCGGTATTTGAAACAAAGCATTTTCTGTTTCCGCATTTAGCAGAAGCTGCCTTAGCGGGCGTTCCTGCGACTGTGACTAAGGGAGTGGAGATGTCATCAACTACGAACGATATAGTATCGATTTTAGATGAAGTAAGTGAACAAGGACTGTGATCAAGGATCAAGGAGGGATGATCAATGGGACTTCGAATTAATACAAATGTGATTGCCTTAAAGGCGCAGAGAAACCTGGGCTCGAGTTTGCGAGCCCTCAACAAAGCGATGGAACGACTATCGTCTGGTTCTCGTATCAATACGGGCGGAGACGATGCGGCCGGTCTGGCAGTATCAGAAGGTTTACGTTCTCAAGTGCGAGGTCTTCAGCAAGCCATTCGAAACGCGAACGATGCTGTTGGGTTCTTAACCACGGCTGAAGGGGCGCTGGCTGAATCTACCAATATTGTTCAGCGCATTCGAGAGCTGTCGATTCAGGCAGCGAACGGCGCCATTTCGGACAATGACCGAACCAACCTTAATAGAGAAGTTCAGTCCTTGATCGAAGAGTTTGATCGTATCGCCGCTTCCACAGAATTTAACGGAACCTTTCTGTTGGATGGTACGTTTACAACGACCAATCTTCAGGTAGGTACCCGCAAGGGACAAACCATCTCGTTCAATATCGGAGATGCGAGAGCCTCTGTTTTGGGTGGTCTAGGAACGATCTCGGGTGTGAGAAACCAAATTACCTCAGGAACTGAGAATCTCGTTATCAATGGAGTGGCGATTGCAGCCGCAACGACGACTGACGATACATTGTCAGCATCTGGTAACTCGTACTCTGCGATTGCACTTGCGAAACGTATCAATGAGCGTTCTGGTCAGACCAAGGTATATGCGGATGTCGGCACGACTCTCATTCAACTCAATAACTTGACGTTCTCAAGCTACCAGGGCGATCTAAATACTGATCGTTTTGCCATCAATGGTACCCAAATTCTTGGAACGGGCATCAGCTCGGTGAACGAATTTATTACCGCCATTAACAACTACTCCAATACCACCGGCGTGAAGGCTCGGCTTCAGACGAGTTCTACAGATGATATTGAGCTTGTTGCGGATGACGGTCGAAATATCTTTCTTCAGTGGACGGCCGCTGCGGCAACCACCGGTCTTTACGGTGTTTTTTCCAGTGAAGCCAATTATACCGCAGGATTCTCGACAGGATTGGTATTTTCAACGTCGACCGGTTATTCGGCTGCTTCTCAGTTGGTTCGCACTGGCTCTATTCAGTTGCGATCGTCGGACGCGATTCGAGTTCAAGGTGCCGGAGTATCGGCAGCGTTGGGTTTTTCGACCACGAGTATCTCAGTCGATGCATCAGCCAATAATATTGCGGCTATCTCAGTGACTACTCAAGCGAGAGCGTCTGACGCACTCGCTGTTGTAGATGCGGCGCTTACTCAGCTCGTCAATATTCGAGCGTCTCTTGGAGCGGTGCAGAACCGGCTTGAAACAACGGGCAGTCGACTCGGAATTACGAGTGAAAATCTTAATGCAGCGCAGTCGCAAATTCGAGATGCAGATATTGCGGCTGAAACGGCAGAGTTGACGAAGGCTCAGATTCTTCAACAGGCCGGAGTCGCCATCTTAGCGCAGGCTAATGTGACCGCTCAGTCGGCATTGACCCTTCTTCAGAATCGTTAAAACTTAAAATAGGATATTTCAGGGAAGACGTTCGCAGCGTCTTCCCTGGGAATGTCAAGTTCTTGACGCTGCCCACCTCTCTTGAAGTCCGACGTATAATAACGGTTGGGGGTAGTCGTGAAGAGTCTTAGGGCCAAGCTCATTCTTTTTGTGGTGGCTATTTGTCTTTTTGGCATTGGCTCTATCATCGTCTACTCTCTTCATATTGTTCGAAACGCTCAGCGTGAACAGACGAAAATATCCAATCGCCAGGTATCCGAGTTAATCTCTACGGCCATTAGTTCTCGAGTTGGAGAATATGAACGGCAACTTAATTATGTGTTTAAGGCATGGAAATTAGATCCGGCGGTGGTGCTTCAGCCAGGGTTGTTTCCAGATGTACTCTGGATCAAAATCACCTCGCTTCAGGGTAATCATCAGTCGTTTGAGTGGGCAAATACAGAATCTCTGGGTGCGAGAGGCTTTGATGCTGAGGGCCTTATTGGTTACAAGAGTCAGCAAGAATTGGTGGATGAAGCAAAATTCAAGTTTAGAAAGCCAGGCGATTGGCTGATCTACAATTCTACCAACAATCCACTGCATCCAACCTTTGTTTTGGCGACGGGCCTCTACACGGAAGGCTCTCAAGATATGGCCTACGTAGGTATTGCGGAGATTGCGTCAGAGAAGCTCTATCAAAACATTAAAGGGCGAAGGGGGCAAAACGTCACCTTGGTCGATTCTCATCAAAACATTATGCTTTCTACATTAGATGGTTGGGACCCGAGCGAGATAGTTTATGACGATCAAAGTGTACTCAAAATTCTATCCAATCTGAAGGACGGCGAAAGTTCTTATGCTGTCATTGATTATAGTTCTAAAGAAAGTCAGGTTTCTTCTATTTTTAGATTTTCTCAAGGCGGTGGCCTCAGTGTTGTTCTGCAAGAGGGCGTATCAAAAGCGAGTGAGATAGAAAACAATATTCTCATAAACTCACTCATTGCGGCGTTGATCATTCTCTTTATCACAGAAATTCTCATCATTCTGTTTTCCAATTCCATCACCGGGCCTATGAGCGAGCTGATGCGCTTGATGGAGCGAGTCGGTAAGGGGGAGTTTACCGGAAAGATTCTCGTAAAATCTAAAGACGAAATTGGTCGTTTGGCAAATATCTTTAATAAGATGCTTCAGGACCTCAAACAGCGTGATCAGGAAATAGAGAATGCTAAAGCACGGCTTATTCAATCTGAAAAGATGTCAGCGTTTGGGCAGATGTCAGCGGGTATCGCGCACGAAGTAAAAAATCCTTTAGCGGGGATCTTGGGTTACGCGCAAATGAGCAAGAAGAAGTTGACCCCTGACTCTCCTGTCATCGGATATCTAGATATTATTGAGAAAGAAACGGTACGCTGCAAAGAAATTGTAGAGAACCTCATGAGATTTGCGCGTCAAGAAAAGGCGTCGATGATGCGCATTGATATCAATCGAACTGTGAAAGATTCGATTCGTCTAGTGGAACATCAGTTGGGAATTTCGGGCATTAAACTCGTGCAGATGTTTGCTATTGATGGAGCGCCCATTTGGATTAGCGGCAATGCCAATCAGATACAGCAGGTTATGATGAATCTCTTGCTGAATGCTCAACAGGCCATGGAATCGAAGGGCACCATTACGGTGAGCACTCACTTTTCACCTGAAACCCAAAGAGTTTTAGTGATGGTCTCTGATACAGGTGCGGGGATGCCCCCCGATGTTAAGGCGAGAATTTTTGAGCCCTTCTTTACGACCAAAGGAGTGGGTAAAGGCACCGGACTGGGCCTTGCCGTCACTATCGGTATTATTAAAGATCACGGAGGTACGATCGACGTCGACAGTACGCCCGGTAAGGGTACGACGTTCACCATTGGTCTTCCGTGCCAGTCGAATCAGAGCGAGCCAGCTAAAGAGGTGGCTGCATGACGATGCCCTTCGACAAATCGAAGGTGCGAATTCTCATCACCGATGATGAAGCATCCCTGAGAGGCATGCTTAGTGAATCATTAAGAGATGAAGGCTGGTCTGTCGAGGTTGCTGAAAATGGGAAGCTCGGTTTTGAACGGCTAGGGAAAGAAAAATTTCATATCATTCTAAGTGATATCAATATGCCCGAGATGACGGGCATTCAGTTTCTCGAGGCAGTAAAAAAAGACCACCCCTTGGTAGAATTTGTCATCATGACATCGCATGCAACACTTGAAACAGCGATGCAAGCTATCTCACTAGGAGCTTACGACTACCTGACAAAGCCTTTTGATGATTTGGGTATCGTCTCAAAGAAAATGAATCAGGTGGCGGAGAAAATCCTTCTTCGTCAGCAGAACGCTGAGCTGATTAAGCGCTTAAAAAAAGGTAGCCAAGACCTAAAACGCCTTTTCGAGTTTACGACCTTATTGATGGGCGTTCTCGATGAAGATAACTTGCGAGTGATGGCCCTGAAGGGTCTTCAGAATATTCTTCAAGATCCCTCGCTGAGATCGGCTTGGTGCGAAAAGGACGGGCAGCGGTGGCTCATAAAATGTCAAACAGATCCCAAAATTTTCGAGGAAGACGCCTTCGAAGGTGTGATGGCGGATTATCTCCAGACGCGTCAAGATTTGCGATCGATTAAAACTTTAGAACTTACGGTACCAGGTCAGAACGAGCGCATTATTGTTTATGAAGCAGTGGCTCCTGAACTTGTGGCTCTTTGGGCTCATGAAGTTCGTCTGTGTTTTGATAAAGTGCTGCGACATCTTGAAATGGTCAATTTGGCGCATCGCGACGGTCTTACAAAACTTTACAACCATCGTTATTTTCAGGATCGCTTGCGACAAGATATTGCGCTGGTAAAAAGGCAACAGGCGGATCTGAGTCTCATCATATGCGATGTCGACCACTTTAAAAAATACAATGATCAGCATGGGCACCCCGAGGGTGACGAATTGCTTAGACAGCTAGCTGGAATTTTTGAAGAGAACAATACGAAGCGTGATTCTGATATTGTGTGTCGCTACGGCGGGGAAGAGTTTGTTTTCATCTTGCCTTTCACCGATTATGAAGGGGCGCTGATTAAAGCCGATAAGGTTCGTGCCGCCGTGGAGGCTTTTCCTTTTGCGCACCGAGAGCAGCAGCCTCTTGGCAAGGTGACAATGAGCGTGGGCGTGGCGTCGTTTCCCAAACATGCTGTGTCAGCCCCAGCCTTGGTCGAAATGGCTGACAAAGCTCTATACCAAGCCAAGCATCGTGGCCGAAATCGGGTGGTGGGATGCGAAGACCTTCAGGGAGATCGAGCCGATGCGGCGGCTGCCACCGAATCGGCCAAACCGAAAGTAAAGTTAGAAGCAGTTTTGGCAGAAAAAGATCCTGTAGTGGAAGAGACTCCCGCGGTGGCAGAGGCCGCTGCTGAGACAGATGTCGCCGACGTAGCAGTAACAGAGACCGCCGCTGAGACAGATGCCCCCGCCGTGACAGAGACTCCCGCCGTGGCAGCGACTCCTGCCGTGGCAGAGATCGCGGTCGAAGAGCCAGCAGTTGTCGTGCCTCCGGTTGAGCTTAAAGCGCCAGCGTCTGTTGAGCCACAAGTCGCTGTGTCTGTAAACGCAGAGACACTTGCCCCTGTGGTGGAACCGACCACCCCTGTCGTGGAGGCGGCCATCACAGAGGCGTTAGCCGAAGCGCCGGCCGCTGATTTTTCAGAAGACGCGACAAGGCCATCCATGAAGCGAAAGGCGATAGGTCCTGAAGTTGATGTGGATCCGCTTTTACAATCCCTAGATGCACTCCTAGATTCTGCGGGTGCAAGCGAGATCGATCTCGAGAAAGCCTTTGTGGTAGAAGAGCCTTCAAAGACCGCTCGAGAAAAGCTCTTAGAAAAAAAATCAGAGGTGAAACGTGAAACCGGCACTGAGGGATGATTTTCAGTTCAATGTGTTGGTGGTGGACGATGATCTCACCATCTTAAGCTTATTACGCGAAATCATGGAGATGGTGCCGGGCTGCCAGGTGACAACCGTCAGCAATCCCCGCGATGCGATAGAGTTTGTCATGAACAATCGAGTCGATATCGTTTTCACCGATATTCACATGCCTAATACGACCGGTTTAGAATTTTTAGAAGATCTTATTCGGCTCGAGCAAACTCCAGAGGTTATTGTGATGACGGCTTATCCAACGGGGGAAGACGCTCAGAAAGCGATGGATCTAGGGGCTACTAGTTTTATTTCGAAGCCCTTTGATGATATTAAAGTGGTCGAACTTGAACTTGAAAAGTCGATCAAGAAAGTTCTCCGACAAAGAGCCGCTGAGAAAGAAGTCGAGCTTCGAAAATTAGAGATCTCAAAGATCATTCCCAAAGAACAAGACCGAGATCCGCCGATGCATGTTTCATTTCCATCGTTGGATGCGCCGAGTGAACCTCTCCATGCAGAATCCGATGTTTCAGAAGCTGTCGACCAAGCGGCGACAATGCCTGTAAACCCCGATGATACGTCAGAACGACCCACAGAGATTTCTCCTCCCATGGCTATGTCATTGGACAGTGGTGACGGGCAGTTATCTGCACCTGCACTCTCAGAGTCACGGTCTGAGCCACTTCAGAATGAGTCAGAGTCTTCTGGCGCTTTTCAGTCTTCGAACGGCGCGCCATCTGAAGGAGGGGTCGATTTCAATTCGCTGCGCAGGGCAGAAGCCCTCGAGGAAATTCCATTAGATGAGATGCAGCCCACAAGAAGTTTTTATGCTCTACCATTTCTCACTCCACTCGTGGAGGTAGAAATTGAGCGTTGCAAGCGACACCGAAGACAATTTGTCGTTGGCGTTGTTGAGATGCCAGAGCCGCCGGTATCTGAAGATCGTCAGAGCTTTCGCGCCAAACAGCGCTATCGATTTGAGCAAATGATACGTCGATCAGATGTTCTTTTAGAATTGGATGATGATCGTGTGGTTGTCGTCGGTTTCGAGTGCAACAAGGTGGGGGCCGAAGTATTAGAGCGAAAACTCGCGTCAACTGGTTTTCAGCACGCAGCCTTTGCAGCTTATCCGGGAGACGGAGATTCGGGAGATAGGCTCTTGAATACCGCTCGCGAGCGATTAAATTTAAGACGTAAACTTCAAATTGTTCTTTTTGAACCCGATGAATTTTTTGGACGCCTGATTACAAATATGTTGGTAGACCCCAAGTATCATGTTGTGTGGATCAAGACACATCATGATTTGTATCAACATATGACGATGGAAACTGAGAACGTTCGTCTGACCATTTTAAATTTGTCGAAAGACAAAGAACAATGGCGACTCATGGCGAGAATGATGCGAGAAGGACTTGTTCGATGGCCAGTTCTTCTGGGCGTCGATGCGACTCTCACTCAAGACGTAAAAGAAAAATTGGGTCAGTTGGGCGTTAAGGCCGTGGTTCATCGCAGTGCGAGTCAGGAAGAGTTTCAGTATTTGGTTCAGTCGTTTGCCGTGCCCAAACCTCAAAACATTGAGAGGAAGAACTATCGTGCCCTCGTCGCACTTCCCGTTTCGTATGAAGTAAAAGATCAGACGCTTTCTTCGGTGACCTTCACGCTATCTCGTGAGGGCATGTTCGTGCGAGATATGTCCCCCCCAGGAGCGGGTGAGATTGTTCCCGTTAAAATATTTACCCCGGGTCGACCTCAGCCACTTTCGATGCGCTGCGAAGTGCTTTATGCCATTCCCTATTTCATAGGTGTAAATCGCGTCCATGTTCCAGGTTTCGCCTGCCGATTCTTGGATCTCAATGACTATGGCCGAACCGTTCTTGATGAAATAGTGAATCAATCCCTAACAACATACCTCCTGTAGGGGCGTTTTAGACGTTTTAGGGGGGCATTCAGAGCTTGCCCTGTGCCCGTCTCCTTGACATTGTCCAAAGGGTCCTTAAGTTAGGCTCGTGCCGATCTACGAGTACAAGTGTTTGAAACAAGGCCATGTTTTTGAAGCCCTTCAAAAAAGCACGGAGGGGCCTTTAGAGGCATGTGAGGTCTGCGGTTCCCCTGTGGAGCGGCTTATTTCGAATACGTCCTTTCAGTTGAAAGGCTCAGGTTGGTACGTGACCGATTTTAAGAATTCGGGCACAAAGGCTTCAGCCCCCAAAGAAGAGGTAAAGGCCAGCGAGTCAAAAGCTGCCGATACCGATGAAAAAAAGGGGCCTTCTTCCTGTGGAACTCCCCAGTGCGGGCCAAGTGGTTGTGGGGAAACTTGAAGATGGAAGGCTTTGTGAATGAAGATAAACAGTCAGTCAGTAATAAATCCCAGTTATGAAGGAGGCATGTATGAAAATTCGTCCACTCCAGGATCGCGTGATCGTTAAACGAGTCGCCGAAGAGGAGAAAACCAAAGGTGGAATTTTGATTCCCGATACCGCAAAAGAGAAACCACAAGAAGGCAAAGTCGTGGCGGTAGGAAACGGCAAAGTGCTTGAAAACGGCACGCTTGTGAAGCCTGATGTAAAAGCCGGCGATCGAATTCTTTTTGGAAAATACTCCGGAACTGAAGTGAAAATCGACGGTGAAGAGCATCTTATCCTTCGCGAAGACGATATTCTCGGGGTTTTAGAAAAATAAGGTTAAAGAAGGAGTAAATATTTATGGCAGCAAAAGAAATTCATTTTAGTGAGCGTGGTCGTCAGGCCCTCTTAGAAGGTGTTGACGCTTTGGCCAATGCCGTCAAAGTAACCCTTGGTCCTAAGGGACGTAACGTCATTATTGATAAATCCTTTGGTTCACCCACCATCACCAAAGATGGTGTGTCGGTAGCTAAAGAAATTGAACTTGAAGACAAGTTTCAAAATATGGGCGCTCAGATGGTTAAAGAAGTGGCCTCAAAAACTTCAGATGTCGCTGGAGATGGAACGACCACAGCCACAGTTTTGGCTCAAGCGATTTTTCGCGAAGGTTCAAAGCTGGTAGCGGCAGGTCACAATCCTATGGATCTGAAGCGAGGTATTGATGCAGCGGTGACGGTGGTTATCGAAGAACTCAAAAAACTCTCGCAACCTTGCAAGAGCAAAACAGAAATTGCTCAAGTGGGTACGATTTCAGCAAACAGCGATAAGACAATCGGCGATATCATTGCTCAAGCGATGGATAAAGTAGGTAAAGAAGGTGTGATCACCGTTGAAGAAGCTAAGGGCCTTGAAACAACTCTCGAAGTTGTTGAAGGAATGCAGTTTGATCGCGGCTATCTTTCTCCCTATTTCATTACCGATCCTGAAAGAATGGAATCCTCTCTCGAGAATGCTCTTGTTTTGGTTCATGAGAAAAAAATCTCTAACCTTAAAGACATGATTCCTGTTCTTGAGAAAGTGGCCCAATCTGGAAGACCTCTTTTGATTATTGCAGAAGACGTTGAAGGCGAAGCTCTCGCTACCTTGGTTGTAAACAATCTGCGAAAAACTTTGAAGTGCTGCGCTGTTAAAGCCCCAGGCTTTGGAGATCGTCGACGAGCGATGCTTGAAGACATTGCGGTTCTTTGCAATACCGAAGTGATTGCCGAAGAAACTGGCACGCGACTTGAAAATACGACGCTAGAGCGTCTTGGTACTGCCAAGCGCATTGTAGTTGATAAAGACAATACAACCATCGTTGAAGGAGCTGGTAAAAAGGCTGCTGTCGAGGGTCGCATTAAGCGAATTCGTGCTGAAATCGATAATACGACTTCAGAATACGATCGTGAAAAACTTCAAGAGCGATTGGCCAAGTTGGCTGGTGGCGTTGCCGTCATAAATGTGGGTGCTGCTACTGAAACAGAAATGAAGGAAAAGAAGGCTCGCGTCGAAGATGCCTTGAATGCAACTCGCGCAGCCGTAGAAGAGGGAATTGTTCCTGGAGGCGGCGTATCTTATATCCGTTCCCTGACAGCCCTTGATAAACTTAAGGTGGCTGAAGAGTTGGCCCCTGGTGTTCGAATCGTTCGCCGAGCTCTCGAAGAGCCTCTGCGTATGATTTCTCAGAATGCTGGAGTGGATGGCTCAATTGTTGTAGACAAAGTTCGCAACGAGAAAGGCGCCTTCGGTTTCAATGCAGCTACTGAAGAATACGAAGATTTGATTAAGGCGGGTGTTATTGACCCAACTAAAGTATCTCGTACGGCTCTTCAAAATGCGGCTTCAGTCGCAGCTTTGTTGCTCACATCAGAAGCCATGATTGCTGAAAAGCCCGAGAAGAAGACGGCTCCAGCCATGGGTGCTGGTGGTATGGGTGGCATGGGCGGCGGTGAAATGTATTAATCGCTGTGCCGAGCGAGACGGCCTAGCTGCCTAGAAGCCTCGGTTTCGTTGGCAGCCCGTCTAAAAAAACTCTCAACAAGGGGCGCTGCAAGCGCCCTTTGTTATTTTGGGACTGTCGATAAACGCCTATCTGCTTGGTTGCTCGACAGACCCTATTGTGAGAATCGAACGATCCAAAGAGAGCCTGCCGAAAGATGACGCATGCTAGAGTCGTCTGGATTATGAACGACAAGATCTCCTGTTGATAAGCTGTAAATACCGCCGCTTCCAAAGCCAACGGACGGTAGCGACGAGTTAAAACTATTCAGAATTATTCCCTTTTGAGAGTCTACCCAATACAACGAGCCCGTTCCGAGTCGTCGATGCCCAGTCAGTTTAGAACTCATGATGGCAAGCCGATTGAGCTTGGGGCTGGCCAAAGCTTGGTAATGCGAGTCTTTCACTAAAGGCACTATTCGAAGGTCATGCAGAATATCTCCAGCGGCGATATTGATGATCTTAACCGACGAGGCCCCGGCATCGATGGCCGCTAGATTATCATTCAGTACTATTCCGCCAAAGAGTCCGGCCTGGTCGTTTGAGCGAGTACCCCAAATATCTTTGACGGTATGATTGTCGTTAGCATTGTAAATACGAACGAGGCCGATATCGGAAATGCGCTGACTTGGATCTTGAGCTTTCACGGCATCGAACTTCGGTGCAAAGGCTAGGAGGGCCCCCGACTCGTGGAGCGATAGGCGCTCTGCGAAGTAGTCGTCACTGAAGTAGCCTGAAATGGCTTTGACTTTTTGAAAGCGGGATTTGTCGATGAAATGAACTTCCCCAGCCCTTGGGGCTTTTAACGAGTTGGTGATATGAGGTGAGGCAACCATGAGCACCTTGTCGGTCGAACTGATGTAGACAGAGTCAAATCGAAAGTTGGACATATCTTCAATTTGTCCGAGCGTGACAGTTTGAACGGAAGCCGTTAGAGAGGCAGTCGAGGGTAGCGATTTGTCTGAATTTCTGCGACGCAGTTTCAAATCTAAATTTACGAGCACGAGCTGGCTATTTAAGACGATGGCGGTGGCCACCTTAGTGGGCCCGGTTTGAACGATCGGCCCCTGACCGGTGAGTGACGTGGTTACGTCGTGCATTGGCAGCGCAGCCTGTGAGCGAGTCTTTATGGAACCATTGATCGAGGCGATGAGGTGAGCCATCGGGGGAGGACGTTCTTCGTCTTCGGGGTAAATGCTCAGAAGCTGACCTTGGCTCGCATCGAGAAAGTGAATTCTGCCCGATTTTTCTCGCGGGGTTTCTGCACTTTCCACGACAACCGAAGCTTGAGGGCTT
This sequence comes from uncultured Bacteriovoracaceae bacterium, assembly GCA_964598565.1. Lineage (GTDB taxonomy): Bacteria > Bdellovibrionota > UBA2394 > UBA2394 > UBA2394 > CAZRCG01. The sequence goes on along the minus strand of CAZRCG010000001.1, from coordinate 188,140 downwards.
TTGACGGCAACGATGCCTAACTTATTTAAATAGTGCAGGCCACCCGAGCCGAGGCGGTCTCCCAATTGACCTCGAAGAACTTCCTTAATTTGCAGACTATCCGACGATATCATGTCGATACGACCACGACCATCGTGCGCATCAGGAGACGCAACAAAAATCTGCCATCGCTTCTCTTCGGCCGCTAAAGCAATGCGTGAATGATTCTCTTTGTTTCTATCTCGCACTGGATCATCTTTTGTTAGAAGAGCGGGGCCTCCCATATAGGCATGAGATTCCCCGCCAAAGAAGTGCCGCACGACCCTAAGCTTTTTCACGTCAATCAAAGTCAGGCTTCCACTATGGGTTTTGTTATCTTCTAAGGAACCATCCCAGGGGGATGAGAAAGCCACTAAATCATCGTTCAATTTAAAGAGTCCTCCGGAAGTCCAGTAACTACCAGCTTGCGGCCCGCCAAAGGTTTTAATGAGGTGACCCCGCTGAGTATCGTAGACATGAAGCGCTCCGCGCTTGTTGTCGTAATGAGGATCCGCTACTGCCAGCCGCTGGTTGGGCAACTCTAACCAACCATGGTCGCCAAACGAGGCTTTCGCCGAAGGCTTGGGACTTATAAGTCGAAGTGCTTGAACTTTTAGCTCGGGCGAGTTTGCAAGAGTGTTGATGCCAGCGAGCGCTGAGTAAAGAAAGCAGCACAAATACAAAGCGCCACTTTTTTTTAAAGTGAACCGATCGCCCCCACGCACTATAAAACCTCCAGAAACCCCTTAAAAACAGGCCCTTTAAATGAGGGGCCTTCATACTTAGTATACGTTTATTGGTGCTGGAGCGGCAGGGGGCCTGAGTCAGGGCCATTGAAATTCTAAATAGGAGTTGTTTCAGAGACTTGCGTATCGAAGGTCGTAGGTTTGGGCTCGGCGCCTGCAGCGAAGCGGGCGCCGAGGCTTCATCTGCAATAAGAGCCAGTCCAAATTTTTTCGCAATGAGACTTCTGTCTTAGAAATTCTCTTCAGCGCAGAGGGTCGATTAGGGCTATAAAGTCACATCTACGACCCATCTTTATGCGACATTATTGTCGCATAAAGATGGGTCTGTCGGCTGTCAGAGGCCTTTTATCGGGATTTCTGCCTTGAGCAGGTCGGCATCTCTTTTGCATTAGAGATTGAGAAAGGGAGTATTCAAAATGGGAGTATCTACAATATCGCAAAATCAGGTGATTGAACGAAATCAGATGTTGCTTTCGCTGAGGTCTTTGGTGATGCGAGATTCATTCGAGGATGATCCAGAGAGTTTTGCATTATGGCTCGATTTACTACGTATTCTTTCTTATAGAGCTCAGTCTTCCGACCCGGTATCGGCGCCCCTCAAATCTGTTTTTATGCATTTTAGCCGGCGCTTCGAGCTTGATTATATCGAAGCTCAGTGGGGACTCATTGGGCTTCTCGACACTGAGAAGTAGAACTGAGAAATAGAACCGACGGCCGCGGCTCGCTTAGTTTTTATAAATAGTTCATGGCTCAGGTCGAACCAGAGGCGTCAAGCGATCTCCTTGACTTTTCTCACTCCACAGAAGTTTTGAGCCTTTCTGATTGTCTCTTACAGGTGCCTTTGATTAGTTTAAGACATCTTGGGCAGCGTTCAAACATTATCAAAATTTCATGAAGACAGCTCGCACGGGGAGCGTAAATATTTTGTTTTAGATACCAACGTGATTCTGCATGATCCCGGGGCTATCTTTGTTTTCGGGAATAACTATGTGGTTATTCCCATCAAAGTCTTAGAGGAGGTCGACAAATTTAAGCGCGACCTCAATGAAACGGGCAAGAATGCGCGACACTTTTCGCGCATGCTAGACTCCCTTCGACAGTTCGGTAGTCTTTCTCAGGGCGTACCACTCCAGGTAGCTGCAGATGCCATTTATCCCCAACACAAAAAGACGGTTCAAGGGGAATTGAGAATTCAAACCCGCGATATGTTTGAAGAGGCAGAATCAACGTTTAAGACCTCCAAAGTATCATCCGATATGCAAATTCTGATGACGGCCATCGAGCTCTCTAAGCAGCACAAGCGCGTTATCTTAGTTACCAAAGATGTGAACTTCAGAGTTCGAGCCGATGTCTATGGCATCATGGCCGTAGACTACGAGAATGAAGTGCATGTGAACATGGATGAGCTCTATCCAGGATGGCGAGAGCTGAAAGTGAATTCTGAGCACTTGCAGACCTTTTTTAAGAAGCGAGAATTGGTGCTGCCTGATATTGAGCATCCATTTCCTAACGAGTTTTATGTTTTAAAAGATCAAGATAATGAGAAGAATACAGCGCTAGCCCGATGGGACCACAAGAACGGAAGAATCGTACCCATTCTTGAGCTGGCCAAGGGATTGTGGGGCGTCATGCCACGCAATAAAGAGCAGCGTTTTGCCATCGATATGCTTATGAACGATGAGGTTCCTTTGGTGACGCTCGTGGGTAAGGCTGGGACGGGCAAGACCATGCTCGCGTTGGCGGCTGGTCTCGTGAAAGTTTTGGATGAGAATGCGTATGCCAAAATGTTGGTGTCTCGATCTATTTTTCCGTTGGGGCGCGATCTGGGTGCTTTGCCCGGGGAGTTAGAGGAAAAGTTGAGACCCTGGATGCAGCCCATTTATGATAACTTCGAGTTCTTGCTTTCGACCAAGTCGTCGGGTTCTCAGCGACGAGCATCGTATCGAACTATCATGGATTTTGGGCAGGTTGAGATTGAGGCGTTGACCTATATTCGAGGTCGCACCATTCCCAATCAGTGGCTTGTGGTGGACGAAGCTCAGAATCTCACGCCCCATGAAATTAAAACCATTATCACTCGAGCGGGTGAAGGTACCAAAGTCATTCTGACGGGAGATCCCTACCAGATCGATAATCCCTATATTGATGCCAGCAACAACGCCATTACCTATGTGGCTGATCGCTTTAAAGATCAGACGTTGGGAGCGCATGTTGTTATGACAAAGGGCGAGCGATCGCCGCTGTCGGAGATGGCATCTAATATTCTTTAGCACGTTGAGGAATGATTCAGTTTTCGGTTTCAGGCCTTCTGCCCGATGACACTTGCCCCATGCCCAAGTCTAAAGCGCCGCCTTCTTCAAAGGCGTACGGTGTTGCTTAGTAGAAACTCTCTTATCATGTTGTTTTTGAATTTGATGGGCCACGGCTTCAAAGACCTCGTCAATCTGGGTGTAAAGATGATCCCCCTCTCGACGAGCAAAAAAGTCTGTTTTCTTCGCATGGTCGTGCCAGTACACTTCCGCATAATGCATCTTGTGATTGGCATCTGTGCCAACGACGATTCGGATTAATTCGTCCTCTCGCAAATGTTTTTCAAGTTTTTGAGCTTTGGATTCAATATGACCCTTGATCGCCTCAGTGGGTCCCATATCTCGATAAGATATTTCTAGATTCATGCCGACCTCCTTTGGATGATTACCCTCGAAGTCCATGATATTCGACCTCTCAGGGCTCACCAGCAGGATGCCAGAAAAGCCCTGAGAAATCTCAATAAATCGTTGAGGGCGATGCATATTTTTCCGTAGCGTAGAACTAATATGACAGAGCGTTCAGCATCTCATGAATTTCGTTACGAAAAAGATTCTTTAGGACAAGTCAAAGTACCGGCCTCCGTTCTCTATGGGGCGCAGACCCAGAGGGGGCTTGAAAATTGGCAGATTTCTGGTTGGCGAGAGCCAGAGGTTTTCGTTCGTTCGTATGTCATGATAAAGCGTGCAGCGGCCACGGTGAATCGCGATCTCGGTATGTTTGAGCCAGAAAAGGCAAATGCCATTGTGCGCGCGGCCGATGTCATTCTCAAGGAGGGGCGATTTTTAGATTCTTTTGTCATCGATGTATTTCAAGCTGGAGCCGGAACGTCGTTTAATATGAACGTCAATGAAGTTCTGGCGAACTTAGCGGCTGACATGGAAGGAAAGCCAAGAGGGGTCTACGATTTTATTCACCCCAACGACGATGTGAATCGCGCTCAATCGACGAACGATTCATTTCCGACCGCGATAAAAATTGCCGTTCTCTTGGAACATCGAAAGCTTTGCGATGTCGTGCAAGAGGTCATTTCCATTTTTCGAAAAAAAGCGACAGAGCTGGATGATGTTTTGACATCTGCAAGAACGCATTTGCAAGATGCGGTGCCGATTCGATTGGGTCAAGAATTTGCGGCCTTTGCCGATTCGCTCGAAAAAGATTTAGCACGTTTGACGTGGGCGTCCGAAGAGCTTGCTTATCTGAATATTGGGGGCACGGCGGCAGGCACGGGAATGAATTCTCATTCCGACTATGCCTCAAATATGGCGACAGAACTTTCAACTCTGAGTGGATTAAAACTCAAGCGTGGAAAGAATTTGGTGGAGTTGTCGCAGAATATGTCGGACTTGGCTTTTTATTCGTCGGCACTGCGAAATCTTGCATTGACGCTCACTAAGATTGTCAACGATTTGAGACTTCTTAGCTCGGGGCCGACCACGGGTCTTAACGAAATATTTCTTCCGGCCGTTCAGCCGGGCTCATCCATTATGCCTGGCAAGGTGAATCCGTCGATGCTTGAGATGCTGAATCAAGTCTGCTTTCAAGTGATTGGCAACGATACGACAGTGGCCTACTCTACTCAGGCTGGGCAACTTCAACTCAATGTCATGATGCCGGTGATTGCCTTTAATATGCTGACCAGTCTTAAAATTTTAACAAACGCTCTCGCCACCAATAGTCGTTATTGTTTTGCCGGCATTCAGGCCAATCACGAGATGTGCACGAAGTATTTTAGCGAAAGCATGGGCCTCGCTACGGCTATGAATACCGTGATTGGTTATGAGAAAGCGGCTAAGGTGGTGAAGCAAGCGATGGCCGAAAAGAAAAAAATTACCGATGTGGTTGTCGAACTGGGTTATCTAAAACAGGACGATATAAAAAAATATTTCTCAAAAAATCTCACCGAACCCGGCTTCATTAAGGTGGAGTGAGAAAGCGACGTTAAGCGCAATATTCGAATGGCAGACTTTTTAACAAAGACGATGGTTAAGGTGGCGGCGATGGATCAAAGTAGTTTTCAATCAAAAATGGATCAAGTGATGGACCCGTATTACGATCGGGAGTTTTTTACCAATCTCATTTTTTGCATCGATCGACGTTGCAGCCTGCGAGAGGTATTTGAATCGGCCCTGCGATCTCTCAATCAGTCGAGCCACTGGAATTCTGAACTCAATCGAGGCTTCTACAATATACTCGTATCTTTTTTGGCTGCTGGTCAGATGAGAGAAAACTACCAGTGGTTGTCTTTGACGAATGCCCTCTATGGCCTAACCATTTATAGGGGAAATGGCCAAAAACCTTTAGAGCTCCAAGAACTTGCCGGCTCGCAGCCCTCGGCCTCCTCTCTTGATTCATTCAAATCAATGATACGGCGAGAAGTCCGAGCGGTTGAACCACGGGAGCGCGCCTGGACTAGCTTCTTATTTTTGGTAGATCAGCGTTCGATGCGTCCCGAGACGATCAGTTCGCTGCTTCAAGAAGCGGTTGCGACGTGTCGTCCCCTGGAGTTCGCCATTCTTGTGAAAGGCTTCGAGGCAGCTCTCGCAGCAGGATGGAAGAACTCAGCTATTACATTGCGAAAGCCGTTTGAGATGTTTTGGGCTTCACGAGAGACTCATCCCCACCTGGTAAGGGCTCAGGCTTTGGTTTCTTCGGGCGGGCTGAGTTTTGGTGACGGGCTTTCGTCGGTATCGACTGCTGTTGAAAGTGAATTTTGGCGACGGCTGCGAGAAGAAGGTCCTGAGTCAACATGGGCTTACCTACGAGAACTTTCGACCCAGGGCTTGTCGCAAGAACAAGCGTTCTGTTTGCTGTCATTGGTTCGAGGTCGCGGACTCTACGAGATGAAGGCCGAGCAATGGGCGCGCATGACGGATTCGGTTCTCTGGGGCGAAGCTCTAGTGTCGGCATCTCAATTTTCTTTAGGCGGTGTGGATCTTTGGTTGGCTCTTAATATTTTGGAAGCTTCTGAGACGCTGCGACTCCTTCCTCAGAATCTCATCACCAGGCCGACGGGTGACAAAGTACTTGATGGGGTATCGCTCACTATCTCAAAAGATCGCTTAATTTTGAGACTCGATGATGTTGTCGAACAAGGCAAACAAGAAGAGGCCTTAGAGTTGCTAGCGGTCATTCTGCAAGATGCTGGGTTGTCGCGCACGCTCACCGACCGCCTGCTTTTGATGGCTGCTAAGCAAGATTCTTGGAGCTTCGACTTCAAAGTATTTCCGATGGCTTTTATTCTAACTTCGGCTTTTCAACGAGCTCTTCGCATAGGATTAAACGGCTCGTTGAGCCGAGACGCTCTTTATGGCTTGTTGCGATGGCTTTCCGATGTTCGAGAGATTTCGATGCGTATCGTGAAGCAAACAGGTACCTACGGGGATGGTATGAGTCTTTCTCAATATGATGTTTCGGATGGGGCCCGAATCGTCGATCGCTTTGTCTTTAATCAGATGAGAAATGCCCAAAGGGTCAAGGTTTGGCCTTCGGACGACTTTTAAGAGAGGGCCTTTGGGTAAGATAAGAGCGGGCCTTTTGGGGGCTTTCTCCAAACGCCGATCTGCAAGCCCCCCCTTGAGGTCTTCCTGGGCCTTCAAATCTTAGCTTTGAAGAATTTAACGTTAACGTTATATTTGGGGCCTCATGGAAGAAAAAACCTACAAAATAGGCGAACTTGCGAAGCTGGTAAACGATACGACAAGGACCCTTCGCTACTATGAAGAGCTTTCGCTCTTGGAGCCGCTTCGAACAGAATCTGGGCAAAGAGTTTATTCGGAGTCGGCCATTCAGCGGCTCAAGTTGATTCAGGAGCTTAAGGTAGCGGGCTTTGGTTTGTCGCAAATTCAAGGACTCTTTCAAGCATGGAACGGCGATCAGTCGGGAGGAGAGGCTTCAAAGCAAACGCTCTCAGTCTTAGAAACTAAAGTATTTGAGATCGAGACCCTCCAGAAGCGTCTTCAAAAACTGCAAGCAGACTTTAAATCGATGATTCGCTATCTATCAGACTGTCGACCTTGTGAGCACAGGCCTTCGGTGGTTTCATGCTCTCAGTGCGATCGACACGAAGGATCTCAAGACCCAGGACTTTTAAGCCTTATAAAAAGAGGCTGAGGGCTCAGCCCGACAAAAATATTGTTGGATAAATGGTTCTAGATGAGAGGTTTAGAAACTGAGAGGAATACGATGTTAAACCAAGAAACAATTTTAAAAGCCCTTGAAGGTGTGAAAGCCCCGGGTTCTCGCTCTGATATTGTAGTGCTAAACCAAGTGCAACAGATCGACGTCAAAGAAAAATCGGTCGTCATTGTGGTAGCGTTGACCGAAGATTCTCAAGCGCATCGCAAATCTCTTGAATATCAAATTTCACAGCGTCTTAAAGAATTCGATGCTGACGCGCAAGTCGCGGTCGATTTTGTGAGTGCAGAAAACGAGAAGCCACAGATTTCAGCGATGATCGCGGTGGCCTCCGGCAAAGGCGGAGTCGGCAAATCGACAATCTCTGTTAATTTGGCGATCGCTCTGAAAGAGCTGGGATATCGCGTGGGATATTTAGACTGTGATATCTATGGACCCAGCGCTCCGACGCTCTTAGGGCTTGAAGGTCAGAAACCCATGATGCTTAAAGGCAAAGTGGTTCCTCTTGAGGCGCATGGCTTGAAGGTGATGTCAGCAGGGTTTTTCGTCGATGCAGGTCAGGGGCTTATTTGGCGCGGACCCATGATTCATAAGTTGATTCAGCAGTTTTACCGTGACGTCGCGTGGGGCGAGCTCGATATTTTAATTATAGACTTGCCGCCTGGCACAGGCGATGCCCCATTGTCACTAAGTCAAACCTTGCCACTGACCGGGGCTGTCATGGTGAGTCTTGCGCCAAGGCTATCGCTGGTTGATGTGCATAAAAGCATTTCAATGTTTCAGCAGGTGAAAGTGCCCGTTTTGGGGTTGGTAGAGAATATGAGTGTGCATACGTGTGGAGCGTGTGGCCACGAGGAAGAAATATTCGACCGAGGTAGTGTAAAGAAATTCGCTCAGGAGATGGGGGTCCCTTATTTTGGAGACATCCCCATTGATGCCCGCCTCAGAAAGCAAAGTGATTCGGGACGTCCCTTTCTTTTAGATTATGCAGATACCGCGGCAGGAAAGGCTTTGAATCGTATCGCGCAGCGCTTGGTTCCCACGATCCAGCTTTGCGAGACTAGCCAAAATGAAGTAAAAATAGTTCTGTAATGAATCCGCGAAAAGATTACTACGCGCTACTCGGGGTTTCACAATCGGCTTCAGCCGATGAGGTGAAGCGCGCTTATAAAAAACTAGCTCGTCAGTATCATCCAGATTTAAATCCCGGCAACAAAGAAGCCGAGTCTAAGTTTAAAGAAATTTCAGAGGCCTATGCTATTTTGAACGATAAAGAGAAGCGCGCCAAATACGACCGATTTGGATCTACATCGTTTGGTTCTGACTTTGATCGGGCGTGGTCGCAGTCGCGAACCTCTGAGGGTTACGACTTCAGTCATATGCAAGATTTTGGTTTTGATCTGGGTGATATTTTAGGAGATATCCTTGGCGGAAATGCCTTTGGGCGTCAGCACGGTCGTCGCCAGCAGAATCATCGCCAACAAAGTCATCGTCAAGACCTAGAGATGGAATTACCTCTCACATTTATTGAGAGTGTTCGTGGCGCCAACCGCAGCGTTACCGTGGGGTCAGCCACTTTAGATGTGACCATTCCTGGCGGAGTCGAAAGCGGATCGAAAATTAGATTGGCAAAAAAGGGCCAGGCAGGCGGCGATCTTTTTCTCGTGTGTAAGGTGGCGCCCCACCCTTATTTTAAAAGACTTGGCGACGATCTTGAGATTCAGCTGCCGGTAACTTTGGCCGAGGCACTATCGGGCGCAAAAGTGGCGGTTCCTACTGTAGATGGTATTGTCGATTTGAAACTGCCCGACAATGCATCGAGTGGCATGAAACTGAAGCTGAAGGGTAAGGGAGTCAAAAATAGTTCCAAGGGCCGCAGTGGCGATCTCATCGCCATTTTGCAGGTCCAAGTGCCAGAGCTTTCAAGCAGCGATCGAAAGAAGGTTCTCGAAATTGTAGAGCACGTAAACGATAGGGATCCTCGCGCTCATTTAAGATAGTGTGTAGCCGTAAGGCCGGCCAGGTTTGCGCTGCAGTCGATCGAGTCAATTTCGGTGTATTCGAGTGAACGATGATGGCTTCCGCCCCTGGGTCCAATGCCCGTCAACGTCGCAATGCCGAGAGGGGCGAGAAGAGCTGCCATATCAAAGGTTCTTGTTTTGCCCCTACGAGCGCTTCCGAGATTAAGCTTGGCTCGAGCCTCAAGATAGGCAGTCCAAAGCCGGCTAGGCAAAATGAGACGACCCACCTTGGAGCGATCTTCAAAATGGTAAACTATTTTGGGTTCTCGCGGCATATCCAAAATATCTCGCGCTGTGGTAAAGAGCTTTTGCTTCGCTGTTAATGTTTTATAGTCGTCAGCATAGCGTTCTTGAAACGATTGAAGTATTTGCTTAAAGACTGCTCGTGTTGACTCGTCTGTATAACGAAAGGTGATTCGGGCAGCGGCCTTGGAGAGGCCATTCACCGACTGCCATTGACCCTGCGTAAATTTCACCGAACCAGCCAGCGCACTTTCTTTTAAAAAAGCTTGTAGGGAATGCAGAATATGAGACGCATCGTGGCCATTGTCGACAACGCCAGAATGGTAGGGTTCTGTTTCAATGACAATGTCGACTCGTAAAATGCCTGGAATATTCGTGGGGATAATAACTGATTCTCGATTTTCAGAGTCTACCCATGAGGGTTCAAATACGAGAGCCAAACTAGCACCACGGGCCGCATGTTGAAATGCTCTTCGAGAGTATTGAGCCATGGCTTCTTCGTCGCCAACCACCAAAACTTTGATGTGGTATTTATCGAATGAGGGTGCATGAATTTCTAAGGTTCGCAAAAGGGCGACGATGCCTGATTTATTGTCGAGGCTGTTGGGCCCTAGAAAGTGACGACCGAGAGTGGATGATCGAACATTTTGTATATCAAAAGGTCCGTCCATGTGAGCCACTAAAAGCAATAACGGGGCAGCAGAGTGCTTTCCTTCGCGTTCGGCAATAAATAACCGCTTTTTCTTCTGCCAAGAAGATTTGAATCCCAAGGGCTTTAATTTTCGTTTTAGCCACTTAGCGATTTCTTTTTGCCCTTCTCCATTCGAGTGGTGACTCGCTATTTCGACGAGTTCTTGAAGATCTTGCAGATTCCTCTCATAACTATCGGCGCGAGAGCTGCGGGGAGTCAGAGAAAAAATACACGCAAACAGAAATGCAAAAATAAAAAAGCCCAGAGATCGCTCGGCAAAAATACGATCGATGATTCGCTTCGATCGATAACGAGAAAAAAGCTCTGTCGCACTTTGAATTAACTCTTTTTCTACTCCAGGACTCTGAGCCGATATAAAACGACGGTCACTGTAGAGCACATAAAGCGGATTTCGCGACTCAAAGGTATCGCCCACATATTTGCTGAGGAGCCCGGTGGAGGACGACCTAAAATAGCCTACGTGCTCTTTTTTCAACTTATCTTCAAGGTCATCTGCAATTTTTTGAGCTTCGGAGTTTTGATCGGAATGAACCTCCAGGAGCATCCGGTAGGGTTTCTGGTGAATGATGCGGTCGGCCCAATGATTGGTGGTGCGTCTCAGCCGGCTCATTAACCAGTAGTCATCAACCTGCAGATATTCCTCCACGTCGGAAGGGATACGAGCTTCTGACGTATCCGTCATGAGAAATTGATAAAGCATTTCGTCATAGACCACCGATTTATGATGCAGATAGACCATTAAATACATGTGGTAGCGCGACAGTAAAAAATCTTCGAAGGCATAGATAGCTCGCGAATCGAGCGCTAGAAAGACATCTTCCTTCTCTTCAAAGAATCCTAAATTTGAGATGAGCCAATTGCGATCAAAGTTGCCGTAAGAAATTCCACAATACAGTGAGTCGCGCGACATATAGTCCATACGATCGACATCAATCTCGCCAGAGATAAGAGCCGATAGCGCCGGAAAAATATTGTGCCGTCGTTTGCCGGCTCGAAAAAGTTCTGGGTTTCGATTGTCGTTTCGAACCAGACTTACGACGACTTCAGGCGTGTCATTGCCGTAAACCTTTTTCAATAAATCCGTAAGCGAGGATCTCGTGATGATGAGTTCTGAATAATCTTCATGCGAGGCCTGGCCCTCGCCACCTAAAACATCGGCCTTCTGCGGCATCGCTTGCTCGATAGCATGAGACAGCGGGCCGTGACCTACATCGTGAAGTAGAGCCGCCATTCGCAGTGATTGGCGAAAACGCGCCATTTCTTCCGCATCCTTAAAATCAAAATCTTGGAATACTTGGTCAAAGACTCGGCCAGCAAGATGAAAGGCTCCTAGCGAGTGAGAGTATCGATTATGCGTCGCACCAGGAAACGCCAGTTCGGCAAAGCCTGTTTGTTTAATACCTCTTAGTCGCTGAATATAGGGCGAATCAATAATCTGAAGCTCATCTTTAGAGACGATAATAGGGCCATGTACGGGGTCCCTAATCTCCAATAACGAGCGCATTATTGAAGACCTAGCAAGTTGCCCCCCTGCAGTTCAAGGAAAAGCATCAGCACCCACAGAAATCGAAGCAGTTGATAGATTTTCTGGTCTCGAGAGAGAGGGGATTCTAGAATAAGCTCATGATTTCTCTTTTATTTTGTCTGTTATTGGCGAAAACCCCAGCCGACACCTTTGTTATGGCTAATGTTAGCGAGCCAGAGACTTTAGATCCTCATCGTCTGACGACGCATAATGATGCCTTTCTGGCTATGCAGATTTTTGAGGGCGTTTTGGGTCGATCTTCAGACTACGGAACTCTAAAGCCGGCAATTGCCGAGTCTTGGAAGGTGTCTAAGGACGGGCGCACTTATACATTTATGATCCGGAAAGGGCTTCGATGGTCAAATGGCGACCCGTTAACGGTGGAACATATTCGAAGTTCGTGGCTTCGAGCCATGAGGCCCGATATCGGAAATTCGTTTTTAAATTGGTATACCGACAATATTGAAGGAGCCCTCGATTACGTTAAAAGTTTTGCCGAAGTGAAAGACTCTACCACGGAAGGTACTCAAGGCCCGGCTTCAAACGATAAAAAGGGAGCTTCTGCAGAGGCGAAGGTAGGGATTCGCATTAAGAACGCCCAAACGATAGAGATAAAGCTCAAGGCTGCCTCGACTCATTTTATCGAGTACCTAGCAAACCCACCGTTTTTCGTAATCCATCCTTCTATGCTGGATACCAGTGACGTATGGCAGCAGCCCGAAAAATTTGTTGTGAACGGACCCTATGTTTTAAGGTCGTGGGCTATCAATAAAGATACGCGCTACGAGAAAAATAAATTTCATTGGCAGGCCGCCTCCGTGAAAATTCCAAAATTTATAGCCACGGTCGTCACGGAAGAAACGACCGTCTATAATTTGTATAAATCGGGCGCCATTGACTGGACGAACGACAATACGATCTCGACGGGTTTGATTGCTTCCCTACGATCCCAGCCTGATTTCTATCTTAGTCCCAGTTTTGCGACCTATATGTTTTTGTTTAATGTCACCAAAAAGCCTTTTGACGATAAGCGAGTGCGTCGAGCACTGGCGCTTGCGATTCATCGAGCTGAGATCACCGACAAGATTCTTCGCGGTGGGCAAGTGCCCACCCAGCGATTGGTATTGTCGGGTATCAAAGGGTATCGACCCACGATCATCCCGCCATGGCCTTACGATCGACAGCTCGAAGAGGCCCGACGTCTGCTGGCAGAGGCCGGCTATCCTGAAGGTAAGGGATTTCCTCGGGTGACCCTCAAATACAATACGACGGAGGCCCACGCTAAAATCGCTCAAGCCATCCAGCAGATGTGGAAGAAGAATCTAGGGATCACCAGCGTTCAGCTTGAGAACAAAGAGTGGAATGTATTCATGAAGGAGCAGTCCCTCAAACAGTTTGAGATCTCTCGTCAAACCTGGATTGGAGACATTGCAGATCCTGTAAGTATGCTTGAGTTGTTTCTCGGAGCGGGCTCCTCCAACTATACCGGCTGGTCGCACCCACGCTATGATAAAATTCTGACAGACGCTTCACAAATTCGTGACCAAAAGAAACGCTATCAGCAGCTTGCCAAAGCCGAAGAGCTCATTTTAGGGGAGTACCCCTTCATTCCCATCTACCATCCCGTCTGGTTCGGCCTCGTAAGTTCTTCGATCAAGGGGTTTGAGCCGAATCCCTTCGGCTTTGTGCAGCTCAAATATCTCGAAAAAAGATAGTGGCATTTTAAATCTGTTTAGATAGCGTGACTGAAATTTTGATGTCCCCTTCGTCTAGCCCGGTCCAGGACACCTCCCTTTCACGGAGGTAACGGGGGTTCGAATCCCCCAGGGGACGCCATCTTGCTGGTATTTTTCCCTCCAGCTGCGTTGCTCTTCCTTCGAGCTTCAGTCGAGTAGTATCGCACTACAGTCCTTCCTCTGACCAAAGGTCAGCCTTTGGCTGAACAGTCGTCGGCGCCTTGCTGGAGAAAAAATACTCGCAAGCTGATTGCCTATCGTCCGAAGTTCTCTTAGCTAGTCAGGATGCTAACTTCGCTATTTATAATTTTGAGCGTGTCTATTCCAGCAGCCACAACGGCTGTCTCAAAGACCGCAAGTTGTAGTGACTTGGTGAGGCGATTAGGCCGCTTCCAGCACGTGTTAATTGGACCTTATGAGGGATCTCTGAAGCAAGTTTTGAGGTCTGGTGATTCAGCTTTGGCACAACTTGATTTCAAAGGAATGAAGACGAGCGTTCGAAATGAAATTTTAAGAGCCATGAACGTGACAAAGTCTCGCATAGCCTCTCTTCGATATCCCATTTCACTGGTGACTTCAGAGAGTTCAGCGGTCATTGAGTTTTTGTTACGAACCGGCTCAGCAGAGCAGTTTGTTTTGAAAGATAAGATTGATCCAACCTCAAAGTACAAACCCTTGGAGCTCGTAACTTCCAAACAGAGAATCCTGATCACTGAGATTCAAGACTATGTAGAGAAAATGGCGGCAGATAAAGAAACCTTCATCTTCGCAGATATATGGCAAAGAGATGGTCGCGACTCCGCTTGGGAGAGACTCTACTATCTGGCCATTCTCCAGCCCTCACGAGGAGAATCTCTTTTATGGATTCGTGCGGATTCTCCCCATCCCATTCCACTTGGCCCCATTGTGACTACCGAAATGCGAGAGAGAGAGCGAGAAGCGCAAGCTGCAGGGTACTCGAGGGATGCTGCAGCCCGTCGACCGGCAAGATAGATCGCTGGTGCGTTAAAGTGTCGGGCTATCTGGATCAAACTGAGATCCACGCAGCTCCATAATGTAGGAGAGGTCGAGGGGGTCTTCAAGCGTTTGAAAAATCTTGCAAATAGTACTTCTATCGTCTTGAACATTCTCTATGGTAAAAAATGATGGGTCGAGAATTGCTGTTAAGCTAACTTGTGGTTCGGAATTCTCAAGGACGAAATTTCGCTTACACCTACCGTTATACGGACTTGTTCTTATTCCTCATATTTTTTTGCTTTTTGGGACTCTTTTGGTTCAGGTCGCTGTAGCCTCAGGAGTGGATGGCATGTCGTCTACTTCAAATTTATTACCGTCTTGTGCCGGGCACCTCGATGGTTTACCCAAGCCGCCAATGCAATTTGAAACGCCCATTTCGATACAAATCGCCAACCCGGTGAGTCTAGACAATCTAGATACGCTTATCTTCAGTTCAAATGATTTCGAGGCCATTCGCAATACCGCTAAAGGTTTGAACCTCGATCGTCCTAGGACGAGCCGCATTGGCAGCTCTTACTGGTTAGACATGTTAAGTGTGGTATATGGGGATAGTAAAAGCTCCGAAGAACAACAGATAGCAACCACTCGGTTCAATCTTCTGCTGGAATACAGATTTTTGCCTCCCAATGAAACAACTTCCGTCATTGATTCAGAAGCGCCCTTCTTTGGAAGGCTCAGTCCTTTTCGCGCGGTTGGACTGGCTGGAGACTATGAGCGACTCCTCCAGTGGATTGAATGGGGTTATGATGTGAAACAAGAATCATGGAGTTATTTTTCTGATAATCGCTTCGACTGGACACTGATCGATTTCCTTGAAAAACATGGAAAGAAAGATCTGGCGAGGAGCCTCGTTGAAAGCGGTCAGGTTGCCAAAGGACTTGCGAATCGCCTTAGAGCTTTGAGGCGCTGGTGGTCCCTCAACTAAGACAAACCGTCATGACTACCAGGGCAGTTTTTCTATAATGCAGTTTTGTTTGGTTTGAGGCAGGCCTCAATCTTCGCGTCGTTAAGCACCTCCTTATTCTCATCACAGCTCAACTAGAGCGTGACGGCAATAGTGATCGCTGGTGGGTTCAAGTGTTGGGCTATCTGGATCTAAGCGAGATCCACGCAGCTCCATACTATAAGAGATCATTTCCATTCTGCGGCGATCAACGAGTATATGATCGGCGTCGGTAGTCGGCATATCCCACAGGAGCCATGGCAGCATTTTTCGCACGATGAATTGAACCGTCCACGGATGAGCATGATGAGGATTATCTATCTCTAACGTTGCGTCCACCCCACCTTGAATACCTGCCCATCGACATTTAGATTTCAGCTTCTGAAAGAATGCTCCTTCCCAAAGAGTCTCTGAATGCTTTGGCAGCTCCTCGAGAAGAGCATGGTTGCATCCGATATTGAGATCTCCGCCAAAAATAAAAGGAAATCTCGAGCCATAGAGTATGTCTGACACAGTGGAAAGCTGATTCTGGTGCTTCGGGTTGATGCGTCCTCGCTGAGAGAAAGCAGTGTGGGTATTAAATAAATCAACCTCGGTTCGAACGAGGTGTAATCGCGAGCGTAGAAGTCCTCTTGTTGTTCCAATTTCATCTATCTGAAAGGCGGCAAATTCAGCGCGACCCAGAGGCTCGCTCGAGACGATGACTAACCCGTTGGATTTTCGATTCTTCTTCTCAATCCAATAGCCTTTCTCTTGGGCCCAATGGTGGTAGGTTTTCCAAGCACGCGATGTAAATACTTCTTGAAGGAAGAGTACGAACGGGCGCTTCAACAGTCGATTCAAAGAGTAAATTTGAAGAGGGATTCGCGCGTCCACCTTGGGAACTATCGGCACACCTGCCACTTTCGTCAGACCAACATTGTAGGTGTAGACGTTCAACAGTTGCCTTGCCACCACCCATTCAGGCGAAAAGAGAGCTAAATAAAAAACTACAAAGTAGCGTAGATTAACCATCTACCCTCTCGCCGCCAGAGTAAGCCAACTTTGCCACCGCCGATTTATCCTCTAAACGAAGGGTCGAAGCAAGAATCGGATGATTAGCAATGTGTTAAGAGCCCTCTCAATGATTATTGACTCCTTTCAAACGGATGCGTTTTACTCCGCCTATGATAAAGACCTTGATCGGCATCACCATGGTTTTGTGGATCTCTTCTTCGAATGCAACGGGAGTAACGGGTTCATCAGCCCTCACCCAAGCCTGCAAGAGCTTGTTAGAGGCCGCGGGCCGACTTCCTGTTCACTACTCTCTAGCCTCAAGCCAGGTAAAGAAAGTCTTCATTGCCATTGATACAAATGGAGGTGGCTTTGGACCTAACACCTTTGTAGCCCCAATCGAAATTGCGATGATTATACTCGATGAAAAAAATGAGGTCATTTCAGCGTTTTCAAGATTGGTCGCGCAAGATTCTCGTGACATCACTGCTGAGCACTTCTCACCTGAAGCATGGACTCGTTTCGTTGCCAATAAAGTCGTAGCGCAACTAAAGGACCATTCAAATAAAGGAGCCCAACAATCATCTGACGAAGTTGAAAGTCTTGAGGCCATCGAAAGACAGTTGGTAGCGCTTATGAGCGACTACGGTGTGAGTCGCAAGCAAAATTCAAAACTCTTTTGGGTAGGCGATGACATCGCCGTTCCTCAAAAACTCCGACCCTTTCGTCGAAACGCCTTAGACAATATTCCCGAAACCCTTCAATTTTTCAGCGGCCGAATCAATGTGGCTGATAGTCACGAATTCATGGAGACCTTGGGCTTGAGAATTCCTGCGCGTGAGAAGCCTCCTCGAGCGATCGATCGAGTCGTCGATGCAGTGAGACGCTTTAGAACAATGGCTCGTCTAATGGAATTTACGATGGCCGATGGCTCCCTACAATTTACCGGTCGTGTGCCTAGAGGAATGGATGACACTTACTTCAATAAGTTAGTTACCCAACATTTTTATGGCGGCGAGTCGAACGCAGGGTCAGAAACACCCGATGCCTATCACGCCAGAACCGAGCCAAAGGATGAAAATATGCGTGAAGCCCGTGCAGCCGTAAGGCAGCGTTTTTTGGATGCTTTACCCCAGCCTGAGGGGAACTCAAAAAGGAGAATTCTTGATGCCGGAATGGGTACGGGTCGAGACACTCTCTTTTTTGCTGAAAACGGCTTTGAAGTCACCGGCTACGACGGCAGCCAAGGGTTTGTCGATTTTGCGGCTGGCGAATTAGCGAGTGCAAATTTGGCAGCCGATCTACGACGATTGGACTTCGCCGACATAATGCACGGCGCCCTTGAGAAGCGATTTCACGGTTTCTTTGCAAGCGCGTCTTTTATTCATGCGGGCTCTCTTGAGCATCTTGAAGCGCTAATTGGAGCGCATCTGAATCTGCTTGTTCCAGGAGGCGTCGGCTATATGAGTTTTCTTAGCCCAAAGGAGGGCGAGAAATCCGGGGTGGTCGATGCTTCTCTCGTCGGCCCTACATGGAATCGAGGACGTTCCTGGATTTTCTTTACCCGACAGGATTTAGAACGATTCTTAAGAGACGCGTTTCCGATGATTGAAATTGTATCGGTGAGCGATCCCCAGGGAGACAGCCTCAACAGACACTTTTCTGGTCTTGGTGGCGTGCAGTGGACCGAGGCAATTGTCAGAATGAAACGGAGTTCTTTTTAGATCTATCAAGGCTCCCGATAGGCCTGGAGGCTTTGGTACCACGATTCCAAAACTTTGTCTTGTTGTTGGAGGAGCTGGTTCAGAGGTAGTCGACCGTCTCGATAATCTCGCTCTAATTGAGAAAGCTGATATTGATATCGCGTAGAGGCCAGGTGAAACTGTTGAGCTTTTTGACGAACTGTTTCGAAATCTCGTATCTTCAGTGAACTCGCTGCGCTTACTTGAGTTTCTGAAAGCGGCGCCTTATTAGCGGGATGGTTGGTAATTTCTGACACTGACTCTGACGGAGTTTCTGCACTCGATGAGCTGGTTGAGAGAGTAATTTCATCGGTATTGTGTTTTTGGCTTTTGTCGGTATCACGGGGGTCGATGGGCCAAAGAGACCAGGCAAGCCCTCCGAAGAGGGCTGCCATCACATAAAGTGATATGATTGGTCTGGTGAGTTTAAGATTGTTTATCTTTGAATCTTTCATTTAACGATATCCTCATCGGCTGTTGATGATCTCAGCTTCACGCAGGTCTCCGATCGACACGACATGAGAGTGGAGAAGCGAGAAGCGCTCGTTCCAGCTAAGTTGCTTCCAGTCATGGCTGATTTGATCGTTGACGGCGGTTTGGCTTCGACCTCCAAACATAGAGTCGAGGCTTGTTAACGCAACTCCTCCCCAGAAGGCCCAGGGATTACTGACGGTCATAAGCATTTTTCCAACCTGCGAGGCTCCGCTAGGAGATTGCATATTTTCAAACTGAGGAGCAGGTGCCTTCTCGAATTGCAAATGCTCTTTTGCAACCATGAAGGCGATCTGAGTTGCCATGGCTTCTCTGAGCTTGGTTGTTTCTGCCTGACCCATTAAAGGAGAATTTCCATCGACGCTAATGTCCACATGCTCGCGGTCGCTTACTCGGCGAATGAATTCTTGCTTCTCGCTCTTGCGCAACCCAAACCAGCTTGAGGACTTACTCTTTTTAAAGACCTCATGAAGGATTTTCGTTCGGTTATATTCGCCTTTGACTGTGACATGGTACTGCATGGGATACGCCATAAAAAGAGACATCGAGAATGTTTCTGCAGAGCCAGTTTGAATCTCGTTAGCAATTATACTTGGCTTCTGTAGCGCACAGTAGCCAAGTGACGAGAGCACGAGAGTCAGAGAGCGCGCTCCTGAAAGGCTGTCGCTATACGCCATCGCCAGTGCTTGCAGATCTTCAAGTGGTGTTTCAGTTTCGTCTTCTTTGCCTTTCTCGGGATCATCACGGCCTGAGAGAGCTCTAAAGAATGCATTCTGACTGTAGGCTCTTTCGGCAGAGTCCCATTCTTGAGTGATGACCATATTGCCACGCATCTTGTTGAGCAGTGAATCTGGCTTGAACTCAGGGAAGGTGAGTTTCACGGCCGCTCCAGCTGTGGGCACATAGGTAAACGTATAGTCTCGATTGGCGCGAGAAAGTGCCTCTAGGTAAACACTGGGAGCATACTCTAGATTCATTCGAACAATGGCACCTTGATCTGAGAAAAACGTTTGAATATTCGCTAGGATTTTTGCTTCAAATGCATTGAAGCGGGCTTCGCTATCGTCATATCGTCTGCGAATCTCTTGAGCAGCTTCATCCGAACCATCGATCTCGCCCTGAAGATCGGCGATCTGCCGCGCCACCATATTTCTGGAAGACTGTTTTTGATTTGCCTCGGTCTCTGCCTTATTCTTCTGAATCTGAGCCATGGCATAGTTTCGTTTAGCGTCTGCTACTTTCTCTTCGGCAGCTTTAATAGCCGCAGAATCGCCAACAAGTTGAGCGGCTGACAACTCTGATTGAGCTGATCTCAAATCCGCTAAAGCAGTCGCAAGATCCTGTGTTTTTGCATCCAGAACCGCTTTGGCTTGTTTTAGCTCCTCATCGACCGCAGCCTTTTCTTTTTGCTTTCGGCCTAGATCTAAAGAAAGTTGATAAAGATTCTCTTCGGCAGCTACAAGTCGATCGCGATCGCGCTCCAATAGTTTCAATCGCATTTCTCGATCTTTATCGAAATGCTTCAATTGACCAATGGCAGATTCGACCCGCGAACAATCGGTCGTCGGAGGAACCATCGCCTGCTTCTTACCCTTGAATATGCCCTCATTCGGTAGTACATAAATCTCTTTTGAATCTCTTCGACTCGAAAAGAGGGTTACCGGCAGCAGTCGGCCGTTGGCCAACTTTGGAATGACGATATCATTTGGTACGATACGATCGGCCGTCGGAAGTGCGTGGACCACCGAGTTACTCAGCAGTACTGCGACCCCTAGGGCGCTGGTGCTGAGTCGCAGCCAACGGTTAAAAGTTTTTGTTTTGGTGACAATTATTCGGTTCATGGTTGATCTCCTTCTTTCTTAAAGTAAACATTGAGTCGAAAACTCCGGCTTTTTTCTTCGAGTTCCAGTTGATAAAAGCACTCGGGCTTTTGCGCCTGAAAAGCACATAGCTCGCTGCGAGCAAACCAAAAATGAGAAAATGTCTGACTCGCTATGGTAACGGGCTCCGTACCGTAGCTTTTATCTAAGAATGTGAGGGCCACGGATCGATCTCCACTCCAACGAACATTGAATGTTCCTCGTGCGAGCAGCTTTCGCAGTGGAATAATCTCGACGATAAGTGAACATTCCGAAGAGTCTTCTTCGCACTGCGCAACTTCAATCCACGAATCCATCACCTGCAGTCGTGCCGTGACTGGAAAACGCCAATAGGCCTTCAATAGACTTCTATCAAGTCGCACGATGGGTTTCTTGGCACTCTCTTGTGCCATGAGCTCAGTCTTGTAAGTTCCACTCCAAGTCATTATGCAGAGAGCGAGTTGAAAGCTTATCATCCAGTTTTTAGAGGGCATCACTTGTCTCCTTCTTTTTTATGTCGATATCCATCAATACAGTTTGAAAGCCCAAACGGCCTTCACCCGAAAAGCGCAGAGGGTCGCCAAGATCCATTTCGTCAAAGGGTTGAAGGTCGTCCACACCCTCCCAGGCCAAGAATCGCTCATATTTTCTTGGTGTGAGGCGCTTGGAATGACTAAAGAGACGCGTCCCGTTAAATCGGGCATTTCCAGAATCGATCCACAGAGGAATCTGATAGGAGATACCCAGGGCTTCCACGAGGTCGGAGCCCAGATTCGGATTTCGACTTTTAATATGGCAGTAATTCTTTAATGAGAGGGTTCGCTCATAATCGATGCGCCGGGGAAAATCACGAACCTTCAAAAGCTCTGTTCCGTAGTTTTCGATACTTAACAAAGTAGAATCAAAGCTAAAGCTCTCCACCGACCAGTAGGGTCTGAACGCTCGATCATAGGTTCTGCGATCAGCAGCATCGTCCGCATTTTCTCTACGGTCAATCTCGGTTGTAGGGCGTAACGATAGACTTATGATATCACTGACTGAGAGAAGATCTTGCTGATCAAAACCAAACGCCGCTCTCAACTGATCATTTCTTGAAAAGGCGTCGGGCGCTTCCAACGATATTCTCAGTTGTGCCACTGGCTGATGAATCTGCGGATGAATTTGATTTAAGGTTTCAAGACGTCGTTGAATGTCTAGATCTGCTGAAAGTGCCAAACTTTCAAGCTCTTTCTGTCTAAGAGATGTACTTTGCAGTTTCTTCTCGGCTAGGACCAGCGCTTCTTTATTATCAGTCTTGGCCTTCTCCCATCGTGGTTTATCAGACTCTGAAGCGATCAGGAGTTCTCGTTCAATATTCTGTCGTTCTGTCTCCAATCGTTCTTTCTCGTTCGCAATGGACCTCATTTCGTTCTCGATAAAGCGAGCTTGCTCTAGTGTTGAACTCGCCAGGCGTCGAAGAGCTTCTGAGATGCTGTTCATGGCCGCCATGAAGTTATCTAAGAAGACACAGTTCAGATCTTTGGTTTGATCTTCGTTGATGGTCTGTTTCGTTACAAAGAATCGGCGCGGTGCAAGAAAGAATTGATTATGAAACTCTTCATCCCGTCTTACAAGATAGTCGGGCTGCTCTTCTTTCAATCGTTTCGGAAGTGGTCGTTGACTGGGAAAGCGTGCATCGGCTTGCTCCACTAAAGTGATTGAGAGCAAACAGGTCATAATGATTCTTGTAATCGTGGTCATTAGAGTTCCTCCTTAAATGTCACCAAGGCATGCGATGGTGGAATATTGCCGCGATACATGAGACATTGAGCTAAGTGATGGGATGGGGAGTTCCAGATAGCGTCATTTTCTAGCAAGGCCATATTTTTCATAAATGCGAGGGTAAGAATTGAGGCCCAAAGGGGAGTATTACTGCCAAGTATGGCATCTTGCGCTGAAAAACTTCGGTTGATGCCTACAGATAGATAGGGCTTTGTCGATAAATGAACCGCCTCTACGAAACCAGAGAATGCGAAGGTAAGATCGTTCGCATAGACTGAAGATTTAGGTAGATCTTTTCGGAAGCGACTAAAGACCACCAAAGGTAGGCGGCTTCCCAAGTCGGTGTTTCTCGAAGCATCCGAGCTGGGTGCAATTCTAAAGAAATCTGTAAGTTGGTTTAGAGCCTTTTGAAATTGAGGTTTCAAGGGCGATGAACAAGCTTCCAGAGGCTTAGGATCTAAAACAAGCGCGCCAATAATTTGAAGAACTGCGCGACCGAGAAGGGTAGTCTCTCGTTTCTCAAAGCCGCTTTTTTCGAAACAGAGCCTGACGATGCTCTGTTCGTCGTGACACTCATAATCAGACTCAAGTTTATCATAAGGGTGAAATGTAATGGGTGCATCGTCAACCACGTCGCCCCAGGCGGAACTGTGAGAAGTACAAAGCACCATTCCAAAAAACAAAAGCTTATAAAATTGATGTGTTGTTTTCATACGAGATCTTGCATGAGCAAAAGATATGCCACACTAAATCGCCGTGTTCTGGGATTATACGAGCATCGCCCTGTCGTTTTTTTTCTACATGTTGTTTTTTACCGACATAGAGGGTTGTATTTTCTCGTCTCAGCAGACCCTTGTGGCAGAATCGAGCGATATCTGGTTGTCGATCTTTAAAAGTTCTTCGGACTGTGCTTGCATCGTTGATGTGAGCTCGCAAGAATTTATAGCCGTTCGTTTTTTAGGGGATCAGCAGATTCAGACTTTCCCTTCCTATTACGATTGTATCGAGGTGCGCCCACAAGATAAATTGGACCAGGCGAATGTCGTCATGCGATTGACTGCCAATGAGGGCAATTGGCAAATTGATTCGCGATATGAACATGAAGCAGGTGCCAGTTCTTTTCCCCTCTTCCTCGCAGGGCATGCTCTTTTGGGAGAACCGCCTCTTTCGGGGAAAGAATCTCAATCAATTGTATTTCGAGATTATGAGACGCTTCCGCATGATGCTCCTTTGTTTCATCTTTTAGACCGTGGAACTTGTATGCTGCACGACTATCCGTTCTATGAAACTAGCTCTTTGAAAAACCATTTACAGCAATTGATGTGCGATGACCAACGTATAGGCAGAGGCTATGCAGTTCCACTGTCCGACGCATTTTCTTGGGAGTCTTATGAGTTCATGATTTTCCAGTATAATTCATTTGCCTGGGGCGGGTTAGGAGCCGCACGACATCGAAGCCTATCGGCGGACGAATGTGATTTGATACAAAAGCTCTCGCCGTGCGAATCTCTGTTAGAGGTGGGTTGCGGTAACGGCCGCCTTTCAGCTTTTCTTCAAAGTTTTTGCTCCCACCTGACTCTGACCGATCTTTTTCCCGTTCCTCCGCGTCAGCTTCAATCGCTTACGAAGGCTACATATATGCAAGATACGATTGTTAACTCGCAACTTCCTTCCGGTCACTTTGATCGGATATTTTTTTTAGAGAACGGCTTGGGTTCGATTCTTAATCCTGATTCACGTAAAAGTGCTTATCAACATATGGCTCGTGTTTTAAAGCCGCAGGGTGAGATTATTGTTGGCATAAGGTCTCTTGAGGTCTCACCAATAGCTCACCTGATGCCGGCCCCCCATGATTCTAGAATTATGGGCCTCTATTGGACCTTTTCGGTGGAGTCCCTATTGCATGAGACGGCACCGTATTGGACGTTGATTCAAATAACTCATGGTCATGAACGACCCGCTGGGGGTAGTCAGACTTACTTACATTTTAGAAAGAAGGATGCATGAATCACGTATTAAAATCGCTTTTTTGGATTGTGCTATATGGGGTGATCTTGCTACCCGGGGCGGATGTTTCGTTTGCGAAGCCCGTGAGTCTCGCTTTTCTCGAGAATTTTACTGGAAATGATCCCATCACCCCGCTTCGGCTTCAAGAGGGGTTGTCGGTTTTTTTTGAGGCATTTCCTGCGGCTCGCATGAAATTAAAGGTGACTCCAGTCGACGTTAAATCAAGCATAACTGAAACAGTTTCTGCCGTTTTAGAGCAAAAGAAGCAGGGCGTTCGAATTGTGCTGGGCGTATCTAAGAGCAATCAGGCGCTCGCAGCGGCCCGTGTGGCAGAGCAGGAGAAAATTGTTTTTATTACGCCTCTTGCCACTCACGATGATATTACACGAGATCGTAAATTCTCATTCCAGATATGTTTTTCCGACAGTAAGCAGGCGAGGGTGCTTGTCGAATACTTAACGTCGCAAAACTTGGGAAAGAAAGTTTTGATTCTTCAAAATGAAGACTTAGCGTACTCGTCGGGTCTCGCGAAACATTTTCTGGATGCGATTCCGGCCACTCTACTTACTAAGGTTCTTTCGTATAATGACAAGGGGCGGCACCTATCTGACATTCGCCTTTTCATAGAACAATGGAAGCCGGACATTGTCTTTGTTCCAGACTATGCCGTGGGAATCGCACGCCTTCTACAAGAGTTGAAAGATTTACAGTCGAAACCGCTCTTTCTAGGAACAGATGGTTGGGGAGGAAAAGATATTATTAATGCCTTTCTTAAGGGCGAAATGTCGATTAAATCCTTTTATACTCATCATTGGAGTCCTCAGATAATTAGCCCCGGCAATCAAAGCTTCTTGAAGGCGTTCAAAAAGGTTTTTCCAGGACGCGAGCCTGGCATAGGCCAGGCTTTGATGTTTGATGCGATGAAAGTTCTTTGGGAAGCTCTTCGCTCTATTCGTGAGCCAACGTCAGAGAAAATAGCTCAATCTCTGAGAGCTCTGAAATACGATTTAACAACGGGTCACACGGGTTTTAACTTGTCGAATGAGCGTCAAATAATGGATCGCCCGGTGGTTATTCATCGCCTCGATGGGGCCAAGACGTCTGTGATAGGAGCTGTTTATGAAGGGGCTTTTAAGGTTGGCCGCCCGCAATAACCAATCGAATAGTTTAGAAGAGCTTTTTGCGAGTCGTGTGGCTAGTTTAAAGCGCGTTTTTGTTCTCTTTTCGTGTTTGTTAGGCTTCTCAATCGGCGTTGCTATTCAGACATTTCAGTTTCAACTCGTGATCAATAGACTGGATTTATGGCTCCAAGAAAATCTACTAGCGATAGAGGAAAACTTATTCATTGGAAATAGTTTTTCGTTACAGGGGAATATTGAGGCGTTGAACGCGCAGAGTTCTACGTCTTCGAGAATCACTTTTGCCATTATAGACCGTTCCGGTCATGTCGTATTGGGGGAAGAAGCCCTCGTGGTTAAAGTAGATCAGAATTCTAAAAAGAATTATTTTCAGTTTTTAATAGGCGATCATACCGTAGTTCGAGAGCTTCGAGTAGCGAATCAATTTCTAGGTTATCTTGTTGTTGCCGGCAAGCTCACTTATTCCGCCGCTCTTTTATCGGTTTTTATCGGACTTTCGTTGGCAGTCTTGATATTTTTTATTTTAAACCATCTAGCCATTCGCTCGCTTTTATCGTTTAAGGGGCTGTTAATAGCTCCTCTTTTGGAGCTTCAGGCGACCATGGCAAATCTGAATAACGCCTCCGAGATCACCATCAAAAATCCTTTATCGAAAGAAAGAGCTCCGGAAGAGCTTTGGCATCTCGGAGAGGTATATTCAACTCTGATCAATCGAATTAATGCTTCATCCAGAGCCGAGCTGGAACTGTCAAGATCGAAGGCCATCTATAGTTTAGCGACACAAGTGGCTCATGATATTCGCTCGCCGTTGTCAGCGCTGAGCATTGTTTCTTTAAGGGCTCGCTCGTTTCCGGATGAAGACTTGCGAAACTTATTGAACACAGCAATTGCTCGAGTTTCTGAGATTGTTGGAGATTTAAGTAATTTACAACACGTCGAAATTTCGGGACCTGCTTCCAGTGTTGACAACTCGTTGATGTCGATACCTATTCTTGCGCTAGTTACTGATTTAGTGGAAGAGATTCGAGCCAGATCGAAAGAAACCCCTGAGTTAGATATAAATGTTGAACTTGTCGAAGGCCCATTCTCGGTTTGTGCTCTAATCCATCCACCAACCTTCAAAAGAGCCTTATCAAATATTTTGAACAATGCTGTGGAGGCGATGGCCGACGTGAAAATAAAATCAATTCACATCGAGTGCAAAAGTGATGATCGAACAACCCATATTTCGATTGCCGACACGGGCCCAGGAATTCCGAAAGATTTGATCGGGCATATTGGCAAAAAAGGTTTTTCGTTTGGTAAGAGTAATGGCAGTGGTTTGGGATTATCTTATGCTCAGGAAGTACTAAAAGCCTGTGGTGGTAGTCTCCTGATCGAATCATCGCTTGGCAATGGAACAAGAGTATGTCTCTCAATTCCTCGATCTAATGGTCCTGCCTGGCTGTTAGAAAAGATCGACGTCGTTCAGAAGCCTACCATTTGTGTTGTAGACGATGACGACTCTGTTCATGCTTTTTGGCAAACCAAACTGGGAGGTAGCACTATTTTAAATGCCAAAAGCTCTGCCGAGCTGGCAGCTATTCTCCCAGCCTTACAGCATAAGCAGGTGATGTTTTTGGTCGACTATCAACTGAGAAACGAGCGGATTTCTGGGTTAGACCTAGTTCGTTCTTTCAATTTAGGATCATCGGTAGTCCTTGTGACAACGTATTATCAAGATCTAGTCATCCAAAGTCGTGTTGGAGAATTTGGCATAAAAATTCTTCCTAAACAACTTTTTCCCTGGATCTAACCACCTCAGTCCTCGAATATTTTCATCTGTTGTTTTTCGCCGACATGTAGGGTTTCACCAACAGCAATAACGAAGAATTTATCGCCAGTGTGACTTTAAATCGAATTCTCTCTCGGCATATCCTTTGCAATAGCTTGCCCCTGAGAAAGTAAACCCAAATGTTCTTCGCCGCGTGTGTGGCATGAACATTGGTTTTCAAAGAACAAACTTTTAGAAGGAGATTTGAAATGAAACGAAAATGGATACTAAAGGCAGGCCTCATGTGTGGGCTGATTGGCCTTGGAACGGCAGCGCATGCCGATGAAATAAAAACCCCCTCAACCAATGAAGAGTGCATGCGAGATACCCAGACTTTAAAGAAATGTCTCGATTCTGGCATGATTAATCAGGCGATTTATGATTTTCTTCTACCCGTCGCGAAGAATAATGAAATACTTAGGCAAAATGAAGAAGCGGAGAAAAAGAAGAATGATGAAGCGCGAAAAGCTAATTATTTGAGAGAGCCTAAGAGATGCGAAGCAGACAGCCTCAATGATGCACAGGCTAAAGAGCGGATGCTTTGGGCAAAACGATGTATTCCCCATCAGAACCAAAGCACCGCTGAAATGCTAGATTCAATTCTTGGTGATAATTTTAACGGTCGCAACTTGTACGTCACTTTTATGCGTCTCACAGAGAAAGATGGCAAAAAGTACTTCGATCGGCCTGACCCGAAATATACAGCGCCTACTGATTCTAAAGCAGAATGTAATATTCCCGAAGGCTATTATGTGGCCTCAATTTGCGCGGCAGGCTGTTATGCTCCCGATGAAAACATTCTTACTCCTCAGGGGTATCGGCCCGTTTCTCAAATGGAGGGCGACGGCCAAACTCAAGCTGTGACGCTTGCTTCTCAGTCTAGTCTTGAAAAACCTCAATGGGCTTCTCAAGGTGTGAAACACTTAGTTTCTAGCTTGGAAGACACGCAGCATGAGCTAAAAGAGATCACAACAGCTAGCGGGCTCAGTCTAAAAGTAACTCAGAACCATCCGCTTTTAGTTCCATCGGGTGAAATGGTGAGAGCTGATTCTTTAAAAATGGGAGATTATCTAGTGAATGTTTCTGGCAAGCCTGAGCGCATTGAAACCATTAGAGACGTCGATTACTTTGGTAAAGTTCATAATATCAGTTTGAAATCACGGGAACCGACGGAAAATATTGTTGTCGCTAATGGTCTTTTAAATGGGTCTATTTTATTTCAAGAACAAGAAAGTCAGCTGCTCAACCGACGACTATTTAGAGACCATCTTGCCTTGTTCGCAGATTCAAAATAAGGAGACGTATGAAAACTTACCAGCCTTTTGCACCTTTTTGGAATAGTCTCTGGCTGGGTCTTGCTTTGATGGGTTGTGAGAGTTCCTCACAACCCTCTGCGAGCGCCCCTAAGTCGCCGGTTCAAGATATTCCAATAAAACATGTCGAAGCTCTTTATTCTGACTTCGGCATATTGCCGACGGCCGCGCAGGCGATCAATGAACTGAGACTCCTCTGTATGAATAGTGAGGGAGCCACATACGATGATTTCTATAAACGTTGTCGCTGTGAAGAAGCGGGAAAATCTTTTGTTGTAGATAGGCATCGGCAACAAGGTGTCTGTAGTTCCATGCAAGAGTTTGAATCTGGCGCGTTATTTGCCAGGAAACCTACGGCTTATGGAGTGAATACTCAGACCAGGATTAGATCATTAGGCAGTGAGGACGACTCTTGTCGGCTGTGGGATACGATGTCGCGTTTCTTTGATCGAGGGGGCGTTTTACCGTTTTCAAATCAAATCGCTTCCGGCCCAGCTTCCAGTTTACTAGAGGTTCATTCGGGCCTAGGGCACTTAAAGCTCTTTGATCACCTCAATATTCAAGTAAATACCATTCGACAACTTAACCAAGCCTACCGACTTGATAAGGCTTTCACAGAATCAGACTCCAATGGCTCAAACTGGGAACCTCAATACCTCTATGAAGAAGATCCTGAACTTTTACCCATTGCTCTGGGAGATCAAAATGGTCTTAACCTAAGGGACTTTCGATTGGCTGAGCACGAGGATATTTTCGACACGTCCTCTGAATCTCGAGAGCGTCTAAATATGCTACACATGGGCATTAACCTTCAGCTTAAGTATAGAAAATTCGATCTAGATTATCCCCTCGCATCTATGGCCGCGACGCAGGCCATTGTATCGGACGCATACCATTTTTATCTGGATAGCGTTAGGACTCAGGGATTTCAGCCTCAGTTTATTAATACTCCGTTTCGTCAGGCTTGCTATCGATACTGTGAACTCGAGCAGAACATCGAAGATGTTCCCGGCAATCTTACGATGCAGTGGAAGCGACAATATATTTCATTCCAAAACGTAAATTCACGACTGGAGATTCTCGAACGAGAGTCGGGAAATGCCATTGCTACGATATTTCTTAACTTTTCAGATCTTGCGTCTATGGTTTTGATTCATTGGAAAAAAATCTCTCTTCCTCAAAAGAGAGTTATCGTGTTGCCCTGGCTCACGGATCGAAACTTGCGTTCTCTCAATATGGAGACCTTTGATCGAGAGCTGGATATTGAAGATTCAGACACGCGAACCAGCCAGTTGGAGAATGAGACTAAAGTATCTGCAGCATTTTGTGACGATTTCGATTTTAATGCCCCGTTAAAAGAGAAGATTCTCTATGGACCCTACCGATATAAATCAGAAGATGGAGAATCTCTTAAAGGCTCCTTAAGCGGCTGGCTTGAAAACGAAAGGGGCAATTTTCGTGAGTGGTTAGACGAGAGAGTTAGCTGGCGAGTTACGGGAGATGCAATTTACTATTCGGGAGAGCATGGTAATTTGGTTGCGGATGTTTTCTCGTCTTTGAAAGGCGAATCAAAAATTGCTACGTTTTCGCGTAGTGCTTGCTTTGAGCGTATTCATGCCGCAAAGGCCGCGCTCTATAAGCGAGGTATTCGCTCCGTAAATGTCTCCATAACTCAGTCGGTAGATGAATCAGTCTGCAAAGCGACAGTAGGTCCCATTGTGAACGACTCCCCATTTCTCTGGGTTGTAGCGGCGGGCAATACGAAGTCAATGAAAGCAGGAGATTATAGCTGCCCTCAGAATTTGGGTAATTTTCCCACGCTTCTGAAGGTTTCTGCCGTGGATCAAAGTGGCGATTTCATGGCTGACTCTAGCTACCGATTTTCAGATATCGCGGCACTGGGCACTTCTGTGGATGGCTCAGAAGTAGGATCGTCGTTCGCTGCGCCTCGAGTTACCGCGGCAGCTTCCACGTTGTTTGAAAAATTTCCTCAGCGAAATGCTGAAGAAATACGCTTGGCTCTTTTAATTGGAGCCTCTTTTCCTGAGGGAAAGGTTATTGATGTGAGATCTGGAGGTGTGGTCGATCTTGAGAAATCGGAGCGCTTATTGCTGCTTTACGAGAACGCTTTAAGAACTTCGACAATTGAGGAGCCACTGAAAGCCCATATTCAGGAGCTCATAAAAAAACGTGGAGAAATTTATGACAGCATTGTTTCGCCCCTCGTGAATCAACTCTTTTGTCAAAGTGATCAGCCGTGCCGAGACTCAAAACAGAAAATGAGGATCCTCGAGAGATCAGGCTTTGTGGTGAAGCCATGAAAAACATAAATTCTTCTTCTAAAATCGCTTATTGGCTTACAGGTCTTGGTCTGTTGGCGATTGGCATTATTTTATTTGCGCGTCTTTGGGCTCCAGAGTCACATGACAGTCGGGCTCAGCCGATGGCAATTAAGAAAGCTATGGCAGGGTCTGGCCCACAGCCGACACTAAGACCTGAAGCAACGACTCCCATGATGAGGGAGGCACCTCGAGCACGTACCGTAGAAGAAAATACGGAAATTGAAACGGCTAATTCGGTGGTTTCTGCGCGAGAACCTGACTGGAAAAAATCGGATCCGCTCTTTCATCCGTTTTTCAAGTTGCACTATCTTGCACTGAGATCTGCAGAGGCCAAAGCCCAGTACCAGGAGCTACTTTCGCATCCCGCCTTGATTGGACGCAGCCAGCAGATTTTGACTCACGACTTAACCCCCGAGAAGGTGGATCAAAGAATCTACGCGGTCGATTTTTTATCGGCGGCTCTTGAGTATCAAGAGAATCCTTGGAGGCAGGAGATCTTAAACAATCTCGAGACCATTCTCACGACACCCATTCCTTCAGCTGTCAAAAAAAATAAGAAAGTATATCCTGCTGTCCTTGGGGATAGGCTAGAAGTAGCGATGCTTCTTGTTACCTATGATCAGCCTCGCATCATACGGTTACTGTCAACTGGCGGAGACTCTCCTAATAAGAAACTAATTCACCAGGCGCTAGAAATAATGACGTCTCGAGCCGAAGAGCGTCTCGCGGCATCTGCGCAATGACTCAGTTAAGCGATCAGCCAAACCGGATGCTCGTCGCATAGGGGATATGGTTTCTTAATCAAGGTTTCCCTGTGAATTCATGAAGTTACGTAAAGAGAGGCTTTGTTTCGCTAATGCCGAAGCAGTGGGGTTGATCATAATCGGTAAAAAGCGTTAAAATTACGAGTATGATAGGAAGGCTTCTTAAACCACTGAGAAATCAGAGCTTTTTTCTGTTTGGAGCCCGGGGCACTGGGAAGACGACATTCATTGAGCATTTTCTATCAAGCCAAAGTTCGGAGGTTTTAACCTATGACCTTTTAAATCCCAAGGTTGCGGATGATCTGATGATGGATCCCGATCTTTTTCGTCGACAGATTCTCGAAAAGGAAAATCTAAAAAAGATTATTTACGTGGATGAAGTTCAGAAAACACCCAACCTTTTGGATATTGTTCACCAACTCATCGTCAAAGAGAATCGAGTATTTATTCTGACAGGCTCCAGCGCGAGGCGACTCAAGCAAGCGGGAGTCAATCTTTTGGCCGGTCGTGCTGTTGTCTATCAGCTCTTTCCATTCTCAAGTTTTGAATTGGGTGAGTCATTTCATTTAGGCCGAGCTTTGGAAAGAGGCCTTTTGCCGCAGGCGTATTTGTCACAAAGCGATGAACATGCGGAAGAGTTTTTAAGAGCGTATGTGCTTACTTACGTCGAGAAAGAGATTCAACTCGAACAGTGGGTACGCAAGATTGCCCCATTTCGTCGTTTTCTCGAAGTCTCGGCTCAAAAGAGTGGAAAAATTGTGAATCGTTCTGCCATAGCCCGTGATGTGGGCGTGGACGATATGACTATCGCGTCTTACTATGAAATTTTGGAAGATACTCATCTTGGCGTCGAGCTTCCATCGTTTCATGAATCTGTTCGCAAGGCCCAACGTAGTGCCCCAAAGTTTTTCCTATTTGATAACGGAGTGAAGCGATCTCTCGATCGTACCTTGGTCAGCAAGCTTGTACCCAGAACATCGGCGTTCGGAGATGCTTTCGAACATTTCATTGTTATGGAACTTGTGAAAGGGGCCTCCTACAAGAGACTCGATTGGCGCTTCTCGTACTTGCGAACCAAGGAAGACGTAGAGATTGATTTAATCATCGACCGACCCGGGAAGCCTCGAGCGATGATTGAAGTAAAGAGTAAAGAGAAAATCACTCCTGCAGACGTAAAATCACTAGAAACGCTTGGAAAAGACACGGATGCTCGGGCCGACCGTTTTCTTGTATCCCTCGATAAGAATAACCAACAAATAGGGTCAACGAGAGCTCTCTATTGGAAAGATGCTCTAGTAGAGCTTCTGGAATTATAGTGCTTAGGGTCATACAGAGTAGCAGCCGTCTACTAATATTGCTGCGCCGTGGCGAGTGCCTGTTTTAAGAGATCACGAAAATGATGCCGCTGATAATATGAGCCGTGCCGTTGTTGTGATATTTTGACTCGAGCAATGGTTAGAGAAGAGTCAGTCTAGATGGATCAGTCACCTGTAGAGAGTTTTAGCGCCTGGGGACCATTGGCTGCGTTCGGGGCCTCGTTCACTTGGGCCATAGGTGTGCTGGCGTACTCTAAGCTCTCTGAGAGATATCCCGCTTATATCGTAAATTTCTACCGCATACTTGTAGGCCTGCCATTTTTTTTGATCGCGGTAGTTTTTTTTCGTGGAAATTTCGAAGAGCAGTGGCAATCGCTGGGTACGGAACAAATAAATTGGGCCCTGTTGGCCGTTTTCTCGAGCTATGCCTTTGGCGACTCTTTGTTCTTGATGGCTAGTAAACGAATGGGTGGGCCAGGCGCACTGGCGATTGCCTCTGTTTATCCTCTCTGGTCTGCCTTGGGGGGCGTTCTGTTTAGAGGTGAAGCTCTTTCAGTCGTTCAAATCGTCGGAATTTTGATTGTCATTACCGGTAGCATGACGGTCATTCTCTCAGATCGCCGCTCCCAGGCGCTTATTCCGCCGACACCGCGACTGCAGGATATTCCGAAGAAGCGACGTTTTCTACCTAATACAAGTGGGATGGGTTTCGGTGTATTTCTTGCGCTCATGACATCATTTTTCTGGGCTTCAAATTCGGTGGCCATTGCGAAAGTGGGCGTGAGTCTCGATGCCTTCTTTGTGAATGCACTTCGATTGGGAATGGCGTTCTTTCTTTGTCCGCTGGTGGGCTTGTTGATGCACGGCCTCAAAAGCTTTCGACTTTTTGAGCGAAGAGAACTGCTAAAAAATTTACCCGTGATAGCGGTCGAAAGTATCGGTGGCCCTTTTCTCTATGTCTATGGCTTAAGTCATTCAAGTCTAGCGGTTGGCGCCGTGCTAACCTCAGTGGCGCCGGCAATCTCTGTTCCGATGGCCCTGCTGCTCGGACGTGAGATCTTCAATGGGCGCAAGATCTTGGGCGTAATCGGCGTGGTAGCGGGTGTCTGGCTTTTGCTGTTAGGATAAACAGGCCTTTATTGAATCAAAGGGTTCCTGACCCGAATTGAAAATCGAGAAAAATCGCGATCTGCAGACCATAATTCAGAGAATCCCGATTCTATACAAATGGCTACCACTCGCGCATCGTGAACGAGAGGTCCTGTGATTTTTCCCTCTGACAAAAGGCTCTTTAAAATTGTCCAATAGTGCTTTCCCTCCGACGGCGTTAAGATGCTGGGACTTCTTAACCATTCATCAATTTGTGTCATGGCCTCCTTGCTCGAAGAGGGGGGCGAAAATATCTTGGGATGCGTGACGATAGAATAAAACTCATGGAGGCAAGGAAATGGAATGCCCCATGAATCTCGAGATTCTGCCAATTCTTTGAGTCTAGAGGCAGCTTTTTTATGCCACTCGGAGTCTTTTCGATGAGCATAAACAAGAATATTGGTGTCGACGGCAATCACTCGCCCCGTCCCTTATAAATTTCCTTTCGAATCGAATCCCAATCCGAGAGAGACACCCCAGGCTGAAGGCCATTTCCCGCAACGCTAAAATCTTTCAGTTTAAAATCTCTGGAAATCTCTCTCTTAGAAAGCACCAGATGAATCCCTCTCTCGATAACTTCCTTCAGAGTGAGACCATGCTCCAAAGCGTGCCGCTTGGCCCTGGCCATCAAAGAAGGGGGCAAGTTTACCGTCGTTTTCACAGGCCTAGCATCTCACAGTATGCCTATATGGTCAATGCGGTATGGCTATATGGCCAACAAGATCTAATGACTACTGGTCAAAACTTGGCCCCGAAATTTAACCTCATTCCCTAAGAACTGAGCGCGCGAATCAAAGAGCTCCGATTAACCTTCAAAAATCAGGGTCTTGGCCCCAAAGGGTTGTGCTATGAGTTTCGCGCTGTGTAAACTCAAGGTTTTAAAAGCGAGGACTCGGCAAAAAAAAGGGGCCATTCCAATTGAGTTTCGATGCGCTAGGTAGCCTCTCAGATATCGAAGTATTCCATTAGAGACGTCGTTAGCGGCGGCTTCTTGAGATAGATACTTCGTGAAACCGTAACACGCTAAGTAAGGAATGATTTATGAAATTTGCACTAAGCTTCATCGTTTTACTAACCAGCATGGTAGTGTCCACTGTCTCGTTTGCAACTCCACTGTCATTGGATTTAAATAACTACAAAGTCGCGATTATTGAAGTCAAAGGGGCTTCTATTGAGGTGGTATTTGAGCCCACTCACGATTCGTTGGGTGATTTTGGGTCGCTAAAAGCTCAGTTAAATAAACGTAACATTGAAAGCCCTTTGTACGAGGCTGTGATTGCTGCCTATACATCGGACTCACTAGTGGATGCCACTCTTTTAGCTCCCTTCGGTGGCTTTACCAACTCGAAGAAATCCAACTTATCTGCCTCTAAGAATTCCATGTATTCCATCACAGAGCTCCGCATTAAGAGAATACCCGGGCCCGACGGCAAATAAATAACCGGCGAATCGCAGGAAAAGCGCCTTTCGCTGCTTAAGACCTTTCATCGATATCGTTTCCCCGTTGCTGACACGATGGCTCCCTCTATTCGGGTAAATGATTGCTGGATCGGCCTCTGGCTCCATGCTTAGATGAGCTGTGCCAAGACCGCCCAAGCCATTTCAGAATTTACCTGAGACGGCGCCCGTCGCTGCGAAGAAACCGGACTGGTTCAGAGTTCGTCTTGAAGAAGGCGATCGTTACCAAAAAATAGAAGGCCTTGTAAAAGATCATGGTTTGGCAACGGTCTGTCGAGAGGCGCGATGTCCTAATATTTACGAGTGCTGGAATGCGGGCACGGCCACCTTCATGTTGATGGGAGAAATTTGCACCCGAGCCTGTCGATTTTGCCATGTGAAGACTGGGCTGCCCACACCACTAGACGCCGAAGAACCTCAAAAAATCGCTCAGAGTGTGAAGACTCTGGGGCTCTCCTATATTGTTCTAACGTCGGTGAATCGTGATGAGCTCGACGACGAGGGGTCTGCGCATTTTGCCGCAACGGTGGCATCTATCAAAACTGAGAACCCCGGTGTTTTGGTGGAAACTCTCACGCCCGATTTTCGGCGTACGCAGAGAGATTCTATTCAGCGCTTATTGGATGCTGGGGTGGATGTTCTAGCGCATAATATAGAGACCGTCTCTCGGCTGGTTCCGCAGGTGCGGGATAGGCGCTGCCGTCACGCGGTATCGCTTGCGTATCACAAGCAGTCTCGCGATCTGTCGCCGACTGTCGTTACAAAATCGTCGGTGATGCTTGGCCTGGGTGAAACGCGCGAGGAGGTGCTCGAGGCTATGGCGGAGTTGCGCTCGGTCGACGTGACTATTCTTACTCTCGGTCAATATTTGCAGCCCTCAAAGAATCATCATCCGGTAGTTCGTTATTGGCATCCCGATGAATTTAAAGAATTAGAAGAGCGAGGGTTGGAGATGGGTTTTGCGTTTGTGGCTGCCGGGCCCATGGTGAGAAGTTCCTATCGAGCGGCAGAATTTTTTACCCAACGTTATGTGAAGGAGTCGAAACAGAATTATGGCCATCTTTAAGTTACCCGAATTGGGCGAAGGTTTAAGTGAAGGTGAAGTGATTTCATGGCGCGTGAAAGAGGGCGATGATATTAAGGCGGACTCCACCATGGTGGAGATTATGACCGACAAAGCGACCGTCGAGGTGCCAGCGCCGCGATCGGGTCGAGTGACGAAGCTCTATTATCAGCCAGGACAACTTGCCAAAGTAGGGGCGCCGCTGATCGATATCGAAGAGTCATCGGCTGCTACGGTGGGAAAATCTCGCGCCGAAGAGAGCTCCGGCGCCAGGCCTAGCGGCTCTGTCAACAAGGCTGATGCGCTGCCTGGGGTTGGTTCGCCGACCCAAGCTTCAGCAAGTGCAGCTTCGAAGCAAGTTCCGGAGCAAGTGCGATCTGGTGACACTCGAGTTCTCGCGTCGCCAGCGATTCGTAAACTGGCTCGTGAGCAGAACGTCGATTTGCAGAGTATTACGGGTTCGGGCGAACGCGGTCGAATTTTAAAGTCCGATCTTGAAACGGCATTTCAAGTGGGGCGCGCTGTAGGGCGAGCGTCGTCTTTATCGTTGGTTCCTTCGGCCGATAACAATTCTCATACATTAGATGTTTCTCAGTCGCGAAGTAGTTCACCATCGGCAACAAGCCATTTAGAAGAGCGTATTCCGTTCATAGGCATGCGCCGAAAAATCGCAGACCGGCTGTCGGAGTCGTATACCATGGCGGTTCACTTCACTCATTTTGACGAAGTGGATTTTTCAGAAGTGATTCGTCTGCGCAATGAAATGAACCAAGAAGTTGCAAAAAAAGGTGGCGCTAAACTTACGTATCTTCCGTTTTTTATTAAAGGCTCCATTGCGGCCTTGAAGCATTTTCCGATTTTGAATTCGACCCTCGATACCAAGGCCAACGAAGTGGTGGTGAAGCACTATTACCATTACGGTATTTCCGTGCAGACCGATCAGGGTTTGATGGTTGCCGTGGTTCGTGATTGCGATAAAAAAGATGTCTTTCAACTGGCCAATGAGATTAAAGAGGTGGCCGACCGTGCGCGATCGGGCAAGGCGAGCGTTCAAGATCTTACGGGCTCGACCATTACCATTACCAATCCTGGTAATATCGGCGGTCTTTATGCGACGCCGGTGATTAATTATCCTGAGTCCGTTATTTTGGGCATGTTTCAAATTAAAAAGAGACCCGTGGTCGTTGAAAAAAATGGGGAAGACACCATTGTGGCTCGGCCGATGATGTTCACCAATATTACGTGTGACCATCGCATTGTAGATGGAGCTATTGCGGCCGGTTATCTGCGTTTATTTTGTGATTATATGGAGAACCCAGCCAAAATGGCTTTCGGTTGAGTCTCTTTAGAGGGCCCCGCGTGATAACTATGTAATCCGCAAGGCAACCCTCTATGTCAGAAGAGCCGATGTGTCAGAACAGAATGAGAGAAAGGATATTTATGGCGAAAAAATTTGATGCGGTCGTGATAGGGGCAGGCCCAGGAGGCTATGTGTGCGCCATTCGACTCGCGCAGTTGGGTGTGAAGACAGCTCTCATCGATCGAGATGCTCTCGGTGGAACTTGCTTGAACTGGGGCTGCATTCCTTCAAAGGCCTTGATTCATGCGGCGCATCTTTATGAAACGATCAAGGGGCCCGCGTCTGAAATGGGCATTAATGTCGGAGAAGTATCGATAGATTTCAAAAAGCTCAATACCTGGAAGAATTCTGTTGTCCATAAACTAACCAGTGGTATCGGCGGACTCTGTAAGCGACACGGCATTGAGGTGTTTATGGGGACTGCCGAATTTTCATCGCCTAAAACGTTGGTGGTCACGATGAACGAGGGGGGCGAAAAAGAAACTCTGGAGTTCTCGAAGGCTGTTATCGCCAGTGGCTCAGAGTCGGCGTCGCTTCCGGGACTTAAGTTAAACGGCAAAACAATCATTACCAGCAAGGAGGCTTTGAATCTGCCGGAGATTCCTAAGCGACTTGTTTTAGTGGGTGGCGGGGTCATTGGTTTGGAACTTGGCTCATTTTATTCGATGCTTGGGTCTGAGGTAACCGTACTGGAGTATGCGGCCCAATTGCTACCGGGCACGGACATAGATCTTGTTAAAGTTGTAGAAAAATCCCTCGAGCATCGGGGGGCTAAGATATTTACAGAGTTTAAAGTTGCATCGGCAGAAACGAAGGGCAAAGGCGTTATCGTTAAGGGCCAGGCGAAAGATGGTAAGGAACTCCTGTTTGAAGGAGATATCTGTTTGGTCTCTGTGGGTCGAAAACCATTTACTCAGTACCTCGGCATTGATAAGGCCGGTCTAAAAACCAATGAGCGAGGTTTTGTCGCCGTCAATAAATCACTTCAAACGCAGCAAGCTCATATTTATGCCATCGGAGATGTGACGACGGGTCCAGCGCTTGCCCATCGAGCATCTCACGAAGCCTTGGTCGCAGCGTCTCATATTGCCGGAGATTCTCACGCGGCGGTGGATTATCGTGTGATTCCTGCCGCGATATTTACCGACCCTGAGATTGCCTCGGTTGGTGTGACCGAATCGGAAGCTAAAGCGAAGGGGCTCGATGTGAAGGTGGCGAAGTTTCCCTTTGCGGCGCTTGGGCGTGCGCTGGCGAATCAAGCGCCCGATGGATTTTGTAAAATCGTCGGCGATGCGAAAACAAACGATCTTCTCGGAGTTCATATCGTTGGTCGTGATGCAGGAAATCTTATTGCCGAGGCGGCCTTGGCCATTGAGATGGGCGCCAGTGTTGA
Source organism: uncultured Bacteriovoracaceae bacterium (assembly GCA_964598565.1). Taxonomy (GTDB): domain Bacteria; phylum Bdellovibrionota; class UBA2394; order UBA2394; family UBA2394; genus CAZRCG01. The sequence continues at coordinate 148,771 of CAZRCG010000001.1, read as the reverse complement.
AGATTTAGCACTCACGGTGCATACGCATCCCACATTTCCTGAAGCCTTGATGGAAGCGGCCGATGCTTATTTTGGTCATGCCATTCACGTGTATCAGCGACCCACAAAAGCGGTCGGCGAGGTGGCGCGATCGGGCCACGCGTGAGATTTAGCCAACTGCTGTACGAAGGTATCGGCGATGGTCTCTTTTGATTTAGTTGATTCAGGCCTTTCGTATTCTCAGATTTGGGAATTGCAGAAATATCTCGTAGAGGAGATTCACTGCCATCGAATGCCAGAGACCCTTTTGTTTTGCGAGCATGAGCTTGCGGTTACGGCGGGGCGACGTGCACGACAAGGCAATCTTTTGTCCGGACGTTTTCCTGTATTCTCCATTGAACGAGGAGGGGATTTTACACTTCATCAGCCGGGGCAGCTTGTTGTTTATCCTTTGACGAAAGTTCAAGATCGTTGGAAAGGTTTGAGAAATCTTTTGAGAGGACTCGAGGATCTCACGATAGATATGCTTGTCAGAAGTGGTCTCGAGGCAACACGAGGGGAAACGACGGGCGTTTGGATTGAGCCGAAAGCTGCTGGGCCCAAGAAACGAAAGATAGCCAGTATCGGAATCGCGGTTCGCCACTGGATTTCATTTCATGGTCTGGCGCTCAATGTGTGTAATGATTTGTCGGCTTTTCAGGCGATTAGACCCTGCGATTTTGAGGCATCTATTATGACTTCCATGAAAGAGCAGGGGGTCGATCAGACAGTGACGATGACGAGAGATCGGTTTCTGAAGGCGTGGGAGACTCGATTTAATGAAACAGTTGAGCCGCGGTTATGGAAGGATTTGCCAAACCCTTGGCTTGTAGAACAAACAGATAATCTTCCATCAGTTGAAGAGCGACAGCGGGCGAAACAATTTTAAGTTCGTACCAGTCGTCGGTTTTGAGATGCCATAGAGTGCCGGGTTTTTTAAGAGATAACGATGTAAGGTCTTTCGTATTTTTCAGCATTCCAAAAAATCCTACGATATCGCCTTTTGCAAAGCTAAACGAAGCAGAGTCTTCCATTTCAGCACTGTCTAAAATCATCAAACCTTGAAGTTCAGGTAGATCGGTTTGAGTTTTAATGTCAACTTCCTGCAGAAAATGCGCCAACGCGGCACGTTCTTCGAGCGACCATGTTTTTGTTAACGAACAGTGTTCAAGACACGAGAACTTGCCCATAAGTAATTTAAAAACTCCTTAAACTATTGTGAGGTGGGATTCACCTTTCGGGCAAGCCAGAATCGATAGGGTCTAACGAGCCAGGCTCCCAGCAGCGAGCCGATAAAATCGGCGACTATGTCGCCGAATTCGACAACTCTGCCAGGCGTAAAACTTTGGTGCCATTCATCGATTGCGCCATAAAGACTTCCATAAAGCATCGTCGTTAGAATGATACGTAACCAGGGAGCTCGAACAGGCTCATATCGCCACACTTCGCTGAGGGCTCGCGCGATAAAAAATCCTAAAACACCGTAGGCAATAATATGCTTAAGTTTGTCGATATGCGGAAAGTCGAATTGAGGGAGTTCGTCGGGTGTGAGACTTGAACAATATGCAATAATGCCAACAACAGAAAAAACAGGCAGCCAGTAACGAATGATCTTTAACATTCGACTCACGCGGCCATCAGCCAAGACGTATGCGCGTCTGTAATAGTCACCCTCATGATATGGCCTTCTCGAAATTCTGCACTAAAGGGAATATGAACCACGCGATTCTTGCGACTTCGTCCCGTCCATACTTCTGGTTTTGATTTCGAGGGGCCTTCGAGCATGACTTCCACAGACTTGCCGAGATCCTCAGCATATTTTTTGCGACTCATCTCTTTTTGAAATGTGAAAAGAGCCTCAATTCGTTCAGATTTGACAGACTCTGCAATATCGTCGGGCCACTCGGCGGAGCGAGTATAGGGCCTTACACTGTACTTAAACGCATAAACATTGTCGAACTCGAGTGCTTTTAGAATTGTCATGGTAGCTTTAAAGTCTTCATCCGTCTCTCCAGGAAATCCTACAATGATATCAGTCGAGAGAGCGATGTCGGGGCAGTAACGTTTCACCATGTCGATCTTCTTTAAATACGACTCTGCTGTATAGAATCGACGCATCCTTCGTAGCACGGAATCACTGCCTGACTGAAAAGGCAGATGTAAATACTCACATAAAATAGGAAACTCTTGAAAGGCTCTCGCCAGGGGTTCGTCAAAATCTCGGGGATGCGAGGTAGTATATCGCAACCGCTGCAGGCCTTTGAGGCGATTGTCGGATTCATCTTGAAAGAGCTTAAGAAGATCATAGAGAGAAACGTAGGCTCCGCGAGAGTCTTTGCCCCAATAAGAATTCACATTCTGACCGAGCAACATAATTTCTTTCACGCCTCTGGCGACTAACGATTCAGCCTCTGTAAGAATATCTTCAGGAGATCGGCTCAGTTCACGACCGCGAGTGAAAGGGACGATGCAGTATGAACAAAATTTGTCACAGCCATTGGTAATTGTGATGAATGCCTGACACTTTGCCTCCGGTCGTGATGCTGGCAACAAAATATCGCGCTCATCTATTATGCCCTTTGTGTTAACTAGACCGTTTAAGTTTGTTACATCTGCATTTTTGTTCGCATTCGACCACAGACTTTCATAGGGTTCAATGAGGGTTGGCAGATCGCGATAGTTATTGGTACCGAATGAAAAATCTAAAAAGGGAAATCGTTTCACGAGGCGTGGGCCTTCTGTTTGTCCAACACAGCCGCCAAAGCCAATGACTTTGGAAGGGTCAGATTTTTTCATGAGAGAATAGCGGCCAAGACTCGAGAGTGCTTTGTTCTCTGACTTCTCTCGAACGGCGCACGAATTGAGCAAAATGAGCTGCGCATCATCTGGTCGATTTGTTTGCTCAAAGCCCTTTGTCGCTAAAACTTGCAACATCTGCTGCGAGTCATACTCGTTCATTTGGCAGCCGTAGGTATCAATATAAACTTTGCGAGTCATGGTAACCCGATTTATCTAGCATGCTATTGAAAATTGCCAAAGATCTCTTAGCGAGCACCGAAATGGGGTTTAGATACCCCTTGTGTCTACCATAAGTCTTCTATAAGGCTTTCAGCCTTGAGGGTCTCAAGAGAAAGGGCCTTTGCCTCGGGGAGTATCTTCTGAATGAGGCCGGTGAGTACTTGGGATGCCCCCACCTCCACAAACACTCGGGCTCCCATGTTCCAGGCTTGTCGTACCGAGGCCTCCCATAAGACGGTTTGAGAAACTTGTATGGCCAGAGCGGCTCTGATCAGATCTGGCTCTGATACGGAGGCGGCGCTGACGTTGATAACCACGGGAATTCGTGGTGTCTGAATCGGAGTAGTCTGCAATTCGCGCCGCATCTTGTCTGCCGCAGATTTGAGGAGCGATGAATGAAAGGGCCCCGAGACATCAAGCAAGACGACTTTTCGAATACCAAGGTCTCGAGCTATGATTTGAGCTTGCATCAGAGCATCTTTGGTACCCGAGACAACAATCTGTTGGGGGGCGTTACGCAGTGATATTTCTAAAATACCTCCTGTAGCTGAAATAGCCTTACACAAGTTTTGGGCGGACTCTTCAGTGGCTCCGACCAATGCGGCCATACCGGCTGTTCCAGGAGCCACAGCCTCAGACATCCACTGGCCGCGAAGTCTCACGAGTCGAATAGCCTCTGCAAACGCAATGGACTCTGCAAAAACAAGAGCCGAATACTCTCCCAGAGAATGCCCTAGAACCAGATCGCAGGTTTTGCCGTGGCGCTTTAGGTAGCGACCCAAGGCTGTACTAACGGCAAGCAAGGCCGGCTGTGTATTTTCTGTCAATTGCAAATCAGCCGCTGGACCTTCTTGAAGTAAGCGTGAAAGAGAAAATCCTAAAACACCATCTGCTTCTCTCAAGGTCTCAAGCAATAAAGTTTCAAAATCAGGATATCGATCGAGAAGGTTAAATCCCATGCCGACAGATTGAGACCCCTGTCCCGGAAATACAAAAGCAATTTTAGGGGAAGGAGAGGCATGAGTGGAGGGCTGATTCGATGATGTCATAGCTTTTAGTTGTAGCATACGCGACCGTAGGAGGGTCAATCATGGGGCTATTCTTCATCGGCATGGCGACCAGCAAGAGAGTGAACAAGTCGCAGAATCCAAAGGCTAATGCGTGCTAAAAGGTGCTGCCATCGAGAAGTAATTGACAAATCATTAATGACAATCTCGCGAGAATCTTCGGCGATGGCCTGGCTTAGCTGTGCATGCAGTTGATTTGCCAGTGAGGTATCATGAAGAGCTATATTCGCTTCCAAATTGAGAAACAGCGAAAACAAATCAAGATTTGCGGATCCGACCGTAAGCCATGATCGGTCTATGACGGCCGTTTTAGCGTGAAGAACCATTCGTTCATATTCGAAGATGCGAACCCCCTGTTTTAAGAGAGACAGATATAAACTTTGAGAGGCCCACTTCATAAGTCGAACATCCGTTTTTCCCTGCAGAAGAAGAGTGACGGAAACGCCTCGAGAGATGGCCTCGACAAGCGCTCTTCTGAATCGACGCCGAGGAAAAAAATACGCGTTGGCAATTAGAATCTCTTTCTCAGCATTCTGAATGGCATTTACATAGGCTTCTTCAATCTGATTTCTGTGAACGATGTTATCACGAACAATGAAATGCCGTGGAGGCCTCGGTGAACGAATGTTTCTTAGAAGCGGTTGATCGGTCATGGTTCTCAAATATTTAAACCACTGAGCACTGACCCGAAAATAAAAGGTGATAACATATCGATGTATCTGCTTAGCCAGAGGTCCTTCAATGCGCAGCGTGAAGTCGAACTGCGCCTTTTGTTCGTCGTGAATATTCATCCCCCCTACAAAGGCGATATTTTTATCGATCACGATGACCTTTCGATGCAGACGTCTGAAGACTAGTTGTTTAAGGTGGTACCATTTGTGTAAAGGGCGAAAGAGATGAATGGAAAGACCCTGATTTCTCCAGAGTTTAAGATGGGCTTCGTCGAGGGCCGAGCAGCCTACACCGTCGATCAGAACCCTCACGGTGACGTTCCGTCGGCGAGCACGTAGCAGAGCTTCGATAACTTGAGCCGATGAACGATCTACAGCCAAAATATAGGTTTCTAGGTATACCTCAGATACTGCTTCATCAACTGAGCGAATAACCTCGTCAAAGAACTGCTGGCCATCACTAAGGAGTTTAAATTTGTTCTGGTCCATAGCGTATTTCAAGTAAATTGTACTTCTGCTTCCAAGGCCAGATGATCGGACAATGTCTGCCATTCTGGTTCACGCCGCAACGAGGCCGCTAAAGGCTTGAGTCGACGCACATAGATACGATCAAGAGGAAGAAACGGCAAATAGATAGGAAAGGTTCGGGCCACTTTATGATGGCACGAATAAAATGCGTCTACGAGTTTAAGTTTTTCTCTCAAAAGTCTGTCGGCTCTATTGGCCCAATCGTTGAGATCACCCGCGACGATCAGAGGGCACTCGGCAGGAATATTATTGTTGATATAAGAACAAATCATTTCGTACTGCTGGCGGCGATGAAAACCAAAGAGGCCCAAATGAACGCAAAGCGTATGCAGTGGCTCAGGGACTTCTGGCAGCTGGATACTGCAATGAAGGATCCCTCGCTGCTCCAACGCATAGGTGCTGATATTGACTTGTTGCTGGTTCTGAATGGGATAGCGAGAAAGAATGGCATTTCCATGATGTCCTGAAGGATATACCGCATTTTTTCCGTACGCGTAGTCGGACCAAATCTTATCAGCCAAAAACTCATATTGCGATGCGCCAGAAAATGAATGTTCCATGGGCACACGAAGATGAGATTCTCCCAGGACCTCCTGAAGAAAGACCAAATCAGCGCCGCTATGACGCAATGATTCTTTCAAGATGGGTAACGTATAATGGCCCGTCAAAGCACTGAAGCCTTTGTGAAGATTGAGGGTCAATATCTTAAGTCTAGTTTTGGACATTACGGACTTTCATGCTAACAGGTCGGCAGTTATCATTAAAGAAGATGAAGAACTTCTTTAGGCGCTTAAGGTTTCTTACTCATAGTCAAGTGCAGCTACGTTTGGCAACTACCTTCGCTATCTACTTTTTTGCGTTTATGGCTGTAATGACATTTATTTTTCTTTTTAACTTTGCATCCCTAAGTGAACGCGCTGAGAGTTTGCCGATTCATGATCAGCTTCTCACGAAGATACTCTTGGTAGATCAGGGGCGGAATCTTGCTTTCGGTTACGGTTTAGCCGTCTCGCTGTATTGCTTTTTGATGTGGGCTTACTTGTTGATTTACAGTCACCGATTGACGGGGCCCATTTACAAGATCAACAAGACTTTGGAAAAAGCGTTAGATGCCAAAGAGTGGCCATCGCCTATCACCCTACGAAAGTCAGATGCGTTTCATGAACTCGCAGAGACTCTGAACCGCTTTCTCGAGGAACATCGTCCTACGAAATAATTGCTGACCTTGAGCTTCAAATGACGGGCATGAGTGGGGCAATTTCGGACATTTTTTCAGCGACAAAAAGTGTCGCGAACTTTTGTTACCTTCAATTCAGATAAGTTACCGAAAAGACCATTTATCCTGACCCCCTGGAACAGATCTTGAAGCACTGACATGCTAGAGGAAAGGAACTCTATAATATGCAGGGGCAGACGATTAATCTTCATAACTTAGATTTTGCACAAATGTTTGAAGCGGGCGGTATCTTCATGTATGCTGTTTTGCTGATAAGCGTTATATCGAGCGTGATCATCATTGAAAAGTTGTTCGCGCTTCGCTATCGATTTTCTATCGACGGGCGGCGTCTTTTTAACGAGGTGAAGAAATACCTCGCGGCGAATGATGATCGTCGGGCGCTTGAAGTATGCCGACAGTACCCGAGTGTACCTTTAGCCCATGTCTTAGGTGCTGGGGTTGCCAATAAAGATAGAGCCATTCAAGAGATCGAGTCGGCGATGGAATCGGAAGCCCTCTATCACATACCTCGCATTAATGAGCGTATCGCTTTGCTGCCTGGATTAGCCAACGCATCTATTCTGATTGGTCTATTGGCAACAATCGTCGGTCTTATCTCGGCGTTTAGCGGAGCTGGTGCTGAGAATCTTCAAGGTTTATCCAAGGAACAAATTCTGGCTCAGGGTATCGCTATGGCGATGTGTACCACCGCCTTTGCTCTGATGGTCGCGATTCCGACGGTAGTAATAGCGATGTATTTAAATGGTCGCGCGAATAGTCTTATCGATGATCTTGAGCATTATACGTCGGCCCTGAAGCATGTCATGCAGAGAATGAAATCAGGTACCTTGTCAGAAGAATTTAAAAGCGAAACAGAAAAGACTGCGTTGCCTGCGGATGCACAAAAGGTATCGATTTGACTCTGACTTTAATCGAGAAGAGTGAAAGAGAATTAATCTTATGAGACTGCGCCGATACTGCCGAAGAATGAGAAACCAAGAGTCAGACCATAGCGAATATGAACTAAATCTTGTGCCGATGCTTGATATGTTTCTGAGTCTTATTCCGTTTCTTCTCGTGTCAGCAGTTTTCGTAAACTACGGTGGCTTGATGGTTGAGGCTCCTAGTTTTTCAGCTCAGGCGTCGACACCTGCGACTACCCTCCTAGCGAAAGAGCTTGATTTGGCGGTCAAGGTAACTGAGGGCAACGTTAAGATTACGGCGTACTCCAAAGGATTTTTAGCTAAAATGGCCAATCTTCAAGGAGACTTTAAAGCCGACGATCGAGCGGGCCTCGAGTTATATTTGGCCGAGATGAAGAAAAACCACAAAATTGCTTCGATTCTGTTTCATGTTGACCCTCAAATTCCTTATCAAAAAGCCGTCACTGTTTTGCAGGCCCTGAGAAGCTCTGAGTTATCACGCCATATTGTTTTAGCCGTAAGGAATTTGCCATGAGATTACATCGACGACGAGAATCTACGGCGATGGGTTCGAGCTTGATGCTAACGCCGATGCTTGATGTGCTTACAGTTGTACTTATATTTCTCATCCTTAATTTTTCTCCAGATAAGAATAAAGTGGAAGTCTCTGATTCATTAGTACTTCCCAAAGCCGAGATGGAACTTAAAGAAGTTCCTAAATTGAGAGTGGAAGTTACTCAAGAAAGTATTCGTATCAACGGCAAAATTGTCGAGGGTTTGACGGCTCAGTCGACCGACAAATCATTGTGGGAAGCGGTTAAGGTCAAGATGCGTTCCATCGTTGGGGAGGACTCTAATGTGCCCGTGCTGTTGGTGGCCGACGCCGAGACGCCTTACGATCATGTCGATAGAACTGTCGCACGTTTAGCATCGATTGGATTTGGCGACGTCTATTTGCTAACGCAAGTGGAGGGTAAGAAATGACAAGCTTAGTAGTCGCGTTGACGTTGGTAAGTGTTGAGGGCGGGGAGACTCGTCCTCAAAGCACTCAACCTGAAGTTATTGTAGAGAAGCAAATTATATATCAGAAAGAAACCGTCGTTGATTTAACAGGAACGGCTGTAGAGGCAGAGCGCCAGTCCCCGCCTGCCTTCTTTTTATCAAAGTCGCAGACCCCGGATGCTCGAGGGTTGTTGAATGATCGACTACGGTTTTCGTTTCGGGATTATAACCTTTTGGGTTTTTAATTAAGGAGTATGCATGGCCTATTGGCGACTCACAGTTAAACGACCGATTGTAGGAACAGAAGCCTTTGATCTTCGGTTTCGATCTTCGGTCACCGTGGGAGACGATGCGCAGTGCGATGTATGTATTTCAACGGTAGCCCTTCCGGGCAAAATGAAGGTTGTGCAGAAACGCTGGGGCGGCATCTACCTAAGACTAACTCAGGAAATTGCTCCTAGCCTTAAAGGTCAATTCGAACAGAAGAAAACTTGGAAGAACCGATTGTATTGCGGTGTCTGGGTTCGAGCGACGGGTGATCTATCCTTCTTGGTGGGCGATGCTTGCTTTGAACTCAAGAAGCACGAAAAGGTCGCGCTGGCGCCCTTCAAATTAGATCGCTCTGTGGAGCGAAAACATTTATGGCAAGCGGCCGGCGGTGCGATCGCAGTTCATGCTGCCTTATTTGCATTGTTTTTCTTGCTCGGATTCTTTGCACCCGACCGGCCCGTCGACGTGGCGCTCGAAGACTTGCAGAAAATTACGGTAGCCGATGCTGAGAAGCTTTTTGAGGAAGTAAAGCCAACCCCTGAACCCAAAGAAACAGCCGATGCGGCGGCACTTTTACAACAGACCCCACAAGCTTTAGCAGACTCAGCGCCGGCCAAAAAACCAAATGGCTCCGCAGCAGCTCCCTTAGTTGCTAAGAAAGGCTCAGCACCCCCGAAGCCAGTCCGTGTAGAAGATATGGGCTTATTAGCGCTTCAGAAGACTTTTAAACCCACGAAAACCAATTTGGATCTAGCAATTGTGGCCCAGGGAACAGTGCCTCAGAATCGACCCTCCAAAGATTTAGACTTTGGTTTAGCTAGTGGTACAGACGATTTGACCGTCGCTCAGGGTGTGCGCGGCGCGATGGAACTTTCTTCCATTAATTCCCTTCAAGTGAAACAATACGAGGGTGGACTTTCAGAGTCGGTACAAAAAGGCGCACGGCGCGGTGCGTCTTTGACACTGGTCAAGAAAGAGGTCGAAGTTCGTGGCGGGTTAGATGCAAGTGTGATTCGTCAGATCATCGAAGAGCGTCAAGGCGAAGTTAAATTCTGTTACGAAAGCGCCCTCTACAAGGATAGAAGCCTTGAAGGAGAGCTAGCAGCCGCTTGGACGATTCGAGCGGATGGTACGGTGAGCGACTTGAGTTTGCAGTCAGATAAGATTAGTGCCGCTGTATTTAAGAAGTGTGTACAGGATCAGATTGTGCAATGGAAATTTCCTATGCCTAAGGGTGGAGGCATTGTTCGAGTGAAATATCCATTTCTATTCACGCTCTTGTGACGATAGAATAGTCTCATGAATCGCTATCTGATTTTTTCTGTTTTATTTTCGGTGGTTTCTGTGAGTGTTCTAGCTCAAGATGAGTTTGAACAAGTTAAGGTACTTGAGAATGCTAAATACTCGCTTACCAACCGCTTCGTTTTTGATGCCGACTTTTCATTTTTGCCTTTAGACGCCTATTACAAGCCAATTCTGGCGGAGGCGGCGATGACTTACCAATTTGCAGATCTTTTTGCTTGGGAGGTGGGTCGCTTTGGTTACTCGCTTCACAACTATGATACGAAGGTAGAAGGCGCGTTTAATGCGGCTCTCGGAGATGCCGTTAAATCCAACGGCAACCGCCCTCAGATTAGTGAAAACGATTTAAGATTAAAGGATTTTCGGTATCGAGCCACTTCCACTCTCTTGATGAACCTTTTATATAGTAAAAGTAATTTCTTCAATCGCTCGATCTCTTACCATCTTTGGCAGATCGGTGTCGGAGGCTCCTATTATAATTTTAAGTCAAAATATCAGACCGGCATCGACGTCGTGCTGCGGGTTCGATTCTTCTTCAATGATCACTGGAATATGACTCTTAGGGGGGGGCACACGATTGGTTTCATGAAAGGCGCTCCAAAAAGTATTACGTTTCTTGGATTAGGAGCCGGCTTTGCTCTCTAGCATTCTATTCGTACTGTGGGTGGGATTAACGCCCCAAGAGGTCAAGACACTTCTTAATAGGGTGCCACTTGATTGGTATACGTCGACGACGCGCTTGTTTGAGTATTGTCACGATGTGGAGTTTCAGCATCCCATTTGTCCGAGGGTGAAGGGACGGGGAGATATTGATTTTGAATCCGAATTTTTTTCCGCCCCGTTTGGGCCTCTCACGGCTCGATCTCTGTTTCAAGCAGCCGTTTTGTACCAAGTAAAACGACCGCCAGATTATTGGTTCGTTTCTTTGGGTTTAGAAAAGGAGAGGCCTGTAACGATAGAGCCTCGTTTATGGGCAGAAGCTCGCTGGCTGTGGGCCAAGATTTTATTTGAACAGAGAAAATACAAAGAGAGCCTCAAATTTTTTGATGATATAGTCGAGGATTTTCGCGGCAAGCCGGTATTTCATCAACAGCGTGCGTGGGCGCAGTTTTTTAATGGCCAGTTTGACAGAGCGATGGGCAGCATTGTTTCTGCCGAGAGTCCACTGTTGGTGCCCGTTCCATTTTTCGAGAAATTTTTCTTACGGGCTTTGGTAGAAAAAGAATCGTGTCAGCCTACCCAAGCGCTCGCCACAATTTCCGTAGGACGAAATCGCCTGACATTCGCCCAATCGCCTTCGACGGCGCATCCATGGGTTATTCTTTGTGAGCGTCGGGGGCTGGGAGACTTATGCCCTCGTCTACGATCTTGGTACGATACTCAGTTTGGTTTGCAGATTAAGCGAGCTCTTGAAGACCTCGACTTATTGGAGATTGAGCTGCGCGATATGAATTCTCGCCCTCGAGCGACAGAGGCAAAATCAGACATTGTATGGGCGTCGATCAATGGCGAAAGCTGGGCCGATGAACTAGGTTACTATGTCGTGCCCGTAGTTTCGAAATGCTCGTAAAAATTGTGATTAGAATGGTTATAGTGAAAACTCAATATACGATTCTGGTTCTAAGCGCGCTGCTTCTGGCGTCGGCTCATGGGACTGTGCAGGCTCAATTCGCAGCGAAGCCTACTGCATCGGCGTATATCGAGATTCCTCGATCAACACTAGATGCTATTGAACGACGACTTATGACTGAGCGGCGCCCCGCATTTCGAGTCGAACTTCTTTTACGATGGGTGAAGTCGAAAGAGGAGTATGAAACCTTCAGCCTCAGTAAAAAGCATGTATTGCCTGAAGATGGAGAGTACCGTGAGCGCCCCGGTATTAAGCCATCCGAACGAATGGAGGTCTATCGAGGCTTTAAACTTGAGATTATCAAGCGTCTGCAGCGTGAGGTCGAGAGTTTAGAGACTGTTCCACGATTGAAACTCGATTCTCTTTATCGAGAAGTTGCCTTTCGTCATTTAGAGCTCCAAGAATTTCAAGAAAGCTTGGTATCTTTTTTAAAACTGAATCCCATTCTCGGGGGCGATTGGATGGGAATCGGAGATGCTTATTTCGCAAATAACGAGATTTTGAAGGCCCTCGATGCTTATGAGAAGGGGAGCGCCGATCCAAAATTTCGCGTGGTCGCGGCGTACAAACGAGCGTGGTGTTTTCTGAGCCTTTCGCAGTTTAATAGAAGCTTAAGTGAATTTGATTTATCGTTATCGCTAGATCCTGAAGCCCCTTTGCGTCTTAAAGAGGAAGCCTTTCGAGACCGTTTGCGACCCTATGTTGAAGTTTTCTCCAAGCCCTCGTTTGAAGATTCCGATGCCAACGCCTTAAAGATGTTGGCATCGACGCTATTTCCTAAAGAGCCCGGCGTTGCAAACAAATTGTACCTCGAAGCTCTTAATTTGCTGATTGATTATTTCAATTCGAAGGCAAAAATTGTAGTGGCTCAATCTGTCTTTGAATTCGTAAAGCGAGATTCTCCCGATGCTAGGAAGGTTCTATTGCAGGCCGCTCCTCAGTGGATCAAAGTTTACCGAGGAGCTCTTGATCATGACGCTGTTGAGAGAGTCTTAAAGGCTTTACCTGAGACAGCTTTGGTCGAACAGGCTCCTGCACTCCAAGGTGAGATCTACAATACCATTGTGTACTACGATACTTTGGTAAAAGATGAACTGAAGGATTTAGAAGATAATGCCACGGCGGTGTCTCAAAAATACCTTCTCCTGGCAAATAAAAAGTATTTTGCGCTGTTTCCCAACGATAAAAATTCTGATCCATTGCGCGTGGGTTATGCCAAGATTTTGCTCGATAGCGGCGAGTCGGAGACCTGTTTGTTTATTCTTGCAGGCCGTGGGGGTCAGGAAAAAGAAGTGGAAGATTTAGCGCTGAGCTTTGAAGCTAAATGTAATTTAAAACTACTCGATCAGTTGTATAAAGAAGGTATCACGCCTCGATTTAAAGAAAAACTTCGTATGAACATTCTTGAGAAGAAGACCTATTTACGAAGTGATTTGGGGTTGAGTTCTACGGAGGCCTTCGAATCGATGGCTCGGATGTTGATAGGGGCACTTAAGGTGATGCCGCAAGACAGTGAACTGAGAAGTATCTTGGCAGCCATTGTAAAAGAGGAGGTGCTGCCAAAATCTGAGGCCCTGATGTTAGACCTAAAACTGCTTCAGTCTGAGTTAGATTTCGTAGATGTTGCCAATAGCCATCTTGACGATGAGAAGAAGGCCTCGGCGTTCTTTGTTATTTATAGCGCGGCACCTAAAGGTCTCGAGATACGCAAGAAAGCTCTTACTTTGAGTGTTCAACTCACCAGTGAAGAAGAGGGCTTGACGCGCTGCAACGAATTTAAGAATGAGTTCCCTCAGATTTTTAGAGCGGGCCAAGATATTTTTGAGCGATGCGTCTTACTTGCCGATCGCTATTATGATCTAGAGCGAGAAGCCTTCTATTTGGCGTCGTCGTCGGCGCCTCTCGATGAGAAGATGACGATAAAATTGGCCTTATTAGAGATGGCTCAAAACAAAGATAGTGGCCGCAAACGACTCCTCGCCTTGAAGACAGATACGGCTAAGAAAGCTTTGGCTATATGGAGTTCTAGCGACGCTGAGGTTACTGGAGCTCAAAAGCAACATGTAGACCAAGAGCAAAAGCTCATCGAAGACTTTCAGAGGCAGGTGACCTCGTTCGAGAAATTACTTAAGCCTATTTCGTTTCAGCAGATTGGCAGGTTTGTGCCAGCTAGAGTAAAGACCTTTGCAGATCTTGATGCTCATTTGGTTCGAGTTTTAAAGCAAAAGAGGAGCTCTTTGATTTCTGCGCATGCTTTGGAGGCCCGGGCGCGCCTTGCGGCATCGATGGCCCAATGGATGAAGGCATTGCCTTTGCCTCCCAAGCTCGATGAGGCGCAAAAGGCAGACTATCTAGCAAAGACGGCTGAGGTCGTGAATCCGTGGCTGCAGGGGGCTGAAGCTCGTCAGAAGGAGTGTAGCGAACTAGCTCATACTCTGACGTATGAGTTTCGTTTAAAAGATTCTACGACGTGCCCCTATATCGAGAATAAGGCTCAAGAGCGACTATTGATGGAAGCTTGGGAGGCAACCCGCCAGGTGATTCCATCGATTGCTCCATGGAAAGAATCAAAAGATAAAGTGCAGACCGCAAGGCGCCTTCTGGAGCGTGCAAACGAAGAGAAAGATGTTCTGCGAGCGAAGTATCACTATATGAGGGTTTTTGACTTTGCCGAAAATGACTATGAGCGAGCGAGAGCCTTCTTGGGCTTGGCTCAATTGTCAGGCCGCCAGAGCTTTTGGGAGTCAGCTCTTTCCCTTGACGGAAACTGTATAGAAGCTCTGGAGTGGAAACGAAAGCTTGTAACAGGTAATCCATTCTTCGAAGCGCTTTTAGACACTCAAATTTCTAAGGTGCGTTGACAAGGATAAGCGCGTATTTTTAAGAAACATCGTGACTAAGGCAGGGTCTGCTTCGCTACAATGACAGCGGGAGGGCTATTTCATGTTCTTAAGTTTAACAGCAGCCGCAATGCTTTTTTCAATGCCAATCAAGAAGGCAGTCGACGATATGGATGTCGTGACGGTCGAGTTTCCCGTGTCACGCATTTATGTTCCGACGGAGTTTGATAGTAATGATTTTCCGGAGATTCTCTTTGAAGGGAGATTTCCAAATCAGTGCTATGTCTACGATCGCACGGTAGCTCGAGTGGTGGAGGGCAATTTTTATTTTTGGGTTTATGCCAAGAAATATCCCGAGCCCTGCATTCAAGTAGAGAGCCCGTTTCTAGAATCTGCGAAAGTCGAAGGCTCATTGCAAGAAGGCGTCTACGACGTAGTGAATGTGTTTCGTAATAGACGCACTTCTTTAGGAAGCCTCCGTGTGCGGCATACAGAATCAAAGTCGAGGGACGACTTTCTGTATGCCGACGTCGACTCGTCTGTCGTTCAAGTTCATCGTGAAACCGGCCAGCGCTACTTAACTCTTTTCGGCAATCAAAACAGCTCATGCCATCAGTTCGATCTGTCAAGAACGAGCATGCGTATCACGGCATCGGGCCTCATAGAGGTGCTACCGATTTTGAGAGAACCAGAAGAGGGCGAAATGTGTCTTCAGATATGGAAAAAGTTTAATATATCGCTGCCGATACCTCCGTTGTTTGCGTCGGGCAAATATGCTTTTTTTATCAAGCGACCTATCGGCAAATCGTTCTACAAACTTGATGAGTTGCCGGCCCACTCTGTGAGATAATAACTCTGAAAGGTTGGATGCGGCTTTTATGATACTAGGAATTTTAGCGAGTATTTGCGTGGCTGCGAGCCCGGCTCCAGATTTTAAGACTGTAGCGACTATGCAGCAGTTTCTTCATCATATTATTGCACTGCAACCGATGATATCGTCTCAGGGGGAGCTTAAAGATCCTAAGAAGAAGGCTCAGGCACGAACTCATATTCGAGAGTTGGCGCGCTTAGCACAAGAGATTGACCATGGCGAAGATCTTAAGACGGCGGGACGATGGATATCAGCAAAAGCTTTACAAGATCATTTGAAAGATCTGGATAAGGCTTTTGATTCATCGGGGACGCAGTATACGTTTCGAATGTTGTCGGCAACTCTGGGTGCCTGTGCCTCGTGTCACAGCCAGTCCCCGTCTAAAAGTCTCAACTGGACGATCGAAGGGCTCCTACCTGATTCTATGAAGGCACTGGACCGCATTGAGTTTCTTTTTGCAACGCGTCATTGGGACAAAGCTCACCAGCTCATTGATCATTCTTTGATGGCCTATCCCAAGCCGTCTCTCAAGCTATCAGAACTCAATCGTCTTCTTGATTTGAAGGTCACGTTTTATCTTCGGGTTAACAGAGATCTTGAGAAGGCTGTCTCTGAGTTGCAGAATTTGTTTAAGAACCGGGCTCTGCCTGAATCGTTTCGTCAGAGAGTTTCGGAGCAAGTATTTCTATTGCGCGCTTTGAGTCGGGTGAAGGCGCCCAATCCTAAGAAGGATTCCGCTGCAGTTTTAGAGGCTTTTGCAAAGAATATGCTGGAGACAACTCAAGAAGAGATGTGGCGAGATTTAAGTGATGTTCATCGAGCTACCTTTTTGTATGTGTCGGGACTGCTTTATGAGTTTATGAATGAACGAAAGCCGTCGCAACTGAGCCCCGGGCTCTACTATTGGCTGTCTGTTTGCGATGATGCGCTGAACAACCAGTTCTTTTTTGGGCTGGCAGATCTCTACCTCAAAGAATGCGTTCATCGGTTTCCAGCATCTAAGATGGCTCGCACGTGCTTTGATTCTTATCGGGAACGCAAGGAGTTTGCGTTCACAGGAACCGCGGGTTCTAATATTCCTGCAGACGTGAAGGCCGATATCGAAGCTTTAAGGAAGAAACTAAAGTAGAGCGGAACGAGCCTTAGAGCCCCATGGTGAACGTAAACCTTGCTTATAATAGCGTAAAGCGATCAAATTATCGCACACAATAGGTTTTATCGCACACAATAGGTTTCCCATTGACCGCCAAGGCCCAGGAGCGATTCAGCGGGAGGAGCAGCTGAAGTGGCCGAACCGGGGCGAGTGGAACGAAAATTGAGGGAATTACCCCCCGAACTTCCGTCCTAGGTTCTGTCCGGCTCCTTCGGCGACAGGGCCAATGAGTTGCTCAATCCACTTAAGGCGTACCGCTCAGAATTCTGAGAAGAGACCTTAGCCTGACGATACAGACTAACTCGCCCGTTTAACCGCAGACTGCGACTGCGCGTCAGTTGTAGTAGATATAATGCGCATTCCGTAAAATGAACGAATCACAAATCCGAGAGCAATCGCGAAGAAAATAAGACCAATCGTAAAAGCCGTCTCTCGCGAGAGCGCCACGGCAATTTCGACGGCCAAAAGTCCAAAGAGCGTCTTAAATTTAATAATCGGATTTAAGGCGACAGAAGCCGTATCTTTAAAGGGGTCTCCCACAGTATCTCCGACGACTGCCGCAGCATGCAGAGCCGTACCTTTTTCCTTCAAATCGACTTCAACCACTTTCTTTGCATTATCCCAAGCCCCTCCCGCGTTTGCCATGAAGAGAGCCTGAAACAACCCAAAGGCCGCAATAGATATCAGGTAACTCGCAAAGAACGCTGGGTCAAAGAAGGCAAACGCCAGAGTAAGACAGAAGACGACTCCAAAAATATTGGTCATACCCGCCTGAGCGTACTGCGTACAGATCTGTACCACCTCTTTAGAAGTTTCAGTAGAGGCCTTAGCTGTAGAGTCGAGTCGGATATTCTTTTTGATATATTCGACGGCGCGATAGGCCCCTGCGACCACCGCTTGCGTGGACGCTCCGGTAAACCAATAAATCACCGAGCCACCCGCCATGAGTCCCAGCAGCACCTTAGGATCTAGAAGGTCCAACTTGAGGTCTAGCAGCAGGATGATGGAGAAAATCATGGTTGTAGCGCCGATAACAGCCGTACCAATCAAAACGGGTTTCGCCGTTGCCTTAAAGGTATTTCCAGCCGCATCATTTGCTTCCAACAAATGTTTTCCCATTTCGAAGTCGGGTTTAAAGCCGAAGTCTTTTTGAATTTCTGTGCTGACATTAGGAATACTTTCGATCTGAGACAGCTCAAAAATTGACTGCGCATTGTCGGTAACAGGTCCGTAGCTGTCGACGGCAATGGTCACAGGGCCCATTCCGAGCATGCCAAAGGCCACCAAGCCAAAGGCAAAGACAGACGGATAAATCATGAACGCATCAAGGCCCGTAGACGCGGTTAAATAGGCAATCAACATGAGTGCCATAAACACGATACCGCACCAGAAGGCCGAAAAGTTTCCGGCTACGAAACCGGATAGCACATTTAAGGATGCGCCACCTTCTCGCGACGAAGCGACGACTTCGGCCACATGTTTTGATTTGGCCGAAGTGAAAACCTTAATGAGTTCAGGAATGACAGCAGCTGCCAAGGTGCCGCAAGAAATGATGGTCGACAGTTTCCACCAGAGGCCGCCATCGAGGTGACCGATGATGATATGGCTCAACGCAAAGGTAATCCCGATAGAGATCACGGAAGTGACCCACACCAAACTGGTCAGTGGAATTTCAAAGTCAAACTCTTGCCGATTGCCATAGATCGCTTTTGCAATCGCCCCATTGACCCAATAGGAGATCAACGATGTAGCCACCATGATAATTCTCATGGCAAAAATCCACACAATGAGAGTGGCCTGAAGGTTTTCGCCTCCATCAATAAGGGCTCGGCTGTCGCCACTGACGCCGACGGCCAACAAAATAAAGCTGATGAGGGCCACGCCTGTGACGCCGTAGGTTTCAAAACCATCGGCCGTTGGACCAACCGAGTCACCGGCATTATCACCGGTACAGTCTGCAATAACCCCAGGGTTTCGAGGATCATCTTCTTTAATATTGAAGACAATCTTCATCAAATCTGAGCCGATATCAGCAATCTTGGTAAAAATACCACCGCAGATTCTGAGGGCCGAGGCTCCCAATGATTCACCAATGGCAAAGCCGATGAAGCATGCGCCGGCATTCTCGCGAGAAACGCCCAAAAGAATAACCATCATCAGCAATAACTCAACGCAGATCAAGACAACGCCAATCGACATACCCGCTCGAAGAGGAATGTCCATCGTGGGAAAGCCCAAACCCTTCAACGAGGCGAAGGCCGTTCGAGCGTTGGCGTAAGTATTAATGCGAATACCGAACCAAGCCACGCTAAATGAACCGGCTATTCCAATTACAGACCACAAGAGAATCGTCAAAACCTTGCTCAGCTCCATATCTCTCAGGTTGAAAAAATAGACGAAAATACAAGCCCCTACGAAGGCTTCAAGAACGAGAAGAAGCTTGCCCTGTTGCAATAGGTAAGTCTTACAAGTCTCGTAAATGAGAGTGGCTACTTCGGCCATCGACCGGTGTACTTTGAGAGCCTTGATGCCCAAAAACTCATAAAGACCAAATATAAGGCCTCCGACAACGATAATAGACCCCCATAATAAGAGTTCTCGGCCGGTCGTATTCCAGCCCAAAATAGACATAGGGATGCCAAAGTCTGGCAGAACCAGGTCGGCCTCGGACGAAGCGAATAGGGGTTTACCCACAAGAGCACCTAAAATTAGAGCTGCAAGGGCTTTAAATCGGGTTACATATGAATGCATAAGGATCTCCTCACGGAGAAATTTGCCTAAGCGTAGAAAAAACTCAATCGTTAATGACGTGATTTTCATGGCCAATTGAATCGAAGGTCGATTTAATCTCATCATGCAGACCGATTCTGACAAAATGATTTTTGAAAATCGTGAAGCCGCCGGCTTGCTTTTGGCTGACGAACTGAAGAAGCGAAAGCTTCACGAACCACTCATTTTGGCTCTGCCGCGCGGGGGGGTGAGCCTTGCGAAGACAGTCGCTCAGGCTCTCCAGACCTCCGTTGATATTCTTTTGGTTCGAAAAATTGGCGCTCCTTTTAATAAGGAACTAGCGTTAGGGGCCGTTGTAGAAGGCGAACCTCCACGGGCTTTCTATAATCAGGAGCTGATTCGGGTCTTAAAAATCGAAAAATCTTATCTCGACGACGAGCTCCAGACTCAAGTGGCTGAAATAGAACGACGCAAGAAGCTCTTTCGTCAGGGTAGGGCCCTACCGAGTTTGCGTGATCGTACGGTGGTCGTCATAGACGACGGTATTGCTACGGGGGCATCCGTTCGAGCGGCTCTTCAGGTGGTGCGAAGCCAAAACCCATCGAAACTGCTCCTAGCGGTGCCGGTCGCTCCCGCCGATCTAATTTCAGAGCTCGAGAGAGAGGTCGATGATTTTGTTTGTTTACTTAAACCGATCGATTTTGTGGCCGTCGGAAAATTTTATCGAGATTTTCGTCGTATTACCGATGACGAGGTTCAAGCGCTCTTAAAATTGCCCTGAGCCACTTCATTGCCAATGGCCACCACGGCTTGATAAATTTCATCAATAACATAAGACGGCGTGGATGTTCCTGCCGTAATGCCCACATGGGTGGCGCCATGGAACCACTCTCGTTGAAGCTCGCTTAAGCGTTCGATATGGTAAGCTCGCAAACCTTTGTCATCACAGACTTTCTTCAGCTTCTTGGTATTACTCGAGTTGTAACCACCCACCACAATCATCAGATCAACTTCATTCGACAGTTTCTCTACCGCAATTTGTCGGTCTTTTGTGGGTTTGCAAATGGTGTCCACAAATTTTATTTCTTTGGGGCTGCCATCTGAGTTCTTCAGAGCTTTCATTTTCTCGATGAGAGGAGCTACCGTTTTAATTTGATTGGTGGTCTGAGATACCACACCAATCTTGGGTTTGTCGGCAATCTTATGAAAGTCGCTCTCATCGGCGATAACCGCATAGTCTTTCAAATCGGTGACGATACCTCGAACTTCCACGTGGCTTGCCTGGCCTATAACGACGGGAAAATAACCTTCGCTGACCAATCGACTCACCGATTTATGCACTTTCATCACCAAGGGGCAGGTCGCATCATAGACGTTAAATCCGCGTTCTTTGGCACGGTTTAATACACTCTGAGCAGCGCCGTGCGCGGTAATCATGACATTGGGGGTTTTAATATCGGCCTCAATAGAGTCAACAATCTCTACGCCGTTATCTCGAAGTTCCTGAACGGTCTGAGGATTATGAACGAGTTGTCCAATGATCGTGAGTTTCTCACGAAATTGCGGGTCCATGGCTTCTTGGATGGCATCTTCAACGCCAAAGCAAGTTCCTAAGCTGTCGGCAAGCGTCACTTTCATGGTGTTTATCTACGCGCTGCCGGACGCTTTTGGCTACCATTCTTCATCATGGATTTGCGTGCCTTTTTTTGGCCAACGGGGCTTTGAAGCCTTGGCTTCGAGATGAGTCCGTGCTTCGGGCAAATATCACTCAAGGGGCAGTCTCGGCAACGCGGCTTCAAAGCTGTGCAAATCTGCCTGCCGTGTTGGATGAGCCAATGGGGTAGTATAGTCCACACCTCAGGGGGAAACAGTTTACTGAGATCTACTTCGATTTTCTCAGGTTGCGTCTGCCGGGTGAGTCCCAAACGAAATGACAAGCGCTTTACGTGGGTGTCCACGACAACGCCGGCAGGCTTTTGGTAGGCATTGCCCAGAACGACATTGGCGGTCTTTCGGCCTACACCAGGAAGGGCCGCTAGCTCTTCCATGGTATGGGGGGGTTGGCCCTTAAATCGACGATCAAGTTCTTGGCTCATCGCTAAGAGATTCTTGGCCTTGTTCCTGTAAAAACCCGTGGAGCGCACAAGATCTTCCAGGGTCGACAGCTCCGCTTTCGCCATCACGCCTGCAGTGGGGTAGCGAGCAAAAAGAGCCGGTGTCACTTTGTTAACGCGAGCATCGGTGCACTGAGCTGACAAGATCGTGGCCACGAGGAGCTCAAAAGGATCGCGGAACTGTAAACTGCAATGCGCATCCGGGTAAAGAGAAGAGAGCCGCTCACAAAGAGTTTCAGTGAGGCCCATGGTCACACTCATGACCCCACGCATGGTCACGCAATCTTCGGTATAACTCATAGACCTTCATCATCATTTTATTTAGAAGGTGCCTAAGATGACGAAAAAGGAAAACATAAAAAAAGATCGAGAAAAAGAATTGCCGCAGGATCTTGAAAATGCTCTGAAAGCACTCGAGGCAACTGTTCAGAAGCTTGAAGAGCCCGATCTTCCGTTGGAGGAATCGATCGAGCTTTTTGAGTGGGGTTCTAAGTTGTCAGAGGTATGTTATAGCCGCTTAAAAGAGGCTGAGAAAAAGGTGGAGTTGTTGGTGAAGAAAGTTCCAACACCGCAGTCGGCCGATGATTTTGAACGCCGACCTTTTGAAGATGTTTAATGGAGTAAATTTTTTTATTTATTGGAATGAAAGTTTAATTGGATGACGGTAGCAGCACAACAGTCGACTAGATTTTCAGAGGGCTTGGAAGCCTATCTGACGCAACAACGAAAACGAGTAGACGATCACTTGCAGCAATGGCCTCGCGAAGGGGGTAACCGCCTTGTGGAATCGGCTCGTTACTCACTTCTCTTACCGTCAAAGAGACTGCGACCCCTTTTTTGCCTCGAGACCTGTCGTGCCTTTTTGGGCTCAGATACTGAAGCGATGCCAGCGGCGCTTGCTCTAGAAATGGTGCATACCTATTCACTAATTCATGATGATTTACCGTGTATGGACAACGACGATTTGCGTCGGGGTCAGCCTACCAACCATAAAGTCTACGGGGACGCGACAGCACTGTTGGCGGGTTCAGCACTATTGACTGAGAGTTTTCGTGTGCTGTCCACCGCTTCCGTGAGCCCGTCTGTGCGCCTGGGTTGGATCGACGAGTTGGTCCGCGCAGCCGGCGTCGACGGTATGCTCTTAGGACAGCAGTGGGATATTGAAACCAAGTCGAGAACAGCTGAAGAGCTCATGGCTCTTCACGAGCGCAAGACAGGGGCCTTGTTGGCTGCGTCTGTCATCATGGGCGCTCAGGCAGCTGAAGTGAGTGAGGCCGTGCTGCACGAACTTCGAGCCTTTGCTGTTGAGATGGGATTAGCATTTCAAATTCGTGATGATATTTTAGATATCATTGGCGATGAATCATTAGGGAAGCCTTTGCGAAGTGATGAACGAAATCAGAAGGTTACCTATGTTTCGCTCTTCGGTTTAGAAGGCGCGCAGAATCAGGCCACGCGTTATCGAGACTCTTGTTTGAGTCGACTCCGAGAAATTTCTTTTATTTTCCCAAACGCCCTGGAAGAATTAACTCTTTTCGTCGTGGATCGAAAACGGTGAAGGTAGAAGTAAACGATTTAGTGAAAGAAGAAACGGTCCATCGAGGAGATAAGACGATGACTCACAGTGTTTTGAGTGAAGAGGAGCTGCGAAAGCGCTTTCCCCTTGCAACGCAAATTGATAGCCCTGACGATTTGAAGGCGTTGACGCCCGATCAGTTGCCTGCTTTGGCCGCTGAGTATCGCGATTATCTTATTGAGATTTGCTCTCGTAACGGAGGTCATCTAGGCCCATCGCTAGGTGTTGTTGAGCTTACGTTAGCGCTTCACCGAGTTTTTGATTCGCCCAAAGACAAAATTGTTTTTGATATTGGTCATCAATCTTATCCGCACAAGCTTGTGACGGGCCGGTTTCGCCGGTTTGCAACCTTGCGTCAGGAACATGGAGTATCAGGATTTTGTCGTCGCCCTGAGAGTGAACACGATATTTTTGGGGCCGGTCATGCAGGTACTGCGCTATCAGCGGCTATCGGGCTTTGCGAGGGCTACCGTCGAAGGGGCGACCCGCATAAGATAGTTGCTCTTGTGGGCGACGCTGGCCTCACGTCGGGTATGGCCTATGAGGCGCTTCATCAAGAGTCAGGCTATAAAAAGAATCTCATCGTCATTTTAAATGATAACGAAATGAGTATTTCGCCCAACGTCGGGGCTGTGAATGCGTTTTTGAGTCGAAAAATGACGTCGCCTTTTTTAGTGAGACTCCATGACGAGATGAAATCGGCTATTTCGAAAATTCCCGTTGTAGGTAGTGAAGTCGTCGATGTGCTTTCTAAAATTCGTCATTCGTTGAAGAATTTTGTGATTCCTACCGTGATTTTTGAAGGCTTTGGATTTCGCTATGTGGGGCCAATCGATGGTCATGATTTGGACCTTTTGCATGAGACGCTGAACAACGTGAAGCAAATCAATGAGCCGGTTCTTGTACATGTTATTACAGAAAAAGGTCGCGGTTATGCGCCTGCATTGGCGGATAAGGTGACTTTTCATGGTTGTGGACCTTACGATCGTGAAACCGGCAAGGTACAGAAAGAAAAATCAGGAACGCCGCCCGCCTATACCAAGGTATTCGCTGAGACCTTATTGATGTTGGCCAAACAAGATCCAAAGGTGGTGGCAATCACAGGGGCCATGCCTACCGGTACGGGTCTTTCGCTGTTTGAAAAGGAGCTTCCCTCGCAACTTTACGATGTGGGTATTGCCGAGCAACACGCTGTGACCTTTGCTGGGGGATTAGCCATTGAAGGCCTTCGACCTTATGTGGCCATTTATTCGACTTTCATGCAAAGAGCCTACGATCAGATTATTCACGATATTTGTATTCAAGACTTGAATGTGAAGTTTTGTATGGATCGAGCGGGCTTCGTGGGAGCTGATGGAGCTACTCACAATGGAGTTTTTGATATTGGGTTTATGCGCTCTGTGCCTGGCTTGGGCCTGTGCGCCCCGCGAGATGAACGCGAGCTTCAAGAATTGCTGAAGGCCTTAGACGAGCATGAGGGACCTGCCGCCATGCGATATCCTCGAGGCAGCGGCTTAGGTGTGCCTCTTTACCAGTCGTGGGATGAAATTCCGAGTATCCGTTGGGGATCAGGAGAAATCATTTCATGGACGACGGCACCTCAGGGTCACAATCTGGAATCTGTCGATCGTGCACGATCGATTCCGGTGGAGTGGATTGAACGATTAGTTCGGTCGGGTCGGCATAAAATAGATTTAGTTCTCATTGGCATTGGCTCGACGGTCGAATGGGCTCGTCGAGTTTCAGAAATTTTGGCTCGTGATGAAATATCGGTGCTTGTAGTGAATGCACGCTTTGTAAAGCCGCTTGATCGCGATTTACTACGACGTATCTCTGAAATGTCTTCGCGATGGGTCGTCGTTGAAGAAAACGTGAAGATGACCGGTTTCGGTGGAGCAGTACTAGAGTTTCTTGAATCAGAAGATCTGCTTCAGAAAATTCGCATTCGTTGCTTAGGAATCCCCGATCGGTTTTACGAACAAGCTTCCACATCGAAACTTAATCAGGAAGCTGGGATTGACGAGGCCTCCATATTGGCAGCGTCGCGTGAGCTTCTCGATGCTGAGCCGAAGTGGGAATTGGGTACTGTCCAGGCTTAGAGCGCGTATCAAAATGAGCGTTTACTGTATTGGCTTCCTCGCTACGGAGTAGTGTCATTTTCAGATTCTTTAACAGACATGCCGTCGTTTGTTGCTTCTGATAACGTTTGTGTTTCGAGGTCCTTTAAAATTTCTTTGGCGGCCGTCTGCAAGTGAACGTCAATATTTTTCACCTCGAGTTCATAAAGCCGAGGCTCTTTTGGTGTTGGAGACTTCGAGGTTTGTGGTGATGGCGCTGCAAGAAAACTGAGAGCGATCGTGGTTATAAGAGTCATCGTGTCATCTCCTTAGAGTCGTTTAGTTAAGAGCGCATAACAAAATGAGCGCCTGCTGTATTCAGCTTTTAGCTGGGCTCGGCGCCTTGCATCTAGCTCATTTTGCTAGGCGCTCCAGGCTATCTATAATCGATTTTCGCTTTTTGTCAAAAAGGGCCAGGGTATCGGGATTATCCGAAGGGCCTTGTAGGTCGTGGAGTCTATGTTTCATGGCGAGCACTTCTGCTTCGAGGCCGCGCTTCAGGCTGCGATTCCATGTGGGAACGAGGGCCGTGGGTAAGCGAACATAATGAGCACGAAATTGCTGAATGGTGGATTGCCATTGTAAGAATGCTTCAACAAATGGCGCATCAAAGTGATCTGAAAACCGCAAGGTGCTCAAGGCCGCTAAGTCTGCCTCAGCCTTTCGCCATAGGCTTTCGATAGGGTCGGCAGCATTGCTGGCGTCTTCGAGAGATGATGAGGACAAGCGGCGAGATAAAAAAATTTCAGAATCTGCCACGAGTGACTTGGCGACTAAGGCAACTGCGAATGGAGTTTTAGAGGGGTAGATGACGGAAACCTGTGAGGGTTTTAGGCCGCCTAATTCCAGCCAATGTATGACGACTTTATCGTCAGGATAGCGCTTAAGAAATGATGCTATGAGAGGCTCTCGCAAATGTTGGGTGTGAAACTCTTGCAGGTCATCTTCGCTAACCTGTGAAAGGTACTGCAGCGTCCACTGGGCCGCGACGGTAGGCAGGGGGCGAGGAGACTTTGCAAGGAATAAGAGCGTTGCCGCCAACGAGAGAGGCTTCTCAAATTTTTCGGTGAGCTGAAAGTAGAGGTGCGCCGTATCCATATGCTTCGTAAGCAGCATTTCTTCATCCATCTTCATAAGCGGATACCAATGCGCAGAGACTTTTTTATTTTGAAGTAATGTGGACCATAGCCAGTAACGCTCATCGATCGATAGCGCTGATAATGTATTGGTTAGATCAAGACTGTTAGGATGGCGGGTCGCCATATGGTCGGCAATATCAAGAATTAAATCATGATGTACATCATAGGAGAGATAAGATTTTGCCTGAAGCCAACTCGCCAAGGCGTCTGAGTATCGCTTAAGGCGCCAAAGACAAAAACCCCGCCAGTAAAACGATAGTCCTAAGTTGTGATGCCCTGCAATGACGAGGTCCAAATTATCGAGGGCTCGCTGGTAGCGTTTACGCTCGAAGAAGAGAAGCGCTTGTTGATAAATCCATCTAAGTTTTTCTGATTCTGTGATTTCACGCGGCGTTGACTGTGCGTAGTTAATCAGGTCTCGAAGTAGTCTCGATTTCAGCTCAGAGTCAGAACTTAAGGCCGCTAACAAGCGAGCAGACTCGAGCCAATAAGGGCCACGACGTTCATAGAGCGTCAGCAAGACGCTTGAGGCGGCTTCAAAATCTCGTTGCTGAATCAGCATAAGAGCTTGGCTGAGTGCCAGAGCTGATGAAATTTCTTTTTTGGAAAACGGTTCAGTTCCATAAAAATCTTTTTCAGAGGAATGCTTGTTGTGGCAGAAGGTATCGACCTTCATGCGAAGAAGTCTCCATTGTTTGGGGATTCTGTCGAGTTTCATGATTGTCCATTGTGTCTCGGTTGAAAACGCCGTCGGTCGCAGCGAGCTGGAGCCAACGCCTAAATCTTTTCGGCCTTTCAGAAATTGCAGCGACGATAGTAGCGCAGAGTCCGATGAGGGTGGTTCTCGGGAGGTGATGGCTTGGTCGACAGCCTCAAATCGACAGTGACGAAGCAGGGCGAGCGTTCTCAGCACTTCGACGTCTGATGATTCTGGGCCATGGGCCCATCGATCGTAGACATAGAGAAGGCCAAAAAAGTGATCCCAATCTCTCGATGCATAAGATTGTCGCAAGAGAGATTCTACAAAATTTTTCGAGGGAGATGCTGACGACGCAGAATCTGTTTGCGTAGATAAGATACTTTGCGATGGGCTTTCGTTCTGATGGTGCGAGGCACAACTAGAGAAGACCAATATACTTAGAGCCGATTCTAAAATTGGATATCTGTAGATTCTTATGAACACTGTATTGATCATGATCAAAGCTTCGAAAGCGAGGGTGCGCTTTGGTTCATGGGTATTTCGATTTGAAGTCCCAAATGAAGATGTCGGTCAAATCGATCTCCTGAAATCCCCGATACAAAATAAATCGGTTTGAAGACTTCGACACTATGGCTGACGCTCCAGGTATAGCTTAGATAGTTATGTGATTGCTTGGTTCTTAGAGTGTAAGTCGCCAGTACACCCGCTCCGACTTCTAAAGAAATTTTGCTCGTTAGCTGAGCTAAGTTTAAAAAATTCCAGCGTCCCACAAAGGGAAGAAGAGAAACGGTGCCGAAAGCGGCATAGTCTGTAGCGACTATTTCAGAGTGGATATCAGCGGTTTCTAAGTCTAAAAGATCTTTCGAAACCGACGTGCCCTTCGATGAGGGAATGACGGCCGTCGCTCCTAGTCCGACAAAGTGATTCAGATAAAGATGTGAAGACAGGCGCAACCCGTGTGAGCTCACGAAGGTATTCGAGAGGTTCGTAATATAAGAGGCGCCTAATTCAAAACTTTTGCCGGCAGGCCTCTTTTCTACAATGTATAGTTCACCGTAGGGGCTGGCATGGGACGCGCTGCCCAGACTAAGGCTTATAAGCCCGAATAACGGTACTGTAATTCTCGCAATAGCCCGGTGGCAAAAGCTCGATGTATGGCGTAAGTCTGACATCGTGCCCGGCTTCTATCGAAGAACTCAATTTGGAGCAAGGGGGCTGGGAATCGAGTTCTATGAAGGGACTGTCGCCAAACGTTCACTACTTGATCATCATCGTCACATTCCACCGTTTTTGGATGGGCTCTACACCATCATCGGTTTTAAGTGGGAACGACGCAGTTTTTCTCTCATTCTTTGGAGCGTCTCGTTGTAGGGAGTTTTCTCGAAAATGGCGCTCCCTGAAACAAAAATAGAGGCTCCGAGGCGGGCCATCTCGTCAATATTATCGAGCTTAATGCCGCCATCCACCTCGAGTTCTATAGGATAGCCCTCTATCATTTTGCGGCAGGCCTTAATTTTATCCTTCATTTGAGGGATGAAGCGTTGCCCGCCAAAACCGGGATTCACCGTCATCAAAAGGATGAGGTCGACGTCGGGCAATAGATGCTCCAAGGCGCTGAGGGACGTCGACGGATTGAGCGAGACTCCGGCCTTCAGGCCGAGTTGTCGAATCCAAGTCAACGTGCGTTGCAAGTGAGGGCAGGCCTCGGCATGGACCGTTAAAATGCTAGCGCCCGCTTTGGCAAACGCGTCGATATACTTTTCGGGCTCGACGATCATCAGATGCACATCTAAGGGGATGGATGTTACTTTTTTTAAAGCAGAAACAACAACTGGCCCAATGGTGATATTGGGAACGAAGCGCCCATCCATCACATCCACATGAAGCAGATCGGCTAACGACGGATCAAGCTGAGATACCTCAGACTCAAGATTGGCAAAGTCTGCCGATAAAATACTCGGCGCAATTTTAAGATTTCGGTCACCAAAATGTTTCATACGTCGCCCAAAATTAACCCCTTTGGAATAGGATGTCCTCTCAAAAACTCGTCGGCACTGAGGCGCTTACGGCTTTCAAGTTGAAGTTCCATAAGTCCCACACAACCGTCTCGACATGCCACCACAATCGCTCCGTCACTTATATCGACCACGGTACCTGGAGCCGAGTGGTGATCGCGAGGAAAAAAGCGGCTTTTAAATACACGAAGAACTTTCCCGGCCAGGCGGCACTCAGCTACAGGCCAAGGATTCAGGCCCATAATTTGCCGATGCACATGGAAAGCGTTCTCATCGAAGAGCAGTTTAGACTCATCCTTTCGTAGTTTGGGAGCATAGGAGCCGATGCGCGAATCTTGAGATCGTCTCACAATTTGTTTGCGATCAAAGAGCGAAAGACACTCGAGTAACGCTTGAGCGCCAACGAACTTAAGTCGGTCATGCAGTGTTTGCGCCGTATCGTCTTCGTGAATCGCCGTTGGAATTTGGGTAAGAATGTCCCCTTGGTCAAGGGCCTCAATCATCCACTGTATTGTAATTCCAGTTTTGACTTCTCCTTCAAGAATCGAACGAGCAATGGGCGCAGCGCCTCGATAGGCCGGTAGAAGTGAGGCATGAACATTCAGCGGTGCCACGCGCGGAAAATCCAGTACAGCTTTGGGCAGAATTTGACCAAATGCGGCGACCACCAGAAAATCACAGGGGTGCTGAAATAGAATTTCTTGAGCCTCAGTGCTGCGTAGTGAGGTGGGTTGATATACAGGAATTTGATGCGCCTGCGCGACGGTCTTTACGCTTGGTGCTTGAACTCTTTGTCCACGTCCTGCGGGTCGATCGGGCTGAGTCACCACCAATTTAATAGAAAAATTTTCCTTGATGAGGGCTTCTAGCGAGGGAACGGCAAATTCTGGAGTTCCCATGAAAATGACAGAGGGTTTCAAAGGTTGACTCGATCTCCAGACGCCGTTTCGCGCTTCTTAAGTTTTTTCAAGTACATCATGCGTTTCATCGGGCTCACGCGATCGGCGGCCACGATGCCGTCGAGGTGGTCGATCTCGTGTTGAACGACGATCGATAAAAAATCCTCATCTTCAATTTCACAGTCTTTGCCTTGCTCGTCGATATAGCGCACTCGAATTTTTTTAGAGCGCTCAATGGTTTCTTGAAAGTCAGGAAGACTCAGGCAGCCTTCATCAAAAGTGGTTCTTCCTGACCGCTCCAAAATAAAAGGATTGATAAGGGCAAAGGGAGCGCGCCCTTCGTAACGGCTACTCACATCGACGACAATAATACGTTTCGAAACGTTAACTTGAGGAGCGGCCAGCCCAACACCCGGCGCTTCGAGCATGGTTTCAATCATGCTGTGAATAAATTGACGCATGGCGTTGTCAATTTCGGATCGGTCCACCTCGCGCGCCACTTTTGCCAAAGTCGGATGGGGGTACTCAATGATAGGTAGTAGTGCCATAAGCTTCTTATATCATAATTGCGCTTTAGAACTCATTTGTCGACAATGGCCCTATGGGAATGAAAGACCGGTCGTTGTTTCGCGAGGCTCAGAAATTTATGGATATTTACGAGTGGCCCAGGGCCGAAGAGGCATTATCGGCACTCCTGCAAACGAATGCGGCTCATGCGGAGGGGCTTCTTCATCGCGCTTACGTGCGAATGCGTCTACAGAAATGGGATCTTGCCTTAAGCGATATCGAGCAGGGCATCACTTTAAGACCCGAAAATGGCGTCTATTGGATGATTAAGGGCGAAATATTGATGGCTCAGAAACAATGGATTACGGCCTATGAAGCGCTTCGTAAGGCCGTCTTTTGGGAGCCGGACAATGCTCGTGCGCTGTATTTTCTTGGGCGCTCTCTTCAGCAGCTCGGTCGACGACTCGACGCCGCTGAATACCTCGAGCGAGCGATGCATTTCGATCGCGACTTCGTACAGGCGCAAAGCCTAGTTCTGCACGATGTGTAACTAAAGTTACGTGCATGGGATATAAAATAATTCATTAATTTTAATAGGTTAGTGTGGGGGCTATGCACTTTGATGCAATGCATTAAACTGATGTTAGCACCTGATATTTCAGTAGGAGATATTAGGCATGCGATGGATTGAACGTATTTGGGAGGTCCCTATGAAAGCCGTTATAACGTTTCTGTTTGTAGGTATGTTTAGCCTTTCGACGCCGTGGGAAAGGTCGATCATACCTTGTGAGGAAACATCCGATTCGGGTGAGACAGTTAGCTGTACCCTCGAAGAGTAGCTCCATAGAATTTTTTTATATGGTGGGCCCCCCCGGTATCAGGTTTTATTTTTATAGAATAAAACCTGATTTCCGGGGGCAGCTTGTGAGAGCTCGCTTATAATGAAAAGGTGTTCCCTTTAGAGCGATATCTGCTTCTGCAGAAGAAGCGTTGGCTGGCCTACCTTGCCGTTGAGGGCTGTATCTCAGCTGTCGCTCTTGCGTTTTCGTTTTGGACGCTTTGGCAATGGCTTCATATTGCCAATCAATTGTGGACCTATAATTTTTTACCGTGGGTAACCATTGCCTTCGTGGTTTCTTATGCCGTGGCAGCGGGTATGCTTGTGGAGTTATTTCGCAGGCGAGCTCGCCGCGTCAGGCTCTGGCAGATTGCCGACCAAGTCGAACGAGAGTCGAATGTCTCTCATGTCGTCAGAGGGGAACTTCGAAGCGCGGCTTACTTTCAAGATGAGAATTCGACGGTTGATCAGGCCGATTGGTTAAGGGCTCATCATCAAAGACTGGCATCGAGCACCTGGGTAGCGGCTCTTAAACCGACGGGCTCCTTTTATCTTCAATATTTACTTTTTTTGTGTGCCGCCATTTCAACTTTTGCGGCACGATCGTATCAGTGGTCGATTCCTAACGCCTCTTTAATCATACCTACAGAATCGTGGGAGGTCTTGCGACCTTTGAAAGAATCTGAATGGCAAGCGATGGGAGGCTCGTGGACTGTGGTGGAAGGTGCTCGAGTTCGCATCGCAGCGCCTGATTTAGGTCGTGAGCGGGCCTTGCTCTTTCTTCGCTCGCCGTCAGAAATTGTGGCAAGCGTCTGTGATGCTTTTTGTGAATGGGAACCTCAGAAGCAGCAAGAAGCGGCTGTCGGTTCATGGTTGAGACGAAGCGAGTTCTTGCCGATGCGGGTTCTCAACGACGAAAGGCCTCGGTCGGTATTGTTGGCAAATGCAAAAGGGGAGTTTTTGCCTGACCTTAAACTGAAGGTGCGTTCCCTAAAGAATCTTCGCTTCAAAGCGACTGGTTCGGATGATCTTGAAATCTTAAAAGTTGAATTCATTGAACGAAATAGTGATCAAGCAGAAAATATTCTTAAGACTTGGAATCATGCATCTGCTGACTTCAAAGCCGAATGGCAAATGGAGTGGCAAGACGCCAAAGCAGGGCTCTATCACTATGTCGTGAGACTTTTCGACCGCCAAGGCTCAAGTGAATCATCGTCTATCGAAATTCACTTTGTCGATGACGACGAACTAAAGAAGGAGCGTGCGATCGTTCTTCGTAGTGTGGTGGATTCTTGGGTTCATATTTTAGGAGATCTTATTGAGGTGCATATGGGGGTCAGCGACGAGAGTCGGCTGCTTCGTAATTTAAAAGCTATCGAATATGGCTTGCCGGCTGAAAGTGAAGAGAATGCGGCTCTTATTGTCGCCTATTTTAATGAATTACAGAAACTTGCCAAACGCATTGAAAAAGAAATTTCTAACTCTACAAGAACGCCTGCCCTGATTCGACGCACCGAACGGCAAATTCTCTATGGGTTATCGCTTCTGTTTCAAGAGAGTGTGGGTGATCTTGAATCGGCTCAAGAAGACCTTGTATCTAGCCAGGCTGGCCTTCAATTGCTTTTAGATCGATTAAAAAACGGAGAGCTGCCCGCAGATTCAAATCAACTAAAGCAAGCATTTAAGTCGATCGCCGAAAAAATTGAAGAGCTTCAGAAGAAAATCCAGTCCCTCCCTGCCGGTCCTACGGATGATATGATCAATCAAGAAGCTTTGCAGAATCAGCTTGAAGAAAGTGAATCTCTGCAGTCCCGCATTGAAGAAATTCAAAAGCAAATTGAAAGCGGAGATTCTGCATCAGCCCTCAAAGAGCTTGAGAGCTTGCTCAATCAAATGACCTTGCTCACTAAAGAAATGGATCGATCGCTTTCGCAGTGGAAAGATAACTTTGATAGATCGTCTCAGGCTTCAGCCCAAAAGTATCAAAAAGATTTAGAGGCTCTTCGCAAGAAACAAGAGGCTCTCAAAGAGAAGTCAGAACAGTTGAAAGACTCCATGGAAGCCGATCGAGCTGAACGACAAATCACATGGAAACCTACTGACCCAAAAAAAGAAGAGATATGGGCGGAAGAATCGAGAAAGTTGGCTCAGGAGCAGGAGGGTTTACAGAAAGAGTTTCAGAACGCCCAACAGGCTTTCGAAAAGCAGCTTGGAGAAAGTGAGTGGCGAGACTTTTTTCGTTCTGAAGAAATTCAGAGTCTTGAAGAAAAAGCGCAGGCATCCATGCAGAGTTCGAAAGAGAGTCTACAAAAGCGAGCAGCAAGAGACTCCATTGCCGAGCAGCATATCGTGGTGGATGCCTTGACTAAAATTCAAGAGAAGACTTTAGAGAAGCAGCGATCGTTACAGGCCCAAGCGCAGCGGCAGCAGTCTCAAGAACGCAAGACGCAGCGCATCGAAGTCTTGCCTAACGAAGGGCAGGGAGAGCTGGAGCGACGAAGGAAGATTCTTGATTCTCTACAACAGAAGGTGGAGCCTCAGTATCAGAAGAGTCACGAACGTTATTTTGAGGATCTGCTTCAACGATGAGATCGATGACGAAAATGTATATAGAAACTGTCGCCAAACTCTGTTTTGTGGGGCTGTTGAGAAGGGGCCAGTTGCGGGGCGTAGTAGTGTGGCTCAGTGTTATTGTCTCTGTTTCAGCAGAGACGTCAGGTTCCTTAGCCTCGTACGCGACATTTTATAAAGACTCCAAGTGGGGCGCGGTAAAAACCAGGAACTCCGATAATTTTCAAGTATCCTGGGTCCATCCCTCGGATGAAGTGTTAGTGGAGGGGCTTTTATCCCACTTAGAACGAGCTCACAGAGATCTGGCCCAGGTATTTGCGTTACCCACACCGCGTAAGACTAAGGTTTCGGTAGAGCTATTTCCTGATCTAAAATCTTTCTCGACTTTGTCGGGTCTTCCACTCGCTCGATTTCGCGCTACGGGTACGATAGCGCTTACGCTTGATCAGCGACTGATGATTCTATCGCCCAGAAACCTAGTGAGTGGCTTTTCGTGGGCTGTTACAGCAGTTCACGAATACATTCACTATATGATTCGAGAAATTTCGATGAATCATATTCCTATATGGCTGCATGAAGGGGTGGCTCAGTATTATCAAGATTGGCCTCAGCAAAAGACGGCGACTCTGAGGCCGGCGGATTGGGGTCTCTTTAAGCGCTATCGTGATTCGAAAGGGCTTCTTTCGTTAGAGGCATTGAAAGAGCCGTTTCCCTACAAAAAAAATCCCGAAGAAGCCGCTCTAGCGTATGCCCAAAGTTTAATTTTGGTGAAGCTGTTGGAAGAACGTTGCGGCTTAGTGCCTTTGATTCGATGGGCTGAAGAGAAGCGCAGCATTGATAAAGCGATGGCTACATGCTTGGGAACCTCGCAACTCGAAACAGAGTTTCAAATACTCATGAAAAATGTGAAAGTACCTACAGATCGCGTTGTGGAGTACTATGCGAGAGATTTTTCGGGCCAAGATGCCTTTCAGAGTGAATCTCAGAAAGTCGATCGAGAGGCGCGAGACTTCGGCCAGTTATCATATGAATTATTTAAGCAAGGCCGTTTTAAACCCTCGGTCGTTGAGATGGAAAAGGCCTTTATGAAAATTCCTGTGCCTCCTCCGTCTTGGGCTCGCCAGATGGCGTTAGGGCTTATGAAGTCGGGCGAACCAAAGAGGGCTTCTTCCGTCTTGCAAAAGCATCTCGAAAATTATCCAGAAGATGCTGCGGCGTGGTTTCTGTGGGCGCGTCACAAATTAGAAAGTGATCAACATCGGCCCGCGTGGGAAGCTCTTATGAGAGCGTTTTTTATCAATCCTTATATCGATGATTTGGCGCCTACGGTGGATAGAATGCGAGCTAAGAATCCCGAATTTCAACTCAGGCTTTTTTAAAAGCGGTTCTGGCCTTTTTTGTCAGACTTCCCAACAATAGAGTTATGGCAGATGTTCTGACACGACAGCAGGAATGTATTCGAGATTTTGAATTGATGCGACAGCAGCTGCATCGAAGTATTGTGGGAATGGACTCGGTGATTGATGTCTTATTCTGGTCGTTGCTTTCTAATGGACATGGTCTTTTTATCGGAGCTCCTGGGCTTGCAAAGTCACTGCTTATTTCATCGCTTGGCGATCTGTTGGGTCTTCACTTTCAGAGAATTCAGTTCACACCCGATATGGTGCCGGGGGATATTATCGGCAACGAGATTCTTCATGAAGATCCTCAAACAGGACGACGCCATTTAGAGTTTCGTAAAGGTCCTCTTTTTGCTCAACTCATTCTCGCTGATGAAATCAATCGAACACCGCCCAAAACTCAAGCGGCGTTGCTTCAAGCCATGCAAGAACGAAAAGTGTCTTATGCAGGTATGACTCACGAGTTAGAAAGTCCTTTTTTTGTTTTTGCTACGCAGAATCCGATTGAGATGGAAGGCACCTATAGTCTTCCAGAGGCACAGCTCGATCGATTTCTTTTTTCGATTCCCGTGGATTATCCCAATGAAGCAGATGAAATGGCGATTATAAAGCGAACGACTAGCGAAGCGGCGTCTAAGCTCGACACTGTTTTGAATGCGCAGAGTCTGCTTGATTATCAAGCGCTGGCGCGCGAAGTGCCGGTGGATGATTTGGTGCTAAAAAAAGCGGTCCAGATGGTGCGGCGCACTCGTCCGCAAGAAGGAATGCCTGAGCATCTCAAAGATAGGATTCGTTTGGGAGCAGGCCCGCGCGCTTCCCAAGCGCTCATCATGGGAGCTAAATCGCGCGCTTTGTTGGCAGGACGTTTTGTGGTGAGAGAAGAAGATCTAGAGTGTGTCGCGCCCTATGTTTTGAGGCACCGACTCGTGCTTCGCTCGTTTCGTGATCAGTCGGCAGAGGCCGTTTTGAAAGAAGTTCTTGAGATTTCTCCATGAGCACTCTCAAAGAGGAAGACCTTCACCGATTGGCGGCTTCGGTGGAGTTCATCGGTCATAGGTTTTTAGAGGGGCATCATCGAAGCCCTAAAGCGGGAGCCGGCCTAGAGTTTGAGAGCCTTCAACCCTATACCCCCGGAGACGAACTACGTGGATTAGATTGGAAACGTCTGGCTGCCACAGACCGCGCCTTCGTTCAGAGAAAACATCCCGAAAGAAAGAACCACTGGATGCTCATTCCAGATCGGTCGCCGAGCATGTATTTCGCTCAAAAATGGGACTTTGTGCAATTACTCCTAGGATCTTTGATGATTATTTTTAAACGATGGGGAGATTCTTGGACGCTCTGGCCCGATGGGGCCTGTCGCTTTGAAGATGGTCTTCAGAGTTTGATGAGTGGCGCTCAAATTGAGCCATCGTTTCAATCGTCTTTTCTGCCTTCTCAGTTAGGGACTCATCCTCACGAGACCCTCTACGTCTATGTCTCAGATTTTATGTTTGAGAGTACAGGCATTGCAGTGCGAAATGACCATTCGATGGCGCTACAGATATTGGATGAACGCGAGATTGAGTTTCCCTATCGCGAAACCTATGAATTTCGAGATTTAGAATCGGATGCAAAAATTCTCTTACCAGCAGCGGAGGTCCGAGACAGCTATCAGTCAGAATTGCGTTCTCACCAGCTGGAATGGCAAGCTAAGTTTAGATCGCCTCAATTTTTTATGTGTCTGGAAGCCCAACCCACGAAGGTTCTCGATGGCTTGGAACTTTTTTTCAGGAAGATTGAAGGATCTTAGATTTTTAAGGAGGTTCAGTGATCTTTGGTTCGGCGATGTTGACGCTCCTGTCTTTGGGTATTGTGGTGCCCATTGTTCTGGCGTTGTTGCAAAAGAGACGCCGAGTGTTTCATCCGTTTGGAGCGTTTTTCTTATTGCAGAAACTCGCGAAGACAAGGCTACGAGCCCTTCGAATTCAGCAGTGGCTGAAGCTGCTCAATAGAATTTTACTCATTCTGTTTATAGCGGCCTATTTCTCAAATATTCAGTATAGTCGCGAGGTCTATCAAACGGAGGGCAATCTTTTTGGTGTCTTCGTCGATACCGGACGTAGTGCTCAGATTATTTCCAAGGAGGGTATATCTGTTGGAAGGCGAACGGAAGAAGCGCTCGAGACCCTTTTAAAGAATCTGCCATCCTCCCTGCGTGGTATGATTTTTTCTTTTAATGATCGATGTGACAGTCTGACAGATCTTAGCCCTCTGCGAGATATTCAAAACTCCATTCAATTGCCGTTTGCCAATGCCCCTAGTCTGATGGATGCCCTGACCGCGTGCAGAGCACGCTTTCGTCAGGTCATCGGGGATCGTGCCTCGACCTTGTTTGTGATTTCGGCATTTCCTGAAAGCTTAGATATGGGGGCGATGGGCCAGGAGTTTCGACTGATATCAGTCGCGCCAGCGCCGTATACACAGCCGGCCGTGTCGCAGGTATCGGTCATTGAATCTGAGGGAGTCATGCATCTAGAAAGTGCAATCGAATTGTCTTTAAAATCAATTCACCTTTCAGATCGGGTGGAAGTTAAGTCGATGGGTTCCTTTGTGGGAAAGCGAGAGTGGCCCCTGCAGTCTGATTCTTGGTTGTGGCTGCATTCTGCTGAAGGACGGCGCGCTGATTTTTGGAGTTCTTCCGTATTGAGGCGTTCGCAAATATCAAAGTCGTCCAGACTTAATATATGGGCGAAAGGAGAATCGCGCGGGTTTTCAAGTCTCGTCACGGCGCTGAGAAGTTATCCACATCTGAGCCTTGCAGTCTGGATAGGAAAAGAAATGCCTCCGACACACGAACCTCTTCTTTCTTATGGGGAGAGCCTCCCTAGCTGGGAGTCTTACGACAGAGCGTGGGTTTTTCTCAGTCCGATGCGGGAACATCCCGCTTTCGATATTCGCGATCAGAAAACTTGGACCCCTGATACCAAGAGCACCGATGCAGAAAGCGCTTTTCTAATTGATCAGCCTATTGGAAAAGTTCTCATCCGTCAGATTCTTATTATGGACCTAAAGCAAATGACGACGATCGAGACCTTTCAAGATGGAGGCCCTTCGCTTTTGGTAGATTCACAAGGACGTTGGATCAGTCCGTTTGATCTTGAAGATCTGACAACCGATTTAACTCTTGAACCAACCTTCATACCGATGCTTTATAGACATCTTGAAAAATTTCTTCGTGAAGAAGGGCAGGCCAAGCGAGACTTAAAACCTCTCTGGCTCTTCGAATCGTGGAAGGCGCCGCTGCCCGAGGTAGTGGCGGAGCAGCGCTGGCCCGGCATCTATGGCAGTAGTGTCTCCTCTCTGGCTCTTGAGCCCCTAGCGGCGCCCATATCATTTCAAGCTCTGGATGCCTCAGATCAGGCTTCAGGTGGAGCACTTCATGAGGAGTGGGTAAGTTTGCGACCCTGGCTGTTATGGTGGATGGTATTTTCTATTTTTGTAGAGCTCATACTTTGTTTGGTCCATAGTCGGAGGCGCCTTGTGCCTCTGATCGTGATAGGCCTGGCCTCTCTTCAGTCTCTAGACGCTCAAGAACTTCGACCGATGACGATTTGTCACGCATCTTCCATGGATTCTGAAAGACGGCTGGCTCTCAAACAATTGGTTCCCGATTTCTCCAGACTCGCCAACCTCGAGACTACCGAGCCCCTGTTGGCAGATGAAAAGAGACTTGCATCGTGTAGTTTGGTCTTTTTTAGCGCAACGAAGGCAATACAATTTACGGCTAAAGAGCGAGAGAACTATCGTATGTATTTAGAACGAGGGGGCCTTTTTCTGTTTGATGATCCGCTGGCTACGGAAGACAGTGAGTTTGCTCGCTCCGTAAAGCGTGAGATGCAGCTTCTCTTTTCAGGCAGGTCATTCGAAGTTATTCGAAAGGACAATGTGATCTTCAAGACCTATTATCTGATGACCGAGGTGGCCGGTCGTCGTTTGGCTTCTCCAAATATTGAAGGTTTACTTTTTGACAATCGCTGGGTGGCTCTCTTTTCATCCAATGATCTGCTGGGATCTCAGCTTCGCTCATCTTCGGGTGATTACGCTATGTCGGTGAGCCCTTACGGACATAGCCAGCGTACTTCGGCTCGTCGCTTGCTTGTAAACTGGGTGATGTATTCCTCGACTCTCAATTATAAGGACGATGCCATTCATTTGCCTCATATTCTGAAACGGAGAACCAAGTGAGCCTCTTTGTTGTCGTCGTCGTTGTCTTAGGTGCATCTTTGTTGGCGCTCTCTGAGTGGCGTTTGCTCGGATGGAATCGACAGTTTGCTATTCGCTTTGTGTGGATTGCGGCTCTTGGCTTTATCTGTCTTGAATTAAATCGAACTGTCTCTCGCTCGTGGAGCGAGCCTCAGCCACTGACGGTAGTGGTAGACCGATCAGACTCTGTGGCCAAAGTGGATTCACGACGTCAACACTACGAAGATATTGTGACATCGATCAAATCACTTGCCACAGAGAATCAAACGACGCTTCAGATGCTCTCGTTTGGAAGTGACTTGAAATTTGAGTCTGACTCCATCGTCTGGGGTGACGAAGAAACACGGGCAGATAGTTTAAAGAATTTTCTGAACGAAGAAGGCAGTTCACAGGTCTTGCTTTTGTCGGACGGTCGTTGGCGAGGTATATTAAATGCGCGAAGGCCTGTGAATATTATTGAGTGGGATGAATCCAACGAAAAAGATATATGGATACAACCTCAGCAGGCGAAAGTGACGGCATTCTTAAAGAATAAGGTTTCCTTGCAGGGAATTGTGGGTCAGAAGGGCTATGGCGGCAGTTTCGTGAAGGTGCGTCTGTTTCGCGGTTTGTCGCTTGTCGAAGAGAAAAGTCTCAGGCTTTCATCTGAAGAGACTCCTATAGAGTTTTCGTTTTTTCCAGATCGTATGGGCCAGGAGACGGTGACGCTCGTGGTTGTTCCTGAGACAGACGAACTTACTCAGCAGAACAATCAAACGTGGATCTCTGTTCGTACGGTGCGAGACAAAATAAGACTTCTTCACGTTTGTGGTCGCCCCAGTTTAGATCTGAAAGCGTGGCGTTTGTTTTTTACTCGTCAACCCGATATTGATCTCGTTAGTTTTTATATTCTCCGATCGTTAGATGATAATCCTGAGGCCCGAGATTATGAATTAAGCCTGATTCCCTTTCCTTATGATGACCTCTTTACCAAAGAACTAGATAAGTTCGATGTTATCGTTCTTCAGAATTTCGATTTTACTCAGTATTTTCAGTCCTTCTATTTAGACAATTTAAGGCGCTACATTGAAAGTGGTGGTTCATTGTTGATGATTGGTGGAGATAGCTCGTTTCAACATTATTTAGATTCTCCACTTCAGACTGTCTTACCGTTTCGAATGGACCTCGGTCGAAGTGCCTTCGAGATGCGTCATGATACGGTAGAGAGCGTATCAGATCATCCTGTGGTCGACCGCTTGAGAGATGGATTATTGGGATTTGATTTTTCTGGCAGACATCAGTTGTTAGAGCCTCATAAGGCGAATGCGGAAACTCTAATCAGGCTTAAGTCGGGTATTCCGTGGTTGATGATTCAGCAGGCTGAGCGAGGGCGTGTTGTCGCTATCAATTCGGACGAAAGTTGGAAACTGCAGGCGGATACTTCTTCACGTAATATAAGTTTTTTTAGACTGGCCCGAAGCGTACTTCAGTATTTGACGTTTGATCCTGAAGTCGAAAAGGGAGCCTGGAGATCCACGCGCTGGACGACAAAAGAGTCCATCGTTCTTGATAGTCAGAAGGGCGAGAAAATTGCATGGAGGATTGAAGCCCTCTCTCCACTCTCACCTTGGACATTAGAGTTTAATGCTGAAAAACGAGTCGAGCTAAGGGTGCCCGGCCCTGGAGTCTATCGAGTGACGAATAAGGCGAACTCATTTTATGTCGACTATGAAACAGAAGAGCGCCCCTGGTTGAATGAGTGGCTGGAAGTGACGACTAACCACAAGGCTCTCAAAGATCTAGCTCTACAAAGTCGTGGTCAAATTGTGTCGTCTTCTGATTTAGATACTGTATCTTTTGATACGCTTTCTGGTCGACAGATTCTGGACGAAGAAAGTCTTCTTTGGATGGATGAAAGACCATTGTGGGGATGGTTGGGTGGACTTCTTATTTTATTGTTGATCTGCAGCGATTGGTGGTTGCGTTTTAGGCGTCAGTGGGACTGACGTTGAGCCAATAGAAAAGTGCTTTGCGGCTACTTGTAGAAGATCGTGAAGTCGATGACGATACGTGTGGCATTTAAGAACACGCGACCGCCCCTTTTCTGAAAGTATGGTACGAAGGCCGGGATGCTTCAGATAAAAGTCGATCAGATCTCGGGCTTCTTCGATGGTCTGATAGACGGCAATTTCGTCCATCTCAAATTGGTTCTGAAGTTCACTTCGATAATCGGTCAGCGGAAAACCCCCGGCGAGAAGAACT
Organism: uncultured Bacteriovoracaceae bacterium; assembly: GCA_964598565.1. Classification (GTDB taxonomy): domain Bacteria; phylum Bdellovibrionota; class UBA2394; order UBA2394; family UBA2394; genus CAZRCG01. Next base: position 107,170 of record CAZRCG010000001.1, on the reverse strand, counting down.
TCGTAGATTCGATCATGAACGGCATGGGGCAAACTCCATTTCGTGAAGCAGAATGAAATATCTGCGGCACGGTAGCTTGCAAAAAGTTCTTCCCAGCTCAATTCTCGGCAAAACTCTTGTTGCTTAGGAAAGAAGGCCTGCCATTCTGGAGAGCCTTGCACTCTCAGTCCTTTGTCTTGGAGGTGGTATAAATAACAAGTCATTTGCCACCAAGAATAGACCTCTCCCAGAAAGCCTTCATCGAGCTGCAGCGCCGAGTAGCTTGCTGGAAGTGTCAACTGTTTGCACTGCTTATAAAATCGGTCGCGTGCAGTGATGAAACTTTCAGGCTGATTATAGAATGATGAAAAAAAATCTCGTAGCGCATTTTCAATCATCGCAATTTCAGAGTTTAAACTTTGTGCAGAAATTCCTACCTTTCTTAGAAGGCCTTCCACGTTCGTTAGATAAAGACTTAAGTGGCCTTCAGTGAGCATCGGTACAGAAATTTCAGGGAGGCTGCATGACGATAATGCATGGCCGGTGAAGCGTAGTGGAGCTTTAAATTGCATTTCAAGCAATGGAAATCGATGCCGAGCGATTACCTCATCCACTCCAATGGGTAAATGGTGGGCTGGGAGGCCTTGCTTCGAAAAGAAAGAGCCGAAGCTTGGGTCATTGTAAAAGAAGAGTAGATGAGGAGCCCTAGGTCTCGTGGCCCAGTACCGTTTCAGGTCGAACGAATCTTGATAGACAGGATTATCCAGATACCAAATGGCCACTGGAAAATTCCATTCAGAAAAAATGGTATGCCAGTCGTCGCAAGCGGGGGCATGGCCGTCGCTTATATTGGCTACACGAAAGTTCTTCGCAAAACACAGATCGGGTTTTAGTTGCTCGACTTGAAGTTTTACTTCATGTGGCTTAAGTATATCGGCTCTTAAAACGATCACGGTTTCAACGAGATGCTCGAACGTTTTGTAGAGAGACTCTGACCATCGATCATTCCAGGAAAGAACCACAATTTTTTTTACAGGACCCTGCATGGTTTGTTGATTATAGTTTTATGAAGGCCGCCTGAGTATTCCACAGGTCAATGAGGCCCTCCGGTTTATCAAAAAGAAATTCATCAAAGGCCTTTCGAACTCCGGGACAGCTCGTAGCGTTATAGTCGTGAGTCAATAAATAGGCTCCCTTTGTGAGACGTGGATAGAAGTAGTTTAAGCCTTCGAGTGTACTTTTGTAGGTGTCGACATCGAGGTGAACAAACGAGAACTTCATATCTTGATGGGGTAATTCCTTGGCCGACTCGGGAAACATACCTTTAATGATCGTCGTGTGCGAGTAGGGTCGCATGAGATTGCAAGCGTCTTCGTAGGAACTTGCCATATCCCCTAGAACAACTGTATCTAAACCGGGAGTCACTTCGGGCATTCCCGCAAACGAATCGAATAGGAAAAGTCTTTTGCTGCGATCCATGACCTCGGCGATTAGTTTGGCACTTCCGCCTTTGCAGACACCGACCTCTGCCATGTCGCCTGCAATCATATTGGCGCGCAGTACCATCCGGTAGAGATTCATCATCTCAGGAAGGGTCATATAGATACGATTGTCTTGAATAATTCCGTTTAGCAGCGTGACCGCGTGATCATCGTGTTTCAGCGGGCTATTCCAAAGAGGATCATTACGAACCATGGTTTCTAAAAATTCAAGTGACATAGTGTATTGTACGACTTGAAAGGGGATGACGCAAAATCCCATATCAATCAATCCATTCGTTGACAGGACGCTGCGCGGCGATAGGCTCGATTGGAATTATGACGGCGCCTAAAATTCATACCATCGGGAGAACGTCCTCCATAGCCTTGGTGGTGGGAAGCATCGTTGGCACAGGTATTTTTGTAACCCCCACGTATGTGTCACGCGTCACGACGGACATTTGGACAGTGCTCTTACTTTGGAGTTTGGGAGGATTGCTGTGCTGGATGGGGGGCGATATTTACGGACGACTGGGGCAGAAATTTCCAAAAAGTGGAGGTCCCTATGTCTACTTAAAAGAGGCCTTTGGGGCTCCGCTCGCACTCTCTTATGGGTGGATAAGCCTGCTTGTGATATCGCCGACGATGGTGGCAAGCTATGCATCGTTCTTTTCAGATCAGATCAAATCTTTAGGTTCGATTCAGTCTTGGGTGGCTCTGAAGCTTTTTGCGATTGGATTTGCGTTTGCTATGACCCTTATCAATGCCTTAGGAATTCGTACGGCATCCGCTCTTGAGCGGCTGGTGGTGAGTTTGCAGATTATAATGATCTCGCTTCTCTTTGCAGTCTTAGTCTCTCGACCGTCGTTCAATTTACTGGCTGGATCAACCGTTCCAGAGGCTTCATGGAATTTTTCGCTGCTTGCTATGGCCATAGCCGGGATTTTGTGGAGCTTCGAAGGATTTAACAGTTTGTCGTTTATAGCGCATGAAATTAAAGAGAACCGTCGAAGACTTCGAGCCTCCATTCTCTGGGGAATTGCTGTTGTTTTTGTTATTTATACCATGGTCAACGTGATGGCTTTGGGCACTCTCGATGCCGCTCACTTGGCGTCGACGCAATCGATGACGATGGATCTGGCGCTCGTCGCATTTCACGAGCCTGGAGCCATTCTGGCCTCTACCATGATGTTGGTAGCGGTAACCATGAGTTGTTTGCCTGCGACGATGATTGGCCCTCGGGTGGTATATGAGATGGCCTATGAAGGTTTTATCCATAAACGTTTTGCGCAACTCGGAAAACGTTCCACCGCGCCGTTATGGGCGTTGTGGTTGCAATGGATTCTCGCGAGTTTATTTATTCTCGTGGGAGATTTTGAGTGGTTGATCGGATCATTCGTCACCGTGACATGGATGTCTTATATCGCCGTAGCCATAGCTTTTTATATTCTTCTTCGTCGAGATCAATGCTCGCGTTCGGCTCGTGTATTGGATTTCAGCCAGATCATGATTTTTATTCTTCTTTCACTTGTTATTGTTGCGCTGCAATTCTGGAGAGATTTTTTATTCTCTGTATTGGGAATCTCACTATTTGTCATTGTCTATGGGATTATGCGAAAGCAATGGATCAGCGAAACCAATGGACGAAGGCAACCTCGATTATAAAGTATCGTCAAGGTGAAAGAGTGGCCTCGTTTTTTATTTTTTAGAATGCTCCAAAAAATTGACGCCGCGTTTTTGCTTTGATACGACTGTCTTATTGGGAATAACGGGTTTGTTAAACGCTTCTTAGGCGGATGACGAAATTTACGCAGACGACGAAATTAAAATTTACGCTAAGATCTCATCGATCAAATGGCGATGCTGTCGTGTGTAATAATAGAATTTGTTGGAGAGGGAAAACAGTATGCAGGATCAAGGTGAGGCTCTAGGACCATGGAAGCGAAAATACCAAAGGCGTAGAGTAGATGCCCTGATCAAAGTAAAGAGTCACGATGGAAAGACCTATGGATGCCGTAATCGTGATATTTCCACAGGCGGTATTTTTGTTGTAGCGAATACGAAACAAGTGCCTCTCGCTGTTGGAACGACCGTGCAGATGCATATTAAGTTTGTGGCATCCCCTAATATTTTTCTGGCAGAAGGCCGAGTCGCTCGAATGACTCGAGAAACCTCTGTAGAAGCAAAAATGTTTAAGCCTGGATACGGTATCGAGTTTGTTCGAGTGGATACACAGGGTAAAAAACTTTTCAATCTTCTGTTGAAATAGTGATCACACCAAGAAAGTGTCTTGCAGATCTTATAGTGACGGCCATGCCGTCGTCATCACGACTGCGTACCTTAAAGAACACGCTCATTGAGTGGGATGCTCGGGGTCGAATTGTAAGCCTGGAAGAGTTCTCCCTGGCGAAACGTCGTGTTCAATCTAAGAGATGGTTGCGGGCGAAACTGCTCACTCCTGGACTTATTGACTGCCATACCCATGCGGTTCATGCGGGCAATCGCGTTCACGAGTGGCTGCTTCGCTTGCAGGGAGAAAGTTATCAAGACATTAAACGAAAAGGTGGCGGCATTGCATTTACGGTCAAGGCGACTCAGAGGGCTGAGCCACCAGAACTACTAGAAACGAGTCTTTCTTGGGCTCATCGCACCTTGTCGATGGGCATCACAACAGCCGAAGTTAAATCGGGATATGGTCTTAGCCTTAAAGATGAGAAAAAAATTCTTCAAGTGATTGCTCAACTTCGTCGCAAGGCCCCCATTGATATTGTTCCCACCTTTATGGGCGCTCATAGCATTCCCGCTGGCCATACAGAAGAGTCTTATTCACGATATCTTATTGACGAAGTACTCCCCGAGGTGGCTCCCTTGGCTCACTTTCAAGATATTTTCTGTGAGGAGGGCTATTTTTCACACTCTTGGGGCAAAAAGATTTTAATGGCAGGTGCTCGTCTAGGACTTAAACCAAAAGTTCATGCGCATGAATTTGCAAGAAGTGGCGGTGTCCAGCTAGCCGCAGATTGTTCTGCTATTTCTGCAGAACATCTTATGATCCTGAATGATCACGATATTGAGCTGTTGAGGCGTAAGCGAATCATTGCCGTCGTATTGCCCGGAACCTCTTTTTTCTTAGGAGCTAGAAAATTCGCTCCTGCGCGCAAGCTACTGGATGCAGGAGTTCGAATCGCTATTGCGTCTGATTTTAATCCTGGTACTAATCCTAGCTCCCACTTGCCGCTATGTGGAACCTTCAGTGCTATATTTCAGGGGCTTTTACCCGAAGAGATTTTTAAAGCCCAAACATGGCATGCCGCTTTGGCGCTGGGCTTGAAAGACCGAGGCATCTTAGTTCCTAAGGCGCGCGCTGATTGTGTAGCGTGGGATCTGAATCGCTTTGAAGAAATCTATTATCGATATGGAGAGAGCCGTGTAGCCTTCACGGTAGTTGGTGGAAAACTTAGATCACAGTAAAAAATTGTTTGCCTTCGACTTAGATGGAACCCTCGTTCATGGTTCAGGAGATCTGCGGGGTATTCCTGCTTATTTAACCAGGGCCGTTGACCGATTGAAGCAGAATCATGAGGTGATTGTGGCGACGGGCCGTCGCTTTCGAACAGCTCTTCCGGATATCCAGATGGTGAAGTCGTCACCGTTCGCGGTAGTGCACAATGGCTCTGTCGTTGCCAACTTGCAGGGGCAATCGCTGGCCTCTTGGCCAATGGACCTTTCTGATTTGCAGTGGGCTCTTGACTGGTTTGTTGCGCACAGCGTTGACGCTCTTTTGGTTATGGATGGTTATCATCATGGTACAGATTTTGGATTTTTACGAGCCCAACTCGAACGATCTTTAATGCTTCAGCGCGTTCGAGAGCGATCGTTTCAACACCATCATATTTTTGAGACTGCAGAAGACATTATATCTTCGCAAGGGCCTCGACTGCTTGAAATCGCAACATTGGGTAAGCCTGATGATATTAAGCGAGTTATCGAAATATTGCGACCCGAGGTGCCGGCCTCCCTACGAGTTTTGAACGTTCATCGCATTGGGCTTGAAGAATTGGCAGCTCTGGAAGTTCTGCCTTGCCGCGTTTCAAAATGGACTGGAGTTCAGTGGGTGGCCCAGAAACTTGGGTGCAAAGAGATTATATGCGTTGGCGATGATGACAACGATATTGAAATGCTGAGAGAAGCCACGGTGGGGGTTGCGATGGCTCACGCGCAAGAGTCCGTTAAAGAAAGTGCCGATAGAGTTGTCGACGGCCCTCAAGGGCTGTTAGAATTTTTGGAGACCTATGAAGAGAGTTGATCGAAGTCGATATACTACATGGCTGTTTCAAGCAGCGGAGAGTTTTTATGAGCGGGGCAACTTTGAAAAAGCGCTCAAGTACTTTGAGCGGCTCATCAAGCAACACGGAAAATTTTTAGAAACACCTGTGAAGGCCGATTGTTTTGCTTATTTGGGGGATATTAATTTATTCAACGAAGATTTTTCAAAGGCAGTTGACTATCTGAATAAGGCTATTTCTCTCGATTCAGATTTTTCACATTACTACTATCTCTTGGGCATGGTGTATCAAACTCAGGAGAACTGGCGCCGTGCTATTGAAGAATTCGAAAAAGCGGTGAAGCTGGAGCCAAAAAATTCAATCTATATTGAAGAGCTGGGGCGTACTTATGTTTTCACAGGCAATCTCTATGAGGGAGAGAGGCTATTAAAAAAAGCCTGGAAGTTAGATTCCACCAATATCGGCGCTGGCGTAGAGCTCACGGGTGTTCAGCTCTCTCTTGGAAAGTTTAGAGAAACCTTGGGACTCATCGACGAAATTCTGGAAGGTGGCGATAATTTACACGACGGCATCGTCGACTATCTGGACACAATTCGCATAGACGCCAACCGCGGGCTCGAAGAGAAGGCCAAGCGGCGTCGAAAGTCAAAAAAGCGATCTAAAGAATAAGTCAACTATATCAGTGGGTTATGAAATGCTGCGGCGCTCCCCCCAGACTTAGTGAGAGTGCTACAATAGAGGTAGGGCGAGGGTTGGGGTGGAATACCGTAAGTTAGGCAAATTTCAGTTAGGGCGTACGCTTGCGTCGGGTGGCATGGGCGAAATTATTCGTTCCGAAGACCATTACGGCCGCACGTATGCGCTTAAGAAAATTCTTAAAGAGCATCAGGATAATCCTCATTTTCGAGAGCTTTTCAAGCGAGAAGCCGAGATCACCTTTGCTTTAGATCATCCAAATATTGTTAAAGCTCACGGCTTTGATCGAGTAGGTCATCAGTTGGTTCTAGCCTTGGAGTATCTTGACGGAGTTAATCTGCGCCAAGTACTCAAGCATGTCTATGATGCGGGTAAGCAGATTCCAGTTCCGATAGCGATTGAGATTTGTCGGCTCGTTCTTCGAGGTCTCCATTACGCTCATAGCAAACGAGATCGTTTCGGGCGCAGTCTTGGAATTGTTCATCGTGACCTTAATCCTTCAAATATTTTTGTAACATTTTCTGGAGAGGTGAAAGTTTTAGATTTTGGTATTTCAAAGGCTACAGAAAAAAGCGTTCATGATTTAACTCCGAAGGGTGAGATGCGGGGCAAGGTAGCCTATCTCGCACCAGAACAGATCCAAAGTCCCAATGTTGATCATCGAGTGGATATTTTTGCGATGGGTATCGTGCTGTGGGAGATGGTGACGGCGCAACCTCTCTTTCCGAGAGATTCCACAGAAGAAACATTCTCGGCAATTCTCAAGGGTGAGATTCGCCCCCTAAAAGATTTTCGTGAGTCTGTCCCTGATGAACTCGAGTGGATTCTTCTGAAGGCTTTGATGGTCGATCGACGACTGCGATTTCAGACGGCTGCTGACTTTGAACGAGAGCTATCTTGCTTTGCCAGAAAGCATTATCCTTCGTCGTGCCTTCAGAAAGATTTATCCACCTTTATTCGAGTTTTATTTAAGAAAATGCCCGAAATTTCAGAGCCGTCCTTTGTCGCAGGTCAAGCGTGGTTGTCCGTGCTCACTCATGGCCAAGAGCGCCACGGCCTTCAAGCAATTCTTCAGTTAGCGGAGCAGTATCCCAGCGATCCTTATATTCAACTGACATTGACTCGAGCTTACCTTCAGCTGGGGAAAAAATTAGAAGCCCTTCGTCAGTTAAGAAAACTCTCGCGATCTGAAGGTGTAGAGAACGAAGTCCAGGAGCTTTTAGAATGGCTAGGTATTCGCCGCAGACCTATATTGCCATTTCTACGTCGATCGAATCCACTCAATCACGCTTTAGGTCGAGTGCGACACCGCCTCATGGGTCCCACAAACAGTCAGCAAGAATTTATGGCCGCCTGAGCTGCCTGGCGACAAAATTTAATGACTTTTATCACTTAGCCCGCAGAGCGGCGATATAGGCGATCCAAACCTCGGAATTCTCAGCAGAGCGCTTGAGGGTAAAAATACCGTTGCCCTCGCCTTTGCGAGTGGAGCCTTCCCAGTAGATGCGAATATCGCTAAAGCCCACTTCTGCCAGTAGTTCTTTGATCTCCGCGATAGTCCACAGTCGCCAGTCATAAGTAAATGCATTGCGAATGAGGCGTTTACGGCCAGGAGGCCTGAAGTGAATCGCAAAGGTCGATTCATAGCTGATGGGATCAAAAAATTTCTGTTCCCAAAAATAATCAAACGCTGGGATTGTTTTGACGTCGCGAATGGTATGACGGTCTAGGCTCTTGCCTTGCATCTCGGTGCCGCCCAAAATATCTAATAAAAAGAGCCCCCTTTTTGTAAGCCCATCATACACGGCTTTGAAATAGAGCTTCATGGTCTCACGTTTCTTAAAAATAAAGTAAGAAAAATTGGTGGCTGTAATGAGGTCAACTTTGCGTGAAATGCCCTTCAAAACATCTTGATGGCAAATGGTGATATTTTTTTTCTGCTGTTCCTTTAAATTCTCATAATGATATTTCTTTCCGAAATTCAGAGGCTCTTTGCTTTTATCAAGAGCCCATGCGAGGTGCTGATTGCTAAGCTTAACCCATTCAACTGAGTGAATAAAGGTGCCGCAGAAATCCTCGCGATATGAAAGAGCCGTTCGACCGGTGATATCCTTAAAGAAACGGCTGAATAGCCTGACGTCTTTCTTGGGATCTTGAACCGACGCCTCGTAGAGCTGATATTTGTGATAGGTCGTCAAGCTTTTGAGCGTGGCATGGCCACGGAATACAATGTGACAACGGCTAAAACCTTGAGAATCTCTCCACCCACAAAAGGCCAGAGGCCCCAAAGAAAGGTTTGAGACCAAGAGGCTTGAAACCAAAACTTCAAATACGAAAGCCCGATTCCAAAAATAAGTGCTTCGGCGACTAAGCAGAAAAGGACGATGCGTAGTACCGAAATTCTATCGAAAGAGCTCTTGCGTGCGAAGCCCATGATCGCGGCAGCTAAAACAAAACCTACAACATAGCCGCCTGCGGGGCCGGCAATGCTCGGTGTCGTCGCTAAAATTGGCAATCCCAAGGTACTCAAAATGAGGTAAAGACCTTGCGAGAGACTTCCTCGTACGGGTCCAAGAAGAAGGCCTGCCACAAGTACAAAAAAAGTTTGCAGCGTTACGGGTACAGGGCTTCCTGGGAGTGGAAATTTTAGAAATGCACCAAAGGCTGTGAGAAGCGTAAAGCAGGGTACTAAGAGCCATAACAACGCATTAGTGGACATAAGAGTTCGGGTACCTCCAAGCAGGTTCATCCCACTATAAGACGATACCATCGACTCGGCGTCAATGGGTTTCCCTAGGTAACAAGGCGGCTGATTTTTCAGCCGCGGCCACCACAGCCTTGATCAAGGTAGCTCGAAGTCTTCCTTCTTCAAGAGCCATGAGACCATCGGTCGTGCAACCTGCTGGCGTGGTAACTTCGTCTTTAAGTGCGGCAGGATGCTTTAATCCAGAAAGAACCATGCGAGACGCTCCCAACATGGTTTGCGCTGCAAGAAGCGTCGACGTCTTTCTCGAAATGCCCACTTTGACGCCTGCCTCGCTCAAGGCTTCAAGAATGAGAAATATAAAGGCGGGTCCACAAGCACTCAGACCTGTAACTCCGTCCATTAGGCGCTCCTCTACGGTGGTCACCTTGCCCACAGCCGAAAATATTTCAGAGGCGGCTGTCATCTCAAGACCATCCTGCTTCATCTCAGAGCAGAGCACGGTCATGCCTTCGCCGATGAGGGCTGGTAAATTGGGCATGGCTCGAATGATCGACGGAAAGTCGCAAGTCCATTGCTTTAGTTGCTTCAAGGTGAGTGAAGCGCAAATTGAAATGAGAATCTGATCTTTGCGAAGACGTTTCGAAATAGCTTTTAACAAATCTTCAGCCTGATGAGGCTTGACGCTTATAACAATGATGCTTGAATTCTGGAGGACCTTCTCGAAGGTATCGTAGACGGAAATGCCTATTTCTTTCTCTAAGATAGCCGCTCTCTCCGACGTACGCACCGAGCCACAGACGCTGTAGTTTCTCGCGACGAGGCCGCGCGCCAGAGCCTCTCCCATTTTGCCCAAGCCAAGAATGCCAACACAGGGCTTCTTTGTTGTTTTAGAGGCCGTAGTGCCCTTAGCCACCTTAGGCACTCACTTAAGCGCTCGCCTTTGCGGAGGCTTCTTCAGAGCGTACGTCAAGACCCGAGAGGCTTAACTGTTGATGGCCTTGAAGCCGGTCTTCAACCAGGGCGGCGATTCTCTGAAAGTCTTGGGTATTGTTCACAAAATCAAAGTTGTCGGTACTGATGCGAATGACCGGGGCCTTATCGTATGTACGAAAATAGCCTTTATAAGCATCGTGCAGATCTTCGAGGTAGTTTTTTGACATGGATCGCTCAAAACTACGATCCCGTAAGTAAACACGCTTTCGAAGCGTGTCCATTTCTGCCGTCAAATAGACCACGAGATCGGGCGGAGCGAGTCGCTTCTCAAACTCACGATAGAGCGTTTGATAGATACTCCAATCGTCGTCGTTAAGATTGAGCTTCGAAAAAATCCAGTTTTTATCAAAAAAGTAGTCTGTAACCCGAGTTTCAGGAGAGGATCTCTCGACGCGCAGTTGTTTAAAGCGCGATAAGAGAAAGAAAATCTCGGTATTGAACGCATAGGTCTCTCTTTGGTCGTAGAAGCCCCCCGTCAAAAAGGTATTGTCCTCAAAGCTCTCAAACACCGTAGCGCACTTCCAGCGATCGGCCAATAAACGGGCTAAAGAGGTCTTGCCCACGCCAATGGGGCCTTCGATGGCGATGGTTTTGTCTTTCAAATAAGGTTGGTCAATATAGGGATTTTCTTTGTGAAATTGCGATCGCATTGGATCGAGTTAATCCATTTTTTCTCAAAGAAGGAATTTCTTTTTTTGAGATCACAAAATTATTTTACCGTTGGAAGAATTTTCAAATGTGTCCTAAGTTTTTGTAGTGATACACCGCTATTCGCTGACAGCAAAAAAAATGAGTGACTTTTTGCAAGAAAAAGTCCCTGAGTGGGCCAGTGGTGTGCCCTTCGAAGAACCACCGCATTCTAAAGAAACAGAATCCTTTGAATTAGCCTTGCCCTGTTTTGCGTTAGCGAAGTCGCGCCGAAAAAATCCGGTGACTTGTTCTGAAGAGATCAAAGATCTTCTTGATTGTCATCGTGACGAGCTGGGGCTCGAAGACGTCCGCGTTTTGAAGGCCTTCGTAAATCTTAGATTTAAAAAGGAAGCTTTGGGAAGGGATGTGATCGCTTTCGAAGAGTCTCCTTTAGGTCAGGCGGCTAAGTCGTTGCAGGGTGAAACCTTTGTCGTCGATTTTTCAAGTCCTAATATTGCGAAGCCGTTTGGCATTGGCCATTTGCGATCGACCAATATTGGGGCCGCTCTTTGTCGCATGGTCGAAGCGTTGGGGGGAGTGGTTGTCAGAGTCAACCACTTGGGTGATTGGGGAACCCAATTTGGTAAGATGATAACGGCCTATAAACGATTTGGCTCAGCGCAGTTTGTGAAGGGCGATCCGGTCAATAATCTATATAAGCTCTATGTGGAATTTCATCAGAAAGAGGCGAGTGATCCGGCTCTCTTGGATGAAGCGCGTGAGTGGTTTGTTCGTCTAGAGCAGGGTGATCCCGAAGCTACCGAGTTGTGGACGTGGTTTAAGGATGTTAGTTTTCATGAGTTTAAAAAGATTTATGATCGATTAGGTGTCTCATTCGATTATGTGACAGGAGAGAGCTTTTACAACAAGCTCATGGAGAAGACGGCCGACGACCTTAAGTCTAAGGGACTTTTGAAGGAATCCGAAGGAGCGCTGGTTGTTGATCTTGAGGCTCACCAGATGCCTCCCTGTCTTATTAAGAAATCCGATGGGTCAACACTCTATGCGACACGAGATTTAGCGACAGCCGAATATCGCCATAAGACGTTCAAACCTGATTGGCTTGTCTATGTGGTGGGCTCCGAACAGATTCTACATTTTAAACAGGTTTTTAAAGTATTGGAATTGATGGGCTACGCCTGGGCGCAAAACTGCGTGCATGTGTCGTTTGGTCTTATCAAATTTCCGGATGGTAAAATGTCGAGCCGCAAGGGCAATATCGTTCTGCTTGAGAAGGTCTTAGATGAAGCCGAATCCGAAGCGTTCAAAATTGTAGAGCAAAAAAATGAAGAGCGCTCCCCCGATAAGAAACTAAGTCCTGAAGAGATGGCCGATATTGCAAAAAAAGTGGGATCGGGCTCTGTCGTATTTTTTGATCTCAAAGCGAAGCGTATGAAAGATGTCTTATTTGATTGGAAAGATATCTTAAATTTTGAGGGGGATTCTGGCCCCTATCTTCAGTACTCCGTGGTGCGACTTAATTCGCTGCTAGAGCGAGCGTCGCGTGAAGGTACCGACAAACTCGATAATGCCTCTATCGTTCCTGAAACTGAAGAAGAGCGTTATCTGATTCGAAAACTTATTCGATTTCCAGCCATTGTAGAATATGCGCTTCGTCAGTTTGAGCCTTCTATCCTATCTCATGAGCTATTAGAAATTGCCGCTGCATTTAACAGGTTTTATATGGCCGTTCCTCTGTTCAAGGGGGATCCGTCGCTGATTGCGGGCCGCCTCAAACTAGTGCGGTTGACTCGCCGCGCTCTCGAAGATGGCTTGGGGTTGCTTGGTATTCAGTGTCCTCAACGGATGTGAGACGATATTCACTTTACTTAAGCAGTTTCTTTTCAAATGACTTGTCTCGAAACTGAGATTTAGGAAGTAAGCTCGGCGATTCAAGCGTGAAGTTCGCCACTTTCGCTTTTAGAGACGCGATTCGTTCACGTAGAGCGCGATAAACAGGGGACGAAGCCTGCGACGCCTTCGACAGGAGTCGACCTTCAAAATCTTTCAAAATACCGCTGAGAGAATGAAATCCATCGCTAGGGTTGGAGTTTGAGTGGAGGTAGAAGTGAACGCCTTGTCGGGCTGTATCTATGGCTTGTTGACTTAGGCCCAGACTGGAGCCTTCTTTGAAAAGAATGGTATAGACGTCTAGTTCTTCTAAGGTCTCTGAGAGTTTGAATTCAAGTTCTTTAAAATCTTCCTCCAGCGTTGTGTGAGCCGAATCCATAATGGGCGGAATATCTCGAGGGTCGGTGGGGCAAGATTTCTGAGAGTCTGATTTTTGTTCTTCATAACATCGTAGTCGCTCTTTCCAGAACAGAGCATGAATATACTCATGCACGGCAGTACCTTCGTCTGCACGAGGCCCATAGACGATAATGGGCTCAAGATGAAGGGGACGTTTCGCATTCGCATCAGGAAATATAAAGGCACCAGCATATCGCATGGGAAGATTGCCATAGAAGGTTTCGGGATCATCACTTCGGTGATCGGCTCCATCCTCTAGTTTGGTAGCGACCACGATGGAGCCTTTAAAAAAACTTAATTCTTGGTTGGGATTTTCTGTTGAAGACGACATGCGAGACGTGAAAGCTGATACGCCTGAGGCTTGTATGGAGCGAATGACTGAATTCTTTCTTTCCTCAGCATTCTGTTTCCCGTCGGCTGTCGAGAGGGGTAGGGCTCGTAGGCCCTTTGTAACGTTTAATAAATCCGAACGCCGAATGGTAAGGCCCGACCATTCTCCTAGTTTATTGCTTGCCGTCTTTTGCTTTTCTAACGTTGAGATAATTTTCAGGGCTAAGGGCGCCGCTGCATTGTCTTCATCACATGCCATCTGGGCTTCAGAGCGAATCGTCACAAGAGAGACTCCGATCACGAGGAGGGCAAAGGTGGACTGAAGAACTGTCATCATCTCGATTTATTGCAATTCGTTGGCCAAATTTTTTGTCCATAACCCTTTGAAATCGCAAGGGTCGCATCTCTCACGCCGCAAAGAGATCATAGTTTTTGAAACCCGCCCCAGGTCCTGGCTAAAACCAAAGTCGCAGATGAAATTTCCAAGCTGACCCATGAATGTCCCAGTGACAATAAATAGATAGGATATTTCAAGTACTTGTAGGCGGCGGCTCTGGCATGCAGATTGCTTTACATCAAGGTGTGAAGCTTTTGCCCCACAGTTTCAATATAGCCCTGGTGGGTCTTACAATTTTTTCTGGTGCCGCTTTAAGTTTGAACGGCGCCGTTGAAAAGACATTCGAAAGCACGTCGTCGGTGGACTCTCTCATGACCTGCGACGAATTAAATTCTATTTATTTTTTTGTCAGTGAGAACCATCTTCGCTTTCAAATCGAAGGTGAGGAGAGTTTAAGACTCTTACGAGACGCTGCTTTTGAGAATGTGGCGACTGTTTTGCTTCAGTTAGGACATCCTTTTGCGGCGGCAAACTTTGAAAGAACTCAGTCTGCCATCAAGAATAAGATACTTAAGTCGGAAAACTTGGGCGACTCGTTAGCCCCACACTCACTTACGACTATATGCGATCATCTTGGAAATCCCTTGTATCGAACGGCTTACTTAAAGGCGCTGATTCGTCAGCTTGATCCGTACTCTGATTTTATGGCCTCGGAGGAGCTCGATATAAAAACATCCTCAGTGGATGGCGAGTTTACGGGAGTTGGTATCGGTTCGGAGCCCTTTGGAGATTATCTACGTGTGATGGAAGTGTTGAAGGGCGGCCCGGCTGATGGAAAGATTTTGGTAAATGATTTGATCAAAAATATTGATGGGCACTCCGTTGTGGGTTTGAGTGATGCAGAGATTCGATATCGAATTCGAGGTCCCAAGAATTCCGTAGTGCGCTTTCAAGGTTTGCGAGGTATGACACCCTTCGATACCTTGGTCACTCGCGCGGTAATCAATCAGCCTTCGTTAACTCATAGTTGGACAGAAGACAAAATTCTAGCGCTGCGGGTCCATCGTTTCTACAAGCAAACGGCTGCAGAAGTGGAAGCGATTCTGCGTATTCACGCTTCGAACGCCAAAGGTATTTTGCTCGATCTTCGCAATAATCCCGGCGGCCTTTTGCAAGCAGCTCGAGATCTAGTGGATCTTTTCATCACTCAGGGAGTGGTCGTCTATTTGAAAGGTAAAGAAGCCGTCGATCAAGTTTGGGCACTTGACGAAGGCGGTTTTACCGATATTCCCCTTGTCATTTTGGTGAATGAGAACACGGCAAGTGCTGCTGAAATTGTCGCGGGTGCTCTACAAGACTACGGTCGGGGTTTAGTCATTGGACAGAAAACATTTGGCAAAGCATCGGTTCAAAATATTTACGAAACAAAGAGCTCAATTGGCACCTCGTATCGAGGTGGCCTTAAGTTGACGACTTTATGGTATTACTTGCCTTCGGGTCGCAACGCTGGTTCGCTGTCTCCCGATATTTCAATGCCCGATTCTGAGGCTATGGTGAAGCGAGTGGCGATGCCTTATAAAGGACCAGATACGATTCGTCTCGCCCACCCCGTAAAGAAAATGTCTAGCGTACAAAGCAAAGACACAGTGATTACAAGCTCTGATCACGAAGCCATCGGACGACGTCTCCTGCGAGACCGCCACGCGGTTCGTTGATTGTACTTTAGAATGTCGATCGTGCCTAAGAACTCTGACTTAGCCTTAGAACTCTGGTTTATCCGGAGAGAGTTTGTCCGCTTCTGGGCGAACCAATTCATACGATAGTTCAGCCGAGAGTTTGGCTTGTCTTGGTTCTTGTTGCTTTACTTGTGCGTCCGAAGTTTCAGTAGTTTGAGATACTCGTTTTTCTGAGGCCATGGCTCGCGCCGTTGTTTGTTGATCACTCGTGTCGGTCGTCGAAAGTCGATCGGCTGCTTTAAGTTGAACTTCACGAGCGGATTTAGATCTCGTCTCAACGTCGACCTTAGGCATTCTCTGACTCGAATTTATTCCCGATGTGTCCATACTTTACTAGTATAGCCGATTCAGACGTGGTGCGTCAGGGGGGCTGCAAGTGGGCTTCACTAAACAGAGTTCGGTGACAATCTGAGACCCTCTTTCCGCCCAGAACGCTCCAGAATAGGGCTCTACGATCTCTGAAAAAATGTCAGAGATTTGATTGGTCTGCAATTAATGCGTGTAGTTTCTTAGCAAAAGCGTCAGACAAGGGGCCAACGACCTCGACCTCGACTCTCCTATTTTTTGACCAAGCCTCTTCTTCAGATCTCGGATCAATAGGTCGATCGGGCCCGTAGGCGAAGGCCTGCATTCGCGCACTCGGAATGCCGGCCTCTAAGAATACGCGTCGTGCCGCTTCGGCTCTGCGACGAGATAAATCAAGATTGATCGAGCGCTTTCCTCGTTCATCGCTATGACCGTGGAAGTGCACTTCGTTCCACTCTTGAGAATTTGATGCCAAAAATTGAGCCATTTTTTTGAGGGAGCGAATCGCCGATGGCGACAGATCATCTCTCATAAACTTAAATGACTTACGACCAAGCTCTAACGACGTCGTCGAGGGGGTAGGTGGCAAAGGCGCGTCCTCGTCGCTATCTTCGTCGTGTGACGACCTAAAGAAAGAAAATGGTAGGCCAATTTGAAGATGAGCGAGCGCTAAAAAGATATGTCGTTGAGGCACACTAAGATCCAAAAGGGCCGAAGCGCCTACTCGCCAATGAATATTCCATGCTTTCCAGTGATAGAGGTACTGAGGTCCTAAAAAAGTAGCAACCGATGTGGAAGGCGAGTTGCCTCCATAGTTGAAATTATCTGCGAACGCACTTTGACTCACAAGGCCTGCCTGATGCGCACCCAAACTATAGCGAGTCGCTGCCATTAATAAAATTCCGCGTGATGTTATCGTGTCTTCGCGAATGACGCCTTCAGACCCGGTCGATCGATTCCAAATCCACCCGGTGCCTAAATCGAAATTCCAATTATTCAAGGGTAACGATATTAACATTTGCGGACTGATCTGAATTCCATTTTTGTCGGCTTCCGTAAATACCGCCGTTTCAACGCGAGAGTATCCGATATCCCCTCCCAAATAGACTGAGGCAGAAGACTCTTGGGCAGACAGAAGTAAAAACACAAGCGAAAGCACCATAAGCTATTCAAACTCAAAAAAGCGTCGCTTGCCTACCTTCATTATCGTTCCCGGCTTAAGCGAGGTAACGTCAAAGGAGGGTTCCACTTTATTGAGCGAGTCTAGGGTGCCGACGAATATCGAGCCCGATGCTAACAGTCGCTTGGCTTCGGCATTGGACTCGCCCGAAATTTGGGCGATTAGGGCGGCAAGGCTCATGGGTTGCTGTGGAAGCTTCACTTTTACGCGATCCTCTGGAATCTGTTTTTGCGAAAACTGGCGAATAAAATTCTCTCGCTCCTGTAGGGCCGTTTCTGCACCGTGAAAATCTCTGACGATCGATTCGGCGAGAGCCAGTTTGGCATCTCTGGGATGGCCAGAAAGATAGCTCTCAACTCTGGTTTTTTCGATTCGAGTAGCCAAGTCAAAGTATTTGGCCATTAAGGGATCGGGGATGCTCATCACCTTGCCGAAAATATCCTTTGAGCTTTCTGAAATTCCGATGGCGTTGCCGAGGCTTTTACTCATTTTTTCTTGGCCGTCGATTCCCTCGAGCAGGGGAGTCATGATGACAACCTGAGGTATTTGACCCGCCTCTTTTTGTAAATCTCGCCCCACGAGAAGATTGAATCGTTGGTCTTGGCCACCCAATTCAATGTCGGCTTTCATCGCCACGGAGTCGTATCCCTGGAGGAGCGGATATAAAAACTCATGAATGGCAATACTCTGGCCACCCACATATCTATTTTTAAAATCTTCTCTCTCAAGCATTCGTGCCACATTCATCTGGCTGGCTAGTTTGATGAGATCTGTGGCGCTCAGTTTGGAGCACCACTGCGAATTGAAGAGAACTTCGGTTTTTTGTGGATCCAAAATTTTAAAAACCTGGTCACGGTAGGTCTTTGCATTCGCATCGACATCATCGGAAGAGAGAGGGGGCCGCGTTTTGTTCTTACCTGACGGGTCGCCGATGCGACCTGTAAAATCGCCAATTAAGAACATAATGTGATGCCCAAGGTCTTGAAGGTCACGAAGTTTGCGTAGACCCACACAGTGGCCTAAATGAAGATCAGGTGCGGTGGGATCAAAGCCCATCTTAACTCGCAGTGGTCGTTGCTCTTTACGAGCTAGCTTTAATTTTTCAAGGAGTTCAGCCTCGGAAAGGATTTCGGTTGTTCCGCGTTTGATAATCTCAAGTTCTTTTTCTAGAGAGAGAGCTGTGTGCATACTATCGTCTTTGAAGTCTCTGTATCTCTAGGCAACGTCCTGTTTCTGAATCGATTTTCACGAGAGCTCCTTGAAAAATACCGGGTCCATCAGCGACTTCCATTTTATCGTGAACCTTTTTTACAAAGCGATCCAAAATAATTTCTGTCTTCATTCCAATGACCGAGTCGATGGGTCCGTTCATGCCTAAGTCTGTTAAAAGCCCGGTACCCCGAGGCAAGATTCGCTCATCTGCCGTTTGAACATGAGTATGAGTTCCGACGACGGCAGACACCCGACCATCGACAAACCACGCGAAGGCAGCCTTCTCGCTTGTCGTTTCAGCGTGAAAATCCACCACAATACACGAGGTTTCTCGTCGGATCTCTTCAATGATTCTCTCAAAGACCTGAAATGGGCAGTCGACAGGATCCATAAATACTCTGCCCATGAGATTAATGATGCCGATCTTCATGCCGAAGGGGCCGGGCACAATCGACCAACCTCGCCCGGGATTAACTTGCGGATAATTATGGGGTCGTAGCAAACGTGTGGGAAACTCAGTAAAGAGCGGGATCGTTTCTTTTTTATCCCAACTATGGTTGCCGCCGGTGACCACATCGATTCCCATGCGAAAAATCTCTTGCAAGATTTTCGGAGTTATCCCAAATCCGTGAGCGGCATTCTCGCCGTTTGCAATGACTAAATCGACACGCTCACTTCTCTTAATATCAGGCAGCCACTTAGCGACAGCAGCCCGACCACTAGAGCCTACAATATCTCCTAACATGAGCACTGAAACCAAAGGCATCCACCCTCATAGCATGCGAGAGGGGCAAATCCAAAGGCCTTGAGGGCAGAGAATCGCATCGATGGGTTGGTCATGCGGGTCAAGGGGAAGGCTGCGCAGCACCTGCGACGTAAACCCAAGACCCATACGCCTCAGATTGGGGTGCTGAGATAAAAAGCGGTCATAAAATCCCCGTCCTCGACCTAGACGACCCCCAACGACCGAAAAAGCCAGACCCGGAAGAATGACGATCGAGTCTTGATCGCCCGGAATCCACGGGCTGCCGGCTATTGCAGGCTCTAACGAGTAGCGACTGGACTGGAGAGAGTCCCATTCAAGCACTCTGTGAAACTGAAGGGAGTCGCCCACACAGGCAGGAAAATAAACGGCGGCCTGGTCCTTTAAACTTTCGAACAAGGGACGCGTTGCAAATTCATTCGACAGCGAGGCAAAGAGCAATACCGAGCGAACAGACTCTTGGGTTACCAAGGGAGAGTCACGCCCATTCGGGGCTCCACGATAAGGAGAAAGAATGCACCTCGAAAGTTGAGTGTACAGAGAAGCGGTCTGATCGACTTTAAGCTTCGAAAGGTCCGCGGCTTCTTTTTTCATCCGCTCTTTCATCTGAGCTCTCAGATGAAGCTTTGCAGATGAAATACTCATAAAGCTGCTCCCACCTGTACCGTTGGAAGCTGATTTTTTGAACCCAGCATAGCTAGGTGGGCCCAGTGTATCTACTTTAGGCACTCTCCTGAAAGACTGCTCACCGTAGACAGTGACCACGCCCCTTCATAAAAGTATCGGTTCAAAAAATGATACTTCAACCTCGAATACTGCAGGAGCAGGTTTCTAAATATTTCCTGTTCTTACTTTAGCCCTGGTTCGAATCTTTGAAAAGAGGCTTTCCATTAATTTGGTCTACTTTTTCCTGTCTATTATTGTGTTGTCAAGATAGCGGGCACGACGAGATCGTCAAATGATGTTGTTAAGAAACTTTAAATCGATTTGGCAAAGTAAACAGGTCTATTTCTTTGACTGCGACGGCACTTTGTATTTAGGCGACAGAATTATTCCTGGCGCGGTAGAACTCGTCAATCGCTTGGTGGCGCGTGGAAAAGATGTTTTTTTCTTTACCAACAATTCCTCTCGGTCTGACCGCGACTACGTGAAAAAACTCAGAGGCTTCGGCTTTCGTGTGGAGAGAGACCATATTATCATTTCGACTCAAACCGTTGTGCCTTATTTGCATTCGCAGTCGAAGGGTCGGGTGTCTCGTGCCTTTGTGCTCGGAACTCCAGCCCTTAAGACGATGCTTCAACGTGAAGGTCTTAAGCACGATGGCGTGAGGCCGCAGTGGGTGGTGGTGGGATTTGATAAGACATTGACCTACAAAAAACTCGTCGAGGCGTCTCGATGGATTGAACGCAAAATTCCATGGCTTGTGGTTCATCCCGACCGCTTTTGTCCGACCCACGAGGGGCTAGAGCCAGATGCTGGTGCGATTGCGGCTCTTATAGAGGCGGCGACGGGTCGACCCCCTGAGGTAATTTTGGGAAAGCCTCATGCCAGTATGTTGCATCTGGCTTTAGAGAGAGCCAACGTGGATAAATCACAGGCTCTGGTGGTGGGAGATCGATTGTCGACGGATATTCAAATGGCTCTTCGCCAACGTTTAGATGCCGTATTGGTATTGAGCGGTGAGACGAAGCGAAGGGATATTCCTTCAGACCTTTCTAAGAAAATTTTAGTGGTTTCAAGTGTCAGAGATCTCTTGAGGTGGTAAATGTAGAGAATGAAATTTTTTAGTCTCGTTATCTCAACTGCGTTTATTGGAATCTCGTGTAGTTCGAAAAATTCTTCTCCATTGCCCGCAGCGTCGACCACCTCTCTGCAGAAAGAAAACAAAATATCAGAAGACGTTTCTTCAGAGTCATCTTCAGATGAAGAGATCGCCGGTCGAGTGCGAAACGAGGAAGTTTTTTATTCGGAGATTACTATTTTAGTTGAAACGGTAGCGGACATGACCTGCAAAGATAATGTGATAGCCCAGAGTGTTTCGTCTCAACAGCCTCGGTCGGTTGTAATCGATGAAGCTGAACGATTAGCCTCAACTCTTTCGGTCGATCGTTCGGCCATCAATGTGACCATTGAGTTTATGGGATTAGATTCCGGGCGCATTGAACGAAGCCTGGTAGATCATGGCTCTCTCAAAGAGGGAGATAAGCACTTTCTGTTTCGCCGACGCCCTGGCTTGGGTCTGGAGCTTTCTTATTTAGGAGAGCGCTTGCTTCTGAGAGGTGATGCTACTCCCGTCTATAGTTTTTCAGCCCGCGAAACGCGCTCGGGATGCGCGGTCACTCACAACGTGAATGTATTTCAAGATCGTACGGGGCTCTTCAAGCGAGCGACTTTCCGGTCAGACCACTAGGCTCTGTTCGGCAAATTTCATAGAAGAGCGTTGATTTGACAAAAAATCCTGCGACAAAGCTCGCAGAGAATCAGTCTTTCACTTTTTAGGCGTCAAAAAACTTAAAAAGGTTTTTCGTTCAGGCGATTTAGTCTCCTTCAGATCGACGCTGCCTTCGTCGCAGAGAGTTTTGATGAGCTCGGCTTTCTTTTTAATGACCTGTACATCTTTTCGAATAGAAGCTGCCTTCGACGTTTGAGCGCGTAACGCATCATGAAGCTGCTGCATAGAAATAATTTTTTTAAAGAGAAGAATCTCCCCAATTTTGAACTTTCGTTGAGACGAGGCGTTGATATGAGCCTGAGTGGCAATGGCTTCAGCGAGCTGCAATTCACTGATGAATTTGAGATCAATGAGGATCTCTCCCAACTTTCTGTCGGTACTTTGTTTCTCTGGGCCTTTAGACACGACGAACCCCCATTCCCTAGACTCCCTCAGTCATTTTAATGCGGATTGTCACTTTAGGGACTCCCCCCCAAGCGCTAAATTTTCAAGCGGCCACATGAATACGTGTCAACGCAACGGGGCATGACGTCAAAATGGCGACACCCTGCAGAATCTTTGACACCTCGTTGGAGTATCTCGTGCAAACTGAATTACATCGCAACTTTTGTTACGTATAAAAACTATTGGAATTTTGGTATGTTACAGATGTAGTTGCGCGTGTCGACTAACTTTTGTTAACTCGGCACAGCTTTTGCACCGCAGAGACATTATTGGTTGATGTCAAAAATACTATTATCTGAAGAAACATCTTGGAGGACTGCCATGGGAAGAAAGATCGTCATCAAGAAATATCCAAACCGAAAACTCTATAATACAGATTCAGCAAGCTATATCTCTTACAAGGATATTGTCGATATGATTAAAGCGGGCGATAGCGTCACTGTGGTAGATAATCGAACAAAGCAAGATATCACTCGATTCACGCTGACCCAAATTCTGTTCCAGAAAGAACGAGAGTTTTTAAAGAGCTTGCCTGAAGCCACTTTAGAAACCGCTATTAAGCAAGAAGAAGGGTTGCTTTCAAACTCGATCACATCACTTGCTTCTTTCGGCTTTGATACTACGGGCACGGATGCAGGAACTGAGTTTCCTCCAAACACTGCAATTGCCTCAACCGCCGAGAACTGAAACAAAGTTTCATTTTCATTTTTCCGAGAGCGCGCCCATTACGCTAAGCGACAAAGCGGGCGCGCTCTTTCTTTTGACTCCCCGCGACGTTTCAGTTTCGGCCTGTAGCGTTACGATATTTCTGGGGGGGATTGCTTATGGGGCTTGTCGCATTTATTGGTTTTGTTTTGGTTACAGTAGAGATCTCGAGAGATAGACCTCCCATTCCTCAGGGTATCGCGGTGCTTGGCGACTCTATTTCAGAGGGAATGCTTGCCGAATACAGCCTTGAAAGACCTCCCACGCTTCGACAGTGGCTCGGTGTGTTACGACAACTCAATGACAGTGCGGGTCTGGACGCACTCACTATTTTTCGTAAGTTGTTTGCCAAGGCGTGGCATTCGTGGGCCACAGGGGATGATCGATCTGACATTGTGTTCTCGCACTATGAAAGACTGCGTCGACTCAATCCTGATCTTAAAAATTATAACTTCTCCGTATCGGGCGCTAAGTCTCAGGAGCTTGAACTTCAAGTGGAGGAATTTATCGAAGCTGAAGCAAACTCTGGTCAAAGCATCGATTATGTCATTGTACTGGTGGGCGCGAATGATTTGAATGTTGCCCAAAAGGAACATCTGATGCCTCCCATGTCGTATGGATTTAATGTTGAAATGGGGCTGAGAAGAATTCTTAGTCGAGACGCCAGACGAGCGGTACTTATTGTATCGATACCAAAAGTTCATGAGATCTTAGAACGATCGAGTGCGTTTCCGGTATACAAAGTGGCCGGAAAGAAGATTCGGTGTGATGTCGTTCGCCGTAAAATCTATGGAAACCGTCCACTGTTTGAAAAGCCTGGAACTATGGACTATCAAGCGACGCGTATGATGGCTGAGATGTATCGAAACGAAGTCGATCGCGTGGCTGACAGACTTCGAGAAGATTTTCCCGCATCTCATATTAAAGCCATAAGGAATTATGATGAGCCTCGCTATGATCGCAAAACTTTGAGTGTCGATTGTTTTCACCCATCAATGATGGGGCAAGCCCTTTTAGCCGAGTTGACATGGCGTGAGAGTTTCTGGGCCGACCCTGTGTCTGAAGAAGACGCGCTAGATTGGTGAGGTTAGCGGCCGATCTAGAATTTTTCTTGCGCGTGGAAAAGTGGTTGATAGAGTGTCGTATGATACCAAAAATACTGTTTCAAAAGCTTGATCCACGGGCCCAAACGCCCCGATATCAAACTGAGGGTGCCTCGGGTTTTGATTTCCATAGCTTAAAAGAGGTGACGTTAAGAGCGGGCGAGGTGTCTCTGGTACCCACGGGCTTGGCCGCTGAAATTCCAGAGGGCTACGAGATTCAGGTACGTGCTCGATCTGGTTTATCGCTTAAGGCCGGAGTGTTTTTGGTGAACGGCATTGGAACGATTGATGCCGACTATAGAGGAGAAATTAAGATCATTTTATCAACTCTGGCCTTTGAACCCGTCGTATTGCCAGCGGGAGAACGAATTGCTCAGGGCATTTTGGTGAAAGTGGAAAAGGCCCTGATTGAGGATGTAAAGGAACTGTCACCAACACTTCGGGATATTGGAGGTTTTGGTAGTACCGGAATCGCCGCAAAAGTGCCTAGTCTTCGCGATATCACCAACTGAAGCAGATCTGTGACTCGCGTAGGCGGTCGAATTTTCTATTTGTTTTTGAAACTGTTACAGATTCAAGGGAAATGCCTTTTCTCAGAAGACATCTCGCTTGAATCCGTATGGCAATCTACAAATAAATTATTTTCGAAACTTGCCGTACGGAGTTTAGGCTTTCAGTCTCAAATCTCCTGGACAAGACTCGTCTTCGGCAGGGCCTTCCGTGATTGTGGTAATATGAGGACTCAAATCGTCGAGGAGACGGGCGGATACCTGGCCAATGACTCGTGTTGCTGCATAGCAGCCCAAATAGCCCGACTCTTTTAACGATTTATTGTGGGTGATACCAAATAGAAATCCGGCCGCAAATAAATCTCCCGCGCCCAGCTTATCCACCACCTCGACATCCCAGGTTGGAATATGAACGGCTTCTCCGGTAGATCGATCTGATAAAAACGCACCCCTGGGTCCCAGAGTAATGCAAACGAATCGAGTCCACTCTTTCATGAGTCGAAACGCTTCGGCGCCGTCCTGTGCTCCCGCTGCTTTTTTGGCTTCGGCCTCGTTGGCAAAAATAATGTCGAGTTTCGATTTTGTGATTTCTAAGAAATCTTTGTGATGGCGTTCTACGCAGTGAGGATCACTATAGGTCAGAGCGGACAATCGTCCATTCGCTTGCATAAGGTCGACGGCTTCGACTGCAGCCTCTTTGGCCGAGCGAGAATCCCAAAGGTAACCTTCCAGGTGAAGAACCTGGCTTGCTTTTAGTAAGTCGGCGTCGATATCTTTCGGGCCTAGATCAACCGCAATACCCAAATGCGTGAGCATGGTTCGTTCCGCATCGGGCGTAATGAGCGCGATGCAGGTACCCGTAGGTGCATGAGATTCAGGGATGCTATGAACCTTAATTTTTTGGTTCTCCAAGCTCTTGCGATATAGGCGCCCGTTCTCGTCAGCAGACACTTTTCCGATATAGGCCGCACGCCCTCCGAAATTGGTGACTCCAGCGATCGTATTGGCAGCGCTTCCTCCGGCCGTTCGTGCGAAGCTCTGTGGACCTTGAAGATCTTCGAGCGCTTTGACGATTTCTTTTTGAAAAGATTCATCGACAAGAGTCATTGACCCCTTTTCCAGGCCTTGAGACTCCAGAAACTCAAAAGGTACTTCGACCTGAAAGTCCAGCAAGGCATTCCCCAATCCAACAACGTGATAATTTTCCATTGAGCTTAGACTTTTCATATTTGCGTCCACGAGGCAATCTGATTTGATATGGACTCAAAAAACAAACGATCTGCCTTTTTAATTTCCATTAATAAGTTGTCAAAATTTAAGTTGCCAAAATCTCAAGGAGTGAGGCAAAAGCCCAGCAGTCAGCTTTGGCAGAAGCTGATAGTCGTACTGTCGAAAGATCAATTGAAGGGCCGCACCTTAAAGAATTTCGATGCCGAAGTGAACGAACGTATTCAGGCTAGGCTCTCCCAACTTTTAGATCCGCTTGAAGAGGGTAGCTCCGCGGTCTGCCACGGTTCAACCGAGATCATCGTGGCTCTGTTGCCGAAAGACTTAAGCTCATTTTCGGTTCTAACCTGGGCCGGCAAACTCATTCGAGGTATCGTAGGCACGAGCCTTGAGACTCTAGCAATTGTTCAACTACAGACGTCGCATGAAAAAATTATCAATGATGCGTTGGTGTCGGCTCTTGAGGTTGCGCGCCATGCGATGCCTCTTTACGGAACGAAGGCTAAAGAGCGAAAAACTTTGAAGTTGAAGAATGTTGATATGTTTAGCAGTAGGCCCGATGAAAAAGCGCTTCAGGAATCTCGGCAGATTACGTGGGGTACTAACTTGGTTCGCGATCTAGGAACCGTGCCTCCCAATCTGTTAACGGCGGCGAACTACTGTAAGCAGATCGAAGCTCTCTGCAAGCAAGAGAGTTTGGGGGTGAAATTCTATTCCAATCGCGAGCTTAAAAAAATGGGAGCGGGTGCTTTCACAGCAGTAGATCAAGCCAACCCAGAATCTCAGGGAGGAATTTTTGAATTGACCTATATGCCATCCAAACCACGATCGAATGAGGTGATTGCGTTGGTTGGTAAGGGCCTATGTTTTGACACCGGTGGCTATGATGTAAAAACGAACGGTTATATGATTAGCATGAAGGGCGATATGACGGGTTCTGCCGTTGCGCTTGCGACTTTGATCGTATTGTCTCGCATGAAATTTCCTTATCGGCTTAAAGCTTATTTAGGTGTGACAGAAAATCATATTTCTCCTCGCGCTTATAAGCCTGATGATGTCGTGACGGCGCTTAATGGATTGGCCATCGAAGTGATTAATACCGATGCAGAGGGTCGAATGGTGTTGGCTGACACCTTGTGTTTGGCCTCACGCTCTAAGCCAAAACTGATGATTGATTACGCGACTCTGACGGGAGCTGCGGTTATTGCGATTGGCAATCAGTATTCAGCGGCCGTGAGTAATCGATCTGAATGGACACAGAAGATTATTGATGCCGGAAAGCGAAGTGGCGAGCGCGTATGGCCGTTTCCATTAGAAAACGATTGGGCCAAATCGTTGGAGTCTAAAATCGCAGACTTACTTCAGTGCGTAAAATCGAGAAGTCCTGACCATTTGATTGCGGCTTATTTCTTGTCGCGATTTGTAGGCGAGGGAATCGACTGGATTCATGTGGACTTAGCGGCTGCCGACCGTGAGGGTGGACTGGCTCATGTAGACTCAACTTTTACAGGATTTGGTGTGCGATGGACGGTGGACTTTCTAAAAAATCACCTCAAGGTCTAGGCCTTGATCAACAGCAAGCGTGGTATCATCTGACGTCAACGCAGGAGAATCTTTTCCTCACAGGCGGAGCCGGCACGGGAAAAAGCTTCGTGATGCAAGAGTTCAGAAACTATCTCGCGGCGAAAGGCTGCGGCGATTCTACCGTGGTCGTAGCGAGTACAGGGGCGGCTGCCCTGTTACTAGGAGGAAGAACCTTTCATAGTTTTTTTGGCCTCGGCATCATGCAGGGAGGCCTTGGGCCTACTATGGAGCGAGCCCTTGCCGATAAAAAACTTCGGCGACGTCTTCGCAAGGTGGAAACGCTCATCATTGATGAAATTTCAATGGTCCCTTTTGAGGCCCTAGACTGCGCTGAGGCCGTTTCAAGAGCTCATCGAGCGAGCGACAGAGCCTGGGGGGGGATTCGGGTTTTGATGGTGGGAGATTTTTTTCAGCTCGCACCTGTTTCGAGAGAGAGCACGAAGCCCTGGGCGTTTTTAGGAGAGGCCTGGGCGTGTACCGCGCCCAAACGTTTGGTGTTAAGCGAGGTGCTGCGCGTGCGAGAGCCTCAAATGATTCAGCGCCTCCATGAGTTTCGTAAGGGCGAGCTTTCGGCTGAAGGCAGAGATTTTTTAGAGGCACATAGTTCGAGAAGCGCAGAAACCGACTCAACCTATTTATTTCCGCGTCGATTTCAAGCCGAAGACTTTAACCATCAGAAATTAGAGAATATTCCTGGCAAAGCGCACGAGTTAGAGACGATCTACTCGGGCGTTCCTCGCTTTGTAGAGCGACTGCAGCTGGATTGTCCCGTTCCTCCCATCTTGCGCTTGAAGAAAGGGGCGCAGGTCATGCTGAGAATGAATGATCCTAAGCAGCGTTTCGTCAACGGGAGCTTAGCCGTCGTGAAAGATTTTAAACGAGATCGCTTGGTTTTAGAGCTTCCCAGTCGAGATATTGAACTGGAGCCATTCACATTTTCTGTGGTTGATGCCGATGGGCTGGTGGTAGCCACAGCGACGAACTTTCCTGTGACTCTAGCTTATGCGTCGACGATCCATAAGGCACAAGGCGCAACCATTGATCGAGTATCCGTCGATCTGAAAGGACTTTGGGAGCCTGGCCAAGCCTATGTAGCATTGAGTCGTGTACGTTCTGAAAAAGGGCTTCACGTTTTGTCGTGGTCACCGTCATCGTTTCGCAGTGATCCGATGGTGCAGGAGTTTTATGCTTGCTAACGAGGCATGAACAGAGCTTGTTTTTTATCTACAAACTTGTCCTGTTTATAGGATATTTTGGTTGATACCTTCTTATTGACAGTCTGACCGAATTTGGTGAGTATTCTCGAGTGCTGTTGTCTTTGGGACGTCGACGCTGGTTAGCTGTGACGAGGCGATAGCGAAGGGTAATGCAAATATATTTAGGACGATGTTGGCTACGAAAGTGGTGAGCATCTTAATCGGTCAAAGGGAGTAGAGGGATTTTATATGAAGGTTATTTCAGTCAGTTCTAAGGGTTTATTGGGCTTTTGTGCTGTTGTGGTTTCTAGTTTTCAGTCTCTGTTGGCGGCTGTTTATTGTAAGGCTGAAGCGCCTGATATTGATAATGATCAACGTTTCGTCTATGCGTACTGTTCGTCTTCGAGTCCACTAAACGTAAGTTGCGAGTGTAGTTTGGCTTATACTGGCTCTGGATATGTTTATGAGATCCATTCATTTTGCAGAAAAGGCTGGTTCACGATAGGTCATAATAAAATAAATATCGATTTTGAGTGGGCAGTGGATCAAGCAGGTTGTACCGCTACGAAGGTTGTTACTCCCTAAGTTGATAGTGTCTCTACCTCAAGGCCTTCGGGGCTGGTGTTTTTGAAGGCCGAGAGGGTATCAAAGCATTTGGCAACTCGTATGAAGGGTGATCCTCTGTTACTACCTCTCCCCTCTCTGTCTCATGAGATTGGTAGAGGAGAGGTCTCATTATCAAGCATCGTTCGTTCCAATGCTTTAGTGCTACCAGCAAGCATTGCTAGACTCTTTCGGACTTGTCGCGGATTAAATACCTTTCAGGGATTTGCTGAGAACTGTCTTAAATCTCTCAGCACGGCTCAGCGGTGGAAGGTTTTAAGACCTATCATTCGCTATTATGAGGAGCGCTATTCGAGAGTTCTGGTAGGCCCAGACTGGCAAAAAGCCATGCTGGCCGGAATTTTTGAGGTTTTTGCCAAAGAAGATTTGTTTATTTCATTTGAGGAGTGGGCCAGCACCTTAGAGAAAAATAGAGCTCAGCGCATAGGCAGCGCATCTCAGATCTCAACAGTAGGTATTATCACATGCCATCGTCCTGAGAGTTTGAAGCGCTCTACATTCAGTTATATGGCCAATTGCCAAAAATTTGAGCGTAGACCCACCTTTGATATTTGCGACGATTCTAAGGATTCGAAAATGATTGCTGAGAACAAGTATTGGTTATGCCAGGCACAAAAAAAGTATGGCCTCCCCGTGCACTATGTTGGCTTAGATGAGAAGCGTCAGATGAAAGAGGTTCTTGTTAAGGCAGATATTCCGGACGAGCTGGCCGAGTTCACTCTGTTTGACACGGAAAACTCTCATTATAGTTATGGCGCCAATTGCAATGCTCTTTATCTAAAGCGAGCTGGAGAAATGTTCTTTGTGACTGACGACGATACGGTTTGTCAGTTAACTCGATCGCCTGACTATAGAGCAATTTCTCGTTGGGGAGGCCATGAGAATCCATTATCAGTTTGGTTTTTTAAAGATCGAGAAAAAACTCTAGAATCTTGTTCCGAGGTCCAAGTCGACTTTTTATCTGAGCATGAATCGTGGTTGGGGCGTCACCTCTGTGACGCTTTACAAGAACCTCTTCGTTTGAATCAGATGGATCTCTCTGAAATTGGGGCGTCGGCTGTATTTGATGTCCTACAGAATCGAGGCCAAATTGTTCTGACGCATAATGGACTCTTTGGTGACTCTGGTTCGAACTCTCCTCGTGCTCACCTTTTTTCAAGAGGAGCTCAATTGGACCGCCTTTTGCAATCAGAAGACCATTATCGTCAATCATTTGAGAGTCGAGAGATCTTGAAGGTAGCTTCATCGACGACGTTGGTGCCTGCCCAAGTATGCATGAGCACATTTTATGGAGCTGACAATCGAGAGCCGTTGCCACCTTTTCTTCCCATGTACAGAGACTGCGATAGTGTGTTTGGCTTCATGAACTCGCTAATTCAGCCTGATCACTATTATGCTCACTTGCCACTGGCTCATCTTCACGACCCACCAGAACAGAGACGATATTTCGGTGTTGAGAGTAGCGTAAACGAATGGCTCGCTGCTTCAACGATCGTCATTTTGGCTTTGAAGACCTTCAAGCCGGTGACTCCGTCGCTTGGCCGGGTAGAAGGATTGAAGAGAGTGGGCCAGATGCTTATTGACCTCGGCTCTTTACCATTTGGTGATTATCAGGGGTTGGTTCTGAATTGGAGGAAGCAAGAGAGAGCTGAGGAGTGCGGATCCTTAGAGCTCGCGCTGGCGGCTGGACGCTCTGGCCCAGCATTTTGGAAGCGAGATATTGAAAAACTTCGTGAATTGTCACGTGATCTTTTGACGAAACCTCTCGCTCTCGCCCCTCCACCCATGGTGAAGACCATGGGTCAGATCGAAGCTGAGCGATTTGTTCAGTTAACAATTAAAAAGTTTGGGCAACTTGTTTTTTGGTGGCCAGAAATGCACCAGACATTTAAATCACTTCAGGGCCAATTCGATTTTTCGCTCCGAGAAAATTGACGACCCTCGTTTCAAAATAGCGCCATGCTCCCCAAATATATTATTTCCCAGAGGGCTCAAACTGCCTTCTTATTTCCTCAAGCTCTTCTGCAGTGGCGGGTACACCGGCATCGTATTTCGTTTGATCGGGCAAAACTAAACTTGGGTCATTGGAAAGAAATCTACTTTGGTATTCGACAAAGTCTCTAATAGACTCAAGTTGCCAACTTTTTTCGGTCTCAGGTAGGTGGCTCGATAACATAGAATCTGCAGCATTGGCTATGCTCCAAAGCTCTCCTAATAGCCACTCGGGCTTTGGAATCTTCGCATCATCATTTCTCTTCGAGTGTAGTTTTCCCTCCTTATCTGTAAGGCCTCCATTATTTTTTTCTGAGTCTTTGAAGAGTTGAACTAGCTCCATCAAGGCGGGTCCCGCGATCGCCCCCACGTCTGGTGAGAAATTTTTAAAACCCTCCACATAGTTTCGCACGCTCTCTTCTTCAAAACCGAGGCTAATGA
Source organism: uncultured Bacteriovoracaceae bacterium (assembly GCA_964598565.1). Lineage (GTDB taxonomy): Bacteria > Bdellovibrionota > UBA2394 > UBA2394 > UBA2394 > CAZRCG01. Next base: position 75,950 of record CAZRCG010000001.1, on the reverse strand, counting down.
GGTTCTCGGTTATTTTCTCAAGAGAAGCTCCCAAGGCAGGCGTTGTTTCCGTAGGTAGGGGTGTTGAAGCGATGCTTGCTTCCTCTTGTCCGATCCAAAAAAGTTTTTTCTCTTGTTTCGATTCCAATTCTTCAGGTTTGTCGGGCGATGTAGCTGTCCGCGAGGAGCTTGTGATTTCTGAGCCGCTTCTGATCAACAGTAAATAAGATTTACTCGACTGAACTCGACTTGCTCCTGTCTGCCAAAATCTAAAGAACGCGAGGGGTTGGAGTCCGCCAACGACATCGTCCCAAGATGCTTGGTCAAGATGGTCGGGCCCACTTTTCTGACTCTGGAGCAAAAAAAACTGTGATTCTTTAGCCCTTAAAATATAGCCGGTGAGTCGTCTATCTGGAAGAAGACTGCCCGTGACGGTATTCAGAATAGCCTGATACGCTGTGCGTTTTTGCTCGTCTTTTCGTTTTTGTTCGTCGACTGTCTGTGTCTCAGCCTTTCTAGCGTCGGCTTCAGCTTTTTGGGTTTCTATAAGGGCACGAAGAATTGCGAGATCTTCTGGGTGGATCCTTTCAGAGGAAAGGCTCATTTCGTGTCTCTTCAGAATCGAGTTCGCTTGCGGGTTGAGAATAATCGACTGCTTGAAGCTGGAAGCGTGAATAATTTTGTCACCAAAGCACGAAACTAGAACGACGGTGGTCCAAATGAAAATAAATATAAAATAGCTAGAAGCTCTCATACGGACCATAAAACCCCCTGCTCTAAGAGCCCATCGAAACTACTTTTCGGATAGTCTCCTACGTTCAATGGCCTTGATAATCTAAGGTCTGATATAAGTAAATCCCTATCGAACAGAACATCGATGCCTGACATAAAATGATCTAAGACGTCGTTTGGCTCTGTAGCTTTTCTAAGATGAAGCGAAGAAGCGTCTTTATTTCTCTTTGATGTCTTACAAAAAACTGAGCCTGAGAGGCTCTTTTTACCCCCACTCGTACCGAAACAATGGAATGATCCTGCAACGCAAAGACATCTTCATCGGTATCATCGTCTCCCACATACAGAGCCGCTTTTGCCTTGTTAATTTTCATAAGCTCTAAAAGAGCCATGCCTTTATGGGGGGCGCCGAGAGGAATTAAATTGATGACCGATTTGCCGAAAACCATACGAGGTTTAGGAATAAGAGAGTCTATGAGAGTGAGAAGCTCTCGTTTAGATTTCTTTTTTTGTCGAGACTGACGATAGTGAATGGCGAGAGAATACGTCTTGCCTTCCACAAAAATTCCGTCGTTAGATTCGAGAGAATTCCACTGCGCGCTTAGTTGACTTTTCCACGATCGACTTATTCTCTGGGCCTTTTGATAACTCGCCTTGTAGGATGAGAGGCCTTCGAGGCCATGATTGCCAATAAGGTGCTGCGGGCGACACGTCAGCCTCTGTCTCAGGTCAGAGCGGGAGCGCCCTGAGATGATGGCCACAGGGGCCTGCAGGGACATGTCTTGCAGGAGCTTGTCTACTTTGGCCGTTAGCTTTGCCTTATGTGGCAATGGGACGATGGGAGCCAATGTTCCATCGAAATCGAATGCGTAGAGGGTCTCTGTGAATGTGAGAGACTCCAAAACTCTTAACCCCGATTGAGAAAGAATCGACTTCACAGAGACAAGACTCCTGTCGATCGTAGACTGCCGTCTCCAAAGCGGCCGAGGAGACGACTCCTCTGGCGCATTCGCGAAGCGTCCACAAGCATTCGCCCTGCCCAGCGATAGACATTAAATTCTTGGATGAGCCCTCGCATGCTTTTCATTCGCGCTCGCTGTTCTTTGGGAGACATGGCGAGCGCATGTTCTATAGCCATAGCGCATTGTTCGATATCATAGGGATTCACTAAAAGGGCTTCGGGGAGTTCTCGAGAGGCCCCCGTAAATTGGCTTAAAATTAACGTGCCACGCTCATCATCACGTGCGGCCACAAATTCTTTAGCGACCAAATTCATGCCGTCATGAAGACTGGTGACCATACAGAAATCGCCCCCTCGGTAGTGACGATAGACAGAGTTAGGATCATGATGCTCAATCTTCAAAATGATGGGTTTGACCGAGTTTTTCTCAAATCGTTGATTCACTTTGTCCGCCAGCGAGCGAACGCGCGCTTCAAATTGATGATACTCTTCAATTTGAGACCGAGAGGGTGCCGCGATTTGAATGAAACTAAAGCGCCCGATCCACTGGGGATGAAGTTCTAGAAATCGTTCGATGGCCATAAATCGCTCAAGAATGCCCTTCGTATAGTCGAGTCGATCGACGCCGATGCCCACCGAAATATCGGAGGGAAGACTATTTGATTCTCGAATTTCCTGCCGGCAGTCCGATACTGGCTTCTGGCGCTTTGGCCACGGCGGCGGCCATTCAATTGAGATAGGATAATGCTTAATGGCGGTGAGCTGTTGGTGGTAAGAAACTGTCGACGTTTCTTGGTCAATGCGAGCCTCCATAAAACGGTCGATCGTATCGATAAAGTTGTTGCCATGATAACGCGTATGAAAGCCAAGAATATGACTGCCCAGCATGCCATCGAGAATTTCTTCTCTCCAAGGACAAATGCCAAACGCTTCAGGATTAGGCCACGGAATATGCCAGAAACAGATGATCGTCGCATCGGGCATCTTGTCTCGAATTAACCTTGGCAATAGGGCAAAGTGATAATCTTGAATGAGAATTACAGGGTCATTCGTTTTGGCCTCCTCAAGTACGGCGGAACAAAACTTTTGATTCACCCGTTTATATTGCTCCCAGTCTGATGATCTGAATACGGGTCGAGTATGAGCGATATGGCACAATGGCCATAGGCCTTCGTTCGCAAAACCATAGTAGTAACCGGCCTCTTGCTCATGGGTAAGCCATACCCGGCGAATCGTATAGGAGGGATCGTCCGGAGGCACTCGTATGCGATCGTTGACATCCACCACATCTCGGTCTGCGGAACCACCTCCGTGAGCAATCCATGTACCCGAGCATGCGCGCATGATTGGCTCCAAAGCGGTCACAACCCCACTTGCAGGAAATCGTACTTCAATAGAATCTCCCTTGTAGCTATGAATATAAGGTTCTCGATTTGAAACAATTAAGACTTCATCGCCCGACAAATCTCTCTGAAGAATGGTTTTGAGTGTCTGAGGGGTCCACGTAAGCTGAGATTCATCTCGCGCCTTTCGGTCACTATCGAGATCTTTAATGAGAGCTCGCAGGTCTTTTGCGAGAGGTAAAAGTTCGGACGATCGTAAATCGGAGAGTGGCTTTACTAGCAATTCACCTTGCAGCAGTGATCGCATGCCTGCCAGCCAACCTCGCCAGCTAAGCTGTGCAATGACGACGGTTATCAGCGAGACGAGTATCCCTAAAAACGTAAACAGATAAAAAACATATTTCTTTGTATCTGCACTTCGTCGCTCGATAAAGCTCATATCGTGCACTAAAACAAGCCTTCCTACCTGAATACCGTTTGATACAACTGGTTGTGCTGCAATATGCAGTGGCCCAGTTGCAAGTTCGATAATTCCACTTTGCTCAGCGTCGATCAAAACTTCTGTGAGACAAGAGATCTCTTTGGGAAATGTATTCGTTTTATATTTTAGCTGATTGTCCACATCACAAAACGCCATAGCGTAAAGTCGTTCGTCTTGCGTGGCGCGATTGAAGAGCGTGAGAATCTTTGTCTTGGAATGAGACGGAGATTGGAGTATTTCCATGAGCGGCTCAGACAAAGTATTGGTAATAAAACGAGAGCGAGTATCTAGATCTCTCACAAACCAGCGAAGAGTCATCTTGTCGACAAGGGGGCTCACGAAATAGGCGATCACTGCTAATACAAAAACAAGAGGAAGAATAAATCGAAGAGATCGCCTCACGGGCTCAACCTAGTTTACTTTGATATCAAAATAAAATATAAAAAGATTTGTGTATGGCTTTGGTCTGATTGGGAATTGTCAAATTTCTGCACTAGTGCGACAGAATGCGAGCATTGACTGGATGTGTCTCCCGCGACCCGACAGCCCTCCAATTTTTGGAAAGATTTTGGATTCAGAGGGCGGACATTTCTCGGTCGAGTTGGTGAGTGAGAAAGATCCCATATGCGTTCAACGCTATATTGAAAATACGAATATTCTCGTAACGGAACTGGAATCGTCAGACGGTTCTAAGATTCGCATAACTGATTTTTGTCCTCGCTTTGAGCAGCATGGCCGAATGTTTCGTCCAATGTCTCTCTTTCGAAAAGTGGAGGCAGTCGTCGGAGTACCCAGAATTCGCGTCAATTGCGTTGTGGTCGATGGTTGGCATAAAAATCCTGTAGCGTCTGTTCGTGGCAATAGCCACCTTCGATTTGATGTGAGAGACGACAGTCTTCGTTTGGTAACCAATATGTCGCTGACGTATTTATGTGAGGGCACTAGTTTTCCATTGGCGGAGACTCTCTATTTTGGATTGACCTGGAGTTTCAGCGTTGAAGAGGATCTGCCGACGATGGTGGAGCGTTTTTTAAAACACACGAAAGATTATTGGATTATGTGGGTTAAGCATTGCTCCATTCCAAGTCTATTTCAGAAGGAGACGATTCGCTCTGCCTTGGCTCTGAAACTGCATTGCTATGAAGATACGGGGGCCATTTTGGCAGCCATCACCACCAGTCTTCCCGAAGAATTAGGTGGCACTCGTAATTGGGATTATCGTTACTGTTGGCTGCGCGACTCGTATTTTGTTTTGTCGGCTTTTCATCGCTTGGGCCATTTTGAAGAGATGGAAGGCTTTTTGAAATTTTTGTTAGAAATTGCTTATGAACAGGGAGTGTCAAAAGATTCTTTGGCACCCGTTTATACATTGAGTCGCGACCTTCCATTGCCAGAGCATCTTCATGATCGATGGTCTGGCTATAAAGAATCAAGGCCGGTTCGTACTCATAATCAGGCCGCCGAACATATTCAGAACGATGCCTACGGTGAGATGATCTTAACGTTATCTCCCATTTTTTTTGACGAGCGCTTTGCATCACTGCGTAGTGCAGAACACGAGAGACTCTTGGAGCGTTTAGGAAGATTGGCGGCCGATGCGATTGGCAAACCAGACGCTGGGCTCTGGGAGTTTCGCAATGGCTGGCGTGAGCACTCATTCACAAATCTTATGTCTTGGGCTGGTTTGGAGCGGTTAGAGCGAATTCAGAGCCGAGGTTTTTTGCGAGACATTGCGTGGAGTATATCTGAAGAGCGTTTGAAAGCCGAAAATGCGCTGAGACGAGCCACCCTTGAAGGTTCTTTGCGCAATGGTCCTGACGATAAGACCTGGGATGCATCCCTTGCGTTGGTGTCGGTTTTTAGATTTCCAGACAGCTCCCTATGCCAAGAGACAGTGAGTCAAATGTTGAGCCGACTTAGCTTCGGCGATCCTCACTCAGAGTTTTTTTTCCGTTACGATCGAAGTGATGACTTTGGATCTCCCCAATCCGCTTTTGTCGTTTGCTCGTTTTGGATGGTTCAAGCGTTAGTTCATCTCAGGGAGTTTGAGAAAGCTCGCTTTGTGTTGGAGGGGACCCTGAGGGCGGCAAATCACCTCGATTTGTACTCTGAGCATTTTGATCCTAAGAATGGTTTGCAGTTAGGAAATTTTCCGCAGGCCTATTCCCATGTGGGGTTAATCAACGCTGCCTTTAGTGTGAGTCCGCCGTGGGCAGATGTGTTATGATCCGCCGAAAAAAATGAGGTCAATAACAATATTCCCACCACAGGGCCAAGAATCTAGGATCAGAGATTTAGTAAGTCACGACCTTATAGTACACTAAAGCCAGGTGACACCAGGGAGTCTTGATCATCATTCTATTGATAAGCTGAGCCTCGACGAGCTTTCGGCTCGGTATCCTCAGTACTGGGCTCAGGTGCGTGATGAAATTATTCCCCCTTTGAAGAGTCAGAATATTAATCAAATGCAAAGCTTAGAAGCGTCGTCGCGAGCGACCTTTCATGCATGGGCCTTGCGCTTACAAAAGAGCCAGAACAATCCTAAGGTTTATTCATCGGCCTTGAAGCCCATGGTGGAAAGCCGCATGAAACTTTTGGTGATTCAGACTTTTTACGATGCTGCTCTTCGACGTCATATGGAGGGTGACAAGGAGCTGACACGAAAGAATCGATGGCTTCTGAATTCTCTTTTTTTTAAAGAAGGCCTTCAGCGTAAGCCGGTATCACGATTAAAATTTCGGTGGATTTGGCCTTTCATCTCTCAGAAGGGTAGATTTCTTTCCCTCGTAAATGAAGCGGGAATTTATTGTTTCTATTCAGCCGAACTTGTCTCGAAACTGGTGCAACTGATAGGTGATCGATCTAGTTTAGAAGTGGCTGCAGGAGATGGAACTCTGACCCGCTTCTTAAATGCGGCAGGAGCAATGACTCGGGCTAGTGACGATTATTCTTGGAGCCATAGAATCCAATTTCCGTCGTTTGTTGAGAAAATGGATGCAGCGGTAGCGCTAAAAGCCCATCAGCCAAAAGTGGTCTTATGTTCTTGGCCCCCCGCGGACAATTCATTTGAGCGTCTGATTTTCGAAACAGAGTCTGTCGAATTATATATACTCATCACGAGTCGCCACCGTTTCGCAGCTGGGGCGTGGAATGCTTACGAAGCTCAGGCAGCATTTGAGATGATCGAAGATTCTGTTCTATCGTCTCTGGTTCTTCCCCCAGAGGGAGAAAATGCCATTTACCTATTTAAACGGCGAGGCTAAAACACCTGGATGACTGTGAAATTTCCTTTTGCCCTCACTATTTTTGGAATGATTTTGGGAGTGGCGATTGCCATCGTATTTGGCGTCAATGAAGATCTTTTTAAAAATAAAATAAAGGCTGATCTACAGAATAATACAAAGATTCAGTCGATTCAAGACGACGTGGCGCGCGAGATGTTGCTTAAAACGGAAGCCGACAAAAATTGGCGCTATTATCAGCGATTTCACTTTCATTCCACCGGTATCGGTTCGATGGCATTAGGTTCGCTACTCTTGTTGAGTTTTATTTCGGCACCGGCTGGGTTGGTCATCGCCGCCTCCTATAGTATAGCGCTTGGTGGATTTCTGTATCCCTTTGTGTGGCTTTTTTCCGGAATCTACGGACCCGAAATGGGTCGTAGTGAAGCTAAGGAAGCTTTCGCGGTATTCGGTTATATGGGCGGGGTCTTTTTATTGGGATTACTCCTCATGCTTTTTTTACTGTTGAAGTACCGACTACGTTGGCCAACAACGGCCTCTCATTGAGTCTTTTGTATATCAGCGCAGTGCGGACAGCGTAAGAATGGCTGATAGCGTTCACTCAATCGATCGGCGGCACTTAAATTGGCATGGCATACGAAACATTGATTCGATTCGACTTCATTGGGGCTGAGGCCTACCCGCCGATCGAAAACCAAGCACTCGCCTTCGAAATGATCCCCCCCCACCTCTTTGAAGTAGTTTAAAATGCCCCCTTTGAGTTGATATACTTCTTTAAAGCCATAGTGTTTCAAAAAGAGGGCAGAGGCCTTCTCGCAGCGAATTCCGCCCGTGCAATACATCACGACGGGTTTATCTTTCGCCGCGCTCGGGAGCTCTCGCGCTCTTAGCGCGAACTCTGTGAAATTAGCCACGTGAAGATCGATCGCCGTTTTAAACTTTCCTAGCTTCACTTCGTAATCGTTTCGTGTGTCGATGACCATCATGTCTTTGTCGGTATCGAGCCATTCTTTAAACTGTTTCGGTGAAATATTTTTCGCCGTAAAATCAGCGGGTCGAATATCGGGAAAGCCCATCGTGATGATTTCCTTCTTTAGTTTCACCAACATTCTTCGCCAAGGCATGGTAAGCGACCGATGCTCTTTCCACTCAATAGTCGGCACCAACAGTTCATCGTGAAGATGAGTCTTGAAGCGTTCGATAGATTGATGCGTGCCAGCCACATAGCAGTTGATGCCCTCGTCACTCAAAAGAATGGTGCCTACAAGATCGAGCTGTCGACAGAATGAACGAAGAGGGTAGCGAATCTCACTTTTATTTTTCAGATCAAAAAATCGATACCCCGCGATAACCGTATATTCCATATCGGGCGCCGTGATCGGCCGAAGCCCTTGTGCACTCCTGTCACTCGTGACCATATCGATTTCTATGCCAGAAACCGAATGGCCATGCAAACGGATTGACGCCGTAGCGAAGGCCTTTCTCACCGAGTCATTTCACGTACATGCTAATTGGCGTCAAATATTTATGAAAATAGAACTTCAAACCATGAGCCGATTTGTCATTCTATTTTTTATTTTCATCGGCAGCTTAGTTGGGTGTTCGTCCATCAAGTACTCGAAAACAGTCGACCACGTAAGTATCTCTGGATTACGAACAGAAAGCCGGAAGTAAGTGATTCAGAAGATAGTCTTGGTGCTATTCGGATTTATAGTTCCGATTTCAGTACAAAGGGGAGATCGTCCGTTAGGGTAGGTAGCTATAGTCGGGGGTAAAGGTTACGGTTTGAGTGCGAACTTCTTTGCGACCAGAGAACGAGTGCAGAGACTTGAGAATAAACCTGGTCATCATGTGTGTTATTGATGAGCTCGTATCTAAAGTCGATTCTTCTCTTGCTCGAATTGTAAGGATCCACTCTTGCGATGGGGTCGACTATAGACTTTAAAAAGACCCCGTACGGTTTCATCGAAACATCAACTTTTGAAAGGTTGCCCGCAGTAAGTGTTTTTTGCCCCTTACCCACATAGGTAGGCTCTTGATGGAAATTATAGGTGGTCACCTCTATGAGTAGCAACTCGCCCACGGGAAGACCCCAGATTTTAATATCACGTTCATCGGCACTAAAAGTTTCAGAAAAGAGGCATGTCTGTCTCATAGGTTCAGCATATTTTGAGGCTGTGACAGATGGGGTCACGGGTAAACACGCTGATATCTCTTCGCTTTTGCAGATCTCGGATACAATCAATCAGGAGGTGGGGAATGAAGACTCGTCAGTTAACCGCGTTTATTATTGTCACGTTATTGATAGGACCTGTTTGGGCATCGAACTGCGATCATGATACCAAGACCTTTAGGTGTGTGAAGTATGAGAGAAACTATGATGGCGACACCATCACCGTATCTATTCCTGGTGCGCATCCTCTTTTTGGCCAGCATATTTCGGTCCGCCTTATTGGAATCGATACCCCAGAAATCAAAACCAAAAACACATGTGAAAAATCAGCTGCCCGCAGCACCAAGAACTTGGTTGAGAATCTTCTCAAGAACGCAAAGCAGATCAACCTTGAGAACGTCGAAAGGGATAAGTACTTTAGAATTCTTGCAGATGTGACGGTTGACGGAAAATCGATTTCCCAAATTCTCATCAAAAACAAACTCGCGGTCGCTTATGATGGCGGAACAAAGCAGAGAGTTGATTGGTGTGGCGTAGCTTCTCGGGACTCTACTTCTGTGAAATCGTTAGACTGACGTTTGCGATGGCTATATCAGGTGAATCCCTGTCATTCGCATCTGACCTTATAGGGTGCTGCTGAATCAGTTCTTTAAAAGCACGGTCCACTGCATTCTGGATCGCCCACGGCCTCGTCAAACGTCATAAAAGACGACGCTACAAAGCCGTAGGCACACCTCTTCGACACGTTACTCAAGCCAATGATTTATGGTGCGCTGATTATAAGGGGGAGTTTATGCTCCAAACACAACACCTAACTTTAAGTGTCCTCTTTCTTTTTATTTTTTTCCAGTATCGAAAGTTCCTCGTCACATATTTTACAATTGAGTTCTCTCCCAAGGAATTTGCGTCGCTCCTCGGGGTTATTGATCCACTCGCGCACTGTCCAAGGAGGATCGTGACGCATGTGCTGGGTGTGGCCGCACTGGAGGTCGGCCACCCAGTGGTTTTCCTCGTCTAAATGAAAACCCACAATTTTTTGTTTCACTCAGGTAGATTCCTATTGGGCCTTCAAGGCATGATTTTCCCGCTGACTATCGATACCAATCACCTCGAGTGTTCGAAATCCTTCGTTGGGCATTGGCCAGCGAATTTTACTTCCCACACGAAGGCCGAGAAGCGCGGTACCTACTGGAGCCAAGACCGAAACTTTACGTTCCGTAACATTGGCAGCATCTGGATAGACAATCGTAATTTCGGACTCCTTCTCGGATCCAGTATCCTTGAATCGCACGCGAGAGTTCATCGTCACAGTATCTGGAGGGATGTGCTCTTCCGGCACGATGCTCGCTCGATTAAGTTCTTCAAATAAAGGGAGAGCCTCTTCAGAGGTTGTTCCTTCAAGCTTCGTCATGATCTGTTCGTAATCAGTGTCAGTAACTAAAATATGTGGATATTGCGCAGACATAATGTCTCCTCGTTTCTAATTTTAAGTAATAGATAGAAATGAACTTACTTATTCCCGCGACAGGGTATTGGCCCCGCCGCCTTAGATGCCGAAGGTGAATGAGGTGAACCGGGTTGGAAACCCTGAGACAAGAAGTGATAAGACCATTTGATTGTGATGCTTCATGATTCAACCTCAATCTAAGACACTTTTCGAATTTGGCAAGCCGCGGTGACCTTTTCTAAGGTCATAAAGACAAGTGCCAAAAGCAAGATGTTTCAATGGGGTCGGTTTTGGAGGAGCTGATGAAGACGTTTTTGGGGGGCTGACATGGCCTGGCAATCCACACTTAAGAAAAATCCTTATTCAGGCAGCTCATGGCGCCAAGATGAAACGCGGATCTTTCTACCGCGCTAAATATAATAAACTCGTCTTTCGTCTCGGCTCTGCCAATAAGGCCAAGGTCGCCATTGCTAATCGACTGGCTCGGGCCATCTATTTCATTTTAGGTGGACAGGAATATCGGGAGCTCGGCTATATGCGTGGAGATCCTCATGAGAAAAAAGTGGAACGTCTTGTGCACCCGCTCAAGGCGCTCGGCGTTAATATCCAACACGTTAACCACCAGATGATTGTCTCTACGAAAAAGATCACCGTCGAACAATCAGGCATCGTGCTCAACTAACGGAGCTCGTGCTCACAAAATGTAAATCCGCTGGAGCGCCTCACGGCGCTATAGGATAGTCCTGCGCTCCGACCCCAATAACTTACTGGGCAAGATTCTTGGGCCGTCTGGGAAGACATTTACTATGAGAATGCTTGAGATTCTCCTCGCAAACGTCAGCTGGCGATACCGAGGGCTTTGGTATGTGAACAAAGAAAATCAAAGTGCGGATGAGCGCCTCCTCCCAGATTCAAAACGCTTCCAGATTGTTCAGCTACCCCACGGTCAGCTGCTAGAGAATAAATTATTGGAAAGTGTCGAAAATAAGTTGAGCCAACAGGCCAAAGCGCGAAAAAGAACTGGCAAAGATGGCTACACCTACCTGCTTTCAGGAATTTTAAAAACACATGATGGAATTCCTCCGCTAAAAGCGGAATGAGCGCGTATTATCAGGATAAAAATAAAAGAATTCGCATTGAGAAGAGAAAGATCGAAGAACTCGTGAAAGACCGAGTGCTTTCCTACCTCAGCAATAGCGAATTACTAAACGATCTGATGAAAACAGCTTTGAAGCACCGAAAGATTGGCCTGCCAGTTGTAGCCTCTGAAATTTCTCAACATCAGAAACGACTGGAAGAACTAAGAAAGATTGAAGCGAGCCTTACCGAGGCATTACGAAATGCGGCCCTCTCTGGACCCGATGCAGTCATTCATGCAAGCAAGGCCATTGGAGAAGAGCTTGAAAAAGTAAGCAAAGAGAGAGGGCTTTTAGAATCAGACCTCTTTCATCTCCGAGAAGCAGAAAAGCGAGCAAGTAGTGCTTCGGGGGTGGGTGACTTTCAGGCTTTTCTAGGTGCCGTCCTTGAATCGTTTGGCCAGAAAAATGCCAGAACTCAAAAACTGATTATTCAGAGCTTAATTCCAAAAATCATTGTTCACCCCGACCATAAACTGGAGCTTCAGGTGAATCTTGGATCTCTTGGCGGCGATTGTGACGGGAGGAAAAAAGTTCGGATTCCGGAGGAATGGCGGGGCATCCCCGTTACATTCCGAACTCTTTAGTTATCAATTACAAACATCTGTAATTATTAATATTTTTAAGGCTAGGCGGTTCCTAAGTCACGATTTCCTCAGTCAGAAATACACTCTCGAAGGGCTTTCATGTCGTCAAATCGCGGCTCTGACTCGTCTTCCCGTGAGCACCATTAAGAGTGCTTTAAAACGCCACGGAATTGCGCTGAGACAGGCGCATTCACATCATTCAAGACCAAGTAAGGCAAGGTATGGAGCAAAGATATCTGGCGGCAAATTAGCTGTTCATAAGACTGAGCAAAGGGTCGTCGCCGCTGTGAAAGAATTAACACGTCAGGGCCTAGGCTTAAGAGCTGTAGCGAAAGCACTCACAGAGCTGGGCATACCTACTAAATTGCGAGGCAAGCGATGGCACCCTCAAATGATTAGACGGATACTTTCAGATCAAGACCAGGCCGCCACTACTTTATTTAAGATCGGCGATGAAATCGGTGGGAACGAGGATCTTTGAAAAAGGGGTACTGAAATGCCACTTGACGATTTCTCGATAGTTTTGTACCAGTCGGTATAAAAATAGAAAGGAACTCTCTTATGGAAAAATGTGGATTACTTGTGACACTAAAATCAAAAAGCGGGAAAGAAGAGGAATTGGCTTCGTTTCTGACAAGTGCCTTACCGTTAGCTCAGGCTGAAGTCGGCACCAGAGCTTGGTACGCCATCAAAATAAATCACAACACTTTTGGAATCTTTGATACGTTTCCCTCAGATACTGAAAGACAGCTTCACATTTCAGGCGCGATTGCCAAGGCACTCTTCGAAAAAGCTCCTGAGCTGTTAGAAAGTGAACCTCGCATTGAAAAAATTGACCTTCTCGCAAGCAAGGCGGCATAGGGATCCTCTGTATGAATAAGCAATTGCGGGGGCGACCCAGGGGGTTTGATCCCGATTCGGTGATCAACGACGTGATGATCGAATTTTGGAAGCACGGCTATGACAATGTCTCAATGGATTCGCTGTGCAAGCTAACCAAACTATCGAAACCGAGTTTTTATAACGCGTTCGAAAATAAGGAGAAGCTTTTCTCGATATGCCTGAAGAGGTATCACGAAAAGTATTCTTCTCCCCTCCTGGGTCAATTGCTTTCTGACTCGAACCCGATTCATGGATATGAAAAGATGCTTTTGGCCGCATCAAAACAGTTTCAAGATCCAAGCGTCCCGACAGGATGTCTGATTCTGACTGGCGCTATTGAAGCGAAAGGCAAAACCAAAGCCATCGATAAAGAACTCACTTATCTGCAAAACACAATGCTCAATGAATTTGCGAATTATTTCTCAAAGCATGTCTCAAGGACCTCGAAGGGATCTTCACAAGCAATAGCGCAATTTGTTTTAAGCCAGCTCTACGCGCTGGCAATGTTCTCCCGAACCAACATGAAATCGATCAATTTCAATGAGTTTATTAAGACCTCAAAACACCTGCTTCAGGTGCTGCTTAAATGAGAAATCGCCCCACCCTGAAGAGGGAAGACAGCCTAAGAAGCCCTTTAAAGCCCTGCTTTCGACCTCTTGTATTGGCATCAGTTTTGCGTGTATGTAGCTCAATGGATTACAAGCTTCCCCTTAGACCTTTCCACTTTTTATTTGTCATACTACTGACTACTAATGGCGCGTTTGCGCTTGAACCGATCTCGCTTACTCCAGAAGAGCTAAGGGCTACGGTCACCGAAATTTTGAAGGACGAAATTCGTGCCGGTAGAATTTTTGTTGGAATTGATCCTCAGCAAGCCACGATAGCTCAAGCTTTGAGTAGGATTCCCTCTTCAGAGGCTTCTAGCTTTCTTGAGACTATAAACGACCAAGTAGTTAGCCAAATTGCAAATGCGGTCGTGCCAAGAATAATTCAAAACCAGGCCCATATATTTCACGATGGGGTAACCCATGAAGTTATGAATACTCTGCCGTTCTTTTCCAGTATCAGGGATTATTTTAGAGCCGAGCACGGCGTAACTTTTGAAGGAGATGTGCTGATTGTCAAAGCTGCAAATACTCAGCAGTGGCTACGAATTACTGGCGGCAGCAGTTCTAGCTTTGAGAGTGCAGGCATTACGATTGAAGATGGGATGTTGGCCTCTCGTCAGGCCGAAGTGGCAAGTCTTCTTAGGTTGCCGGTGAAAATATCATCCGGCTCACAGTTCGCTCTCACTGTTCGATTTTATGGCTTCAATCAACTTCTCCGTGCGGCGCAGAAGCACTTTTATGGGTCAACTGACGTCCTCTATATTAGCCCGGGAATAAGCTTTGCAACTCCGATTGAGCAGGCTTCCTTACTTCATGAGGCAAGGCATTTAGTCGACCTTCAAGAACCTGCCTGTGCTGCTACTCATTGCAATGAGTTTGAACGACTCGAAGCTATCGAAATCCAAAATCGAAAATCTGAGTTTGTGCAAAAGGTTATGAACTCCCGTGCTTTTAGAGAGTATCAAACAAGAATCGTCGAAAGATTTGCCCAACGCATTGGAAAATCCGTTAACGAAGCGCGTCGACTACTCGAATCGAATGGTGTCTTTGCAAGCCTTGTTGAGGCTCAGTGGAGTTATTATGCAGATCGCCAGCGGCTTCTCGAAAGACGCGCCGAATTCGATGAGATCCACTATTTGAAGACTGTGCATAATTTTACCCCTGACCAAATATTGGAAGCCAAGGCAAAGGGCGGAACGGGAATTCGACTCGAAATTTCAAAGGGAAATGTCTTTGAAATTCCTGGCCTTGCTTCTGCAGAGTTACAACGGCATGAGCTCGAACTCTACAATGCGACCGAGATCCCCCAAATCACATCGCTTAAATCGTCGGCGATTCATTCGCTTTGCAGTCGAGTACTGAGTTTGATAGGCGACAAAACTTGATTGCCCAACTCAAGATAGTAGTTTCATGAGCGAAAACGCTCTAGTCCTCATCTCTAAAGTACATACGTCAATAGCATAGAGAATCGGCATAGAGAGCCTGAAAACTGAAATTGCTTATGCAATTGAGATTTCCAGATGGTACTGCTTGCGGACTTGGTCGAAATGAATCTCGCGAAATCCCAATGAGCTGTAGAGAGAACGAGCAATCTTGTTATGCTCGAAGACACATATTTTTACGGTCTTAATGCCCAGGTCTTCTAGAATCTTCCGGCATTCGTTCATTACCTGCCGACCAACTCCCTGCGAGCGAAACTCAGGTTCAATATAGATATCATAACCGAATGCCTCTTCTGGTTTTTCAGTGCGGCGAATCCAAACGAATCCGATCTGATTCTTATCCGACAGAATCGTCAACCAAGTATCTTCTGAAGAAATTTCTATGGGTGGGCCTCCAAGTTCAGACACAATATTCTCCAAAGATTCATTTCTAGATTTTGCCATTTCCATGGCAAAATTTCTGAACGAAAATTCGCTTGAACGCCTAAATTCTTCATTCGTTGCTTTTCGTACTAATAGCCCAGAAAGTCGAGGGCTCTCCAGCTTCCAAGCATACCCGTCTTCTTCTAGAGAGATTCCTATCTCAATTGCTTTGGTATGTTGAAGTTCTCCGCCCATTCGACGATAAAACTCCGCAAATGGGTTCTTCTTCAAAACCCAAACAAGCATTTTTGAATACCCGCGACTTTTGAGGAAGCCAAAACTCGTTTTCCAAAGCGATTTACCTATGCCTAGGCCCTGAAACTCTTTCAAAACATAAATCGCGTACAGCTCTCCATCGACTCCATCGACTTTATCTCGTATTGGCCCGACATAAGAAAATCCAATAATGCCACGATCATCTATTTCTGCAACAAAGCAGGCAGACTCAGAATTGGGATTAGCGAGCCATTTTTCTCGTCGCTTCGCTTCTTCTTCGAGATTCAGTTCCTCAAGAACTTTGTCTGGCACAATCCCTTTGTAGGTTGTTCTCCAGGTTTCAATGCGAACTCGACTGATATCAAAGGCGTCCGTGGGCTTTGCTTCTCTAACCTTTATGTTCATGGCACTCCATTCTGGGTTTTTTCATCACGTTTGTGATCTGATTCGATGAGATGACCGCTTCACAGGGCATTCTGTTCCTCTGTTCTGACTAAGACCGGCGATGAGACTTGAAATGGTATTGGAGGTATTGATCCAATACTGTCGTGAGCAACTCGGTCTGAGAGTGTTGAGTATCCGCAGCTGCTTGAGCAAAGCGCCTCAAGAGTTCTTCTGGCAGGCGAAATGAAGCAAGCTTTTTTTCTCCATGACAAAATTTTCGGACAGGTATCTTGTAAGTATTCTTATGTAGATCCCCCAACTTATTCATATCCTTCATATTCTGGCTAGATGTACAACGTATGTCAATGATGTACAATGTATATCATGTATGCTGCGTACCTTAGAACCAGTACAGAGCACCAAACCTTGGATATGCAGAGGGTGGCAATCGAAAGGTATCTCAAAAGCAATCAAATTGAAGATGTTATCTTCTACGAAGAGGTTGCTACAGGAACGAACACAAAGAGACAAAAGTTCCAGCAACTACTGATGGATCTTCGAGAAGGGCGGATCACGACGATCATCACCTACAAACTGGACAGGCTCTTTCGAAGCCTTGGAGATCTTGTATCGACTCTGCGAGAGCTAGAGGAACTAAAGGTGAACTTCATCTCAATCCAAGACCATATTGATCTTACGACTGCAACTGGGAGACTCATGGTTCACTTGCTGGGGAGTTTTGCTGAGTTTGAAGCTGAAGTGATTCGAGAGCGTGTAAAGAGTGGGCTTGCCGCAGCTCGATTGAGAGGCAAGAAATTCGGGCGACCCAGAATTTATGACCATCAGGAAGTATTGAATTTGCATAGGGAGGGTGTGAGCTGTCGGGAAATATCGAGACGATTGGGTATCTCCAAGAGTGCCGTCAGCGCGATTACGAGTGCTCGAAAGTTATCTGCAGTTCCTGTTCTGAGAAAGTGAACGACTCTTAGACTGCTAAGTAAGTGAGAAGCAAATCAAAGTGCTCCAGAGAGGAGATTCATGATTACCTCCCTAAGCTCGCTATTCATCGCATTGACTCCGCCATCTTTCTCCTTGGTCATTTATCCAGTGGATGGAAGGCCAGTCAGCCACGTCCTAACTCACGAACAACATCCAATCTCGATTGATGAGATGTGGTCATGTCGAGTCTCAAAAGTCATTGAAAGACGCTCTTCGGATACAGATGAAGTGCTGTACGGAAGGTCAATCGAGTGCAGCACAAGTGTAGGGTTTGCCCCTAAAATACACCTTGGGTGTACACTCGGCCCCGATGGTCTAATAAGGGAAGAAAACGCTCGTATAGGGCTCCCCGTTGGTTATAAACAGATTTTAATTAGACTCACCTGCTCGGAATAAGGCCCTTCAAGAGAGAAGATAGAAACCCTACACTGATAGCCCCACTACACTCCTCGCGCCGTCATGATCTCTTGAACAGAGTGTCCGATAAACCCTATTGAGAGTGGGCTTAAATGAGGGTGTTTAATAAACAAATGTTTAAGGGACTATAGCCTGAGAAATTAGACGTCAAAAACTCAACATATTCTCGGTCGAAAGATCGCATCGTACACTATGACAGCATGGGCAAATCTACCAATGTTAGAATCACTGACCTAAATCTTGAAAATGCTTCGTTGATCGTGGGGCCCGGATGGAGCGAACTTTTTGACGAGAGCTTTAAGCAGTACAACCGAACTGTCCCGCTAGCGCCACTAGTAGATATTGTCCGCCTGCTTCGCAGTATTGAACGATCGAAACATACCGACCCCAAGCTTATCGAAATGCTTAAAGGCGAAAAGGAACGATACAAACTATTGGTCTCCGAGATGTTAGAATCTCATCCTGCTCGAAGGAGCTTTGAAGATGAAACGCTGAAAAGCAGTGAGGCCTTCTTCTCTAGATTTCGGTTGGTGGCCTTTTATACTTTTGATCTATTACCAATTTGGACTTTCTCTCAAATCAAATCAGATTCCTTCGACGACGGATTCAGAGCAAAAGGTGTATTCGAAGGTTGGTCAAACAAATTTCACACTCAGGTTCTTTATCCATATGGTGGCATTCATATCTTCGAGGGTGAACATGGTATTGAAAAACTTCAGCGCGATCCGAATAAGCCCATAGTGGACCAATTCTTGGACCGCGTTGTTGTGGAAGAGGAGCCCTCTTTCCCCGTATTAGTTCAGGATGATTTTCTTCGCATTCAAAGAATTCTATCGAGCGTATATCTCCATAAATGCCACATTGAGTTAAATAGGCAAACAGGGCCCGTCGCAGTAATTGGGTTCAAGGAATTTCCTAGAGAGCTGCTGAGGCAGTTCGTCAAGCCACTCGATCGACGGGAGATTTACTATGAAACTGAGAGTGGCTTGCCAGACCTTGCCACTCAATTTTCTAATGTGACGCCCATTCGAATGGAGAGGCGAGAAATTTGGAGGGAAGATGTACTTCAAGATGTATCTTAATTTTGTGTCTACCATCATCGTTTTGGCGTTTGCATCTGATGCCTATGCAAATGAATCCTTTAGTTTTAGACAAATCTTTCTGGGATTGGACACGGAGACTCGACAACTTGTTCATATCGCTACTTGCATAAAGGTCAAAGAGAAATGGAGTTGCGAAGTCGATGCTCTCGAACTCAATACTGCCAAGTCAAAATCATTTAAGTGTGAGGTGATTTTTTGGGATGACTTAGCAATTGATGAAGATTCCAAAGTAAGAAATGGAACATTTACTCTGAATGGTAGAGGTGGAACTTTCACCTTTAATAAAAACACGATGTCGAGAGTGTTTGATAGCGGTGAGACAATCGTTATGCAACCCACGACAGAGGTGAGTGCAGGTGGTTGCTCAAAGTTTACTTTGAAATAAACGGGTATTTCTTGAGCCTTATGGGAGGTATATGTGCGTTTCTTACTGATTTTCGGATTAGCGTTAATTTTAAACTCAATTCAGGTCCGCGCAATCGACACCCCAAGGCCACTTAAGTGCGCAATAGATACGCAGCAAGTATGTAGCTCCAACGGCTGCAAAGCGAACAAATCATCAGTTTGGCTGGAGCTTGATTTCTCAAAGATGACTTACAAGAGATGCGATTCAAAAGGTTGTGACACTTATGATTTTGAAGGCGGAGCTGCGGGGGATTTTGTAATCATCCGCCATAAAGCAAACAACGGCTCATTTTTCAAAATGGATCAAGCTGGAAAGTTCATGGAAGTCAGCTCTGCGATGCTAAGTTCGTACGTGTCATTTGGTACGTGCAAATCTCTTTGACGGCAATCAAAGCATGTACTTGCTATTAACTGATGAAACCAACAAAGACGCTTCAAGTGAAGTTAAGTTCTTTGTATATGGAGGCCTATTTTTCCGAGCGGACGTCGTAAAAAGCTTGCATGATGGCATTTCATCGATCCGAAACGAGTATGGCTTTGCAAAAGCTGACCGATTTAAGTTTGACTCCAATAGCAAACCCCCGCTGATCTCTGCTTCAGATTTTTCCTCAGCAAAGAATAAGGTTCTTAAACTTTGCGTCGCTAACGACTGCAGATTCATTGCCTATGTTGTCCACCATCAGATCGCAAAGAATCAGAAAGACAAAATCGAGTTTGCGGCGGATCATGTCCTAGGCAGATTTCAACAGTTCTTGAGCGAAGTTCAGGATCAGGGCCTTTGTCTAGTCGATCCGCTACCTGGTGAAAAGTCGTTCAACTACCTTCGAGGAAAATTCCAAAAGGGAATTGGAAATGGTGTTCAGCTCGACAGAATTCTATTGTTCGGAGAAAGCCCGATTGGATGTTCTCATCTTAGTAGCGCCATGGATATCGTGCTCGGAGCATTTAGATACTGCATCAACCACCCCTTGAATGACTCAGCAGCGAAAACAATTTTCTCAGAAATTCTCAAGTTATTGTGGAAGGCTCCAAACGGCGATTTTGTAGATAAGGGGCTGATGTTGAGACCAAAGATCGTCAAAGTGAAAGAGTACAAAGCCGACTTTCAAAAGCTAATTCAACTGATGAAGAATCACGCTGAGGGAACGTAAAGGCCATTGGCCGGACTGCGTCGATCCACCATGTGGGGCCAACCCAACCGAATGAGCCATGTAAGGGATCTAGGTGTGCGCACCAAGATAGAGCATTCTTCAAATGAATGAGTGGGACCCCTGTGCCCTTTTAATTTCGACACCACAGTGCTCTGGTAAAAAAAATTATATTTCTATTCTCGCCTGCCTCTCTGAGTCTCCGTGAATTGCGATGCGAATCTTCCGAGGTAAGTATTTTATTCTGTTTGGACAATCTCGCTGCTTCAATGCCACAAAGGCTTTCTCAAGGTGAAAGTCACAGCCAAATCCTAGCTTAAGAATTGCCTCCATCTCGTTAAAGCTCAACCATGTAGCGATATTGAACAATGCGATATGACGTTTCACTTTCAGAATGGCTCGTTCATCGCTTCTACACTTATTGAATTCCTTGAGAGCTACAATCGAGGATTTGACCTGTTTACAAAATTTCCATGAATTTTTTATTTGATCACTGTCAAAGCGCTTAACTGAAATCTCCAGGCACCCTAGCACAGCTTCGTAGAGTTCATCGTTCTCCATTTTCCAATCATGCACAGATCCATCGACCTCGAAGGTAGTGCAGACAAACTTTTTTGTCCCGGTACGAAGACCAATTGCAATAGCATCAGGAATGAACGGCCCAAGAATAAAGGGACCACCAACATAATTGCCCCTACCTTGAATCTCTGGCCTCACCGCCACACTTGTAGGATCAAATTCCTGCTGAAGGAGTTTAATCAGTTCACGCTCCTCAGGAGTTTTATCAAAAACCCTTAGCCCAAACCTACTCGGCCATATCTCCTTAGCCCTTTTAATTGCTTCAATCTCTAAGGCAAAAATCATTTCATCGCTGAGCATTGGCAATGGAATCGATAGCTCCGTGGCAATGGCATCAAAATGCATCTGATTGATTCGTCTAGTGAGAGGTATATCACTTGCACTTCTATACTTTAAGTATGCATAGATAGGCATGGTTTCCTGAATTCTTGCTTTATGATTTATGTATTTCATCGTCAGTCTTTCCTTTGCTTCGCTTGCCTTATTTCTGTGCTCTGCTCGCATCGCAGCAGAAATCAGACAAAGCGAACCTTTAGCCAACCAGCGTTATTCGCCGTGGCTGTTGATTATTTTGGGTTGTCTGACCAAATCCCTCATGCCCCATGTACGAGATGACCTAATCATTTACATAAATACCTATTAACTGACGGGGCTCTTATTTTCAGATTCTTGAGCCCCCGTATCGAGACCCTTTTGGTGGCTAACGAGGGATCTAATGGGAGCCATTTGTTCGCCAATACATATTAATGAAATCTGCAGGGCGTCAGATCCGAAGGGAGATTATTCTCGGTCTATAATTGGAGGATGGAAGTCGCAGCTAAAATGGGTTCAGAGAGTAAGCAGCAACTTATTCGACTCTGGCTCGACGATCCGGCTGCAACCTACTCAAAGAAATCCCGACAAATCGCTTGTATCGAAGCGAACTTGAACGGCCTTATCAATAAAACCTATTTGCCGCCGGACTTTTTCAACTGGCTGTATTTGAAGCCAGAGAATCAAGATCTTTGGGAAGCCTTTCGTTCTTCTGGTGCACGGGTTCAGGCCTGGTTTGATTCGAATTCACTTGTAGCTTTCAAGATTGAGTTTCGCGGTAATCAAAATCTTGAGTACAAAGTTTGCAAGAGGTGTCAGCGGCTCAAAACGTTTCCTGATTTTTATAAGAAGTCAGGAGGTCTTTTTGACATCGATAGCACTTGCTCTGATTGTGTTTTGAAGTCGAAAGAGAAGAAGGCAAAGAAAACGAAAATGAGGAAAGCTACTAAGATCAGTATCACGAGCTTTCGATCTGAAGCGATCGATCCGGCAAGCTTTGTGAGGTCAGGACTTGATAGTCTGGCGGAGGCTCTCATTCAATTAGAATTAGATTCGAAATCGTCCTGAGGTAATGGGAATGTCTAAGTCAACCAATCCAAAAGATCCCGCAGTTCTTCGAGGTATTTCGTATGCGAGGATCAGCACAATTCATCAAAATTTAGGAACAGATGGTAACTTTCGAAACGATGGCTCTCCTGAAGTGCAGAATCAACGCTGCCGAGATCACGCAGAGTGGCTCACTAAAACCTCCGGAAGAAAATATGAATTGATCGAGCAACTTACAGAAATCAAGTCTGCAAAAGACACAAGTCGTCCCCAATATCAGCGAATGCTTTCGTTGATAAAGAATCGGCAGATCAACTTCGTCATTGCAACAGAACTCAGCAGACTGAGCAGAAATACGAGGGATTTCCTAGAGCTTGTTGAACTCTGCAGAACTCATCAGGTTGACCTCATTATCATTGACCTACAGGCCATGCAGGGGGGCAGCCCTGAGATTCGTACGATGCTTCTCGCTCTTTTTGCCACCTTGGCAGAATTCGAGAGACAAATGACGTCTAAGAGGCTCAAGCAAAATGCGTATAGCCGTTTCGTGAAGGATGGAAAGATCAACGGAGCTTCTGAAATTCTCGGTCTTAAAAAAGATCCCAAGAGAACTGGACACTTCGCACGAGATGATAAGGGAGTTCGAATTGTAATAAAACTATTGAACTTGTACCTTAGCTGCTCCAGTAAAAAGGATGTTCTCAATCAGGCTTCTCTTAAGGGAATAACAAATCTAGATGGAAAGCCGATCACGCCTCATCAGCTCGATACTATTCTCGCAAACATCCCGTGGAGATACCGTGGAAAATGGCGGATCAATGAACGCAATCGAGAACTAGATCAAGCAACCCTCGATGATCAAGACAGATACCGAGAGGTGAACTTGGATCATGGGCCAATTCTGCCTGAATCATTGTTGACCGCTGTAGAAGGCAAGATCAGAGATACCAAGATAACGAAGAAGAAAGTTGGAAAAGATAATTTTGTTTATATTCTCAGTAATATCTTAGTTGCTCCAGATGGGTCCGCCTACAGTGGGGAACTCGCAAAGAGTGGTAAGTATCGATACTACCGAAACACCAAGACCAAGAGTCGGGTAGATGCCCCAACGATTCACAAAAAAGTCATTCAGACTTTAAAAGAGAAACTCGAAACCGACGAACAATTCGAAATATTACTAGATAAGGCCAGGGACAACTTAAAGAAATCGGTGTCAGGGGTTGAGCTTGAGCTTCAAGAAAAATTAGATGAGCAGCGGATCGTAATGAAACAACGAGAAGGGGTCAGGGCAGATCTAAACAATCCAGAGATCCGCAAGATGCCGAATATCCTCACTCTTTCTGAAGAGACATTGGCAAAACTTAATCAGCGATTGTTGGAACTGCAGAGAGATATTGAACGACTTGAGGTCAGGCGAGGCCAAGTCATCAGCCAAGAAACAATCGACCATACGAAGAAGACCGTTCAGGCCTCCCTAGCAGGTTTTGAAAAGCTCACGGGCACTGAGCAACGAACGTTTATTGAGGGACTGGTTTCTAAGGTTATTTTCAATCATGAAACGGGGGACGCTGAAATCGTCTTCAGGTTCGGATCTTCGGGTGTCACATTGAGGAATGATGGTTCGGAAAGCGACGGAAATGGCGGGGCCGAAGGGACTCGAACCCTCGACCTCCTGCGTGACAGGCAGGCGTTCTAACCAACTGAACTACGACCCCATGAGTCCGAATAATCAAGCGGACTGGAGACAAGGTAGAATCCAGGGCTTCGTCGGTCAACCTTGATTTCTGAGTTTCCTATTCAGGTGGCGAAACATGCCTTGTTGCATTGGGTCTACACAAACCGCCTTTCAATTTTGGTGATGCAAATTTGCCATTAAGGCGTGGCATGGTGGCTCTGACATTAATACAGAGTCAACGTAGCCCCTGAGATCGGGCCGACCCATTTTAGCTCAATAAGACAAGTGAGAGTCATAACTATTGAGGGCTTGGGCTAAAGGCGACGCTTTATCTTCCGTAGCCATCAGTCGGTGAGGGGCCGTCAGGTGGATCGATTTTAGAATCTGTGAGAACAGGGTGAGGAGTTGCTCCCAAGGGCTACTAAAGGATGCAACGATATTGTTGGGATCTTGGTACCAAACGCTAGTCACCGATGAAAACTGGCGGAGGAGGGGAGATTCGAACTCCCGATACCCTTTCAGGTATGCCGGTTTTCAAGACCGGTGGTATCAACCACTCACCCACTCCTCCTTGTTGCCGAGGTTGTCCGGTTTTAAGTAGTTAACGGGCCTTACGTAAACTACCAACGGGCATCCTATAACCATTCTTGTGCCCAATGCATCTTGGTTTTGGAATTGTTTTTTTAAAGATCTTGAGCGGCAGTGGTCGACTCTTGAGTATCTCGTAGAAATATTTGCAGAAGCCAAGCTCCCAGCGAGGGGTCGCTGCCCGACTCTAACCTAATGAGATGACTTAAAAAGGTGTCCCTTCCTGAGAGCGTTGGCGTGGAGGTTGTTTCTGGTAGATTGAGGGCGTAATGCTTAAGTACCTCCTCAATTCGGGCTGGATTTGAATGCCACCATTTCAGAAAAGTGCTCTGTTTAACCTGCTCAACCGACTTTTCTGGAGGAGTGAAAAAGCGATGAAGGTGGAAATGAGGGAGATTTCTTATGATTTCTTCAGAATGGTTTTCGTCGCCCATTTGTTTTGAGGCCGCCCCTAAAAGGGCCTGAATCAGACGTCGATCTTTTTCAAGCTTATCACGCAGAGCTCTCAGGTATCCCTCGTCGCGAAAGGTGGCTGCCAACCATTTGACAAGCAGAGGCGTGGTGAGCAGAGAGGCGCCTCCTACCATAAGAATAGATGTCTTTAGCCAGTCAGGCCAAGTATCGCTGGTTGCGCTATGCAGAATAAAGCCAAGAGTTCCCGCGCTCGCTAAGAGCCCAGCGCAGGCCACCCCTATTGTTCCTTTCGACTTTCTTGTATACGATAGCTCCAACTTAAGCGCTGTTTGCATTGTCGCCAAAGATTGGTCAATTCTCTCAAGAATCGCCGTGGGAGACGAAGCCCTTTGAGTCATCGGCTCATCAAATGGAAGCCCGGCCAATGCCCATACCAGGGATAACACGACAGAATGCATCATTCAGTCGGGAGTGCCCGATTCATTTTGGTGAGTCAATAACGAAGATGGAACGGGCTGTTCACCCGGAAGATGAAAACCTACAATAAGCTATGAAGACTCTACTATTTGGTGGCAGCGAACGCGGTCGAAGTAATGATCTTTTTTTTCATCGTTTAGAGACTATTTTAACAAGTGCACCTCTTAAACAGCGCATACAGCTTTTTGTCAGCCAGCAGGGTTGGACGTCGACGGGCCTTTCGCAGGAGATTGAGCTTCTCAGGGCGGTAATTCCAGAGTTAGCGGCCGATCAACAAGAGTGCGATAGGGCGATCGAAAATTTGCGAACTTTTGTTCGAGAAATGAATGCCAAGAGAGAGACTTATTTGCCCAAAAGTCGTCAGAACCCAGCCTCATTTTTTTGGCCGAACCCTTATATAGATGCGAAGCAATTGATGACCAATACCCTGCCGATGGCTCGGTCCTATGATTTAATTGATTCAAGCACTCGTATTGTGTCGCTAGGCTCCTGCTTTGCTTCTGAGATGGCGCAGGCCCTTCAGGCTCGAGGTTATAACTATGTAGTGACGGAGGCCGCTACGGATGAGCTAAACGGTGTCATCAGTGCTGACCAGGTGCACAAAGATAGAGTCCCATTTTCGGCGGCTTGGGGTTTGATTTTTAATACACCGAGTTTTCGGCAGCTTGCGGAGAAGGCCTTCCGCATTCGAGAGCTTCCAAGAATTCTCATAAAGTTTGAAGAGTACATGCGAAATAAAGATTTGTACTTTGATCCCTTTCGAGAAAATATCGCGTTTTCGAGTCCTGAAGCTTATGAGGCAAATTATGAACGACATCGCCAAGCGGCACGACAAGCATTAGAAGCTGCCGATCTTATCATTCTTACCTTCGGGTTAAATGAATGCTGGGAATTTATTCCCTCAGGAGCCGTGTCGGCGATGCCTCCCGTTACAGAAGAAATGGCTTCGATCATGCAATGTAAAATTCTGACAGTTGCGGAGAATGTGGCCAATATTCAGGCCTTCATCGATATTGTAAGAGCTCACAATAAAAATGTGCGTTTTATCATCAGTGTATCGCCCGTACCCTTCAAATGGACGGTTCATACGGACCGACATGTCATTGAAGCAAACTGTCACTCGAAGGCGGTATTGCGGGTGGCTGCGGAAGACTTGGTTCAGAGAAACAAAGGAGTCTACTATTTGCCAAGTTATGAAACGGTAACTCAATGTGTGCAAGATCCCTGGGAGGCTGATCAACGTCACGTTCGACGTGAGGCCGTCGCTCGAGTTATGGAATTGGTTGAAAGAATGTTTTTTAAGTCTGATAGCCAGCTTGCCAACAAGGGGGAGACTGTGGTGACTTTGCGTCACCCGGGGTAAAAAGCTGCGCGAATCGGTGCGAGGCTTATCTGCAATCTCTTGGGGGTAAGAAAGTGAGAGCTTTCAAGTATTAACGCAAGGAGTCGTACGATGGTAAAAGAGTTTGTTGAATTTTTAAAACATTATGGAGTGGTGGGTTTGGCCATTGCAGTAATTATTGGGGGCAAGCTTAACGAATTTGTGTCGAGTCTCGTGAATGATTTAATGATGCCGTTGCTGTTTCAGCCCTTGCTACAGACTGCTCAGGTGGAAGATATAAAGAAACTGCAGTTTCAGGGGATTTTTTATGGCAAGGTCGTGGGCGCGGCGATTGACTTTTTTATTGTGGCGGCTGTCGTTTTTCTGATGGCTAAATGGCTTATGAAAGAGGCCACGGTGGCGAAAAAGTGACGCAGTGCTTTCTCGCACAAGGTATAAAGGTTGAGTCCTAATTTTGAAATGATCGCTACTTTAGCGATTTCTATGAAATGCATTCGTGATTCAGAAGAATCAAATGCTAAACTGGAATTCGATGGCTGGAGTAGATGCAGGCACTCAAACCGATTATTACAAAGTACCCATATCTATTTATCGTCCGGGCGACAAAGTAGATAATGATGTTTATTTTTATCATCTTAGAAACTATGTGCTTTTTAAGAGCAAAGGCACGGTTTGGGCTCAGGCCGACGCCGATAAGCTGGTCAATACGCAAGTCGACTCTCTCTTTATTCAGTTTAAATCGGTGAAAGAGCACCATATTTTTCTTCAAGATAAGCTTAAGAATATTTTGGCTGCCAGGGACGTTCCGCTGCAGCGTAAGGCCACGGTTCTCTATGAAACAGCCGACCCCATTCTGTCCACGGTTTTCACGTCTCCCCAATCACAAGAGCTTCTGCAAGGGGCGAGTGCGTATGCCAAATCGTGTATTCAGTACTTGAATGAACGAGGGTCTTTGCCTGAGCTGATCAAGCTTTCTTCAGATAGTTTTAGTGAGCATAGTCATGCTCTTCATGTCTCAGCGTATTCAGTGGCACTGGCAAAGCGCCTCGGTTTTCAGGAACAGCAAACGCTCTTCGCTCTTGGTATGGGGGCTTTGCTTCACGATATTGGCAAGAGCCAGATTAGTCCTGATATTCTCAATAAGCCAGGGGAGCTCAATGACGAAGAGTGGTTACTCATACGACAGCACCCCGATATGGGTGAAAAGATATTAGATCTGAGGCAGATGGTGCCGATTCTTTCTAGGCGTATCGTTTTTGAACACCACGAGCGCGTCAATGGCAAGGGTTATCCGAAGGGCATAAAGAGTGTCCATCAGCTGAGTCGCATCGTAGCCATAGCCGATGTATTTACGGCTCTTTGTGCCGAAAAAAGTTATGCTAGGGCGATGAGTCCCTTCGATGCTCTGAAGTATATGATTACCACCATGCCGCATGAGTTCGACAGACCTTACCTTCAAGCCTTTATTGCGATGCTTTCGGAGTGAAAGAGTCGGAGTGTGCTCAATAAAAGTCGGGTTTCTGGAGCATGGGCTCTTAATAATCTGGAGTTTAAAAAAAACGTAGTCTGAGCAATGGCTTCTGTTAGAAATAGGGGATGGCACATTATTCGTTTCCGCGTTCGTCGATGAAGATTCTTCTGTTGGAGAATATTCATCTTGGAGCTGCCACCCTTTTTACAACCGAGGGCTTTCAGGTAGAGAGAGTATCCACGGCTTTAACACAAGAAGCTCTCATTGCTAAAATTCGAGACGTTCACGTTTTGGGTATTCGGTCGAAGACACAAGTCACCGACGTGGTCTTGGCTGAAGCAAAAAAACTTTTAAGTGTCGGATGTTTTTGTATTGGGACCGACCAGGTAGATTTAGAGGCGACTCGAAAAAAGGGCATTCCGGTATTCAATGCACCCTATAGCAATACTCGATCGGTTGCCGAGATGGTGATCGCAGAAATCATCATGCTGGCCAGACGCCTCGGCGACAGCTCGATGAATCTACATCGAGGTCATTGGGATAAATCAGCGTCAGGCTGTTTTGAGGTGCGAGGTAAAACACTGGGCATCATTGGCTATGGCCATATTGGCTCTCAGGTATCTGTATTGGCCGAGGCCCTCGGCATGAAAGTTTTGTTCTACGATATCGTCTCTAAACTGCCTCTGGGTAATTCAAGGTCGGTTTCATCGCTAGGCGATCTTTTGTCGGCCTCAGACTTTGTAACCTTGCATGTGCCTGATAGTTCGCAAACAAGAGGCATGATAGGCGCCGAGCAGCTTACTCAAATGAAGTCGGCCGCTTCTTTAATCAATGCGTCTCGAGGGAAGGTGGTAGACCTTGAGGCTTTGGCCTCTGCCCTGCGAGACAAACGCTTGGCGGGCGCGGCTATCGACGTATTTCCGAGCGAACCCGAGGGCAAGGCGAGTGACTTTAAGACGCCTCTGCAAGGTCTTGGAAATGTGATTCTAACGCCGCATTTGGGAGGTAGCACTGAAGAAGCTCAGGAGAATATTGGTCAAGAGGTAGCTCACAATTTGTTGAAGTATGTAAATGAGGGTGCCACTCTGGGAGCTGTGAATTTTCCTCAAGTCGATGTGCCTGTTCTTAAAGGCAAGCATCGCATTTTGAATATTCATCGCAATGTTCCGGGTGTCTTGAAGGCGATCAACTCTATTGTGTCTGACCTAGGCGCCAATATTGAAGGTCAGTATTTGGCCACAGATTCAGATGTGGGTTACTTGATTATGGATCTCGACACAAAGGTTTCGGATTCTGTCAAAGATCGTATCAGAAGTTTGTCCGAAAGTTTGCGAACACGAATTCTTTACTGAGGGAGTTGCGAGTGTCAAATATTCTCGAAGCGTTGAATCAGAGATTGAGAGCTGATCAAGTGACTCAAGATGCTGCAGATCTGCAGACCTTTGGGCGCGACTGGACGCGCGCGATTGAAGCCAATCCTTTGGCGATTGTATTTCCCGAATCGGTAGACGAAGTGATCAGCGTGGTGAAATTGGCACTTCAGTATGGGGTGGGGCTGGTACCATCGGGAGGCAGAACCGGACTCAGTGGGGGTGCTATTGCGTCTCGTGGAGAGCTCGTTCTGTCACTTAATCGCATGAATAAGATACTTACGGTTCATCCAGAAGATCAGCTGCTGGTATGCGAGGCAGGAGCCGCGACCCAGAGTGTGCAAGAAGCCGCTGAATCCGCAGGACTCTATTTTCCCGTCGATTTCGCATCGCGAGGATCAAGCCAGATTGGCGGTAATATTGCGACCAATGCGGGAGGCACCAAAGTTATTCGTTACGGAATGATGAGACCTTGGGTGGCAGGTCTCAAAGTGGTTACCGGTCGTGGCGAGCTATTGGATTTTTCTCGATCGTTAAGAAAAGATAATTCAGGTCTTGATCTTAAGCAGGTGTTTATTGGCTCCGAGGGAATTCTGGGCCTCATCGTGGAGGCGTCGCTGTGGCTCACGAAAGCTCCGGGCGATTTGAAGTGTATGCTCGTGGCGGCGGGGGACTTGTCGGTCGCGCTCGATCTGCTCGTTGAGGCGCACAAAGCTTTTGAGCTTTTTGGGTTTGAGTTTTTTAGTCAGGCGGCTCTCGAGCGAGTATGTGAGCAGCATGCCATGCCGCCGCCCTTCCATGAGAAATCCCCTTACTACTTTTTAATTGAAGCTAAACCAGACTCTGATTTTATGGGTTTTTTTGATCGTATTTCGTTGTGGCCCACGATTCATAATGCTGTTCTTAGTCAAAGCGATCGAGAGACCGA
The DNA here is from genome assembly GCA_964598565.1 of uncultured Bacteriovoracaceae bacterium. Classification (GTDB taxonomy): domain Bacteria; phylum Bdellovibrionota; class UBA2394; order UBA2394; family UBA2394; genus CAZRCG01. Next base: position 45,639 of record CAZRCG010000001.1, on the reverse strand, counting down.
AGCCTTCTGGCTCTATAGAGAACTAATTTCTGAAACCATTGCTCCACTGAAGCCCTATAAAAGTGATATTTCAGTGCCGATTCGTCATATTCCGGCCTTTGTCAAAGAAGCCGACGCTTTGATATCCTCCCGTTATGGTTCTAGGCCTCTCGTTTGGTTTGGTCATATCGGCGATGGCAATTTGCATTTTAACTTTTTACCGCAGACCGATGAGAGTGATGCCAGTTTTCAAAAAGCCTGTGAGCCGTTGAGTCATGATTTGTTTTCATTGCTCAATCGTTTTGGCGGATCCATCAGCGCCGAGCATGGTATCGGACTTATGAAGAAGCCCTATCTGTCGTATTCCCGAAGTCCCTCTGAGCTGGCCCTTATGAAAGAGGTCAAAAACCTCTTTGATCCTCAAGGCATCATGAATCCAGGAAAAATTTTTTAAGAGGCGGCATCAAAATTCTGTTTTGTGGGCTATCGAGAGACGACCCAGATTCGGGCCGCCAAAGAAACGAAGCAAAGGGGCGTTTCTCGATAGCCCTTTGAGAGCCTTATCGAGCCGGTCGGGTGAGAGATCCCCAGTAAACACTCACCATGACAACGGCGATTCCAAAGATTGCCCACAATGGCAGAGCTTCTCCAAAAAAACTCCATCCAATAAGAACCGCCAGGGGAGACCCAATATAACTAATGGTAACAACTTTATCGAGACGCTCTGCCTGAAAGGCCTTGGTCATGAAGAGTTGGGCAATATAGGCGAAAGCGCCACTGAGAAATAGAAAAGTCCATTCGAGGAGCGTCGGAGTCGTCCACGTTTCGATAGCGGGGTAGAGGCTAATGGGCACCGTAATAGCAGGAAAATAAAAAGAAACTACAATCGGCTCAGCTACCGATCGCAACTTTCGCACAAGATTGTGTGCGAGTCCTGAGCAAACGGCAGCAAGAACAGCAATGGCGATCTCACCCTCTCCGAAGCGAAGATCGTGCCGCTCCATGAGTATGATCCCAAAAAAAGCTCCGAGGGCCGAAATCCAAACGCGAAGACTTGCATTTTCGTTGAGCATCGAAGAGGCCAAAAGAAGAGAAAATAAAGGAGCTAGATATTGAATGGTGACGGCTGTACCGAGGGGTAATGATTTGAGGCTTGAGACAAAGAGGTAGAGTCCTGCTGTGCCGATCAGCCCGCGCGTGATAAGGAGCGGCGCTTTCTTAGTATGCAGCGTCAACTTGTATACACGCATATGAATCAAGATTAAGAAAACAGAAAACAGGGCTCTAAAAAGAACGATCTGATGGACAGACAGTCGATCTAAATACTTAATAACGATGTTCATGAAACAAAAGGCCACTGTGGAGACTAAGATCCATCGTTGTCCCCTCGATAAAGTCATGTCACTATACTATCGTAGTTCATGTCTAAAGTCGGCTTTCGATTTCGCATTCATTTTTTGGAGACGCGACAAACGTTGAAGTTGGCCGTGCCCATTATGATTAGTCAGGTGGGACAGCTGCTTCTGAATGTGGTTGACAGCATTATGATAGGGCATGTGGGGATAGCTCCTTTGGGAGCCTCGGCCTTTGGGGGAGCCATTTTTTCATTCTTTCTAGTTTTTGGTTTTGGAGTGCTTGGCTGTGTGTCTCCGTTGATGGCTCGCTTTGATGGATCTCAAAACGTCGAAGGCGTCCGAGAGGTATTTCGCCACGGAGTTTTTCTAGGACTTGCCCTGGGAGTAATATTGGCGGGTTCGATTGTGATTCTATCGTTTTTTCTGGAGCTTTTCGACCAGCCGATCGATGTGCTTGATTTGGCGGCACCGTATTTAGTCATTATGGCGTATTCGCTGGTGCCTGCGCTCTTATTTCATGTCTTTCGTCAGACAAGCGAAGCTTTGGGTAGGCCGGTCATTGTTGTAATGATCGTGATGGCGGCCGTCGCCTTAAACGCATTTTTGAATTGGTTATGGATTTTTGGTAACTGGGGCTTTTCGCCTGCTGGTTTAGTGGGCGCAGGGTGGGCAACATTTACGACAAGAATTTTGATGTTTTTAGGGCTATGGATCTACGTTTACAGGCATCCCACCTTTACGGGGTATTTGCCTTTGGTTTGGAGAAAAGTACTGAATGTTTCGCTCATTCGAGAGATGCTGCGTATTGGCTTATCGAGTGGCTTTCAGACTTTATTCGAAGTGGGGGCCTTTGTGGCGGCAGCCGTGATGATGGGCTGGTTGGGTACGCAAGTGTTAGCAGCTCATCAGGTAGCACTGTCAGTGGTGTCGATGACTTTTATGGTTACGATGGGAATTTCGTTTGCCGTCAGTATTCGTGTCGGTCACGCGCTTGGTCGTGGCGATATTCGAGCGGCGCGTCGTTTGGGTTTCGGAGGCATCGTGTTAGGAGGTTTATGGATGGGGCTTTTTGGAATTGCGATCTATGCATTTAAGGATCTTTTGCCCAGAATTTATGTCGACGATACGGGAGTGATGCATCTGGCCACCTCGTTTTTAGTGATGGGTGCCATTTTTCAGATTTTTGATGGTATTCAGGGGGTGGCTATCGGCGCCCTGCGAGGGATGGGGGATGTAAAAATTCCTACGCTCATTACCTTTGTTGTGTACTGGGTCATTACGCTGCCGCTGGTTTATTTGCTGGGCTTTAAGACGTCACTCGAAGGTCACGGCGTCTGGATGGGTCTTACGGTTGGCCTGATCTTGGCGGCTATTATGTTGACGTCGCGTTTTGATGCATCCACGAGGCGCTTTGCTCCACCAGATTCATTTCTTTCCTCGCATTTCGGGCAAGTGACGGGGAAGATAGATCATGGCGACTCTTAATGGCCCCCTCATCTTAACGTGGTGGCAAGGACTTTCTTTATTTCCTTTCGGAAAAGATATTTTTAGTTTCTTGCTGCGAATCTTGGTGCCTTATTCAGGCACTGTGAAGCCTAAGATCATTCAATTGAATCCCGGTGACGTCATCGTAGAAATGAAAGATTGCCGACGAGTTCGAAATCATCTCAATTCTGTTCATGCGATTGCGTTGATTAACTTGGGTGAAATGGCAACGGGCCTTTCACTGCTAATAAGTTTGCCCGAAGGCTTTCGCGCCATTCCGACGCGTCTCGAAATTGATTATCTAAAGAAGGCTCGCGGAACTTTAAGAGCCAGAGGGTTCTTTTCTTTTCCATCGAGCGGACAGGACGAGAAAAAAACTTATGAGATTGAGAGCTCTATTCTTAATACTAATAACGAGCCGGTCGCCAAAGTGAAGGCCTACTGGTTGGTAAGTCGTACGCCTTCTAGTGGTCATACCACTACCCCCTAACGGAGCTGAGGGTTGAACGAGAGAACGGCAGAACGAAAGACAAAGTGACCATGAAAGAAAATAGTTTCACTAAACTAGCTCATATTGAGGTACCCGTACTTTGCGGAGCCATGTACCCGTGTAGTAATCCCGAGTTAGTAGCCGCCGTTTCAGAGGCGGGTGGCATGGGTATCGTTCAGCCATTGTCGTTGACATATGTATGGGGGCACGATTTTCGATTGGGATTAAGGGCAATCAAATCGCTTACATCCAAACCTTTTGGCATGAATGCTCTTCTAGAGAAGACATCTCGAACCTATGAGCGCCGGATGCTTCAGTGGATCGAGATTGCTCTTGAAGAGGGGTGCCGCTTTTTTGTGACCGCCCTAGGAAATCCACGAGAGGTTGTGAAATTGGTGAAGGCTCACGGAGCCACTGTCTTTCATGATGTCACCGAACTTAAGTGGGCTCAAAAGGCGATGGATGCTGGTGTCGATGGTCTTGTATGCGTCAACAATCGAGCGGGGGGGCATGCCGGCACTCGATCGGCAGAGACGCTGGTAGCGGATTTGGCGATTTTTAAGTGCCCTTTGATTTGTGCGGGGGGTATTGGCAATGAGATCGACTTTGCGAAGGCCCTGAACCTTGGATACTCCGGCGTACAAATGGGTACGCGATTTATTGCGACTAAAGAATGTTCCGCTCACGACGATTATAAACGGGCCATTATAGAGGCTGCCGAAAGCGATATCGTGCTGACAGAGCGGGTGACGGGTATCCCGCTGTCGGTGATTCGAACGCCGTACGTCGATGCCGTCGGAACCAAAGCCGGTAGGTTGGCCAAATTCTTTCTTCGCTATCGCTTTACGAAAGAGTGGGCACGTCTCGTGTTTAATGTCGGCTCTCTCATCAAAATGAAGCGCAGTGTAAAGCGTGGGCTGTCGACGAAAGATTATTGGCAGGCGGGCAAGAGTGTCGCGACGATTCAGTCGACTGAGCCCGTGGCCGAGCTCATGAAACGATTCCGCGATCGATGGGAGTCTATCGGCTCGTAGGGTGCGGAACACCCAGACTCATTCAGGCTCTGAGATAGCTCTCCATTTTTGTTGTGATTTGGCGAAGGTCCGTTTTTGCGCCAACAAAGTCACTGCGCCCTCACGTATTGGCATGCCGTTTGCATCTATTAGCATTTTGGATCTAACACGACAGCATCGCATTGGGTGCGAAAGCTGAAACGTTAAGTTGAACGCATAAAAGGAGGCTCTGTGATTCTTGCTATTGTACTTTCTGTCCCTATGGTTGTGGGTGTTTTTGATAATATCTTTCCCAATCCGGAAAGATTGCGCTGGGCGGACATTTCTAACGAAGAACGTGCAGCCAGTGCAGCGGCCAAGCGGGATGGTCTGGGAAGCAAACATGAGAATTTATCTGAAAGAGGTGCTGATTTTCTTGTGACTCGTGATGTTTTAAAGCGCGGGGCACTGACTATGAGCCCCAAGGACCTTCGATCAGCTCACCTTTTTATGGAGCGGCAAGAAGAAGGAAAAAGCCTTTCGAAGGTTCTAACATCGGGGGCTACTATGTTTTTGTTTAACCTTATGAAGCGACAAGGCATAGAGAGTATTCGACAAGACCCTCTCATTAAAGATCAGCCTGCGTACGTTGACTCCATCGAAAAGCGTGTCACTGCCTATATAAAAGATATGCCCCCCGCCTCATTAACCCGCCTGGTAGCCCAGGTTTTTAGGGACGAGACCATCCGAGCCAAGGCAGATCTCAAAGGTCAGAGCCGCCAAGCCCAAGCCGCACAAACCCAGCCTGTTCTAGAGCGGCTGTTAGGAGTGAGAAAACCGATGAACAAGATTATTCAAAAACTTTCTGAAATGCCAGGAATGCCAGTTAAGAGCGTCGCCGTTAATTTTGAAGACGGCTCAATCGCGGAGTTTTCTCCAGGTTCATCCGCCGGCACTCCCCAGCTTTCGGTATCTGAGGCGGCGTCGAATCCGTCGGTCGCAGAAGCCCACAACCATTTTGAAGGCATGAGGGACTCTGGGGGCTATCACCTGCGATAACAACTGGAGGTGGCTATCACGACCTGCAGTAGCCCTCGGGCGGTTATTACCTGCGAGGCTTTTTGTCGGGCTTAGCACTGCCCTATATTGGGGCCATTTCGTGCGAGACAAGGCAATGCCCCTTAAATGATGAGTCACCGGCGCGCATCAGCGAAGCTTGCGCGCCTTTCTAGGGCGGGCTCCAATTTCTGGCGAATTGGCCTTGACGGAAAGGCCGCTTTCTTTAACATTCAACGTCATGCCATCACCGACAGGCGTCACAAGATTAGTACGCAAAAAAAAGAAAACTTTGAGCGGCAAACGCCGAAAACGTGAAGAGCGCCAAGCCGGCTCTATTAACTACTTTACAGCTTTCAAAGAGGCTCCTGCCACCGTGAAGGCCGTGACGGTTCCCAAGCTTAAGACGTTTGGATCTTGAGGCTTAAACGACAGCGCCGTTGCGAGCCCTAGTTCTCAAGAGAATTCCCTACGGTGAATCTGATCTTATCGTTCATTTTATAGTGGCGCCCGGCCAGCGTTTGTCTGGCTTTGCGGCGGGTGCGAAGAGGTCGAAACAGCGTTTCGCACACCGATTTACCTATGAAGGGCTCTATGAAGTTGAGGGCCTACAAACAGACAAGTTGGCACGTATTCACCGATGCGATTTGGTGGATTTTCACCGTGGAGGCCTATCTCTCGAGGGACTCACACTTTGGGCCCAGGTTTCTGAATGGATTCTGATGCACGACAATGAGGATTTTGAGTTTTCAAAACTCGAGGGCTTTTGGCGGCTTTTAGGAGATAGTGCACAGGCGCAAGATCGTTTCTTTCGGTTTTTTATCGAAGAATGGCAAAAACATGGGATTCAGCCCATTCTCGATCGATGTGCCGTCTGCTCGCGGCCCTTAACCGATGTCTCAGAGCTTCGATTTTCGTTTCAGCACCACGGCATCGTGCACATCGGTTGCGCGCCAGGGTTGGCAATATCCACCGACATTATTCAATTTTTACGTGGGGACTACGAAAGGCTACTGCCCATCGAAATGGCTGATAAGCTATCGCAAATTGTTGTTCCATTCATTGAATCTCAAATGGGCCGAGCGTTTAAGAGTCGATCTCTTTCTTAGTCTCGCTGAGAGGCTTGTGCGCCCCGGCCTTCTAGCCGCTCTCATTCGCTAAGAGGAGCGAATATACGAGCGAAAAATCCCTGGTCACTCTGGCCCGCATTTGCGAAAAAGACCTATGTCGATCATCAAATCCCATGAAATTATGGGTAAAATTGTATCCCTTGCGAAACGTCGGGGTTTTGTTTTTCCGTCCTCTGAAATTTATGGGGGGCTAAACTCATGTTACGACTACGGACCCCTCGGCACCGAGCTCAAGAATAATGTGAAACGCTTGTGGATGGACGCCATGGTACGCGAGCACGACAATATAGAGCCTCTCGATTCATCTATTTTAATGCATCCCCGTATTTGGGAAGCCTCAGGGCATGTTGCCAATTTCACAGATCCACTCGTCGACTGTAAGACTTGTAAAGCGCGGTTTCGAGCTGATCAGCTGGAGGCGTCTTCTTGTCCTCAAAAGCCGTCTAAATCTGCGCTGCAGTGTGGAGGCGAGTTGACGGAGCCTAGATCATTTAACCTCATGTTCAAGACCTTTATGGGTCCGGTAGAAGATCAATCGGCCACCGTCTATATGCGCCCTGAAACCGCTCAGGGAATTTATGTGAATTTCTTAAACGTGATGACGTCGGCTCGTCAGAAAATTCCCTTCGGCATTGCTCAGATTGGTAAGGCCTTTCGAAACGAAATCACCCCGGGCAACTTTATTTTTCGAACGCGTGAGTTTGAACAAATGGAGATGCAGTATTTTGTAAAGCCGGGCACCGATATGGAAGCCTTTGAGCGATGGAAAGCTTTGCGTTTAGAATGGCATTTAATGAATGGCTTAAAAAAGGAACGACTACGTTTTCATGAGCATGGTCCTAACGAATTGGCGCATTATGCTAAGGCCGCCTTCGATATTCAGTATGAATTTCCGTTCGGTTGGCAAGAGATTGAAGGCATTCACAATCGATCTGATTTTGATTTAGGTCAACATCAGCAGTTTTCGGGCAAAAAACTGGGCGTGCACGACGAGGAAACGAAACAGAGTTATGTTCCTTGGATTGTTGAGACATCCGTCGGCTGTGATCGAACGGTATTAACTCTTTTGGTCGACGCCTATCACGAAGAGACTGTTCAGGGGGATGAGGAGGGGCCCAGGGTAGTGATGCGATTCTCTCCTCGCGTGGCGCCCACCAAAGTCGCTGTTTTCCCTCTAACGAAAAAAGAAGGTCAGCCTGAGCGTGCCCAGAAAATTGTCGACGGCTTGAAACGCCATTGGCGCGTTGAGCTAGACGGCTCAGGCAGTATTGGGCGTCGCTATCGTAGGGCCGACGAGATTGGGGTTCCTTTTGCTGTGACAGTCGATCAAGAAGTGGGATCCGTAACGGTACGAGATCGCGACTCGATGAAACAAGACCGTGTCGATGAGGGCCAGCTGCAAGAGTATTTCTTAAAGAAAGGACTGAACCTATGAAGTCCACGTCCATCCGAAAAGCCGCTAAGAAAACTCAAAGAAAAACTGTAAAAAAGACAGCACGTCGAGCCTTGAGTAGAAAACGAGGGGTGCAAAGCGGAATAAGCGTGGCCTCAAAATCACGAGTTGTTTCGGTCGCACAACGACAGAGTGCCGCTTTTTTTACGACCATTGGATTTAAAGCAGCAGGCCTTCCCACAGCCAAGGAGCGATGGAGAGAAACCAAAGGATCCGAAAATGAACTGAAATCTTTTTTAGGAGGCAAGGCCTATGGGCTTTTGCGTATGGACGCTCTTAATATTCCGGTGCCGCCGGCACTGAATCTGTCGACCCAGCTCTGCGGAGTCTACTTACAGCAGCATCGTCTAGGATCCTCATTTACGTCGTCACTTCACGCTGGCATTGAAGCGATGGGGCGAGCGTTGTCACAAGATTTTGGTGCGCAGACTAATCCACTTTTGGTGTCGGTACGTTCGGGCGCGCGAGTATCGATGCCGGGTATGATGGATACCGTTCTTAACTTGGGACTCAACCGAGCCATTGTCGAAGCGAAAGTAAAAGAAGCTCTTAAAACAAACCCTCAAGAGGCCCGCTTCTGGTGGGATTCCTACCGGCGTTTGATTCAGATGTTTTCGACGGTGGTTCTCAATTTGCCGCATGATCTCTTTGAAGATGCGCTGCGAGAGATAAAAGGCGCCCATGGAATTGAGAACGACAACGCCATGTCAGAAGATGTGCTGGTAAAGGTGGTTGATCTTTTCGAGAGTCGCGTAGCCGCAGCGGGTAAAACATTTCCGCAAGATCCGTGGATGCAGCTAGAGCTTGCCGTGGAATCTGTTTTTCGTTCGTGGAATACGGAACGTGCCATGCATTATCGCAAAATTCACTCTATTCCCGAAGAATGGGGTACCTCCGTCACGGTGCAAGCTATGGTTTTTGGTAACCGCAATGATCAGTCGGCCACAGGTGTCGTATTCTCACGAGATCCATCGACTGGTATTAAGAAAACCTATGGTGAATTTTTGGTTAACGCGCAGGGAGAAGATGTGGTGGCCGGTATTCGCACTCCGAAACCTATCGAAGAATTGTCTCGAGTTCTTCCTAAGGCGCACCGAGAGCTGATTCAGATTTTAAGTCACCTCGAGCGTGAACTTCGTGAAGTTCAAGACGTCGAGTTTACCATCGACTCGGGCAAGCTTTTTATTCTTCAGACCCGCACTGCCAAACGGTCTGCGGCCGCCGCCTTAGAACATTGGAAGCAACTTCACAAAGAAGGCTTGCTTACAAAAGAAGAAATCGTCGAGAAGCTTTCGGTCGATCAAGTGAAAAATCTTCTACATCCCTCCTTAAAACCCACCGACGCAAAACCGCTGGCTCAAGGATTAGCGGCGAGTCCAGGGGCAGTGAGTGGACGAATTGCATTTCATCCCGACGTGGCCGTGCAATTTTCAAGGGCAAGTCAGCGGGTTATTTTGGTGCGGCGCGAGACATCGCCCGAAGATATTATGGGCATGGCGGTTTCTGAAGGTATTCTAACAGCGACTGGCGGAATGACATCTCATGCAGCCGTGGTGGCTCGAGGCATGGGTAAGACTTGCGTGGTGGGCTGTTCAGAAATTGACGTTCATGAGAACGATCGACTGATGACGGCCGGAGGCCGCATCTTTCGTGAAGGCGACTGTATTACCATCGATGGCTCTACGGGAAATATTTATGCTGATGAACTTCCGACACAAGCTGTAAAGTGGTCGCAATCGGCTCGAGACATTTTTAATTGGGTCGACGCACAGGCGACACTGCCTGTCTTGGCCAATGCGGATACGCCTGAACAGGCCGAGGCCGCTCGTCAGTTGGGGGCAAAAGGTATTGGGCTGTGTCGTACGGAGCATATGTTTTTCGATCGCGACCGTATTCACCAGTTTCGCCTATTGATTTTATCGGAAGATGCAAAACAACGAACGCTCATATTAAAGAGCCTGTCAGACTATCAACAGCGAGATTTTGAGGCATTATTTGAGGTGATGGAATCTCTCAGTGTATGTGTTCGATTACTCGACCCGCCCTTGCACGAGTTTTTACCCAAGGCGGATCAGACGCAAGAACTTCAGACTTTGGCGCGCGATTTAGGTTGGACTCCCGAGCGCCTTCAGAATCGCTTGGTGGCCCTACACGAGGCAAATCCAATGTTGGGGCATCGCGGTTGTCGGCTTGCGGTCACCTTTCCTGAAATTTATGCCATGCAAGTCGAAGCGTTAGCGAGAGCGTTCACCAATCGCCTGACATTGAAAATTATGATTCCACTGGTGGGCTTTGGTTCTGAACTGGCTTTCATCTTGCATGGTCTCAAATCTGTTTTTGAATCTTCAATCGCGAAGAAGGATTGGTTGAAGTCTGTACAATGGGGCACCATGATCGAGCTGCCTCGGGCCTGTTTGGTCGCAGACGCCATCGCGAAGCAGGTCGATTTTTTTTCGTTCGGTACCAATGATCTGACTCAGACGGCCTTAGGTCTTTCACGCGATGATAGCTCTCGATTTCTTCCGACGTATATTGAGAAGGGGCTTCTCACTTCTGATCCTTTCGAGTCGGTCGATGAGGACGGGGTAGGTAAGCTGATGGCCATGGCGGTTACCTTGGGACGATCCGCAAATTCGAAATTAGATATTGGTATTTGCGGCGAGCACGGTGGGGACCCAAAGAGCATTCAGTTTTTCTCAACACTTGGGTTAAACTCGGTGAGCTGTTCTCCGTTTCGCGTGCCGGTCGCGCGGCTGGCTGTAGCCAAATCAGCGCGCCATATTGAAGTTAAAGTAACAAAGAAGATTAAGAAAAAGATAGGGAAGCGCTCATGAAGACCTGCTGGACTGTGATTTCAAAATATTTATTTGTCGTCACTTTAGGTCTTGCCTGTGTGGCGTGCGAAGGGCCCTTTAGTGGCAACAGACCCTTTGAGTTGTCAGAAGTGAATGGGCCTCACCAGCTCAAGTTTATCTCGTTTCAGGGCACAACCTATTTGGCGTTCATCAACACAAACTATCGTTTTCAACGCTCGGCTGGATCTCTGCATTTTTATTCCCTGGGGGATCCAAGCCAGCCAACGTTGGTAGAGAATTTGTCGGTACCCCTGCCTTCGCAAGTAAGCGATTTTGTGATCGATGCAAACGGCCGCCTCATTATTGCAGACCGGAGCGAAAATAGACTGATTTTTTTTGAACGATCAGGAGATTCGTGGGTTCAGCAAACGATTGAAAATGGAGACGATAGAGAGCTCAAAGTATCTGACAATCCGCAGCGCTTAGAAATATTTCAATCAAAGACAACGGGCAAAGATACATTAATGGTCGTTTCTCAGTCGACGGGGACCCCTCACTTTGTAGATTTAGAGACCCTTCAATTTGCTGCATTACCGGCGGGGGCCGAAGATTCCATTTTGTTCAACGATATGCGCGGCGCGGATTTATATATGGAGCCTCGTCAAGAAGAGGTCGCCAATGAGGACGATCCGATTTTGGGTGGTGGCGAACGAAATGGCTACGGTATTTATTCTTATGTGTTTTTGCCTGACACCACTCAGCACCAGGTCATCGTTTTTGCGTCGGCCTTAGCAATGGGACTATTTGGTTTTCGTTACGATAGCTTTTCGAACTCGAGCAATTTTACGTGGAATATGGAACGGCGTCGCGAAGGTTATGATGAGGCGGGAGTCGATTATCCAGGAACTAAAGACTCAGGCTTTCGCGGCTTAGCGGTCGATCAGAATGGCACGGTCTACGCGAGTTCTCGAGACGACAACGCTATTTATGCGTTGGGAGCGTCTCATTTTATGAGGGACAAAGTGAACGACGCTAACGGGCCGGTTCGTGGTCGAAATACGAGAGGCTTTCAAGAAAACTCTACCGGCGGCTTCTTGTTGAAAGAGTTTGACGAAACGCGAACGGACGAATCATTTCCTCGTTTGGGAGAACTCGTGGTGGATTGTGCGCCTTCGGTGGGGCCATTTGATGCGATCGACTGTGACAGAGATGATGGCGCTGCGGGTCGTGCCTGGGTCTTGGGTCTTGAAACTAAGAAAGTCTATCGTCTTGCGGCGGCAGCGGGGGAAGCGCTCTCATCTTCGGCGACAATTTTGGCATCGACTGAATTTGATGAGTCGCCCCAAGGAATTCTATGGCATCCCACGGCGAATCGTTTGTATGTCAGTGTTCCCAAGTCGAGTAAGGTTCATGTCTTAGAGGCGGATAGCCTAGAGGTTCTGAGTCAGTTTTGAGCAAAAATTTTTCATCGATAAATTGAGATAGATTTAAGGGTTGTGGCTCTTCTCAGAAGACGCCACGACCCTTGAATCCTTCACCGTTCATCAAGAATGAAAATTTTTCGATACTCTGACTAGAGCTAGGGGCCCCTAACTGGTGAATGAGGAGTAACGAAAGCCTCTTTTCAGAGGCTCCGCTGGGCAGCAAGGAGCGGTGTAGAAAGAAAAACTTCGTCGCCAGCGGGAGGCGTCTCTCCCTTTCGCAGTGGTAAGCCCGATCTCACGCTAAGTATTTTATCTCAGACAAGACTAAGAGGAATACAAGGCACAAAGGCCTTCGGCATGAGTTTAATCGCTCTGGCGGCACACCCCATTCTAACTCGTTCGTCTTCGAATCGATGGCTGACCATAACACATTGATTCGCAATCTCTAGTTCATCGATTAGCTCAAAGCCGGTCTTTGACTGTGGGCCCAAGTCATAATCAACAAAAAAAAGAGCTTGCTTATAATCCCCCGAGCCATCGACCCACTTTATCACCTCAAGATCACTTCGAAAGTGAAAAACATTCTCGAGCCTTATGTGCGAAATCCCACTGAGCCGATCCTTCCATAAGCGATGATTCGTTTCATCATCATCAATAATCACGATAGACTGTTCCGCCATCAGATCTAGCTTTGCAGCAAACCAAGGTGGAGTTTTAAGTCTGGGGAGTCTGAGAGAGACGATTGTTCCTCGGCCAGGTTCGGATACGCAATTCAGATCTCCTCCCCAAAAGTTAACCTGTTGAAGGGCGTTCCACACTCCAAGCCCAAGTCCATGCGATTTATTAAAGCTGTAACCTTTCTTGCCGAAACTTTTAAGCTGTTCTGCCGTCATACCCTTGCCGTTATCAGACACCTCTATGAGAACATCTTGCCCTTTATCAAATAAGGAGATCTTCACGTTGCCCCCTCCATTCAGTGCCTCCACCGCATTATTAATAAGATTTGAGAGGATTCGTTTAAACTCCAGAGAATCCACGCCTATAAAAATACCATAATTTGAACTGTCTATTTTCCATTCCAGCGAAAAATTCTTACGCGTTAAGAGTTCAGTTCGCTTCTCTGTCACAATGTCATTAATTAATTGCGCAGCCATTTCGGGCTGTTCTCTTTGATGGCGACGAATCTCAAGAGACTTCGTTGGATTGCTCTGTTTTACGGCGTTCTTTTTGTAATGCGCCACCAGCTCATTGACAATAGCTTGAATACGATCGGCCGCACCGCGAATAAGAACTCTTGTCTCCTCAGGTAAAGCATGAGCTGAGTGAAGACCCACCTGCAAAGCCACAAGAGGCGATCTCACGTCGTGAGCAACTTGCATTGCTAAATTTGAAAGACTCTGCTGCCTCTTCAATTCCTCTTCTTGGTTCAGGTATTTTAAATGCTGCTGATAAAGGAATTCGATTTCTTGGATAAAGCTTAATATCTCTCCCGACGCAATATCTGATGGCAATTGAATCATTTCGTCCGTCTGTCGAAGCCGTAAAGTCAAAAGGATTCTCTTTATTGGCTCGTAAACCTCCCCCAAAATAAACTTAAGCGATCGAATAAAAGCGATAAAAAATATGATGCCCGCTGCAAATAAAACAAAAGTGAACAAAGAGTAAGGTAGTATTTTGGAATCGACAGCGTTTTGTGATACTTCTGCTACCACTGTGTACGGTAAAAGTGGGTCTGGCCTCTCAGGCAAACGAATTTCAAGTGCACCTTGTCGTCTGTCCAGCAATTCATTAGGCAATACTCTCAGTGAGCCAATGAGCTCATCGCCCAAATCGTTTTGAAACCCGCCTATAGCCTCTCTAAGACCTAACTGTTGCCACACGCGCAACTTTTCTTGACTACCTGCAAGATCACTCTTCACCTTTTCCTTCAGTTCGAATATCAACGAAGCTTTTCGAGAGGAAGATACAAACACAATCGACGCAGCAACGAGACCTATGCCGAGACCCCCGAGCATAAGGTGCTGAAAGATCAACTTCCTCAGCAAAGGGTACTGCGTCAATTCACTCCAGCGAAGCATCATATCACTTAACCGGGACGAAGCCCGTCTTTGTTAACTTTACGAATGTAAATTTGCCATTAGCGTAGCCTCCATCTTGTGAAAAGCACAGGGTCCCCACACTAGTCCCATCAAAACATCGGTCAGAATGGAAGACTTTGTAAATATTTTCTGAAGAAGTATCCTTTCCCGCTCTCTCGACAAGAGTACCCACGACTATGCCAACGTCGTAACCAGCCGCCATCTCATTTGTAGCATTTCCGTATTTGGCAATAGCCGCTCTTTCAAAGCTTGCTGACTCTCTACTGCCCCTCAGCCATTCTACAGCCGAGTAAACAGCCTCCTTTTTTTCCAAAATCGTTCTTCTTACGAACTCGAGATCGCTTGTAGTCCAAGATGAATTGGTAACAATCGGCAAATCAATGCCAAATCGAACCAATTGAGACGTCACCGAAACAGATTCATTTGGATACATGGAAATAAAAATGTACGAATAATCTGAACCTTTTAGTTTCTTTAAATCTTCTGTCGCCAACTCCAAGTTTCCTTGTAGCGAAGCAAAGTCTAACTTCAATTCCGATCGCTCTCGTATCAGACGGTCCTTAAACAGATCTTTCTGATTCATCGAGAACACAGCTCGAGGGTTATAGAGAAAAAGCCCCCGACCCTTTTTGAAGTGAGCATCAAGAAAATCGGCCACATCGTTCAAGTAAGAACTCATGGCACCACCTGTCGTGTGGACATAAGGACCAAAGGTTGCGAGTCGCGAGTGCCCCGCACTTGGGAAGATGACAAGACGCTTAGCCCTGGCAGCAAGAGGCGCTACTTGCAAGGCTTCGTGACTTGTCGGAAAACCACACAACACCGAAACATTTTTCGCCAGAAGACGCTTCGCAGCGTAGATGGCCCCAGCCGCAGAACCATCTGTCGATTGATCTACAGCCAAAAGCTTCGTCAGTTTTTTCTTTTCAATTTTTTTTGAGAGTCCAAGCTCAAATCCACGATAAAAGAGTTCCTGATTTTTTGCAGGCAGCACTGAGTCGGCCGCGCCATAACCAATCACCGTAGCTCCAACGCCGCGACTTAAGATTAATACAACCACAAAACCAATTGGTATAATTTTCACGACCATTATTTAAAGCTCCTCACTTTCAATGCTTAAGTCATTCGGCACAATATCTTCACTTATAAATAATTTTCAAATTGCTTAAGCAGTCCTCGATCAATTGATGTTGTTTTCTAAAACTAGCATCACTTCTTCCATCGACCTTAAATAGATGAAAACCAGGATGACCAGAGTAGTTGGGATAAGGTCTCACTACGTCTCCCGGTCGATTAAAATAAAACTCACTTACAGAATGAGATGCCAAGTCAGGCTTAATTTCACTGGAAGGAAGTGCGGCAATGATACCACCCCCCCCTACTTGAGTTAAAAACAGTACCGCGATGTCGTCGCGATTAGCTTCAAGAAAAGAAGTGGTCGTCTTACCCGACAAAAGTCCCAAATAAGCCCCAAGAAAATTTCGCCCCGACGATATCTCTATCAGTTCATGAGCAAGTCCCGAGCCTCCAATTCTCAAGCCAATATCGATTAAATAGACCTCTCCATTACTTACACGAAATTCCAAGTGAGCTGCCGCGTTCTTAATAGACAGTCGCTGCATAATGCCAATAGACGCCAGATACAGCTTATCGCGATCGCTCTTTGACCTATCGCAAGGAGCGGTATAACTGATTTCTTCGAAGTAGGGAGCTCGCATGGGACTCTTACTACATATTTCAATGACAGTCGTTTTTCCCCCCTCAACTAGGAGCTCAACGCTAAATTCTTCTCCTTCGATATATTCTTCTACCAGAAGGGAGGTACTGGCCCGTAGGCGCGACTGAGTTTCAATATCAGAAACACTCTTCGCCACCTCTTGAAGCAGGGGAGCCAATGCTCTAGCCCGGCTTATGATTTCATCATGCGAACCAACAACTTCGACTCCGATACTATTGTAACCAAGAGTTGGCTTAATTACCCACTTTCCACTACGGGACTCGGGTAAATCCGACAGCCGACTTTTTTCACTTGCGAGCAATTTGTAATGAGGATTCCACGGAGAGCCAGTGAGCTTTTCTCGCATGAGAAACTTATCTTTTGTTACCAGAGCCTCAGCAGGACTGACCACCGCGGTCTGCTCAGAAAAGGATGCGTTAAGTTGCGCAACCAATGGAAGCCAGTAATCCTTAAATGTAATAAAAACAAGATCCTGCCTTTGAACAAGATCGCGCCTGTGAAAATTGGGCCCATTTAAAAGATCGCTGACGCTTTTAAAATCGATTTCATCCATTTCAAACTGTTTGTCGCCAACAAGAAAGTTGTCTGCATGAGCTCCACGGGGGATGATGTTGACTACTTCGTGCCCCATCTGTTTTGCTTCAACATGCGCCGCCTTAAAAAAAGATGAAGCCGCAAGATAAATAATTAACATAGATCCCTTTCTTCACGCGAAAAAAGGGTGTTTTCTCTAATCACCCTCAGACCTAGAGCATCAAATTCAGAAAGAAAGCGCTCGTGACTCAAATGACCGTGCGAAAATTGCTCTCCATGGAGAACTTCAGCACTGGTAATTTTAGAACGATCTAATGTTGAAGATTCGTATAAGGAAGCAAGCTCTTCTGGGGTTCTCATTTCTGCTCGATAGCCACCAGGAGTCACGCGTACTACAGTCGAGGTAAAACAGCCCGAGTTTTTGACTGCGCGAAGTTGGCTCTTTAATGGGACTCGTCCATTTGGAAAAACCCACGCCGACCGGTCAGGAAATGCTAAGAGATAGACTGCAGCGATATATTCAAAGTACTGGGCCCAATTGTTTCCCCTCCCTAAGGCCTCACGAAGATCACTTTGCGAAGTAGGAATAGGGCACCAAAGTGGCATGCCCACAATAACAGGCGCCATTGTTTCAGTATAGTGGGAGAGGAGTAGTCTACCATGAAGAACAACAGACAGAATATCGGCCAAAGGGTCTTCAGCTAGACCGATCATCGATCCAATTCCGATTTGAAGGCCTGCCCTTATGGCCCACTCCTGACTTTGAAGCCTCGACAAAAAGCCAGCCTCTTTATTAAGAGTTAAAAAATTATCATCAATGCCAAATTTCTTGGGCCCAGATCCTACAAATTGATAATAGGTTCTCTGATCATAGGTCTCCTGCCATGTCAAAACTGAGTCAAGCCCATGCTGGGATTTTAATCTTTCATAGTGACTTTCTCGAAGGGGAGTAAGGCATATCGATAATTTATTCTCCTTATTCTCAGACAGGATCAAAGATTTAACTCGATCGACTGTCGCATAGAGGTCCCGTCTCAGGAACTTCAGATCATCGCCTCCAACGAGTTCAATGTGGCCAATGCCTTGTTTCACAAGATGAACAATTTCTTCATCTAAACCTGGTGCTGAAATCCGGAATCGATTCATTTCTTTATTGTCAGAACGCCAGCCACAGAACAGACAGCTGCTCGAACAAAAGGAACTGTATTCAACAGGAGCCATAGCCACGACATCGTCACCAAAACAACGAACCCGAACCTCACGAGACGCTAATATAACTTGCTCAGAGACCTTTTCAAATTGACTGGAACCAATGCATTTAAGAAGCACAGCAACTTGCTGTGGAACGAGACCACTTGCTTTACGAGAATCAAGCAACTCTGGAATACCATCGACATAGGTGCCAGAATCAGAATCAACGACTTCTTGTAAAATCTTCTGCGCCCCGGAAAACAAGCCTAAATATTCTTGAGGGTCTATGTATGGCCGATCGTTCATTAGTGAGTCTCTGGGCAGGTCTATAACACGCACTTCTTACGACCTCAATGGGTTAAGGTAGGATCCTCTGGGGGATTAGCTATGTAACGGGCTTATAGCTTTCCGAGACCTCTCAAAAGCGGCCCCTACGCCAAATGCGACTATCAGAGCGGCACCAACGGCGGAAGCCTCGGAGACGACTAAGCGACCATCAAACAACTGTGCCACAACAACAACAGCGGGAAGGGCGGCTTGAACGAGCGCCGAAACCAAGGGGCCTGTATACTCGATTCCTCTCTGAACACAAAAAATAGGAAGCGACAAACCGAATAGGGCAATCATAAAAATCGAAAACAGAATCTGGGAGTCCTTCAAAGTAGGCCACGCTTCTGAAGGACAAAGCAAAAATCCAAGCCCAATGAGCAAGTAAAAACGAAACGGAATGATCTGACGTGCCGAAAGACCTCGATCGTTGAGTTTTTTGGACATGAGCGCATTGGCTACATTGGCGGCTCCACAGACCAACGAAAGAGTAACGCCTAAAACAACATGCTCCCCCGTGATATGAGGAAGAGCAGAGAGTCCTTGCGCCCCCTCCCATACTAAAAAGATCATGATCAAGGTCATCATAAAGTAATGAATCCACTCCTTCGTCGAAATGGCTCTCTCTTTTGAAATCTGCCCCTGATAAATAGCTGTCAAGATGGGCCCTGAAGCGGTTGTCACTGATATCGCGATGGCGGGCTCGATGAGCTTGAGCGCCAAGTAAATACTCGCCCATGAAAGGACTGATGAAAAGTTGAGACCCACAGCTATTCGAGATGATCGATATGAAAGCGGTGGCCAAAAGCCCGCTCGCCCATCGAGGCTCTTATTTAGGGCAAGAAAGAGAAGAGTCACAAGCGAGAAACATATGGACAATACTAAGAACGGATCAACAACCTGAAGAAAGCTCCCAAGAAAAACTCCTTTTGAAGCTGTTAGTACATCATAAGCAACGAGAAATAGGAGTCCTTTTACAAAGGGTTCTGAGAGTAGTCCTCGAAAAACCATAAATGCTCCTACACAGGTCTTTTCGTTTCGACAATCGAATGAAGCTCCAGCCCACTTTGCAAGTAGGCCTATGTCGTGCTCAATCTATCTAAGATGTGGTCATTTTGGAAGTATACGGATAGTCTTCGTTATAATTCCTGATGGCTCGTCTTCGTCTTGTCTTAGTCGCACCTAGAATTCCCATGAATGTTGGTTCTTGCTTGAGAACAGCGGCGGCGCTTCGAGCAGAACTTGTATTGGTAGGACCTTTAGGATTTGTGCTTTCTCACAAGGCTTTGCGTAGGAGCTCGGTAGGTTACTCCGATGAGCTAAAGCCGATTGTCTATAGAGATGCCCATCATTTTTGGGCTGAGATTTCTGGGAGCCCGGAGACAGAGTGGTATTTAGCCACCAAAAAAGGGACTTGCATCTATGGGGATATTACCTATGGCCAGGATGTCGTTGTGCTATTTGGCAACGAAGAGATGGGAATGGATCCTGACTTTTTGGTTGCCAAAGAGCAGCGAGATGCTAAGGCCTTGGCCAGCGGTGAAGCGGCTTGGTCGCCCATTGTGGAGTGTCGCATACCGATGGCCGATACTCGATGCTTGAATCTCGCTGTTTCTGTCGGCGTGTTTGGGTATGAGGTGGCTCGGCAATGGAAATGGTCAGATCTTAACCGTGAGCATCTTCAATCTTGTGGTATTTTTTCTGGCTCGCTACCATAAGGGGATAATTTTATGAGAATGAAATCTCTCCATATGCAGGGTTTTAAGTCGTTTGGTGATAAAACCGAGATGTACTTTGATAAGCAAATCATCGGGGTCGTCGGCCCCAATGGCTGTGGCAAAAGCAATATTGTCGACGCTATTCGATGGGTCATGGGAGAGCAGTCAGCCAAAGGCCTTCGGGGCAACGAGATGTCGGATATTATTTTTAACGGCACGACCGAAAGAAAAAAGGCGAGTTTTTCAGAAGTTAGCTTAGTTTTTGACAATGCCGACAAAACAGCGCCTCATCCGTATACGGACTGCGCGGAAGTCATGATTACCCGCCGGCTCTATCGCTCTGGCGAAAGTGAGTATCTTATTAATAAGGTGAGTGTTCGCTTGAAAGATATTACCGACCTTTTTCTTGGTACAGGATCTTCGGCGCGAGCCTATTCGATTGTAGCGCAAGGGAAGGTCGATCAAGTCGTTCTCGCTAAGCCTGAAGACAGACGACTGTTACTCGAAGAGGCGGCGGGAATTGCAAAATATAAAGTACGACGCCAAGCTGCAGAACGAAAGATGGATGCCACTAAAACCAATCTCGATCGAGTGCATGATATCGTTCAAGAGTTAGAGCGCAGTGCACGAAGTTTAGAACGGCAGGTTGAAAAAGCTGAGAAATTTAGAGCCTTGCAGGCATCTTTGCGCCACCTGGACGAGCGTATTATCGCTTCGAAGGTAGCGCGTTTTGATCATGAGGCTCAGATCACGATTCAAGATCTTACAAAAGAATCAGCGGCGCTTGAGACATTGACGACGGCTCTAGACTCGCTTGAGGCCACCATTGAGGCTCTTCGTCTGGAGTCTTTGAACTTAGAGAAAGGTTCTAGCTCTGATTATGAGAGGCTCTTGAAACTGAAAGAGAGCTTCTCAGAGGCCGACAAACGAATCGAATTGGCTAAGCAGCGCTGTGCTCTGCTTGAGAACCAAATTCGGGAGCGTACGAGAGATATTGAACGTATCCACGAAAAATCATTGGCACGAGCGGCAGCGACGCAGGCATCTCTAGCCGACAGAGATAGTCTTGAGCGAGAGAAGCTAGAGAAAGAAGCCCACTTACATAGCTTGAAGACGGTGATTGAAGATTTTAACCGCTCTATTCAGGTCGCTGAAACTCAGATTGGCGATATTCGCCGACGCTCCGAAGAGCAGCGACTCTTGGTGCAGAAGGTAGCCCAGGAGAGAGATTTTCTTTTGAAAGAAGAGAAATCAAAAACGGCCGACCAAGAGAGAATTCGAGCTCAGTTAGTAAGTCTAGACGACGCAGAGAGAGACTTAGCGCATCAAGAAGAGTCAGGTCACGCTCAATTAGCAGCCTTGACCTTGAAATTGGAAGGTCTCGAGGAAAATCTTCGTTTGAAAACTCTTGAGAAAGAGCAGACTGAAGCGCGCGAAGCGAATATTCGCCAGGAGATTCAAAACCTAGAAAAAGCTCTTACAAACTTTCAGGCAGAGAGAAAAAGTTTACTTACCTTAGAAGAGCATTCGGTAGGTTATGATCCTAGTGCTAGGGAGAGACAGCGCGAAACGGGACTGCCCCTGCTTATGGACCTTCTTAAGTTTGAGAAACCCTATGAAGCTGCTGGCGCCGCATTTTTGGCGGCTTTTGGCCAGGCCTTTGCGGATTCGAGGGCGCTTGAGGCATTGAGCGAAGGACAAAGGGTGAGCGCTCTGCTAGCAGGCGGCTCTCATGAAATAGCGCTGTCGCCGACAATAGAATCTGCAGAGTCTTATCCCATTTCTCTATGGAGCGCGGTGGTCGCCGATAGAAAGCAAGAATTTTTAAGGCCTCTTCTAGAGGCTATTGAGATTATCGAAGATGATAGTTCGTTCTCGGATAGTCGATTACAGATTCGTCGAGGTGGTGCGTTATCATGGCCCTTAAGAAGCGGCGTTCGTCTTGAGATTCAAGGAGTCTTGGAACGAAGAGTCACCCCCCACGGACGCAAAGATTCTTTAGAAGCACTGGAAGGCGTCATTCAGCAAACTCAGACCTCTTTAGAGGATGCGAAGGGTCAACTAAAAACGACACTAGAATTTAAAGAGTCCATCGTTCGAGAACTCAGTGACTATCAGAAGTTCTCAAAAGTACTAACGGGCGAAAGAGCCGAGCTATCTCTAAAAATAGCCAAGCTGCATACCGAACGAGAGGGACAAAGTCGTAGACGACAAGACCTGAGAAATGAGCTTCAGCGCTTATCAACCTTGGTAGAAGACTTCAGAAGACAGATCGAATCTCTCGTTTTCAGTGAAGGAACTGAAGATCCTCAGGCCTTAGAGTTGTTACAGGTGCAGTTAAATGGGCTCAAGAGAGATAAAGAAGCCAAAGACCAAGAATGGTTGGAGAGACGTATTGAGCTTGGGGCTTTGCAAGATAGGCTTTCCCGTTTGATGGAAGAGGCGATTCAAGCCGAGATGACTCAATCAGAGTATGCACATAATCAGTCGATTTTTAGACAAGATATTGAGCATTGGAGCCGAGATATTGAGGGCGAAAAGCTAGTGATTGTCGAACAAGAAGCCCATTCTGAAGCTGCCAAGGTCGAGATTGCAACGTTAGATATTCAACTGGCCGATGCTCGACAGAAACTTAATGTGATTCGTTCTGAAATTGAACAGCGAGACATCGAGCGTCGTGAATCGGCTAAAATTAAAGACTCGAAGCAGGAGCTTGTTCAGCAGTTAGAGTTGAGACGCCAGAGTCTTAAATATGAGGTTGAAGAGCTGTCTCAGATTGTTCATGAGCGCTACCACTGCAGCCTGCAGGAGTTCTTAGCCTCGGTGTCGGAAGCCGATCTTGAGCATTTACGTGATGCCACGGTTTTGGGAGCTCATGAAGTCGAAGCTCAGGAACTTCGCGAAAAGCTTGAAAAGTTTGGGGACGTCAATTTGTTGGCCCTCTCAGAGTTTGAAGAAATTCAGAAACGTCTCGAATTTATGAATAAGCAGAAGGAAGATCTGCTGAAAACCTTGGACGCCTTGAAGTCGATTATCGATCGCATCAATACCATCACTGAATTTCGATTTCGTGAAACATTTAAGGCGATCAACCACAATTTTCAGATTTTATTTCCCAAGCTCTTTGGTGGTGGACGAGCGTATATGTCACTAACCAATGAGAATGATTTGCTCGAAACAGGGGTAGAGATTTTTGCCGAACCTCCAGGTAAAAAGGTACAGTCGATGTCGCTTCTCAGCGGTGGGGAGAAAGCTCTGACGAGCATAAGCCTTCTGTTTGCACTTTTTGCCTATCGACCGGCCTCGTTTTGTATTTTAGATGAAGTGGATGCGCCTCTCGATGAGGTAAATACATCGCGTTACAATTCTATCATCAAGGAAATGGCCCACTTGTCTCAGTTTATCGTGATTACTCACAATAAGCGCACAATGGAAGTGGCCGAGACTCTCTTTGGCGTGACAATGCAAGAGCCTGGTGTTTCTCAGTTGGTGGGAGTGCAACTGCAAGAAGCTAGAGCTTTTGCGGCTACAGCGTGATTATTAGCGTCTAAAGTGAGTTTGGCTGCTGACTTCTTTTGTAGTAGTCAGAGAGACCGTATGGATTTTCAGATCGACCCTAAAGATTTAACAATACTTGTTGTCAGCATTGCCGTCATAGTAGGCCTTTTTGTTTGGTGGAGGCTACGTCGACGTTCCCCTGACATTGTGCAGCCTTCACAAATTTCGCCTGTTCCGAGCGGTCCATCAGCTGAGGAGACCAAGAAATCTCGTTTTTCTGAGAGCTTATCGTCTTGGTGGGGGGCTCTACGGAATCCTACGGTGGATAAAGCTCAGTGGGAACGCCTCTTTATTGAATCTGATTTAGGGCCACAATTGTCGCACCAGCTTTTAGACAGTTTATCGACAGCGGAATCACCAGAAATGGCACTAAAACAATCGTTGTCTTCAATTCTTGAAGGTTCCTCAAAAGATTTCGATCGCAGTGATATTCGGCAGCGAGTCATTTTAGTCGTGGGGGTCAACGGCGCTGGAAAAACTACGACTGTAACTAAGCTTGGAAAATTTATGACGAGTCAGGCCCTGTCGGTGGGAGTTGTAGGCGCTGATACCTTTCGCAAAGCTGCCCAGGAGCAGCTTCAGAGAGGTTGTGAGAAGGTGGGCCTCGATTTTTTTACAATTTTGGGGCCGGAAACATCGGAAGGGGCTGATCCGTCGAGCATTATATTTGATGGTTTGAAAAAATTCTCCGATCGAAACATTGTACTCATCGATACGAGCGGACGCTTGCACACCAAAGTCAACCTTATGGAAGAGCTTAAGAAAATGAAGCGGGTGACGGTGAAGGCTGCTCCGGCAAGTGTCTTAGAAATTTGGATGGTGGTAGACGCATCGTTAGGACAAAACTCATTGCTTCAGGCCAAGACCTTTCATGAGGCTATGGGTTTGTCGGGTTTGATCCTCACAAAAATGGATGGTTTGTCTCGCGGTGGCATAATTTTTAGACTCTATCAAGAGCTACATGTTCCAATTTTGTTTCTCGGAGTCGGAGAATCAAGCTCTGACCTCGAAGTTTTCAATCGAGAGGCTTTTATTGAGGAATTATTTGACCACAGAGCCGGCTCTTCTTAGTCTTAAAGGGCATTAGAACCATGTTTTCATGGCTTAGCCTCTATGGGCAGAATGTATTGAATGAAAGGAGAATTGAAAAATGGCTGAAAGTTTAATTGTTCAATCGAAAGTAAGAGAACTCTTTAAGGAGTTAGATTGCAATACCGGAAGCGATGCCGTGGATCAACTTAACAAGGAAGTGGAGCGTATCGTTCGCCGAGCTGTTGAGAGAACCAAAGAGAATGGTCGAAAAACGGTTAAAGCCGCTGATATTTGACCTTTTGTCATCATTGTAGAAAAAACAAAGGCCGCTTTTAAAGCGGCCTTTGTCTAGATCTCTCGTTAGAGAAATCAAAAGATAAAGAATTTATTTCTTCTTTTTCTTGGTAGCTTTCTTCTTAGAAGCTTTCTTCTTAGCAGCCATTTTGTTTCTCCTTCGTCGGTTACGGGTCTTTAGCCTTTCAAGTCGTTGACAATTCACCGACTACCGCTCTCGAAAAAATTCACTTGAAATTTTTCGATGACGTTTAGGACATCATCCCCTTAATTGTATTTTAATTTTTTTCTTGAGAGATGCAATACGAATTTTTCATCTTAAGCGAACTAATGATCCACTATTTCTACTTCGACGTTCTTTTTTTTGAATCTCGACAGAGTTTAACACTCCAAGAGTGTGAAGTAGATGAGGCGGAAGCTTTCGACCAACTTTATCGATCGGAGTTTCGATAATCGTTCCATCTCGCAGCGAAACCATGATGGTGGACGAAGATTTTAGCGAGATGCTTCGAATATCAGATACTTCGATGGCTTGATTGTCGAGAGTTATCGATTGCTGAATCTTCTTTGATTCAAGCATCGGGCTCACTTCAAGAGGTTTTGAGATTATCCAGTAGTTCAACGAGAGCATGACGATTAAAAATCCGACGCGAAGGGCCATGACAGTGTTTCGTTTTGAAGCATCTTGTTTTTTAAGTCGTTGCTCTTCCAAAAACGCGACAGAAGACGATTTTGGTTTGTTCACCAGCGGAGCATTCCTAGGGAGAACCTCTTTCACATAGGCTTCAAGCTCTCTGCGATGCTCATGACTAAGATTCAAGAACTCTACGCCCAAGCCATCAGCTGTGATGCGACATACTTTGGCCATCAAGTGAAATTGTTTCGTGCCTGCAGCGCCCAGGTCATCACCGAGAGTCGCTAACTCGCTTTTACGAGCAATCGAGAATTCGACGGGGATAATATCTCCCATGGATGCTTTCTTATCGGTCTTAATAAATAGTCCGCCGAGAGAAATATTATCGATATAGTGCCTTGCAAACTGACCTTCATCAGCGAAATGTACCTCAATTTTTTTCTCACGGACGTCGGCTCGATTAAAGTGGCGCCGATCTTCGCCACGAGCTACCAGTCGTGCAAGTTCCTTGGTTTTTTGAAAGCGAGGATTCGTTGGTTGACCGAAGCCTTCATGGGTGGATTCATTCTCGTTCAGCAAATTTTGCCCTGGTTTGGTTGTCATGAACTAGTTTCCATTCTTTGCAATTCGCCATGTTTTGTAAGGCAAGACGCGAGCATACACTTGCGGTGTGTCCGTTATCGGAAATGCCGGGGGTGTTATAGTCTGTTTCAGCCGAGCGTCATAAAAGAATAAGCTTCCGTAACCTTTGGGAGGTGACGATAACACTCCGGTAGTCTGGTCTTTAAATTCTGAGAGAGATCCGAAGAATTTAATATTTCCTTTTCCGGTTTCAGAGTTCCAGCCTTCATAGCCGAATCCACAACCCTGTTTACTAGCGCTGGCAGTACCACAACCAAGTCCGGTCCCGGCATCGTAAGCGGCACTATTGCCAGCAAAAAGAGCCGCATGAAGATTGATATTCGATGGAGCATTGATATGCAGATAAATATTTCGATGGGTAGAAATAATGCCTAGAACGGTTTGAGAGTCAGGATCAATTTTCGCCGTAAGTCGTTCAGCCGTTGGCAAAATGCCTGAGCTCCCTAGTTCGCCTCGTGGATCGGCCACATAGGTAGAGCCTAAGGTGCCGTCACTGGCGACCGACACATACTTTGCATCTTCGTATTGAATATCGTTAATGATTCGAACATCTTTTTTGGCCGAGATCGTATAACTAAAATCTTGAGCAATGGCCGGACGAGTTCGAGACTCGCCCCCTAGAGCGTCTATCTTTCCGTTTACATGAAGGTTGCCATTAATCCTCCCATCGAGGATGACTGGGCTGCCACCGGCAGTAGCATCGAAAATATAGGTTTTGTTGCAGGGTTCATCGGCGACATAAATGTCTCGAGAATTGATGCCTGAGCTCAGATGCTGAATGGCAATTTTTTGAAATTTACAGGTCTGATCGCTAGCTGCGATTTGTGGCCACTGACTGGCAGGGAAATCACTCATTCCCTGGGCAACATTCAGAGTAATTTTAGCGTCCCCTTGAACAAAAATTCCACCTTTGGGTTTTGGAGTGCCTGAACCATCGGTAGGAATATAGATTTCGTCAGGTGGAGGCGTGGCTCCAGCAGCGAGAGAGCCTGTAGCGTGATTGGCAAAGTAGTTTCTAAGCTCTGCATCTGTGACAGTATTGTTGTTGGTGGCAGCGTTTAGACTCGTATCACCTGCAGCGAGTCGTTGCACATTGAAGATTTGAGTCGGCATTGAGATTGTGGGGACTCCACCTTGTTTACCCCCTAAAAATTGGGCGCAACATGAGTAGTTGGCTACGTTATAGTTTGTCCAAGTAGTCTCTGCTGTCCCAGACGTAAATCGATCTAAAAATACAGGATGACCGTAAAAATTGGCTTTTTGATTGACGTGAACGGGCCCACCGTAAACCTCTTGAATCTGGGCGGAGGTATTACCGCCTGCAAAAACCAAAGTGGAACCATTTTGGTTGAGCATGGAGTTCATAAATAGGGAGTATTGAGAAAACGGCGCTCCTTGAACCAATACGGAGATGATGCCCGTGTCTTCGGCCGAAGATGATTGAAATCGTTTCTGCCCGTAGGCGCGAGTTTGAACTCGATATTCGTACTCAAATCGGAGCACCTGAGGACTGACTTGGGTAAACATGTCGGTAGGAGTAAAAGTATACTTTACTTCGTAATATTCTCCGTCGCTCAGATCAGGATCGGTCCAAGTTATAGGAAACGCGGTGGAGAATGGGTTGGAAGCATTCGAAGTTCCGAATTCATGACCTGAAATAGGAGCCCCCGTAGGACTAAGGGCTTGTGTTGCAATGAGATCGGCTAAAAACTCATTGGGATTGTCGACGTACGTAGCCGAAATATTGTTGAAGGTTTCAAGAGTAGGCCCCCCGACATATTGAAGCTTTCCGCTAAGCATCATACCGTCTGCCACTCGATCCAGGCGATCTTCAGCAATTTCCTGAGCCGACAAAATGAGTTTCTCCACAGCCCGAGAGTCAGACTGCAATCCCGTCATTTCAAGAAGGTTGACGGAACGATTCATGAAGGTCAGACCCGCCACCATGCTCAAGACGAGCATTAAGGTAACGACGATCAGAGCCGAGCCTTTCTGCTGGTTCTTATGAACCAGGCTTGGTATTTCTAAAGTCCACATAGAAGAGACCCTCCTGTCTTGGAAAATGATCATTTTCGGTCGCTGCTGTCAGCGGATTGTCGTACGTAACACCATCGTTTGTTGGTTTAGTCGATTTCACCACCATACGAACATTCACTCCGCGAATATCTTCAACGCCATTGTTTGAGTCGTCCGCCGAAAACTGCATGGTGCGTTGGTGCTGAACTGGTCCCGTGGCGGAAAGGGTGATGGGAAAAAATTGAATTCCCTCGACGGCGGATGAGACCAATCTCCAGGTGCCAAAGCCATTAATATTTGTAGAGGATGGAATAATCTCTCGGCGGAATAAACCCTGACCACTTTCAAAAGCCCATTCAATCATTCGGACAGGATAAATTCTTGCCCCACCGTTAAACCCCGCTCGTCCCAGGCCACCGATTTGATTGAATAGATTGCCTCCGCTAAGGGCATGTACTTCTAACTGATCGACACTTGTGGCTCCGCCTCCTAGGTCTGTCATTGCAGTAATCTGAAATAGATTAGAAAAAACCCTGGCTCCACTGTCTTGCATAAGGGCATACAAACCGCCATTGACAAGGTTTCCATCGCAACCTTGGCGCAGCGGCCAAAGAGTTTCTGCGCCAGCGCCTGTTGCAGAGCTTGTCGACGGATTAGGCGATCGATACTCGTTCAATCGACAGTTAAAAGAGCCGTTGAGATTAAACACAACAATGCGCAAAGCATCGGACGTGCTAGGTAATGTCGCTGGATCAACCCCCACATTCGACGGCACATTGAGGTTGGTGAGGGCTGAAACTGCTGTTATATCGAGGCCTGGCAGAGGAGTATATCCCCCCCCGATCTTTAGCTCGCCACACGCGTTGGTAGCTCCACCCATAGAGTTTCCGGCGCACGATGGATTGACGAGAGCGACTTGCTGCAAATCTAGCTCGAGCATTTTTCGGGCGAGAGCGAGCTCTGAGGTAAGAGACCCTTCAGTGTCTGAGGATTTCATGGTGGTTTGATTTTTCTTCATGACATAGGTGAACGACAGCCCAAGAAAACTAAGAATGGACAAAGTAATCATCAGTTCAATGAGAGAGAATGCCTTTTGATACTCTAGGTTTTTGACCCATCTGTTCATAACCGACTTATTCCTCATGCGAGCCCCCCAAAGAGAAAAAACACGTGCCTTATCCCTCTAGACTAAATGCACTGCATCAATCTGTGTCAGTGTATCAGTAGTCTGCTTAGAACGGGTGCTCCCACGGTCTTTTACCGTTTGCCATAAGAGCCGATAATCTTTGAATTTTTTTTGATTTTCGGCCAGACCTTTGGCCTAGAAACCAGCTGTTAACTTTTGTTGCTTCCGGCGCAATGATTTGATGAGCTGAGAGCCGTGAAGATAGGATCTCGAGTAATTCAGCATTTTGTGGCAGCTTCGCTATTTGTATGTCTAGGTTTCTTAGACTCTCGTGAAATTTTAAGTCAGACCTACGATGGCTCATTTTTATTTTCTGCAAACCAGCGGTTCATGAAACAGTCGATTTTAAGAAATGTGAACGGCAGATCTCCCTGGGGTGCTATGCACTATGCCATCGATTTGGGTTTTTTTGAGTGGCATGGTCTGGAGCCTCGATTCGGCATCGGTCTGATGAAAGATACAAGTCGAGCGTTGGGTACAGCAGGTTTCGATCGTTTTAGTTATACGCTTATCGATGGACGATTGGGCCTTCACTACAAGCCCTACACTTATCATACCTCTATTGTCGCTCCCTATGTGGATTTCAATATGATCATGACGAAGGCCTTGGGACGATGGCGGTACGCATCAGGAGATAGCAGCCCTAAGCTATCTGGTTACGAGATAGGTCTGAAAGTCGGAGGCGGCTTGTTTTTGTCATTCATGTTCGATGCCGAACGACGTCACGATTTGCAAACAGAATGGGAAGTGAAAGACTTCGGTCTCACGGCGGGGCTTGAATACATGAAGGGTGGTCTCGGCACCTCAGGATCTTTTTACGATTTGGTGGGCGAGACCTCGATGTGGTCTTTTGGTTTAGGCCTGCTCATCGATTGGTAGAGACCATGACGTCTCATAGTCATCTTGGATTTCGAGTGGCCTATGATGGAGCCTCATTCTCGGGCTTTCAGTCGCAACGTCACGACAAAAGTGTGCAAGACGAGTTGGAGGCCGCATTTAAGAGAGTCCTAAAATTTGAAGGACGTATTCACTTCTCAAGCCGAACAGACGCCGGAGTTCACGCCGTCGATCAGTGGATCATGGTACCCGACGGATATGAGCTTTGGAAGGCCATGCCTCTGCAGAAAAAAAAGAGACTGAGGCTGTCTCTCAACTCCCTCATGAAAGACCGAGTCAGTCTTTGGGCGGCCTACTGTGTGCCTGATGATCTGCGCTTATCGAAAGCAGTTGTCGGCAAAGAATACCATTATCGAGTGGTTAACGGGGTAGCGTCACTGCCCCTGATGCGCCATCAAGCATGGCATCTAAGAAGTCCTCTTAGTTTAGAAAGAATGAAATCTGAATTACAATTTTGTTTGGGTCGGCATAATTTCAAGGGTTTTTCGAATACATCGAAGGGTTCCATGAACGAACGAAATGTCTTTAAAACCATGTGGACGGCGGATATCTGCGAAGAACTTCATCCCTTTACGACGGCTTTGGGCAAAGAAGGCGGCCATCGTATTTTTAGGTTACGATTCTCGGCCGATGGTTTTCTTTACCATATGGTGCGTAATATAGTGGGAACGATCATAGAGATCGGTCTGGGTAAGGATTTTTCTGTTGCTAAGATACTGGCGTCTCGAGATCGTAGAGTGGCGGGAATCAAGGCGCCAGCTCATGGATTGACTCTCGCAAAAACCTTTGTGAACGATGATGTACTTAGCCCGCTACCTTATTTTAATGATGTTAACATCGACTAAGCCCTTGTTTTCTTTTTCAGGGTCATTCGATATTTCTGTCGTTCAGCCCATTTTTTCGGATTCTCGGCTTGATCAGCAGAACGGATTCAGTCGCTGGGGTTCTCTTCAATTTGAAGCGAATGCAGGTCTTTTTGAATTTTCGAATTTTTTTGAGCCCATCGTCGGTTTTGGCTACCTGCGCAAGAAAAGTGGTTTGAATGCTGTAGATGACAATGGTGTTGAAATCTTGGATGCCCAAGACCAACCGATTCCGTCGTCGGTAGATCGCCTCGAGGCGGAATTTGCCACGGTGTTTCTAGGGATAAGGGGCCGAGCCTGGGGCGCCGATTTTTTTAGGTTGATTCCTTATGGTGAACTGACGCATGGCATTCGATTCGGCCGATTAAAGAAAGTGACGTATGCTGAAAATCAGAAACGATCACTATCGGGCGTAGAAGGTGGACTCTTTATGGGAGGGGGCCTTTATTGGGCGTTTCTCGCTGGCTCTGATAAAGGCAGTGATCTCAACGAATTATGGGGTCTAGGCACTCTGGGCCTTTTCGTAAAATTTCATTCTTCCGTAGGGGGTCTCTGGCGCAGAGGATTCGGCAAGGTCAATACGGTGGGAGGAATGAATTTCGGTGCGGGGCTGCGAGCTGACTGGTGACTCCGATTGACCAGATATAGCTTATACTAAGACTTGGTTTCTCACGTTTCGAACCAGGGGGATTTTTGGCTAAGACGAGGGTCATAGAAGCACCTACGAAGGAAGCGGCGTTGCAGCGACTGTCGGAGCAGCTTCGCATTGAAGCATCCAATCTTAGGTATGTCGAGTCACAAAGCCGTAAACATACGTTCGAAATTTTAAGATGTGCGGCGCTGGTTGATGTCGAGACTTCACAAGACGGAATGAAGACTGTCTTAAAGAGACTAGTCCCACCGATTGGAGAGGGCTATCCCACGTTTAATATGCAGTTTGTACTTGAAGAGCTAAAATCGAGAGGCGTTGTTTTCGGACTTAAAAGAGATGTCCTTACTCAAGAGTTAATGAAGGCACTTCGGGCCCCTGCGGATATTCCCTTGACTATCGTCATTGCGGAAGGTGCACCAGCCATCAATGGATCAGTCAGTCGAGCCAAATACACATTTGACACAAAAGTTTTTGAGAAGCCTGATCCTGTTTATGTGAAAGCAGGGGAAGTATTGGCGATTGCTCCCGAGTCGGTGCCTCCAAAGGATGGCTCGAAAGTATCAGGAGAAGTTATTGTGGCGACTCTAGAAGAAAGCCAAAAACTTCAGATTGGTGCCGGTATCAAAGCGCGTCGAGTCAACAATGAGCTTCATTTTGTGGCCGAGAGCAGTGGGCGGCTTCATTTTGATCAGGGAATTCGACTTCGTGTTGATTCGAAGGTCATTAATGCCGATGAAGGTATGTCGGTTGCCGTTGAAGTGGCACGCTCCAGTTTGTTTAATAAAGCTTTTGAAGCGAAAGATCTCATTGAATGGGCAAAAACTCAGAATGTCGTTTTTGGACTCTTAGATGCGAGTGCGATAGACCAGCAGTTGAAGTCTCAGAAAAAGTGGCCCGCAAGAATTTTAGTGGCCAAAGGGCAGCAGCCCGTTGATGGCAAGGCTGGAAAAGTGGTTGATAGTCTTAGAGCAGAGGCCTCGAAAACTATAGACCAAGAAAAAGCTAAAGCAGGCTATGTTTTTCCAGGCGAAATATTTCTTACTCTAGAGGCTCCGACCGAGCCTATTAATGGGCAAACACCGTTTGGAGAAGTCTTACGTGCTAAGCCTTATACCGATATGGCCGTCTACCCGGGCAAGAACGTGGTCAAAGCGAAGCAAGGCGATCTTGTACACTTCAAGTCTCAAATTTATGGAATTGTGAAGCGAGAGGGCGATCGTATCCACGTGGAGTCACCGCTCAAAATTTCGAGCGATAAGATGAAAGTGACGATGATTGTGTATCCGCAGCGGAAACTGTCACTTAACGAAATAGCACCTCTTTTGAGGGAGTCCGATATTCTCGTCACACCGGATAAAGAACAATTGGATCAAAGACTAGAAGATGTATTCAGCAAGGCAGTAGTCGTTTCTGATTTTTTGGTTGCTGAGGGTAAACCTCCCATGCCGGGAAGGGATGCTAAATTGGTTTATCGGTTCGACCCAAATCTATTTAAAGATAAAGGCGGACTCTTTGCTAAGAAGGCCGAAGTATCTCTCTTGGCCGTTCGAGGTGATCTACTGCTAACCAAGATGGAGCCCGTCGATGCGCAACAGGGCTACAATGTGTTTCGCGAGAAAATTCCTGTGCCCGCAAGTGGCGTGCCGAAAGACATTAAAATCAGAGTGGGTAAAGGTATCGATGAGAAGATTTTAGGGCGGGAAGATGATCCTCAGGATTTACCTCGAACGGAATTTCGTGCGGGTCGCTATGGCGTGTTGGCATGGAATAATTTTTCTATCGATATCATTCCTGCTGTCACGGTCGATAAAGAAGAAAGCTTGGCGATGATTCTATTGGCGCCGGCCAGCGATTTCGGAACTCGTCTTTCGCTTGAGATACTCAAGCAAACGGCTGAGGATGAAGCTATTCGGGTCGAAATTGCTGAAAAAGTTCTTGAGGCGGCTTTGAAACAGCCGAGAGCACCTGATAGATCGTTGAAGCGTGTCGTCTTTGCTCAGGCAATTCCTGTTCAGCATGGCACATCCTCAGAGATTCAATACTTGGTTGAGTTTAACAATCAAAAAATAGAGAAGCATCTGGCGAGTAAAATCGATGTTCGTAATATTGAAGCTGCAGACTTTGTAAGGCCGGGTGAAGTTTTAGCGTTGAAGGTGCCTGCAAAAGTGGGGGTTGACGGCAAGACGATCTTTGGTCGACGAATTCCCGCTGATCTAGGCAGAGATGAACCTTGGTTTTTTGGTGAAGGTGTTAGCAAGAGTGCTGATGGCCTTCAACTGGTAGCGGCTACTAAAGGGCCAGGTTATGTCTTTGTCGAGTCAGGTAAATTGGTGGTTCGATCTACCGTTCGTGTGGCGCCCGATAAAATGAGTGCCTCTATCACTCTTTATTCTTCGAACAATCCCCAGTTTCAGTTGAGGGAAGATAAAGTTCTGGGAATGCTCGGAGCTGCCGGTGTGAAGTATGGAATAAAAGTGCAGCTCATTCGAGAAACGGTACAAGCTGTACTCGCGTCTCAGGAGGCGGTTGAAGACTTGACAGTGGCGGAAGGTCTGGCCCCTCAGGTGGGAGGCGATGCTTCCTATGTTTTTGCAGTCGATATAGGTCAAACCGTAGGAGAATTGCGTGACGACGGAAGTGTCGATTTCAAGAATCGACATGTCTTTCAAAATATCTCGAAAGGCACGGTTGTGTTGATTCGTCGGCCGCCTATGCCTGGTGAAGAAGGTCGTAACGTTTTGGGTGAAGCTGTGCCAGCGAAGCCAGGAGCGGATATGCGCATTGAAGCGGGCGAAGGTATTGAGATCGTTTCCAATGGAGTTGAGTATCGTGCCAAAATCGATGGTATCGTAGAGTACAGAAATAGAAAGGTTCGTGTTTTTCCAGGTCTATTACTGGGCGATGATGTTGGTTTTAAGACCGGCCATATCAATGCGGGTCCTTCGAATGTCTTTATAAAGGGCGGAGTTTTGCCAGACTTCGTCGTGAAGTCCGAGGGACGAATCTCCATCGAAAAAGCTGCCGAAGCTTGCACGGTAGAGGGCCAACAAGAAGTAATTATTAAGGGCGGAATTATTGGCCGCGATCGGGGCCGGGTATTTGCTGGTAAGAGCCTTGATACAATGTATATCTCAGGGGGAGCTACCGTGGAGTGCCCTGGAGATATAAAGGTCGGCGCTGAGATCATGAATTCTGTCATCCGCTCTGCAGGGTTCATCGAATGTTTGGACGGCGCTGGCACCATTTGTGGCGGAGAAATCTGGGCCTTCAAAGGTATTCGCTGTCGAGTTCTGGGAGCTCTTGGCTCCGAGAGTCAAACCCAAGTCCATTTGGGAGAACATTATTTTGCAATTACCGACGCTCGCCACAAAATTGCCGAAGCGAAAATCGAAGAACAGATCGCCGATATTCATAAGCGCATTGAGGAGCTTCAAAAGGATTTGAGTCTGATTCTATCTGAGAGAGAAGAGACCAAGATGCAGGGTCACGATCTACAAAGTCGCTTTCAAAAATCACGTGAAGAGAAACAGCAACTCGAGCGAAAACTAATTGAACTTGAAGAGCAGAAGGCTTCGATCTGGAGTTTAGTTCCCTGGAATCAAGAGGCCTTGCTCGTGGTGAGCGAGGTCATTCATCCAGGAGTCACCCTACAATTTAAGGAGACCACCTGGACTCTAAAAGGCGAGCTTCGAGGTGTAGAAATCTACTGGGACACTCGAACCAGCAATATTGTCAGCCGAAAAATCGGTTCTAAGGGACCATAGACTGATTCAAGTGTGGTGTGCATTCTCAGAAGACCGCCATGGGGACAGGCACTCTCGCTCATAAAATTTCGGCCGGCTCCCTCGCGGCCAACAAGTCAATCTCCCGATCTACATACATAGGCCGCTCGGAGCTTCTGAGAGAAGCTAAATCGTCGAATCTGTAGCTGTCTCAAAAAAATATCAAAAATTCGGAGACCTTAGCTAAGGCTAAACACTTATTATCGTTTAGAAAATTGGAAGCTCTTACGGGCTTTCTTGTGTCCGTACTTCTTGCGCTCAACGACGCGGGAGTCTCGGGTCAGAAGATGGGCCTTCTTAAGAGGGGGTCTAAATTCATCAGAAACCAAAGTCAACGCTTTGGCCAAACCGTGTGCACAGGCTTGGGCTTGAGCGGAGGGACCGCCACCTTGAATATTGGCAACAAAATTGTATTTCCCTTCCAAATTCAAAACTTTAAAGGGATGGGAAGCCATATCTTGATAAAGATCGGCAAAGTAGTTCTTAAGGGGCTTCTCGTTTACGGTCCACTCAGTTCCAGTGCCTGTCTTCAAATACACACGTGCCACGGCACTTTTTCTTTTTCCTACTGCGTGAAAAACCTGTCCTCGAGCCATCTTAAGCCTTACTCCTTATTATCTAATACTAAGCCGTCAACTTCTTCAGAGGATTCTCCGAAACATCGACTTTAATGGGTTTTTGAGCTTTTTGGGTATGCTCTGCACCCTTATGAATCTTCAAGTGACTTAGCTGATAACGTGATAATTTGTTTTTGGGCATCATCCCTTGAACCGCCAGCCACAAAACTTCAGCGGGATCGTCTTTCAAAGCATCTCGGGCTGATTTTGATTTTAATCCACCCATCCAACGGGAGTGGTCGTAGTAAATCTTCTTGTCCGCTTTGTCCGACGTAAAAAAGGCTTTAGAGGCATTTACGATAATTACGCCGTCTCCGCTGCCTGCACCAGGGGTAAACGTGGCGCGGTGTTTGCCCATCAATAAAGTGGCAGCCACCGAGGCTAACTGGCCAATAGGAGCTTCAGAGGCGTCTATGAGGTACCAAGAAGGCGACAAGGTCGTGACAGCTCCCGTCGAGTGAAGTAGTTGAAACTTTGTAACAACCCTTCCGCCTTGAGTCGTTCGACCAAAGCTTGCCTGCGCCGCAGGGGTTTTTTGCCAGCCTAAAAATCGCTTAGGGGATGATTTTTCCTTAGATGCTTCCACCATCCCAATCTTCTTGCGTTTTTGAGGGGCGGCGTCAAGATGACATCATTTCTTTTTTAAGTCTTTTGCTGCGGTGGGTCGGGCCATTGACTCTTGACATTTTTCCTGAAAACGACGGCTCACAGGGTCATGCTATACTAATCACGTGTTGGCCTTTTAGGCCGTTTTTCGGGGGGTGATATCTTGGCAGTTGACCTTAAATTATCGATGCGTCTGGGTCAGCAAATGGTAATGACGCCTCAGTTGCAGGCGGCCATTAAGTTGCTTCAGATGAACCGTTTAGAATTGGCAGAGTCGATTCAAGGCGAACTTACAGAGAATCCGCTTTTAGAAGAGTCGAGTGATGTTTCGGAGCTCGATCAGAAGAAGGCTGAGATTGAACAGGCCGATATCTCATCTGACACGACGCATGAGCTAGCTCCCGAAACCGATAAGAACCCTGACTTCGATTGGGATGCCTATCTTGAACAAAGTTTCTCCTATAACAGCAAATCTCAGGGGTCGGGCTTTGATCCCTCGTCTGAGGAAGGCCCATCGTTTGAGTCGATGACAGCAAAGACAGTGACCTTGAGCGACCATTTGGTCGAACAGATCAGCCTCACCGATATGGATGACGAAGAGCGCGAGGTTGCCCGCATGGTTGTGGGGGGGCTCGACGAGTGGGGCTATCTTCGAGAACCCATTGAAGAGCTTGCTGACAAAAACAAAGTCGACCGAAAATTGGCGGAGTTGGTTTTGCATATGGTTCAAGAGTTTGAACCCCCAGGGGTGGCAGCTCGTGACTTGAGGGAGTGCCTGCTCTTGCAATTGCGCCGTAAGAAGAAAATGAGAAAGTCAGAGCGGGATTTGATGATTCAATTGGTAGAGAACCATCTACCTGACTTAGAGAAGAAAAATTACAAGGTGATTGCTCGAGATATGCAATTGGACCTGGGTGAGCTCGGTGACCTGGTGAAGATGCTGCAAGAATTAGAGCCACGACCAGCGCGGGCGTTTGCTGAGTCCGAGAACTTTTATATTCAACCTGATATCTATGTCGTCAAAATGAATGGCGAGTACGTCATCACATTAAATGAAGATGGTCTTCCTAAACTTAAAATTAGTAATCTTTACCGAAATATTCTTCACACCATGCCGGAGTGGAAAGATGTCGCCAAAGAAGTGAAAACCGCTGGCTCGGTAGAGCATGAATTGCAGGTCTTGGTGGGCGACGTACCAGCAGAGAATGTTCCGAAGCTGGTTAAGGTTAATCCGCGAGAATATATTCAGGGTAAGCTTCGTTCGGCACTGTGGCTCATTCGGTCGATTCACCAGCGACAGCGAACTATTTATAAGGTTACTGAGAGTATTGTAAAAACCCAGCGAGAGTTTTTAGAGAGTGGTGTTGCCCATCTTAAGCCGATGGTATTGAAAGATGTTGCGACAGATATTGGCATGCATGAATCGACGATTTCACGAGTGACGTCGAACAAGTATGTGCATACGCCCCAAGGAATTTTTGAATTAAAGTATTTCTTTTCGAGTTCTATTCAAAAGAGCAATGGCGATGGCATTGCTTCAGAGAGTGTGAAAGAGAAAATTCGTGCCATTATCAAATGTGAGGACGATCGCAATCCTATAAGTGATCAAGGTATTGTCGAGGCCTTGCATCGACAGGGTATTGATATTGCTCGGCGTACGGTGGCAAAGTATCGAGAGATGCTTGGCATATTGCCATCCTCGCAGCGAAAGAATGTGTTTTAGACCTCTTTTCTCATTCATTCTGACAATCATTTTTGATATCGTTCAGAGGTGCTTTTTCGCCTCAAGACTCAAATTCAAAATTGGTTGGTAAAAAGCCGCAGTTTTCTTAGGCAGTGGCTTGCCCGACCGAAAGAAGATTTGACCATTGTCTTGCTGACCAAAGGCGACCGTGACGTTCGTAAGATTCGCCTGAATATTCACCAATTATGGTGGATTAAGGCGAGTTCATTTGGACTTAGCGTCTTTCTGGCCGTAACCTTTTTGTTGTTTGTCTTTTTTGTTCTGAATTATCCCGAACGCAATGTTTTGCGCACTGAGAATCGCTCTCTTAGAGCCGAGATGCAGCAGCTCAAGTACCACCTCGACCTCTTTCAGGTTTCGATGGATCGCATGAACCGATTCGACCAGAAGCTTCGAGCCCTTACTCATATAAGTCAAAAAATTGAAACCAACGACGAAACTACTTGGCCTACAGGCTCAGTAGATTTCGGAGATTTTCAGGTGGATCTCGCGAAAGTAGAGATGTCGGACGAAACACGTAATTATTTAGATCGCAGCGATTTATTTGCTATCCAGAAAATGTATTCATGGATGCGCCGATTGTTTGCTCGAGGCTCGCTGCAAGAGCAAAGTCTAGAAGAACTCTATGAAGTATTGAAAGATCGAGAAATTGAGTTGGCCTTTACGCCGTCGGTCATCCCGGTGAACGGTTATATAACGTCACCCTACGGGTATCGTATTGATCCCTTTACAAGTCGACGTGCACTTCATCGAGGAATGGATATTGCCGCTCGACAAGGCGCTCCTATTGTTTCGCCAGCGGAGGGGACCGTGACATTTGTGGGACGCTACGGCAGTTATGGAAATGCTATCATGATTTTTCATGGTTACGGCGTCTCGACGCTCTATGCGCATTTAGATGCGATCAAAGTGAATATGGGTCAAAAAATAAAACGAGGTGAGCTTATAGGCACCGTTGGAACATCGGGCCGATCGACTGCACCCCATCTACACTATGAAGTGATTGTGCATGGGGTCTCTGTGGATCCGAGACGCTATGTTCTGGATCGAACGTTTTAACAGAAAGTTTGGAGTGTTGCGCAAAGGAGTCGTGATTGGGAAAGCTGGAAGTGGAGACTTTATCGCTGGAGCTTAGCTCCCTGGTTTTTTGAGCGAGTACCCGTAGAGGGTTATGCCATTCCCTTTGCGGTGGCTCATTGGTCCACTCGATAATGAAGAGCGCCCCTCAGTTCTTAAGCGAAGCATAACCGCCAACCAGGACTCTATTTTTCTCGGAAAGTACTTGAGAACTAAGAACGCTTAAGCTTGGCGAAGTCATCCACCGGCCTTGATCGAACTCAAAGTCCTTTTTTCCCGAGCGCTGAAACAAATAACCTGTTAAAAGTCCCGCTGCCATGCCCGTGGCCGATTCTTCTAGAATTCCATAAGCAGGTGCAAACATTCGTGTGGAATAATCCGAGTCGTTCCATGATGTCGATGGGGTGAAAACATAAATACCAACAATTTCGTTTTGCTCGCTATAGGCTTTTATTTTTTCTTGGTCTGGAACGAGATCTTTAAGGCTCATTTCTGAATTTACCTCTAACAGTAAAAACCCATTGTCATGCCGGGCGATCACCGACGATTGAATCGGCACTTGGTTTTTAAAAAGGCTGGAATCGAATGGAACGGTCTCCACTTTCGCCATGGGCTGTTCCATAAAGACTTTACCATCGCGAATCAGGATTTCTCTTCGTTGGCCTCCTAATATTTCTTTAGAAGTCTCGGTAAGCTCTGGATAAAGTCGATTCAAAAGCGAAAATGTGGCGACCGTTGCATGACCACAATCTGGAATTCTTCTTACAGGCGTAAAAAAGTCTAATTTAAACCCGGCGATGGCAGATTTCGATACGAAAGCAGTTTCGGAGTATCCTGTTTCTCGAGCGATGGCTTGCATTTGCTCCTCAGAGAGATGGTCGGCGTTAAGCACGACTCCGGCAGGATTGCCGCCATCGGTATCCGGAGTGGCTGTAAACGCCATCACTAGGTTGACCTTCATCATTTGGCTCATGGTCCTATCTTTACTGACTAAATTTGCCTCGGCAAGTTGCTGGATGCATTTCTCCATTGCTAAAAGATCGGAGCCTAGCAAAAGCAGCCTCATTAATTCTGTAGTCGCGATGAGAGTTCGAAATATATGATTTTTTACGACTTTCAGGATCCACCTGCCATTCCTAGTAAAATACCAGATTGATTCGATCGGGCTTTCAATGATCGAAGCGGACTTGCGATGGTGTTTGCGATCGATACCGAAGGTTCGAGTTGATCGTGCCATTCGTTTAATGTCCCCTCTGCATCTTCCGTAGGGGCACAAAAATGAATGGATTCACCGTTGGACCGGTAAACTGTAATCAAAGAGAGATTTTCTATAACTTGAAAATTCATCTCGAGTTCTTTCACAGCTTCGAGCCAGGCTCGATTTTCGGTGCTGAGCACGACCACATTATGGCCTCGATATCGTGCGAGATGACAAACAAAACCCTTCCCGTTAAAATAACCAGAAGCTTCTATGGCGCCAGCTTCCCTATTAAACAGCATCACGTGAACTTTTGAATTCATTGTAATTGTGCTCGTGCTTGAGCCTTGCCCGATGCGTGAGCCAAGCTCATAAGGGGGTTTAGACGATCGACATAGAATTCTAATGCCGTATTTTTTTGCATACTCAACAGAGCCAAAATGAAGCACTTTTGCACCAGCCCTCGACATTGTAATGATCTGATCGTAAGGCACCTCCGTTAAGAGGCGTGCATTCGTTACTTTATAAGGGTCTGAAGAGTAAACGCCTGGCACATCGGAAAGGATTTCACATTCCTCGAGTTGAAGGGTCTTTGCAATCGCGACTGCTGACAGATCTGAGGAATTTCTTCCTAGCATCGTCAGGCGACCTTCGTGTGTACGAGCTTGGCCCCCCGAAATGACTACGACTTGATTATCGCCAAGTAGTTTGCGGATGGGTGTAGGGTCGATGTTTTTAATACCGGCTCTTGTAAAATGCGCGTCGCTTTCGATGCCCAGTTGATAACCGGTAAGATGGCTCGAAGATACACCAACCGTCTCAAGCCCTCCTCGCATCAAGCATGCCGCCACCATTTCTCCTGTGCCTAGCAGGGAGTCTAAAACTTCGCTACTTAAGCTCGAACAAATGCTTAGGCCGGCTTCTTGCAATTTGCCGGTAGTGCCAGACATTGCACTCACAACAACTACGAGTCGTTCGGCATCGTTTTCAAGTCGCATTTTTAAATAGGATGCGATCTCTCGATAGCTCTCAAGACTTGGAAAAGAAGATCCTCCGAATTTTAAAATTTTAAGCGGCGTTTTCATCTTTTGCTTCGCCTTGATTGGAACGCACGACGAGTTCCGCGATTTGGACAGCGTTAAGAGCTGCTCCGATTGTGAGATTATCAGCAACAATCCAGCACCAGAGGCCGCGATCGTTTTCAGGGTTGAGACGAATACGTCCTACATGAACTTCGGAGTTCGAAGCTAAAAACCTCGGGGTAGGATAGTTAACTCCATCATAGACAGAGAGTTCCGGAGACGATTTCAAAACTGCTATCACTTCTTGTCTTTCCATCGAAGCTTTTGTTTGCAGATAAATAGCTTCGGAATGTCCATTTACAACCGGCACTCGAACTGCCGTTGCAGTAAGTTTTAGTGTAGGTATGCTAAGAATTTTGCGCGTCTCCTGCAGCATTTTTTGCTCTTCAAGCGTGAAGCCGTTCTCTTGAAATACATCAACTTGTGGAACCACATTGAAGGCGAGAGGTACTGGAAATCGCGAAGGTTTCTTTGAAATTTCTTGAGCGCCAAGACATACATTTATCGAATCCTCTTTCAGGTCTTCCATTCCAGTCTTACCTCCTCCCGAAGCGGCCTGGTAAGTGGATACAACAACGTCTTCTAAGCCAAATTTATCTGACAAGGGCTTAAGCACTCGAACCATTTGAATGGTGGAACAGTTGGGGTTGGCAACAATTCCCGATTTTGGTCTCGAAGCTAAAACCTCTGGATTTACCTGTGGGACGACGAGAGGGGTTTCACTATCCATTCGAAAGGCATTGGTGTTGTCGATAACAAGTGCCCCTTGATGCGCAGCCTTTCGTGCCCATTCTTTACTGGTCTCTGTTCCTGCAGAAAAGAAAGCCAAGTCATAGCCGGTGAAGTCGAAGGTTTTTAAGTTTTGGACGATATATTTTTTGCCCATAAAGCCAACTGAGCTTCCCGCTGATCGGCTGCTGGCGACGAGGGCCAGATCTGAAAACGGGAACTCTCTTTCGCGAAGTAGTCTTAGCAGTTCTTGCCCAACGGCTCCGGTCGCGCCTACCAATGCAATTCTTGGATGTTTATTCACTAACATAGATGTTTCCTCTCTTAACCGCTCAATGCCACCGCTGGCATATCTTCAGTTTGTTTGTATGATGATTGATCGATTTCTATTTTGCTCGTCGTCATTGAAGTGAACACGGCGTCGATACAGTTTTTAAGGCCCCAATTCTCTTCATAAGGCTCGCTCCATCCAACGAGACCGCTGTCGATATCCCATTGTCGAGTATAGAGGTAGTTCGCCCAATCCGAGCAGTGGGGATGACGGTGATGATAATCATGAACGGGAAGATCTCCCGATAAAACTCCGAGACGAGAGGGGAGGTGTATGAAAAACATTCGAAAGCACCATCGCGTCCATGCGAAATATTTGCGGATGCCCGTTAACTCTTTCAACGGCAGGGTTTCCCCCAGGAACCTTCCTGCTGTAAACATGCAGAGTTTCTGCTTTGACTTGAGGTTTTCATCGACTTCTTTCAACCAAAAGTGAAGGGAAGAGAAATTAAGTAAGGCTGCCATGTGATAGAAAAAGAAAAGGGGAAGCAACCAGCCGAATAGAAAACTTGTCCAGAGCGAAAACTTAATGATCAATGAAAGGGCGATAA
Organism: uncultured Bacteriovoracaceae bacterium; assembly: GCA_964598565.1. Classification (GTDB taxonomy): domain Bacteria; phylum Bdellovibrionota; class UBA2394; order UBA2394; family UBA2394; genus CAZRCG01. Next base: position 2,383 of record CAZRCG010000001.1, on the reverse strand, counting down.
ACGTAATACTCGCACTAATGAGCTTACGTTGAAGAGGAGCTGTGACAAAATTTGCCTTTAATCGTGCTTTGATAAATCCGAGATGATAATGCGGAGACACCAATGTTCTGAAAAGCTGACTCCATAACTGCTTCTTAGATTTATCGGGAGTAAATCCCAACTGCAGAAGAAAACGGCAGTCAGGGTCGACTTCCGACCCAAGTTTTTTGGTATGATGAATTCGCACATGCTCATAGATATAATTATCAAAGTTATCGACAAGAATAAGACTGCCAAAGACCTCGGCAAACCAGCGATCAAGCTTTCGACTACCAGAAAAATTATTATGCGCACACTGATGCACGAGCGTGACTTGAATTTTTCGAGCAGCTCCCGCCATAAAAATCCACGCGATGGGTATTACCATCCATGGCAGCCAGCCACCTTGATGAAGGCTGAAGTAAACCGCAAATGCCCCACCGTAAAGACACGTGAACGCTGAAAGAGTTTGAGAGAATGAAGTTGAACTCCATATGGGTTTCTGTCCATGATGCGCTCTTCCGGTAAGCCAGGTTAGAAATGGTTGGCTCCAGCGAGGAAGTCTTTCTTTCATCTCTTCCCGAATTGATGGTATTGGCCGTGCCGAAGGTTTCATAACTTAGGCTCCTAATTGTGGGATTTGATTTTCGAAAGTCTCTGCTGTTTTTAGTCCGAGGAGTACCGGCAGAATTTCGGAATGATTCTCGAGGATCCGGTCGATGCCAATCTCTAAAAGTTTTCTATAACTCCGTTCGCATTTAGTGTGTCCCACAGAGATATTTCCGCCAAGAATTACGGGGCAACGGATGCGGCCACTATCTTTGGCTTGGCGGATACCAGCTAAATCGTTAAGCGCATGACCATTTAAGCTGCCAATGAGGATGGCTTCTGCATCGTAATTTTCTTCGTAAGCATCCACGAATTCAGATACGGGAGTACAAGCTCCTAGATTAATTACTTCGAATCCTTCGGATCGTAGAAGAAAAGCAATTAAATGGTTGGCGACAACGTGAGCATCGCTTTCAGCTACGCCTAAAATAACTTTCCTCTTTCGAGAATAAGCGGCAAGAGAGATAGAGTTTGTTTGTAGAGATTTATTCATAAAGCATCCTCACAGCGATTTGATTGAGTTGATGGTGGTAGTAACCAGAACTAAAATAACAAATGTCTTCGTAGGTTTTTTTTAAAAGTTCCATCGGTGAAAATTTTGTGTTAAGCGCTTTTCGATTGCGTAACATTGTGTTTGAAGAGAAAGGGAGATTGCCTTGGTTGGCATAGCGAATTGCTCCGCTGCAATCGCGTAAAGGAATCACCTGAGACTTGGCGAAACGGGATGTCGCGAACGGAATGTCGAGAGTGCCTCTGAGAAAAGCCTTTTCAATAAGTTGGCCTAAGGGAATTCCGGCTTCAACTTCTTCGTTTAAAAGGGGAAGAAGCAGTTCGTCGACTTCGGTAAGAATCAGTTCGAGCTCTTCTTCGATTATTTCATTGGGCAGACGAATAAAATTAAAGAATGATTGCTCTGCCATTCGTGCCGTAAGGATTCCTTCAGCGTTGATTTCGCTAGTAGGAATTCCATACGCTTCGACATGCGTTTTTGTAATAATCTTAGAGGCTTTGCCGAGTTTTGCAGTCAAGGCGCCATAAAAAATGAGAGCCTTTGCTTCAACCGGGTCCTTAGGAAACATTCCCATAAATTCATGAAGAGCAGAGTAAACGTTCACATCCTCCGGCAAATATTTGTTTGCCAGCACGTGAATGGCTCGAAGGGCAGCAATATCTTGAGCGAGATTTCCCCCTTGAGGGTAAGCAATCGAAAGGCACTTAACTCCCGACCGGCTCGCTAGAATGGCTTCGATCATGGTCATGGTAAGGGCAATCGAAGGTGGAATGATTACAGCTGAAAGTGTGCCAAAAAGCTCTCGATCGATAACGACCCCTCTTCGAGTAAGATCTCCCGAAAGATCATCCACATACTTCCAAGCCCTTAATGATTCTGAAAGAGGTACGTTTTTACAGTAGGGTAGATTGTATCCAATTCCCCCCCCTTCAAATGAAGTGATACCTGAGGCGATAGCAACTTCAAAGAGTAGGCGAGCATCCGGTGAGCCATGGCGAATCTCAAAGGGAGCGCTGACCGATTCGTTTAAATCTCTACCTTTTAAGTAGCCGTGAGTTACGAGGGGGTAACCGTTCAGTTGCTCAGGAGCGCTTTCTAGAACATATCTTGCTTGATCGAATTTTTTTAGGCGCGTGTATGAATCAATGGTGATTGATTGAATATCAGGTGAGGCTTTTAGCTCTAGATCCTTCGCGCTTGGCCCCGAAAAATGAGCCAGTGACATCCGGAATCGCACTGCGTCAA